>NZ_CP114913.1:4800000-6282885 GCF_027497155.1 Verrucosispora sp. WMMA2044
ACATCACCACGGGCACCGGTGACTTCGTCGCCGACGGGGTGGTGAGCCACAACTGCTTTGCCCGAAATACCCACACCTACCTTGACTTCGACGCGGGGGCGGACTTCGACAGCCAGGTGGTCGTCAAGGTCAACGCGGGTGAGCTGCTGCGTCGTGAGCTGGCCGCGCCGCGCTGGCGCGGGGCGCACGTGGCGATGGGCACGAACGTCGACTGCTACCAGCGGGCCGAGGGGCGTTACCGGCTCATGCCGCCGATCATCGAGGCGCTGCGCGACTTCGCCAACCCGTTCTCGATCCTGACCAAGGGCACGCTGATCCAGCGTGACCTGCCGCTGCTGCGACAGGCGGCCGAGGGCACCCGGGTGTCCGTCGCCTTCTCGGTCGGCTTCCTCGACGAGCGGCTGTGGCGCTCGGTCGAGCCCGGCACGCCGAGCCCGCGCCGCCGGCTCGACGCGGTACGCCGGTTCGCCGACGCCGGCTTCGAGGTGGGTGTGCTGATGGCGCCGATCCTGCCCGGCCTCTCCGACTCGGACGAGTCGATCGAGGCCACCGTGGCGGCGATCGCCAACGCCGGTGCCGCCAGCGTGACGCCGCTACCGCTGCACCTGCGCCCCGGCGCCCGCGAGTGGTACGCGCAGTGGCTCGGGCGGGAACATCCCCGGTTGGTGCCGCGCTACCGGGAGCTGTTCGGCGCGGGCGCGTACGCGCCGCAGTCCTACCAGCGGGAATTGACCGCACGGGTCCGCATCGCCGCCCGCCGGCACGGGCTGATCCGGTCCGGAGCCGGCGAGCACCGTGCTGCGCCGCAACCAGCACCAGCGCCGGAGCAGCTGAGCCTGCTCTGAACGGACCGGGCGGGCTGACGGCGGCGCGGCTACAGTCGTCGGATGCGTTCCGCCAAGCAGATCCTCGCCGACGCCGGCGTGATCGCCGTCGTGGGCGCGTCCCGCGATCCGTTCAAGGCCGCCCACCGCGTGCCGCTGGAGATGCAGCGGCACGGCTGGCGCATCATCCCGGTCAACCCGACCGCCGACGAACTCTTCGGCGAGCCGGTGTACCGGTCCCTGGCCGACATCCCGCACCCGGTCGACCTGGTCGACGTCTTCCGGCCGGCCGACGACGCCGTCGATGTGGTGCGGCAGGCGGTGGCGATCGGCGCTCCGGCGGTGTGGTTGCAGCTCGGCATCGTCTCGCCGCAGGCCCGGCGGATCGCCGAGGAGGCCGGCATCGACTACGTGGAGGACCGCTGCCTGATCGTGGAGCGGGCCGCCGCCGGGCTGACCCGCCGGAGCTGACGACTCAGAGCTTGTAGTCGCGGAGCAGGCCGCGGGAGATGATGGTCTTCTGGATCTCCGAGGTGCCCTCGCCGATCAGCAGGAACGGGGCCTCCCGCATCAGCCGCTCGATCTCGTACTCCTTGGAGTAGCCGTAGCCGCCGTGGATGCGGAACGCCTCCTGGACGACCTCGGCGCAGTACTCCGAGGCGAGCAGCTTGGCCATCCCCGCCTCGACGTCGTTGCGCTGGCCGGCGTCCTTGAGCCGGGCCGCGTTGACCATCAGGGCGTGCGCCGCCTCGATCTTCGTACCCATCTCGGCCAGCTTGAAGGCGATGGTCTGGTGCTTCGCCAGCGGCTGGCCGAAGGTCCGGCGCTGTTGGGCGTACCCGACGGCCAGTTCGAAGGCCCGGATGGAGATGCCGCAGGCGCGGGCGGCGACGTTGACCCGACCGACCTCGATGCCGTCCATCATCTGGTAGAAACCCCGACCCACCTGGTCGGCTCCGCCGAGGACGGCGCTGTCGGGGACGGTGACGCCGTCGAGCACCATCTCGGTGGTCTCGACGCCCTTGTAGCCCATCTTGTCGATCTTGCCGGGGATGGTCAGGCCCGGGGCGGTCTCGCCGAAGCCGGGTTCCTTCTCCAGCAGGAAGGTGCTCATGTTGCCGTAGACCGAGTCGGCGCCGGTCTCGGTCCGGACCAGGGTGGCCACCACCGACGAGTACGCGCCGTTGGTGAGCCACATCTTCTGGCCGTCGATGACGAACCGGTCGCCGTCGCGGACGGCCTTGGATCTGATCGCCGAGACGTCGGAGCCGCACTCCGGTTCCGACATCGAGAAGGCACCGCGCACCTCGCCGGTGGCCATCCTCGGCAGCAGCCGGGCCCGCTGTTCGGCGGAGCCGTGCTGGGAGATCAGGTACGCCACGATGAAGTGCGTGTTCACGATGCCGGAGATCGACATCCAGCCCCGGGAGAGTTCCTCCACCACCAGGGCGTAGGTCAGCAGGGACTCGCCGAGACCGCCGTGTTCCTCGGCGATGGTGAGACCGAACAGGCCCATCTCCTTCATCCCGTCGAGGATGTCGGCCGGGTACTCGTCGGTGTGCTCCAGGCGCTGCGCGTGCGGGATGATCTCCTTGTCGGCGAATTCCCGGACGGTCTCCAGGATCGCCCGCTGCTCGTCGGTCAGGCCGGGCGTCTGGGCGAGTCGAGCCATCTCAGCCTCCGGGGATTCAGCGCCTACTCACTGGTAACTAAACGCTCGATCAGTATCGGTCGCCCGACCCGGGGGGCCAAGGTGACCAGTCCACCCAACCGCTGTGAAAAGGTTCACCGCTGCGGGTAGCGTCCCGCAATGAGGGCCCCGCGACCAGGGACGTTGGGACCGTAGGAGGAGAGCGTGGGCCAACCACCGGAGCCGGACCAGCCACCGTCGCCCTACGAGCCACCCCCGGGTGGGCAGCAGCCGCAGTACGGCCAGCCGTACGGACAGCAGCAGGGCGAGCAGCCGGCGTACGGGCAGCCGTCGTACGAGCACCCGGGCCAGCCGCCGCACGGCCAGCAGTGGGCTCAGCAACCCCCGTACGCCCCACAGGTGCCCTACGGGCAGTACGGGCCGCCGGCCGGCCAGGGCGGCGGGCGCGGCACCAACGTGCTGGCCATCCTCTCGCTGGTCTTCGCGTTCGTCTTCGCTCCCGTCGGCATCGCCCTCGGTCACCTGGCCAAGCGGCAACTGCGCACCAGCGGCGAGGACGGCGAGCAGCTCGCCACCTGGGGCCTGATCCTCAGCTACATCTTCACCGGCCTGCTCCTGCTGGCCTGCTGCGGCTGGCTGGCCCTGGCGATCTGGGCCGGCTCCGACGGCACCAGCACCTGAGGCCGTTCAGCGGAACTGGGCCTCCCGGACGCTGTTGCCGCCGTCGACCACCAACATCTGCCCGGTGATGTACGACGCGGCCGGCGAGCAGAGGAACGTGATCGCCGCAGCCACCTCGTCGGGCGTGCCGGGACGCCCCACCGGCGTACCCAGACCCTGCTTGATCTCGGCCATGGTCGAGGCGGCGGTGTAGATGGTGCCCGGAGCCACCGCGTTGACCGTCACCCCGTCGGCGATCATCTCCATGGCCAGCGCCCGGGTCAGGCCCACCACGCCCGCCTTGGCCGCCGCGTACGCCGCCTCGGTGGGCAGCGCGTTGACCGGACCGGCGGTGGCGGCCAGATTCACGATCCGACCCCAACCGCGCTCGGCCATGCCGCCGATGAAAGCCCGGCTGCACAGGAAGGCGGTGGTCAGGTTCCGGTCGATCTCGCCCCGCCACTCGTCGTAGCTGAGCTGCGCCACCGGGCGCAGCACCTCCGGGCTGGCCCGGCTGGCCAGACCCGCGTTGTTGACCAGCACCTCGACGTCGCCGAGCTGCTCGGCCACGGCGTCGGCCAGCGCGCCCACCTCCGACTCGTCGGTGAGGTCGGCGACGAAACCGGTCACCCCGAGTTCGCCGGCCCGCTCGTGGATGCGCCGGGTGGTCGACACGATCGCCACCCGGGCGCCCAGGTCGGACAGTCGGCGAGCGGTGGCGTACCCGATGCCGTCCGGGCTGCCCGCCCCCGTCACCAGCGCGACCTTGCCGTCCAACCGCATGGTCACCGGCTCGGGCAGTGACGCCGGTGCGTCCTGGTCGCCGGGCTCCGGTGCGGTGGCAGGGCGTGGCCGCCGGCTCAGGCCCGGCCGGCTGACGTCCCGTCTCGGTCTGTTGCCGGAGCGGTCCGCCGCGCGCGCGTCAATCCCCATGCCGAGATCCTGCCCTTTCCCGCCACTGTCGGGCAACGCGCACCCGATGCCGGGCGCGTCGCGAGGTGCGCGGCAATGACTACCCTGACTGCGCCACATCATCGCGACGGAAGAGAAGCCCGATGACGCAACCCCCGCCGGCCGGCGGCTGGCCCGACCCCGCATCGACCGGCCAGCCGTCCAGCCCGCCCGCCGACCCGACGCTGCCGGTCAGCTCGCAGCCGGCTGTTCCACCGCAGCCGTCCGGATACGATCCGTATCAGCCGCCGGTCGACCCGTACGCCGGGATGAAGTCGGACCCGGCCGCCGCGCCGTATCCGCCGGCCGGTTACCCGCCGGCCCAGCCCGCCGGTTACCCGCCGCCGCCCCCGCCCGGCTACGGCTACCCCCCGCCCGGGTACGGCTACCCGCAGCAGAAGACGAACTCGATGGCGATCGTCGCCCTGGTCCTCTCCCTGATCGGGATCGGCTCGTGCATCACCGCCCCGGTCGGCGCCATCATGGGGCACGTGGCCATGCGCCAGATCCGGGAGACCGGCGAGGGCGGCGAAGGGATGGCCAAGGCCGCCATCATCGTCGGTTGGATCCTCACCGGCCTGCTCGCCCTGGTGATCATCGGTTACGCCATCGCGATCGCCTTCGCGATCGCCAACTCGTCCTCCACCACCTGACCGGCGAACGCCCGCCCCGGCCGAGGTCGGGGCGGGCGCGGGGTGATCGCTGCGGCTACTCGGCCGGCGGGTCGAACGTCGAGGTGCGGGTCAGGCCGGCGGCCCGGCCCTTGGCGGCGATCACCAGCGCCATCTTGCGAGACGCCTCGTCGATCATCTCGTCGCCGAGCATCACCGCACCCAGCCGGCCACCGGCCTCCGAGGTGTAGTGCTGGTACGCGTCGAGGATCAGTTCGGCGTGGTCGTAGTCGGCCTGAGCCGGGGAGTAGACCTCGTTCGCGGCATCAATCTGCCCGGGATGCAGCACCCACTTGCCGTCGAAGCCGAGCGCCGCCGACCGCTTCGCCACCTCGCGGAACCCGTCGGTGTCCCGGATCTGCAGGAACGGGCCGTCGATGGCCTGCTTGTCGTGCATCCGGGCGGCCATCAGGATGCGCATCAGGATGTAGTGGTACGGGTCGCCCGGGTAGTCGGGGATGAGGGCGCCGACCACCAGCGACCTCATGTTGATCGAGGCCATGAAGTCGGCCGGACCGAAGATGATCGTCTCGACGCGGGGCGACGCGGCGGCGATGGCGTCGACGTTGACCAGCCCGGCGGCGTTCTCGATCTGCGCCTCGATGCCGATCCGGCCCACCTCCAGGCCGAGGGTCTTCTCCAGTTGGGTGAGGGTCAGGTCCAGCCACTGCACCTGCGCCGCGTCCTGCACCTTCGGCAGCATCACGCAGTCGAGGTTGGCCCCCGCGCCCTCCACCACGTCGATGACGTCCCGGTAGGTCCACGGGGTGGTGAGGTCGTTGACCCGGACGACCCGGGTCTTGCCGGCCCAGTCACCCTCGTTCAGCGCGGCCACGATGTTCTTGCGGGCGTCCGGCTTGGCCAGTGGGGCGACCGCGTCCTCCAGGTCGAGGAAGACCTGGTCGGCGGGCAGGCCCTGGGCCTTGCCGAGCATCTTGACGCTCGATCCGGGCACGGCCAGACAGGACCGGCGGGGACGCCCGACAACCGCCATCGACGGCGCTCCTTCCAAGGCACGGCCACAGCGCCGCCCCTGACTCGACGATCTTCCAAAGGTGCTTGTGACGCCACGGTAACCTCGTGCCGTGACCGCGGTGAATGGACCTGTGGAAGATGTCACTGACCGTCGACTGGTCGTGATCACCGGGGCCAGCTCCGGCATCGGATTGGCCGCCGCCACCAAGCTGGCCTGCCGGGGCGACCGGGTGGTCCTGGTCGGCCGGGACCCGGCCCGACTGCGAGCCGCCGCGGACGAGGTACGCGAGGCGTCCGGGGAGCGGCCCGAGGTGTTCCGTGCCGATTTCGCCGCCCTCGACGACGTCCGGCAGTTGGCCGAGCGGCTGCGCGCCGCGTACGACCGGATCGACGTGCTGGCCAACAACGCCGGCGCGATCGTGCTCCAGCCGGTCACCACCGTCGACGGTTTCGAGCTGTCCGTCCAGGCCAACCACCTGGCGCCCTTCCTGCTCAGCAACCTGCTGGCCGACCGGGTACGCCGCATGGTGGTGACCGCCTCCGGCGCGCACCGCAGCGGCACCCTCGATCCGGACGACCTCAACGCGCCGCTGCGCCGTTACCGACCGATGTCCGCGTACGGCACCAGCAAGCAGGCGAACATCCTGTTCACCGCGGAGGCGGCCCGGAGGTGGCCGCAGGTCGACTCGTACTGCTTCCATCCCGGGGTGGTGCGGACCCGGTTCGGCAACGAGAGTCGGGTGGTCGCCCTGGGCATGCGTCTGCTGCCGTTCCGCAGCCCGGCCAAGGGCGCCCAGACGCTGGTCTGGCTCGCCAACCAGGACCGCTCCCGGTTGACAAGCGGTGGTTACTACTTCGACTGCCGGCCACGCCGCCCGTGGCCCAAGGCGGCCGACCCGCGGCTCGCGGCGCGACTCTGGTCGGCCAGCGCCGCCGCGGTGGGGATCCCGGACGGGCCGAGCCACCCGGGGCGCCCGGCCTGAGGTCGCATCGGGCGGGCAACCGGGTCGCCCCGGTCGGGAAACATTGCGATACTCCGCGCCATGACCGTCGCCGAGGGCGTCAACCTGCAAGTGCTGGGCAAGGATGAGGAACTGGCCGCCCGGTTGGACGCGGAGCTGACCAGCTTCAACCAGCGGGCCACCGGCGCCACCGACGAGGCGGCGCTGTCCGTCCGGGTCACCGACGCCGCCGGCGAGCTGATGGCCGGGCTCACCGGATGGAGCTGGGGCGGCTGTGCCGGGATCAACATGGTCTGGGTCCGCGCGGATCGCCGTGGCGAAGGCTGGGGCGGTCGGCTGCTGGCGGCGGCCGAGCAGGAGGCCCGACGGCGCGGCTGCACCGAGGTCTCGGTCGCCTCGTTCTCGTTCCAGGCGCCGGGCTTCTACCGCCGGCACGGCTACCTGGACACGGGTCGCCGGGAGGGCATCCCCGGTGGTCACGTCGACCACCAGTTCTGGAAGTCGCTGGTCAGCGACCCGGCCGCCGCGGTGCGCCTGGTCGCTCTGGTGGAGCTTCCCGACGGCGCGGTCGAGGCCGGGCAACGGTACGAGGACACCGTGCTGGCGCTGCTGCCACGCCACGGCGGACGGCTGGAACGCCGGCTGCGCACCGGTGACGGGGGTACCGAGGTGCACGTCATCCGGTTCGACACCCGGGCCGGATACGAGACGTACCTGGCCGATCCGGAGCGGATCGCACTGCGGCTGGCGCTCGGCGAGGCCGCCCCGCAGACCCGGGTGCTTGAGGTACACGAGGTGTGACCGGCGGGGTCGGCGTCAGTCGCGGACCGGAGCGGCGTCCGCCGGCACCGCCGTGCTGACCCGTGTCGCACGCCGGGCCGTGCGGGCGCTGGACAACACCACCACGGCCACCCCGACCAGCAACAGCGACAGGCCGGGCAGGGTCACCGGGTCGGGCAGCTGACCCAGCCACGCCCAGCCGATCAGCGCCGCGCCGGGTGCCTCCAGCAGGATCAGTACGCTCACCGTGGTGGCCGATACCCGCCGCAGCGCGTAGCTGAACATCGAGTGGCCGAGCAGCTGTGCCCCGCCGACCAGGGCGAGCACGGCCAGCCAGGTGCCGGTGTCGAAGCCACTGAGCGGCACCCGGCCGACGAGACAGACCACCAGCAGGATCAGACCGCACACGCCGTAGCAGATGGTGGTGTAGGTGGCGTTGCTGACGGTGACCCGGGCCCGTTCACCCAGCGCGGTGTACACCGCCGCGAACAGCCCACCGGCCAGCGCCAGCAGATCGCCGGTGAAGGCCTGACCCGAGACGGTGAAGTCGGCCCCGGTCGCCAGCACCGCCCCGACCACGGCCACCCCGATGCCGGCCCAGACACCCACCGGCAACCGGCGGCCCTGCGCCCGGGCGATCAGCCCCTGCCAGACCGGCTGGGTGGCCACCAGCGCCGTTGCCGCAGCCACCGAGGTGAGCTTCGCACTCGGCATCCAGGCGGCGAAATGCGCCGCCAGCGCCATCCCGGAGAGGACGCAGAACATGCCCTCCCGGCGACCCGCGCCACTGGTGACGAAGCGGAACTCGGACCGTCGGCGGGTCAGCGCGAACGGACTCAGCACCGCGACGGCCAGCATGTTGCGCCAGAAGGCGACCGCCAGGGCGGGTGCGGCGGCGAACGCGATGAGCGGCGCGGACGACGAGACGGCGAAGACGGCGACGGCGAGGGCCGCGCCGGTCATCAGGTCGAGCGGCGGACGATGAGGTTCGGTGACCACGAGGTGCAATCTTCACACGTCGCAGGGGCACCACTTTCCGTCAGCGTTCGGTTACGATCATGCGCGTCCTCGCCCAGGCTCCCCCTTCCGCCCGGAGTCGGTTTCCATGCCCACGTTCCGGGCGGTGCTGTTCGACTTCTTCGGCACGTTGACCCGTCCGGTTCAGCGCGGCGAAGGTCACCTCAGCACCGCCGAACTGCTCGGCTGCCCGCCGGACACCTTTGTCGAGGTGCTCGACCGCAGCTTCTACGAACGCGCCAGCGGGCGCTTCGGCACGGTCGAGGGGACCCTGCGCTGGGTGTGCGAACAGGCCGGCGTACACCCTTCGGCGGAGGCGTTGCGAGCTGCCGCCGTTGCCCGACACCAGGCCGTACGCGCGGACACCCGGTTACGGGACGAGGCCGTGCCGACCCTGCGGGCGCTGCGGCGGCGGGGCGTGCGGACCGGCGTGATCAGTGACTGCACCCACGAGCTGCCGACGTTCCTGCCGGAGCTGGCGATCGCCCCGCTGCTCGACGTCCGGGTGTTCTCGGTGCAGGCGGGGCGATGCAAGCCGGACGCGAGCCTGTACCTGGCCGCCTGTGCGCGGCTGGGCCTGCCGCCAGCAGACTGTCTCTACGTCGGTGACGGCGGCAGCCAGGAGTTGACCGGTGCGCAGCGCGCCGGCCTGAGCGCGGTCCGGCTCGCCGCACCCGATCTCGCCGACCACCTGGTGTTCAACCTCGACGTCGACTGGGCCGGCCGGACCCTGAAGTCCCTCTGCGAGGTCGTCGACCTGCTCGACGAGGCCCCCAGCCCGGTCGGCGCACCCGCGTAGCCACGCAGCCAGCCCGGGCCGGCGTCTCCTCGGACGAGGTTGGTCAGCGCCGCCGGACGCGGTGCAGCCGGAACGGCCGTCGGGTGGCGCGCACCGCCGGCGTCGGCCGGGGCTGCTCGGCCAGCGAGCCGGACGGCAACTCGGCACCGTGCGCCGGCTGGCCGGTCGGCGCGAGCCGCACCAGGGCGCATCCGTCGGCGGCCCAGCGGGCGACGAGCTCCGTGGTGGGTCCGGGCGCGTTGAGCCGTTTGGCCGCCACCAACGGGGCGAGCGTGTCCCACTGCTCGGTGCCGGGTGCCACCCGACTGACCCGCGCCGGCCAGGTGACGATCCGGCCACCGTGATCACCGCGCTGCGTCACCTGGGCCTCGTCCGCCTCGGCCAGGCCCGGCGCGGACTGCTCCCCGGGGCCGCTGACCACGAACAGCGCGGCCTCCAGGGGTACGCACCACAGGGCCAGCGGCGGGTCGCCGGCCACCGCGACCCAGGCCACCGAGGCCTTCTTCATCGCCTCGTCGACCAGTGGGTGGTTCTCGGGCTCGTCGGTCACCGGGGCATCCTCTCGCATCCGGGCCGGTCGGCGTCGGCCGTCAGCCGACGAAGGGCGGGACGAGGATCTCCCCGCGTGCCACCGGCATCACCTGACCGGCGACGCTCGCGCCGACCGCCGCGCCGCCGGCCGCGGTCACGGTGCAGGCCAGCGAGGCCGGTCGACCCATCTCGACGCCCTGCCGGACGGTGTACGACGATCGTCCCTCGCCGGGCAACAGGCCGCTGGCGACCAGCCACACTCCGAGACCGAGCGCGGCCGACCCGGTCGCCGGGTCCTCGGGTACGCCGAGTCCGGGGACGAAGACCCGGGCGTGCGCGGTTTGGGTCGCGGGGTTCCAGGAGAAGACGCTGACATGCTCGATGCCGTACCGCCCGGCCGCCACCGGGTCCACCCGGGCCCGGGCCAGGGCGTCGGGGCGTACCGGCAGGAACGGGAACTCCAGGCCGCAGCCGGCGACCCGTGGCGCCGGGCCGAGGTGGTCCTCGGCGCCGAGCCCGGTCATCTCCAGCAGCGGCTCCGGCTCCAGTTCGGGTCCGAGGGTGGGGCTGCCGCCGGTGAGGGTGGCGGCACCCTCGCTCACCTCGATCGGCAGCACCCCGGCACCGCACTCCTGGTTGACCTGCCCGATCGGAAAGAGGCCTCGGCGAGCGGCGGTGACCGCAGCGCCGACGCTCGGGTGACCGGCGAACGGCAGTTCGTCGACCGGCGTGAAGATCCGCGCCCGGTAGGTGGCACCGACCTGGGTGGCGGGCAGCACGAAGACCGTCTCCGAGAGGTTGAACTCGCGCGCCAGAGCCTGCATCTGGTCGGTCGCCAGCCCGTCGGCGCCGAAGACCACCGCGAGGGGGTTCCCGGCGTACGGACGGTCGGTGAAGACGTCCACGATCTCGTAAGCCAAGGTCGACATGTTGATAAACACTAGGCCCTCGCGGCGTATGTCCGGGTCACTGCCCGGCCGTGCCGCCCCTGGAGCATCGTCGGCCGGGGCGTCGACATACCACCTAGGCTGGTGCCCGTGAGCACGCCGACCCGGGTGTACATCGCCCGACTTTCCGGAGTCGCTGTCTTCGACCCCAACGGCGATCAGGTGGGCCGGGTACGCGACGCGGTGGCCCGGCTGCGCGCGAGCCAACGGCCGCCCGAGGTCGTCGGTCTGGTCGCCGAGATGCCGATGCGCCGGCGGATCTTCCTCTCCATCAACCGGATCACCTCGATCGACGCCGACGCCATCGTGCTGGGCAGTGGCACGTTGAACCTGCGCCGGTTCGAGAAGCGCCCGAACGAGTTGCTCGTCCTTCAGGAACTGCTGGACCGCCGGGTTCAGGTCGCGCCGGAGGGCCGGGCCGCGTCGGTGGTCGACGTGGCGATGGAGTGCAGTCGTGGCGGCGAGTGGTCGCTGACCCGGGTGGCGGTCCGCGAGCAGACCGGCCGGTTGGCTCGCCGGGGCCACCTGCACCAGGTCGAGTGGAACCAGGTACGCGGGCTCAGCGGGGTGGCGGAGACCCGGGGCACCGCCAACCTGCTCGCCGTGCTGGAGGACATGCGTCCGGCGGACCTGGCCAACGCGCTCCAGGACCTGCCCGACGCCCGGCGCAACGAGGTCGCGGCTGCCCTGGACGACCAGCGGCTCGCCGACGTGCTCAGCGAGCTGCCCGAGCACGACCAGGTGGAGATCCTCGCCGCGCTGGACCGCGAGCGGGCCGCCGACATCCTGGAGGAGATGGACCCGGACGACGCCGCCGATCTGCTCGGCGAGCTGCCGCCGCCGGAACAGGACGTACTGCTCGACCTGATGGAGCCGGACGAGGCCGATTCGGTGCGGCAGTTGCTCAAGTACACGCCGGGCACGGCGGGCAGCGTGATGACCTCCGAACCGGTCATCCTGCCCCCGGACGCGACGGTGGCGGAGGCCCTCGCGCGGATCAGGGAGCCCCAGCTCTCCCCGGCGGTGGCCGCGCAGGTGTTCGTGGCCCGGGCGCCGATGGCCACCCCCACCGGCCGCTACCTGGGCATGGTGCACTTCCAGCGGCTGCTCCGCGAACCCCCGGCCGATCTGCTCGGCGGGGTGGTGGTCAACGACATCGATCCGCTGCGTCCGACCACCCCACTGCCGGAGATCACCCGCCGGATGGCCACCTACGATCTGGTGGCCATGCCGGTGATCGACCGGAACAACCGGCTGGTGGGTGCCGTCACCGTCGACGACGTGCTGGACCACTCGCTGCCTCGGGACTGGCGGGACCGGGACGGCGCGTCGAGCGGCCTACCGAACGGTGCGACGACCCCGGCCGTTCCGGACCCGGCGACGGACGGTGGTCATGACTGAGCAGCGGCGCACGGAACGGCTCGACCTACCGCGGGAGCCCCGGGGCTTCAAGCTGCCCCGGGTGGACCAGGAGACGTTCGGACGCTGGGCCGAGGGCATCGCCCGTGGCATGGGTACGGCGAACTTCATCGTCTACATGACGCTGGTGATCAGCGCATGGTTCCTCTGGAACACTCTCGCCCCGGCGGGAATGCGCTTCGACCCGTACACCTTCACCTTCCTCACCCTGGTGCTCTCCATCCAGGCCTCGTACGCGGCGCCGCTGATCCTGCTGGCACAGAACCGTCAGGCCGACCGCGATCGGGTGGCGATGGAGGAGGACCGACGCCGGGCGACCATGCAGAAGGCCGACACGGAGTACCTGGCCCGGGAGATCGCCGCACTGCGGATCGCACTCGGCGAGGTGGCCACCCGGGACTTCGTCCGCTCCGAGTTGGCCCGGCTCGCCGAGGAGCTGGACGAGGCGGCGCAGCGGCGACAGCGGCTGGGGCGCCGGCACCGGGACGACCCGGCCGTCCGGGCCGGTGGTGAGGGGCTGGACGAGCCCCGCGACGAGGTGGACGGCGACCAACCGGGTGACGGTCGTCACGACCCGGCGGCCTCCCACCGCCCGGAGAGCTGATCGACTCGCTCACACCGCTGTCACCGGCACCGGTGACAGCCCGCCGCCGACGTAGCATTACGGGCATGTCAGCTCCCGTCAGCACCGTCAACGACGCCGTCCTGGCCGCCCTGGCCACCGTCAACGACCCGGAGATCCGCCGGCCGATCACCGAACTCGGCATGGTGCGTTCCGCCGAGGTCGGCGAGGACGGCGTGGTCCGGGTCGAGTTGCTGCTGACCGTGGCCGGTTGCCCGCTGAAGGACAAGCTCCGTTCGGACATCACCGCGGCCGTGGGCGCGGTGAGCGGGGTCAGCGGCGTCGAGATCGAGTTCGGGGTGATGAGCACCGAGCAGCGCCAGGAGCTCCAGGCGAAGCTGCGCGGCGGCGGCGCTACCGAGGAACCGGTGATCCCGTTCGCCCAGCCCGGCTCCCGTACCCGGGTGTACGCGGTGGCCAGCGGCAAGGGCGGTGTCGGCAAGTCCAGCGTGACGGTCAACCTGGCCGCCGCCCTGGCCGCCCGGGGTCTGTCCGTCGGCGTGGTGGACGCGGACATCTACGGGCACTCGGTGCCGCGGATGCTCGGTGCGGACGGCCGACCCACCCGGGTCGAAGACATGATCATGCCGCCGCAGGCGCACGGGGTGAAGGTCATCTCGATCGGGATGTTCACCGCCGGCAACGCCGCCGTGGTCTGGCGGGGTCCGATGCTGCACCGAGCGTTGCAGCAGTTCCTCGCCGACGTCTACTGGGGTGACCTCGACGTCCTGCTGCTCGACCTTCCCCCGGGCACCGGCGACGTGGCGATCTCGCTGGCCCAACTGCTGCCGAACGCCGAGATCCTGGTGGTCACCACCCCTCAGGCCGCCGCGGCGGAGGTCGCCGAGCGGGCGGGCGCGATCGCGTTGCAGACCCACCAGCGGGTGGTCGGTGTGATCGAGAACATGTCCTGGCTGGAGCTGCCTGACGGCTCCCGGATGGAGATCTTCGGTGCCGGCGGCGGCCAGACGGTGGCGGATTCGCTGACCCAGACGATCGGCGCGTCGGTGCCGCTGCTGGGTCAGGTGCCGCTGGACACCCGGGTCCGGGAGGCGGGCGACGAGGGCAACCCGATCGTGCTCGCCGAGCCGGATTCTCCGGCCTCGAAGGCGCTGGGTCAGGTCGCCGACCGGCTCGCGCTGCGTCGCGAGTCCCTGCTCGGCAAGCCGCTGGGCCTCAAGCCGACCGGACGCTGAGCGCCGGTCCACACCTCGCCCGGCCGGACCCGGTCGTGCGCTGAGGCCGCCTGTCGCGGCGGCGGTCAGGTGACGTCGTCGTAGCTGACCGCGCGGGGGGCCGGCACCGGGCTGGTGGTGCTCGCCGGGGGCGGGCCGGGCCGGCGTGGGTCGGCCGCGTTCGCGACATCCTTGAGTTCGTCGTGCACGCCGGTGACATCGGCGCGGAGACCGTCGTAGACGCCCTGAAGCGGCTTCCGGATCGCCTGCTCGTCCTCCTCGCTGAGCAGATGCTTGCGGATGAACGCCTTGGGGTGCAGGTCCTCCAACTGGATGTCGGTGCCCAGTTCCTTGCTCAGGTCGGTGGTGGCACTGCGGGCCATGGTGCGCAGGTTGCGCACCATCCGCAGCCCGTCACTGATCACCGCCGGCAGCCGGTCGCCGAAGATCAGCAGCGCCAGCAGCAGCAGCGCTCCGACCTCCCACACGTTCAGGTTCTCGAACACCCTCGGTCCCCCTTTCCCCCGGCTACCGCAGCCAGAGTACGCACGTCGGTGCCGCTGCCAGAAGAGGGTGAGGGGTCACTTCGCGTCCGCGGCGAGGGTGACCGAGGCGTTCTGTCGGGTCGAACCCCGGCGGTACTCGACGGTCACCACCGAGCCGGGCGCGTACTTGCGGACCAGGGCGATGAGGTCGGTCGGCTCGGTCATCGGACGACCGTTGAGCTTCAGGATCACGTCACCGGCGCGCAGTCCCGCACCGGCGGCCGGGCCGGACGGCTCGACCGTCGCGAGGCGTACGCCGGCACCGTTGGTGCCCGAGCCGGGCCCACCCACCTGGGCGCCGATCACCGTACGGCGGGCCTTACCGGTGCCGATGATGTCCTGGGTGATCCTTTTCGCCTGGTTGATCGGGATCGCGAAGGCAAGGCCGATGTTGCCGGCCTCCTGACCCTCGGCGACCAGCGACTTGATCGTGGAGTTGACGCCGATGACCCGTCCCGCCGCATCGACGAGCGGGCCGCCCGAGTTGCCGTGGTTGACTGCGGCGTCCGTCTGGATCGCGGCGTAGTAGCGCGTCGGTCCGCCCGGCTCACCGGCGTGCATCGTCCGGTCCAGGGCGCTGACGATGCCCGCGGTGACCGTGTTCGCCAATGACAGCGGGGAGCCCATCGCCAGCACCGGGTCGCCGACGGCCAGGGCGTCGGAGTCGCCGAACTCGACCGGGCGCAGCCCGGTGCGGGAGACCTTGATCACCGCGATGTCGGACTCCGCGTCCTGTCCCACCACCGTCGCGGACGCCGAGCTGCCGTCGTTGAAGATGACCGACGCCTTCCCGGTGCCGCCGGCCACCACGTGGTCGTTCGTGATCACATGCCCGTCGGCACTGGCGATGAAGCCTGAGCCCTCGCTGGTGCCACCCAGGCCGGCGACCCGGACGGTGACCACGCTGGGCAGCACCCGCTCGGCGACGCCGGCCAGCGATTCCGGCGGGCGTTGGGCGAGCGTGGGCGCCGCACCGGGGACCGCGCCCAGCACCGTCGCACCGGCGCCGCCACGGATCGCGAAGGCGTAGCCCAGGGCACCACCGAGCGCGCCGGCGAGCAGGGCGGTCACCAGCGGGATGAGCAGCAGTTGCTGGAGTCTCGGCCGGCCAGGCGCGTCGGGATCGACGACCGGTTCCGGTTCGCTGCCGACGACCGGTGCCGCGGGCAGCACCACCGCCGCCGGTGCGTGCGGGTCCCGCCACGGATCGGCGAGCGCGTCGGACCACCACGGCGACCCGGCATGGCCGCTGTCCTGCGGTGTCGCCGGTCCACCGGCCGGCGGATGTCCGGCCGTCGGATGCCCGGCCGGTGCTCCGCCTACGCCGGGCTGGCGCCAGTCCCAGCCGTCGGTCACTCGGTGCCTCCCACTCCCGTCCCCCGGTGTCCACGCGTCCGCGGTCCGGCGCGGGCTACGGGACACCGCTTCCAGGATTGCACGGATGCGCCGCGCCGGGTCAGCGGTTGTCACCGCGGGTGGATGCGCCGCTGCGCTCAGAGCTGGCCGCCTTTAGAGTCACAGTGCCCAACCGCCCTGCGCATCATGCTCGTCGCCCGGAGGTGCCCCATCGCCACGGTCGCCGGTTCCGGCAGTTCGACGAACCCGGCCCTGCAGTTCGCCGAGTCGTACGTCACCGAGGACCTCGTCCTGCGGACCGCCCGCAGCCTCGCCCGCGAGGTCGGCCTGGACGCGGTCACCGCAGGCGCGGGTGCCGCGTTGCGCCTGCTCGCCGCCGCCGGCAACGCCCGCGCGGTGGTCGAGGTCGGCACCGGCACCGGCGTCAGCGGGGTGTGGCTGCTGCGCGGGATGCGGGCCGACGGGGTGCTCACCACCATCGACGTCGAGGTGGAGCATCAGCGGATCGCCCGGCGCATCTTCGCCGAGGCCGGCTTCGTCTCCGGCCGCACCCGGATCATCACCGGCCGGGCGCTGGACGTCCTGCCCCGGCTCGCCGACGGCGCGTACGACCTGGTCTTCGTCGACGCCGAGGTGACCGGCTTCACCGCCTGCGTGGACGCCGCGTTGCGCCTGCTGCGGCCGGGCGGCGTGCTGGTGCTCAACGGTGCGCTGGCCGGCGGCCGGATCGGCGACCCGGCCGCCCGGGATGCGGAGACGGTGATGGTGCGCGAGACGGTGAAGGCCATCCGCGAGTCGGAGCACTGGATTCCGGCGCTGCTGCCGGTCGGCCACGGGCTGCTGGCCGCAGTGCGCTGCTGAGCCGAGGCACCCGGCCGCGCTGGCGGGCCGGCAGCGGTACCGAGCGGCCGGCTGCGGGGTCAGCCGGCCGCGCCCCGCACACCGTCAGTCCAGCGCAGCCAGCCAGCGCAGCAGCCCGCGTACGCCCCAGCCGGTCGCGCCCCGGGTCAGCTCCGCGTCGTTGCGTTCGCACCAGGAGGGTGCGGACATGTCGATGTGCAGCCAACGGTCGGCCAGGTCGCCGGTGAACTCCCGCAGGTAGAGCGCGGCCAGCACGGAACCGCCGCCCTGCGTCGGCGCGCTGTGCAGGTCGGCCAGGTCGCTGCCGAGGTGCTCGACGTAGTCGGCGGGCAGCGGCATCCGCCAGGCCGACTCACCGGCCGACCTGATGGCCGCCAGCAGGTCCTCGGCGAGCTGGTCGTTGTCGCTGTAGAGGGCGCCGGTGCGGGTGCCCAGCGCCACCGCGTTGGCGCCGGTCAGGGTGGCCAGGTCGACGAGCAGGTCGGGCTTGAGTTCCTGGACGGCGTACGCCAGCGCGTCGGCGAGCACCAGCCGTCCCTCGGCATCGGAGTTCGTCGTCTCGCTGGTCATCCCGCCGTAGTGCCGCACGACGTCGCCGGGCCGGAACGCGGCCCCGCTGACCATGTTCTCGGCCAGCGGCGCGAGCGTGGTCACCCGGACCGGCAGGCCCAGCGTGGCGGCACCGAGGGTGGCCGCCACGACGGCGGCGGCACCGGCCATGTCCTTGCGCATCAGCTTCATCGCCGGCACCGGCTTGATGGAGATGCCGCCGGTGTCGAAGGTGATGCCCTTGCCCACCAGGACCACATGGGTCCGGGCCTCCGCGGGATGCCAGTCCAGCTCGACCAGGCGCGGGCCGCTGGCCGATCCGCCACCGACGGCGAGGATGCCGCCGAAGCCCTCGGCGGCCAGTTGCGCCGGCTCGCGGACCCGCAGCGTGAGCCCGGGCAGGTCGGCCGCGGCCTCGGTGACCTGCTCGGCGAACCACTGCGGGTTCTTCACCGAGGAGGGCATGTTGGTGAGGTCGCGGGCCAGTCGGGTCATCCGGGCGGTGGTCCGCGCCACCTCGACGGCCTGCTCGTACGCCTCGGGGTCGGTGACCGCCAGGTCGACGTCGGAAAGCGCGGGCGCGTCGGTGTCCGCACCCAGCCGGAACCGGTACGACGCCAGCAGCAGCCCTTCGGCCAGTCCCCGCACCGCCTCGGGTGCCACCCCGCTCGGCAGCGCGAGTGTGACATGAGTCTCATCTTTGCTGGCACGGGCCAGCGCCGCGCCGCTCGCCCGCCAGGCCGCCTCGTCGGCCGCGCCGATCCCCAGCAGCAGCAGCAGCCGCCCGGGACCGCCCCCGGGCCGCAGCTGGGTGTGCACGTCACCGGCCCGGCCCCGGAACCGCGCCGCCGGGATCAACGCGGCCACCTCGTCGGCGATCCCGTCGGGTGGGGCCACCGCGGTCGGCACCGACTCGGCCGGGGCGTCGTCGGCGGCGCCGGGCCGCACGGGCAGGACCAGGGTGTCGAGCCGTTCCGGCTCGGCGGTCAGACGGATGGCGAGCACGCGGAGCCGTACCTCCTGGAGACGGACGCGCGGTGGGTCGGCCCGCGCGAAGGTGTGACGGCTCTGAGCCACCGGTGGGACCGGTGGCTCAGAGCCAGGAACCAGACGAACTGTCCGCGGCGACGAGCGTCGCCGACGCACCGGCCACACTCAGCCGGCGGCCGCCTTCAGCGCGTCGCCGAGAGCAGTCGCCTCGTCGGGAGTCATCTCGACGACGAGCCGGCCACCGCCCTCCAGCGGGACCCGCATGACGATGCCCCGGCCCTCCTTGGTGACTTCCAGCGGACCGTCGCCCGTCCGCGGCTTCATCGCCGCCATGTTGTCTCCCCTCAGACCTACACCAGGGTCGGTGGGTTGCCCCACATCCACTTCGCCATGACCACCCGCAACTTGCACGTGGGTGTCGACCGACGATTTTCCCTGATGAACACCGCCGGACCCAAACCGAAGCAGCATTGATGTAACAGCATCTAGCTTATCCTTAGATGGCCTGTCACAATGTGCGGTCATGCAGGCACGGTCGGCACTCTTCGACCTGTACGGCGACCACCTCCGGCCCCGGGGTGGTCGCGCACCCGTTGCCGCGCTGGTCAAGCTGCTGGCGCCGCTCGGGATCGCGCCACCTGCCGTACGGACGGCGGTCTCCCGAATGGTGCGCCAGGGCTGGCTCGAACCGACCAGGCTGGCCTCCGGACCGGGATATTCGATCACACCGAAGGCGGCCCGCCGACTCGACGAGGCCGCCTCCCGGATCTACCGCACCGGTCGGGTCACCTGGGACGGGCGCTTCGACCTGCTGGTGCTGGACGCACCGAGCGCACGCCGGGACCGTCAGCGCCTCGCCGCCAACCTGCGGTACCTCGGCTACGGCACGTTGGACGAGCAGACCTGGGTGGCCACCCGTCCAGCCGAGGACGTCGACCTGCTGCTCAGCGAGGCGGGCGTACGCTTCGAGCGGTTCAGTGCGGCGCACGCCGCCGGCACGCCGGGCGCGATGGGGCTGGTCCGCCGGGCCTGGGACCTGGCCGAGATCGGCCGGGCGTACGAGGAGTTCGTCACCGAGCAGCGGACGCTGCTGACCGGCGTCACCGCCCGCAGCGGCGACGAGGAGGCGTACGCGGCCCGGTTCCGGCTGGTGCACGCATGGCGTACCTTCCTGTTCCGGGATCCGCAGCTGCCACCGGCGCTGCTGCCCGAGCGCTGGCCCGGCATCGCCGCGGCCAGCTTCTTCGACCGCCACGCGGCTCGGCTCCGACCGGCCGCCGACCGGTACGTCGAGCAGTGCCTCGACGGTGGACACCGGTTAGCCCGACAGAAGGGTCGCCAGACGTGACCGAGCCGCTGCTCGTCGACCGCACCGACGCCGTCGTCACCCTCACCCTGAACCGCCCGACGGCGATGAACTCGCTCGACGTGGCGCTCAAGGAGGCCCTGCGGGACACCCTCGCCGAGTTGGAGTCCGACCGTGGTTGCCGGGCGGTGGTGCTGGCCGGGGCGGGCGGGTCGTTCTGCGCCGGACAGGATCTGCGCGAGCACGTCGACACCCTCCAGGCGGGCGACGACAACCCGCTGGACACCGTCCGGGCGCACTACAACCCGATCGCCGCCCGGCTGGCGAGCCTGCCGAAGCCGGTGGTGGCCGCCGTCCGGGGCATGGCCGCCGGGGCCGGGGCCTCCCTCGCCTTCCTGGCCGACATCCGCATCGGTGGTCCGTCCACCAGCTTCCTGATGGCGTTCGCCAAGGTCGGGCTGGCCGCCGACACCGGCGCCTCGTGGACCCTGCCTCGGCTCGTCGGCCACGCCAAGGCCGTCGAGCTGCTGATGCTGGCCGAGCCGGTACGCGCCGAGGAGGCCTGCCGGCTGGGGCTGCTCAACCGGATGACCGACGACGACGAGCAGGTCCTGCCCACCGCGCAGGAACTCGCCGCCCGTCTCGCCGCCGGGCCGACCGTGGCGTACGGGGCGATCAAGCGTCAGCTCTCCGTCGCCGACGCCGGCACCCTGGCCGACGCGCTGGCCGCCGAGGCGCAGGCGCAGGCGATCTGCGGCGCGACCGCGGACCACCGGGCAGCCACCATGGCCTTCGTCAACAAGCAGAAGCCGGCGTTCGAGGGCCGTTGAGCGGTCGCCGGCCGATCAGGGACCGGCCCGGGCGGACCCGGTCGGTCAGTCGTCCTCTTCCGGGTCCTGATTGGCCTCCGCGCCGAGCACGAACGCCTGCATGGCCAACTCGTCGCCCGAGGGAGAGACGAAGGCCGGCAACTCCCGGGGGCCGAGTTCCTGCACGTACGCCCAGAACAGCCGGACCGCCTCCGCCGGCGAGTCGGCCTCGATCGGCAGGTCCAGGCTGACCAGCCAGGTGCGGCGCTGTGGTGCCGGACCGAGCCGGTCGACCAGCTCGCGGAACGTCGCCGCGTCGAGTGGGGTGACCGGCCCGCCGAGGAGCAGCGCGTCGGCCGGCACCGGCTCGTCGAAGGCCCGCCGGGTGTACGCGATGACGAGTGTGTCGGGCACCCGGTCGGACTGCGGGTCGTCCGGATCCTCCGGACGCCCGGCGGCCGGGCCGGCGACCCGACCCACGGCCACCAGCCGCGGCGGCTCGTCAGCCAGCACCGCGACCTGGTCACCGGGGCGGGGCAGGCTGCCGCCGTCCAGCCCGGTCAGCTCAAGCGTGTCGTGGTGGACGAGCCGCTCGGCGTCGTACCGTCCGGCGGGCAGGAGCACGGCCCAGGTGCCCGTGCCGTCCGCCTGGCTCGCCCCGTTCACCCGATGTGCGGTGTCGGTCGTCATGCCCTCATCCCATCACGTCGGTCGTGGAGGTCACGACGTGGCAGCCCGCCAGATGGTCGTCGACCATCCCGGTGGCCTGCATCAGCGCGTACGCCGTGGTCGGGCCGACGAACCGGAAGCCACGTTTCTTGAGTGCCTTGGCCATGGCCGTGGAGGCATCGGTGAGCGCGGGCACGGCGGCCGCGGAATCAGGTCGGGCCCGGCCGGCTGGCGGGGCGAACGACCAGAGCAGCGCGGAGAGCCCCTCCGGAAGCTCCTGGGCGGCACGGGCGTTCGCGATCGCAGCTTCGATCTTGGCCCGGTTGCGGACGATGCCGGCGTCGGCGAGCAGCCGGTTCACGTCGGCCTCGCCGTAGTCGGCCACCGTGTCGATCCGGAACCCGCCGAAGGCCGCCCGGAAGGCCGGCCGTTTGCGCAGGATGGTCAGCCAGGACAACCCGGACTGGAACGCCTCAAGCGTCATCCGCTCGTAGAGGGCGTCGTCACCGTGCAGCGGTCGTCCCCACTCGGTGTCGTGGTAGACCGCGTACTCGGGAGTGCTGGCACCCCACCCGCACCGGGCGAGCCCGTCGGCACCGATAACCAGTCCCGTCACGGCACCAGCCTAGCCGGGTGGTCCCCGTCGCCGGGCCGGTGGTCGTGCCGAGACCGCCCGGCGCGGGTGCTCCGATCAGCGTCGCGCCAACGCTTCGCCGACCAGGTGCTCACTGGCCGACCACAGCTCCCGCTCCCTGGCCACGTCGTGGGATTCGGGCGAGGAGTCCCCTACCTTCGGGCCTTCTAGGTACGCGCCGGTGGTGCTGGCGAAGCGGGGGTCGTCGACCAGAACGCCAAGGTGTCTGGCCGCAGACCGGGAACTGCGCGCGCCCGGGACCAGCGCGGCGATCACAGGTGCCGCGAGACGGTAGAGCCTGCGGACCGTTACCGGATAGTCGCGGGACAGCGCCGTGTCCGGCATGAGCCCCGGATCGTACGCGTTCACCATGATCGGTCGTCCCGCCAAGCGGCGGGCGAGCTCGTGCACGAAGTAGATGTTCGCCAGTTTGGACGTGGCGTAGCGGACGCGACCGGCGGTCGGCGCGGGATCAGCCTCCTGGGGATCGGCGAGCTCGGCTGGCGCAGCCCACCGGGGAGCGGGGAAGCCCATTGACTTTTTCGGCCAGTGGGTGCCACTGCTGACAAGCACGATCCGACCACCGTCGACAAGATCGTTGACAAGCGCGGTGACGAGCAGGTGATGACCGAGATGATTGGTGGCGAAGGTGAGTTCGTAACCGTCGACGGAACGCCGCACACCGTCGATGACCTGAATGCCGGCGTTGCCGACGATGGCGTGCAGCGGCGGTCGTTGGCCGGCCTGTCGCAGCCGTTCGGCTGCCCTGGCGACGGAGCGAAGGTCAGCCAAGTCGATGTGGAGAGGTTCGACACTCGCCTGCGGTACGCGTTGCCGAAGACGTCGGGCCGCCGACTGGCCGCGCATTTCGTCGCGGTGCCCGAGGACGACGTGCCAGCCGCGCCCCGCGAGGTGCGCTGCGGTGTGCAGGCCGAGGCCAGCGGTTGCCCCGGTGATGACCACGGTCTTCATGGTGTGAGTCGCTCCCTGGTTGACGTTGTCAACCAACGTACGCCACCCGGTTGACATCGTCAACCAAGTCTTAGCATCGAACGATGAGCACCCGGGACGACCTCGTCGCCGCAGCGACCGCCCTCCTCGACGAGGGTGGGCCCGAGCACGTCACCCTGCGGGAGGTCGGACGCCGCGCCGGGGTGTCGCACAACGCGCCGTACAAGCACTTCACCGACAAGCAGGCGCTACTCGAAGCAGTCGCTGCCCGTGAGTTTGACCGGCTGGGTCGCGCCATGACGCAACCGCCATCAGAGGAAACGACCGCCATCGAGCTGTTGCACCTGGTGCTGCTGGAATACGTCCGCTGGGCGCAACGCCATCCGCAACGCTTCGAGTTGGCCACCAGCTGGCCGGTGCCCTCCGCCTCGGCCGAGCTGCAGCTCAGCGCCGGCAACACCTGGCGGCGGCTCGTCGAGCTGACCGCCGAAGCCCAGGCCAGCGGCAGCCTGTCCGGCGGTGACCCGGAACGGCTCGCCGCCCTGGCCCGTGCCGTCGCACATGGTGCCGCCCACCTGGCCATGACCGGGCACCTCGCGCGCGACGG
The DNA here is from genome assembly GCF_027497155.1 of Verrucosispora sp. WMMA2044. Taxonomy (NCBI): domain Bacteria; kingdom Bacillati; phylum Actinomycetota; class Actinomycetes; order Micromonosporales; family Micromonosporaceae; genus Micromonospora; species Verrucosispora sp. WMMA2044. Next base: position 4,823,262 of record NZ_CP114913.1, read on the forward strand.
AAAGGGACACGCCAGCGCCGAGGACCTGGTCAACGACGTGTTCGCGGTGCTGCGCCGCTGACCTGCCGCGCCCTCGACGACGTCGCGGAACCGCTCAGGGCAGGCGGCCCTGCTCGACCTGGCGGGCGAAGCGTCGCAGCGCCTGGGTGAGGCTGAACTTGGAACCGGGCCAGAGCACCGGCCAGGCCACCTTGCCGGCCGGTCCGCCCGGCAGGTGGAACCACTCGTGCCAGACCACCTGACTGCGCCCGCTCTCCAGCGGGGTGCACCGCAGCACCCCGGGGCCGCGCAGCAGCGTGCCGCAGTGCACCACGCCGATCTCGTACGGCGCGTCCACCCGGACGACCCGCATCTTGTCCCGCAGCACCGCAGGCCCGACCGAGGTGACCGCCTCGACCAGGCTCCCCTCACCACCGTCACCCTCCACCACCCGAACGGTGGTGAACGGGATCCACTCGGACTGCCGCTCCCAGGCCAGCAGGGCGGCGAAGACCTTCTCGGCCGGTGCGTTGACGATCACCGTGGCGGTCACCTCACCCGCGCCGGGTTGGGCCGCCTCGCGAAGATCGTCTACGCCGTCCGAGCCACTCACGCCGACTCCGACCGGACCACCGAACCGCGCGACGCGGTTCCCGACGCCCCACTGTCCGCCGGCCTGTCGTCGGCGTCCGGGTCGGCAGCGGCGGGGGTCGCGGCACCCTCGGCCACGCCCGGCACCGGCTGCCCGCCGGCCGGCCGGGCAGCACCGTCGGCCGGCTCCGTCGGCTCGCTCGTCGCTCCCGCCGCGGTCGCCGGCTCCGTCGGTGCCTCGGTGGTGGCCGCCGGCACCGGGCGGTCACCGGCACCGGCTCCCGCAGGAGTCACCGAAAGCTCGATGATCGACCCCTCGGCCACCGGCGGATCCCAGGGCGAGGGCCCCGCCTCGGCCGGGGGGTTGGCCGACTGCTCGCGGGCCCGTCGAAGCGCGTCGGCGTCAGCGATCCGTCCGTCCCGCAACGCCGTCACCTCCGCCTCCAGCACACCGATCAGCTCGGCCTTGTAGCCGATGTCGTAGGCGGCCCGGCGCATCGCCTGGTCGACCTGGGTCATCCGGTACCCACGCAGCGCGGTGTCGAAGCGCACCTCGCCGACATCGGACTCACGCAGCGGACGATCGCCGGGCAGCGGCACCGCTCGCCCGTCCGCCTCGACCGGAGCCAGGCCGGGATCCCGACCGGTGACCAGCACGGTGACGCCGAACACGACCGCCGCGACGGTGACCGCCACGACCAGCAGGAGCAAAGGCTGACCCATGCACTGATCGTGGCACGCCGAGGGGAACAGGGCGACCCCACCCGGCGCGGCGTACCGGACAGGAAGCCGGACCGACGACGGGATAGCGTCAGCGTGCCAGCGGTGTGATCGGCCGGCGGCGTACGGCGATGTGGGAGGTGGCGTGGCCGGGGTGCTGCGGCTCGGGACTCGGCGGTTCGGTCCCGACGAACTGGTGGTGATGGCGATCGTCAACCGCACCCCGGACTCGTTCTTCGACCGGGGCGCCACCTTCGCGGCCGACAGCGCGCTGCGGGCGGTGGAACGGGCGGTGGACGAGGGCGCGGAGATCGTCGACATCGGCGGGGTGAAGGCCGGGCCGGGTACCGAGGTCGACGTCGCCGAAGAGATCCGGCGGACGGTCGGCACCATCGCCGCCGTACGGGCCGCCTTTCCGGAGGTCGTCATCTCGATCGACACCTGGCGCGCGGAGGTCGCGGTGGAGGCCGTGGCGGCCGGCGCGGACCTGCTCAACGACACCTGGTCGGGGGCGGATCCGGCGCTGGCCGGGGTGGCGGCGCGGACCGGGGTCGGGCTGGTCTGCTCACACGCGGGGGGACTCAGCCCGCGCACCAGGCCGCACCGCGCGGCCTTCGACGACGTGGTGGCGGACGTGGTCGCGACCGTCACCGGCCTCGCCGAGCGTGCGGTCTCCCTGGGCGTACGCCCCGACGGGATCCTCATCGACCCGGCGCACGACTTCGGCAAGAACACCCGGCACTCGCTGGAGATCACCCGGCGGCTGGGCGAGCTGGCCGCGACCGGTTGGCCGGTGCTGGTCGCCCTGTCGAACAAGGACTTCATCGGTGAGACGCTGGACCTGCCGGTCGCGGAGCGGCTGGAGGGCACGCTCGCCGCGACGGCGGTCTCCGCGTGGTTGGGCGCCCGGGTCTTCCGCGCCCATCAGGTCCGCCCCACCCGTCGGCTGCTGGACATGGTCGCGGCCGTCCGGGGAGATCGCCCACCCACGCTCAGCCGTCGCGGCCTCGCCTGAGCGGTGACCGGTCGAGCGCCGGTCAGGTCCAGCGGAGGATGTTGCGCCGCCATGCGTACAGCAGGCCGAGCGCCAGGACACCCACGAAGATCGCCATTTCCACCACGGTGACCAGCCCGAATCCGGGCCGGTCGAAGATCACCGCCCAGGGGAAGAGGAACACCGCCTCGACCGCGAACAGCACGTAGAGGTACGCGTAGACGTAGTAGCGGATCTGCATCTGCGCCCAGTCGCCACCCACCGGGTCGAGGCCGCACTCGTAGCTGGCGCGCTTGCCGGGCGGGTCGGCCGGGCGGGCCGGGCGGAGCACCCGGTTGGCGGTGAACGCGACGACGAGGAAGAGCACGCCGGCGAGCAGCAGCAGCCCGAGCGTCGCGTACGAGCCCAGGTAACCGGTCACGGTCGGTCAGCCTACCGTCCTGCGGCCGGCCCCGGCCGCGTCGCGAACTTCTTTCTTCTGGGACTAGTGTCCCAGGGCAACTTCCGACCACCATGGGACCACCACCAGCACCGGAGGACCAATGCGACGGCTGCCCGGACGGCGCGCCTGGCGTCGTACCTTCGCCTCGGCCTGCGCCCTCGGTCTGCTGGTGGCCGGCGGGGCCGCCGTGGCACCGGGGGCGGTGGCGGCCGGTCCGGCGGCGAGTCGGGCCACCGAACCGGGGCCGTACAGCCCGCCGGCCGAGCCGACCGACGAGCCGGCACCCACGTCACCGCCACCCACGGTGGAGCCGCCGGTCGAGACGAGTGGGCCCGCCGCGCCCCCGACAACGCCCACACCGGGCACCACCACCGGCGGACCGGTCCCGAGCAGCGGTCCACCGGCTGTCACGGTGGCACCGTCCCGGCCCACGTACTCCCCGCCGTCCCGACCTCCCGCTGCCACCCTCGCACCGCCCGCCACGGCCGGCGTGAAGGTCAGCACCGGCGATGTCACCCTGCCGGCCGGTTACTGGAACTCGGCCAGCACGGTGGTCATCCTGAACGTGACAGTGGCCAACACCGGCACCGCGAGTGCCGGGGTCCGACTCAGCTACACCCTGCCGGCCGGTCTCACCGACGCCGGCACGAGCGGCTGCGCCGCCGCCGGGAACCGGGACTACCGCTGCGGGCAGTGGACCACGGCGCCGGGCGCGCAGTTCAGCACCCGGTTGCGGATCCGGGTCGACGGCGACGCCTGGCGCAACGTGCCGCTGGCCGGCTCGGTACGGGTGACGGCCACCGGCTCGGCCGGTACCGCGAGTGACGACGAGGGCTTCGCCGTGCTCTTTCCGCCCGGCCCGCCGGTACCCGGGATCACCATGTCGGCCGGGGAGGTCAGCTTCGACGCCGAGGGCGCCGGCACGGAGTTTCTCGTGCGGCTGGGCAACACCGGCCGGGCCGACGCCGAGGGCCGGGTCGACGTGCTGCTGCCCGCCGGGGTCACGGTGGCGACGCCACCCGCCGGTTGTGTCGCCGTGGCGGCCACGCGTACCCGCTGCGAGTTGGGCACGGTGCGGCCGGGGCGGACCGAGGAGGTGAGATTGCCGGTGACGGCGACGGCGCAGGCGCTGCGGAGCGCGCCGCTGTCCGGAGCGGTGATCGGTCGGCTCGATCCGCGCCACGGTGCCGACCGACGGATGCAGCTCAGTTTCCGGATCACCGCGACGGCACCCGATCTGCCCGCGGCGGTGTCGCCGCCCGCACCGGTGACGTCGCCGGATCTGCGTCCGGCCGGAGCGGCACCCGGTGAGGGGCCGGCGGCCGGACAGCGCTCGGCGGTGCCGCTGATCGCCGTGTCGGTGCTGCTGGTGCTGCTCGCCGCCGGGCTGGTGGCGGCATGGTCGCGGCGGCGGCGCGCCAGCACGCTGCCGACCGGCGGCGAGGCGACCGGGGCGGCTGACCCGCCCGGCGGCGTGCCGGAACCGGACAGCGGGATCTGGTTCCGCGCCCGGCGGCCGGCCCGGACGTACGACCGGCAGGGGTGGGACGTGCGGTGACCAGGGGTGGGGGTGCAGTAATCAGGGGGGTGGGATGTGCGGTGATTTGGCGGTGATATGGATTACGGCGGCCCCGGCGAAACACCGCAACTGACCACATAAACCCTCACGTTCCGGTCCCAGTCGGCGGACCTCCGGGCCGGACGCGCCCCCGATCCGACGTAGGCTCTCGGTGAGGAAGGACAGGCGGGCCGGACGTTCACGGACGGCCGGTGCAGCGGCGCGTCAAGGAGGTCTCGTGGCCGAGCAAGGCGAGGTCACCATCCAGTTCAGCCGGCCGCGCCACGGCGCGCGACGAAGCGAGGTGCGGCCGTGACCAAGCAGATCCGCCAACTCGAACGGGTGGTCATCCGGTTCGCCGGCGACTCCGGCGACGGCATGCAGCTGACCGGGGACCGGTTCACCTCGGAGACCGCGCAACTGGGCAACGACATCTCCACGCTGCCCAACTTCCCCGCCGAGATCCGGGCTCCCGCCGGCACCCTGCCGGGCGTGTCGAGTTTCCAGGTGCACTTCGCCGACTACGACATCCTCACCCCCGGCGACGCGCCGAACGTGCTCGTCGCGATGAACCCGGCGGCGCTCAAGGCGAATCTCACCGACCTGCCCCGTGGCGCCGACATCATCGTCAACACCGACGAGTTCACCAAGCGCAACCTGGCGAAGGTCGGCTACGCGAGCAGTCCGCTCGACGACGACACCCTCGCCGGGTACGCGGTGCATCCGGTCGCGCTGACGTCGATGACGATCGGGGCGCTGGCCGAGCTCGACGTGTCCAAGAAGGACGCCGAACGGGCCAAGAACATGTTCGCCCTCGGCCTGCTCAGCTGGATGTACTCCCGGCCCTACGAGTCGACCCTGCGGTTCCTGGAGCGCAAGTTCGCCAAGCGGCCCGAGCTGGTCGCGGCGAACGTCGCCGCGTTCAAGGCCGGTTGGAACTTCGGCGAGACCACCGAGGACTTCGCCGTCCGCTACGAGGTGAAGCCGGCCAAGATGCCGCCGGGCACCTACCGCAACATCACCGGCAACGCCGCGCTGTCGCTCGGCCTCGTCGCCGCGGGCGTCCGCTCCGGCCTGCCGGTCTTCCTGGGCGCGTACCCGATCACACCGGCCTCGGACATCCTGCACGAGCTGAGCAAGCACAAGCGGTTCGGCGTCACCACGATGCAGGCCGAGGACGAGATCGCCGCGATCGGTGCGGCGCTGGGCGCCTCCTACGGCGGTGCGCTCGGAGTGACCACCACAAGTGGCCCGGGTGTGGCGCTCAAGGGCGAGACGATCTCCCTCGCGGTGGCGTTGGAGCTGCCGCTGGTGATCGTGGACGTGCAGCGGGCGGGGCCGTCGACCGGCATGCCGACCAAGACCGAACAGGCCGACCTGAACATGGCGCTGTTCGGCCGGCACGGCGAGGCGCCGGTGGCGGTGATCGCGCCCAAGTCGCCGTCCGACTGCTTCCACGCGGCCCTGGAGGCGGCGCGGATCGCGCTCACCTACCGCACCCCGGTCATCCTGCTGTCGGACAACTACGTCGCCAACGGATCCGAGCCGTGGCTGCTGCCCGAGGTCGAGTCGCTGCCGGACCTGCGGGTCGAGTTCGCCACCGCGCCCAATGGCGAGGACGGAACCACCTTCCTGCCGTACCTGCGCGACCCGCAGACCCTCGCCCGGCCGTGGGCCGTGCCGGGCACCCCGGGCCTCGAACACCGCATCGGTGGGCTGGAGAAGGCCGACAAGACCGGCGACATCTCGTACGACCCGGCGAACCACGACTACATGGTGCGGACCCGGGCGGCCCGGATCGAGACGATCCCGGTGCCGGACATCGAGGTGGAGGACCCGGACGGCGACTCCCGGGTGCTGGTGCTCGGCTGGGGCTCGACGTACGGCCCGATCGGTGCGGCCTGCCGCGCCCTGCGCCAGCGCGGCCTACCGGTCGCGCAGGCGCACCTGCGGCACCTGGCCCCGATGCCGGCCAACCTCGGTGCGGTGCTGCGCTCCTACGAGCGGGTGGTCATCCCCGAGATGAATCTCGGCCAGCTCGCGCACGTGATCCGGGGTCGCTACCTGGTCGACGCCATCGGCTACAACCAGGTCCGCGGCCTGCCGTTCACCGCCGCCGAGCTGGAGACGATGCTGGAAGAGGTCCTGAAGAATGTCTGAGCCCGTCGCTCTCAAGCTCACCGCCAAGGACTTCAAGTCCGACCAGGAGGTGCGCTGGTGCCCCGGCTGCGGCGACTACGCGATCCTCGCCGCTGTCCAGCAGTTCATGCCGGAGCTGAACATCCCCCGGGAGAACATCGTCTTCGTCTCCGGGATCGGCTGCTCGTCGCGCTTCCCGTACTACATGAACACCTACGGGATGCACTCGATCCACGGGCGGGCTCCGGCGATCGCCACCGGCCTGTCGGTCTCCCGACCGGACCTGTCGGTGTGGGTGGTGACCGGTGACGGTGACGCCCTCTCCATCGGCGGCAACCACCTGATCCACGCGCTACGCCGCAACGTCAACCTCAAGATCCTGCTGTTCAACAACCGGATCTACGGGCTGACCAAGGGCCAGTACTCCCCCACCTCCGAGGTCGGCAAGATCACCAAGTCGACGCCGGTCGGTTCGGCGGACGCACCGTTCAACCCGCTGTCGTTGGCGCTCGGCGCGGAGGCCACCTTCGTCGGCCGGACCATCGACTCCGACCGCAAGCACCTGCAATCGGTGCTGCGCGCCGCCGCCGAACACTCCGGATCGGCCTTCGTGGAGATCTACCAGAACTGCAACATCTTCAATGACGGGGCGTTCGAGCAGCTCAAGGAGCCGGGCACCCGCGACGACTACCTGATCCGGCTGGAGCACGGCCAGCCGATCACGTTCGGCAAGGACGGGCAGTTCTGCGTCGTACACCCGCCGGGTGGGTTCGGCCTGGAGGTGCGCGAAACCGCCGCCACCCCGGCGGAGGAAATCGTCGTGCACGACGCCACGGTCGCCGACCCGGCGTACGCGTTCGCGCTGTCCCGGCTGCCCGGCTTCGACCTGCGGAACACGCCGATCGGCGTGTTCCGCTCGGTACGCCGGCCGTCGTACGACAGCGTGGTGCAGGGGCAGTTGGCCGACGCCCGGGCCACCGTCAGCGAGACCCCGGAGCAGCAACTGGCCGGGCTGTTGGGCAGCGGCGACACCTGGACCATCGTCGGCTGACCCGTACCGTGACCGCCGAGACCGGGCCGTTCCCGTTGGGGGCGGCCCGGTCGGGCTTTCGGACGCTGCGGTTGCCGGCCGTCGCTCAGGGCAGGGTGTTCGCGGCGGGACGGTCGTCGCGTACGTGCACCAGCATGTCCCCGGTCTCGATGACCGCACCGGCCCGATCCGCCAGGGTCACCACCTTGCCCCGCCGGACCAGCGCGATGACCAGCGTGTCCAACTCCCGGGGCGACTTGCCCACCTCGTGGCGCTCGGCGGAACGCATGGCCAGCGCCATGCCCTGACCCGGAGTGAGCAGATCCTCCACCACGTCGATCAGCGGCGGCGCCGACGTCGACAGGCCCAGCAGCCGACCGGCGGTCGCCGAGGACACGATCACGTGGTGCGCGCCGCTCTGTTTGAGCAGCGGCGCGTTCTCCGCCTCCCGGGCCGCGGCGATGATCCGGACCTGACCCGCGGTGAGCTGGCGTACGGTCAACGCCACCAGCACCGACGCGTCGTCACTGTCGGTCGCGATGATCACCGCTTTTGCGGTCCGCACGTGGGCCTGGTTGAGCACGGAGGATCGGGTCGCCGAACCCTCGATCGCGACCAGCCCGTTCGAGGTGGCCTGACGCAACGCCGGACCGGCGCGTTCAACCACCACGATCCGGGACTTGTCCAGCCCGTTCTCCATCAACGCCGAGATCGCGCTACGCCCCTTGGTGCCGTAGCCGCAGATGATGACGTGGTCCTTCACTCTTCTCTCCCACCGGTGCAGGCGACGGCCGGTCCGGTACTGCTCGGTCAGGACCTCGAGGGTGGTACCGACCAGGATGATCAGGAACAGCACCCGGGCCGGGGTGACGAACACGATGTTGACCAGTCGGGCCTGCTGGGTCATCGGCACGATGTCGCCGTAACCGGTGGTCGACAGGGAGACCACCGCGTAGTAGAAGCAGTCCAGCAGCGTCAGGCCGTCCCCGTTGTTGTCGCGGTACTGCTCGCGTTCGAGGTAGACCACCGCCACCACGGCGAGCACCAGCCCGATGGCGGCGGCCAGCCGCAGGCTCAACGCGCTGAGCGGGCCTCGCCGCTGCGCGGGAAAGTGAATCACCGGGGGACCTGCCCCGCCTCGGTCGCCTGCACGTCCACAACATAGCGGCTGATCCGGCAGCCGCACGGCGGGGTGGCGTTTCAACGGCAGGGTACGGCGAACGGGGCGGCGGACGGGCATGATGGGACGGTCAGCACAGGAGCGGCGAAAGTGAGGCCCGCATGTCGTTGCTGAGACGGGTGATCGGCGCGGTACTGCGCCGCGAGCGCCAGCACCAGGGCCGCACGCTGCGGGAGGTCGCCCAGGCCGCCGGGGTGTCCGTGCCCTACCTGTCCGAGGTAGAGCGTGGGCGCAAGGAGGCGTCCTCCGAGGTCCTCGCGGCGATCTGCCGAGCGCTCGGCCTGCACCTCTCGGATCTGCTGGAGGAGGTCCGCGACGAGCTTCGGCGGGTCGAACGCCGGCTGCCTGCCTCCGGCCCGGCCGCTCATGTCCGGACCGGTGGTGTCCCGGCCACCCGGCGCGGCGACCCGGCGACCGCCACCGCTGGCCACGGTACGGACGGATCCGCCCAGACCGTCGCCCGGCTCGACGCCGTCGGCATCGGCTTCGGCTCGGACCTGACCGCAGGGCTTGACGGCAACGGCCCCCACGCGGGCTGGGCCTCCTCGGTCGGGTCGCTCGGCACCGTCGGGCTGGTCGGCGGTGGGCCGGTCGGCGGTGGTCTGGTCTGTGATGGGCTGGTCGGTGGTGGGCTGGTCGGCGGCATCAGGGTCGTTGCCTTCGCCGACCGGGTCGGTCCGGTCCACCTCGTCGCCCGGGGACCGCTGCTCCGTCGCCGCACCTCGCCCGGCCGATCGTCCGGCCGCCCGCTGCACCGATCCAGGGCACATAGGCCAGCCGCCCGGCGGACGGCCACCGTTCGCGCCACCGTCGGTACTCACCGAGGGTGACGCCACCAGGAGTTGTCGTCTCCTCAGGCTCAATGTCCCACCGACATCTTCATGTCGCGCTGACGTCTGGCTGACGGGGAAGTTACCCCTGAGGAGTGACCTGAGCTGGCGGCTGGTTCCCGTCGTTCTGCCGTGGGCGGATCTGCCCCCGGCAGAACCGCTGGTCGGACACCGGTGCCGTCCCGCAGGCTCAAGGAGCCGGTCCCCGGGCGCTCGACGTCGCCGCCGGCGGGTGGAGGTTGACCATGATCACGATGCTCGACGACGGCCAGCGGACCTTCGGCGACCAGGTGTTCGAACGGCTGCTGCGGGAACGGATCGTGTTCCTGGGCAGCGAGGTGAACGACGAGATCGCCAACCGGATCTGCGCCCAGATCCTGCTGCTCGCCGCCGAGGACCCGGAGCGGGACATCACCCTCTACATCAACTCGCCCGGCGGCTCGGTGAGCGCCGGAATGGCGGTCTACGACACGATGCGCTTCGTCCGTAACGACGTGGCGACCCTGGCCCTGGGGCTGGCCGGCTCGATGGGCCAGTTCCTCCTCTGTGCCGGTACGGCCGGCAAGCGGTACGCACTGCCGCACACCCGGATCCTGATGCACCAGCCCTCCGGCGGCATGGGCGGCACCGCCTCCGACATCACCATCCAGGCGGAGAACATGCTGCACGTCAAGCGGACCATGCAGGAGCTGATCGCCCAGCACAGCGGCCGGACCCTGGCCGAGATCCAGCGGGACTGGGACCGGGACCGCTGGTTCACCGCCGAGGAGGCCCGCGACTACGGCCTGATCGACCAGGTGGTGACGGCCGCCACCCAACTGCCGGCCAGCTGACGCCGCTCGCCCGTCGGACCGGAATGCGGTCACCCTCACGGGTGAGGGCCTGGCGAACCGCGATCACGTCGTGCTGGAGGAGACCGCCAGAAACCGGCCACGCATCACGCCCGTCGGGTGTACGTCCTCGCGCCCGCGGCGTACGCAAAAGATGACGAGTTGCGCGGGCCGCTGCCATGCCTGAGGTTGGTGCCGACGGGATGCGCGTCGGGTTGATGTGCAGGTTGTGATAGGGCGGGTAAGGCGTTGGCTGGGTTGTGGGTGTCGGCGGGTCTTCTGGTGGTGGGAGCGGTCCTACTGGACGCGGCGGTGACCACGCTGTCGCTGGCAAGCGGGGCCGGTTGGCTCACCCGACACGTGTCGCAGGGCATGTGGCGGCTGATCCGTCGGCTCGCCGGCCGCGGCCCTCGCCGGCATCGGGTCCTGCGCTGGTCGGGCACCGCCGTCCTGGCGACCACCTTCGGGGCCTGGGTCACCGGCCTGTGGCTCGGCTGGCTTCTGGTCTTCTGCGCCACCCCGGACGCGGTGCTCGACCAGTTCGGCCGTCCGGCCGACATCTGGTCCAGGATCTACTACACCGGATTCTCGATATTCACCCTCGGCGTCGGCGACCACACACCCGGGACCACGACGGCACAGCTTGCCACGAACGGCGCCGTGCTCACCGGCCTGTTCCTGGTCACCCTGGGCATCACCTATCTCATGCAGGTGGTGTCCGCCGTGGTCGACAAGCGCACGATCGCCGGTCATGTCGCCGCCCTGGGCGCCGATCCGGCCGACATCGTCCGCCGGGGCTGGGCCGACGGGAAGTTCGCCCCCATGTTCGCCCAGCACCTCACCAGCCTCACCCCGGAACTCGTCCGGCTCGGTGAACAGCATCTGGCCTTCCCGGTGCTGCACTTCTTCCACGCCGAGAGCAGCGGCAAGTCAGCTTCCGCGGCGGTGACGGTGCTCGACGGGGCGTTGCTGTTGATGCGCGCCGGTGTCGACCCCCGCCACCGGCCGGACATCGGTGCGGTGGAACCGTTGTCCTGCGCACTTGAGCAACTGGTACGCATCCTGGACGGCTCGTTCATCGTGGCGACCGACGAACCGGTGGACGCACCAAGCCTGGAAGGACTGGCCCGGGCCGGGATCCCGACCAATCACGAGCAGCTCTATGCGGAGGCTGTCGAGCACACCCGGACGCACCGCCGCCAGTTGCGAGGCTGGTGTGTCTCGGACGGCTGGGACGACGTCGATCTACGGCTCACGCTCCGCTGACGACAGATCTCCACCAGACGTGGGCTCGTGGCATACGGCGTGCTTCTGCTGTTCAGGGCGCTCGCGTTGGTGCCCCCGGCAGGATTCGAACCTGCGACACACGGTTTAGGAAACCGATGCTCTATCCCCTGAGCTACGAGGGCGCGAGGGCCTAGTCTAGCGACCTGGGGGTTCACCTGGGGTGGCAGGGAGTGGCCCACGTTCACCCGCGTTCCCCGGACCGCCGTTGTCGCAGCCCAGGAGCACACCCCGAGCACACGAACCCCGGTTTGCGACCGGCGGTCGGCCGCGGTGACCCCCGTTGGCACCAGTTCACCCCGATTGTCATCCGCTGGAGAGCACACACCGCGTACATCATCGAAGATCATGTGGGGCTAGCCGCTCCCCCGGCTGGGCGCCGCCTCCCACGGGAGATGCTGGAAAGGTCGCGACCAGCCGCGCGGCGGCCGGGTCGTCGTTGTCGCGAGTCAGGTCCGCCGGGTCGAGGAAGACGACGTCGACGTCGCCCACGGACGACGGGTCGAAGCCGCGTCGTCCGTCATGCGGGTCACCCGCGCTCGGCTGGCTCATTGGGTGATGATGGGTCGTCTGTGCCGTAGTGGCTCCACTAGGTATGCCGGTGTCTGCGGAGTTCACCCGCGGTGCGGGTCAGCAGGAGCCAGCTTCCGTTCTGGACCAGCGCCGCGTCCTCTTTCCGGGCGGCCAACACCCGGGCCACGGTGTACCGTGCCAAAACTCGTCGCACAGGGTGTGAGCTGCTGTTTCGCGACAATGACGCAGGATGGCAGGCGTGTTGGTTCGGCTGCTGTACCTGAGTGCGGTGCGGATGTTCGGCTGGTTACCGCTGGCCACGTGCAGCGAGTCCGCGCTGGTCGCAGAGTTGCTGGTGCTGCGCCATGAGGTGGCGGTGCTACGCCGTCAGGTCGGTCGGCCGCGCCTGTCGTGGCCGGAGCGGGCGGTGTTGTCGGCGCTGGTCCGGGCACTGCCGCGGGAACTCTGGAGGCATCGGATCGTTACCCCAGCCACCCTGCTGGCCTGGCACCGCGGGCTGGTCCGCCAGCACTGGACCTACCCGAAGCGGCCCGGACGACCACCGATCAGCGACGACCTCCGTGACCTGATCCTGCGCTTGGCCAGGGAGAATCCCGGGTGGGGGCACCGGCGCATCCAAGGCGAACTCGTCGGGCTCGGCCATCGGGTCGGCGCTGGCACCATCCGTCGCATCCTCGCCAGTTCGAAGCGCGGTCCTGCCCCACGCGAGATCGACACCAATTGGAGGCGTTCGTGGAAGGGGTCCACCGCTATGCCGCGTTGCGGCGGGTGGCGGCGAGTTCGGGGAAGGCGTCCTCCCAGCGCTGGCGGAGCTGAGGTGGCACCAGAGGGTGGGCCACGACGTGCCGGTGGACTCCACCTCGGACGGTTCCGCGCCGATCGACGGCAAGGTGTACCAGTCCAAGGCCGCGCCGCTGGTCGACCCCGTGCTCGGCGTCGGCATCGAGTCCCTGCATCTCACCCAGGAGATTCCCGGACTCGATCCGGCGGACGCGAAGTACAACTACGGCAACATGGACCCGGCCGGCGAGATGCACGGCATCGTCTTCAAGTGGGCCGCCAACTCGTAGTTGCGCGGCATCCGGACCAAGATGACCGGCTCCCACCCGATCGTCACCGAGGAAGCCAAGAACCTCCAGATCGTCGACAACCACCTCGACGGCGCGTGGAACAAGGGCAAGGGCGGCAACGGCTACTTCCGCGGCTCCCGGGTCTGGGACTCGCTCTACGCCGGCAACGTCTCCCGCAACCTGCGCCACTTCACGTTCCAGTGGTCGGCGTCCGGCAACGTCGTAATCGGCAACGACTTCGACTCCGACCTCAACCTGCACGGCGGGTGGGAGCGGAACAACCTCTTCGAGCTGAACACGGTGCGCGTCCCGTACGCCCACCGCTCGGCCAACTGCTCGGCCAACTGCGGCGAGGAGGACGGCGGCGGGCCGGACAACTCGACGTGGTTCCCGATCTGGTGGGGGTGCCGGCAAGAAAGCGGTCAAGTGGTCCGGTGCGACCGGCCCGCGCAACGCCTTCTTCAACAACGCGATGAGCAAGCAGCTCTGCTCGGACACCGCCCCCTACACCGCCTACTACCCGGACCGTACCCGGATCTACCAGTTCGGCTGGAACGGCAAGGGCTACCGCCACCTCGACATCGGTGGCACGCCGATCGCCGACTGGGCACAGAACGAGCAGCGCGACTACACCGGCGGACACGGCATGGACGCCACCCGCACCGACTCCAGGCCGTCACTCTTCCTGATCCGGGCCAGTGGCACCGTCCCGTCCCCGACCAAGTCGCCCACCACCGCTCCCCCTGCCGACGGTCTGACCGCCCGGTTCGTCAAGACCTCGAGCTGGAACGGCGGCTACCGCGCCGACTACGTCATCACCAACAACGGCAGCACCAAGACCACCAGTTGGGTCCTCGAGTTCGAGCTGCCCAGCGGCACCACCATCACCAAGTCGTGGAGCGCCACGCACACCTGGAACGGGCAGCACCACCGCTTCACCAACCTCAGCTACAACGGCGACATCGCCCCCGGCGCCTCCGAAAAACTCGGCTTCAACGCCTCCGGCACCGGCCTCCCCCTGGACAACTCCCATCACGTCACCATCGATGGAATGCACGTGCACCACATTGACGAGGAAGCGGTGCACTTCCGCCGCTCGTCAGCCGACGGGATCATCCGCGACTCCGTCATCACCGACACCGGCCTGGTCCAGCAGGGTTACGGTGAGGCGGTCTACATCGGCTCCGCCAAGTCGAACTTCGGCTGCCACGGCAACTCCGGCGGCATGGACCGTTCCGACCGGGTGCAGGTGCTCGACAACCAGATCGGCCCGAACGTCACCGCGGAGCACGTGGACGTCAAGGAGGGCACCGCGGACGGCGTGATCCGGGGCAACCGGTTCGACGGCCAGGGCATCTCCGGCGCCAACTCCGCCGACTCATGGGTCGACGTCAAGGGCAGCGGCTACCTGATCGAGGACAACACCGGCACCTTCCGGCCGGACCCCCGGCACCTTCGCCAACGGCTACGAGACGCACAACCTGCTCGACGGCTACGGCTGCGGCAACACCTGGCGCGACAACACGTCGGATCTCGGCGGCGTCGGCCGGTACGCCATCCGCATCACCTCGACCTCGAAATGCTCATCGAACCCGAACGTCGTGCACTCTTCGAACACCGTCACCGGCGCCGTGGACGGCCTGACCAACATCCCCACCACCCCGTAACCCGAGCCCGGCATTCGGACGCCGCAAACGTCGTTGGCGACGCACCGATGCGGGCACCCAAGCGCCGGCCTGCGGTTGGTACGTCGACCGTCACCTTGAGGTGTACGCGCCGGGGCCGGAACGAACGGCCGGAGGATCCCACGTTCTTCAGGGCCGAACGAGTGTGCGACCGGGACCGGTCCGCCACTGGACCAGGTGCGCGCGGCCACGACGGTGCGCACCTGGTCCAGTGCTCCGAGCACGATGAACATCGGCGAACGGCAAGCGCCGTCGACCGGCTCGACGGCGCCAAGGCCGGCGACGGCCTGCTCGTCATCGGCACCACACCGCAACAGCAACCGGCGCAGGACATCACCCCGGCGCCGCCGCCGGACTACCGACCCCACGGAGACCGGAAGCCCTACTGGTGGCCGAAACCCTCGCCGCGCCGCAGGGCCCGACCGACGGCACGGTGACGCTCCCGCGCCGCCGCGCAGGTCAACGCTGCCCTCGCGGACACCCGCGTCGTCTTGATCAGCGGAGCGCGCCAGGCAGGCAAGAGCACGCTGGTCCGCATCGTCGCCGGCGATCGTATGGCCGAGCGCCGCGATCTCGATCGGGCTCAGGACCGGGCAGCGGTGATCGCCGATCCGGTCGGATTCGTGGACTCCGCCGAACTCCTGGTCATCGACTAGATCCAGCGCGCTCCGGAACTCCTGCTGGCGTTTCCACAGGTCGCTCCCGCCTGACCAGGGCGCATGCCGTCCGCCGTCACCGGCCGGCAGCTCGGACACGATGTGTGGAACCTGCGGCGTGTCAGCGCTCCACGAAGCGCGGGGCAGGCGTACGGCATGGTGGCCGATGGCGGCTGGTCGCCGGCCCGCCGTTCCAAGACCGGCCTGATTCGACCGCAGGACAGGCTGCCGCCGCTCCCCTGTGCGCCCGGCCGCCGTGGCGGCTCTCCTGGGTAGGGTGGAGGGCTGTCCGCGTCCGGTGGGAGGTAGATGATGACGGCGCAGCCATCTGGACCGACGTTCGGTCTGGACGACTTCGGGCTGGACGACCGGATGCGGTTGTTCGGCTACGTGACGGCAGAGAACCGGCTCGCCTACCTGTGGCTGCTCCGGGCGTTCGACTCGGCACGGTCCAGCTACCACGTGGTGCTGCACACCTCCGACGTGGCCGCGGCACTGGCGACGTTGCACGGGACGAACGCCGACTGCCCGGACCCGGCCGGGCTGGAGTTGCCGCGGCTGCTCGACGCCTTGGTGGAGTGGGGGGTGCTCGACCGTGGGCAGGACGGTTCCCGCGCCACGACACTCGCCGAGTACCGCAACCGGCATTCGGTGTACCAGTTCACCGAGGCCGGGTACCGGGCGCACCGGGCGGTGGAGGCGGTGTTGTCGGCGAGCATGGACGACTCGACGCTGTCCCGGCTGGTCTTCGCCGACCTCCTGGCCGACCTCGACGCGCTCGCGGTGGCCAACGAGGCCGGGGACGCCGAGGAGGTCTACCGCAAGTTCACCCGGCTGGACCGGGCGTTGGCCGACATCGCCGAGCGGGCAGCGCGCTTCTACCACATGCTGGGTGACCTGGGGCGGACCAACGACGTGCGGCCGGAGGTGTTCCTCGCCCACAAGGACGCGCTGCTGGCTCATCTGCGGGACTTCCACGACGAGTTGCAGCGGTACACGCCCCGGCTGCGCGCGGCGGTGCACGAGGTCGAGGCGACCGGTCTGGACCGGCTGATCGAGGCCGCCGCCGAGGCCGACGAGCGGCTGTTCCACACCCCGGTGCAGCGGCTGGAGGACTGGCGGCGGCGTTGGGCGGGGCTGCGGTCGTGGTTGGCGCCGCCGGGACCGGAGCAGCCCAGCGAGGCGGACCGGCTGTCGGACGCCACCGTCGCCGCGATCGGCGACGTCCTCGCTCTGCTGCGCCGGGTCACCGAGGCGCGACGCGGCGGGGTGAGCCGGGAGTCGCAGTTGCGGCACCTGGCCGCGTGGTTCACCCACACCGGCAGCCAGGAGGCCGCGCACGCCCTGTTCGACGTCGTGTTCGGCCTCGGCGCTCCCCGCCACGTCGGGGTGGCGCATCCGGATCCGGAGGCGATCACCAGCCGGTTGTCGTGGTGGGAGGCTCCGGCGGTGGAGCTGTCCCGCACGCTGGTGACCACCGGCCGGGCACCGGGTCAGGGCCGGGGGCGGCCGGCCCGGCTGGACCGGGTCGACGAGCGCCGGCACCGGCTGCGCGACGACCAGCTCGCCCGGGAGCGCCGGTGGGCCGACGCGGCGACGGCGCTGGCCGCCGTGGGCGTCAACGACCACCGGCTGGACGGATCGCAGACCCAGGTCCTGCTGCGCCTGCTCGACATCGCGCTCGCCGCTCGGGTCGGTGGCCGAGCCGGGGTGCCGCTGGCGGCCGCCGCGCACGGCGTACGGCTGACCCTCACCCCGACTCCGGGCCGGTTCACCACGGTGCGCACCGCCGGGGGCCGGCTGCATCTGAATGGGTACGCGCTGACGGTCACCGCCGCGCAGCACACCGCGGTCCGCCGACCCGAGCTGGTGCCGGCGTGACCGCGGAACCCCACGCTCCCCGGCCGGCGGTGCACCGGTTCGCCGTCGACGTCCCAGAGTTGGAGTTGGCTGAGTACCAGCGGGCGGTGCGGCTGGTTCTGCGTCACCCGCTGATCACGGCGACGTGGCCGGACGAGCGGGCGCTGCCCCGGGTACGGCGGTACTCCGCCACCCTGCGCCGGGATCTCGCCGAGGCGTTCGGGTACCGGCTGGAGCTGCACGGTGCCACGGCCCGGCTGGTACGGGCGAAGGACCGGCTCGACGGCACCCAGCCGGCGGTGTCGCGCACCGGGCGGCCGTTCGACCGGCAGCGCTATGCGTACCTGTCGTTGTGCCTGGCGGTGCTGGGCCGCGCCGGGATCCAGATCACCCTCAGCGAGTTGGCCGACTCGGTGGCCGGCGACGCGAACCGGATCACCGGCCTGGGGTTGGATCCGGACCACGGCCCGGACCGGCGGGCGTTCGTGGACGCGGTCGGCTGGCTGGAGGAGCGGGGCGTGCTGCGGCTGGCCGACGGCTCCAGCGCCGCCTGGGCCAGTGACCCGGGGGCCGGGGAGGCACTGTACGACGTGGCTCGGGACGTGGTGTTCGCGCTGTTCCGGCCGACCCGGGTGCTGCAGCACGTCGATTCGGTGTCGGCGCTGCTGGACCGGGCGATGAGCAGCAGCGGCAACGCCGAGCGCCGGCAGGCGGCCCAGGCGGCCCGGCGGGCGGTGGTGGAGTCACCGGTCGTCTACCACGCCGACGTCGAGCCGGCGGTCGCCAACCATCTGCGCGGCTCCGCGCTCGCCGCCGACCTGGCCCGGCTGACCGGGCTGCGGGTGGAGCGGCAGGCCGAGGGCGTGCTGCTGGTGGACACCGCCGGGTTCACCACGGAGCGGTTCCCGGGCACCGGCTCGGTGGCGCAGGCCGCAGTGCTGCTCGCGGTGGAGATGGCCGACCGGGTCGCGGATCCCGACGGCCGCCGGGTCAAACGGCTGCCCCCGCCCGGCGGGCTCGCCCGGCAGCGGGCGCTGGCGAGCCACATCGACACCGGCCTGCCCACGGCCACCCTGGTACGCCTCGACGACGCCGGTCCGGACGAGCCGTGGACCGCCGACGACCGGGGTGATCCTGACGAGGCCGACGGCGCGGGCCGATTGCCGTTCATCACCGACAGCTTCCTGCGGACGGCCGTCGGGGAGATCCTGCAGCGGTACGGGACCGCGTTCGGGGCCCAGTGGCACGCCGACCCGGAGCGGCTGCGCGTCGAGGCGGTCGCGCTGCTGGAACGCTTCGGCGCGGTCACCGCCGTGCCGGGCGGGGTGCTCGTCCGGCCGCTGGTGGGCCGCTACCGCCACACCGTCGCCACGGTCAAGCCCCGCGCCACCACCGAAACCCTGTTCTGAGAGAAGTCGATCGTGATCGAGCAACGCGGCATCCGCCGATTCGCCCCGACCCGGGCCGGGATCATCAACCTGTGGGACTACCGGGACGAGGAGTTCAGCTTCGTCGACGGGTGGCTGGTGCTGCGCGGGCCGAACGGATCTGGCAAGACCAAGGCGCTGGAGGTGCTGTTCCCGTTCGTCCTCGACGGGCGGATCGAACCGCGCCGGCTCAATCCGTTCGCCAGCGAGGACCGGACGATGAAGTCGAACCTGCTCTACCGGGGGCAGGAGGTCACCCACGCGTACGTGTGGATGGAGTTCGGCGACGGCACGCACTACGTGACCGTCGGCATCGGGTTGCGGGCGCATCGGCACGTCGACCGGGTCACCCGCTGGCACTTCGTGGTCGACGGCCGGGTCGGGGTGGACTTCTCCCTGCTGGACTTCGACGACCGGCCACTGACTCGCCGCGACCTGATCGACCGGCTGGGCGCCGACGCGGTGCGGGACTCGGCGGAGGACTACCGTCAGCTCATCGACGCCCGGCTGTTCGGCCTCGGCCCGGCCCGCTACGAGCAGCTGCTGGACCTGGTGCTGACCCTGCGCAAGCCGCAGTTGGCCAAGGATCTCAACCCGGTCGAGTTGTCCCGCACGCTGCAACGGGGGCTGCGCCCGGTCGAGGACCACCTGCTGGTGGAGGCCGCCCGCTCGTTCGACGACATGGAGGCGGTCGCCCGTACCCTCGAAGGGCTGGTGGCGGCGGACGGCGCCACCGCCGCGTTCCTGACGGTCTACTCCACCTACCTGCGGACCCACGCGCGGGTGGCCGCCGATGCCCTGACCGCCCGCCGCGACGCGGTCGCCACCCGGTCGACCGCACTGGGCGACGCCCGTGCCTCGGCCGAGGCGGCGGCCGAGGCGGAGTCCACGGCGGATGAGCGGCTTCGGGCCGTCGAGGGCGAGCCCGGCCGGCTCCGCGCCCACCTGGACAGTCTGAAGGCCTCGACGGCCTACCAGTCCCACGAGCAGCTCGCCGACCTGCAACGGCACGTGCACGACCTGGCCGAGGCAGCCGGGCGGGCCGACGAGGCCGTCGCCGCCGAGGAGAGCATGGCGGCGCGGCGGCGTACCGAATCGGAACGGGCGACGGTCGCGGCGCGGGACACGCGGACGGCGGCCGACCGGCTCGCCGCCGACCTCCTGCTCGACGCCGAGACGGCCGGGATCACCTGGCGCGCCGAAGACGCCGCTCCGGACGACCTGGCGGCCCGGATCACCGCGCGGGCCGCCGCCCGCCGCGACGACGTGCGCGCCCTCCGCGCGCAGGTGGCGCGGCACGACCAGGCAGACCGGGACCACGCCCGGGCCGCCGCCGACGCGGCCGGCGCCACTTCCGCCGCCGCCGACGCCGAGCAGGCCGAGCGGCGCGCCGAGGACGCCGTCGCGCAGGCCCGCGCCCGCCTGCGCGCCGAGATCGAGCAATGGGCGCAGGGCAACGCCGGACTGCTGGCCGACCTCGCGCGCCCGGACCTGGCCGCCGGGCTGAGCGCCGTCGTGGACACCACCGGCGAGCCGGGCGCGCGGACCCTGCGCGAGGTGTACGCCGAGGCCACGGCCACCACGGTGACCCAGCGGCGGGACCGGCTCGCGGCGCTGGCGGCGCAGCGCACGGCGCTGGCCGACCGGCGGGCCGAGGTGGCCGCCGAACGGGACCGGATCGCCGCCGAACACGACGACGCGCCACCCGTGCCGGTGACCCGGCCCGCGCCACGCACCGGGCGACCCGGCGCACCGCTATGGCGGCTGGTCCGGTTCGCCGACGGGGTGACCGGCGCGAACGCGGCGACCGTCGAGGCGGCGCTGCACGCGGCCGGGCTACTGGACGCCTGGCTGCATCCCGACCCCGGGACCGCGGCGACCGCGCTGGCCGGCGACGACCTGGACGCCTACCTGCTGCCGCTGCCGCCGCACCGGCGGCCCACCGGGGCCACCCTCGCCGACGTGTTGACCCCCGAGGAACAGGACGACGTGCCCGCCGCGCGGATCACCGAGGTACTCACGTCGGTGGCGCTGGCCGACGTGACCACTCCCGCCGCCGCGCCGGTCACCATCGGCGTGGACGGCAGGTACGCGCAGGGCATCAGCGCCGGCCGCTTCGCCAAGGTCTCCTGCGAGTACATCGGCGCGACCGCCCGGGCCGCCCGCCGCGCCGCCCGCGTCAGCGAGTGCGACCGGCTGGTGGCGGTCATCGACGCCGACGCCGACGCGGTGGACCGCGAGCGGGCGACGGTCGAGGCGCTGCTGGCGGCGGTGGACGCGGCCGCCGCGCACCTGCCGGCAACCGCACCGGTCCACACGGCGCTGCGCGAGCTGGACCGGGCCGCCGCGACGCTGCGCGCCCGGCAGGAGGCCAGCGCGGCCACCGCCGCCCGCCTCGACCAGGCCCTGGCCGAGCGGGCTGCCGCCGTGGCCGCGCTGCGTCGGCGCGCGGCAGAGCGGTCGCTGCCGGTCGACCGGCTCGACGACACCGCCGAAGCGGTGAGCCGCTTCGAGAGGGGCGGGGTACGCCTGGAGGGCGCACGGACAGCCGCCGCGCGTGCCGCCGAGCAGGAGGATCAGGCCCGGCAGCGGCACGACGAGGCAGTCGACCGACTCACCGCCGCGACGGAGACCGCACGCACGGCCCGTGCACGGCACCAGGAGAAGGCAGAGGCGTACCGGACGCTGCGCGACAGCGTGGGCGCCGACGCGGAACGGGTGCTGGCCGACGTGGCCCGAACCGCCGACGCGATCACCGAGGCGGAGCAGGCCGTCGAGCAGGCTCGCACCGCACTCGGTGCCGCCCGGGAACGGCGGGTCGCCGCGCTGACCCGGGTGGAGCTGGGTGAGCAGGCCCTGGTCGTCGCCGTCGCCGAGGCACAGCACGACGCCCAGAGGCTGCGCCCGTACGCCCAGCCGGACCTGCTCAGCCTGCTGCGCTGCCCCACCGACCTGCGCTGGCCGGCGCAGACCTCGGACGACGAGCTGCATCCGCAGGTGGCGGCCCTGCACGAAGCGATCCTCACCGCCACCCGGGAGCTGAGCCCCACCGAGACATCGCTGAAGCAGAGCGCCACGCGGCTCACCAGCGCGCTGACCGACCTGCAGGCGCAACTTCCCGCCGCCGGCCTCGACCACCGGCCCGAGTGGGACACCGACGACGGGGTGATCGTGGTCCGGGTCGCCGACGAGCAGGGCCTCACCCCCGTCGCCCACTTCGCCGACCGGATCACCCGCGAGCGTCGCGACCAGGAGCAACTGCTGACCGACTCCGAGCAGCGGGTGCTGGAGGACGCCCTGCTCGGGCAACTCGCCCGGCAGATCCACCACCGGACCATCGAGGCACGCGACCTGGTGGCGGCAATGGACAGTCAGATGCGTGCCCGGCGGATGTCTTCGGGGCTCACCGTCGGCGTCGGCTGGCGGCTCGCCGACGACCTCGACACCGAGCAACGCGACGTGTGCAAGCTCCTCGAACGCGACCCGGCCCGGCTCGGGCCGGGCCAGCTCACCACCATGCGCCGGCACTTCGCCGCCCGGATCAAGACGGCACGGGCCGCCGCGCCCGAACGGCCCTACCGGGAACTGCTCGGCGACGTCCTCGACTACCGGCAGTGGCGGACGTTCGCGTTCACCCTGCACCGGCCCGGCGGCGGCACGGAGGCGCTGACCCGGGCCCGACACAGCCAGCTCTCCGGCGGCGAACAGTCGGTCTCCCTGCACCTGCCGCTGTTCGCCGCCGCCAACGCGCTGTTCGGCTCGGCTCGACCCGACGCACCCCGGCTGCTCGGCCTCGACGAGGCGTTCGCCGGCGTGGACGACACCGGCCGGGGTGAGCTGATGGCACTGGCGAAACAGTTCGACCTGGACCTGTTCATGACCGGCTACGACCTCTGGGCCACCCACCCGGCGGTCAGCGGTGCCGCCCACTACGACCTGTCCCACTCCGCCGTGGAACACGCCGTGTCCACCGTGCTGCTGGTCTGGGACGGCTCGACCAACATCGCCGACTTCGACGGAACCCTGGCCCGTGCGCTCGGCTCCCCGGAGACCCGCCGCGCCCCCGCTGGTCATGGTGAGGCCGACCGGACCGGCGTCCTGCTCGACCTGACCGACGAATGACCGACGGGCGCGGCGAACCGCAGTCGGACCGGTCCGCCGCACACCCGTCGCTCGTGCCGAGCGGGCGGCACCGGCCGGGCGGACCGGCGGATCTCGTCGAGCAGCCCGGCTGGCGACGGATGCTGGCGGCCGCCCGGCACAGCCTGGAACGCACCGGTGGCCGGCTCGACACCACCGTGACGCTCTCCACCCCCACCGACGACGAACGTCTCGTGATCATCGGCATCACCGGCACCCACCGCTCCGCCGCAGCGGCACGCCTCAGTATCCGGCTCAGCGCCGTGGACGAACACCTACGCGCCGCGTACGGAGTCGGCCTGATCGACGTGCTCGCCGCGACGGCCCCGCTGCGCAACCGACCGTCCGACCGCACACGCGAGGCGGTGGCCCGCGACGCCGTCCTCGCCGTGGCCCACGAGGGCCGACACGCCGGCAGCGTCTGGTACGCGGAATGGCTCGACGGCCTGCGCCGCGACGGCACCCTGACCCGCGTCGTCCGCACCGGGCTGCCGTTCGGCGACGTGGTCCGCGTCCTGGATGCGCTGCCCGCGGCCGACGAGCCCATGCCGGTCTTCGCCGACCGCGTGCTGGACGACACGAAGGCCCTCAGCGAGGGGCCGCTACGGGGGCTCGTCCTCCGTGCCGTCGCCGCCTGGCAGCAGGCGGCGCTCCCGGTCGGCGGTGAGCAGGAACGGGCGTTGTGGGAATCGGTCGGCCTGGTCCCGGACGACCTCGCCAGCCAGGTGCTGGTACTCAACGCACCGGCCACCGGCGGGCTGGTCGGGCGGTGGCTGACGGAGGCCGCGCAGGCCGGCGTGCCGATGCGGGTCACCCTGCACCAACTGCGCCTGGCACCGCTGGCCCTGACCTGCGGCGAGGTCCATGTCTGCGAGAACCCCGCCGTGCTGCGCGCCGCCACCACCGCGCTCGGGACGCAGGCCCCAATGCTGATCTGCACCGAAGGGGTGCCGTCGGTCGCCGCTCACACGCTGCTGTGCACCGCCCCTCAGGATGCGGTGATTCGGTGGCGCAACGACTTCGACTGGACCGGCGTACGACTGACGGCGGCGGCTCTCCAACGGTATCCGGGCGCGGTTCCGTGGCGGATGACCTCGGCCGACTACCTGCCGGGGGCGGGCACCGGCACGGCCCTGCTCGGTACGCCCACCGAAACCCCCTGGGACCCTTCGCTCGGCGAGTCGATGCGGCGGACCGGCCGAGCGGTGATGGAGGAGCGGCTGCTCGACCGGCTCATCGCCGACCTACGGGCGGCCGGAGCCGGGTAACGGCTGGCAGCGCCGGACGGATTCATCGACGCCTACGTCCAGGCGCTCGTCGACCGCGACGTCCGGCAGCTCTCCGGCATCCGGCACGAGGCCGCCGAATGCCTCGAATACGCCCTCTGATGCAACCCCTGCTGATCGGTGATCGGCTCGACGAGCTGCGGGCCGCGCTCACCACCACCCACACCGCCCAGTGGCGGCGACTGTACGAGCAGTGCGACTGGTACCGCGGACAGAGCCCGCCCACCGAGCATCCGACCGCCAGCATCACCTACTTCGGTCCGGCCGCGATGAACCTCGCCCTGGCCTACCGCCTCACCCGACAGCCCGGCTACCTGGCCGAGGCCCGACGATGGATCAGCACCGCCGTGGCATTCCCCCACTGGGGAAAGGCGAAGCTGCCCGACCACGACCTCGACGCCGGATGGCTGCTGCACGGGCTGTCCCTGGCGTACTCCTGGCTCCGCGACGACCTGCCCGGCGACGAAGCCGACGCGCTGCGCGCCAAGCTGCTGCTCCAGGGCGAGCGGATGTACGACTTCGCGGTGCAGACCGAGGGAACCTGGTGGTCGTCGAGCTACTGGCAGAACCACAACTGGATCTGCTACACCGGGCTGGCCGCCGCCGGCTACGTCCTCGATCAGCGGCGCCTGACGGGCGATCTGCTCCAGCAGTGGCCGTCGAGGTCCCACTCGTCGGTGCCGTCCTCGTCCTCGTCGTGGAGGTCGACGATGACGTGCTTGCCGGCGGTCCACGCGGATGCGCTGTCACTCTGGCAGTACTGGGCGACGGTTGCGGGGTCGAGCAGGTGTATCGGTAGTCGAAGCATGAGCTGGCGGGTGCCCCAGTTGGCCAGGTACGGGTGTGCGTCGAAGTACCGTTCCATCAGCTTGCGCGGGTCGCCCTTGAAGTTGCCCCACTCGTAGGTGTTGACGAGGCTGGTGGCGGTGATGTCGGCCCGGGTCGACAGCGACCGCAGCTCGGCCCGCTCCCGAGCAGTGAGGGGTCGGTCGACGGCGGTGAACTCGTAGTACTGGTACTCGCTCATCGTGGCCTACCTTCCGGCCCAGTGCCGGTAGGCGTCGATCCACGCGGCGCCGTCGGGCGCGGGGGTGGGTAGCGGCAGGTCGAGTAGGTCGATTCGCTGCCGGTGGTGGCCTCGGGCGCAGACCGCGACGATGGTGTCCGCGGTCAGGTCGATCTTGCGCACGGTGACCTCGACGCCGAGGACGGTGGTGGTGAACGGCACCGTCAGATGCTCCTCGATCATGGTGAACAGGCCGGTGAGCTGTTCGTCGTCTCCGTACGCTTCGATGGTGGCTTCCTCGATCATCGCCTCCAGTGCGGCGCTGCCCTTCGATGCCATCGGCGGAGGATAGCGGACCGCTGTCGGGGTGTTCGGAGCCTGATGCGCGAGGATGGTCGGCATGGGTTCGGTGGCCGAGTTCGTCGATCTTCGGCGGGAGGTGGAGCGGTTACGGGCGGAGAACGCCCGGCTGGCGCGCCTGCTGGAGCTGCGCGGCCAGGACACGACTGCGGCACCGGAGCAGTTGTCCGCGCCGGTTGCGCCGCCAGGGTTGGTCACCATGGCTTCGCCGACCCGGGACAAGCTGGCGTTGTTCGCCGACCGGTTCCGAGCCCGGGCCGACGTGTACGCCGTGCGGTGGGACAACGCCCGTACCGGCGCAGCCGGGTGGATGCCCGCGGTCGCCGGCGGTTGGCGTAAGGGTATCGACCGGCGGGGTGCCACCTACCTGCCCCGTACGACGGAGGTCGTCGCGGCACATCTGGTCGGCGACGTGTTCATGGGCCTGTACCCACTGATGCCCGGCAACACCTGCCACTTCGTCGTGGCCGACTTCGACGGGCCCACGGCGATGCTCGACGCCCTCGCCTACGTGAAGGCGGCACGGGCCAGCGCGGTGCCGGCCGCGTTGGAGATCTCCCAGTCAGGCCGCGGCGCCCACGTGTGGATCTTCTTCACCGGCGGTGACGCCGGTTACGCCGCCATCGCGCTGCTCGCGCCGGTCGGCTACCTGATCTCCGCAGTGTTGGCCCGGTTCCGCTTCGCCCGCGACGAGTTGGGCCCCGACGAGGCTCTGCCGCACCGGCCCGGTGTCGCCGGGGAGGCGGCGGCGGTGGTGGTGCGGGGCATGGTCGACGGGGTGCGGCACCTGGGACGGGCGCGCGGCGCCGCGTACGCGATCGGTGCGCAGGCGGGGTTCCGGCTGCTGTTCGGGCTCCTGGCGCTGGCGATGCTGCTGCTCTACCGCAACCGGTTCGCCGGCGACGACCTCGACGGCGTACCGGCGCAGCTGGGTCTGGTATTCGCCGCGGGCGCGGCCGGGGTGCTGCTAGCGGCGGCGGCGACCCCCGACGGCGGCCCGCCAGGTCGGCGGGTGGCGGTGGGTGGCCGGGTTGCTCGCGGCGGTCGCGGTGGCGTTGCCGGTGTTCGGGTCGCCGTTCGACCCGCTGCTGCTGATCGTCGTCGTGTTGGTGGTCAACGTCGCCGGGCACGGCATCAAGATCGTGGTGGACACGATGGTGCAGCACGAGTGCGCCGACACCTTTCGGGGGCGGCTGTTCGCCGTGAACGACACGGCGTTCAACCTCGCCTACGTGCTCGGCATGGTGGCCGCAGCCCGGTTCATCCCGGACGACGGGCGCTCACCGCTGCTGCTCGGTGTCGCCGCGGCCGGCTACGGCTGCCTCGCGGTCGGCTACGCGGTCGCCGCCGGCAGGTGGGCCCGCAAGGCCGGGGACGACATCGCCCTGCCGGTGGCGACGATGCCGGCAGTCGACCGGTAACCGCCAGCCGCGCCCCGGACGACAGGCCGGCTGACACAGACAACAGCCACGACGGGGATGCCGCCGTGGCCGTTGTCTGTCATCTCACCCTTGCCGCGCCCTGCGCGGTGCGGGTCAGCTCTTGAAGGCGTCCTTAATCTTCTCGCCGGCCTGCTTGACGTTGGCGCTGGCCTGGTCGCCGCGGCCCTCGGCTTCGAGGCGCTCGTCGTCGGTGGCCCGGCCGGCGCCTTCCTTGACCTTGCCGGCGGCCTCTTCGGAGGCGTTGCTGATCTTGTCGTCGATACCCATCGTGCCTCCCGCGTCTCGTGGTGGCGCTACATCAAAAGCAGTACCCCGAGGGAGGAAGTCCAACCACCTGTCGACGCTCAGTGGCCGAGTCCGTTCGCGGCGGCGCCGGTAGGCGTGGGCTGCCGGTCGATGTCGGGTTCGAGGTAGACGACCTTGGCGGTCGGCAGCGCCCGGCGCAGTCGGGCCTCGGCGTCGTCGATGGTCGCGGCGATGGTGGCGCCGTCGTCGGCGGCGGCGGCGGCGATCTTCGCCGCGACGAGGAGTTCCTCCGGGCCGAGGTGCATGGTGCGCAGGTGGATGACCCGGTCCACCCCGGGGGAGGACAGCAGGGCGGTGTGGATCGCGGTGACCTCTTCCGGCAGTGCCGCCTCGCCGATGAGCAGGCTCTTGATTTCGGTGGCGAGGATGACGGCGATGGTGACCAGCAGGATGCCGATGCAGCCGGTGGCGATGCCGTCGAAGATGCCGTTGCCGGTGAGCACGCTCAGGCCCACGCCGAGCAGCGCGAGGACCAGGCCGAGCAGCGCGCCGGCGTCCTCCAACAGGATGACCGGAAGTTCGGGGGCGCGGGCGCGGCGGACGAAGGAGACCCAGCCGCCTCCGCCTCGGGTCCGGTTGGCCTCCTTCACCGCCGTGCGCAGCGCGTAGCCTTCCAGGCCCATCGCGATGAGCAGGACGACCACGGCGACCAGGGGTGAGGTCAGCTCCTGCGGGTGGGTGATCTTGTGGTAGCTCTCGTACAGGGCGTAGAGGCCGCCGAGGGTGAACAGGATGATCGCGACGAGAAACGCGTAGATGTAGCGTTCCCGTGCGTACCCGAAGGGGTGCAGGGTCGAGGGGGCGCGGCGGGCGCGTTTGCCGCCGACGAGCAGCAGCGCCTGGTTCGTGGAGTCCGCGACCGAGTGCACGCCCTCGGCGAGCATCGACGCCGATCCGGTGATGCCCGCGGCGACGAACTTGCTCACCGCGATACCCAGGTTCGCGGCCAGCGCCGTCACGACGGCCTTGGTGCTGCCCTCCGCTGCCATCAGTTATTTCCCCTCGTGGACGTCTCGGTGTGGGTGGCCAGTGTGCCAGCGGCGTGGCGGTCCGCAGCTGCCACAGGTACCGGACAGCACGCCGCCGGCCCGCCCCGAAGGGCTGGGCCGGCGGGACGGGCGGTGCGAGGGTCAGTGGACGCGGCGGCGGCCGTAGGCGCCGGCGGCGATCGCGACACCGATCGCGGCGAAGATCACCTGGATCAGCAGCTCGATCCAGTCGATGCCCTTGGTGTCGGACACACCCATCGCCCCGGCGACGAACGTGCCGAGGATCGCGGCGACCACACCGATGACGAGGGTGAGCCAGATCGGGATGTTCTGCTTGCCGGGTACGACCAACCGGCCCAGCGCGCCGATGACCAGACCGATGATGATGGCCGTGAGGATGCCGGTAACTTCCACGAGAGCCGTCCCTCCAGAGGGGTTGTCGTCGGCCCGATCATTGCCCCGCCCGCCGAACGGCGAAACCAGCCCGACGCCCTGGCGCCCAGGCACTGCCTGACCGTGCCGGCGCCGGCCAGTCCAAGGGCTCGGAGGTCAGTCCTCCTCGTCACCCCCCTCGTCGTCGCCGAAGTCGAAGACCTCGTCGGCGATCATGCCGCCGGCGAAGCCGAGCGCGGCGCCACCGACCACGCCGGCGGCGACGGCACCCATGCCGGGGCCACCGTGCCGCTCGTGGTGGTGCTCGTCCTTGTGGTGCCCTCCGGGGTGGCCGTACCCGGCGTGCCCGTAGCCGGGGGCGCCGTAGGCGGGCTGCCCGTAGCCGGGCGGCGGAGGCGGTGGCGGGTAGCCGGGCGTGCCGTAGCCCTGGGCGGGCGGGGCGTATCCGTGGCCGGCGTGGGTGCTCTGGTAGCTGTCGAGGGCCTGGCGGACCCAGCCGTCGACCTGCGCGGCCCAGTCGATGCGGTCGGCGTCGGCGTGTGCGGCGTGGTAGCGGCCGTAGGAGTCGTGTCCGCCGGTGAACAGGCCGCCGCGCTTGTCGAACTCGAGGACGACGTCGACGCGGTGCTCGTTGGCGACGAAGGTCAGCTCGACCTCGTTGACGGCGTGGGCGTACTGGGGGGCGGCGTAGTACTCGATCTCCTGGTAGAACGGCAGGTTCTGGTGCAACCCGGCGATGTGCCCGCGTTCCAGGTCGGCGCCCTTGAACTGGAAGCCGAGCCGGCCGAAGGCCTCCAGGATGCGTTCCTGCACCGGCAGCGGGTGCACGTACACCGGGTCGAGGTCGCCCTTGTCGACCGCGCCGCGGATGGCCACCTCGGTGCGCAGGCCCATGGTCATGCCGTGCAGGTGCTGCCCGTACAGGTCGGTCACCGGGGTCTCCCACGGCACCGCCACCTGCAACGGCAGCGACAACTGCTGGCCCTCACGCAGGTGCAGGCCGCCGGCGACCTGCACGCGGTGGAACTCGACGAGGGCGTCGTACCCCTCCTCCGCGCCGTCGACCTCGACCCGGGTGACCAGGCCGACGGTGATGTGGTCGATCTCCACGTCGTGGCTGCCGCCGGTCAGGTTCACCTGACCGGCCAGCATCAACCCCGGGCGGGTGCTCGGATTGGACAGGACGGTATCGACGCTGGGGCCGCCCACCCCGAACGCGCCCAGCATCTTCTTGAACACCACGAACCTCTCCCTCGACGACAGCCAACGCACGACATCCAGTTCCGGTGGAAGTTCCACACGCAACCCTTGTGCCGCAATGAGATCAACGGCGTCCATAATGGAAGCCGTTGCGTCGGGAACCTATCAAGGACACCTGAGAAGTAGCTGGATGTATCCGTACAGTTACTCTCAGGTAGTGCCGCGCGGGTGTCGAGCAATTACCTCGGCCAGCGATAGAGGCCGCCACCGCACGTCACGCGCCCGTCGGTCATCGGCCCGTCAGGAACTCGGCTCGTCCTCGCCGTCCTGGTGTCCGTTGGCGCGGGTCGGCGGCGTGCGAAGGCGAACTCGGGTGATGGCCCGCCCGGTCACCTCGGCGACCTCGGCGGTCAGGCCCGGCAGTTCGATTCTTTCGCCGGCCGTCTTCGGGATGTGGCCGAGGTGGGCCAGGACCAGGCCCGCCACTGTTGTGTAGTCACCTGCCTCAAGGGTGTCCTCGTCAAGGTCGATGCCGACATCGGTCAGGTCGTGCAACGGGAAACCACAGGCCATCAGCAGCGCCCCGTCGGCCTCCCGCACAACGGCCTGCACATCCCGGTCGGTCTCGTCGTAGATCTCCCCGACGATCTCCTCGACCAGGTCCTTCATCGTGACGATGCCGTCGATGGAGCCCCGCTCGTCCACGACGAGGGCGAACTGCTGCCGCTGTGCGCGCAGCTCTCGGATCGCCTCGGTCACCTTCAACGTCTCCGGCAGATAGACCGCGGGGCTGGCGTGCTCGGCCACCGGGCCGGCCTGGTCGAGCAGGTCACGCAGGTGCACCACGCCGACGGTGTCGTCCAGGCCGCCGCGGCCCACGACCGGGGCCCGGGTCTGCCCCGACGCCGACAAGGCGTCCAGCGGGCGGGCTACCAGCAGCGCCCAGCCCTCGGCGCGCTGCATCGCAATCCGCTTCGGCGCCAACTCGCCCAGCACCAGGGTCACGAAGGTCAACACGATGGTGACCAGCACGATCGACACCGGCTCCGCCGCCGACCCAGGACTACCCGGGTAGCCGCCCACGCCGCCGAACGCCGCTCCCCAGAGGAAGTCCTGACCGGCGTTGCCGTAGCTGTACGGCTGGCCCCGTCCAGGCCGCCACTCCGGAGCCATACAGCGCGCTTCCGGAGCCACCGACGATCGCAGGAGGCGACCTGCCGCACGCCCGACTGGGAGCCGGCGGCCAGTCCGCCGTACAAGCCGGTGCCGGCACCCCCGGCCATGCCCATCGTGGCACCCGTCAGCGCACCGGCCGCCGCGCCGACGACCACCTTCTTGATGCAGGTGTTGCGGTCGTCGCCGCTGAGCCAGCAGTCCACGCCACCCCCGGCCCACCGACGATGCCACCGATGATCGCCGTACAGACGCTCGCGCACTGCCCCGTCGGATCGCTCAGTACCGTCGGCCGGTTGTACCCGTAGTGGTAGGTCTGGGTGAACGAGGTCCCCAGCGCCTGCGGCACCGGGTCCGGGGTGGTGAACCGACCGTTGCCCGCGTCGTAGGCGCGAGCCCGCACGTCGTAGAGTCCGTTCTTCTGGGTCGAGATGCTGCCCGTGGAACCGCAGCGGGTTGTTGACGTACGTGCCGCT
Organism: Verrucosispora sp. WMMA2044; assembly: GCF_027497155.1. Classification (NCBI taxonomy): domain Bacteria; kingdom Bacillati; phylum Actinomycetota; class Actinomycetes; order Micromonosporales; family Micromonosporaceae; genus Micromonospora; species Verrucosispora sp. WMMA2044. The sequence goes on from NZ_CP114913.1 coordinate 4,854,842, forward strand.
GCTGGTCACGACCTCACCGAACGGGTCGCTGGTGGCGCTACCGGTCAAGGCGGTGGCGTTGGCCAGGTCCGTCACCGAGCCCTGGTAGTCGTCCAGCAGCCAGGCCGGAGTGGCCGCGACGGTGTCGGCGATGGCGCTGCCCAGTTGCCCCTGTGGCTCTTCCCACCACTTGTGGGTCAGCGTGCCCGCACCGTTCTTCTCCTCCACCCGGGTGGGCAGGCCGAGGGTGTCGACCGTCCAGGTGGCGTCGGTGGAGGCGTTGACGGTCCGGCCGATCCGGTTGCCGTCCCCGTCGTAGTCGTAACCGACGACGGGCCCGGTCGGCGGTTGGACCCGTCGCAGGTTGGCGTCGAGCCCGTACCCATAGGTCGTGGTGCCGCCTGGCCCTGCCTCGGTCGCCAGCGCGCCGTTGGCGTTGTACGTCAGGGTCGTGGTCGCCCCATTGACGGTCCGGCCGGTCGGCCGGTCATCGTCGTCGTAGCCGTAGGTGGTGGTGCTGGTACTACCGGACTGCGTCGTGACCTTGCTCTTGCGGTTGCCGTTGTGGTCGTACCCGTAGCTGGTCTGCTGATCGGTCGCGGCGCAGGTCGTTCCCGCAGCCGGCCGGCACACCCGGGTGACCTGGCCGATGTCGTCGTAGGAGTAGATCGCCCGAGATGTGCTCCCGCCCCGGGTGGTGGTCACCGTGTCCGGCGCGCCGGCCAGGTTTCGGGTGACGTCCTGACTGACCAGCGTCGTGCTGCCGGACGAGTGCGCCACCCGGGTCAGCGGCGCCGCTGGTGAGCTTCGTGCCACTCATCCGGTGCTTGTCACGCCAGGTGTAGCTCTGCACCAACGCGTCCGGCAGGGTGCGGTCGGGCATGCAGCTACGGCTGATCGGCTGCACCTGCACGCCCGACGAGGATGGGATGAGCCCAGTGAGGGCTTTCAGAGGGTGAGTACGACGGTGGAGATGCTGCGTGCGCCGACGTTGACGGAGACTCGGTTGCCGTTCACGCTGGCCGGTTGGCTGGCCGCGCTCGCGTTTTGTGAGGTGGCGGTGTACTCGGCCTTAGTGACGTTCTGCGGGGCCTGGATGACGGCGTTGTTCACCGCGCTGTTCGACCGGTTGAGGATCACCAGTGTGACCTTGCCGTCGCCGGAGTAGGCGGTGACCTCCAGCGGCGACGCCTTGCCGCTCTTGGTCAGGGCGACCCTCTGGTAGCCGGGGCGGACGTACTTCGAGTATTGCGAAAAGGCGTAACCGCGCTTGAGCGGAGCACCCGCGGTGGTGCCGTAGGCGGACTCGCCGTCGCCGATAAAAGAGTAGAAACGCTTGCCATACCACCAGATGTAGGCATTCCAGTTGGCCTCCATCAACCGGTGCACGGTACGCATGATGTCGTCGAGCGTTTCGTCCCAGACCGCCTTGTTGCTGGGGTTGCCCCAGATGTTGGAGCCGCTGCCATCGGCCTCGTGGTGGTTCCATTCGGTCATCCACACTGGCTTGTTGTGCTGCTCAGCCAGCGGGTAGGACCGCATGCGACCTTGGCTCTCCAGGCCGTAAAGGTGGCCGCCGATGTAGCCGATGTTGTTCCGGGCGGCGGTGTCGTTGAGGGTCGGGTCGGTGTAGGTGTAGTTCATGTTCACCGCTTCGGCGACCATCAGCTTGGTGTTCTGCACCCTTGCGCCGTGGTCGCGGACGAAGTTGCGCAGCTCAGTGCCGTTCCAGTCCATCGAGTCGTAGTCCGGGTGCCAGTCCGGCTCGTTCTGCACCGAGGTGACGTCGATCGTCACGCCTTGGTTGCGCATGTACTGAACGTAGCTGTTCAGATGGCTCGCGTAGTCGTCGTAGTAGTCGGTACGCAGCTTGCCGCCGTTGGTCCGGCTGTTGTTCGTTTTCCACGCCGCAGGCGCGGTCCACGGCGACGCGAGGAACTTCACGTTCGACCCGTACGACTCCGCCGTCTTCAGGACGTTCACGTGGGTGGACCACTCGCTGGAAACCGGTGAGATGCCGGTCCGCAGGATGGAGAGGCCGAACTGGTTGGGGCCCATTCCGACCAAGGTCTGGGTCTCAGCCGTCGACCACGTGCTGTTACCCCAGATCCACGTCGCGGCACCGAACCCGTCCACGGTCTGGTACTTCGTGGCGGTGTTCACTGTGATGTCCGCCGGCCCGCTCGGCGGCGGAGTAGACGGTGACGACGTCGGCGTCGGCGTGGACGTCGGAGGGCTGGTGGGGGTGATGCCGCCGGTGCAGGTGACCCCGTTGAGCGCAAAGCTGGTCGGGAGGGGGTTGCTGCTGGTCCAGGTGCCGTTGAAACCGAACGAGGTGGTGCCGCCAGTCGGGATCGAGCCGTTGTAGCTGACGTTCTTCGCGGTGACGGCCGCGCCGTTCTGAGTCACGGTGGCGTTCCATGCCTGGGTGATGCTCTGGCTGGCGCCGTAGGACCAGGTCAGTGTCCAGCTCGACAGTGGGTCGCCGAGGTTGGTGATGGCGACGTTGGCGCCGAAGCCACCCGACCACTGACTGGTGACGGTGTAGTCGACACGGCATCCGGCCGCGGCGCTGACCCCGGTCGCACCCGTGACAACCGCGGTGGACGCGACAACGAGGGCAGTGGCAGCGATAGCTCCGTAGCGTAGGCGTGACGGTGGGACGGTACGGCGGTGGGCGAGCCTCATCAGGCTTCCTCTCTGCTGCCGCTGCGTTTTGGTGGGCGGCAGCATCGGATAGCCGGAGGCGACTCGCAGGATCCGGTCCGACAAACGGTCAGACGCCCACTGCCGACCCCCAGCTATAGGTGATCAGGAATGTCTGGCTCTGGTTCGTCGCCGTTGCCCTCGGCGCCGATGATCAACTCTGCCGGCTCCCGCAGGCCGTATAGACAGCCATCATATCAGCCTGCCGAGAGAAGACTCGATACTGAATAGCCAGTACGGCAGCCGTCGTTCGGGATTGGCGGGGCAGAAGCGCGGCCCCTTGGTTCCGGCGCTGCGGTGCTGCGACGAGGCCGGCAGGGTCAGCCGCGACTTGGTCAGCGCGCAGGTGGGTGCCACCACCATCGATCGATACCAGGTGGCTGCGGGACACGGCCAGGACATGGTCGAGCTGATGCTCACGCAAGTGCACGCGGAAGGCACTGCTGTTGCCGCAGACCTCGTCCGCAGCCGCTCGCCAACGTCCAGTGGGCCCTGATCGAGCCACTGCTGCCGAAGCCGCACCACAGACGGGCAGCGGGAGAAGTATGAGCACCGTCCGCTGCCCCGTCAGCGCCCTGTTCCAGTAGCGAGTGGTAGACCTCTGCGGTCGTCCGCGGACGGTGCTCGGCCAGGTTCAGCCGAGCACCGTCCGCTACCGTGACGAGGAGGTGCGTCGCGGACGGTCCGATCGAACGTCAGGGGTTGATTCGGCCGGCGCCGGCACCGCCCGTCACGATCGACTTCACGCTGCTGGCGGCATCCAGGGTGTACGAGTACGGGATGCTGTTGACGCTACCCCCGGCCTGCCCACTGCCTGACCCGACGAAGTGGTTGTTCCGGGCGACCAGGCTACCCGCCCCGGAAGACCCTTCACCACGGTGGAACGGGTCGCTGACGCCGTCGAAGTAGTTGCCCTCGACGAGCACACCGGCGTTCATGGTGGAAGCCACTCCGTAGCCGCTGTTCTTGTAGTAGTAGTTGTTGTACACGTGCACAGGGTTGCCGAAGCGGACCCGCGGGTGACGCTGCGTGGTGGCGTCGAACCAGTTGTGGTGGTAGGTGACCCGCAGGTGACCGACGTCCTGGCTGGCGTTGCCGTCACTGTGTCCGAGCAGCATCGACTTGTTGTGGTTCATTACCCGGTTCCAGGACACCGTGATGAAGTCCGAGCCCCGCTTGATGTCCACGGCACCGTCGTAGCCGTGGTCGAAGGTGTTGTGGTCGATCCAGATGTTCTTGGCCGACTCCTGCACGTTGATCGCGTCATCGCCCCAGTTCCGGAACGTCAGGTTCCGGATGATGACGTTGTTCTCGTTACTGATGTTGAAACCGCAACCGGTGATGGTCGCCCCGGAGTTGCCGAGGATGGTCTTGTTGGACTTGACCGACAGCATTCCGGAGCAGGAGATGTTGCCGGAAACCCGGATCACCGACGCGCTACTGGATCCCAGGGCGCTGCTCAGCGCCGAGGAACTGGTGACAGTGGTGGTGCTGGCGTTGCCGCCGCCGGTGGTGCCGCCATTCTGGGTGGCCCAGCCGACGAGGCCGGTCTGCGGCGGGCCGCCGGTGGGCGGCGGGGTGGTGGGCGGCACCGTGGTGGGCGGCGCCGTGGTGGGGGCCGTGCCGCCGGTGCAGGCGACCCCGTTCAGCGTGAAGCTGTTCGGTGCCGGGTTGCTGGAGTTGTTCCAGGTGCCGTTGAAGCCGAACGACGCGGTGCCGCCGGTGCCGATGTTCCCGTTGTAGCTGAGATTGGTGGCGGTGACCTGGCTGCCGTTCTGGGTCACGGTCGCGTTCCAGGCCGAGCTCACCTGCTGCCCGGCGCTGTAGGACCAGCGCAGGTTCCAGGACGAGACAGGGTCGCCGAGGTTGGTGATGGTGATGTTGCTGGTGAATCCGCCCGACCACTGTCCGTCGACCGAATAGTTGACCTGGCAGCCGGCTGCGGCGTTGGCGGTGCCGGCGGTGAGCACCCCGCCGACGAACAGCGCCGCGCCAGCAGTGACGGTGGCGGTGGCGGTGGCGGTGGCGAGCAGCGTGGCGCGCCGTGTTGCGAGCATGGTGGATCCCTTCGAGAAGGCGGGACGGGGCTCGGGCTGCCGTCCACCGTCGACGGCGCCCTGCCCTGTGGCGCCGGTGGGTCGACTGGTACGGCATGCGTAGCCCTCGCCAGAGTGGTGAGCTGGCGATGTGGCTCCGGCAAGCGCTTCCCCATAGAACCATGCCTATAGAAGTGCGTAAATCACCAGACGTCGATGAATATTTATTCGCTACGGGTGCAGCTCGCGCGCGGCGCCGCAGGAACAGCGACCGGACCGGCCAGTCCGGACTCGATGCCACGAGCGGCCCGGGCCGGGACGGATTCCCTGCCCGACCATGCGTCAACGGATCGTGAAGATCAATCTCCGGTACGAGGTGAGATTGGGGGTCCCGTTGTCCGCCACTTCCAGGATGATGTGTACCTGCTTGCCCGGCTCGTTGGGCACCACGAAATTGGCGGCATTCTGTGAGGTGGCGTTGTTGATGGACACCTTGGCGGCGACGGAGTCGGCGTCGCCGTACTGCCACCAGCGGTAGGTGAGGACGTTTCCGTCGGGATCGGTGGACGGAGAGGCGTCAAGCGAGATCACCTGGCCGGGTGACACGTCTCGGCGCGATGCGCCGACCACCTCTGCCTTCGGCTGGTGGTTGGCGCCGTTGTACGACGAGGACACGGCCCAGTCCATGCGTGCCGCGAAGTCGTTCTGCACGGCCGGGATCCACCTCCAGTACATCTTGTTGCGGTCCCCGTCGTCGGAGATGGTCGTGTCCGTGAGGTGGCGGGGTTTGTTGCCTGGGTCATCGTACGCCGAGCGGCCGCCCCAACCGCCGAGCGTGTAGTCCTCGTGGGCATTCAGGCCGTTGGCGATCTCGTGAAGGAACGAGGGGGTGTCACCTTCGCTGACGAAGCTCTGGGGATACATGGACCCGAGGGGGCCGTGGCCGCTCTTGACGTTCGTGTTCAGCCACGAGCTCGTCATGTAGGCCTTGACGTAGTCCGGACTGGGACCCGAGAGGCTCTGGTAGTCCCAGACGTTGTCCCAGCGGTAGGCCTCGTTGATGTACGCCTCGCGGACGTTGTCCTCGATCCACTGACCGCCGCCGTCCTGATACCAGATGCAGTAGATGCGCACCTTGGCGACCGCTCGGTTGAAGTCCGCCGACGAGTACGAGGTGCGCAGCCGCCACAGCGCCGAGGCGAGCGTGTTCGCTCCTCCCCAGGCCATGACATGAACCGGGCGGGGATCACTGTCCAGCAGGACGTTGATGATCAGTTGCTCACCGGGAGTGTTCTTCGTGGCCATGCTGGGTGGTGCGACGTTGAGGTCGTTGCTGTTCTCATTGCCCACCCGGAGCACACTCTGCAGCTGGCTCGCATCCGGATAGTTGGGGTTGTGCCGCCGTAGGTTCGGCAGGATCTCCGCGTACTTGGTGAGCTGTGCCTCGACCCACTTGTCGCGGCTGTGGCCACTCTTCTGGTACTTGGAGTTCGTCTGCACGATGCCCGCGATGTCGAAGTCCGACGCGTACATCAAGAATCTGATCATGGTGCTGCGGTCGTCGACCTCGCCGTCGGTCATGGCGATGACCCGCGCTTTCGTGGAGTCGCCGGTCGGCGGCGGGGTGGTCGGAGGTGCGGTGGTCGGAGGTGCGGTGGTCGGAGGTGCGGTGGTGGGGGTGGTGGATCCGGTACAGGCGGTGCCGTTGAGGGTGAACGCGGTGGGGGCCGGATTGCTGCCAGTCCAACTGCCGTTGAAGCCGGGCGTCACCGTCGCGTTGGTACCAAGATTCCCGTTGTACTCCGCGTTGATGACGGTCACGTTGCTGCCGGACTGGTTGACGACGCCGTTCCAGAGTTGGGTGACGGTCTGCCCCGCGCTGAAGGAGAACTTCAAGGTCCACTCGGACAGGGGGGCGCCCAGGTTGGTGACATCGATCGTGGCGCCGAACCCGCCGGGCCACTGACTGGTGACTGAGTAGGTGACGCGGCACCCGGCGGCGGCGTCGGCCCTGCCGGCGACTGCCAGGGCGCCGGTGGCGGTGACGGCGACTGCGATGGCTGCGACAGTTCCACGGCGGAGCCGTGATGGAGCAGTTCCGGTGTGTGTAGGCATGAGCTGGCTTCCTCACTGCCATCCCTGCAGTACAGGTGATGACGAATCTCGTAGCGGGAAGCGTTGGTGCCGATCGACGGCCAGCGGCAGGGCGGTGTGCGCTACCGCGTACCTTCGCTTCGCTTCGGGCGATCAAGGCTGGCTGATTGCGGACCGTTGCCCTCGGCCGCGGACTACTTGGGCTGCCGGCTCCACCGGAGCGCATCGATGCTCATCGTAGTCGAGAGTGAGGTCGGTAGCCAGAAATTCCGTACCGAATAGATACTCAGCACTGCTGATTGGTTGGGGCGCTCGGGCCCCGGCAGGAAGAGCTGACGCGGCGGGACCTGCGACAGGGATCCCCTTCCACCGGGGCGGGCGCGCGTCGGCGGCATGGCCGACCTTGCGCCTCAGACGGTCGGCTGGCTTGGGCAGGCGGGCGGGGTCGGTGCGCTGCGGCCGGCGCCGAGGGCTTGAAGGCGGTTGAGGCCCGCTGAAAGGGATGCCTCTCAAGCTTTGGACATTGACACAGGAGTTTCGATCGCTCTACGCTTTCATCATGTCGGATCACGTTCGAATAGATATGCAAGCGCCGGTCTTCGGCGCGGGCATCTGGCACTTCGGCCGGTATGTGGACAGGTACGCGACCGACGGGTACGGCCCGCCAGTCAACACGCTGGAGGCGATCGATCTGGCTGGCAAGGTCGAGGACCTGTCGGTGGTGGACCTGACGTTCCCGTTCGATCCGGCCGGGTTGAGTGTCGCGGAGGTGGCCGGCGCGCTGCAGCGCAACGGGCTGCGCGCGGTAGCCGTGACTCCGGAGATCTACACCCGCCGGTTCAGCCGCGGCGCGTTCACCAACCCGGACGCGGACGTGCGGCGAGCCGCGATCGAGCTGGTCTCGCGGAGCGCCGAGGCGGCCCGGGAACTCGGCTGCGACTACGTCAAGCTCTGGCCCGGGCAGGACGGCTGGGACTACCCGTTCCAGGCCGACCACCGGCAGCTGTGGAAGTTCTCCGTGGACGCGGTCCGCGAGCTGGCCGACACCTTCCCCGACCTGCGCTTCGCGATCGAGTACAAGCCGCGGGAGCCGCGTAACGCGATGGTGTTCTCCTCCGTGGCTCGCACGCTGCTGGCGATCGAGGAGATCGGGCTGCCGAACGTCGGCATCCTGTTGGACTTCGGGCACTCGCTCTATGGCGGGGAGTCGCCGGCCGATGCCGCGCGGTTGGCGATCTCGCGTGGTCGCCTGTTCGCGATCGACGTCAACGACAACTACCGCGGGTGGGACGACGACATGGTCGTCGGGTCGATGCACCCGATCGAGACGTTCGAGTTCTTCTACGCCCTGGTCGAGGCCGGCTGGCAGGGGGTGTGGCAGTTGGACCAGTTCCCGTTCCGGGAGGACAGCGTGCAGGCTGCCACCGACGGCATCCGGGTGATGAAGCGCATCCACCGCGCGGTGTGCGCCGTCGACCGGCAGGCGCTGCAGACGGCCCAGCGGTCTCAGGACGCCCTCGCCGCGCAGCGGATCATCCAGAACGCCCTGTACGGCCCGTACCAGGGTTGAGGAAAGTGGCATACCTTCGATGAGGTGGCACCGTGAAACTGCCGGCTGATCCCGAACGCTCCCAGCGGTACGGGGAACTGTCCGCCCGCCTGCGCGCGTCCGACGCCGATGTCGCCGCCGTCGAGTTGCGGCGCATCTCGCGAGAGGTGCGGCGCAGCATCGTCCGGATGATCGACCGCGCCCGGATGGGTCACATCGGCGGTGACCTGTCGGTGACCGACATCCTGGTGACCTGCTTCTGGGGAGCGCTGTCACTGGATCCGCAGCGGCCGACGTGGCGGGAGCGGGACCGGTTCATTCTCAGCAAGGGGCACTGCGCCGCGGCGTTGTACTCCACCTTGGCGCACTGCGGCTTCTTCCGCCAAGAGGAACTTGAGACGTTCATGGCGCCGATGTCCGCGCTGAACGGGCACCCGAACAAGCTCAAGGTGCCTGGGGTGGAAACCAACACCGGCGCACTGGGACACGGTCTCCCGGTCGCCACCGGCTGCGCCATCGCCGCGCGGCTGACTGGAGCGACCTGGCGCACGGTCGTCGTCCTCGGTGATGGAGAGATGCAAGAGGGCAGTAACTGGGAGGCGGCGATGACCGCCTCCCACCACGGACTGTCATCGCTGACCGCGGTGATCGATCGCAACCGCCTGCAGCAGGGCGCCCGCACCGAGGACACCAAGCGTCTGGAGCCCTTCGCCGACAAGTGGCGCAGCTTCGGCTGGGAGGTGCGCGACGTCGACGGGCACGACCACGCCGCGCTGCTGCGTGCCTTGGGGCCGTCGTCGGCCGGGCAGCCGGTCGCGGTCATCGCCAACACGATCAAGGGGAAGGGTGTGTCCTTCATGGAGGACCGCGTCGAGTGGCATCACAAGGTGCCCACCCACGACCAGGTCGACCAGGCGCTGGCGGAGCTCGTCGGATGACGGTCGTGGAGCAGGTCACCTTCGACTGCCGGCAGGCGTTCGCCGACGAGTTGCGCCTCATGGCCCGAGCGGACGAGCGCATCGTCGCCGTCTGCAACGACTCGGTCGGATCGAGCAACCTCGTGGGCTTCCGCGAGGAGTTCCCGCAGCGGCTGGTGAACGTCGGCATCGCCGAGCAGGACCTGGTCGGTGTGGCGGCCGGGCTGGCCAATGCGGGCAAGATCCCGTTCGTCTGCGCGGCGGCACCCTTTCTGACCGGTCGGGCGCTCGAACAGATCAAGGCGGACGTGGCCTACAGCGACGTGCACGTCGTGCTCTGCGGGCAGAGCCCGGGCATGGCCTACGGCGAGCTGGGGCCGACCCACCACTCCATCGAGGACCTGTCGTGGATGCGCGCGGTGGCGAACCTCGACGTGATCGTGCCGGCCGACCCGGATCAGACCCGGGCCGCCGTACGCTGGGCCGCTGCCTCAGGTCGACCCTCCTACTTGCGGATTCCCCGCTTCAAGGTGCCCGCTGTCACGCCACCGGACGCCCCCTTCGCCCCCGGCACGGCGGTTCGGCTGATCGACGGTGACGATGTCACGGTCATCGCGATCGGGTCACTGACCAGCCGCGCGCTGGACGCCGCCGACCGACTGCGCGCGGAGGGCATCGCCGTCCGTGTGTTGAACATGCCCTTCGTGGATCCGATCGACGTCCGTGCGGTGCTGGCCGCCGCTCGGGAGACGCGAGGGATCGTGACCGCCGAGGAGGCGACCACGACCGGAGGTCTGGGGGCAGCAGTCGCGGCGATCGCGGCCACCGCCCACCCCACCCCGATGCGGATCCTCGGCGTGCCCAGAGTCTTCGCCCCCACCGGCGACACCGCGTTCCTGCTCGAGCACTTCGGGCTGACCGCGGACGGCATCGCCGCGGCGGTGCGTGACCTGCTCGGCACCTCCGACACGGGTGGTGGTCATGGCTGACGGGTCGCTCGTCCTCGCGGTGGACCAAGGGACGAGCTCCACCAAGGCACTCCTGGTCGACGCCGGCGGGCAGGTCGTCGCACGTGCTGTCGCGCCCTTGTCCGAACGGCAGCCGCAGCCGGGTTGGGTCGAGCAGGACGCCGTCGAGCTGTGGCAGAGCGTACGCGCGGCCGTGGCGTCGTGCGTCGACCCGGCGCTCGCGCACCGGATCGAGGCGGTCGGGTTGAGCACCCAGCGGGAGTCGCTGGTGCTGTGGGACCGCCGCACCGGCGAACCGCTCGGGCCGTTGGTGAGCTGGCAGGACCAGCGGACGAACGGCGCGTGCCACGAACTCGCAGCGGCTGGCAGCGGCCCGCTCGTGCGCGCGATCAGCGGGATGCCCCTGGACCCGATGTTCTCGGCCCTCAAGGCCGGCTGGCTCCTGGACACCTACGACCCGCAACGGCGGCGTGCCAAGGCCGGCGAACTGTGCCTTGGCACCGTCGACTCCTGGCTGCTGAGCCGGTTCGGTGGAGAGCACGTGACCGAGGTCGGCAACGCCTCGCGCACGCAGTTGCTCAACAGTGACACCCGGCGGTGGGACGAACGCCTCCTTGACCTCTTCGCCGTACCCGCCGCCGTGCTGCCCCGCGTGGTCGCCTCCTGCGGCGACTTCCCGGCCGTCCGGGGTCTGGCGCCCGTGCCCGACGGCACTCCGGTGCGGGCGGTCCTCGGGGACTCCCATGCGGCGATGTTCGCGCACGCCGGCTGGCGACCCGGGGTGGTGAAGGCCACCTACGGCACCGGCTCGTCGGTCATGGCCATCGGCGACGGCGGTGACAGCCCGCGGCTGTGCCGCACCGTCGCCTGGGACGTCACCGGCCCTGTTCTCGCCGTCGAGGGCAATATCCGGGCGACCGGCCGTACGCTCAGCTGGCTGGCCGATCTGTTCGGCGTCGACGTACAGGTGCTGCTCGACGAGGCGGCGCATGCCGCGGGCCCCGTGCAGATCGTACCGGCGTTCGGCGGCCTGGGCGCCCCCTGGTGGGATCCCGACGCGGTCGCCGTACTCAGCGGTATGACGCTGGCCACCCGCCGCGGCGACCTGGCCGCCGCAGCCCTGCACGCCATCGCCCACCAGATCGAGGACGTCGTGGCGGTGCTCGAGGCCACCGTCGGCGAGGTGCGGCTGCTGCTGTGTGACGGAGGCCTGACCCGCAGCGCCCGGCTGATGCAGACCCAGGCCGACGTCAGCGGGCGGCGGGTCGGGCGCTCCGCCGAGCAGGACCTGTCCTGCCTGGGCGCCGCGGACGCGGCCGGACTGGCCGCCGGCCTGTGGAGCCTGCCTGACCTTGAGCGGCGGCTACGACCCACCGACGAGTACCACCCGTCGACCGACCACGTGGCCCGGGCCGCCGAGCGGACCCGATGGCACGACGCGGTCGACCGGGCCCGACCTGCTGCCGTACCGGGAAGGAGGAGATCGTGACCCTCGCACCGCGTCCGCGATGGCTCGGCCCGGCGGCCGTCGCCGCACTCGTCGTGGCGATCCTGGTCAGCACCGAGTATCGGCCGGCGGACGCGCCCTCGACGGCGGAGGCACAGAGGTTCGACCCAGCCCGCTACGGCGCCGAGACATACCAGAGCAAGGTAGTGCCGGCCATCCGGCAGGGCGCCACCCCGCTGCCGGAACTGTTCGCGGCCCTGACCGCGGACAAAGAGGCGGCCGGCCGGAAGTACGGCCACCGGCAGAGCACCGGCCCGTGGACCTTCGCGGTCACCGGCGAGGGCATCGCCGGCAAGACCACCGGCAGTCTCATGCTCGTCTCGGACACCGGACTGCCCGCGAAGACCCGGGTGTCGCTTCAGGTAGGGCCGGCGATCAACGGGACGGCCCTGCGGGACGCCGCCGGCTTCATCACCTTCGGCGATTTCCTCAACCAGGTGGAGTACGCGGACGCGGCGACCGCACTGAACAACCAGATGCGCGCGACTGTGCTGTCCGACCTGAGTCCCGCGGAGCTGGCAGGAAAGAAGATCACGTTCACCGGCGCGTTCAGCTTCGTCACGCCGTCGGTCATCACCATCACCCCGATCGAGATCGGGACGGCGCCGTGAACCCTGTCCTGCGTGCCTGTGGTGTGACGAAGGTGTACGGCGGCACCCATGCGCTCAAGGGCGTCGACTTCGCGATCGCCGCCGGCCGGGTGACGGCGCTGTTCGGCGAGAACGGTGCCGGCAAGTCCACCCTGATGAAGATCCTGGCCGGGATCGAGCAGCCCACCACCGGCCACATCGAACTCGACGGCACGACCGTCCGTCCCCGGTCCGCCCGAGAGGCGGCTGACCAGGGCATCTCGATCATCCACCAGGAGCTGAGTCTCTGCCCCAACCTGAGCGTGCAGGACAACCTCTTCCTGGCCCGCGAGATCCGTACCCGGGGCATCGTCGACCGGGCGGCACAACGCGAGGCCACCCTTGCGGTCCTGCGCCGGCTCGAGGAGGATCTGGACCCCGACCGGCTCGTGGGCGACTTGCGCCTCGGCCAGCAACAGATCGTCGAGATCGCCCGGGCACTGCTGCAGAACGCGCGGGTGCTCATCATGGACGAGCCCACCTCGGCCCTCACCGCGCCCGAGGTAGCCGTCCTGTTCCGGATCATCCGGGAACTGACCACCAGCGGGGTCGCCGTCGTCTACATCTCACACCATCTCGACGAGGCGCTGGAGATCGCCGACGACGTGGCCGTACTCCGGGACGGCAACCTGGTGGCCGCCGGTGCGGCGAGCGAGGTGACGCTCGGCTGGATCGTCCGGCACATGGTGGGCCGCGACCCCGACGCGCTGTTTCCCTACCGCGAGACCATCGTCGGCGCCCCGGTACTCTCCGCGGACCGGGTCGTGGTCGCCGACCCGCATAACCCTCACCGCCTCGCCGTCAACCAGGTGTCGCTGACCCTTCACGAGGGCGAGATCGTCGGCGTCTACGGACTCATGGGATCCGGGCGTACCGAACTGCTGGAGACGCTCGCCGGACGGATCACGCCCGCCGCAGGAACGATCACCCTCGACGGCTCACCGTTGGGCGACGCCGGCATCCGCCGACGAATCGCCGAGGGGATCGCCCTGGTTCCCGAGGACCGTCAACGCGACGGCCTGGTCCAGTCCATGTCGGTCGGGCAGAACCTGAGCCTCGCCGGGCTGTCACGGTTCGTCCGCAACCTGCTCGTCACGCGCAGCGCCGAACGCGAGGCGGTCGAGCGGACCATCACCGAGGTCACCATCAAGACCAGCGGCGCCACCGCCGCCATCGGCTCGCTCAGCGGCGGCAACCAACAGAAGGTCGTCATCGGCAAGGCGCTGCTGACCCGGCCCCGCGTCCTGCTTCTCGACGAGCCGTCCCGCGGCGTGGACGTGGGTGCCAAGGCGGACATCTTCGAACTCATGGCCGCTCAAGCGCGCCGTGGACTCTCCGTGCTCTTCGCGACATCTGAAGCCGAGGAGGCCCTGCACATCCCCGACCGGTTGCTCGTGCTCGCCCGTGGCGTGGTGGTAGGCGAGTACCGGCGCGGGCAGATAACCCGGGAGGAACTGATGAGCCTGTCCGACGGCCGTGTCGCCGCCCCCGCCGCGCAGAGGGAGCCGGCGCTGTGACCACACAGACCACCCTGCCGGCGAAGGCAGGACACGACACCGCCACCGACTCGGCCACGAAGGCCCACCGGATGTCGTTGCTCAACGGCCTGTTCGAGCTCCGTGCCTTCATCGCGTTGGCCGTGCTGGTCGTCGTGTTCAGCCTGCTGTCCGACTCGTTCCTGACCGTCACCAACCTGATCACGATGACCAAGCACGTCGCGATCAACGCGATCATTGCGCTTGGCATGCTGCTGGTCATCCTCAAGGGCGGCATCGACCTGTCGGTCGGATCCGTCGTCGGACTGTCCGGTGTCGTCGCCGGCGAACTGCTGCAGGGCCTGCGGCTCGGATTCCTCGACACCATCGCATACCCGCCGGTCTGGGCGGTCATCGTGCTCTGCGTCGCGGTGGGGATGCTCGTCGGCCTGGTCAACGGTGTCCTGATCACCCGCTTCCGCGTCGCGCCGTTCATCGCCACACTCGGCATGCTCTACGTGGCCCGCGGGCTGGCGCTGCTCATCTCCAACGGCACCACCTATCCCAGACTGGCCGGCAGCCCGGAGCTCGGCAACACCGGTTTCGGCTTCCTCGGCAGCGGGCGACCGCTCGGGCTGCCCACCTCGATCTGGCTGATGGCGATCCTCGCCGCCGCGGTCGCTCTGGTACTGATCAAAAGCCCGTTCGGCCGCTGGCTCTATGCCACCGGGGGCAACGATCGGGCGGCCGAGCTGTCCGGCGTACCGGTCCGCCGGGTCAAGACCATCGTCTACGTCGTCGCCGGCGGATGCGCGGCGGTGGCAGGCCTCATCATCGCCTCGGAACTGACTTCCGCGGCACCACAGGCGGGCGAGACCTACGAACTCAACGCCATCGCCGCGGTGGTGATCGGTGGTGCGGCCCTCAGCGGTGGCCGCGGCACGGTGCGCGGCACACTCGTCGGCGCCTTCGTCATCGGGTTTCTCGCCGACGGACTTGTGCTCCTCGGCGTGTCGACGTTCTGGCAGATCCTGATCAAGGGGGCGGTGATCGTCCTCGCCGTCATGCTCGACCAGGGGCAGCAGAGATTCCAGCGGCGTCAGGGCGCCCTCGCCTCCGCCGCCGCAGCCACCAAGACACCGTCGGTCTGACTCCGGCTCCACCCTCACATCCCCCATAACCCACCACACCACACCATCCCCCATGGAGTCCCACATGTACTCTTCAATCCCCCGGAGGCAGGCCCTCGCCGTCGTGCCCCTTGTCAGCGCCGCCCTTCTCCTCGGCGCGTGCGGCTCCGCCGGCGACGGGTCGACCAAGAACGAAGGCGGCAAGGAGGCCGGTGGCCTCATCGCGATCATCACGCCGTCAGCGGACAACCCGTTCTTCAAGGCCGAGGCCGACGCCGCCAAGGCCAAAGCGGAGTCACTCGGCTACCAGACCTCCGTCGCGTCCCACGACGACGACCCGAACAAGCAGAGCGAGCTGATCGACACGGCGATCTCCCGCAAGGCCAAGGCGATCATCCTCGACAATGCCGGCGCCGACGCGTCCATCGGTCCGGTCCGCAAGGCCAAGGACGCGGGCATCCCCGTGTTCCTCATCGACCGGGAGATCAACGCCACCGGCATCGCCACCGCGCAGATCGTCTCCAACAACGCCCAGGGCGCCCAGTTGGCCGCCGAATCCTTCGTCCAGGCCATGTCGGGCAAAGGCAGCTACGTCGAGCTCGTCGGCAAGGAGTCCGACACCAACGCGGGCGTGCGCTCAAAGGGCTTCACCGACGTCATCTCCCAGTATCCCGACATGAAGCTCGTCGCGAAGGAAAGCGCCAACTGGGACCAGCAGGAAGCCTTCACCAAGATGGAGACCATCCTGCAGAAGAACCGCAACATCCAGGGCGTCATCGCCGGCAACGACACCATGGCACTCGGCGCCGTCGCCGCGCTCAAGGCCGCCGGACTGAACGGGAAGGTCGTGGTGGTGGGCTTCGACGGCAGCCCGGACGCCATCGCCGCCATCAAGGCCGGAGAGATGCACGCCACCGCCCTGCAACCGGCCGTGCTCGGCGCCGAAACGGCGGTCGAGCAGGCCGACAAGTTCATCAAGACCGGGTCGACCGGTGCCCCGGAGAAACAGTCCATCGACTGCGAACTGGTCACCAAAGACAACGCCGACCAGTTCGGCGTCTTCGGCAGGAAGTAGGTTCCGTCCCTCAGGTCCCGTGTCATGCCTTCCTCGGCCGGGCACGGGACCCGACGGGTGACGCCGGTGGTGGAAGCAGACGGCCCCTGCTGTGCCGCGGTCCGGGCGGAGGCTAACTTGATCTTTAACCTCTTTGGCGTGGGCGAGGACTCGCGGTCTTCGTCTTCTCGGTGCCCGGTTTGTTGGTCTTCTTGGTGGTCGCGATGTGGACGTCGTGACGCGAGGTGGGCTGGGTGTTGCGGCGGCCGGGCGGCCGTCCAGGTCCTGGTCGGGAAGGTTTCGGTGCGCCGGCGGGGCAGGTGGCCTTGGCGCGGAGGTGTCGAAACCCTCGCCGGACGCGGGCGGGTGGCAGGCGCTGCGGTGGTGCTGGTTTCTCCCAGGGGCGGCGTAGGTCGGCGGCCGCGGTGCGGGCGAGACGGAGCTGGGTGTAGGCGGCGAGGATCAGCCAGGTCCAGCGGTCGGCTGCCTGCGGGGTGCGGATCTTCGGGCAGGTCCAGCCGAGGGTCTGTTTGAACAGGCGGAATGTGTGCTCGATGTCGAAGCGGCGCAGGAAGGTCTGCCAGAGCCGGTCGACGTCGGCGGCGGTGGCGTCGACGCCGGACCACCACAGCCACACCGGCTTCGGGGTCGCGCCGCTGGGCAGGTGGTCGACTTCCAAGCGGATGACGGTTCCCTCGATGATCGGCAGTGCCTTCGCCGCGTCGATCCAGGCGTTGCGGTGGGTCAGCCGGGGGTGCAGCCGGTTCCAGGCCCGGGCCCACGCCGTGCCGTAGAGGCGGGTGTCGGTGACGGTGGCCGCGTCGGGTTCGCCCCAGGTGGCGGGATCACCGAAGACGAACTCGCCGCCGTGACGGGGCGGCCGGCCGATTGTTCCCGGCTGCCGGGGTGGCGTGGCTCGGCGGAGTACCCGGTTCGAGCGCATCCGCGCGAGGACCTGCACGGGCAGATTGGCCAGGAGGAACGCCAGGCGGGGCGCGTCGTAGCCGGCATCGGCCACGACCAGGATGTCCTGGTCGCCGGGCTGCCACTGCCCGGCGGAGACCAGCCGGCCCCACGATGTCGCGCACCTGCCCGGCGGTGACCGCCGCGGCATCAGCACCGGGCGCCAGCCGCACCGCGTCTAACGGCGCCGTCCATGAACCGCGGCCCGATTCCAGGGCCACGACCATCGAATACGGCCAGCCCGGAACCATGATCGTCTGGTCCTTACCGCGGCCGTAGGTGTGACACAGGATCCGCTGCGGTGAGGTGTGCGCGTCCGGACGCAGCCAGCAGGTGATGTCCACCGCCAGAACGAGACGCCCGTCGGCCGCCCGCGGCAGCGGCACCCCGGCGAGGGCGGTACGCAGCCGGTCGATGTCCAGCCGCCCGCAGGCGAGGGCGTCATACAACGCCCCGTGACCACGACGATGCTCACCCACCAGCGACAACTCCACCAACGACCGGACCGGCCCATCGGCGCACAACACGGCGTCCGTCAGGTCGAACAACGCGTCCGCAAGCGCGGTCAAGCAGTCGTAGAACACTCGCCGGGACCTGTCCAGGTCCCCGACGGCATCAGCCGCACAACGGCCATGCACACTGGTCACCAGAACAGCCCTTGGTTATTGATGTTCTTCCCTAGACAAGAAGATCATCGACCAAGGGCTGTTTCCGTGACCAGCCAGGGTCCCCAAAGGACCCGCGGAGGTTAAAGATCAAGTTAGGGGGCCGGTTCCACGGCGAGACACCGGGCCACGTCGAGGTCGGTCACCAGGACGTCAAGCCAGCCGCCACGGAGCGCCGCGCGGATGGCGGTGTACTTACGGGTACCGCCGGCGATCCCGACGACACGAGGTATCGATCGCAGTGTGTCGGTGTCGATGCCGAGTACCCGCTCGTCAAGCGCGGACTTGACCACCTCGCCGTGTTCATCGAAGAAGCGCAGGCAGATGTCGCCGACGGCTCCCAGTTTGCGCAGGGCGTCCTGATCGGTGTCGGCGATGGCGTTGCCGCTCTCCATCAGCAGCGGCGACGGTTCCAGGCTGCCCAGGCCGGCAAGCAGCATGGTGAGGCTGCCATAAGTGGCCATGACGTCACTGATGTGCGGGTCGGTGACGAGGACCTCGCGGGCTGCTGATGACGTGGCCAGCCCGGGGGCGGGCAGGAAGATCGCCTTGGCGCCGGTCAGGATCGCCAGTCGGTCGGCGAGGCGGGTGGCGTAGATCTGCGACGTGCTGCTACCGACCCCGCCGATGACCTGGACGACCTGGTCGGCGACTGGGTTGGGGCGGGGGCGCATGGCGTCGACGGTGGCGAGCAGGGTCGAACTCCAGGAGGAGATGCCGATCCGGTCGCCGCCGGTGAGTGTGGTCTCCAGGTAGACTGCGGCCGCCGCGCCGATGGCCTTCAAGGCGGACTGCTCGCCCGGCGAGGAGTGGCCGGTGTCGGCCACCACCACGTCTCGCAGACCGAATCGGCGCTCGATCTCTTCCTCCAGCTCGGCATGCACGCCGGCCGGGGTGATCACGGTGGTGCGGACGATGCCCAGCGCGGTGGCCTGCTTCAACAGGCGAGAGACGCGGGGCTGGGAGATGTGCAGTTGCTCGGCGATCTGCGGTTGCCGCATCCCGTGCTCGTGGTACATCCGAGCCACCTTGGTCAACAGCCGCAACTGGCTGGTGGACACGCCGCCGATCGCCGGCTCCCGCAGATCACCGCGTTCGCTGGGCACAGGACTCCTTCCGACGTGCGGGTGAGGCGAGAGCCTCGCCACCAGAGGATACCTGAATGAGTATTCAACACTGGTTGCGCACAGCTACTTCCGGGACGGATTCACGACGGTCGAAGGTGAGCGCGGATCGGTGTCGACGGCCGCCATCTGATTGGTGCGTGAGTCGACGACCAATGCCCAGGCCGGCCCGGTGGGCACAGAGCCGGCAGTGCGGAACGGTCGACTGGCGGACTTCGCTGCCAGGTTCAACCTAACCCAGGTGGCGTTGCCGGGCGGCGCCACGGCAACCAAGATCTGGTACCGGACATACGAGCCGTTCGATGAACCGGGTGAGTGGGCGGGACCCGATGGCGGTGACCTGCGAGAGGAACCGGGGCTGTCTGCCCGCGGACCGGATGTCCGGTCGCCCGGCGCCGGTGCTGGAGGGCACCGGCGCCGGGCGGTGGGTCAGGCGACTGTGCAGGTGGTGCCGTTGAGAGTGAAGGAGGACGGCCGGCCGGTGTTGCCGGTGTGGTTGGCCTGGAAGCCGATGTCGACCGAGGAGTTCGGCGCGATCGTGCCGTTGTAGGAGACGTTGCGGGCGGTGACCGCCCCGCTCGACGGGGAGTAGGTGGCGTTCCAGCCACTGGTGATGGTCTGCCCGCCGGGCAGGGTGAACGCAAGCGTCCAGCCGTTGACCGTCGTGGTGCTGGTATTGGTGATGCTGATGGCGGTGGTGAGACCGGTGTTCCACGCGTTGACCGTGTACGTGACCCGGCAACCTGCCGAGGGCGGCGCAGTGGTCGGCGGCGCAGTGGTCGGCGGCGCAGTGGTCGGCGGCGCAGTGGTCGGCGGCGCAGTGGTCGGCGGCGCAGTGCCGTTGCCCCGCACCAGCACGCCCACGCTCACCGGACCGAAGCCCAGTCCCGAGGCCGGATCGGTCGCCGTGTAGGTGAAGTTCGCCAGCCCGCTATGGTTGGCCGCCGGGGTGAACCGGGCGGTACGGCCGTCACCCAGCAGGGTCACCGTGCCGTTGCTGCCCGAGGCGACGGTGAAGTTCAGGGCCAAGCCACCGTTGAGGGTACGCAGGTCTACGTCCACCGACCCGTTGCGGTCGACCGTCGCGTGGCCGTCAGCCAACCAGTTCAGGTACTTCTCCAGCATCGTGTAACCGGTCGCATCGGTGTTGTTCCGATCCGCCGCGTTGCTCGGGTTGAGCCCGAGGGCGTGCTCCCAATAGTCCGGCATGCCGTCACTGTCGGTGTCCGTGGGCGCCGGCGCAGAAACGAGGGTAGGCCAACCGCCAACGTCGGAGACGTTGTTGATGATCCGTCCATTCTGCTGGCGGACGCTGTCGACGATCCGCTTGTCGACGGCGTCGCGACGCCACGGCATCGCACCGCCCTGCGCCAGCACCCGCGCGTACGCCGTGCCCGCGGAATCGGTTGTCACCGACGGGACAGGCCACTCACTACTCTGCCTGACGTGGTTTCCACAGAACATCCCCCACCCGGTGTTGCTGCCGTCAACCCGGCCGTTCTTGTTCAGGTCGATCATGTTGCCCGACTGGTAGGTCCGCAGACTGCCGCCACTCTCCATGGCACACGTCGCGGTCGAGTTCGGCCCGGCCACCAGGTAGTTGTTGATGTAGTTCAGCTCGATCGGGCCGTCGTCCGAGCCGCTGTAGCCGGCTGCGTAACCCCAGTTGGAGAAGACGTTGTTGCGCAGGTCCAGCCGGAAGCCCGGATCCGGGGCGTCGGTGCCCGGACGGGGGTTGCGACTGACGTTGTTCGCCCACAGGTTGTGATGCCACGAGTATGTGGTGTCGTGCGCGGAGGCGATGATGCTGCCGAACGCGTGACCAGCCCGGTTCAACGCCTCGGAAATGATGGTGTTCTGCACGGTCAGATTCTGGACATCCCGACTGGCCGAGATCACCTCATCCGAACCCCATGACCCCGACACATGGTCGATAATGATGTTGCGGCCGGACGAGATCCACATACTGTCGCGATCGTCACTCGCACCGGTGCGCAGCCGGATATGACGGACGACCACGTCGTGGGCGCCATTGCCGATGCCGAGGGTGTGATTGCGGATCGCGATCCCGTCGCCGGGCGCGCTCTGGCCTGCAATTGTGATGTTCGACTTGTTGATCCCCAGGTTGGAGTTCAGCGCGATCGTGCCGGAAACCTTGAACAGGATTGTCCGGCCACCGGCCGGCGCGCCGTCGATGCCCGCCCGCAGCGACCCGGGCCCGGAGTCGGCGAGCGTGGTCACGTAGTAGACGTCACCACCGCGGCCGCCCTTGGCGTTGGCCCCCGCCCCCTCCGCGCCGGGGAACGCGAGCGGGGCCGCCGCCGCTACGGGCGCGGGGTCCACCGCTGCCCCCGCTCGCGGCGTGGCGATTGACGCGGCGCCCAGCGCCATAGCGACGGTGATCACCATCGCCCCCGTGACACCAGGCAACCGCCAGCCCAACCGGCTGATCGGTGGATGCCCAACTGTTTCCATCCTTGCCCTCCTTTGAGGTTTGTGTAGGAGATCGAGATACATCCGGGCGTTCGCCAACAGCGGTGCCGCGAATATCAATTCATTGACGGTGCTCGATGCATGCGAACCGCGAACATAACGTCACGCGACGCGCTTGTCAACGTGTCGTCATGTTCCTGAAACGTCGGTCGACCGGACGCAGAGAGGCTGACTCTCCGTCAGACGACCCATGAACGACCACTTCCCGCATATAATTTCCAGGCGAAGCGCAGGCCCTTGTTCTGGTTGATCCCTGCCTCGGTGAGCAGCCGGTGAGCCGGCCGTGGGACCTCCGGCTGCATGCCAGCTCCAGTCGGATGCCACAACGGCCGCGTCAGCGATTGCCGGACTACCAGACGTTGCTGACGGCACACACCGCCGCCAGCAGTCGCTGGCAGGCCGGGATCTGCCAGCGGTTCAGACCGGACACGGACGCGAACGGCTCGCGCTCATCGCCCCGGAAGCTCACGACACGACATGCCGCCTGCGGCGGCTGCGCCATCATCAGACGCCACGCGGGAGAGATAGACGGAATGAGTCGAAGCCACTCGAACCAGCCCAGGCGGAACTCGCCTGAGCTTCGACACCGGCCCGCCAGTGGCACGGGTATGGCATGCCCCGGCCGCCCCGGACATCCCACCCACCGAGCGAGCACGGGGCGGACAACTCCACCACGCGCCAACGTGTTCGCATGAGATGTTCAGGACCGTCGTTCCGCCGCCGTTGCCCTCGGCTGCGGTTAATCAGGTCACCTGGCTCCACACACTACATCGACAGCTATCGTCGCAGAGTAGACGGCGCGCAGCAACATATCCGTTGCTGAATGTTTATCCACTAGACGGGTGTCTCGGTCTCGAACTTCAGCCGCGAGGGTCGAAGGCCACCCGGACGCAGGCAACAGACTCGGTCTCCCACGTCACCGCCGCTGCTACCCCGTTCCCGCCCCGGTCAGGATGGCCTCGGCGGCGCTGAGAACACCGGCCACCTGTGCCACCCGCAGCCTGCCGTCCACGACCAGAGTCACGATCCGGCGGCGGATCCCGGCGCCCGGGGCCAGGACGAGCGGCCGGTCCCAGGCCAGCGAGGAGCCGACCCCGGCGTAGTCGTCGTGGCGGACGAACCACTGATCGGCCTGCTGTGACCCGCGGTCGGGGACGAAGACCAGGCTCCACGGTGCGTCGCTGCCCCCACCGACTAGCGCCAGCCATCGGGCGCGGCTGCCGTGCAGGTGCCGCACTCCGACGCGATCCGGGCCGAGGACCTCCACCCGCCGGCCACTTCGCCGGGCCCGCCAGAAGAAGCCGCCGTAGCCCGCGGCCGGCCGGCCGTTGGTCGCGGGGCTGGCGAGAGCGAGAGGCAGGGCGGTCACGTTGGTCATCTCGTAGCTGAAGTCCAGCGCCCACGCGACTTCGCTGACCGCTACGGCGGAGATGGTACGCCGTTCGTGCAGCAGGTCGACCCGCTCAGGTCCCGTCCAGCGCAGGTCGTGGTCGATGCTGCTGGGGGTTGTACGCACCCAGCCTCTGGTGAAGTTGAGTGCCGTGGTTGCGCAGGTCCATCGGGCCCGGCCGGAAACAAGGGTACGACCACCCCAGAAGTTGACCCCGCCCACGTCGGCGATCGCCACACAGACCCCAGGTGATGCGGGTGGTCCTCCGGCATGAGTTCGGTGACCTCGGCGCCGGTCAGGGTTCGTACCGGATGTAGAAAAGGTCGCGGTGAGGCCGTCAGCGGTAGACGCAGCTGCCAGACGTAGTCCGCCACGACATGGTCGGCCAGGCTGAGACTGATCAGGTCGGACACGGTGGACCGGCCGCCCATGGTGAACTCCTCCCGTCCTGCGCACGGCGGCGGTGGCAGACCGGACTGGTCAGCCGGCAGGCGCCGGCCCGCAGTATGAGCCACTTTCATCCTGCGTAGCGGTTGGCTTCGACGTGGTGCAGGACCAGGATGGCTTGCACGATCGCGGTGACTCGGTGTGGCAGCAGCGCAGCTTGGCCAGGACCTTCCAGGATTTGAGCGTGGCGATCGCGCGTTCTCCGCGGGCGCGGATCTTCGCGTGGGCTCGGTTGACGGCCTTCTGCCTGTGTGACAGCTTGGGCCGGAAGCGGCGCCGCTTGAGCGGGGTGCGGACGCTGCCGTGGGCGCCTTGGTAGCCCTTGTCGGCGAAGGTCAGCACGTCCGCGCTGGTCAGGGCATCGATGATGCCGTGACCGCGTGCGGCGGTCAGATCGTGTGCCGAACCGGGCAGTGCCGGTGATGCCCACACGAGCCGGCCGGTGGCGTCGGAGATGACCTGCACGTTCACGCCGTGGCGTTTGTGATTGCCGCTGTAGTACGGCTTCTGCTCGGCGACCCGGTCGATCGGGATCAGCGTGCCGTCCAGGATCGCGTACGCCAGCAGCCGGATGCGTCGCATCGCGGTCAGGTCGGCGGCTGCCGAGCTGAGCAGGGCAATCGCTTCCTGGACGTAGCGCCAGGCAGTGGCGACGCCGATCTCGAAGCCGGCGGCAAGTCGGGTATAGGTGTCGCCGTTACGCAGATGGGCCAGGGCGAGCAGCGCCTGCCGGCCGGGCTCAAGGCGCCGCCAGTGGGATCGGCGCTGCTTGCGGTGGTCGCGGATGCGTTCGGCGAGGTGGTTCAGAGTGCGGCTGGACAACGGAATCGTGGCGGGGTAGGACAGCATGGCGAGGCTCCCGGTCGGGCTTCGAGTCTTGCTCGACAGCTGTCCTACCTGGAGCCTCGCACCCATCGATCACCGGGCCTGCCACACCAACCCTGAGCTGCAAAATCAGCTTGGAAACGGCTCGGTGTTGTCGATGGCGCTGGCGGCGGTGACGATGACAGCGAGAAGGAGGCCGAGGGTGTCGGTGATGATGCCGCGTTTGCGGCCGAACTTTCGGAGTCTCCGCTAGACCACAACGCTCTCACCAGCGACAGGACCGGCAGAGGTGTCGCAGAAACCCGATCACCTGTGGAACCCGGGACTGAGCGATTGAATCAATAATCAGCATTGATTCAATCGCAAGACACTGGCACGATGGTTGTCTATACGGCCTACGGGAGTCGGCCGCGCTGATCATCGGAGCCGAGGGCAACGGCGACGAATCGAACCCAGACATTCCTGATTACCTGCAGCTGGTGGCCGGCGGCAGCGTAGGTCTTTTGGCCTTCTGCAGAATTGGATTCTCCGAGTCGCCTCCAGTTGCCCGATGCTGCCGTCTATCGCACCGTGACGGCAGCAGAGAGGAAGCCCGATGAGGCTTGTCCACCGCCGTACCGTCCCACCGTCACGTCTACGTCGCGGAGCCATCGCGGCCACTGCTCTCGTCGTCGCGTCCACCGGGGTCGTCGCGGGTGCCACCCAGGCCAGCGCCGCGGCCGGGTGCCGCGTCGACTACACCATCACCAGTCAGTGGTCGGGTGGCTTCGGCGCCAACATCGCCGTCACCAACCTCGGTGACCCGATCTCCGGCTGGACACTCAAGTTCTCCTTCGCCGCCGGGCAGACCATCACCCAGCTGTGGAACGGCACCGTCAGCCAGTCAGGCGGCAACGTGACGGTCACGAATGCCTCCTACAACGGCAACCTCGCCACCAACGCCACCGTCACCCCCGGCTTCAACGGCACGTGGAACGGCAGCAACCCGGTCCCCACCTCGTTCACCCTCAACGGCACCACCTGCACCGGCAGCCTCCCACCCACCACGCCGCCACCGACCACGCCGCCGCCACCGACCACGCCGCCACCGACGACCCCGCCACCGACGACCCCACCGCCCCCCGGGGAGTCGGTCAAACCTCGTGTGATCAACATGACGGATCTCGGTGCCGACCCCGACGACCTGCAGTCCCTGGTCCGGATGCTGGTGACCGTCAACGAGGTGGATCTCGAGGGCCTGATCGGGACGACGGGCTGCTGGCGCACCACCCAGAGCTCGTCCAACATGGCCAACCTGCTCAATCCCAGGCTGAACGCGTACGGTCAGGTACTTCCCAATCTCCAGAAGCACGCCGCTGGCTTCCCGAGCCTCGCCTACCTGCAGTCCATCTCGAAGCTCGGCCAGACCGGCTACGGCATGGGCAGCGTCGGTGCCGGTAAGGACAGCCCCGGCTCAGAACTGATCATCGCCGCAGTGGACCGGCACGACCCCCGCCCCGTGTGGGTCAATTTCTGGGGCGGTGGGAACACGCTGGCCCAGGCGCTGTGGAAGGTGAAGAACACGCGAAGCCAGGCCCAGGTGGACCAGTTCGTCAGCAAGCTGCGGGTGTACGACATCCTGGGGCAGGACGACGCCGGAGCATGGATCACCAAGAACTTCCCCAGCCTGACCTACATCCGCGCCAAGAACCTGGTCTACAGCTGGCAGCCCTCCGACAGTTGGCTGGACACCAACGTTCAGAACCACGGGCCGCTCGGGGCACAGTACCCGGACAGGAAGTACGCGACCGAGGGCGACAGCCCCGCGTTCATGCACCAGCTGACCAACGGCCTCACCGACCCCGACCGCGTGGACTGGGGCGGCTGGGGCGGACGTTTCGGTCCGGCCGAGAAGACCGGTGTCCGCGGCATGTCGTGCGCCGGCAGGCTCAGCAACGAACCGTCGTACGACCCGTACTACATGTACAGCGACGCCTCGGACGGTGGCAGCTCGATCAGCCGCTGGGGCACCGCCATCCACAACGACTTCGCCGCCCGGATGGACTGGACCATCACCGGCACCTACTCCGGCGCGAACCACCACCCGACCGCCGTGGTCAACGGTGACAACACCAAGCGAGTCCTGCGGATCTCCGCCGCTCCCGGTTCCAGCGTCAGCCTCAGTGGGGCCGGATCCAGCGACCCTGACGGCAACGCGCTGACCTACTCCTGGTCGTACTACGACGAACCCAGCTCGCACAACGGAGCCGTGACGATCAACAACAGCTCCAACGCGAACGCGACCGTGCAGGTTCCGTCCAACGCGGGCGGTCGCGACATCCACATCATCCTGCAGCTACGCGACAACGGCTCACCCAACCTGTACTCCTACCGCCGCGTGGTCATCGACGTGCGATAGCCACGGACCTACTCGCATCTCCTTGGACGCGTCCTGCGGCAGAGCCGTACCAGCGATCCGCTGGTAGCCAAGGAAGGCAGCCTTAACTGACCTTTGTGGGTTGTGGCTTCGTCGCAGGACGTCCTGCAGGGCCCCGGCAAATTCGTGATGTCAGGCCCTGGGTTTGGTGGAGAGTTGGTTGCAGATCTTGAATGGTTCGGGTTCGTCCGATGTGGTCTTCTTGACGGCGTTGGTTGGGGTAGTACTCCAACGTCACTTGACTTCGGCGTTGGGCGTGGCGCGGGCATGAAGACGGCCATCGCGTTGATCATCGATGGTTTGTGAGGACAACCGAAGATCACGCGATGGCCGTGGGCCACAGCTTAAACCCCGCCGGGTGGCGGGTCATCCTCGACGAGGCGGTGATGCGTGTCGCTGACCGGTTCGTGCGGGCGGAGCCACGCCGGACCGCCGGGCAGTTCGTGGAAGGGCTGCTGTCGGGCGTGGAACGAAAGACCTGCTGGTCCATCGCCGAACGGACGGGCCACGCTGATCCGCAGGCGATGCAGCGGCTGCTGCGCACGGGGTGTGGGACGCCGACGCCGTCCGCGATGACGTTCGGGCCTGGCTGATCGCGCAGCTCGGCCACCCTGACGCGGTGCTGGCCTGCGACGAGACCGGTTTCCTGAAGAAGGGCGTGTGCTCGGTCGGGGTGCAACGGCAGTACACCGGCACCGCCGGCCGCGTCGAGAACAGCCAGGCGGGGTGTTCCTCGCCTACGTTTCACCTGCGGGGCGGGCGATGATCGACCGCCGGCTCTACCTACCCGAGACGACCTGGTGCGAGCGGTCCGAGCGTCTCACCGCCGCCGGCGTCCCCGACGAGGTCGGGTTCGCCACGAAGGCGGCTCTGGCCCGGCAGATGATCGCCGCCGCGGTCAACGCCGAAATCCCGTTCGCGTGGGTGACCGGCGACGAGGTCTACGGCGCCGACCCTGGCCTGCGCGCTGACCTCGAACACTGTGGGATCGGCTATGTCCTGGCCGTCGGCTGCGACCGACGCGTGGCGGTCAACGACGGCCGCACCCTCATCCGCGTCGACGACCTCGCCGAGCGGATACCCACCCGCGAATGGCAGCCCCGCAGCTGTGGGCCGGGCGCGAAAGGTCCCCGCGACTACCTGTGGGCCTGGATCACCACGGCCACCCAACCTGGTGAACACCGGTGGCTACTCATCCGCCGCAACCGCACCACCGGCGAACTGGCCTTCTACCTCTGCTGGTCACCCCGCCCCGTCCCGCTGAACACCCTCGTGCGAGTGGCCGGCTCCCGTTGGAGCATCGAGGAGCCGTTCCAGACCGGCAAAGGCCAGGTCGGCCTGGACCACTACCAGGTCCGCAGCTGGACCGGCTGGCACCGATTCATCACCCTGGCCATGCTCGCCCTCGCCGTCCTGACCATCCTCGCCGCCACCGCACAGCAACCCGACACCGACGCGGAGATCATCGCGCTGACCATCGCCGAGATCCGCCGACTCCTCAACGCCTTCGTCCTCGCCACATCGCTCCCACCAGAGCACACCCTGTCAAGCCCCGGGTTTGGTGGAGAGTTGGTTAGCTGGTTTTCAGGGGTGCGGTGACCGGCTGGGTCATCGCGTGTAGTGCCTCGTGTTCGGCGGGCGGGACGTGTCCGAGTTCGCCGTGCAGGCGCCGGTTGTTGTACCAGTCGATGTACTCGACGGTGGCCATCTCCAGGTCATCGAGCCCGCGCCACGGACCTCGGTTGCGGACGAGTTCGGCCTTGTAGAGGGAGTTGAACGCCTCGGCCATCGCGTTGTCGTACGAGTCGCCCTTGGACCCGACCGAGGCGACAGCGCCGGCCTCGGCGAGCCGTTGGCTGTAGCGAATCGCTCGATACTGCCCTGGACTCCCCTGTCCGAGTGATGGACCAGTTTGCGCAGGTCAGCGCCCTGATTCTCGCGACGCCAGATCGCCATTTTCAGCGCGTCGAGGGCCAGATCCGTGTAGAGGCTGGTGGCGACCTGCCAGCCGACGATCATGCGGGAGTGCACGTCGAGGACGAACGCGGCGTACACCCAGCCCACGCTGGTGCGCACGTAGGTCAGGTCGGCGACCCACAGCTGGTTCGGATGTTCTGCGGTGAAGTCCCGTTTGACCAGGTCACCCGGGCGTCCGGTCTCGGCTGCGGGCCGGGTCGTGCGCGGCGACTTGTCACGCAGCAGCCCGCGCAGCCCGGACTCGCGCATCAGCCGCTCGATGGTGCACCGGGCCACTCGCACACCGCGTCGGCGCAGCTCGTGCCAGAGCTTGCGAGCGCCGTAGACGCCGTAGTTCTCCGCGTGGATCCGCTCGATCATCGCGGTCAGCTCCTCATCCCGCCGGGAGCGGGCGCTGGCCGGTCGGGTCTTGGCGGCGTAGTAGGTCGACGGTGCGATCTGTGCCGGCGTGTCTTCGAGCGCCTGCAGGACCGGCTGGACACCGTGTTCGACCTTCTGAGAGGCCGGTTCGCAGTACTACGTCCGTTTCGGGTTGAGGGTGAACACGCCGGGTTGGTCTTCGGTGAGGACGTGGTGGTTGACCATGCGTTTCAGCTTTGCGCGGGTGCCTTCGACGTTCTTCGGTAGGGGTTCGACGCCGAGTGCGAGGCAGATGCCTTTGGCGCGCATACCGGTGGGTGCGGTGCTGAGGATGTGCAGGATCTGCTGGTAGGGGGCGCTGGCGATGGTGGGGTCGTCGGCGGTGAACTCGGCGGCGGCGAGGGTTTGCAGGGTGGTGCGGGTGGTGGCCAGGTCGGCCAGTTCGTTGTCGAGGCGGGCGAGTTCGCCGGTCAGCGCGGTGATCTGCTCGCGGAGCCGGTCGGTGTGCCGGCGTGTGGTGGTCTCCCGTTCGGTGATCAGGTCGAGAACGGTGGGGAGGTTCACCGGTGCCGCCAGGAGGGTGTGCTGTTCCGGTCAGCCGCCGCACGATGTTCGCCGTCGAGGCCCACAGGGTTCGGGACACCGCCGATTCGGGTCGGCTTTCGTACTCGCGTGTGAGGCGGCGGTGCAGCATCAGGGTGCCGTTGACCTGCTCGACGATCCACCGCTTACGGATCGGTACGAACCCGGGACGGGTGTCGGAGCGTTTGACGACCTCGACGTCGATGCCCAGGATGGCGCCGTGCAGGGCGAGGTCCTGTTTGAACCCGGCGTCGACCCAGGCGCGGCTCACCGTCGGAGTGTGTTCGACGACCTTGTCGAGCAGCCGGATACCGATGGCGTTGTCAGTGACCGACGCCGCGGTCACCACCACCGCGATGATCAGTCCCAGGGCGTCCACGGCCAGGCCCCGCTTACGCCCCGACACCTTCTTCGCCGCGTCTTTGCCGGTCGTCGCGGCCGGGACGTGGTTCGCCGCGCGGATCGACTGGGTGTCCAACACGACCGCGCTCGGATCCTCCCGACGGCCGACTTTTTCCCTGGCCTGGCAGCGCAGCAGATCGTGGATCACCTGGTCGGTGCCGTCGTCGCGCCACAGGGCGAAGTAGTAGTAGGTGGCCGACTTCGGCGGCAGGTCGTGCGGCAGGTACGTCCACTGACAGCCCGTCCGATTCTGGTAGAAGATCGCGTTCACGATCTCCCGCAGGTCGTAGTCACCCTCACGACCAGACACCGACACCGCGACCCGCTTGGCCTTCCACGCCTGCAGAAACGGTCCAATCAGCTCCCACTGCTCGTCGCTGACGTCACTGGGATACGGTTTTCGATCACCCATGACCGGGCTAACGCCACAGCCGTCGGACGGTCACGACCAGAACTCACATTCAACGCATCGACCGGCCACTATCAGCAGCTAACCTGCCGGAAGGTCACCAACCGGACGCAACGCATAGATCAGCTCAAGTTACTGCGGACCGGCCTCTGAGAGTCGACGAAGTCGACCTTCATCGCGACGGACGGTCCAGCTCCGCCGCGAAGAAACTCGCCGCGGACTTCAGGATCTGGTTGGCCCGCCGCAGCTCACGATTCTCCCGTTCCAACGCGGCGAGGCGTTCCGCGTCGCTGCTGGTGGTGCCCGGACGGTCACCGGCGTCGGTCTCGGCCTTCTTCACCCACGTGCGCAACGCCTCTGGATGAATGCCGAGCTGCCCGGCGATCCGGCGGATCGCCCCGACCGCGGACGCCGGATCCCGGCGGGCCTCGACCGCCAACCGGGTCGCACGCTCACGCAGCTCATCGTTGTACTTCTTCGGTGCCGGCATCGCTGGTGTTCCTCCCAGGTTTCGATGTCTCCATCAAACCCGGTGCGGGACAAACTGCGGTCCTTCAGCGAGGCCCGCAGCCCGTCGAGGAACTCCTCGACGCCGACACGCAGCACGACCGACAACGCTGTCCGGCCGTCTACCCCGGCGGTCTTGGCACCCTTGTTGCTCCGCACCCGGTTCCACGCCACCAACAGGAATGCGGGATCGGTGACAAGAACAGGTCGCCGAACTGGCGACGATGATCATCACGAGCCCAACGGTGCAGCTTGGCCTGGATCTCCAGTACCCGATCCTCAGCCCGTAACAGGGCCAACTCCGGATCGTCGGTGTTCACCGGCGACATCCCTCCTGGCATTCCAGCATCCGCCCTGCCTGACTTGCTGGCCCCCGCACAGATGTTGGGTATCGACCCAGGACGGCGTCCGTCGGAGGCGATGCTCCGCCGGTTGCTACAGGCCCTGGATCCGGACCAACTGACCGCGGTGATCGCCGCGTGGCTGAGCACCCGCAGCCCCGCGACGGGTACGAGGCGGGCGATCGCCGTCGACGGCAAGAGCATTCGCGGGTCCCGCGCCGCCCACAGCACTGCCCGACACGTCCTGGCCGCCTGCGACCAGGCCACCGGCGCCATCCTGGCCAGCACCGACGTCAACGGCAAGACCAATGAAATCACCTGCTTCCAGCCGTTGCTCGACCAGATCGACGACCTCACCGGTGTCGTGGTCACCGCCGACGCCCTGCACTGCCAACGCGAGCACGTCGCCTACCTCGCCCAACGCGGCGCCAACTGGATCCTCACCGTCAAAGGCAATCAGCCCCACCTGCACGCCCAACTCGCAGCCCTGCCCTGGCGAGCCGTCCCCAACGCCGACCGCGCAAGCGACCGCGGGCACGGCCGGCGGGAGATCCGCAGCCTGAAGATCCTGTCCATCTCCACCGGCATCGACTTCCCCCACGCCGCGCAGGCGCTGCAGATCCGACGCCGCCGACGCCGCCTGGACCAGCCGAAACGCTTCACCACTGAAACCATCTACGCGATCACTGACCTGCGTGCGCACCAAGCCAAGCCCGCACATCTGGCCGGCTCGGCCCGCGGCCACTGGTCAATCGAGAACAAGGTCCACTGGGTCCGCGACGTCACCTACGACGAAGACCGATCCCAGATCCGCACCGGCACTGGACCACAGGTCATGGCCGCCCTCCGCAACGCCGCCATCAGCGCACTACGCCTGACCGGCATCACCAACATCGCCGCCGCCAACCGCCACCACGCCCGCGATAGCCATCGACCGCTGGCTCTGCTCGGCATCACCTAACGACTTTGCCGGGGCCCTGGGTCCGGGACACAGACGGAAGCATCAGCGGAAACTCCCCTAAAAAGCTGTTTGTAGGAAGCGCTGATGCTTCCGTCCATCTACCGCCCAGACCACCACCCCCGACCACCCACGTGTCACGCCACCAAAGATGATCTGCAGGACTCCGAAACGGAGTGACGACGGGAAAGGCAGAATCGAGTGACAGCAGGACGGTGGATCCTTCGCATATGGGTTAACCGGTTGCACCCTGCAGCGAACACCCGGCCCGGTGCGTGGTGTTATCTAGGAAGTCCGATGGACCGACCGTTCAAGTTTTTGGGTGCGGTGGCGGCGCTGCCACTGACGGGGGCGTGCGGAAGAGCCGTGGTCGGGGCCGAGGTAAGTTGGACGAGGTACGTCCTACCGGCCTGAACGAGGAAATCAAATGTCCCGTTCGTCTGCGTGCTGGTCACGATGGTGCCAGTACTGTCGACGACGGTGACATTCTGCCCCGGCCATGGGTTCCGGACGGTGATGGTTCCGGTGGCACCGCTTTCCAGAGCGACAGTCGTCAATGTTCCGTTTCGGATCTGTACGTGGGCCTTCCCCCGGTGCTGGATGTAGACGGTGCCGTCGACGTTCCATCCGTTCGGCCAGCCGGGTGCAACGCGCAACGTGCCGTCGTAGTGCTGCACGAGGCCCTCACTGATCGCTGCGGCGATGACACCCTGCTCTTCAAGGTAGGGCGTGGTGGGCTGGGCGTTCCAACTGGCGAACCCGTTGGGGAAGACCTGGTATTTACCGATGTTGGCGAGCATTGCGCTGCGCATGTCGTTGCCAAGCCCCAGGCGCGCGGCGTGGAGTGCGTCGTAGCTCCACGTGCTGCCGGTGACGTAGCTCCGATTGCTGAAGGTCCGTTTGGCCAGGTCGGACAGGTGGCCGGCGTCGCCGATCAGGTTGTACGGCCAGACCGGTTCGAGTTCGACGTTTTCCTGGTTGTGCTTGGTCGCGGTAGGTTCGGCCGACATCGCGAGCATGTTCCTCCCGGCCGCGTCTGAGGCCGGGGTCAGCACCTGCGACTTGGTGGCGATGTCGGTACGCGGCAACGGACGGATCTTCGGGATGGCCGAGTTGAGCCGACTGACCAGGTCGGCGTCCACACCCAGCGTCTGCGCGGCCGAGACGACGACCGGGAAGAGGGCCTGCATAGCGGCGACGTCGTTGATCGGGTCGTTGACGTCCCACTGGTTCTCGTGGGCATTGGAGAAGGTGTGCAGCAATCCGTCGGAGCCTGTCGTGGCGTGCGAGAGCAGGAATCTCGCGGCACCAGCCATGATCGGGTAGTGGGCTGACAGGAACGAACGGTCATCGGTGGTGAGGTAGGTCTGCCAGATCCACAGGCCGATCTCGGCTCCGGTCGTCACGTTGCGGGCGTTGTAGTTCGGCGCGATCCGCGAGTCACACGAGGCGTTGCTGGCCGCGTTGCTGCCGCCGTAGTAGCCGTTGCCGTTGAAGCGCATGGTCTCCGGCACGCAGAGGCCCTCGCGGCCCGGGAAGTGAGCCCCGGTCCACGCGGCGATGTTGGATACGTTGGTGCGGTAGAGGTTGAACACCGGGGTGTTCTGCGCGAACGCTCCGGCGGAGAGGTTCGCCTGGACCATCATGCGGGTGTTCCAAAACCAGTATCCGGCCGGATACCAGGGCTGTGAATCCTGATCGAACACGAACAGGTTGGCCACGCCGGCCTGGCTGCCGGGCAGGGCGCCGCGGTTTGTCGCGGCGATGTTGTACAAATACAGGGTCCGCATGTTCTCGAAGTACTCGCCGGACCCGTCACCGGAGGAGATCCTGATGAGGCCGACCGTGGCCCAGTAGTTGTGCCACCAGGACAGGTGGCCGGCGGCGAGGTCGCTGGCGCTACGGGTCAGATCACTGCCGAGCAGCGTACGAGCGGTGGCGATCGGGTCGCCGCCTGTCCAGGTCGGGGAGACCGCGATGACCCGGAACGAGCCGTCGCTGTTGGGCCGGAAGTTGACCTGGGCGGTCGTCGAGTTGGGTGTGGACGCGGTCACGTTGCGGCCACCGGCGCTGATACCCGCCATCGCACCGAAGCGCTGACCGGAGGCACCGGTCGCGGTGTTGTCGGTCCAGGTTTGCGAGAGAGTGGCCACCGACCCGGAGGCGGTCGCGGTGGGTGTACGGCCGCTCCACAGTTCCACCCGTGCGGTCTGCGAGGTGTTCGGGTCCGCGCCGGTGACGTCGACGACAAGCTGCGCGGTGTCCGCTCGCACATAAGCGGTCAACGACATGCCGCCGCCTGACTGGCGCAGCGTCCCGTCGTAGAGGTCGAGGTGACCCCGGAAGTCGCTGGCGTTGGTCAGTCTGCTCAGCCCGGGGATCACCACCCGCCCCGGTGACTTGCGGTCGGGAAACGTATCGGCGCGATTCAGTTGGGCGGTGAACCCGTTGGCTGACCACGCGGCAACCCCCAGCGTGCCGTTACCCAGTGGCGCGAACTGGCTACTGGCGCTGCCGGGCCGGTTGAACACGATATTTGACCGGCGTACGACGTTGGGAGTGTCCACCACGAACCGGCCACCCTGCCACGCGGTCGTCGTTCCGGTCGGTGGCGGGGACGTCGGTGGCGGGGATGTCGGTGGCGGGGATGTGGTCGGGGCCGTGGTTGGGGTCGACGGGGGCGGGTTTGACGGGATGGAACCGGTACAGTGTGTGCCGTTGAGTGTGAAGCTCGCCGGAACCGGGTTGCTCGACGTCCATGAGCCGTTGAAGCCGAAGCTGACGTTACCTCCGGTGGGAATGTTGCCGTTCCAGCTGGCGTTTGTCACGGTGACCTGCGCGGCGGACTGCGTGTACGTACCGCTCCAGAGCTGGGTGATGCTCTGCCCGGCGGCGAAGGACCAGGCCAGCCGCCAGCCACTCACGGGGTCACCCAGGTTGTCGATGGTCACGTTGGCGCCGAAGCCACCCTGCCACTGGTTGGTGACCGTGTAGGTGACTTTGCAGCCGGCGGCGTGGGCGGCCGCTGTCGTC
Source organism: Verrucosispora sp. WMMA2044 (assembly GCF_027497155.1). NCBI lineage: Bacteria > Bacillati > Actinomycetota > Actinomycetes > Micromonosporales > Micromonosporaceae > Micromonospora > Verrucosispora sp. WMMA2044. The sequence goes on from NZ_CP114913.1 coordinate 4,889,778, forward strand.
ACGACGCCGGTGGTGCCGACGGCGGCGACTGTCGCCGTGGCCAGCCAGAGGCGCGATCGTGCGAAGTGCATGGAGATCCTCCGGTGCATCAGGCTGAGAGACAGAGCGGCTAGCAGGTGGAGTTCGTCTGGGTGAGCAGACCGAGCCGCCAAGGCAGCAGGTTGTACGAATCGGTCGCAGCGGGATCCTTGCCCTGGTACAGGTACCGGATGTTGCAGGGGCTGATGAGCATCGTCTGGTCAACGCCGGCGCGGACCATCTCTCCGTGGCTGATGTCCTTCGTCCAGGCGGTACCGGCGAAGGTGGTATTGCTGACACCGGCGAACGGATTGGCCTGCGTATCGGCCAACGCGGACCATGGACCGGTGATCGCCGGTGCGGTCCAAGACCGGAAGTAACGCACGCCGGCAGCGCCGATCGCTTCAACAATCAGCAGGTACTGGTTGCCACCGGAAACTCTGTATACGTTGGCGGCTTCCCAGAGCGGGTACCGGGCCGCGTCCCGCATGGCGATGACCGTATTGCTCATTCCGTTCGGGAACTGCGCCAGGCTGGTCTCGGACCGGTACAGGTGCCCGTTGTCGTCAGACGAGAACAGGTGACACTTGACGCTGTCACAGATCACCCAGAAATCTACCCAATGGCCGTTGCCGATGTTGTCTCGGATGATCTGAGGCATGCCGCCGGCGTAGAAGCGTCGTGGCGCGGTCCAGCCCCGCGGGTTGCTGATGTCGGTGTTGGTGGAGTACGCGGCGTTGTCACCGACCTGGTAGACCAGGTACCAGAGTCGCTGCGGCGCGAAGTAGAACACGTGCGGCGCGGCCTTGTATCCGGTGCCGATCGCAGTCGTGTCCAGGAAGTGGTGCTGCGCTGCGGCAGCCTGCGACCAGTCGGTGAAGTTGAGATACACCATGCTGTACGAACCACTCTGGTTCGTCGTAGTGGCGATGACGTGCCACCGCCCGTTGTGGTATACCACTGACGGATCCTTTACCGCACGAATGTTGTGCGAGGCGTCTGACTTCGGCCCGATCAACACGCCACTGGAACTCCACCGGAAGCTGTTCGGCAGGCCGCCACCGGGCGGCGGCGTGGTCGTCGGGGGTGTGCTGGTGGGTGGCGTCGTCGTGGGTGGCGTGGTGGTCGGTGGCGCCACGGTGGGGACGACGGCTCCAGTGCAGGGAGTGCCGTTCAGGGTGAACGATGCGGGTGCCGGATTACTTCCGTTCCAGGTGCCGTTGAACCCAGGGGTAACGGTGGCGTCCGTCGCCAGCTCGCCGTTGTAGGGGGCATTCGTGATGGTCACGTTGCCTCCCGACTGGCTGACGTTGCCGTTCCACAAATGAGTGATGGTCTGCCCCGAGGTGAAGGTGAATCTCAACGTCCAGCCAGAGATGGAGTCGCCGAGATTGGTGATGGCGATGTTGGCGCCGAAGCCGCCCGACCATTGGCTGGTAACGGTGTAGGCGACCCGGCACCCAGCTGCGGTGCCGGCTCGGGCGGCTCCTGCCACGGCAGCTGTGGCCACGACGACGAGCGCAATAGTGGCAATGGCTCCACGGCGCAGGTGGGACGGCGACGAACTGGAACGGTGGGTGAACCTCATCGGGATCCTCTCCGCTGCCGCTCATGGAGAGGCGGCAGGCTGGCGCAGATGGGTGCCGCCTCGGTGGAACCGGGCCGCCAGGCAGGCAAGCGGCGTGCCGCTCACCATCGCCTCCCAGCTGAAAGTCAAGGGACTGTCTGCGTCCGCCGCCGTTGCCCTCGGCCGAACGCTCTCCCGCTGCCGCTCCCGCAGATATCGATGACCATCGTCGCACTCGAGTGCCGAAGATGCAAACAGAGTTAGCACTGCATATGTATTCAGTGGCCGCTTCGCCCTTTCTGAGGCCCAAGGGCTTTGCGTAGTCGCCTATGGGCGTTTCCGGCCTGGGCTTTCGCTCGGGTTCCGCAGCTTGTAGTTAAACGATCGTCGGAATCTGGGCACGGAGCAGGGAAGATCGATGCTCGGCGTGAGGGGTCGTGTGTCCACGCCCTCTGGACTGCCCTTCCCCTCGTAGCGTGGAGGCCAGAACTTGAGGGATAGAGGTTCATGGCTGAGACGAGACGCCGGTTCGATCCGGAGTTCCGCGCGGGCGCGGTTCGGATCGTGCGGGAGACCGGGAAGTCGATCGCGCAGGTAGCTCGTGATCTGGGGATCAACAGCGGCACCCCGGCCAACTGGGTTCAGCAGGATCGTGCCGCTCGTGGCGAAGCCGCTGCCGGGCAGTTGTCCGAGGACGAGCGGGCCGAGTTGGCGCGGTTGCGGCGGGAGAACGCGGAGCTGGCGATGGAGCGTGATATCCTCAAGCGATCCGTGGTCCTGTGGGTCAAGGAAGCGACGGGCCGGTGAGCGTGGCCGCCTTCATCGCTTCCCAGAGGACCGAGCACAACGTGCCGCACGCGGTGACCTGTCGGGCACTCGGGGTGTCCGAGTCATGGTGCTACAAGTGGCGGGACCGTCGGCCGACACCCCGCCAGGACCGTAGGGCCAGGCTGACGGAGGCGGTCCGGCGCGTCTTCGACGCCTCGGGCGACACCTACGGCAGTCCACGCGTCGGCGACGAGTTATGCGAACAAAGGGTGGCGGGTGTCGGACAACACGGCCGCCGCGCTCATGGCCGAGCTGGGCCTGGTCGCCAGAGCGAAACGACGCCGGCGTGGGCTGACTCGGCAGGGCAAGCGGCCAGCCGCCCCGGACCTGGTCAAGCGTCAGTTCACCGCGACCGCGCCGGACGTGGCCTGGTGCGGCGACATGACCGAGATCATCACCGGCGAGGGCAAGCTCTACCTCGCCACCGTCACCGACCTGTACTCCCGGCGCATCCTCGGCTACGCCATGGGCGACCGGCACGACGCCGGCCTGGTCGTCGCCGCGCTGAACATGGCCGCGGTCACCCGCGGCGGCGACGTCGCCGCAGTGATCTTCCACAGCGACAGAGGCAGCGAATACTGCTCGGCCGACTTCGCCCAAGCCTGCAACCGGTGGAAGGTACGCCAGTCGATGGGCCGGGTCGGCTCGTGCTTCGACAACGCCGTCGCCGAGGCCACCTTCTCCACCATCAAGGTCGAGTACGTCCACCGCCACCAGTTCCGCACCCGCACCGAGGCCCGACTAAAGATCGCCACCTGGATCACCGACTTTTACAACCGTCGCCGCAGACACTCCGACTGCGACGGACGCTCACCGAACGACTACGAGCGATCGACAATCCGCGTCCTGGAGGGCCAGGCCGCATAACCGAGTCCTCCACGATTCCAGGGGATTGACAGTTATGCGCCAAGGCGGCGTAGCGCACCACGCTGCCGTCGGCGTTAGCCCGCGACGTGAACCGCAGATACATGACTACGAAGAAACTACATCACCCATGACTACACAGAATGTGAACCGCTAATCGTGTTACTACACCTTCTGTCGGCGTACGTGTTCGGATGCTCAGGTAGGTACGCGTGGCTCTGTCGCTGATCTTGTGACGGCAAGTACAGTAGCCGGCGCGATGGGCTGCGTCGGCGGGGAGTGTTCTGGTTCAGGCTGCGGCGTGGATCGCTGGTGCCGGTCGGGTGAAGGTTTTGCGGTCGCGGATGAGTGCCCAGAGGACGTCGACGCGTCGTCGGGCGAGAGCGAGGATGGTTTGGCGGTGGTTCTTTCCTTCGGCGCGCTTTCTCTCGCAGTAGGCACGCGAGGTGGGGCATTCGCGGGCGGCGGTGAACGCGGCCATCCACAGAATGTGCCGCAGCCGCCGGTGAAAGCGGCGAGGCGGGCGATGATTCCCCGAAACCGTTCCGGAGTCGCGGGAAACAGGCGCCAAACCTGCGTGGGCGGCCAACTTCGCCGGGCTGTCGTACTCGGTCATGCGGTGGTGTGAACGAGTAGTTCGGCGGTCAACAGGGGGCCCATGCCGGGCAGGCTCCCGATGATCTGCGCGAGGGGATGCTGGTCGAGGTGTTCGGCGATGAGGTCGTCGACGGCGGCGATGCGCTGCTCGATGGACAGGATCTCGGTGGCCATCTGCCCGACGACCACGGCGGCGGCCCGTTGTCCGGGCAGGGTGACGGTCTGTTGCCGGGCGGCGGCGACCATGGCCTCGGCGACCTGGCTGGCGTTCTTGACGTGGCTGCGGCGGAGCAGGGCGGTGATGCGGTCGACTCCGGCGTGCCGGATCGCGGCCGGTGTCTGCCAGCAGGCGAGGACCATCATCGGGGCCTTCCGGTTCAGGTCCACGGCCCGTTCGAGGGCGGGGCTGATCCCGGTGAGCAGCTCCTGCAACCGAAACAGGGTGGCGACACGCTGCCCGACAAGGTCGGCGCAGTAGCTGGTCAGGACGGTGAGTTCGGCCAGGAGCCGGTCGGAGGGTTCCAGGATCGGAAGGTCGGGACGCAGGCGGATGGTCTGAGCACTGACCACCGCGTCGCGGGCGTCGGTCTTGTTCTCCCCGGCGAACGCGGCAGCCATGTGGAAGGAGACCGTGCCGGAGACGTAGCGGACCTGAACCTGGCGCCGCCACAGCAGGGTCAGCAGCAGCGCGGACAGGCCGGTGGTGACGTCGACCGCCCAGCACACCGGGCGGCCGTGGGTCGAGACCTCGGCCATGACGGTGAGCAGTGAGGTCTCGTCGTTGGCGACCCGGCGGGAGTAGACCAGCCGGCCGTCGCCGTCGACAGCGGCGACGTGGTGGTGGGTCTTGCCGATGTCCACGCCGATCCACAGCTTCGCCACCCTCGCACTCCTTCACTTGATCGGTCTTCTCAGTCGGGCCCGTCGTCTGTGGGTTCGGGTTTGCCGGCACCTTCTCACTACCGGCCCTACGGCGACCGGAAGCCCTACGTGGTGGCCGAGAACATCGCCGCACTGCACGGCCCGACCGAAGGCACGGTGACGCTTCCGCGTCACCTTGACTGGTCCGGACACGCCGAGTACGACCTGAACCGGGCCGCACGCCTGGCCAACATGTACAAGGTTGTGCCACCGAGGCCAGCACCGTCGAGGATCTGCACACCTGGCTCGACGCCGACCTCCTCCGGCGGCTCTGGCCCATCCTCTGGCTGCCACCCCAGCTCCGCCAGCGCTGGGAAGAAGCTTCCCCGAACTCGCCGCGACCCGCAGCAACACGGCGTAGCGGTGGACCTCTTCCACGGCCGCCCCGCTGACAGGGCCCGCAGATCGAACAGCAGATGACCGCATAACGAACGCACCTGGTGCCGCAGATCGAAAGCCGAGGTCCCCGCAGATCGAAGGTTCGTCCGTTATGATGACGCCGTGCCCACGCCGCACCTGATCCCCCGCCGCACCGCCGCGCAGATCAATGCCGCTCTGGCGGACACTCGCGTCGTCTTGATCAGCGGAGCGCGCCAAGCAGGCAAGAGCACCCTGGTCCGCCTCGTTGCCGGCGATCGTCTGGCCGAACGCCGCGATCTTGATCGGGCCCAGGACCGGGCGGCGGCCATCGCCGATCCCGTCGGGTTCGTGGACTCCTCCGAACTCCTGGTCATCGACGAGATCCAACGTGCTCCGGAACTGCTGCTGGCCATCAAGTCGGCAGTCGACGAGGACCCCCGTCCCGGCCGGTACCTGCTCACCGGATCATTACGGCTGTTCGGCATGGTGGCCGCTCCGGACGCGTTGCCCGGCCGGATGGAGACCGTCGAACTCTGGCCGTTCTCCCAAGGCGAACTCGACGCAGCACCGGACGGATTCGTCGACGCCGTCTTCGCGTTCGGCCCCGACCTGCGACACGAGTCGGACGTGACCCGCGCCGACTACGCAGCCCGAATCGTGCGCGGCGGCCTGCCCGAGGCCACCACCCGTACCGACCCGCGCCGCCGCCGACGGTTCCTCGACGCCTACGTCCAAGCGCTCATCGACCGTGATGTCCGGCAGCTGTCCGACATCCAGCACAAGGGCGAGCTACGCAAACTGGTACGCCTGCTAGCGGCCAGATCCGCGACCATCATCGCCGCCAACTCCCTCGAATCCGCCCTCGGGCTGAGCCGGCCGACGATCGCCCGCTACCTCCAAGCCCTGGAAGAGATCTTTCTGATCAAACGGATCCCGGGCTGGTCCCGCAACCTGGGCACCCGGGCCACCTCCGCGTCGAAACTGATCTTCGTCGACTCGGGCATCGCCGCCAACGAGATCGCGACCGACGCCCGGGCACTGCTCCGGCCGGGCGCACCGTTCGGCCCGCTGCTCGAATCATTTGTCCTTTCCGAGCTGTCCCGGCAGCTCACCTGGTCCGAGCAGTTCGTCGACCTGTCCCACTACCGTGACCAGAGCAGGTACGAAGTCGACGCGGTACTCGAAAACAGAGCCGGTCAGGTCGTCGGGATCGAAGTCAAAGCAGCCACCACCGTCGGACCCGACGACTTCCGCAGCCTACGCCGACTGGCCGACCGCCTCGGCAATGACTTCGTCGCCGGCATCGTCCTCTATACCGGAACCGCCACGCTGCCATTCGGCGACAGACTCCGTGCCATGCCGGTCAGCGCCATATGGCAGGTTTCCGCCTCGACAGCAGACTGACCTGACAGCATCAGCGCTCCATCGAGCCCGGGGCAGGCGTACGGCACGGCGGCCCATGACGGCTGGTCGCCGGACGCCACCGGTCTGGCTCCTGGCCAACCGACGCTGCAGCGGCTTGAATGGCGGTGTGCAGGTCGGCAAGCACGGGCGGAGCTGGCGCGTCGGCACCGCCGCCGACGTGAGTTGGATCGCCGGTCACACCACTGCCGGCGTCTCGATCACCACCGCCATCCCACCGGTCTTCGACGCCTACGCCACCACGTACCAGGCCGACGAGGTCACCGCCGCCACCTATGAGCACGCCCTGGTCGAGGACCTCATCACGCACACTCCGGACCAGCCGTGGTGGCTGGCCTACCTCGACACCGGCGCCCACGACGTCGTCTTCCCTCAGGCCCCGAGGGTGTTCCTCTACTGGGACTGGCCGTACGTGCTGGTCGAGGCCGGTCCCGAGCAGGCCCTCACCTGGCGCACCGGTGGGCACATGCGCCACGGCCGCGGAACGCTACCCGATCTGTTCTTTCCCGCCGACCGGTCATGGCTTGTCTCCGCGCTCTGGGACGACACCTGGACCTGCGTCGGCGGTCCGACACCCGTGATCCACGCCCTCGAACGCAACCACGTGGCCAACGCCCGCCAGGTCCGACCCGGCGAAGACGCGCTGCCACCAGGACTGGTCCGCGAGTAACGACCAACGCCGAAGTGGAAGTCGCCCTCCGCCAAGGCCGCTGGCCTTCGGGATGTGTGGCGGGATGGTGCCAGTCTTCGTACTCCGGTAGCCGATGGCGGCGTTCGACGGCCGTGGCGGTCAGGTACCCGTCGTAGCCGTCGCCGTGGCGTGTCACCGTGCCCTGACCGACGTCCAGGATCGTGTCGGTGACCCGGCTGAGGAACTCCCGGTCATGGGTGACCGCGAGCAGTGTGCCGCGGTGCTGCCGCAGGCGCGCCTCAAGCCAGCCCACGGCCTGATCACCGAGGTCGTTGGTCGGCTCGTCGAGCAGGAGCAGTTCCGGCTGTGCCCCTGATCTGGCTGATTGACAAGGACATGCCGGGTTGACCATGCGGCCGCGACGGCCGAACGCCGAGCGCAGGTGCTCCCGACCCGGTGCGGCGCCGCCTCGTCGGGCTACGTTCCCCGAGACGGCGCCGCAGAGCCCCACACCGCCCGGGTCACGCTCGCTTCGTGAAGGCGGAACGCGCCCACAGGTAGCCGACGAGGGCGATCGCCACGCACCAGGTGACGGCGACGGCCGCGTCGGTGGTGTCGGGTGCGCTGTCGAGCAGCCCGCGCACGGTCTCGATGATCGGCGTGAAGGGTTGGTACTCGGCGAACTGCCGCAGGCCCGGGCCCATCTTCTCCGCCGGGACGATGGCGCTGCTGAAGAACGGCAGCATGACCAGCGGCACGGCGGCCATGCCCGCTGTCTCCGGCGACTTCGCCGACAGTCCCAGCGCGACCGTGAACCAACCCGCCGCGAACGCGAGCAGAACGACGACGCCACCCACGGCGAGCCAGTCGGTCAGACTCGCCTCCGGGCTGAACCCCAGCAGGAAGGCCACTCCGACGAGCGCCGCGATGGCGATCACGTTGGTCAGCACGCTGGTGATGACGTGGCCGGTCAGCACCGCGCCGCGGGAGATGTCCATGGCCTTGAACCGGTTGATGATGCCCTTGGTCATGTCGGAGTTCACCGCCGTCGCGGTGGCTCCTAGCCCGTAGCAGACGGCCAGCAGGATCAGGCCCGGCGTCGCGTAGTCGATGTAGTCCACGCCGACGCTGAAGGCGTCACCGAACATGTACACGAACATCAGCATGATGATGATCGGCATCAGGACGGCGTTGAACACCGAGGTCGGGTTCCGGGTGAGGTGTTTGAGGTTGCGGCGCAGCATGACCAGCGAATGGGACTGGGCGCTCATTTCGTGTCGACCTCCGTGGCGTGGCCGGTCAGGGCGAGGAAAACGTCGTCGAGGTCCGGGGTGCGCACGGAGCACTCCTCGGCGCTGAGGGAGTGCTCGTCGAGCCGGTCCAGCAGGGCCCGCAGTGACTTCGTGCCGCCGTCGGCGGGCACCCGCAGGGCCAGCGCGTCGTCGTCTCGGGTGGCCTCGGGGAAAATCCCCGCGGCGGCGTAGAGTTCGGCGGCGGTGGAGAACCGCAGCCGTACGTGTGTTCCGGGGATGAGGCGCTTGAGCTCTTCCGGCGTGCCCTGGGCGACCAGGCGGCCCTGGTCGAGCACCGCGAGGCGGTCGGCGAGTTGGTCGGCCTCCTCCAGGTACTGCGTGGTGAGGAAGATGGTCGCGCCGTCGTCGACCAGGTCACGCACGATCGACCACATGGTGCGGCGGCTGCGCGGGTCCAGGCCCGTCGTCGGCTCGTCGAGGAAGATGATCCGCGGATTGTCGACCAGCGTCATCGCCAGGTCGAGCTTGCGGCGCATGCCCCCGGAGTAGGTGGAGGTCGGCTTGTCCGCCGAGGCGGTCAGCTCGAACCGGTCCAGCAGGTCCGCGACGATCCGCTCGCCGTCGCCGGCGACCCCGCGGTTGAGGTCCACCATGAGCTGGAGGTTCTCGCGTCCGGTCAGCAGCTCGTCGACGGCCGCGAACTGGCCGGTGACGCCGATGGCCGCGCGGACCGCCCTGGCGTCGGTGGCAAGGTCGTGGCCGGCGACCCGCACCGCGCCGCCGTCGGCCTGCACCAGCGTGGTCAGCACGTTCACCGTCGTCGTCTTGCCCGCGCCGTTGGGGCCGAGCAGACAGAACACCGTGCCGGCGTGGACGTCGAAGTCGACGCCGTCGAGGACGATCTTGTCCTTGTACGCCTTGCGCAGGCCGGAGACCGAGATCGCCGGGGTCGTCACGTGGTCACCTCCGAGGTGGCCTCGGCGGCGTCGAGCGCCGCGATGATCTTGTTGGTCATGTCGGCGACGGTGGGACCGGGTGCGCCCTGCCGGGTACGGACGGCCGCGTCGAGGGCGACGACGACAGTGCGGCGGAAGTTGTCGGCCTCGGCCGGCGCCTGCTCGGCGAGCAGGCGCATCGCCTCGGTCAGGGCGGGCAGAACGCGGTCGGCGATCTCGGCCACCGACCTGCCGCCCAGGTCGATACCCCTGGACTGCTCCGCGAGCACGTGCCCGACCAGGCCGGTTGCCGAGGCCAGGGCGATGGACCCATCGGTGGCGATCTTGTGGGGTGAGCCGCCGGCGGCTCCGGCGGCCGACAGCAGCGTGACCGCACCGTACGCGGCCGTACGAAGCGTGAGTTTGTCCTGGGTGGAAAGGTTGACGTACACGGTGGTGAGCTCCTTGATGTTGACGTTGACGTGGGCAGGTGGCGACCGCCGGGTGGCGGCCACGGATCACCGGGCGGGTCTCGGCTCCCGACCGGGGAGGCCCACGTCCGGGGGCGGACAGGATCTTCCATGACAAACCTCTCTTCATCGGGCACGGATTGGCCCGGACGTGCCACTGGATCGGAGTCAGGGCCGCCGGTTACGGCAGGGTGAGTTCGTAGCGGAGACGCCGCCCGAGAGGGCGGAAGCCCAGGTGTCGACGCAGGGCGACCAGGTCGGAATCCTCGGCGGTGCGAGCCTCGATCTCCTCGACGTGTGGGTGGATCTCGCGCAGTCGCGTGAGCAGAGCGGCGTTGACCCACAGCCCCAACCGCCGGCCGCGATGACCGACGAGCACGGCAGGGCCGTACTGGCGGGCGCGAACCTGCGGCAGTGCGCCTGTCATCGCCACGACATGGGCGACCACCCCGCCGTCCGCCTCGGCGGCGCTCACCACTGCGGCACCGGGCCTGCTCGGATGCCGGAGCAGTTGCTCGACGCTGGTCGCGCCGCACGGATTCCCGGTCCAGTGACGCAGTCGGTATCCGGGGTGCTCGACATCGACCAACTCACCCAGCCAGGCATGGTGGACGTCGCAGTAGGTGAGCAGATCATGGCTCCCGGATCCGGTGCGCCGAAATCCGTGCCGCTCACAGAACGACTGCGCGGCGGAACCCGGGCCGGTCTCCACGATCAACCGCCGGCCCACGGCGTGTGCGCCGACGGCGGCCAGCAGCCGCGATCCGATCCCTCGACGACGCCACTGCGGCTGCACGTACAGGTTCAGCTCGAGGGTGTCCGGCTGCGGAGCGGTCGGTGCCGGCAGCTCGTACTCGAACGGCATGATCGGACGTAGATCGGCGACCCCGGCCACCGAACCGGGCGACGTCACAGCGTGCCAGCGTGGGGTGCCGAGATGATCCGGCGCCGCCACGAGGTCGATCACGCTTTCGCTCATGCGTCCACCATCGCCCGGCCCACCCGGCCGAACAACGCAGAAGATCGCATCGCCGCATTAGCCAGTGGTGATCGATCGACGACAGAACCCGCGACGGCCGACGGTCCGAGCCACGCCCGCGCCGCCCGGTCTCGTCACGGCCGTAGACTGCCCAGTCCCAGGCCGCAATGATCGAAGGTAGGGCCGTCTGGTGGAACTACGGGACATCGAGATCTTCCTGACGCTGACCGAAGAGCTTCACTTCGGTCGCACGGCCGAGCGTCTGCACGTGTCCCAATCGCGGGTCAGTCAGTCGATCAAACAGCAGGAACGCCGGATCGGCGGGGGCCTGTTCGAGCGTACGAGCCGCGCCGTTCGACTCACCCCGCTCGGCGAGCGGCTGCGCGACCGCCTCCGCGCCGGCTACGGCGAGATCATCTCCGGCATCGAGGAGGCCACCGCCACCGCACGCGGCCAGGCCGGCACGCTGACCATCGGCACCATGGGCACGCACTACCAGTCGGTCGAGGCCGTCCTCGACCTGTTCCGGCAGCGGCACCCGCAGTGCGAGCTGCGCCTGCGCGAAATCCTGCCGACCGACCCGCTCGGGCCGCTGCGGGCCGGTACGGTCGACATCGGAATTCTCTGGCTGCCCATCCGCGAGCCCGACCTCACGGTCGGGCCGGTCCTGCACCGCGAGGAGCTGGTGCTGGCGGTGGCCGCCGGTCATCCGCTGGCCGGCCGGGGCAGCGTCGAGCTGGAGGATCTCGGCGATCATCCGGTGGTCTACCCCGAGGGACCCATTCCCGACTACGTGTGGGAGGCGCACACCCCGTCCACCACCCCGTCCGGGCGGCCCGTCCGGCGCGGACTGGGCATCGCCACCCTCGAGGAAGCCTTCCAAGCGATCGCCGGCGGCAGCGTCGTGTCCCCGATCGGATCGGACGTGGGAACCACCCGGCAACGAGGCGACATCACCTTCCTGCCCATCACCGACGGACCGGTGCTGCACTACGCGCCGGTGTGGCGCAAAGGCGGAGAGAATGCCCTGGTACGCGCCTTCGTTCAAGTCGTCACGAAGGCGCAGCAAACGACGTAGCCGGACCTGGCCCCCTTCAGTCGATCTTCAACGATTCGGCGATCGCGTCGGCGACGGCTGGATCTTCGGCGACCGCGATGACCACGACCCGCCGATCCACCACCACGACCCGGCGCGCCCGGCCGTCGGGCAGGACGTCTGCGCCTCTGTGCACGACGTGGCCGGCGGTCTGGCGCTCTTCCGTCGCGATCGCTGCGGCGGAGTCGAGGGCGAGATCCGCAGAGAGCCTTATCTCGGCGTAGTCGACCCGGGGCGTCGGCGTCAGCGCACAGCCCGCGACCGCCTCGACGTCCACGACGTACGTGTCCCGAACCGGCGTACCACATCCGATGGCGTTGCGTGACCAACCGGCAGGAACCTCGATCCGTACGCCCTCGCTCGCGACCTCCTGCACGCCCGAGGGCTGGCTCACGCGAGCGGTTGTCAGTGCCCAGGTGACCAGGAACAACACTGCCGTCGCCGCGAGGGCGACCAGCACGATCCATGGACGACTGCGCAGGTTGACGCCGACACTCATCGCCGACTCCTCCCCGGCTGACCATGTGGCACCGTCGAGCTTGGGTGGTTCCGCCGGAGCCACCCGAACCGCCTGATGCCGGCTGGCTGGTTGTGCTACGCCAGCAGAGTCTCCCGCATCCGGGCGCCCAGGTTGATGCCGCCGACCACGTGATGGCCGGTTGGATCGTGGACGGCGAGGGTGTTGTTGCGGCGCATCACCTCGCGGACCGGAGGCGGCAGCCGGGGCGGGTCGTCGATGGCCGCGAGAACTCGCCCGGCGGCCGCGATCAGTCGGTCGGCCAGGGCTGCGGCGTCGGTGTCCACCCGTACCTGGTGGTACTCGCAGCCGACGACGGTGAGGTCGAGCAACTCGAACACGCGGGCCAGGAGCAGGTCCGGGTCGGTCACCCGGCCGAGCCGTGGCGCGCGGCTGCCGACCACCGCGACGGCGGCGGTCACCTGCGCGTACGGGTGGAGGCCACCCGGCAGCGCGAACAGTGGCCACCGCAGCGCCGGTCCGGCCTCCTTCCACAGCGGCCGGTAGTTCCGGCGATGCACCGAGAGTCGCCGGCCCGTGCGTCGGTGCACGTCGTGGGCCTGGGCCTGCAGGTCCGCGTGAGCCTCGTCGGCGGCCTCGCACACCATCCGGGCGGCCACCGCCAGGCCGTCGTCGTCGCCGAGCATCCGGGTGATCGCTTCGACCTGTTCCGGAAACCGGACCGGCGAGCCGGCGCCGTACCGGTGCCGGACATCCCGCAGCAGTTCCTGCTGCCGCCCTGGATCGAGCTGGACCCGCTTGCTACCCAGCAACCGCCGGAGCCAACGCATCTCGCCTCGTTTCAGCCGCCGCAGAACGCAGCAATGCTAGTGCGCCGGACGCCGCCTGCACCTCGTGGGGTGCGGAGCTGGCTCGCCCTGCCCGCGGTAACGAGCCGTAACTGCCCGACGAGGTGGTGCGAAGGGCGCGAGCTGCGCGTCCGGGGCTGCTCTTTCCACCCTCGGTCAGTACTTGCTCTCGGCGGACGGGCCCTGACGAGGTCCGTAGGGCGCCGTCTCCAGCCACCGGCCGAGCGCCGGGACCACCGGTGCCAGGGTGGCGCAGCAGCGCTGCCGGATCCGCATCGCCCGCCCCGGCCGCAGGTGACGCAGCGCGGCCCCGGCCGCGTCCCGGTTGTAGCGGGCCGCCGCGTGTCGTCGCGCGGCGTACCTGGGCACCGCCGTCGGATCGGCGTCCGCCGCCGCGACCGCCTCGGCCGCAGCGACGGCGTCGGTTATCCCGCTGTTCATCCCGCGGGCGCCGAACGGTGGGAACAGGTGCGCCGCCTCCCCCGCGAGCAGCACCCGGTGGTGCCCGTCGGTGAGCCGGTCGGCCACCACCTGGTGAAACTGGTACCGGGCGACCCACAGGATCCGATCCCGGTACCGCTCCGGCACCACGGCGGGCAGCCAGCGCCGCGCCGCCTCGACGCTGTCGAAGGTCTCCGGGGCGTCGGTGTCGCGGCACTGGAGGTCGATCTGCCAGCCGCCGGCGAAGGGCACCTGAAGCACGGTACGACCGTCGAGGGCCGGATGTTCGTAGCGGAAGATCCGGCGCGGCGGCATCGGCCGGTTCGGATCTTCGGCCAGGTCGACGACGACGTGGAAGCCGCGCGGTCGGGGGCCGTGCAGCCGCACCCCGAGCGAGCGGCGGACCGCCGAGCGGGCACCGTCGGCGGCGATGACGTACCCGCTGCTCCACCGCCGACCGTCCCCGGTTTCCAGCGTGACCGCCTCCGGCCCGGTCGAGACCGTGGTCACCCCGGTGCCCCACTCGAACCGGACCCCGGCCCGCTCGCAGGCCGCCAGGAGCAGGCGTTCCGTCTCCACCTGACGCAGGCTGGCGAACGGGGGCAGCCCGCCGGAGTGCGGCGGATAGCTACGGGAGTAGACCAACCGCCCCCGGTAGTAGGTCTCGCGGGTCGGCCAGACCACGGCCCGGTGGGCGATCTCCTCGGCGAGTTCCGGGTTGAGCCCGGCGAGCAGCCGCAACGTCCGGTTGTGCACGAACAGGGCGCGGCTGCCCGGGCGGACACGGTCCACCGGCTCCGCTTCCAGCACCGTGGCCGGCAGACCCGCCGCCCGCAGCGCCAGGGCGGCCGTGAGGCCGGTCGGACCGGCGCCTACCACGATCATCGGCCACGCTCCGCGCTGGTGGAGCCGGGCTGCGCGCCGGTGAGTTCGCGGATCCGCTCCCGCAGCCGCCGTTTGTCCACCTTGCCCACCGCGGTATGCGGAAACGACTCGACCACCTCCAACCGGTCCGGCAGCTTGTACGCCGCCAGCCCTCGGTCCCGCAGGAACGCCACCATCTCCGCCAGGCCGGGCGCCGCACCACGTGGTCCTGGCACCACGAAGGCGCAGGTCCGCTCGCCGATCAGCGGGTCCGGCATGGCGACCACGGCGCACTCCCGCACGGCCGGATGAGCCAGCAGATGGTCCTCCACCTCGTCCGCGGCCACCTTGTCGCCACCCCGGTTGATCTGGTCCTTCACCCGGCCCTCCACCACCAGGTGCCCGCTGGGCAGCAGCCGGACCAGGTCGCCGGTGCGGAAGAACCCGTCGGAGGTGAAGGCGCTGGCGTTGTGTTCCTCCGCCCGGTAGTAGCCGCGCGGGGTGTACGGCCCCCGGGTGAGCAGCTCCCCCACCTCGCCGTCGGGCACCGCGGCACCGCTGGCGTCGACGACCCGGATCTCGTCGTCGGGAGAGAGCGGCCGGCCCTGGGTGGTGGCCACGGTCTCCGGCGGATCGTCCAGGGCGGTCTGGCAGAGCAGCCCTTCGGCCATGCCGAACGACTGCTGCACCTTGCAGCCGAGGGCCGGGCCGAACCGCCGGGCGGCGTCGGCACCGAACTTCGCGCCGCCCACCTGGACCAGCCGCAGGCTGGACAGATCCGCCCCCGCGATCCCGGCCATCTCCAGCCAGAGCAGGGCCAGCGGCGGGACCAGCCCGGTCACCGTCACCCGCTCCCGCTCGATCAGCGGGAAGACATCCTCGACGCTCGGCGTCGGAGCGAGCACCACCCGACCGCCGACGTGCAGGGTACCGAGCACGCCCGGGCAGGCCAGCGCGTAGTTGTGCCCGATCGGCAGCACCGCCAGGTAGCTGTCGGCGGCGGTCAGGCCGGCGTTCTCGGCGCTGATCCGAAGGTTGTAGCCGTAGTCCTGGTGGGTTCGGGGAATCAGCTTCGGCAGGCCGGTCGTCCCGCCGGAGAGCAGGAAGAGCGCCACGTCCGCCGGATCCGGGGCGGGCAGCGGCTCG
The DNA here is from genome assembly GCF_027497155.1 of Verrucosispora sp. WMMA2044. Classification (NCBI taxonomy): domain Bacteria; kingdom Bacillati; phylum Actinomycetota; class Actinomycetes; order Micromonosporales; family Micromonosporaceae; genus Micromonospora; species Verrucosispora sp. WMMA2044. The sequence continues at coordinate 4,905,496 of NZ_CP114913.1, forward strand.
GGCTCGGCGTCCACCGTGTCGAGGGCCACGAACTCCGCCGGCTCACCCACGACGAAGACGTGCTCCGGCCCGGTCACCCGACGGGCGAGTTCGCGGTGGTCGAAGCCGAGGTAGTTGTCCGGAATCACCAGCGCGGTCGCGTCACTCATGGCGCAGAGGTGGGCGAGTTCGCTCTCCCGGTGGGCGGGCAGCGCGAAGACCGGGAGCGCGCCAAGCCGGAACAGGGCATGGCACAGCGTCACGAAATCGATCACGTTGGGCAGTTGGATCACGACCCGGTCCCCGGGGGACAGGCCGGCCCGGCGCAGGCCCGCGGCCAGCCGGTCGGCCCGCCGGTCCAGCTCCCCGTAGGTCATCCGGCGGGCCGGCTCGACAAGTGCGACCCGGTCGGCGTCGGCCCTGGCCAGGGTCCGCAGCCTGGTGCCGAGCGGCTCCGGCCGCCAGTAGCCCCGCTCGGTGTACCGCCGGGCGAACTCCGGCGGCCAAGGTACGCACCCGGCCAGCATGTTCAGCTCCCCCCGGTCGTGGAGACGTGCCGGTCCAGCCAGTCGACAAGCGGTCCCAGCGCGTCCCAGCCGTCCCGGACGAGGCGTACCGCTGCCTCGCCGTCGATCCCGTCCGACACCCGGTGCACCCGGTCGGCGGCCAGCGACCGGTACCGCAGCAGCTCCACCCGGGGATGATCGGCCGGGCAGTCGCGCGGTTTGGTCTTGAGCCGTTCCCCGATCAGGTTCCAGTCGTCGGCGGTGAGTTCGTCGACGATCCGCTGCAACGCGGCGCCGGAGCGGCCGTCGTCAACCGCCTCGCGGTAGCGCTCGACCTGTTCGGAGGAGAGGCCGTGGTAACCGCCGCCCAGCCGCAGCCCTTCGGCGTCGAGCTGCAGGTAGTAACCGACGCTGTCGGCCGAGCCGGCGGTCAGTCCCTGGTACGTCTTGTACGGCGACTTGTCCTTCGCGAACCGGACGTCGCGCTGCGGTCGCCACACCTTGACCGCGCCGTACTTCTCTCCGAGTTCGGCGGCGAGCGCCTCCATCGGCTCACGAACGCACGAGTCGTACGTGTCCTTGTGCCGGTGCCAGTGGTCGCGGGTGTTGTGCTTCTCCAGGTCCTGGTAGAAGCGGAACGCCTCGGCCGGGAAGCCGTCGAACGTCTTGACGTCCGCGCTGCCCTGCTGTCGTCTGCTCATCGCTGGTTCACCTCCGTCGGGTCAGGCCCGCGAAATGGGCCACGAGTTCGTTTGCCTGTTTCCGGTTGAGCCGCGGGTCGCAGGCGCTTGTGTACCGGGGCTGCGCGACCCGCGCCGGTGACACCGGCGTGTCGGCCGGTGCGGCGACGCACTCGGTCACGTCTTCCGGGGTCACCTCCAGGTGCAGCCCGGCCGGGTGCAGCCGGTGGGCGGCGAGGATCCGGACGAAGGCGGTCACCTCGTCGTGGATCGCCTCCACCGGCCGGGTCTTCCCGCCGGTACGCAGCCGGTACGTGTTGCCGTGCATCGGGTCGCACAGCCACACCACCGGTACCCCGTGCCGGCGGACCGCCAGCACCACCTCCGGCAGGATGCGCCGGATCCGCTGTGAGCCGAGCCGGACGATGAACGACACCTTGCCGGGTCGACCCTGCGGGTTCAGTACCCGGCTCAGTCGGACCGCCTCGGCGGCGGTGATGGAAGGTCCGATCTTGACACCGACCGGGTTGCTCAGCTCCGCCGCCCAGCGCACGTGCCAGCCGTGCGGTGCCCGGGTCCGGTCGCCGATCCACAGCAGATGCCCGGAGGAGGCGTACCGACCGGCCCTTCCGGGTCGCTCCAGCGCGGTCTCGTAGTCGCGTAGCAGCGCTTCGTGCGAGGTGAAGACCGGGGCGGACATCTGACCCACGGCACCGGCCGGGTCCGGCCACTCCACGTCGGGCACGGCCCGTCGCCGGAGCTGGCGCAGCACGACTGCGGCGCAGTCGTACCCGGTCAGCATCCGGTTCGGATCCGGGGTACGGGCCACCCGGTTCGCCTCCGGCCGGTTGACCAGGTCCCCCCGGTACGCGGGCAGCACCGTACCGTCGGGCAGCCGCTCCCACGCCGACGAACGTGGTTTCGCGTACTGACCGGCGATCCGCCCGACCGGCACCACCGGCAGCCCGGAGCCTCGGTGCAGCAGCGCGGCGAGACTGGTCAACTGGTTCAGCCGGGCGGCGATCGGCTCCGGGGCGGCCTCGGTGAACCGTTCCGCGCAGTCGCCGGCCTGCAACACCAACGCCTCGCCCCGGGCCGCCCGGTCGAGCCGGGTGGCGAGGATCTCGCACTCCGCTTCGGGGACCAGGCCGGACCGGCTGGCGAGGATCTCCCGGACGTTCGCCACCACCGCCGGATCCGGCCACTGCGGCTGTTGCAGCGCCTCCGGCTCGACGAGGGATCCGGTCACGGCGCGATCCGTTCGCCGGCCCAGCCGTCCCCGGTGCGCCGGTACCGCAGCCGATCCGGCGCACCGGCCGGGCCGCCCTGCCAGAACTCGATCTGCTCCGGTAGCAGCCGTAGCCCACCCCACTGCGTGGGCCGAGGTATCTCCTGCCCCGCGAAGCGCCGCTCGGTGGCCACGATCCGGTCGGTCAGCGACTCGTCGAGCACCGACCGTTGGTCGGTCGACCAGGCCAGCAGTTGCACCGGCCGGGGAAGCCGGGTGTAGTACTCGTCGCTGGCCAGCGGGTCCAGCCGCTCCACCGGCCCGTTGACCCGGACCTGCCGGGATGTCTCCAGCCAGCCGAAGCAGAGTTCGGCGTACGGGGAGACGGCGAGATCGGTCGCCTTTCGGCTGCGGTAGCTGGTGAAGAAGACGAAGCCGGTGTCGACGTAGGCCAGGTCGACGTAGCGCGCCGTGGGGCGTCCGTCCGGCCCGACCGTGGCCAGCACCACGGCTGCCGGGTCGGTGGGACATCGGGCGACCCAATCCGCGCGCCAGTCCTGGAACCGTCGCAGCGGGTCGGCTCCGATCCACTGGGGATTCTCCGCCTGTTGCCTGGGTACTCGCCGTTCGACTCGCACCGTACCGTCCTCCTGTGTTTATGCTCCCGGTACCGGAAAGGGGGCAGATACTTGGATTCCCGGAATCAAGACCTGGTCCTGCGCCTGCGGGACCGGCATCAGGACATCGTCGAGCCCCAGACCTTCGAACTGCTGGGGCAGGAATGGGATCTCCTTCCCGGGGTCTACGCGCCACACCTGACCCCCTCCGCCGCCCTGTACGCCGAATGGCTCAGCTACCCCACCGGCGGATCGTTCTGTGAAATGGGCTGCGGTACCGGCTATCTCTCCGTCATCGCCGCGCAGCGCGGCTGCGCGTCGGTCACCGCGCTCGACATCAGTGCCGCGGCCGTGGAGAACACCCGGCGCAACGCCGAGCGACACGGCGTGGCCGACCGGGTGGCCGTGCGGTGCGGCGACATGTTCCAACCGCTGGCCGAGGACGAACGCTTCGACCTGATCTTCTGGAACTCCAACTTCGTCGGTACCTCCCCCGGTGAGTCGCCGGACGACCAGCTGGACCGGGCCTTCTTCGACCCGGGGTACGCGGCCCACACGGCGTTTCTGGGTACCGTCGGGCGGCACCTGGCCCCCGGCGGCCGGGTGATGCTCGGCTTCGCCGACCTGGGTGATCCGGCGATGCTCGGCCGGATCGCCGCCGAACACGGCTGGCGGCCGGTGACCCGCCGGTGTGCCGTCGGCGAGTACCCGGACGGCGAACTGCGGTACGAGCTGATCGAGCTGCTCCACTCGTGAGACCGCCGGCGCTGAGCCACCCGTCCGCACGGGTGGCTCGGCGCGGTCGGCGGTCATCGCCGGCTGAGCCGCAGCGCCAACGGACCCAGCAGCAGCGTGGCACCGAGCACCCAGGCCAGGGTCTGCAGCACCGGCACCAGGACCGGCCCTCCGGAGGAGAGACCGACCAGCGCGGCGTGCGCGCAGCTCAACGGATTGGCCCGGATCACCGGCTGGGCCCACCCCGGGAACGCCGACAACGGCACCAAACAGGTGGATACCAGCAGGAGCAGGGTGACCGGCGCGTTCAGGGCACTCGCCGCCGCCTCCGCGCTGCGGGCGGTCAGGGCCACCACCAGGGCCAACCAGAGAAAGATCAGCGCGAACAGCAGCACCACCAGCAGGAAGCCGACAGCCGCCGCAACGCCCTGTTCGAACCGGAACCCGAGGAGGTAGCCCACCGCGACGGTCACCACGGTGACCAGCACGAACTTGACCACGTCGCCGGCTATCCGGCCGAGCAGTGGGGACATCCGAGCGATCGGCATGGTCCGCAGCCGCCCCTGGAACCCGCCGTGCACGTCGGCGTGGAAACCGACGGCCGTGCCCACGCAGCTGTAGGCGACGCTGAACAGCACGATCCCCGGGGCCAGCCGCGCGATGTACGGCTCGTCGGTCGCCCCGCCGACCACCTCGCCGAACATCACCAGCAGCAACACCAGCAGGATCAGCGGAAAGGTGATGGCGTCACCGAGTAGCCGTGGGCTGCGCAGGAACCGGCGCAGGTTCCGACCGGCCAGGACCGACGCTTCGTACCCGACACTCATCGAGCCCTCCTGAATGCGCGCGCGGCGGCCCACGAGAAGATCACCAGCAGCCCCGCCAGCCAGGCGACCGCCGGCCAGACCTGGCCCCAGGACGGCGTCGTCGAGGCGAGCGACCGCAGGGCCTCGATGACCACCGAGACCGGGGAGTACCTGATCACCGGCTCCAGCCAACCGGGGAAGGCGTCGGCCGGCACGAACGCGGTGGAGAGCATGATCAGGGCCAGGTACGGCAGGTTGAGCGTCGCCGCCACGGCCTCCGGATCGGTCGAGGAGAGGCCCACCGCGGTCGTCGCCGCGGTCAGGGTCAACGCGAACGCCACCGCGAGCAGCACGAAGCCGAGTACGGCCAGGGCTCCACCCTGGAACCGGAACCCCGCGACGTACCCGGTGGCACTGATCACCACCACCGCGAGTACCGCCCAGACCGCGTCCGAGGCGAGCCGGCCGACCACCACCGCCGCCCGGTTGACCGGCATCGACAGGCACCGGGTGAGCATCCCCGAGGCCCGGTCGGCGGCGGAGGCGGCGCCCGACGTGTTCGCCACCGTGAACATCCACTGCGCGACGATCGCCGGCGGCAGGAACTGGGCGTAGTCCAGCCCACGCTCGGCGAAGAGCCGGCCGAAGAGCAGCAGGAACCCGAAGACGAAGATCACCGGGAACACGCCGAACACGACAAGCATCTCGGCGTTGGCCCGCTGCCGCAGGTTCCGGCCGGCGAGTGCGGAGCCCTGGGCGGCCAGGTTTCCGATGCCGTGCTCGGTGCCGGTCGCCGCCGTCATACCCCGGACCTCTCCGCGTTCGGCCGCTGCGTCCCGTCCGAGGTGAAGGCGAAGAAGACCTCGTCCATCGTGGGTTTGCGCAGGGCCACGTTCTCGGCCTCGATACCCGCCTCCTCCAGCAGCCGGACCACGTCGGCCAGCGTCCGGGCACGAGGCGCCGGCACGACGAGCGCGCCGCCCCGCTCGGCGACCTCGCCCAGACCGGAACGGAGTGCGGCGGCGGCAGCCTCCTTCTCGGGAACGGGGACCTCGATCTCGCACACCTGGCCGCCGACCCGCTCCTTGAGTTCGTCGGTGGTCCCCTCGGCGATCACCTGCCCGTCGTCCAGCACCACCACCCGATCGGCCAGCCGGTCGATCTCTTCGAGGTACTGAGAGGTCAGCAGGACCGTGCTGCCACCGTCGCGGAGCTGGCGGATGAGCTGCCACATCTCCTCCCGGCTACGCGGGTCGAGCCCGGTGGTGGGCTCGTCGAGGAAGAGCACCGGCCGCTCGACCACCAGACTGGCGGCCAGGTCCAGGCGACGGCGCATCCCTCCCGAGTAGCTCTTGACCGGCTTGTCGGCCGCCTCGGTCAGGTGAAACCGGTCGAGGAGTTCCTCGGCGCGCTGGCGGGCCCCGGTCCGGCCGAGCCGGAGCAGGCGGCCGAACAGGACGAGGTTCTCCCGTCCGCTCAGCACCTCGTCGAGGGCGGCGAACTGGCCGGTCAGGGCGATCGACTCGCGGACCTGCCGGGGCTGTGCCACCACGTCGTGGCCGGCGACGGCCGCCCGGCCGCCGTCCGGCTCGACAAGCGTGGTGAGGCAGTTGATGACCGTGGTCTTGCCGGCTCCGTTCGAGCCGAGCAGGCCGAGCAGGGTTCCGCCGGGCACCGTGAAGGAGATGTCCGCCACGGCGACCTTGTCGCCGAACTCCTTGCGGAGGTGTTCGACCTCGATGCCGGGTTGTGTCACCGCTTCGTCCTCTCCGGGGCCGCCGGCCAGCGCGGGGGCCGGCACCGTCGTTGGTCTCAGCTCTCCTGGTTGGACATCGGCGTCTGCTGGTGGAACAGCAGCTTCCAGCCGTCCGCCTGGCGCTGCCAGAGGCTGGACATGTAGAGCCGGAAGGTGCCTCGGCCGCTCACCTCGGCGATCGCCCGATAGGTGATCACGGCGGTGTCGTCACTGACCGGCACGATCCGCTGCTCGTCGAGGGTGAAGCCGGTGAACGGCGAGGTGTTCCCGTCGATCTCGGCGACCAGGTCGTCACCGGTGGAGATCCCGTCGTGCTCCACCACGAGGGTCTGCTCGGTGACCAGTTGGCGATAGAAGTCGCCGTTGGCCGACGAGATCGCCCGCCACCCCTCCTGCTCCAGGGCGAAGAGTTCCTTCTCCAGATCCTGAGTGATCGTTGTCATGATTTATCCTTTCGATAGTGTTTCCTGGTCTATTTCACCGAAAGTTGCTGGCGAAACCCAATGAGCCGTTTTGATCTGAGTTGATCACGGTGTCGACGGCCACGCCGTCGCCAGTGGAAAGCGTGGTCGCACGTCCGCCAGGACCGCCCGGACCGCCGCGACCGGCCGTTCGGTGACGTAGAAGTGGTCACCGTCGATCACCTGGGCGCGGAAGTCGCCACTGGTCTGCTCCCGCCAGGCCGCCGCCTCCTCGGGGCTCACCTCCGGATCACGGTCGCCGCAGATCGCGGTGATCGCGGTCCGCAGCGGTGCCGCCGTGGCGGGCCGGTGCCGCTCGATCAACCGGTAGTCGGCGCGCAGGCTCGGCAACACCATCTCCCGCATCCCCGGCTGAGCGAGCAGGGACTCGTCGGTCCCGCCGAGCCGGCGCAGGTCCGCCAGGAGCGCCTCGTCACCACCGGAGTGGACGGCGGTGGGACGCTGCCGATGCGGAGCGGGGCGGCCGGAGACGAAGAGCCGCAGCAGGGGACGCCCGATCCGCTCCTCCAGCCGTCGGGTGACCTCGACGGCGACCGCCGCACCCATGCTGTGTCCGAAGACGGCCATGGTCGGCCCGGCCATCGACGCGAGCGCAGCCGCGATCGGGTCGGCCAGTTCCGGCATGGTCACCGCGCACGGCTCGTCGGCGCGGTCCTGCCGGCCCGGGTACTGGACCGCCATGAGCTCCACATCCCTCGGCAGCAGCCGTGCCCATCTATGGTAAAAGCTCGCGGCCCCGCCGGCATGGGGAAGCGCCACCAGTCGTACCCGCGGCCGCCCACCCGGCGCGTCCGCGGTGGTGAGCCGGCGCAACCAGCGCTGACCAGTTGTGATCATCACGGGACTTCGACCTCCTTCACGGACAGCGGTCGCGGTGCGGGCCCGTCGAGCGACTCCGGCGGGCCGAGACGGCGGCTCGCGTCCCGCCAGGCTCCGGCGACGGCGAGTTGGGGCTGCCCGATCGGGAGCGGGTCGGCACCGTCCCGGGCCGCGCGGTGCAACCCGGCCAACGCCCGGCCGGCCGCCGCCGGCCACAGCTCCCCCACGATGCTCCGGTAGCTGGGTGCCTCGGCCGGCCCGAGCGGGCTGGCACTGGGATAGTCCAGGTGCTCACCCGGACTCTCGTCCAGCCGACTGCCGGCCTGTCCCTGCTCCGGGAAGTGCGGACGCGGGCTCCAGATGAGCGGGCCGTGGGTGTTCAGGAGGGTCAGGTTCCCGCCCGAGGCGCCGACACTGATTCGGTGCAACAGGTGGGCGTGATTGTCCGGATCCCTCAGGTGCAACTGGTTCTGCACCCGCAGGGTCACCGGCACCCCGTGCACCTCACCGACCAGGGTGGCGAACCCGCCAGCCGACGGCACCGACTCCGCGAACGACCACGGACGGAGCCCGCCCAGCGCCAGCCGCAGGATGTCGAACAGGTGATAGAAGACCTGGAGCCCACAGGTCGCGTCGAGATGGAGCAGCGGCTGCTTGTCGGCGAGCGCCCGGGTCACGGCGATGAACCGCCGGACCGGCTCCACCTCCACGTAGTGGGTGCTGACCTGGTACATCACCCCGGCCCGGCGGGCGGTACGCAGGGCGGCGGTCAGCTCGTCCTGATGCACCGGCCCCTCCTGGAGGACATGGATGCCGCGCCCCATCAGCCGCTGCGCGAGTTCGGTGCCGGCACCGCCGTTCACCCCGGCGTAGACCGCGACCACCGCGAGGTCGACCTCCGGGGGGAGATGGTCCGGATCGGTGTAGAGCGGCACCCCGGACCGCTCGGCGCAGGCCACCGAGCGTGCGCTGCCACGGGCCAGCACACCGGCCAACCGCAGCGACGGCTCGGCACGTTCCAGGGCCCGCAGGTAGACCCGGCCGAAGCCGGTTCCGCAGACCACCACGTTCCCGGTCACAGCGCACCCTCCTCGACCATCGCCGGCCGGTCGACAACTTCCAACTGGCGTACGCTCGGCGCGGCCGCCAACCGCTGCATCACCCGGGCCGGATCGAGCACCTCGCCCGCGTGGTGCGAACCGGGCGGCACCTCGCCGGCGAGCACCGCCCGGACGGTGAGCACCGCCGCCTCCGCGGTCAACCGGTAGCTGTCCGCCGCCCGCAGCGCCAGCGTCCGGGTCACCGGGCGACCCTGCGCGGCCCCGTCGAGTTGCAGGACGATGAGCTGGTACGTCGACCTGCCGAAGGTCTCCAACTCGGCCGCCCGCACCAGTCGGTCCGCAGCCGGGTCGATCTCTGCCGGGTCCACGGTGCTCAGTGCCCGCAGCGCCTGCTCCCCGTCGAAGACGTGGTACCAGCGCACCTCGGCGAGCCCGAGCGTGGCCGCCAGCCGCTCGGCCTCGGCGCTGAGGAACGGATGCGCGGTGACCCGGCCCGGGAAGTACGGCAGCTCGACCCGGTCCAGCGGGGTCAGGGCACCCGGCACCCGGCGACCGCCCCGCCACGCGGCCAGCGACCGACCGGCTCCCTCGACCATCCCGGCCACGTAGTCCCGCGCGGCGCCGGGAGTGAAACGGTCCCGCCCGCCGGTGTAGGCGGTCAGCCGGTCGAGCCGGTCGAATCCCGCAGCGGCCAGCGCCCGGGGCAGCACGAAGGTCAACCCCGGCGTCATCCCCGCGCCGACCACGACGCGGCGGCCGGTGGGCAGGCCGGGGTACCGGTGTTCGCCGGCCGCACCGACGTAGTCGGCCCCGGCGGCCACCGCCGCCCGCACCACGCCGGCCTCGGCCCGGTACGCCGGGGCGGTGCAGTCGACGACGACCGCGCAGCCGGCCGCGAACTCGGCGAGGCGGTACCGGTCGGCGGCGTCCACGAGGGCGGTGGCCTCCCGGGGTACGCCGGTCTCCCGGGCGACCTCGGTCAGCGGCCCGGGCCGCCGACCGCCGAGCCGCAGCCGGACATCCGCCGACGCCAGCAGCTCGACCACCGCCGACCCGACCGCGCCGTAGCAGCCGAGCACCCCGACCACCGGGCTCGTCACGGCGCCTCCCGATGCACCTCGGCCAACACGTCGGCGACCCGCCGGACGTGCGGTGGCCGCAGGCAGGAGAAGTGGTCGCCGGGGACATCCACCACGGAGAGGTCGCCCAGACAGACGTCCCGCCAGTAGTCGGTCATGTCCCGCCGCAGCCAGGGCAGGAACCCGGTGTCCTCCCGCTCCCGCAGGAACGTGATGTCCCCGGCGTACGGCGTGGCCTCGTGTCGGGTCACCGCACTCATGCTGTGCCGGTAGAGGTCGTAGAGACCGCCCAGTTCGACCGGGACGCTCGCGGCCTCGGACCGACCGGCCAACAGCCGCTCCACGGCGGCCAGTCGGCCCGGCTGAGGCGTCTGCCGCAGCGCCGCGAACTTCGCCGCGGCCCCGGTCAGTGCCGGGTCACCGGTCAACCCGTCCAGCGCCCCGCTCGGGACCCGGCCGGGGGTACGCGCCAGGACCTCCTGGAAGGCACGGGCGGTCGCCTCGTCATCCGGGTAGCCCAACTCCTCGGTCTCCAGGTCGAGCAGCCGGGCGAAGACGTACTCCAGCACCAGCTCGTCCTCGATGGTGTGCGGCAGGCTGTAGCTGCTGATGATGGTGAGGCTGGCCACCGTGGCGCCGGACTCGGTGAGTTGCCGGGCGACCTCCAGCGCGAGCAGGCCGCCCATGCAGTAGCCGACCACGTGGAACCGGGCGGCGCCGGTCTCCAGCAGCCTGCGGGTGTAGTCGCCGGCCCGGCGCTCGACCAGCCCGGCCGGGTCCTCGCTCTGGTACGGGTCGTCGCCGGTCACCGCCAGACCGACCACCGGTCCGGACCCGCCCAGCAAGGGCACCAGGTTCCGGTACGCGGCCAGCGTCCCGACCCCGTCGTGCACCAGCACCCGCACCTCGTCACCGGGCGTGTCGACCAGCGGCAGCAGGGGAGAACTCCGCTGCGCCGGGGTGCTCTGACCGTCGACCGGGTGTCGCCCGGCCCGCAGGTGCTCGGCGAGGGCGGCCACCGTGGGCCGGTTGAGGACCACCCGGAGCAGGGTGTCGTAGGGAACCTCGCCCGCCTCGGGCACCTCCTCCCGGAGCCGGCCGGCCAGCCGCGCGGTCAGCAGGGAGTCGCCGCCCAGCTGATAGAAGTCCTGCTCCCGGCCGACCCGGGGCACCTGGAGCAGGTCCGCCCAGACCGCGGCGATCCGCTGTTCCAACTCGTCGGACGGGGCGGCGTCCACCGGCTGGGCGGCGGTGCCGTCCCGGACGACCCAGTCGGTCAGCGCCGCCGGATCGACCTTGCCGTTACCGGTCAGCGGCAGCGCGTCGACGACCTGCACCTGCGCGGGGAGCATGTATTCGGGTACCCGCTCGGCGCAGTGGCGCAGCAGGTGGTCCGGGCGGACGTCCGCCCGGTCCGCCTTGAACCGGGCGGCGAAGACGTGCTGGCCGAGCGGTTCGGTCACGTCGCCGGCACCGGGCAGGTCGAGCAGTAGGTCCGCGCCGGCGTCGGTGAGCAGTCCTCGCCACTGCGCCACGTCCAGGAAGGTCTGGTCCCGACCGCGCCGCAGGTCGTCGTAGTCCCATCTGGCCGGATCCTTCTCCGGCATCATGAACTCCATCGACGTCATGATCTGCACGTTCTCCCGGGTGGTCTCGATGAAGACCAGCCACCCACCGGGAGCGAGCAGTTCACGGAGCCGGTCCAGCACCACCGCCGCGTCCCGGGAGTTGTGCAGCACGTTGGCGCAGAGCACGACGTCGAAGCTGTTCGGCAGGTAACCCTGGGCCCTCGGGTCGGTGTTGATGTCCAGCAGCCCGTACGACGCCCGGTCACCGAAGCGCTGCTGTGCCTCGGTGAGGAAGAACTGGGACACGTCGGTGAAGAGGTAGTCCACATCGGCGTCGGCGAGAGCCGGGATCAGCACCGTGCTGGTGCCGCCCACACCGGCTCCGACCTCCAGCACCCGCAGCGTCTCCGGCCGGCTCTCGGTCAGCTCGCGGAGCAGGCCCACCACCGCGTGGTTGACGTACCGGCTGATCACGTTGTCGCGGTAGGCGGCGTAGGAGATGTCGAGCCGCCCCTCGGGGAAGAGCAGCGGCAGCGGGTCCAGTTCGTCGCGCAGCAGCCGCGGCAGCGACTCGGTGCTGGTCCGGAAGTAGTCGATCAGCTTCGCCGGATACTGGTCCTCCCGCTGCAACTCGTCCACGGCCGCCCAGGCGTCCCGCAGATCGTCCGCACCGATCCGGCGGCAGGCGGAGTACCGGCCGTCGCGTTCGGTAAGCAACCCGGCCCGGACCAGGGCGTTGAGCCAGCGCCGGACCAGCCGGTGGTGCCGGGGGGCGGTCTCGGTCCGGTCGAGAATCTCCGCCGTGTCGTGGGTCTCCTCCGGCGACCGGAAGAGGCCCCGCTCCGCGAGCGCACGCAGCATCCCGAGCAGACCGGCCCGGTCCAGCCGACGCATGAACTCGGCCAACTCGGCCGCGTCGACGGCGTCGGTGGTCGCCGCGCCGGCGGTGGCCGCGGCGGCGAGCAGCCGGTGCCGCTCGTCGTTCGGACGGTCCGCGACTCCGGCCGCGGTCTGTACGAAGGCGACGAGGCGTCGACGCATCGCCTCCGTCCCGTCCACCAGCACGTGCGCCGCCGCCACCCCTTCGGCGGTGGCCAGCGCCGCCTCGACCTCGGCCAGCTCGATCCGGTGTCCCCTGATCTTGACCTGGCGGTCCTGTCGACCGAGGAACTCAAGCGTCCCGTCGGGGTGGTAGGTCCCGACGTCTCCCGTGCGGTAGAGCCGGCCGTGCTGCGGGTGGTCGACGAACCGCTCGGCGGTCCGCTCCGGGTCGCCGAGGTAGCCCAGGGCCAGACCCGCCCCGCCGATGTGCAGCTCACCCGGGACGTGATCCGGGCTGGGGCGCTGCCAACGGTCCAGGACATGGAAGCTCTGGTTGGTCAGGGGCCGGCCGTACGGGATGCTTCGCCAGCCCGGGTCCACCTCGCCGATCGGGTGGAAGATCGACCAGATCGCCGCCTCGGTCGCACCACCGAGGCTGACCAGGCGCAGGGCGGGCAGCAGTTCCCGGGCCCGGTCGGGGAGGCCGACCGGAATCCAGTCCCCGCTGAGCAGGGCGAGCCGCAACGCGTCGAGATCCGCCCGGGGCTCCACCGCCAGGTAGTCAGCGAGTAGCTGCAACTGCGCGGGTACCGAGTTCCAGACGGTCACCCGGTGCTCGGCGAGCAGCTCCGCCCAGTGCGCCGGGTCGCCCCGCCGGTCCGCCGCCGGCAGCACCAGCTGTCCGCCGAGGCCGAGAAGTCCGAAGAGGTCGTACACCGAGAGGTCGAAGCCGAGCCCCGCGAGGGCGAGCACCCGGTCGTCGGCGGTGACGGCGAAGCGGCGGTTGACATCGTGGACGGTGTTCAACGCCGCCCGGTGCGAGATCATCACGCCCTTCGGTGTACCGGTGGAGCCCGAGGTGTAGATCACGTAGGCCAGGTCGTCCGGGTGGCGGCCGGGATCCGGGACGTCAGCCGGGCCGGGGTCGACCGCATCGACGAAGAGCGTGCCCGGCGGTGGCGGCGTCGGCGACCAGGACTGGCCCAGCACCCGCCGGACCCCGGCGTCGGCGAGGATCCGGTCCCGCCGGGCCGGCGGCTGGGCGGCGTCCAGCGGCAGGTAGGCGCCGCCGGCGAGCAGCACGCCGAGCACCCCCACCACCTGCTCCCAGCCCTTCTCCATCGCCAGGGCCACGATCTCCCCCGGCTGACAGCCGTCGGACCGGAGCGCGGCGGCCACTGCCGAGGCCCGGCCGAGCAGTTCCCGGTAGGTCAGGTCGCCGCCGGGTCCGGTCACCGCGACCCGGTCCGGGTACCGCCGGGCGGCCGCGACCACGTCGTCGGTCAGCAGCCCCTCGGGCAGTGGCCCGGCGGTGTCGTTGGCGGCGGCCCTGACCCGGTGCTGCGTGGCCGGCAGGTCGATCGGGGACGGTAGCTGCCAGGCGGCCGGTTCGGTGGCGAGCCGGTGCAGCAACGCGGAAAGCTCGCCGAACATGTCGTCGACCACGCCATCGGGGAAGATTCCCTCGCGGACGTCCCAGCGGACGGTGAGCGCACCCCGCTCGACCAGGGCCTGGGCGTCGATCCAGACCTGGGGGGTCTGGCTACGGCCGTAGCCGACCCGGCCGCTCAACCCGGTGGCGGGTTCCGATTCGGACTCCTCGCCCAGACCGAGGGTGCTGGTGAAGACGACCGGCATCAGCGCCGCCGACCTGCCGCGTTCGCGGGCGATCTCCCGCATCACCGACACGCCGCTGAACTGGCGATGGTCCATGTCCGCCCAGAGCCGGTCCTGCACCGCGCGGGCCCGCTCGGCGAAGCCGCGCTCCGGCGCGGTCTCCACGGCCAGGAGGCTGACCGTGGTGAAGTCACCGACCAGCCGCCCGATCTGCGGATGCACCGGCTCCCGGTTGAGCAGGGTCAGGTTGAGACAGAACCGGGGGTTGCTGCTCCACCGGCCGATCACCTCGGCGACCGCCGCGAGCACCACGGTCGAGGGGGTGAGCCGCTGCTCCCGGGCCGCCCGCCGCAGCGCCGTCCAGCGCTCCGCTGGCAGGGTGGTGGCCAGCCGGCGGAACCGGCCCGGTGTCCGCTGATCCGGCCGGCCGGCGTGCTCGGCGTCGCCGCGCTGCCGGACCGGCAGCTCCGGCGCCCCCGGTAGCTCAGGCAGGCGGTCCAGCCAGTAGGCCCGGTCCCGCTCGTACCGGCTCCCCTCCCGGTTGCCGCGCTCGGCGAGCAGGTAGTCCCGGAAGGTGATCTCCAGCTCCGGCAACTCCAATCCGTCGTACGCCTGGTGCAGTTCGTCGAGGAGCACCTGGATGCTCAGGTAGTCGGCGATCAGGAAGTCCACCGAGACGTGCAGGATGGTTCGATCGTCGGTACGGGTCAGTCGCAGCTCGAACAGCGGCCACTGGCGCGGGTCGTACGTCCGGTGGTCCAACTCGTCCCGGGTGGCGCGCAGCGCGGAACTCACCTCATCCGCTGCGGCGCCCCGCAGGTCGGTCACCACGATCCGGTACCGGGGCACCTCCGGCCGTACCTGCTGGTACCCGTCGAGGTCGAAGCTGGCGCGCAGCATGCCGTGGCGGCGCACCAACAGGTTCCACGCCTCCTCCAGCCGCGCCGGATCGAGCGACTGATACTCCATCTCGGCGTAGACCTGGCAGGGCACGTCGCCGTAGTCGAAGGCGTCCCGCCGGCCGAGCAGGTACGCCAACTGCACGTCGGTGAGCGGGAACGGATCGTGCTGGTGCTCCGGATCGGGTGTCACGGTGGCGGTCTCCGCGTCCAGGCACGCCAGCACGGCCTCCCGGTTGGCGGTGAGCTGTTCCCGACGCTCCGGGGTGAGGACCCCCCTGGGCGCCCGGAAGCGGAGCTGGCCGTCGTCCGCCCAGAGCTGCATGCCGAGATCGCGCAGGTCGGCGATCAGCTCGGCGGGCGTCGGTGTGGTCGTCGAGCGGGTCATAGCGCGCCTTCCTCAAAACCATCGATCAGCCGTGCCGTCCCGGCGACGGTGGGAGCGGCGAAGAGCTGCCGCAACGGAATGTCCACCCCGAACCGATCGCGCAGCGCGGCGGCGAGCCGGGCGGCGAGTTGACTGTCCCCGCCGAGGGCGATGAAGTTCTCCTCCCGGCCCACGCCGGGCAGGTCCAGCAGGCTGGCCCAGATCGCGGCGACCGCCTCCTCGACCGGGCCCCGAGGCGGCTCGCCGGGCTCGACCGGTGCACCGTCCTCCTCGGCCAGCTTCTCCAGAGCGGACCGGTCGACCTTGCCGTTGGCCGTCAGCGGCAGCTCGTCGAGCAGGAGGCAGACGCCGGGCACCGCGTAGCTCGGCAGCCGAGCGGCGACGAACTCCTCAAGACCGGCGAGGTCCTCGTCGCCGCGACCGACTTCGGGTACGCCGAAGGCGACCAGCCGGGGCGGCCGGCCGACCGCGACGGCGGCGGCCGCGCTCAGCGCGGGGTAGGCGGCCAACGCCGCGGTCACCTCGCCCAGTTCGATCCGGTGCCCACGAACCTTCACCTGGTGGTCGGTCCGACCGAGGAACTCGAGCGTGCCGTCGGGCCAGTAGCGGCCCAGATCCCCGGTGCGGTACCAGCGCTCTCCGGCGTAGTCGACGAAACGTTCCCGGGTGCGTTCCGGGTCGTTGCGGTACCCGGTGGCCACTCCGGTGCCCCCGATCCACAGTTCCCCCGGGACCCAGTCGGGGCAGTCCCGGCCCCGGTCGTCGACCACCCGGTACCGCTGATTGCGCAGCGGCAGGCCGTACGGGACGGCGGTCCACGTCTGCGGCACCTCGGTGACCTCGATGGCGTTGGACCAGATGGCGGCCTCGGTGGCACCGCCGAGCGCCACGAACCGGCAGCCGTCGAACGTCGCCGCCACCCGGCCCGGCAGGTCCACCCCCACCCAGTCGCCGGAGACCAGAACCAGCCGCAGCCCCGGTGCCGGGGCTGGTGCGTCGCCGGAGAGCGCCACCAGCAGCATGTCCAGCAGCGCCGGGACGCTGTTCCACAGCGTCACCCGGTGCTCGCGGCACAGTCGCAGCCAGGCCTGGGGTTCCCGTCGCTCCCGTTCGGCGGGGAGCACCACGGCACCACCGGCGGCGAGCGGTCCGAAGATGTCGTACACCGACAGGTCGAAGTCGAGCGCCGAGACGGCGAGGACCCGATCGGTCTCGCGTACCCCGAACCGCTCGTTGACATCGTCGACGGTGTTCCCGGCCGCGCGGTGGGTGAGTTCCACACCCTTCGGCTGGCCGGTCGAGCCGGAGGTGAAGATCACGTACGCCGGGGAGTCCGGGTCCAGCGGCACCGGACCGGCTGTCGCGGTGGCCCGGACCGCGTCGGTGAGTGGCAGCGCCCGCACGGTCTCCGGCCAGTCCCGGGCGGCGGTGTCGGTGAGGACCAGGCGCACCCCGGCGTCGGCGAAGATCCGATCCCGGCGCAGTGCCGGCTGCTCCACCCCGCACGGCACGTACACCGCCCCGGCGGCCAGTACGCCGAGGACCGCGACCACCTGCTCCGGCCCCTTGGGCAGCGTGATCCCGACCGGGTCACCAGCGCGGACACCGTGCCCGAGCAGCGCACCGGCCACCCGCAGCGCTTGTCCGGCCAGTTCGCCGTAGGAAAGCTCACCACCCGCGCCGAGCAGCGCGACCCGCTCCGGGGCCTCGGCGGCCCGCCGGAAGAACGCCGTGTGCAGCAACCCGTCGGGTACCGGTCCAGCCGTCGCGTTCACGTCGGCCCGCACGATCCGCTGCTCGGGTGGGAGCAGCGCCGGCACCGGCACCTCCCAGCGGCCCTCGGCGAGCCACTCCAGCAGCCGCATGTACGCCGAGAACATCGCGTCGAGAACGCCGGCGGGGAACAGCTCCTCGACCGCGTCCCAGACCAGCAGCAGGCCGCCGGCCCGCTCCACCACCTGATGGTCCAGCCAGACCTGCGGGGTCTGCGAGATTCCCCAGACCCGTTCGGCGAACGAGGGCTCGACGACGACGTCGTCGGTGACCCCGAGCGTGCTGGTGAAGACCACCGGCATGCTGACGTCGAGGTTGCCCCGGCGCCGGGCCAGCTCCCGCATCACCCACACCGCCGAGACGTCGCTGTGCGCCAGGTCCTCGCCCATCCTCCGCTGCATCCGGCGGGCGGCGTCGAGCCAGCTCTCGCCCGGTTCGGGCTGGTAGCCGACGAGCAGCAAGGAGGTGAAGTCACCGAGCACCGCATCGATGTCCGGGTGCACGTCCCGACGGTCGAAGAGGGTCACGTTGACGGTGAGGTCGCTCCGGGCGCTCCAGGCGCCGAGCACCTCGGCGAAGGCGGTGGCCAGCAGGGTCGAGCCGGTCAGCCCGTACCGCTGCGCCAGCTCCCGCAGCCGGCGCCACCGCGACTCCGGAAGCTGCTGCTCCCGGCGGAGGAAGCGGGGCCGCTGGACGGTGGCGGGATCCCGGGCCAGCGGCAGGGCCGGTCCCTCGGGCAGGTCGTCGACCCGGCCCGCCCAGTACGACTCGGACTCGGTCCGGCTGGTCTCGTCCGGCCCGGCGGTGAGCACGTAGTCGCGGAACGAGACGCCGACCGGCGGCAGCTCGGCGTCGGGCCGGCCGTAGAAGGTGTCCACCTCACGCATCAGGATCATCGCGCTGAGCGCGTCGATGAGGATGCTGTCGATGCTCACCGCCAGCCGGGTCCGGTCGCCGTAGCGCACCGCCCGGACGTCGAACAGCGGCCAGCGGCCGGCGTCGAGAACCTGGTGCGACATCGCGTCCCGCTGCCGCGCGAGCACCTCCTCGGCGTCGCCGGGCCCGACCTCGACGACCGGGATCTCGAACCTCGGCACGCTGGGGAGAATCCGTTGCTCGCCGCTGGGCAGGAAGACCGCCCGGAGCATCTCGTGCCGCTCGATGACCCGGTTCCAGGCGTCGGTGAGCCGGTCCAGGTCGATCCCGGCGCCGTCGTACTCGGTGTAGAAATGGCAGCCGACACCGCCGAGGGCGAACGTGTCCGTACGGCCGACCCAGTAGGCCCGCTGCACGTCGGTCGGCGGGAAGGGGTCGTGCCGGTGCTCCGGATCGGGCCGCAACGTCGGCGTCGGCCGCTGCGGGCCGCCGTGCCGGAGGTCGGCGGCGAAGCTGGCCAGCTCCGCGGTGTGGAAGAGCCGGCCGAGTTCGGCGTCGACGAAGCCCGCAGCGTGCAGCTTGGAGATCATCCGGGTGGCGAGCAGGCTGTCCCCGCCGAGTGAGAAGAAGTTGTCCCACCGGCTCACGGCGGGCGTGCCGAGCAGTTCCGCCCAGATCCCGGCTACCGTCTCCTCGATTCCGCGCCGGGGCGGTTCCGCCGGTACCGGTGCCCAGGCATCCTCGACCCGGGCCGCGAGAGCCCGACGGTCCACCTTTCCGTTGCTGGTCAACGGCAGTTCGGTGACGCTGGTGACGCTGGCCGGGACCGAGTGGGCGGGAAGCCGCTCCCGGAGGAAGGCGAGCAGCCCCTCCTCGCTCCCGGACGGCCAACCCTCCTCGGCGCCGTCCGCCGCGGCCTCCTGACGCGGGACGATCGTCGCGGCCAGGCGGGTCGGCTCGCCGACCGCGAGCACCACGGCGGCGGCCACCGCCGGATGGGCCAGCAGCGCGGCCTCGACCTCGCCCAGCTCGATCCGGTGGCCGCGGATCTTAACCTGGTGGTCGGTCCGGCCGAGGAACTCGAGCGTGCCGTCGGGCCAGTACCGGCCCAGGTCACCGGTGCGGTACCAGCGGGTGCCGGCAACGGTCACGAAGGAGCGCCCGGTCGCCTCCGGATCCCCCCGGTAGCCGGTGGCGACCCCCAGGCCGCCGATCCACAGCTCGCCGGGAACCCAGTCGGGCCGGTCCCGGCCCTGGGCGTCGACGACCCGGTACCGCTGGTTCCGCAGCGGCCGGCCGTAGGGAACGCTCGGCCAGTGGGCGGGCACCTCGGCCACCTCGACGTGGTTCGACCAGATCGCCGCCTCGGTGGCCCCGCCGAGGGCGACGAACCGGCAGTCACCGGTGGCGGTGACGGCGCGTCCCGGCAGGTCGAGACCGATCCAGTCGCCCGAGACCAGCACCAGGCGCAGCTCCGGCAACGTCCGGGCCGGCCCGTCGGGGTCGCCGGCGGCCAGCAGCAGCATGTCCAGCAGCGCGGGGACGGTGTTCCAGACGGTCACCCGGTGGGTGCGGCACAGCTCGACCCAGCGGTACGCGTCCCGCCGCTCGTCCTCCGCCACCAGCACCACGGCCCCGCCGACCGAGAGCAGTCCGAAGATGTCGTACACCGACAGGTCGAAGTCGAGCGCCGACACGGCGAGCACCCGGTCACTCCGGTCCACGCCGAACCGCTCGTTGACATCGTCGATGGTGTTCCGGGCCGCGATGTGGGTGATCTCCACCCCCTTGGGCTCGCCGGTCGAGCCGGACGTGAAGATCACGTACGCCGGGTCGGTCACCGGCATCGGGACGCAGCCGGCGAGGGGTTGCCGGGCCGCCGTCGTCGCGACCGGCACCAGCTCGATCTCGTCCGGCCAACCGGCGACGTCGCCGTCGGTGAGCACCACCCGTACCGACGCCCGCCGCAGCATCCGGGCCCGGCGGGCCGGCGGCTGCTCCGGCCCGGCCGGCAGGTACGCCGCCCCGACGGCCAGCACGCCGAACACCGCCGCAATCTGCTCCGGGCTCTTCGGCAGGGTCACTCCCACCACGTCGCCCCGCCCGATGCCCCGGTCACGCAGGGCAGCGGCGATCCGCAGCGCGCGGTCGGCCAGCTCGCCGTAGCTGACCACGTGGTCCGCCGCGATCAGCGCGGCCCGACCCGGGTCGGTCGTCGCCCGGTCGAAGAAGTCCACGTGCAGCGGGCGGTCCGGCACCCTCCCGTCGGTGGCGTTCGCCGTGTCGCGCACCGCCGACTGCGCCGCGGGGAGAAGCGCGGGGACCGGTCCGTCCCACTCGTCGCGGGCCAGCCAGTCCAGCAACCGCAGGTAGCCGGCGAACATGTCGTCGAGTACGCCGGGAGGGAAGAGCTCAGCCACCGCGTCCCACACCAGGTACAGGCCACCGTCGCGCTCGGTCACCTGGTGGTCCAGCCAGGCCTGCGGAGTCTGCGACAGCATCCAGCCGAGCCGGCCGAAGGTCCGTTGCACATCCTCGCCCACCAGGTCGCCCATGCCGATCGCGCTGGTGAAGACGACCGGCGCCGGAATGCGGTCGTCGGTTCGGGTACGCGCGAGATCCCGGAGCACCTCGACGCCGGTGTACGAGCTGTGTCCGATCCCGGCTCGCAGCTGCTCCTGCAGTCCGCGTACCCGTTGCCGGAACGAGCTGGACTCGCGCAGGTCGACCTCGATCGGGAGCAGGTTGGTGAAGTCGGCGACGATCCACGCCACGTGCGGGTCGACGACCTCCCGGTCGAAGAGCGGCAGATTGAGCAGGAACCGCTGCTCGGCGCTCCAGGCGCCGAGCACCTCGGCGTAGGCGGTGGCGAGAACCATCGGCAGGGTGACCCCGTGCTGCCGGGCCAGCTGCTCCAGCCGCCCCCGCGCGGCCGGATCCAGCAGGTGGTCGCGTCGCTGAAAACGGGTCGTCTCGACCAGCGCCGGCTCGACGGCGAGCGGCAGTTGCGGACCGTCCGGCAGGTCGGGCAGGCGCTTGCGCCAGTACTCCCGGTCCCGCTCACGGGCCGGCCGGCGCCGGCTCTCCTGGTGCGCCAGGTACGTCGGGAAGCCGTACGGCAGCGGCGGCAGGTCCGCCTGCGGGCCGGCGCGGTAGAGACGGGTCAGGTCGGCCAGGATGATCTGGATGCTCAGGACGTCGGCGACGAGCAGGTCGAAGTTCAGATGCAGCCGGTGGCGCCCGCCGGGCAGCAGGCTGAGGCGCAGGTCGAACACCTCGCCCAGTTCGACCGCGAGGCGCCGGTGCGCCAGTTGGTCCCGCTCCGCGGCCAGCGCCGCGTCGACCTCGGCCGCACCGGCGGTACGCAGGTCGTGCACCAGCAGACCGAGCCAGGCCGGTTCGCGCTGGATCTGCTGGGTGCCGTCGTCGAGGAACCGGGCCCGCAGCAGGCCGTGCCGGCGCAGCAGGGCGCGCACCGCTTCCGCCAGCCGGTCCGGGTCGACGGGCCCGGTACCGACGGCTGCGCCGCCGTCGAACTCGACGTAGAAGTGGCAGCCGACCCCGCCGAGGACCTGGTCGTCCCGGCGGCCGATCCAGTAGGCGTGCTGCACCGGGGTCAACGGGAACGGCTCGGTCTCGTCGACCGGGTCGCCGTCGGCTGGCTCGGCCGATCCGGACTCCGCTGCGGGCCCGGCGGCCGCGAGCAGTTCCCACCATCGGTTGAGTACCGGCCTCTCGACCAGCTCCGCGAAGGTCAGCTCGGTGCCGCCGCGCCGCCACTGGTTCACCAGTTGCATCGTGCGCAGCGAGTCGAGGCCGAACTCGACCAGGTCGACGTCCGGATCGATGTCGGCCGGTTCGACCCCCAACAGGCGAGCCACGTCGGTGCGCATCGCCTCGGCGGTCAGGCCGGGACCGGCCTGCGTCGGGGAGGCGTCTGAACCGGGTCCGCCGCCGGCCACGACGGCGGACGGCGAGTCGCCGGTGCTGCTCGACGCGGACCGACCGCCGGGCCGAGCCTCGTGCCGGTAGGCCACGGTGAGTTCGCCGGCCCGGAGCCGCCGCAGCACCTCGTGCCGCCAGGAAACGGCGCCATCGCTCGTATCGGCCGGCGGACCCGAACCGTCCAACTCCCCACCGGGGACCAGGCAGACGGTGCCGGGGGCCAGTCCGTGCCGATCCACCACTGCGCCCATGACCCGGCGGGCCAGCTCGGGTCCGCTGGCGCCGGCCGTTTCCAGAATCAGCGTCAGCTCCCCGCCGTACTCCGGCTGGATGGCGCAGACGTTTCCGGCGGCGGCCACGCACTCACGCACCGAAGCTTCGATCTCCCGCGCGTCGTATTGCACACCGTGCAGCTCGATTGCGTAATCGCTGAAATTGACCTCGTGGTATCTGTACGACACCCGACTCACGGTGCCACGGGATCGCACTCCACTCAACTCGAACAAGCGCGAGGAATAGCCTGTCTGCTACCACGCGAGGTACCCGAACGGGCACCAAGGATTACCTAAGTTATCGGCGTCGCACGCCTTGTCGCAGGCCGCTGAACCGGTTTCGAACAGGAACCATGCCGGCGCATAGCATATTTCTCGGGAGTGCACATCCGATGGCGGAAAAAATTCGTTCGAGCTGCTCGGGGTATCGCATCAGACACTTGCCGCCCATCTTCAGAGCGATCTACGGTCGAGATCGAATTGAATTCTCCACGGACTTCCGCGCCCGTCGGCATTCCCCGGACTCGCGCACCCGCCAGCAGCAGAAAGGGCTCTCGCCATGAATCTCGCGGCCACCCTGGAACGGCGCTGCGCGGAACGCGGCTGGGCCCAGCGCCCCGCCGTCCGCGAACCGGGTCGGACCTGGTCCCACGGAGCGATCCACGATCTGGCCGGCCGAGCCGCCCGGGTACTGGCCAGCGAAGGGATCAGACCGGGTGACCGGGTGCTCCTGGCGCTGCCCGACAGCGCCGCCTGGGTGGTCTCGTTCCTGGCCGTGGCTCGGGCCGGGGCGGTCGCTGTCCTGGTCAACCCGGCGCTGGCCGCTCCGGAGCACACGGCGCTGGTCGCCGACTGCACTCCGGCTCTCGTGCTCTGCCCCGAGTCGCTGGCGGACCGGTTCACCGTCCGTACGCTCTCGCCGAACCAGTTGCTCGACCGGGCCGGTCGGGTGAGCCGTGCCCCGGCGGTGCCGGTGGCCGGCACCGACCCCCTGTACGTGCAGTACACCTCCGGCACCACCGGTGACCCGAAGGGAGCCGTCCATCGGCACACCGACCCGGAGGGGTACTACCGGTACGCCGGGCTCGCAGTGGTACGCAGCAACGCCGACGACGTCACCCTCTCGATCTCCAAGCTGCACTTCGCCTACGGCTTCGGCAACGCCTTCGTGTTCCCACTGTTCTCCGGATCGTCGGCGGTGCTGCTGCCGGAGCGACCGAGTCCCGAGGCGGTCGCGGAGCTCGTCACCGAGCACCGGGTCACCCTGCTCTACGGGGTGCCCACGTCCTACGCCCAGCTCGTAGCGGCCGGTGACCGATCCGCCTTCGGCAGTGTGCGGGCCGCGGTCTCCGCCGGTGAGGCGCTGCGACCGGACCTCGCGGTGCGGGCCGGGGAACTGCTCGGCGTCCCGCTGCTCGACCAGGTCGGTTCCACCGAGGCCGGGCACGCCTTCTGCGCGAACACGGTGGAGGAACACCGGATCGGCACGGTCGGACGCCCGGTCCCGGGCTATCGCCTCCGGCTGCTCGACAGCGACGGGGTGGCGGTGCCCGACGAGGTCGAGGGGGAACTCTGGGTCACCGGGGAGACGGTCATGACCGGGTACCTGAACCGGCCGGAGGAGACCGCCCGCACACTCGTGGGTGGCTGGCTGCGTACCCGGGATCTGGCGGTACGGCACGGCGACGGGACGTACGCGCTGCACGGCCGGGTGGACGACCTGGAGATGGTCGGCGGGATCACGCTGGCACCTCAGCCGGTGGAGCACCTCATCGAGGAGCATCCGACGGTCGCCGAGGCCGCGGTGATCGCCCGGATGGATCAGACCGGTGCCACCCGGCTGCACGCCTTCGTCGTACCGGTGCCCGGCGCCGCCACCCCCACCGTGGACGAACTCGCTCGCTGGCTGGACGGCCGGGTGGCGCCGTTCAAGGTTCCCCGGGGCGTCACCGGCCTCCCCGCCCTGCCCCGCACGCCGACGGGGAAGCTCCGCCGCTTCGCCCTGCGGGAGCAGGACCCTCGGGAGCAGCGCGGCGCTGGCGCAGCCACTCGGCAGCGCGCCGGCGCCGACCGGGGGGAAGCACACCCCGTCGGTCGGGCAGGGGTGGCGTGACGGTGCGGACCCTGCTGATCGACAACTACGACTCGTACACCTTCAACCTCTATCAGTTGATCGCCCAGACCTACGGCGTCGAACCCCAGGTGCTGCGGAACGACAGCCCGCAGTTGACGTCGGAGTTCGCCCGGCAGTTCGATGCGGTGATCATCTCGCCTGGTCCCGGCCGACCGCAGGTGCCGGAGGACATCGGCCGCTGCCTCGACGTCATCCGCCACAGCGGCCGGCCGGTGCTCGGCGTCTGCCTCGGCCACCAGGCCCTGGGCCACCTCTGCGGGGCCGCTGTCGGGCCGGCACCTGAGCCGCGCCACGGCCACCTGAGCCAGGTACGGCATGACGGCGGGCTCTTCACCGGTCTGCCGCAGAACTTCGTGGCCGTCCGTTACCACTCGCTCTGCGTCGCCGAACCACTGCCAGCCGAACTGGTCGCCGACGCCTGGGCCGAGGACGGGGTGGTGATGGGCCTGCGGCACCGCAGCCGCCCCTGGTTCGGGGTGCAGTTCCATCCCGAGTCGGTGAGCACCGAGCACGGCAGCCGGTTACTGCTGAACTTCCGCAGTCTGGTGGGCGGGGACGCCACGAACGGTTCGCGGCCGGTCGGCGGCGCCGGGCTGGGCGCGGCATCGAGCGACACCGCCGTTCGGGCCGGCGGTTGGCTGCTGCGTCACCGACGGCTGCCCGGCGTCGCCCCGCGGAACGCACCGCCACAGCAGCCCGCGACGGTCGACCCGGAGTGGGTCTTCCAGCGGATCGCCGGCGACCGGCCGTACGCCTTCTGGCTGGACAGCAGCCGGGTCGTGCCCGGCGTGTCGCGGTTCTCGTTCCTGGGGCACCCGGGCGGACCGGACGGGGAGGTGCTGCGGTACGTCAGCACCACCGGCACGGTCGAGGTGCTCGACCCGACCGGCGTCCGGATCGGCGTCGAGCCGGGGGACATCTTCACCGTGTTGCAGCGCCGCCTCGACGAGCGCCGGCTCGCGGATCGCGGGGAGTTTCCGTTCGACCTGCCGAGCGGCTACGTCGGCTACTTCGGCTACGAGGTGAAGGCCGACTGCGGCGCACCGAACCGACACGAAGCCGAGACCCCGGACGCGGTCTGGATGGCCGCGACCCGGATGGTGGCCGTGGACCATCAGACCGGTGAGGTGTGGCTGCTCGCGCTCTGCCGCGCCACCGACGCCCAGATCGCGGCGGCGGACGGCTGGCTGGACAGCACGACGGCCCTGCTGTGCACCGGACCCGTCGGCCACCGCCCGGTCGACGACCGCGACCGACGCACCCGCCGGCCGGAGGAGCCGGGCCCGGTCCGGCCGACCGGCGGGCGGGCCGAGCCGGGAAGAACGTCCGACCCGGAGCGCTGGCTGTCCCGGGGGCGGGAGAGTTACCTGGCGGACATCCATACCTGCCTGGATCTGCTCCGGGCCGGAGAGAGCTACGAGATCTGCCTGACCAACGAACTCCGGGCCCCGTACGACGGGTGCGGTATCGAACTCTATCTGCGGCAGCGCCGTCACAATCCGGCACCGTACGCCGCCTATCTCCGCCTGGGAGAGACGCAGATCCTCTGCTCCTCGCCGGAGCGCTTCCTCAAGATCGACCCATCCGGGGTGGTCGAGGCCAAGCCGATCAAGGGGACCGCTCCCCGGGCCGCCGACCCCGCGCAGGACCATGCCCTGCGGGCCGAGCTGCGCGACTCTCCGAAGACCCGGGCGGAGAACCTGATGATCGTCGACCTGCTCCGGAACGACCTCGGGCAGGTCTGCGAGGTCGGCAGCGTCCACGTGCCCTCGTTCATGGTGGTGGAGTCGTACGCGACCGTGCATCAGCTGGTTTCCACGGTGCGCGGCCGCCGCCTCCGGTCGGTCTCACCGACCCGGATCGTCCGGGCCTGTTTCCCTGGTGGCTCGATGACCGGAGCACCGAAGCCGCGAACGATGCGGCTGCTCGGTGAGATCGAGGATCGGGCGCGGGGGGTCTACTCCGGAGCGCTGGGATTCTTCGGCCTGACCGGCGGGGCGGACCTCAACATCGTCATCCGGACCGCGGTACTGCACCGGGGAATCCTGCGGGTCGGCGCCGGCGGCGCCATCGTGCTCGATTCCGATCCGGATGCCGAGTACGACGAGATGCGGCTGAAGCTGAGCGCACCGCTACCCGGCTGGACGGGCGAACAGCGTCCCGGAGGGAAGCGGAGTCCGGCGAGTCAGCGCCTGGCGGGCAGCAGGCCCAGCTGATAGGCCGCCGTGACCGCCTCCGTTCGGTTGGTGCAGTTCAACTTCGCCAGGATGTGACAGACATGCCGCTTCGCACCGTGCTCGGTGATCCCCATCGTGCCGGCGATCTGGCGGTTGCTCAGCCCCCGGGCCAGCAGTTTCAGCGTCTCGGCCTCCCGGGGGGTCAACACCGGAGTGTCGGCGGGGCACTGGTCCTCCCGCAGCACCGAGAGCGCGACCCGGCCGAGAGCGAGCGGCATCGGCATCTCACCTCGCCACAGTTCGGCCAGGGCGTTGTTCAGCGACCGCCGATCAAGCTCTCCGGCCAGGATGAAACCGTCTGCCGCCAGCGGTACGGCCCGGTCGCGGAGCGCGTCACCGGCTCGGTTCAGGACCGCCAGGGTCGGAATGCCGGCGCTTCGGGCGGCGAGCACCAGTTGGTCAACCGGGACGTCGTCCTCGACGACCAGGATCAGCAGGTCGGGCCGGTACCGCCGGAGCAGCACCATCGCCTCGTTCACCGTCGGCGCGGTCCGGACACCGGTGACCATGTGCAGTTCGCCGAGCAGCGCCTCCAGCCCTTTGCGCAGCACCTCCGGCCCCAGAGTGACGAGAACCCGTAGCCCTATCGGCGATGTGCTGGATCGCCGCTTGGCCTGCGCCATGCTGCTGCCTCCTCCGCTGCGGTCCCCTGCCGCGGCCGCATGTCCGGCCCCTTCAACCAGGATCGATGCCCACCGACGCAGCATGCGATGATCGCCAAACCCACACCCACCTCCGGTCGCCACGCCGACCGGCGCCGGTTTCAACCGGCGCGCGTGCAACCTTTACCCCAGATCGGCGTCGCTGAATCATTCTCGACTGGCGACCACGAATCTTAGCCAAGCCTCCGGCGGGTGCCGAAAAATGTCATTGGTGGCACTCAGGCGGGTTCTCGCATTCGTGTAGGAATCCGCGTTTGGCGGCGTATAGAGCATCTGCTGGATTCGGAATGAACCGCCGCCGGCCCGCGTCAGGTGCGCAGTACGTTGGCGTAGATCAGCCAGGCCAGCGCGGACTTGGCCACGAGGCTGAGCAGAATGTACGAGACCTCGCCGTAGCGGTAGTCACGCCATCGACCGAGCTGGCGGTACTGCAGTGCCATGTTGACCGCGAAGCTGGCGAAGAGCAGGAACTGGACGATGATGATCGCCCACACGAATCCGGGGATCTCCGGCGGTTGTGCGACGTACACGGCGATCGCCAGCCAGGGCGCCAGGCCGACAAGTGTGCCGAACCAGAAGGCGCTCCAGTCGGCGCGTCCCGGTGTCTGCTGCCGCTCCATCAGCAGCCCGAAGAGGATCATCGCGGTGTTCGCGGCGAAGATCCCGATGACCGCCGCGAGGTCGCGGATCCCGACGAACAGGCCGATCAGGACGATCATGATGGAGGCGCTCACCGAGTACTCGATCCAGCGGGCGTAGTTGGCCCGCCGGTCGAGGTTGCGCTCGTACCAGCGGTGCACGACCGGGGCGGCGGTGATGAGGTGGTCGAGCGCGGCGAGGAGCAGGAAGACCGCTACCGCCGGGCCGACGGCGATCCGGAAGGCCACCTCCGGGAGCGTGGCGTCCCGCAGCGTCACCGGGTCCGCCGTGAGGTACGACGCGGTGACCGGCAGCGACAGGTCGTTGCTGGCCACCCACATCCAGCCGCCCTCGGCGGCCAGGAACAGGCCGACCAGCACGTTGAACCAACGTAGCCGCCGGTAGCGGTCGCGGCCGGCGGCGGCTTGGTGTCCCATGGGCGTCACCCTAGATACCGGTACGACTGTCGGCCGGCGCTTCGCACAAATCCGTCCCGCACGCCGGACGTGGGCGTCGGAACGTTCGCCGCGACCGGCGGCGCCCTCAGCCGGAGGCGACGGAGGTCAGGCCGCCGCGCGGCTGGGCCACGTCCTCCTCGATCGCGGCCTGGCAGTTCTCGGCGGCGCTGACCTTGCGGGCGATCACCCCGATCAGCACCCCGTAGATCACCTTCGAGGTGATGTCGGCAAGCGTGTAGGTGATCTGCCGGGCCACCACCCCGTCGGCGGAGTCCCACATCGCCGGCATGAGATAGGCCCCGGGATAGAGCATCCAGGAGACGAGGATCAGCCACCACACGGCCCGGGCCGGCCCCCGGGCGGCGCGGGGTAGCCGGCGCAGATTGCCGAAGATCAGGCGGGCCACCAGGGCGAGCAGGAACAGGAAGAAGACGGTGCTGACCAGCCCCCAGATCCAGAACGGCCAGGTCCTGTCCACCTCGTAGAACTGGCCCGCGTAGCCCGTGTAGATCATGGCCAGGCCGGCGGCGACGAACAACGCCCAGGTGCGGTGGAAGCGCCGACCGGTGACGCCCAGCACCACCAGCAACTGGATCAGCAGCACCGGGACGTCGATGGACCAGTTCATGTACCGGTAGCCGTTGGAGAACAGGGTCTCCGTCCTTACGAACGCGTTCCCGTCCCAGGCGAACGCCGCTGACCACCGCTGTGACAGCACCCAGAGTTCGAAGAACGCGGAGATCATGACCACTGCGGAGAGCACCGAGGCCAGCCGGTAACGCGCAGCGACACCCGACATGGTCAGCAGGAAATAGACGAGCCCGGCGGCCATGACGGCGTAACCGAGAGTCAGTACGTGCGACACCAGCGTGTACTGGATGACGTTGTAGCCGAACTCGTTCTCGAAGTTCATGCCGCTGACCCGCCTGTTCCGACCAGGATCGTCTCCGATCGCGGAGCCTGGCTGCCGCCTCGCCTGCGATCGGGGGCTATTCCGCCTTTATAGCCCTAAATGGCCTGATGACCATCCTAAGCTCACAGCAAGGGGGCGTCCCTCGTTCCCGGAGAGCCGGAGTAGGCCAGGGAGGTGCCGTGGGGTTCTGGCTGTGGTTCTACGTCGTCGCCATGGCGGCCGGCGTCGCGCTCTTCAGCTACTGGCGGGCCAACCCCAAGGGCGTCCCGCCGGTGGAGTACTCGATCGCCACGGCGATTCCGCTCTGGTCGGGGTTCTGGTACCTGGTGATGGCGGTCGGCGGCGGTCGGATCGAGGTCGCCGACCAGACGACCTTCTGGGCCCGGTACGCCGACTGGGTGGTCACCACCCCGCTGCTACTGGTGGCTCTCTCCCTCACCGCGATGCACGCGTTGCCCCGCAAGCGCTGGGGCCTGGTCCGCGCGCTCGTCGTGGCCGACATCATCATGATCACAAGTGGGTTCCTGGCTGACCTGATGGAGAGCCGGGCCGGGCGGTACGGGCTCTATGCCGTCGGGGTGGTGGCTCTGCTGGTGGTCTTCGGGCTGATCTGGGGACCGTTGCGGGCCACCGCCGCCCGTCAGCCGGCCCCCATGTCGCGGGTCTTCACCCAGGTGGCGCTCCTGCTCAGTGTGCTCTGGGTCGGCTATCCGCTGATCTGGATCCTGGGGCCGTCCGGGATCGGGCAGTTCGGAGACACCACCGACACCGCACTGTTCGTGATCCTGCCGATCCTGTCCAAGGTGGTGTGGAGCGCGGTCGACCTGGGTCTGCTACGACGCCTGTCCGACCGCCGCCTGCTCACCGTCGCGTGACACCAGCCGCCCGTCAGGTCGGCCAGTCGGTTCACCGTCCGCCCGGTGACTGGCTGCTGCGCCGGGTCGGCCACTCGGGCCCGATCGTCCTGGCCGGCCTCGCCTGCCTGTACCTGCTGATACCGACCGCGGGGACGTGGGCGGGGACCGTCCCACTGCTCGTGGGCCTGCTGATCGGCCTGCCGCACGGCGCCGTCGACCACCTGGTACCGGCCTGGATCTCCGCACCGGCCCGCTCTCTGCGGATCACCGTCGGGCTGCTGCTCGCGTACGCCGGGACGGCCGCCGCCACGGTCGCGCTGTTCCTCTGGGCGCCCGTCCCCGCCCTGACCGGTTTCCTGATCCTCACGGTGCTGCACTTCGGCACCGGTGACGTGGCCTACCGGGCCGAGCGGGACGGGCAGGCACCGGTCCGTCCCGTCCTCGCCGTCCTGGCCCACGGCGGACCTCCGGTGGTGCTGCCGATCGCGCTGTGGCCAGGGACGGTCGACCCGCTGCTGGACGCGGTCGCGCCAGGAGCCGCATCCGCGTTCGCACCGGCCGGGCGGCTGATCGTGCTGTGCGTCGTACTCCTGGCGGTCGTGGTGACCGGACTCCGCGAGCTGACCGCGCGCCGCGGTGCGGATGTGGCGGCACTCGCGATCCTCGTCGCGGCCTTCGCCCTGGTGCCACCGCCGCTGGCGTTCGGCGGGTACTTCGCGGCCTGGCACTCCGCCCGGCATGTCGCCCGGCTGCTGCGCGCCGACCCTGCCAACCGCCACCACCTCGCCGCGGGACGGCTGGGTGGTCCGGCCCGCCGGTTCGCCCGGCAGGCCATCCTGCCCACCATCGCCGCCCTCGCCGGTCTGCTCGTCCTGGTGCACGTCAGCGCGTCGCCGACCGTCGGCCCCGCGACCGCCGGTCCGTCCCAGGAAACACCGTTCCAGCTGGTCTTCGCGGTGCTCGCCGGGCTCACCGTGCCGCACGCGGCGGTGGTCAACCGGCTCGACGCACGGATGGCCGCCCGAATAACCGGGCCGGTTGGCCGCTGCCCGATTCGGCGCGCCGGCTCGGGGTACGACCCCGAGTGGGGTGAACGAGGACGCTCCCATCACCGGTTCGCGCTGGCCGCGGCGGAAGAGATGACGACAGTCACCGCCAGAAACGACAGAGAGGAGTGCCCGATGCCGAGCACCACGATGCCCATGCTGGAGACGTACCCGAAGTCGATCAACCTGGACCGGACGAAGCTCGCAGCCACCATCGACGCTCTCGATGACTGCGCGCAGGCCTGCACCGCGTGCGCGGACGCCTGCCTCAGCGAGGACATGGTCGCCGAACTCACCAAGTGTGTCCGGACGAACCTGGACTGCGCCGACATCTGCGCGACCACCGCCCGGGTCCTGTCCCGACACACCGGCTACGACGCGAACATCAGCCGCACCCTCTTGGAGGCGTGCGTAACGGCCTGCAAGGCGTGCGGAGACGAGTGCGCCGCTCACGCCGACAAGCACCAGCACTGCCGGATCTGTGCTGATGCGTGCCGCGCCTGCGAGCGAGCCTGCCGGGAGCTGCTGGCCACCATCGCCTGAGCGAGCAGCTGGTGGCGTCGGCACCACCGGCTTCGGCGAAGACCACCGCGTCGCCCGTCACAGCTGTCCAGCCCGGAACCTAGCGGTGCCGGGCTGGACAGCAGGATTGGTCGGTGGTCAGGTGGCGAGGGCGACCTTCAGCCAGCCGGGGTCTCGGTCCTGAAACTCGCGGTACGCCTTAAGCACGTCGGCCATCGGTTCGTGCTCGGTCAGCAGCTGCGCCGGGTCGACCGTGCCGTTGGCGACGCTGTGCCATGTGACGGCCTTCATCGGATGTCCCTTCGTCGGCTCACCGGTCACCTACCCGGCCTGGCACGACCGAACCATTTCGATCAGCATCGGGCATCTCGTCACAGCCGGGCCGTCATCCGGCGAGGCGGTCCCGGAGGAACGCGACGATCTCCGTCCGTGCCGACCGCGCCTGGGGCACCACGCCCGGCATGCTGAGGAACGCGTGGGTCGCTCCGGGGTGTTCGGTGAGCTGTGCGGGCGTCCCGGCCTCGCGCAGCCGTCGCGCGTACGTACGTCCGTGATCGGCCAGCGGGTCGTGGGTCGGCACCACCACCAGCGCCGGAGCCAGCCCGCTCAGGTCGCCGGCGAACAACGGTGACACCGCGCGGGGGTCCGTTCCTTCCGGAGCGGCCAGCCGGCGGAACAATTCCAGCTGC
The DNA here is from genome assembly GCF_027497155.1 of Verrucosispora sp. WMMA2044. Lineage (NCBI taxonomy): Bacteria > Bacillati > Actinomycetota > Actinomycetes > Micromonosporales > Micromonosporaceae > Micromonospora > Verrucosispora sp. WMMA2044. The sequence goes on from NZ_CP114913.1 coordinate 4,937,780, forward strand.
GGCACGGTGAGGATCGGGCTGCTGGCGTGCTCGTCCATCGAGGCGTAGTCGAACGCCGTCGAGGTCAGATCGACGCAGGGATTGACAAGCACCTGTGCCCGTACCATCAGGTCGGACTCCCGGGCGCGGATCGCGGCCAGCGCGGCCACCACCGATCCGGCGCTCTCGCCGAAGACAACCACCCGGGTCGGGTCGATTCGCCACCGCGCGGCGTGCCGCACGACGTGGTTCAGCACGTCCCAGCCGTCGTCGACAGCTGCGGCCAACGAGACTCCGGGTGCGACGAGGCGGTGTTCGACCGACACGACCACCGCGGGCAGTCGACAGGCGAGGTGGCTGTTGACCCAGTCGCTCTGCACCGCTGTGCCCACGAAGCCACCGCCGTGGACGTGGAGCACGAGCGGCAGGCCGGCCGGATCGTCGCGTTCGGACGACGACCGGTAGACCCGGACCTGGAGCACCCGGTCGGGCAGCGTCAACTGCTGCCAGTCGATCCTGGCCCTGCGGTCCGGGAAGCCGGTGATCAACCGCGCCAGGCTGGAGGCCCGCCGGCGGTTCTCCGCGTCGCGGAACACGTCCAACGCCTCGGCCGGCATCGTCAGCCAGTCCGGCTCCTTCCGTAGGGCGTGCAGCAGCCGGACGCCCAGCGGCGGCCGTCGCATCTCGACCGTGTGGCTCATGGCTCCTCCTCGATCATTATTACGATACTTCAGGTATCGATACTGGAAGTAGCATAACTGGTTATCGTGTGACCATGGACCGAGCAACCACACCCACCAGACCGGCCGGCCGTCCCCGCTCCAGCGTCGACGCCACGGTCTTCGCCGCCACGCTCGACACGGTCCACCAGCTCGGCTACGCACACGCCACCGTCGACCGCATCGCCGCCGCGGCGGGCGTCGCGAAGACCACGATCTACCGCCGCTGGCCGTCGAAGGGTGCGCTGATCACCGCCTGCCTCGTCGACGCGTTCGGCCCGGCGCCACTGACCGGCGCCAGCCGGGAGGAGATCATGTCGACAGCGATCCGTTGGATCGCGGCGAAGATCGGTGAGCCCGGGATCGGCGCGGCGTTCGCGGGCGTGTTCACCGATGCCGTGAACGATCCCGCCCTGCGCCAGCTTCTTTCCGCACAGTTGCAGGACCCTTACCAGCTCGCGCTTCAGGAGGCGCTCGGCGAGCCGGAGAAGCGGGTGCTCTTCTTCATCGACGTGGTCGTCGGAACCCTGCTGCACCGGATGGGCATGACCGGCGAGCCGATGGACGACGCCGACGTCGACGCCCTGGTCGAGATGGTCCTACTCACTCTTCGCTAGGGGTGCGACGTGCTGGCGCGTCACGGTCCCGGCAGGGTGGTTCGCCAGGCCGCGACGAGGAGGAGTTGGCAGCCGTGGGGTAGTTCCATCGCTCCGGAAGCGTACGGCAGCTGTCCATCGCTGCCGGCCGGATCGACTGCCGGTACGCTGCACCGGCGGCGTCAGCCCGTTGCACCCGTCCCCGACGGGTGCACCACCGGCGCTCCTTCGGCACTGGCAGATGAAAGGCGACCCGACACCATGACGGCGGTACCAGGTGAACTGCGCGCTGCTGCGGATCCGGCGGGCGCAGGTCAGGCAGCGGAGGATCTGCGGACGCTGTTCGGGCAGTCCATTGCCGTCTTCGCAGCGCTGGCGGGGCCGGAGCACCTGGTGGAGACGGCCAATCCGGCGTTCTTCGCCGCCATCGGCGAGCATCGGGCCCGAACCGGCGTACCGCTCGTCGAGGTGATGCCCGAGCTGGCCGCTCAGGGCTTCATCGACCTGCTGGACGAGGTCTATCGCACGGGCGAGCCCTACACCGGTCGGGACGCTCGGGTCGTGCTGGGCACCGGGCCGCACGCGCGGGAGGCTTACTTCGACTTCACCTACGAGCCGCGCCGGGACGCCGACGGCACCGTGCTGGGCATCCGCGTGATCGGTGTGGAGACGACCCAGGTCAAGCAGGCCCAACGGCTGATGGCCGAGCACCGGGCCATGCTGGAGCAGATCGCCCGCCAGGCACCGCTGACCGAGGTACTCGACGGGATGGCGCGCTGTATCGAGCAGCTCGCCCCGCAGGAGATGCTCGTCTCCGTGCTGCTCGCCGACCCCGACGGTCGGCACCTGCGTCATGGTGCCGCGCCCAGCCTCCCGGACTTCTACAACGAGGCCATCGACGGGATCGCCACCGGTGAGGGGGTCGGATCCTGCGGCACCGCCGCGCACCGGCGGGAATCGGTGATCGTCACCGACATCGACACCGATCCCTTCTGGGCCGATTTCCGCGACCTGGCCGGGCGGGCCGGGCTGGCCGCCTGCTGGTCCACCCCGATCCTGGCCCGCGACGGCAGCCTGCTGGGCACCTTCGCGATGTACCACCGCACTCCGCGCGTGCCCCAGGACATCGACCTTGCCCTCGCCCGGGTCTTCGCTGGCACCGCCGCACTGGCCATCGAGCGGCACCACATCGAGCAGGCGAAACTCGCCGCCGAGGCGCGCGCGAAGGCAGCCCACGACGCACTCGCCAAGGCGGTACGCGCGGAGCGGGAGCTTCGTGCCGAGGCCGAGCAGCGCGCCAGCGTCGCCGCGGAACTGAATGCCCAGATGCGTGCCGCCGCGGCTGCGCAGGCCACCACCCCGCACCCGGAGACCTGCCAGCTCGGCGGCATCCAGGAGTGCACCGCACCGGCTGAAATTAAGATCGCCGATTCGTGGGGCGACTCGGCGTGGGGCTGTCCCCGCCACGTCGAGGAAGCCATCCTCAACGTGCGGACGGTCTTCATCGCCAGCGAGGAACTCGGCGGCCTGACCGCGTACCTCAACCGCTGACCGCCGGAGCTAAGGCCGACTCGAACTACTCTGAGTCACCATTTCGACACACCTCTACCCGTCCGGGCTCCGGTTCGCCAACACTTCCTTCATGCAGAGCAGTGGGCGTGAGCGCAGCGACGAGCGTTTCGAGAAGGTGGCCGAGGAGACCTCCGAGACGGTGACCCATGCGGCCAGCGTGCTGGAGGAGGAACTCGCGGCGGGCATTGCCAGCGCGCGACGGCTGGAGGAGAAGCTGAGCGCCGACCGCCGGGTGGACCCGGAGGCGTTCGACGAGTTGGTGACGCGGGTCCGTACCGACGGGCACGCGCTCATCGACACCGTGGTCGCGCAGTTGAAGACCTCCGACGACCGGCGAGGTGAGGTGATCCGCCGGTACACCTCGGACGCGCACGACGCCCTCGACGGCGTGCTCAACCTCGCACGGTTGGTGCCGGACATGGCGAACGGCCTGGTCGACCGGCTCACGCCGGAGGCCAGGCAGAAGCCCACACCCTCGGACAGGTAGCCGGACCACCGACGTGACTGGCGGTCACGTCACCCAGATGCTGGAGCGCTATCGCGCCCTCGCGATCGACGCGCTCCTCGCGGGTGTGCCGTCGGGCGGACCGCACTACCTCTACGACCTGGTGAGTGAGTATCCGCGGCGGTGGGGCAAGGGGCTGCGGGCCGCGCTCTGTCTCGCGGCCTGCCGGGCCTTCGGTGGCACGCCGTCGGTGGGGCTCAACGCGGCGGTGACGGTCGAACTGTTCCACAACGCGTTTCTGATCCATGACGACATCCAGGACGAGAGCGAGCAGCGGCGCGGAGCACAGACCCTGCACGGCGAGTACGGAGTCGGTGTCGCCCTCAATGTGGGAAACATGACGAACCTGCTCGCGTTGCAGCGGCTCGCCGCCAATCGTCGGGCCCTCGGCTCGGGGATCGCGTGGCGGCTGTTCGAGGAAACCCAACTCATGCTGCGTCACTCGTTGGAGGGGCAGGCCATCGAGGTCGGCTGGATCCGGGACAACGTGTGCGACCTCGACGCGGACGACTACTACCGGATGTGTCTGAAGAAGACCTCCTGGTATACCTGCATCTACCCGTGCCGTACCGGCATCCTCGTCGCCACCGGTCAGCATGACGCGATCGACGTGCTCGACCGCTACGGCTGGTATCTGGGTGCCGCGTTCCAGATCCAGGATGACGCGCTCAACCTCGTGGGGGACTTCGCCCGCTACGGCAAGGAGATCGCTGGCGATCTCTGGGAGGGCAAGCGGACACTGATCCTCATCGACTTCATGCGGCGATGTACCGGTGACGAACGCGAGCGGCTGCTGGAGTTCCTACGCCGGACCCGAACGCAGCGCACAGCCGCTGAGGTGCGGTGGCTGCACGGGCGGTTGCTCGCCTACGACTGCGTCGAGTCCGCCCGCCGCAGCGCCCGTGATCTGGCCGCCGCCGCGATCCGGGAAGGACGGCGGGCGTTGGGGCCGGCGGCCGAGACCGAGGACGGGCGCTTCCTGCTCGGCCTACCCGAGTACGTCGTGGAACGCAGCCGGTAGCGCCAGGGCTCCGCATTCCCGCCGCGCCGGAGCTGCACGGGTACCGCCGGGGTCAGCCGCCGAGGGTGGCAAGTTCCGAGACGACGACGTTCGTCAGTGCCCGGCCGTCGCGGCGGACCTGGCGCAGGTACCACTTCTGAATCGGCGCGTGGGTGGACTTCGCGAACTGCCAGGGCCCACGGGGGCTGTTGAGCTGCCCGAGGCCGGCGATCGCGGCGTTGATCTGCTCCGGGGTGGGGTTCACACCCGCTGCGGCGATCGCCCGATCCAGCACGGCTGCCGCGTCGTACGACGCCATGACGATCGAGGTGGGTACCCGGCCCGGGTAGGCCGCGTTCCAGGCGGCGACGAATTCCCGGTTGGCCGCGTTGTCGAGGTCGGGTGAGTAGTTCAGGCCGTTGTAGATGCCCTCGGCCGCGTCGCCCTGCTCGACCAGGCTCGCCGGCTCGGTCACGAAGCCCGCCGCGTAGAGCGGCAGGTCGGCGACGGGGGACGCGGCGTACTGCTTGACGAAGGTGATGGCGTTCTGCGCGTCGAAGAAGCAGTAGACCGCGTCGGCGCCGGACTCGGCGATCTCGTCCAGGTACGGCCTGAAGTCCTCGGTGACCGGGAACGGGCTGAAGACGGCTTTGCCACCGGGGTTGGCCAACCGGCCACCGAGGTCGGTGAACGTGTCGACGAATCCGCGCAACTCGTCGCGACCGCTCTGGAAGTCCGGCCCGATGGTGTAGACCCGGCCCTGCCCCACCTCCTGCTTGACGAACGGTGCCATGGCCACACCCGGCTCAACGGAGATCAGGTTGGTGTGCCAGATGTACGTCACGTCGGTCAGCGCCGGCCGCCCCAGGGCGCCGACGAGCGGAACCTTGTGCTTGTCGATGAGCGGCAGGATGGCGGCCACGCTGCCGCCGTTGATGATGCCGGTGATCGCCGAGACGCGATCCTGCTCCAGCAGTTTCGTGGCGGACTCGACTGTCACGTCGCGTTCGTAACCCTCGTCGGCGACGATCAGCTCCGCCGGATGGCCGCCCAACTGCCGGCCGCGCATGTCCAGGTAGAGCTGGAAGCCGTCGCGCAGCTCGGAGCCGGGTGCCTCGAGCGACCCGGCCAGGGCGGTGATCATTCCGATCCGGATGGTCTGACGTTGCGGTTCCGACCCGCCGTCACAGGCGGCGGTGGCGGCGACCAGTACGCCGGTCAGCAGGGCCGCGACGAGCCGACGGGCGGGGTGGCTGGCGTTCACAGCATCCCCAGCAACTGGGACCGCACCGCCGGGGTCAGCACCTCACCCATCCGGTTCGCCAGGTCGGTCATCTCGTACGAGACCTGACCCACGTCGCAGACCGGGGACGCCAGCACGAGCAGCGAGGCCCCGTCGCTGAACGACATGCAGAACATGAAGCCGCCGTCCATCTGGGTCACGTTGGAGATCACCGAGCCCGCCTGGAAGAACCGGGCAGCCCCGACGAGCAGGGCGATCAGTCCGCTGCCGGTGGCGGCGAGCTGATCCGCCCGGTCCCGGGGCAGGCTGTGGTTGTGCGCCAGGACCAGCCCGTCGGTGGAGATGGCGAGGGCATGACTGACCTCAGGAGTACGGTTCACGAAGTTCTGCAACAGCCAGCTCAGGTCGTTCGGGCTTGTCACGACGTCGCTCCAGATCGGGGAGGGGGTGGACGGTCAGCGTCAGAAGGAGGTGGTGGACCGGCGTCCGGCGACGCCCTTGGCGTAGGCCGACATCGCCGCCGACACGGCGGCCGGGTCCAGCTTCCGCCGCGGGTCCGCGCTCGGTTTCTGTGCCTCGGGTACGAGGTGCGGCTGCGGGACCCGGCGCGGCAGACCGACCTGAGTGGCGGGCGCCGGAGTGGCGGTCGCCCACTTCTCACCGTCATCGACCGGCCAGATGACGGCCACCGAGTCGCCGTCGAAGGCAGTCTTGAACCAGCCGTTCACCGTCGGCCCGGCCGGCAGGCCCACCGCGGTGGGCTGGGGCTGTGCTGCCGGCTGGAACAACGGTGCGGGCACCGGTGGGGCGACCGAGCCGGTCGGTGCCGGCGCGCTCGCCCGTACCGCGCCGGCCGTGCCGACACCGGCCGGGATCCGCCCGGCGCTCGGCACCTGGTTGTCGGGACCGGCCACCGGGACGTTGGCGCGGCTCGCCGAGGCCACGGCCGGACGTCTCCCGGCGGCGGAGGGTCGGCCTCGGCTTAGTTCGGGCTCCACCGCCGGTAGCTGCTGCGCCGGTCGGCGTACCACGATCGGCGCCGGCAGAGCGATCTCGGCCACCGTGCCGCCGGTTGGTCCGGGTCGTAGCTCGACCTTCACCGCGTGCCGGGCGGCGAGGCGGGCGACCACGGTCAGACCCATGGCTCGCACGCCCGACACGTCGACCGACGACGGGTTGGCAAGTGCCGCGTTCAACTGCGCGCACCGTTGCGGGGAGAGCCCGACCCCCTGGTCGACCACCTGCACGATCGCCCGGTCGGTGAGTGCATGCCCGGTGACCAGCACCTCCGCGTCCGGCGGGGAGTATCCGGTCGCGTTGTCCAGCAGTTCGGCGACCAGGTGCACGATCTCGTCGACCGCGTTGCCGGCGATTGCCAGCTCCTTGTCCACCGTGCCGATCCGGACCAGGGTGTAGTGCTCGATCTGGGACAGCGCGGCCTGGATCACATGGTCGAGCGGGACCGGTTCCTGACGTACCCGGGAGATGCCGGAACCACCGAGCACCAGCAGGCTCTGGTTGATCCGGGCCATCCGGGTCGCGAGATGGTCCAGTTGGTACAACTGCTGGAGACGTTCGGGGTCGGCCTCGTCGCGTTCCACGTCATCGACCTGGGCGAGCATCGCGTCCACCAGCCGCTGCTCACGCCGGGAGAGGTGGACGAAGATCTCCGCGATGTTGGCCCGCATCACCGCCTGCTCGCCGGCGATCCGGACCGCTTCCCGGTGCAGGGCCCGGGTCGCGGTGGCCACCTCGGCGATCTCGTCGGAACCGGTGATCCGGAATTCCGAGACGGAACGGTCCGCCACCTCGTCGGGCTGCACGCTGCCCGGTGGGGCCGCGCTGAGTTCCCGGACGACGGCCGGAAGCCGGTCGTACGCCACCTTGGTCACCGTGTTGCGCAGGGACCGCAGCCGGCGGGTGATCCGGCGCGCCACCACACCGGTGAGGACGGCGGTGAGCGCCAGGACCAGGAAGATGCCGACGCCCTGGAGCAGCGCGTCACGCAGCAGTTGCCCCCGCTCCGTCGACACCCGGTCGGCGACGGCGGCATCCACGTCGCTCTGGATCCGGAACATCTGGCTGACCCAGCCGTCGGTGGCCTCGACCCAGTCATCCGCGTCGACGGCGAGCCGGCCGCCGGGAAGTGTCCGACCCACCTGATCCTGAAGCCGTTGCGCGGCGACGACCTGAGGATCGGTGCCGATCTGCTCCCAGCTGGCCGCCCAGCCTGGTTCGGCGAGGGCCAGGAAGGCGTTGGTGGCCTCGGCATACCGGGCCTGGGCACCGACGATCTCCTGCTGCCCGGCCGGGGTCAGTTCACCTCCGGCGAGGCTGCGCAGCACGATCACCTGAAGCTGACCGATCGCCTCGCCTGCCTCGGAGACCGCCACCGCGGCCCGGACGTCTTCGGCGATGTTCGTCGAGGTGTCGGTGGCCACCGACGCGCGGAAGGTGAGCAGGTCCGCGACGAGGATCCGGTAGCTGAAGGCGATCGCGGACAGGGTTGCCCGGGGGCTCGAACGGACCTGCTCGCGTACCGAGCCGAGCGCCGTCAGACCGGCGTCGATCCGTTGCAGGGCCGAGTTCCCGGCCGACACCTCGGCCCGACGTCGTTGGAACTCGACGATCTCGGCGTCGGTCTTCGCCACCTGGTCGTCGAAGGTGGCGCTGGCGGCCTGACTCTGGGTGGTCACTTCGACCGCCGCGATCACCCGTTCGGCCTGCAGGGCGCGGGCCAGCGCACCGGCCTGGGTGGACAGTGTGACGACGTCGTGCACGGTGCCCGCGTTGAGCACCTGCCGAACGGTGCCCTCAAGGGCCAGGCCGGCGAACGCCACCACGGCGATCAGTGGTACGGCGACCAGCAGCCGTAGCAGGCGGACGATGCTGCCCCGGGCCAGCCACCCCCGGCGCGCTTCGGCATGGGTACGCACCGCGGCTGCCGCTGTAGCACGTGTCACCGGCGTACTCCGCCCCCTTGCCTCATCGACGTTGATCTCAGCAGGAACCGGCGTCCACGCCGGCTACATGGTGGAGGGTGGGCATGCCTGCCCACGTCAGAGCGCCATTCCTACCACGATGTATCGGTTCACCTCTAGATCCCTTATCGCCCGTCGACGGGCTGACTGACGTCTCGGACATGAACCGAAAACACGAAAGCGAAACTTGTTCGACCGATCGTCGTGAACCAATAGAGGAACGGGCGAGGCGAGATCTGGCTTGATCTTGTTAAGTGGTTGCATATACCCCTAGGGGGTATATGGTAGGGCCGGGAGGCGATGACATGGCCCACGTCGACACGAGAAACCATCCGGATCAGCACGGGCACGGCGGGCACGACAAGCACGCCGGGCACGATCCGGCGGCGTTCCGCCGCAAGTTCTGGCTCAGCCTGGCGCTGACCGTGCCGATCGTGGCCACCAGCCACATGGTGATGGACTGGCTCGGCTACGAACTCGACTTTTCCGGAATCGGTCTGGTCGGGCCGGTGCTCGGCACGGTGGTCTTCGGCTACGGCGGCTGGCCCTTCCTCCAGGGAGCGGTGCGTGAGATCCGGGACCGGGCGCCGGGCATGATGCTGCTGATCGCGATGGCGATCACGGTCGCCTACGTGGCATCGCTGGCCACCTCGTTCGGCGCCTTCGACCTGGACTTCTGGTGGGAACTCGCGGCGTTGGTGACCATCATGCTGCTCGGTCACTGGCAGGAGATGAAGGCGATCGGCCAGGCCCGGGGTGCCCTGTCGGCGCTCGCCGCGCTGCTGCCCGACGACGCCGAGCGGCTCGACCCGGACGGGGCACCGCAGCGGGTGCCGGTGGCCGAACTGGGCGTCGGTGACGTGGTCCTGGTCCGTCCGGGTGCCCGGGTGCCGGCCGACGGCACCGTGGTCGACGGTCGCGCCGAGATGGACGAGTCGATGATCACGGGTGAGTCCCGGCCGGTGGCCCGCGCCACCGGCGACCGGGTGGTGGCCGGCACGGTGGCCACCGACGCGGCGCTACGGGTACGGATCGAGGCGGTCGGCGACGACACCGCGCTGGCCGGCATCCAACGGTTGGTGAGCGAGGCCCAGCAGTCCAGCGGCCGGGCGCAGGTGCTGGCCGACAGGTTCGCCGCCTGGCTGTTCTACATCGCCACCGCGACCGCCGTGCTGACCCTCGCGGTCTGGTCGCTGCTCGGCAATGTGGACGAGGCGGTCGTACGGACGGTGACCGTGCTGGTCATCGCCTGCCCGCACGCGCTCGGGCTGGCCATTCCGCTGGTCATCGCGCTGTCCACGGCGGTCGCCGCGAAGGGCGGCATCCTGGTCAAGGACCGGTTGGCGCTGGAGCGGATGCGCACGGTCGACACGGTGCTGTTCGACAAGACCGGCACCCTGACCCGGGGCGAGCACGTCCTCACCGACGTAGCCGCCACCGGCGGCTCGACCGAACGGGACGTACTCGCCATCGCGGCGGCGGTGGAGGCCGACAGCGAGCACCCTCTCGCCCGGGCGATCGTGACCGCCGCCGACCAGCACGACAGGCGGGCGGCCTCCGGCTTCCATTCGATGACCGGCCGTGGGGTACGCGCCGAGGTGGACGGAGTGACCTACGCCGTCGGCGGCCCGGCGCTGCTACGGGAACTCGACGTCACCGTGCCGGACGACCTCGACGAGCACCGGCACGACTGGTCACGTCGGGGCGCGGCGGTGCTCTACCTGCTGCGGCTCCGCGACGACCACGCTGACGTCCTCGGTGCCCTCACGTTGGCCGACCAGGTTCGGCCGGAGGCCCGACAGGCCATCGCCGACCTGCGGGAACAGGGCATCCGGAAGATCATGATGATCACCGGGGATGCGCGTCCGGTCGCCGAGGCGGTCGCCGCCGACCTCGGATTCCGTACCGGAGAGGACGAGGTCTTCGCCGAGGTGCTCCCGGCGGAGAAGGACGACACCGTGACCGGACTGCAGCGACGCGGGCTGCGGGTCGCCATGGTGGGCGACGGGGTCAACGACGCACCTGCCCTGGCCCGGGCGAATGTGGGCATCGCGATCGGCGCCGGCACCGACGTGGCCATCGAGTCCGCCGGAGTGGTGCTCGCCTCGTCCGACCCGCGCGGCGTGAGCGGCGTGATCCGGTTGTCCCGGGCCACCTACCGGAAGATGCTCCAGAACCTGGCCTGGGCCGCCGGCTACAACGTGGTCGCGCTACCGCTCGCCGCCGGAGTCCTGGCCTGGGCCGGCGTGGCGCTGAGTCCGGCGGTCGCCGCCGTGCTGATGTCGGGCTCCACCATCGTGGTCGCGCTCAACGCCCAACTGCTGCGTCGCGTCGAACTGCGCCCACCGGACTGAGCACGCGTCAGGGCAGTTTCGTACAAGACCCCGGCGCGGCTGCCGGCCCAGACTCGGCAGCATGGAAACCCTCACCGAGCCCGTACGCTTCGACACCAAGATCGCGGTCCTGCTCCGCGACGACCTGCCTACCTGGCAGCGACTCAACATGACCGCGTTCCTGGTCAGCGGCATCGGTCAGGCCGTGCCCGAGGTGATCGGCCAGCCGTACGCCGACGCGGACGACACGCCCTACCTGCCCATGTTCCGGCAGCCCGTGCTGGTGTTCGCCGGTACGAAGGAGACGGTGACCGCCGCCCACCAGCGCGCCGTGACCCGCGGGCTGCCGCTGGCCGTCTTCACCTCGGACCTGTTCCGGACCGGCAACGACCGGGACAACCGGGCGGCGGTGCGCGCCGTCGGCCGTGACCACCTCGACCTCGCCGGGCTGGCCGTCTACGGCCCGAAGAACGCCGTGGACAAGATCCTCAAAGGTGCCCGGATGCACCCGTGAACCGGCGGTGGTGGGTGTACTGGCCGGGGGTGAAGCCGAGGATCCGCTTGAAGTGTCGACTCAGATGCGGCTGGTCGTGGAAGCCGGCGGTGGCGGCGGCCTCCCGGGCCGGTACGCCCTCGCGCAGCAGTCGTCGGGCGAGATCCACCCGGCGGGAGATCAGATACTGGTGCGGGCCGATACCGAAGGCCGCGGAGAAGGCCCGCACGAGGTGGGTCGGGTGGGCGTGCAGCAGTCCGGCGGCCTCCGCCAGGGTCAGCCCCACCACGAAACGCTCGTCGATCAGGTCATGTAGCCGCTGCGCGATCCGTGGATCCCGCCGCGATGTGACCATGGGCGTACCGCGGGCCAGTCCCGCCCGCAGCCGCTCGGTGACGAGCGCGAGATGCACCTCGGCGGCGAACTCGTCACCCGGCTCGGTCAGCCGCGCGTGCAGCAGATCGATCCGCCGGCGCAGGGCTTCGTCGTCGAAGGTCGGTCGGTCCACCGCCCGGCCAGAAAGGCGTTCGTCGAGTTGCCCGGATTCGAGATAGAGCACCCGTTTGCGGAACCCCTGCGCGGTGACGGGGGAGCCGTTGTGCGCCACGTTCGGCGGCAGCAGCGTGACCACCTGCCGGAACGCGCCGTGCTCGTGGCGATCCAGGTCGTACCGGACGACTCCCTCGTCGACCACGAGCAGCGCCCAGCTGTCATGGGTGTGCATCGGGTAGGCGTGGTCGGTGAACCGCGCGTGCAGCACCTCGGTGATCCCGCTGAGCGCGGGGGACCACGTCCGTACCTGCTGTCGCCGGGCCACGGCGGAACTGTAGCCGCTCCGCCAGCGGCCACCACAGGACGCGAGTGACCTGGGCAACCAGGGCGGGCGGAACTTCCGGGCGGCACCGGCCGACCAAGCTCATGACATCGATCTTCGAGGGGAAACTCATGCCCAGCGTCCTGCCTCGCCGGTTCCTGCGCCCGGCGGCCCTGCTCACCGGGGCCGCGCTCAGCGTGTCCCTGGCCGCCTGCGCGTCGTCGCAGGACGGGTCGACCGCGCCCACGCCATCCGCCAGCGCGTCCACCGCAGTCACCGTCGAGGCCGGCGTGCTGGGCGTACGCGATCCGTGGGTGAAGGCCGCGGACGAGGGGATGACGGCGGCGTTCGCCACGCTTGTCAACGACAGCGACACCGACATCACGATCACCGGTGCCACCACCGAGGTCTCCCCGATGGAGCTGCACGAGATGGCGATGGCGGACGGGAAGATGGTGATGCGGGCCAAGCAGGGTGGCGTGGTGATCAAGGCGAAGAGCGAGTACAAGCTGGAACCGGGCGGCGACCACCTGATGCTGATGGACCTCGCCAAGCCGGTACGGGCCGGTGACGAGCTGGCCTTCACGCTCAGCTTCGCCGACGGGCGGACCCAGACGTTCCGCGCGGTCGCCAAGCCGTTCACCGGGGCGCAGGAGAGCTACGCCCCCGGGCATGGCGAGCCGATGCCGGACATGCCGACGAGCCACAGCCCGGCACCGTGAGGCCCACCAGCCGGCCGGTGAGCCGGCGCGGCCTGCTCACCGGCGGCGCGCTGGCCGCCGGTGGCACGGTCGTCGGGGCCGCCGCGGTGGCCACCGCCCGCAGCGAGCCAGCGGGACGTCCGCCGGAGCGGACGCTGGTGGCGGGTGTCGGCGAGGCTGTCGAACCGTTCCACGGCGTACGGCAGGCGGGGATCGTCGACGAGCCACAGGCACATGCCGCGTTCGTCGCCTTCACCCTGCGCCCCGGCACCGACCGGGCCGGCCTCGGGCGGCTGCTGCGACTGCTCTCCGACGACGCCGCCCGCCTCACCCAGGGTCGACCCGCACTCGCCGACACCGAACCCGAGTTGGGGCTGCTGCCGGCCCGGCTCACGGTCACCTTCGGTTTCGGACCGGGCCTGTACGCCGCCGCCGATCTCGACGACCGCCGCCCGCCCTCCGTGGTCGACCTGCCTGCGTTCCGCATCGACCGGTTGCAACCCCGCTGGTCCGGTGGGGATCTGCTGGTGCAGATCTGCGCCGACGATCCGATCACCGTGGCACACGCCCAGCGGGTCCTGGTCAAGGACAGCCGGCCCTTCGCCATCGTGCGCTGGGTCCAGCAGGGCTTCCGGCGGGCGGCCGGCGCCGAGCCGGGCCGGACGCAGCGCAACCTCTTCGGCCAACTCGACGGCACCGCCAACCCGAAGCCCGGTGCACCGGTGGAGACGGCGGTCTGGGTCACCGACGGGCCGGACTGGCTGCGGGACAGCACCACCCTGGTGGTGCGGCGGATCAGCATGAACCTGGAGACCTGGGACCTGCTCGGTCGCACCGACCGGGAACTGGCCGTCGGTCGGCGGCTGGGCAGCGGTGCTCCGCTGACCGGCACGCGCGAACACGACGAGCCCGACTTCGCCGCCCTCGGCCCCGACGGGCTCACGGTCATCCCGGACTTCTCCCACCTCACCCGGGCGCACGTCACCGACGACCGGTTCCGGATCCTGCGCCGTCCCTACAACTACGACGGCGTGCCCGCCGCCGACGGCACCGCGGACAGTGGGCTGATCTTCGCGGCGTATCAGGCGGACATCGCCACCCAGTTCCTGCCCATCCAGCGGCGGCTCGCCGAACGGGACCTGCTCAACGAGTGGACCACCCCGATCGGCTCCGCCGTCTTCGCCGTCCCGCCCGGCTGCCCGGAAGGTGGTTGGGTCGGTCAGCAACTGCTCGACTGACGAGGAGAATGACCGCCATGTCCCGCCACCCGCATCGGCCGCTCGCCGCCGCCCTCGCCGCCGCGCTGGCCGCCACCGCCCTGCTGCTCGGGCCGGTCTCCCCGGCGTACGCCCACAACGTGCTGCGCAAGGCCACTCCCGCACAGGACGCCGAGCTGAAGAAGGCACCGACCAGGATCACCCTGGAGTTCCTGCAGAAGCTGAACCCGTCGTTCACCACGATCACCCTCAGCGACGCCGACAAGCAGCAGGTGACCACCGGCGAGCCGGAGGTCAGCGGCACCAAGGGCACCGTCACCGTCGACACGCCGCTGGCCAACGGTGTCTACACCGTCGCGTACCGGGTGGTCTCCAAAGACGGACACCCGGTGCAGGGGTCGTACAAGTTCACCGTCGCCGACCCGACGGCCACCGCCGAACCGAGCCCCAGCCCGGTGGCGAGCGAGCCGGCACCGGCCCCGTCGGCCACCCCGAGCGCCGAACCGACCGCCTCGACCAGTCCGGTCGCGAGTGGCTCCGCCGACGGTCCCGGCACGACGGCACTGCTGGCCGGCGGCGGGATCGTGCTGGCTCTGATGGCCGCCGCGGCGGTGCTCCTGCTGCGGCGCCGGTCCACCGGCAGCGATCCGACGCGGTGAGCCGTACCGGCAGCGATCCGGCGCGGTGAAGCCGTACCGGGGCTGACGGCCCGCGACCCGGGCGGGCTCAGCGCAGCAGCACCGGGCCGGCGTCGATCCGGGTCCGGAACAACGCGTACGGCTTACGGCGCAGATCCCGGCCCCGCTGGAAGCTGGGCTGCCGGTGCAACTGGTTCGCGGTGACGTAGAGGTGCCCGTCCACCGCCACCGACAGGGTGTCCGGCCAGAGCAGCCGCGAATCGTGGACGACCGTCTCGTACTCGCCGTCCGGACGTCGCCGCAGCACCGCGTTGTGCTCGTACGCGGTGAGGTAGATCCGCCCGACGTCATCGGCCTCCAGACCGTCCGAGCCGGTGCCCTTGTCGCCCTCGTGGATCACCGTCGCGGCGGCCTCGTCCGCGCTGGTCGAGACGTCGGCGAGCGCGTCGGTGGCCACGCTGTACCACTGGCGCGAGGCCAACGGGCAGTAGTGGAGTCGGGAACCGTCGGCGGAGATGGCTATCCCGTCCGCGCCGATCGTCAACGGACTCGGCGGCCCGTCGGCCGGTCGTTGCAGGAGGGGCCTGCCCTCCACCACCGGCCGGAAACGGGACAGTGGCTCCGCCTTGGTCGACCGATGGTCGTGCAGCCGTCGCCAGGAGGTCCCGGTGGCCAGGTCGACCACGATGATCCCGTTCGGCCCGGCGACCGCGGAGTCGGTGATGTACGCGAGGCCCGCCTCGCCGCGCCGCAGGTCGAAGCGCACGTCGTTCAGGTACGTGTTGGGCAGCGCCACGTCTGGCGGAAAGGTGATCACCTGGGCGACGGTGTCGCTGCCCAGGTCGATCCGGACCAGTTTGGGGCCACCCGGTCGCGTCGGTTGGAACATCGGGCTGCCGGTGTCGAGCACCCAGAGCCGGTCTACCGGGTCGACCACGACGCTCTGCACCGAGACGAAGGCACCCGGGTCGTCGTCGCCGGCCGGCCGGTTCCACCGCTCGTCCGGGTACGGCACCTCGGCGCCGTCGCGCAGCTCGACCACGGTGGCGGGCACCTCGTCGCCCCAGCGGGGAAAGTTGACGAAGATCCGACCGCTGTGCGAGACGCTGACGCCGGTGGGCATGGGCCCGGTGAAGGCGTGCACCAGTTCCAGCTCGCCGACGGGCTCGTCGGAAACGGGCTCGCTCATCTACTGCTCCTGCCGTCGGGCCACATGGCGTCCGACCCGTCCCGAGTCCTGCCAGAGACGGCCTGTGCCCAGCCGTTCCCGTCGCCGGACGAGGCAAACGTGACCGTGCGGCTTCTTCGCCCGAACCCCGAGGCCGGTGTCAGCCAGCGGCCGGGGGGTGCGGACGTTGCCGGGGCGCGGGTAGGCGATCGGTTTCCGCGTAGCCGGCGGCCTGGAGGGTGAACAGGTCGGCGTACCGGCCACCGGCGGCGACGAGTTCGTCGTGGGTGCCCTGCTCGATCAGACGACCGTGGTGCAGCACGAAGATCCGGTCGGCGTGCCGGACGTTGGCCAGCCGGTGCGTGATCAGGATCGTGGTGGCCCGGCCGCGCCGATCGCGGATGGCCTGGAACAGCGCGTCCTCGGCCCGTGGGTCGAGCGCCGAGGACGGCTCGTCCATCACCAGCAGCTCGGCGTCGCGGAGGAAACCACGGGCCGCGGTGATCCGCTGCCACTGGCCGCCGGAGAGGTCCTGCCCCTTGGCGAACGTGCGGTCGAGCAGCGTCTCGTACCCGTGCGGCAGCTCGCGGATCATCTCGTCGGCGACCGCCCGGGCGGCGGCGGCCTCGATCCGGTCCTGCCGGGCCTCGGTGTCGATGTCCCCGATGGCGATGTTCGTGGCGGCGGTGAACGGCCACTTGTGGTACTCCTGGGTGACCACGGCGATGCGACCACGCAACTCGTCGCGGTCCAGCTCGGACAGGGGCCGCCCGTTCCAACGGATCACCCCGTCGCTGGGCGTACGCAGGGCCGCGATCATCGCGGCCAGGCTGCTCTTGCCGGATCCGTTCTCCCCGACGAAGGCCACCGTCTGCCCCGCCTCGACGGCCAACGTCACGCGATCCACCGCCGGGACATCGCGATCCGGGTAACGCAGGCTCACCGCCTCCACGGTCAGCACCCGAAGCCGGTCGGGTGCGGCCGCCACCGCCTCCTCCGGAAGATAGGTGGCGGCGCGGGTCATGAACCCGGTGTAGTCCCGGAAGTGCTGGCCCTCGGTGTAGACGCGGTCCATCTGAAAGGTCACCACGGCCAACGAACGCTGCGCCGCCTGCACCGCGATCACACAGGTGGCCGCCGCCGCGAGCGGAATCTGGCCGTCGACGAGCAGCAGCCCGAGCAGCACGTAGACCACGGCGGTGGCGACGCCCCCGATCATCGAGCCCACCGTGACCGTCGTGGTCACCCGACGCGCCAGGGCCAGCTCGATGTCGGTCTCCACCGCCATCACCCGGTCGTACTGGTCCAGCAGGAACCGGCGCAGGCCGTACGAGCGCAGTTCCGGTGCCGAGGCCCGTTCAGCCATCAGCCGGTGCAGCAACCACATCCGGCGTCGCCGCACCGAGCCGGCGATGTACGTCTGGTACCGCAGGTGCCCCGCCCGCAGCGACGCCCACGCGTTCGGCACGGTCGCGACCAGCAGCGCCGGCAGCAGCAGCGGATGGATCACGGCCACGGCCACGGTCACCGCGACCACCCCCACCAGCCCGGCGAGCAGGTTCATCGAGGCGGGCACCAGGTCGACCGCGGAATCGGTGCCCCGCGAGGCACGCTCCATGTCGTCGGCGAAGGCGTCGGCGTCGAAGGCCTCCAGCCGCACCGCCGTGGTCACCTCGAACAGCCCGCGCTCCACCTCGCGGCTGACCCTGGGCGTCAGCCCGTTCAGGGCGTAACCGGTGGCGATCGCCATGCCGGAGCGCGTCGCCGTCGCGGCTGCCAGCACCGCCAGCGCCGGCAGCGCGGCCACCACCTTCTCCCGGGTCGGCCCACCGGCGAACAGTTCCACCAGCACCCGCTGCGTAGCGAGCAGCCCGAACGCCGACATCACGCCGGCACCGACCGTCGCCACGGCGACCACCGAGGTGCGCAGCCGGTCGGCCCGCCAGCTGATCCGCAGGGCCGCCCAAATCAGCCGGGGCAGTTCGGCGAAGACGGCGAGCAGACCGGCCTGGGTCCGCGCCCGCATGCCCGTCTCCCACCACATGGCCCGCATCTCGGGGAGCACCGACTCCCCGGCCGTCGACCCGGCCTGTTCCGCTCGGTCACGACGTCGGGTCGACGTGGCGGCCATGGCACACCTCCTGGTCCGGGAACGTGGCCGCGATCTCCGGCCGGGTGGTGGCACTGCGGTACCGAGCGGGACGGCCGCCGGTCGTAGCCAGGAGCATTCGACCAGCTACCTATAGTCACCGTCGATGCGACCGAGGTCCAGCCCTGTCGGCGCGCCGACCCGCCCGGCCGGTCCGGTCACCGCCGCTCGGCGAACTCCGGCAGCCGGCGGACATGCTCCGCGACGTCAGGCACCGCGCGGGGCGTACATGATGACGGCGACGCCGAATAGGCAGATCGCGGCACCGGTGAGGTCCCAGCGGTCCGGACGGAAGCCGTCGAAGATCATTCCCCAGGCCAGCGAGCCGGCGACGAAAACCCCGCCGTACGCGGCCAGGATGCGGCCGAAGTTCGGGTCGGGCTGGAAGGTGGCGACGAAGCCGTACGCGCCCAGGGCGAGCACCCCGGCGGCGACGAACCACAGCCCCCGGTGCTCCCGCCAACCCTGCCACACCAACCAGGCCCCGCCGATCTCGGCGATCGCGGCCAGGGCGAACAGCAGGACGGAACGCAGCACGGTCACCCGCCGCACCCTACCGTCGGCGGGTGCGCCGCACCCTGCGTCGACGTCCAGCGAGCGGCGTTATCCTCTGCACGGGCCATCCACCGAGGTGTCCGTGGCGGTGGGCCCGCCATCCCGCCGGTACGGGACAACCGCAGCACCCGCCGCCAACGGTCCCTGCCAGGGCCCACGCGTACTGGTAGGGGGTGACCGTGGGAGCGCAGCGACCGCCCGTCGATCCGGACGTCGATCTCGGTGTTCCGCGTCAGCGCGCGGAACTGCGGGGCGGGACGACCAGCCTGCTCGCCGCGATCGCCGGCGGCGGGATGGTCGGCGCGCTGGCACGGTACGGGCTGACCGTGACCTTCCCGCATCCGCCGCGCGGCTTTCCGTGGGCCACCTTCGCCGTCAACGTCTCCGGCTGCCTGCTCATCGGGGCGCTGATGGTGCTCATCACCGAGGCGTGGACCGCCCACCGACTGGCCCGGCCCTTCCTCGGCGTCGGCGTGCTCGGCGGCTTCACCACCTTCTCGACGTACGCCGTCGAGGTGCAGCAGGCGGTGGCGGCCGGCGCGGTGCGGACCGGCCTGCTGTACCTCGCCGGTACCCTCGTCGCCGCCCTCGTGGCCGTCCGGCTGGGCGTGATCCTGACCCGGCGGGCGACCGGCGGGGACCGGAACCGGAGCGCCGGATGACCGTCATCCTGGTGGCGCTCGGCGCCGCTGTCGGCGCACCACTGCGCTACCTCGTCGACCGGGCGGTGCAGGCACGTCACGGCTCCGCCTTTCCGTGGGGCACCCTCGTGGTCAACGTGATCGGCTCGCTGCTGCTCGGCGTCCTGATCGGTGGGGCCGCCGTGGGCGCGGTGCCCGGTTCCCTGGTCGCCCTGCTCGGCGTCGGTCTGTGCGGTGCGCTGACCACCTACTCGACCTTCGGCTACGAGACGGTCCGGCTATTCGAGGACGGTGCCCGTCTCCCCGCGCTGCTCAACGCCATCGTCAGCGTCGTCGCCGCGCTGGGTGCCGCGTTCGTCGGCGTCACCCTCGCCGAGACGATGTAGGCCTGAACCCGGCGCGGTCCCGCGATCGCCGGGAGCCGGCCGAAGCGGGACCGTTCAGCCGAGGGTGTGGCGCAGTCGCTTGTCGACGCCGACCACGACCGCGGAGACCGCCCCGACGGCCAGGATGCGCAACCACACGTCCGGCCCGATCGGCGCCGTGTCGAAGATCGCGTTCATTGGTGGCAGGTACGTGATGGCGAGTTGGCAGAGCGCCTGCGCGGCCACGCCGAGCAACAGCAGGCGGTTGGTGAAGAAGCCGATCCGCCAGGCCGAACGGGTCAGTGACCGGCAGCTGAACAGGTAGAACGTCTCGACCACGACGAAGACGTTCATGGCGGCGGTACGCGCCTGCGCGACGTCGGCGCCGTTGGACCGCTCCCACTGGAACACCCACCACGCGCCGGCCACCAGCAGCGCGGCCACCAGCAGGATCCGCAGCACCAGCGCACCGGTCAGCAGCGGCCGGGCCGGGTCACGGGGCTTCCGACGCATGATGCCGCGTTCCTTCGGCTCGAAGGCCAGCATCAGGCCGAGCAGGACGGCGGTGGTCATGTTGATCCAGAGGATCTGGGTGGGCAGCAGCGGCAGGGTGGCCCCCAGCACGATGGCGACCAGTACCACCAGCCCTTCGCCGAGATTCGTCGGCAGCGTCCAGACGATGAACTTGGTGATGTTGTCGAAGACCCCCCGACCCTCCTCCACCGCGGCCTCGATGGTGGCGAAGTCGTCATCGGTGAGGACCATGTCGGCTGCTTCCTTGGCCACCTCGGTCCCGGAGCGGGCCATGGCGATGCCGATGTTCGCCTGCCGCAACGCGGGGGCGTCGTTGACCCCGTCGCCGGTCACCGCGACCACGTGGCCGCGTTGCTGGAGCGTCTCCACCAGCCGGAGTTTCTGTTCCGGGGAGACCCGGGCGAAGACGGCGGCCCGGTCCACCGCCTCGGCGAACCCCTCGGCGGGCAACTCGTCGAGATCCGTGCCGGTGACCACCCGGTCCGGTCGGTCGGCGTCGAGCAGCCCGAGCCGGCCGGCGATGGCGCCGGCGGTCGCCGCATGATCCCCTGTGATCATCTTGACGTCGATCCCCGCGAAATGACATGCCCGCACCGCCGGGGCCGCCGCGCCGCGGGGCGGGTCGAGCATGGCCTGCAACCCGGTGAGGACCAGGGTGCCGGGCAGCGCGACCTCGTCGAAGCCGTCGTCCGGGCCGTCCGGCGGTCGTACGGCGGTGGCCAGCACCCGCAGCCCCTGGGCAGCCAGATCCTCGGCGGCCCGCAGGGCGGCCTCGGCGCGGAGCGGGCGGATCTGACCGTCGGCGCCCATCTCCCCCCGACACATCGACACGATCCGCTCGACGCCGCCCTTTGCCAGGACCACCGTCCGCCCCGTGGCGCGCTCGTCGTGCAACGTCGCCATGTACTGCCGCTTCGAGTCGAAGGGGATGGTGTCCCGACGGGGATAGTCCGCCGACAGCCGACCGTGATCGATCCCGACCTTGGCCGCCACCACCTGCATCGCACCCTCGGTCGGATCGCCGGCCAGCAGCCACTCGCCGTCCTCCTCGCGTACCCGTGCGTCGTTGCATCCGGCACCGGCCAGCAGGGACCAGCGCAGTGCCTCGCCGCCCCGGCCGTCGTCGCGGACCTCCCCTTCCGGCCGGTAGCCGGACCCGGTCACCTCGAATTCGGCGTCCGGGGTCCACAGCGCGCGGACCGTCATCTGGTTCTCGGTGAGGGTCCCGGTCTTGTCGGAGCAGACGACGGTCGTGCTGCCGAGTGTCTCGATCGCCGGCAGCCGACGGATCACCGCCCGTCGACGGGCCATCCGGGTCACCCCGATGGCCAGGGTGATGGTGACCGCCGCCGGCAGCCCCTCGGGGATCGCACCGACGGCGAGCGCCACGGCCGCCGTGAACGTCTCGACCGCGTCCTGGCCGCGGAGCAGGCCGACCGCGAACGTCACCGCCGCGAGCACCAGGATGATCACGGTCAGCACCTTGCTGAACCGGGCCAGCTTGCGGGTCAGCGGCGTGGCGAGCGCCTCCGCCGTGCCGACCAGACGGTGAATCTGGCCGAGTTCGGTCTCGGCTCCGGTGGCCACCGCGATACCGGCACCGCCGCCCGCCGCGATGAGCGTGCCCGACCAGACCATGTTGCGCCGGTCGGCCACCGGGGTGCCCACCGGCAGTTCCGCCTCCAGCTTGTCCACCGGAACGGACTCACCCGTCAACGCCGACTCGTCGACCCGCAGTTCGGCCAGCCGGACCAGCCGCAGATCCACCGGCACCTTGTCGCCCGCCTCCAGCACCACCAGGTCACCGGGGACCAGGTCGTCGGAGGAGATCGGCCGTAGTTCACCGTCGCGGATCACGCGCGCCTCGGTACGCACCATCGAGCGCAGACTGTCCAGGGCCGCCTCGGCCCGCGACTCCTGGGCGTACCCGATCGCGGCGTTGGTCAGCACCACCGCGAAGATCACCGCGGAGTCGACGTACTCCCCGAGGACCGCGGTGACCACACCGGCCGCGATCAGCACATAGATGAGCGGGTTGTGGAACTGCCGCAGGATCCGGCGCAGCAGCCCACCGCCGCCAGCGGCGGGCAGCACGTTGGGCCCGTAGCGTTCCAGCCGCCGGGCGGCCTCGGCACCGCTGAGGCCACGCTGCGGATCCGTCTCCAGCAGCAGCACCACCTCGTGGGTGGACATGCCGTGGTGTTCGTTGGACCGCGACGTCCCCGCTGGCTGTTCGAGCGTCACCGTCACCCCGCCGACGATCAGAAGACCGGATCCGCGTCCGCCGGCCCGGATTGCCGCCTGCGTCCCGGCGGCCGGCCGGACGCCGCGCCCACCATCTTCCGGGACGAACTCCGTCCGGCAGGCCGGAACGCCCGATCACGCACCTCCGGCCGGCATCGTTCAGTCGGCGGACCGCTCGGCCGGGTCGGGGCGCCCGCCGGTGTGCTCGGCCAGGTCGGGATCGAGACGCCGCCGCAGGGCGGCGATCTCGGCACGCAGGGCCGCCACGTCGTCGCCGGTGACCTCCGCCGGCTTGTCGGCGGAGGCCGAGACGCGGTCGACGATCCAGGTCGCCAGCGACCCCGTGACGAAACCGATCAGGCCGATCCCACCGATCATCAGACCGAGGGCGACGAATCGGCCGGCGGTGGTCACCGGATAGAAGTCGCCGTAGCCGACGGTGGTGATGGTGACCGTCGACCACCACAGCGCGTCGTCGAAGGCGGTGATGTTGGCGTCCGGTGCGAATCGTTCGGCGTCCAGCACGGCCAGCGCGGAGACCAGCACCAGCAGGGCCGTGGTGGCGGCGACGTAGACGGCCAGCCGGCCGCGCGCCCACACCTCGGTACGGCGGTTGATGGTCAGCACCACCATGACCAGGCGTACCGCGCGTAGTGGTCGCAGCATCGGCAACGTCAGCACCACGAGGTCGAACAGGTGCTCCCGGAGGAATCTCCGCCGGTCCGTGGCCAGCCGTAGCCGCACGAGGATGTCAGCCCAGAACAGCACCCAGACGATGACCGTCGTGGCGGAGCAGGCCGCCCGCCACTGCGGGCTGAGGTCCGGGTCGAGGATCGGTACCGCGTACACCACCAGGAACACCACGGACAGTACGGTGAGCGGTGCGGCGCTGACCCGCTCCCACGCCTCCAGTCGATCGGTCTGCGGTGCTGTCCCGCCGCTCATGAGCCGGCTCCCGTCTGCTCCGTCGTCGTACGCGTGACCGGGCCATGGTCGCGCAGTCGAGCACCGGTCCCCACAGGTGGTCCGCAGATCGTCCGGGCAGTGCGTCACCGTCACGCTCGGCATTCGGTGGCTGCTCACCCGGTAACGTGAGCGCGGGGACACACCGTGGCACGGGTTGCCGTCCGGCTGGTAGAGCCGGGCGTGCCGGCTGTGCGCCCGTGGGGGCGGGTGTCGGCGTCGTACCCCGCACCGGGCGCGAGCGTGAGGGAGCGGAAGCATGGGTCGACGGCGACTGGGACAGGTTCCGGGATGACCCTGCAACAGGTCTACCTGCTGATGATCGCCGGAGCGGCGACCGTCCTGGTCAGCGTCACGGCCGCCCGGCTGGCCACCCGGGTCGGCGTGCCGATGCTGCTGGCGTACCTCGGTATCGGGCTGCTGCTCGGCGAGAACGGGCTCGGTCTGCGCTTCGACGACGCCGCCATGGCGCAGGCCCTGGGCACGGCGGCGCTCGCGGTGATCCTGGTGGAGGGCGGCCTGACCACCCGGTTCTCCGACATCCGGCCGGTGCTGGCGCCGGCGACCGCGCTCGCCACCGCCGGGGTGCTGATAAGTGTCGGGGTCACCGCCCTCGGCGCGCACCTGCTGCTCGACGTCTCGTGGCAGCTGGCCCTGCTGCTGGGTGCCGTGGTGTCCTCCACCGACGCGGCGGCGGTCTTCTCGGTGCTGCGTACCCTGCCGCTGCCCCGGCGGCTGGCCGGGCTGGTCGAGGCCGAGTCGGGGCTCAACGACGCGCCCACCGTCATCCTGGTCCTCGCCCTGAGCGCCACCGGGCTGACCGTCACCAGTCCGCTGGAACTGCTGGTCCAGATGATCTATCAGCTCGGCGTCGGTGGCGCGATCGGCATCGTGATCGGCATCGCCGGAGTGTGGTTCCTGCGTCGGCTCACCCTGCCCGCCTCCGGCCTCTACCCGATCGCCACCTTCTCCTGCGGCATCCTGGCCTTCGCCGCCGCGGGGCTCGCTCAGGCCAGTGGCTTTCTCGCCGCGTACCTCGCCGCGTTGCTCCTGGGCAACGCCCGGCTGGCGCACCGCCGGGCCACCGTGTCGGTGGCCGAGGGACTCGGCTGGATCGCGCAGATCGGCCTGTTCGTCATGCTCGGCCTGTTGGCCAATCCCAGCGAGCTGCCCGCCGCGATCCTGCCCGCCCTCGCCGTCGGCCTGGTGCTCCTGCTGCTCGCCCGGCCGATGTCGGTGCTGATCACCCTGCTGCCGTTCCGCATCCCGCTCCGCGAACAGGTGCTGCTGTCCTGGGCCGGCCTGCGCGGTGCCGTACCCATCGTGCTGGCCACCATCCCCGTCGTGGCCGGGGTCGGTGGCAGCGGGCAACTGTTCAACATCGTGTTCGTGCTGGTGGTGGTGTTCACGCTGGTCCAAGCTCCGACGCTGCCCTGGCTGGCCAAGCGACTGCGGCTCAGCTCGGCCGGGATCGGCCCGGACCTCCAGGTCGAGTCCGCACCGCTGGACGCCATCGACGCGGACCTGCTGCACCTCACCGTCGAGGCCGACTCCCGGATGCACGGCGTGCACATCCGCGAACTGCGGCTGCCTCCGCCGGCCGCGATCACCCTCGTGGTCCGCGACGGCACCGCCTTCGTACCCGAGCCGGGCACCCGACTACGCCGTGGTGATCAGTTGCTCGTGGTCACCACGCCACACGTTCGGGACCGTGCGGAACGTCGGCTGCGGGCGGTCGCCCGGGCCGGACGGCTGGCCCACTGGCGCGGCGAGACCGGTGATCCGGAGCGGCCGGCCAGGACTCGTCGCCCCCCGGACGCCCCCACGGCTCCCCCGCCCCCGGCACCACCGCCGGACACCGGTGACGAAGCACCGCCGATCCTCGTCCAGTCGGCTGGCTGATCGGCCGTCGGTCGTCCGGTCAGGGCATTGACACGGGCCCTACGGTGAGGCTGGTGTGCCGGGAAGCCTGGTCGGCGGTCGTGTCCCTGATTCCACGGAGGCCGCCGTGCACCCGCCCGCCATCCGCACCGAGCACCTGACCAAGCGCTACGGTTCGCTGCTCGCCCTCGACGATCTGAACCTGACCGTCACCGACGGTGAGGTGTTCGGCTTCCTGGGCCCCAACGGCGCCGGCAAGTCCACCACCATCCGGCTGCTGCTCGGCCTGGCTCGCCCGACCGCCGGTCAGGCGCAGATCTTCGGAACTCCCGCCGCCGCGGTGGCCACGGCACACCAGCGGATCGCGTACGTTCCGGCCGATGTGACCCTGTGGCCGCAGCTGACCGGCGCGGAGATCCTGGAGCTGCTCGGCTCTACCGGACCCGGCGTCGACGTCGCCTACCGCGACGAACTGGTGGCGCGGTTCGCACTCGACCTGTCGAAGCCGGGGCGGGCCTACTCCACCGGCAACCGGCAGAAGGTGGCGCTGGTCGCCGCGTTCGCCACCCGCGCGCCGCTGCTCGTGCTGGACGAACCGACCGCTGGTCTGGACCCGCTGATGGAGCGTGAGTTCCGCCGCGCCGTGGTCGAGGCCCGCGACGGCGGGAGCACGGTGTTCCTCTCCTCGCACCAACTGGCGGAGGTGGAGGCCGTCTGCGACCGGGTGGGCATCCTGCGGGCCGGGCGCCTCGTCGATGTCGCCACCATGCCCGAGTTGCGTCGACTGCACCGCACCGAGGTGCTGGTGCGGTTCGCCGGTCCGGTGCCCGAGTTGACCGACGTGGCAGGGGTCGACGGCGTTCAGGTCGACGGGGCCGCGCTGCGCTTCACCCTCACCGGGCCGCCCGGCCCGGCCCTGCGGGCCCTGGCGGCGGCGGACGTCACCACTCTCACCATGCGCGAGCCCACGCTGGAGGAGATCTTCCTCGACTACTACGGCGAGGAGGACCGATGAGCGCCTTCGGAGCCGGTGACGCGGGTGCCGCCAGGGCCGCCGTCACCCGGCTCGCGCTGCGGCAGGTCCGCCGGCCCGCGCTCGTCGTGTCCGCGGTGGCGGCCGGCGTCACCGCCGTCGTCGTCGCCGGGTACGAGAGCACGGCCGGCACCGCGCTCGACGCCGCCGCGTTGGCCACCCTCGCCGAGAACCCGGCGATCCGTACCCTCTTCGGCGAACCGTTCGCGCTGGACACCCCCGGTGGGTTCACCGTCTGGCGGACCGGCACCGTACTGGCCGTCCTGCTCTCGGTGTGGGGGGTGCTCGCCACCACCCGGGTCACCCGGGGCGAGGAGGACAGCGGTCGGTGGGACCTCCTGCTGGCGGGCCGGTTGGCGGTGCCCGCCGTGCTCGGTCGACACCTCACCGTTCTGGCTGCCGCCGTGGTGATCGCCGGGGGCGCGGCCGGCATCGTGCTCGTCGCGGCCGGCACACCACCGGGTGGTGCACTCCGGTACGCGGCCGGTCTCGTGCTGGTCGCCTTCTTCGCCGTGTCGACGGCGCTGCTGAGCGCGCAGGTGATGCCGACCCGGGCCGGGGCGAGCGGGTCCGCCCTGGCCGTGCTCGGCGTCGGGCTGCTGGCCCGGATGGTCGGCGACGGCGTCGCCGCGCTGGGGTGGTTGCGCTGGCTGTCGCCGTACGGACTGCTCGCCCTCGTCCGCCCCTACCACGACGACCGGCTGCTGCCGCTGCTCGTGCTCGCCGGTGCCGCGCTCCTGGTCGGTGCGGCGGCGATGACGCTGGCCGGGCGTCGCGACGTCCGGGCCGGGCTGGTCGCCGCGCCGGCCGGCAGGCCGCCCCGGACGTGGCTGCTGGGCACGGTCGACGGTTTCGCGGTACGCCGGATGGTCCGCCCACTGGCCGGCTGGTCCGCCGGGATCGGCGCGTACTTCCTGCTGATCGGCCTGCTGGCGACGTCGATGACCCGCTTCCTGGCGGACAATCCGCGCTTCGCCGAACTGGCCGCCCAGGCCGGCTTCACCGAGTTGGGCAGCGTACGCGGCTACACCGCGTCCCTGTTCGTCCTGCTCGCCGTGCCGGTCGGGGTCTTCGCCGCGTCCCGGCTCGCCGAGTTCGTGGCCGCCGAGACGGACGGCAGGTTGACGTCGCTGTACGCACAGCCGGTCAGCCGCAACCGGCTGCTGACCGCCGAGACGCTGGCCTCCTTCGCCGGGGTGGCCGTCCTCGTCACCGTGGCGGCGACGGCGACCTGGCTCGGTGCCGCTCTGGTGAACGCCCCGCTGCCGCTGACCGCGGCCCTGGCCGGCACCTGGAACGTGCTGCCGGTCGTGCTGCTCTGCCTCGGTGCGGCGACACTCGCGCTCGGTTGGCTGCCCCGGGCCACCGCGGCCGTCGGCGTGCTACCCGCGGTCGGCGGTTTCCTGCTCCACGTGCTCGCCGACAGTGCCGACCTGCCCGGATGGGTGGCCGCCAGCTCACCGTTCGCCCACCTGGCGGCGGTTCCGGCCGAGTCCCCCGGCTGGACGGCGGCGGGCGTCATGATCGCGATCGCGATCGCCGCCGCCGCCCTCGGCCGACTCGGTAACCGCCGTCGCGACCTGCTGGGATGACCACTGACCGGCGGCGGCCCGCCGGACCAGCCGGCGAGCCTCGTCGCCTGGCACACCGGTGGCCCGCAGCATGTCGTTGGCGACGGTCCGCAACTGGGAGACCACGATCGTGCCGGAGAAGCCGATCTCCTGGCGGCAGGCTTCACCGGCGTCGTGGACGGCCCGCAGCACCCGCTCCCGCGTCCGCACCGGCTCCCGCATCGACAGGAACTCCTCGTGCATCAGGCGCACGCCCTGCCCCACCTGTTGGACGGCGGTGGACAGGCCGACCGGCACCGGTTCGTGGTCACGCAGCGCGGTGAGAATGCGTCGGACCATCGTCCGGCTGTTGCGGAACGCCCGGTCCAGGTGCTCGGCCCCGGCACCGTACGCGGCCAGCGCTCGTCGCCGCCGCCACCGCAGCGGGGAGAAGCGGACCACCTCCTCGGCCGCGGTCACCACGTCACCGACCTCCCGCAGTTGCCCCTCGGCGGACCGCATCTCGTCCAGTACCTGCCGCGCCCGGCGCGCGTCCCCTCGGGCCAGCGCATCCGCGGCCGACGTCAACTGCCGCGCGAAGGTGTCAAGCGCCGGCCCGGCTATCCGGCGCACGCTGCGGGTCGGGTTCATCGGGACGAGGACCAGCACCACCAGCAGCCCGGTCGCGCCGCCGACCAGGGCGTTCACCGTCCGGGGCAGGACGATGTCGGGCGTGCCCGGTGCGAGGGTGGCGATCAGTGCCGCCGCGCCGCCGGCCTGGGTCACCAGGGCACCGGTGCCGCGTACCGCCACCGCGACGAGCAGCGCACCGAACACGATCACGAACGTCTGCCAGGCGCCGGTGCCGACCGTGCCCACCAGCAGGTCGCCGATCAGGACCCCGACGATCACGCCGACGATCAGTTCGACGGCCCGCCGGGCCCGCCGGCCGATCGAGGTGGCGATGACAGCCACCGCGGCGATCGGGGCGAAGGTCGGGTCCGGGTTGCCCAGCACCTGCTCGGCGACCACCCAGGCCAGCGACGCGGCCAGACCGCCCTGGAAGGCCAGCAGCAGGTGCTGCCGCAGCCGGCCGTAGCTGCCTCTGCTGACGGCCGCGACGCGTCCCCGCAGGCTGCTCATCGAGTCAGCCGACGGGATGGGCCATGGTTCCGGTGAGGGCCACCGTGCCCGGCAAGCGGGTGTCCTGTCGAAGGAACTGCACCACCACCGGCACCGGTGAGCTGAGCACGCAGCCGTACGGGCGGTCGAGGCGGACGGCTTCCGGGTCGATCAGGTCGTTGATCCGTACGTGCCGGATCCGGCGGGCACCGACAGCGAACCGGTACGGCCCGACCGGTTCGGCGTCCTCGTAGTAGAAATGCAGCCTCACCTCCGCCACCTCGTCGGTGGTGTTCAGCACGCACAACTTGTCGAAGCTGGTGAACTGCGGCTCGCCGCCGGTGCCGCCGAACGGCACGTGGCCGCCCGGCACCGCCCACACCTGGGACATCACGCCTCCTCCAGCAGTCTGGCCAGGTCCGGGGTGAGGAACACCCCGTCCGGGTCGAGGCGGCGCCGGGCCACCTGGAAGTCGTCCCATCGGGGGAAGAGTGGGCGCAGGTCGTCAGCGGTCATCCAGTGCTTCTTGCCCCAGTGGGGTCGTCCGCCGTACTGCCGGAAGACGTCCTCCATGTCCCGGAAGTACTCCTCGTACGGCAGTGCGGCGTTGTGCAGGCAGGCGATGGTGGTGGTGGTGCGACCGTACGCGTTGCTGAGCCAGATGTCGTCGGCGGCGATGCTGCGGACCAGCACCCGCCAGCCGACGGTGCGCCGGTGTCGGTTCAGGATCCGTCGCCGGACTTCCGCGAAGCAGGCCGGGAACGCCTCCGACGGGAGCATGTACTCGATCTCCTCGAAGCGCAGATCCCGGTGCTGCGGGATGGTGTCGTGGGTCGGCCCGACCTCCAGTTCCCTGGGCTCCTGCCACCCGTTCCACTCCGGCACCCGACGGGCCGCCCACGTCGACCGCGCGGCCACCCCGTCGACCCGGTTCATGGTGCGGATCTGGGTCAGGTCGCTGCGCGGGTACCAGTAGAAGTCGATGTTGCGGTTGGTGTGCTGCAACTCGGCCAGGTGGTCGAGGGTCCACTCGATCGGGGCGCACCAGGACCGTCGGCGCAACTCGTAGCTGGGCTCCAGGTCGAGGGTGAGCTGGGTCACCACGCCCAGTACGCCGAGGGAGAGCCGGGCGGCGGGCAGCAGTTCGCTGTTGCTGGTCGCGGAGACGTCCAACACCTCGCCGGTGCCCGTGACGAGGCGTACCTCCGCCACCTGGGTGGAGAGGTTGCCGAAGCCGAGGCCGGTGCCGTGGGTACCGGTGGCGGTGGCGCCCGCGATGGACTGGTAGTCCACGTCGCCGAGGTTCTCCATCGCCAGCCCGGCCTTATAGAGGCCCTCACCCAGCTCCTTGAGCCGACTACCGCCCCGGACCGTGGCCTGGTCGCCGGCCTTGTCGATCACACCGACCATCCGGTGCAGGCTGACCAGGGTGCCGTCGGTACGTACCAGCGGGCTCGACGAGTGGCCCGAGCCGACCGGGCGCAGCGTGTCGCCCGACTCACGGGCCCGCAACACCAGTTCCCGTACCTCGTCCTCGTCGGCCGGCTCGGCGTAGCCGGACGGGGTGAAGGTGAGACTGCCGGACCAGTTGACGAACGGACGCGGCACCCCGGCAACCTCCTCACGACGGACGAACCGTGCGCTTACCCCCGGGCTGGTGGGGTAGTCCTGGGCATGGCGGCACTCGTTTTGACCGCGTCCACGCCCCGAATCGTCGGCGAGGTGCCCTGTGTCTGAGTGGTGGTATCTGGCACTGGTGGCGGTGTTGTGGTTGGCCGTCGGTCTGGGCACGGCGGCGCTCTTCGTCACTCGTGGCGGGCACCGCAGCCCGCTCTGGTATCTGGTGGGCGCGCTGCTCGGGCCGCTGTTCGTGCCGATCGCCGTCGAGCGGGGCCGGGCCCGTCCGCAGATGGTCGACGTACGCCACCGACCGTCCGAGGCGGTCGGCACCGGGCTGCGGGTGCTGGTGGGCGTGGACGGTTCCGAGCACTCCGACCGGGCGCTGCGGGCCATCGCCCGCACCCTCACCGGGAGCACGAGTGAACTCGTCCTGGTCACCGTCACCAGCCCCGACCTGTCCGACGCCGAGTCCCGGCGGGAGCACGAGCGGGCCCGTCGCATGATCGATGAACGGGCCGCCGGGCTGCCGGAAGGGCTGCCCCGGCCCACCACCGCGATCGTCACCGGCCATCCCGTCGACGCCCTGCTCACGGTCGCCGACGACCGAGAGGTGGACCTGCTGGTGGTCGGCCGACACGGACACGGGATCGGCGACCGCTTGCTCGGCAGCGTCGCCGAGGGCCTCACCCACCGGTCGACGCGGGCCGTGCTGCTCGGCAGTCTGCCCGGTCGGTGACGTCGACGAACGACCTCGCGCCACACCGAGCGGCACCTGGGCGGCGCTGACCTCGGCGTCGGCCGGTTCCGTCGGTCCCGGCCGGGAACCATGCCGGCCCGGGGAGCGACTATTGGTACATGCGGTGTGAGCAGTGGCGGGAGATTCTGTCGGCACAGTTGGACGGTGAGGTCACGGCGGACGAGCAGCGCAGGGTCGGCGAGCACCTGGAGACGTGCGCCGGTTGCCGGACCTGGCTGGACTCGGCGGCGAGGGTGACCCGCCGGGCACGTACCCGGGTGGTGACCGCACAGCCGGATCTGACCGAGGCGATCCTTGCCGCCGCGCCGCCGCCACGGCGAGGCCGGCGTACGCTCACCCCCACCGGGGTGCCGGGACGCCTGTGGCCGGCGGCTGGTGGGCGACTCACCCTGGTCAACGCGCTGCGCGCCGCGCTGGGTCTGCTCGGTGCCGTGCAACTGGTGCTCGGGCTGGCGCAGATCGGCCGGGCCGAGGTCGCCGCGCACCTGCACGCCAACGGCCAGCACCTGTGGCACGAGTCCGCCGCCTGGAACGTCGCGGTGGGCGCGGGGTTCCTCTTCGTCGCGTTGCGCCGCACCTCGCCGTCGGGGCTGCTGCCGATGCTCGGTGCCTTCGTGGTGACCCTGGTGCTGCTGTCGGTCAACGACCTCGTCGCCTCGCAGGTCGCGGTGGAACGGCTGGTGAGCCACGGCTTTCTGGTGGTCGGCTACCTGTTCACGGTGCTGCTGGCGCGTAGCTCCCGCCAGCCCGGCGAACCGGGCGACCGACACCAACCGGAACGGTCCCGCTGGCGGCTACGCCTCGACGAGGTCGACGAGCCCGCGCCGCTGCGGCTGCTGCCGCCATACTCGGCTCAGGCGCACCACGGGCCGGCCCGGGCCGGTAGCGGCGCCGGCCGGGGCGACGGCGACCGTGACCAGCGGCGGGTCGCCTGACGACAGATGGCTCAGCCGGCGGCACCAGGGCGGTCGGTCGGCTGCTCGACCGGCCGGATCGCCGCGACCAGGTCCTCCCGGGCCCGGGCCACGCGGGACCGGATGGTGCCGACCGGCACGTCACACACCTTCGCGGCCTCGGCGTACGACAGGCCGAGCAGTTGGGTCGCCACGAACGCCTCCCGACGCTCGGGCGCGAGGCCGTCGAGCAGCCGATGCAGCACCACCTGCTCGTCCACCCCGGCGCGTACTCCGGTCGGCGTGCTCTCGGCGGCCGCCTGCCAGTCGCCGAGGTTGGCGGTCCGTGGCCGGCAGGTGGCGGCGCGTACCTGGTCCACCGCGACCCGGCGGGCGATGGCCAGCAGCCAGGTCCGTGCCGTCGACCGACCCGCGAACGACGGCAGTGCCCGCCAGGCCCGCAGGTACGTCTCCTGGACCAGGTCGTCGACCTCCCGGACGCCGGGCAGGTGGGACAGGAACCGCCGTACGTCGTGCTGCGTGGCCCGCACAAAAGCCGCCGCGGCGGCGTGGTCGCCCCGGCCTGCGGCAAGCGCATATCCGCTGATGTCGTCGGTCACGGCTGTCATCGCCGTATTGGTCGGTCGAAACCGTCGGTTGGTTCCCGGCCGGGACGACAACCGCAGGACCTGCATCTGGGGCCCGCCTCGGACGACGCCGTAGAATGCACTGATGGGGCACCTCACGTGAGCGAGCGGAGTGCCGTGCTGACTGACCAGCCGCGGTACCGGCACCTGTGCTGGGCCTACGACGACCCGGCCGGGTTCATGACCCACGCCGTGGAGTTCCTCCGCGCCGGGTTGGCGGCCGGCGAGCGGGTGTGGTTCGTCGTCTCCGGTCCCGCCGAGCCGGTCCGGGACCAGTTGCTCGGTACC
The DNA here is from genome assembly GCF_027497155.1 of Verrucosispora sp. WMMA2044. Classification (NCBI taxonomy): domain Bacteria; kingdom Bacillati; phylum Actinomycetota; class Actinomycetes; order Micromonosporales; family Micromonosporaceae; genus Micromonospora; species Verrucosispora sp. WMMA2044. The sequence goes on from NZ_CP114913.1 coordinate 4,970,981, forward strand.
CGGGATTTCGCCGACGCACTGCTGTCGGGTGCCGCCCAGGTCCGCTCCCTCGACGGCGCGTACGGCAGCACGGCGACGATCGATCCGGCGAGTCAGGTGACGGCCTACCGCAGCGCCACCCAGGAGGCGGTGGCCGACGGATACACCGGCCTGCGGGTGGCCGCCGACGCCACCGAGCTGGTCCGTACCCCCGCTCAACGCGACGCGTTCGCCCGTTACGAGCAGCGGGTGAACGAGATGATGCGCACCGAGGCGTTCCGGGCCATGTGCGCCTACGACCGCTCACGGCTGGGTGAGCCGGCGGTCGCCGAGTTGGCCTGCCTGCACCCGGAACACAACCTCGGCCAGCTGCTGTTCCGGTTGTACGCCGTACCGCTGCGCCAGGGACAGACCGCTCTCGCCGGTGAGCTGGACCCGTCCAACCACGACCTGTTCCGCACCGCCCTCGACCGCGCGGATCTGCGACCCGTCGAGGACGAACTGGTGCTGGACGCCCACGGGCTCCGCTTCCTCGACCACCGGGCGCTCATCCACCTGAGCGAGTACGCCAGGGACCGACACGCGACCGTCGTGCTGCGGGCCGCCCGCCCCGGGGTGGCCCGGCTCGCCGCCCTGTTGGACCTGCCCGACGTGCGGGTGGAGGTGGCCCGGTGAGGACCGGCGCGGCCGCCGGACGCACCGGCTATTTCCACGAGGCTGTCTGTTACGGCTCCGACGAGGAACTGCTCGCCGTCGTGGTGCCGTTCCTGGTCGGCGGCGTCGAGGCGAACGAGCCCACCTTTGTCGCGCTCGGCGAACGCACCGGCAACCTGGTCCGCGCCGCGTTGCCCGCCGACACGAAGGTCGAGTTCCTGTCCGGCGGTGACGTCTACGGCCGGCCCACCGCCGCCATCCGGATGTACCGCCAGCTCCTCGCCGATCTGGTCGCCGACGGCGCCACCCAGATCCGGATCATCGGCGAGGTGCCGTCGCTCGGTCTCGGCCCCACCTGGGACTGGTGGGCCCGGTACGAGTCGGCGATCAACCGCGCGTACGACGACTGGCCGTTGTGGAGCATGTGCGCGTACGACACCCGGACCACCGCACCCAGCGTGCTGGCCGACGTCGCCGCCACCCACCCGTGCTTCGCCACCGCCGACGGGCGGCATGTGCCGAGTGGCGACTACGTCGCCCCGGAGACGTTCCTACGCCAGGTGCGCCCGATGCCACCCGACCCGATCCAGGCGGCCCCGCCCCTCGTCGATCTGCTCGGCCCGACTGCGGCGCAGGCTCGCGCGGCCGTGCACCAGGTCGGCCAGGGCGGGTTACCGGACGACGAGTTCGACGACTTCGTCGTCGCGGTCAGCGAAACCGTCACCAATGGGCTGCGGCACGGCCGTCCCCCGGTCCGGTTCCGGGTGTGGGTGGGCGCGGACCGGATCGTGGCCACCGTCAGCGATGCCGGTAGCGGGCCGCAGGATCCGTACGCCGGGCTGCTGCCGTCGGCCAACGGGACGCCGGGCGGGTTGGGCCTGTGGATCACCCACCAGTCCTGCAACCACGTCACCTACCATCGCGACGCCGAGGGGTTCACCCTCCGACTCACCGCTGGTCGACCGCTGGGCGCCTGAGCACAGGCGAACGCCGGGCCGGCGTAGGCCGACCCGGCGTCAATGTCGAGTACTACTTACGGAACGCGTCCTTGATCTTCTCGCCGGCCTGCTTGAGGTTGGCGCTCATCTGGTCGCTACGGCCCTCGGCTTCCAGACGCTCGTCGTCGGTGGCGCGACCCACGCCTTCCTTGATCTTGCCACCGGTGTTCTCGGCGGTGTTGTCGAACTTGTCCTCGACGCCCATGTCAGCCTCCCGGAGGTTTTTGCCGCTACGTCCACTCAGGTACCCAGCCCGGCGGCGACCAACCGGAATTCAGGAAACCGGGCGGAACCGGCGCAGCCGGAGGCTGTTGGCCACCACGAACACCGACGAGAACGCCATCGCCGCTCCCGCGATCATCGGGTTGAGCAGCCCGGCGGCGGCCAGCGGCAGGGCCGCCACGTTGTAGGCGAACGCCCAGAACAGGTTGCCCTTGATGGTGGCGAGGGTGCTGCGGGCCAGCCGGATGGCGTCCACCGCGGCCAGCAGGTCGTCCCGGACGAGAGTCAGGTCGGACGCCTCGATCGCCACATCGGTGCCGGTGCCCATGGCCAGGCCGAGGTCCGCCCGGGCCAGCGCGGCGGCGTCGTTGACCCCGTCGCCGACCATCGCGACCACCCGACCCTCGCCCTGCAACCGGGCGACCACCTCGACCTTCTCCGTCGGCAGCACCTCCGCGATCACCTCGTCGACGCCCACCTCGGCGGCCACCGCCCGGGCGACCGTGGCATTGTCGCCGGTGAGCAGCACCGGTTTCAGGCCGAGTGCGCGTAGTCGCCGCACCGCCTCCCGGCTGGTCGGCTTCACCTGGTCGGCGACGGCGAGCAGGCCCCGGGCCCGGCCGTCCCAGCCGACCAGCACCGCCGTGCGCCCCACCGCCTCCGCGTCGGTCGCTGCCCGGGCAAGGTCGTCCGGTACGACCAGACCCCGCTCGCGCAGCAGCCGGCCCCGGCCGAGCAGCACCTGACGGCCGTCCACGGTGCCGGTGACGCCCAACCCGGCCACGTTGGCGAAGTCGGTGACCGGCGGCAGCGCGCCGACCTCGGCGGCGCCGGCCACCACCGCCCGGGCGACCGGGTGCTCCGAGCCGCTCTCCAGGGCGGCGGCCAACCGCAGCACCTCGTCGCGTCGCTCCCCGTCGGCGGGGGTCACCGCGAGCAGACTCATCCGGCCGGTGGTCACGGTGCCGGTCTTGTCGAGCACCACGGTGTCCACCCGCCGGGTGGACTCCAGCGCCTCGGGCCCCTTGATCAGGACGCCGAGCTGTGCGCCACGGCCGGTGCCGACCAGCAACGCGGTCGGTGTGGCCAGGCCGAGGGCGCACGGACAGGCGATGATCAGCACTGCCACGGCGGCGGTGAACGCGGCGGCCGGTCCGGCACCGGCACCCAGCCACCAGCCGAGCGTGCCGGCGGCCAGCGCGATCACGATCGGCACGAAGACCCCGGAGATGCGGTCGGCGAGCCGCTGGGCGGCGGCCTTGCCGCTCTGCGCCTGCTCGACCAGGCGGGCCATCTGGGTGAGTTGGGTGTCGGCACCGACCCGGGTCGCGGTGACCACCAGTCGCCCACCGGCGTTGACGCAGCCGCCGATCACCGCGTCGCCCGTGCCCACCTCGACGGGCACCGACTCACCGGTGACCAGGCTGGCGTCGACCGCCGAGGAACCCTCCTCCACCGTCCCGTCGGTGGCGATCTTCTCGCCGGGCCGCACCACGAAGCGGTCGCCCACCGCGAGCTGGTCGACCGGGATCCGGGTCTCCACCCCGTCACGCAGCACGGACACGTCCCGGGCGCCCAGTTCCAGCAGGGCCCGCAGGGCCGCCCCGGCGGTGCGCTTCGCCCGCGCCTCGAAGTAGCGGCCGGCGAGGATGAAGGTGGTCACCCCGGCGGCCGCCTCCAGATAGATGTTGCCGGAGCCGTCGGTGCGGCCGATGTCGAAACTGAACGGGTGGGTCATTCCCGGGGTGCCGGCGGTGCCGAGGAACAGTGCCCACACCGACCAGCCCAGGGCGGCCAGCGTGCCCAGCGACACCAGGGTGTCCATGGTCGCGGCGCCGTGCCGCAGGTTGACCAGCGCGGCCCGGTGGAAGGGCAGCCCGCCGTAGACCACCACCGGGGCGGCCAGGGTCAGCGACAGCCACTGCCAGTAGGTGAACTGCCAGGCCGGCACCATGGCCAGCGCGATCACCGGGACGCTCAGCGCCACCGAGACCCACAACCGGGTACGCAGGGCGGGCAGCGGGTCCACCGGTTCGGCGGCTGCCGGCCCGGCCGGGGTGGGCGGTGGCGGCAGGCTGGCCTGGTAGCCGGTCTTCTCGACCGTGGCGACCAGGTCGTCCGGGGTGACCGGATCGGCGTAGGAGACCGTCGCCTTCTCGGTGGCGTAGTTGACGGTGGCCCGCACGCCGTCCATCCGGTTGAGCTTCTTCTCGATCCGGGCGGCGCAGGACGCGCAGGTCATCCCGCCGATGGCCAGCTCGATCAGGTGCGGCGCGGCGGTCAGGGGTCGGCTCGTGCTCATCGTTGGTCCCGTCAGTCGTGCCCGTGCCCGGGGCTGCCGTGCCCGTCCTCGGTGCCGGGGGTGGCGTGCTCGTCGGCCGGCGCGGCGGCAGCGCCCGGGTCACCGACCCGCACGGTGAACTCGGCGGTACGCACCACGCCCCGGTGACGGAAGTCGAGGTAGAGCCGGTACGTGCCGGCCGAGGGGAACTCGGTGGCGAAGCTGACCTGCGGTCCGGGGGCGGTCCGTCCGTCGCCCGGGGCACCCTCGGGGTGTACGTGCAGGTAGGCGAGGTCGCCCCGGCGCAGCGCGACCAGGTGACCGTACGCGCCGAGGTACGGCTCCAGATCGGTCACCGGCGCGCCGTCGCGGTTGACGGTCAACGTCAGCGTGGTGGAGTGCCCGGGCCGTGGGGTGCCGGCGAGGGTGACCGTGTAACCGTCGACGGTGGCGCTGCTCGCCGGAGCGGGCAGTCCTCGCTCGGTCAGCGCGCCGGGGACGGTCACGTCGACGCCGAGCGTCAGGGGTGCGCCACCGGTCGGGGTGAAGTCCGCGAAGGCCCGCCACACCCCCGGGGAATCCAGCGGCGAGGCGATCCGCCAGGTGCCGTCTGCGGCCAGCTCCGGATGGACGTGCCGGAAGCCGGACAGATCACGGCGGGCCACGATGAGGTGCATCCGTTCGTCGTGGCTGACGTCGTATCCGGTCACGGGACGGCCGTCGGGCCCGGTGATCCGGAACGCGAATTCACCCGGCGGGGCGTCGACCGGCACCAGGGTGTAGCCACGGTCGGAGACGAGCAAACCGCCGGGCAGGTGCCCAGCCTCCCCTTCCCCGTGCCCGACCGGCCCCGCCGCTCGGCCGGTGTCGCCCTCGGCGCGGACGTCAACCCCGTGACCGGCACCCTCGCTGTCGTGGTCGGCGGCGAGCACGTTCACCGGACCGGCCAGCTGCCCCACCCCGTACGCCGCGCCGAAGACCGCCGCCAGGCCGAGCACGAAACCGCTCAGCCTCGTCGCCGTGTTCATGCTCGACTCCTCGGTTTCCGCCTGCCGGCCGGCTCAGGCGCCGACCAGCTCGTATCCGGCCTCGTCCACCGCGGCACGCACCGCGTCACCGGAGAGCGGTTGGTCACTGGTGACGATCACCTGACCGGTGGCCAGGTCCACCTGGACGTCGCTGACTCCCTCGATCGCACCGATCTCGGTGCTGACCGCGTTGACGCAGTGCCCGCAGGTCATGCCCTGCACCTGGTACGTCGTGCTGACCATGCGACTCTCCTCACCAACTCGCCAGGGTGGCCGAGCACCACCCGATACCCGTAGGGGGTATCTACGACATCGACCGTACCATACCCCCTGGGGGTAGGCTATTCTTGTCGGCATGAGCACACCCGCGCCGATCCGTGGTTACACCGCCAGCAAGGACCAACTCCTGGCCCGGCTGCGCCGCGTGGAGGGCCAGGTGCGCGGCATCGAGAAGATGGTCGACGACGATCGCTACTGCATCGACGTGCTCACCCAGATCTCCGCCATCCAGGCCGCGCTGGACAAGGTCGCCCTCGGTCTGCTCGACGGGCACGCCCGGCACTGCATGCACGAAGGTGCCGCCGAGGGGCGCGCCGACGAGATGGCGACCGAGATGATGGCCGCCGTGGGCCGGCTCATGAAGCGCGGCTGACCCGACCCGCCGACATACCCTCGCGAACGGCGTCGGGAGGTCGGGCTGGTTACCATTCGCACACGATGGCCAGCCGAAATCCGTGCCGCGCGGCCCGAGGTCGCCGGCGGGCACCCGCCCCTGCCCCCGCCGCCGTCGCGAACCCCTCCACAGCTCACGGTACGCAGCCACCCCGCCACCTTCCGGCCATTCGGGCTGCCCTTCGACACGGTCGTCCGGCGGCAGTGAACCGTCTCGCCCATCGACACGTACTCAGCCCTGAAATCGTTGGGAGACACTGAATGGGCGCCGACCACACCCGTTCCGCTCCGCCCACCCCGCCCCGGGTGCGGCGGATCCTCGTCGTGACGGTGGTCCCCCTCTTCCTCGCCACCCTGGTCGCCGCGATCGTGCTCTGGCCCCGGGACGCCCCACGTCCCGAGGCCACCGACGACACCCCCCGCTACCACGGCACGGTCACCCGGGTGGTGAGCGAGCCCTGCCCGCCCAACCCGGTGGTGCCCGAGGGCACACCGACGACCGCGGCGGGCCCCTGCGGCACGGTCACCGTGCGGGTGCAGACCGGCCCGGACGCCGGCCAGGAGGTGCAGACGCCCATCCCGAGCGGGCCGGGAGCACCCCGCATCGACGTCGGCGACGACATCATCCTGGTCTCGCTGATCGACCCGGAGGACCCGTCGGTCAGCACCTACAACATCGCCGAACACCAGCGCGGCAAGCCGCTGGTGTGGCTGGCCGTGCTCTTCGCCGCCGCCATCGTCGCCTTCGGGCGGCTACGGGGCCTGGCGGCGCTGGGTGGCCTGGCGGCCAGCTTCGCGATCCTGCTGACCTTCGTGCTGCCCGGCATCAGCGCCGGCCGGCCGCCGCTCGCGGTCGCCATCGTCGGCGCCTCGTTGATCATGTTCGTGGTGCTGTACCTGACCCACGGCATCTCCGCGCAGACCTCGGTGGCCGTACTCGGCACGCTCGCCAGTCTGGTCCTCACCGGCCTGCTCGGGCTGGCCGCCACCGGGGCCACCCACCTGACCGGATTCGGCAGCGAGGACGCCACCACCCTGTCCATGTTCCGCGCCGACGTCGACCTGCACGGCCTGCTGCTCGCCGGCATCATCATCGGCTCGCTGGGCGTGCTCGACGACGTCACGGTCACCCAGGCCGCCGCGGTCAACGAGCTGCGTCACGCCAACCCGAACCTCTCCCGTCGGGAGCTGTACCGCTCGGCCACCCGGGTCGGGCGGGCCCACATCGCCTCGGTGGTGAACACCATCGTGCTGGCGTACGCCGGCGCCTCGCTGCCACTGCTGCTCCTGCTGACCGCGGACTCCCGCGCGCTGGGCCAGATCCTGACCAGCGAGTTCCTCACCACGGAGATCGTCCGAAGCGTGGTGGCCACGCTCGGGCTGATCGCCGCGGTACCGCTGACCACGGCGCTGGCGGCGGTCGTCACGACCGCCGGACGCGGCGAGGCCGGCGCCCACACGGGTGAACCCACCCCCCTGGTCCCCCGGCCGGCGACGGACCGGGCCGAGGCGCTCCGCGCGCTGAGCACCCCACCCACCCGCAACACGTCCCCCGCCACCCCCTCGGGGTGGCCCGACCCGGACAGGAGCACGGACACCACATGGTGACACTCCTCAACGTGACCGCCCCTGCCGATGCGGCTCGAAACCGTGTCGCTGGTCACTCAAAGCGATTACGAAATGACGCATCTCGTCGGGTTCGGGGCGTAGAAGCACAGATGGACTGTCGGGTAACCTCACTGCCGGTCACCGCCGAAGGCGCGCAGCGGCGCCTGCGGTGCCACCGCCCAATCGCCCTCGGGCGAGCCGGGGACCCAGGTAGGTGGGGTGAATCCGCGAAAGCGGTAGGGGCCACTTCCGTCCCGAACCCGTCAGCTAACCCGGTCGGCGGTCGATGGAAGGGAAAACAGTGACGGCACCCCTACGCCGCTGGTTGACACCCGTGGTGGCCGTGCTCGCCGCGTTCGCCGTGTTCGCCGGTCCGATGCCGGCCACGGCCGCGCCGAACGACCCCAAACCGGCGGAGCACGACGACGACCCGCCGATGCTCAACGATCTGATCGAGGCGACCACCCGGGACTACTCCAAGGCCAAGGCCAAGCTGGAGAAGTCCAAGAAGCGCCAGCTCCGACTGGCGGTCGAGGTCCGCTCCGCTCAGGCCGACCTGGACGCGCTCTCCCCGCAGGTCGCCCAGATCGCCACCCAGTCCTACCGGACCGGCCGGGTCGGCGCGATCGCCATGTTGTTGCAGAGCAGCGCACCGGACTCGTTCATCAACCGGGCCTCCGCGCTTGACGAGCTGAACCTGGTGAACGACAAGAAGCTGGGCGAGGTCAACGCGATCAAGCTCCGTGCCGAGCAGGCCAAGCTCGCGCTCGACGCCGAGGTGCGCGAGCAGAAGAAGCTGACCAACGACATGGCGCGCAAGAAGAGCGAGGCGGAGAAGTCCCTCCGGCTGGTCGGCGGTGTCGGCCTGACCGGCGGACTGGTGGACGCCACCTCGCCGGTGGCCCGGATCGGGCCGAACCGGTCCTCGGACGGCGGCTGGAAGCCCGAGTCGTGCAGCCAGAACGACCCCACCACGTCGGGCTGCATCACGCCCCGGACGCTGCACATGTACAAGGAGGTCAAGCGGGCCGGGTTCAACCGGTTCGTCGGCTGCTTCCGACCGGGTGACAAGTTCGAGCACCCCAAGGGCCGGGCCTGCGACTGGTCGTTGCAGAACAGCGGCTTCAGCCCGTGGCACAACAACGACACCCGGATCTACGGCAACAACCTGGCGGCCTTCCTGGTCCGCAACGCCGACCGGCTGGGCGTCTACTACGTGATCTGGAACCGGCAGATCTGGTTCGCGGCGACGGAGCGCTGGAGTTCCTACAGCGGACCGTCCAACCACACCGACCACGTGCACGTGTCACTGCTCTGATCGCCCGACACGACGCGCCGAGGGCCGTCCCACCAACCGTGGTGGGACGGCCCTCGTCGTTCAGGACGTCGTCGTCGGTCGCGGATCAGGGCGCGGTCGCCATCGCGCCGGTCAGTTCGGCGGGTTCCGCGGCCACCGCCCGCACCTCACCGGCGGCCAGCCGGTAGGACATGCCGACCACCGCGCATCGCCCGGCGGCCACCTCCGCCGCGAGGGTCGCCGAGGAGTCCAGCATCGTCTCGACGGTACGCGCGATGTGGATGTCGACGATCTCGTCCAGCTCGTGCACCCCGGCGTCCTGTGCTCGGCGCAGGCTCGGCACCACCGCGTCGACCACGGCGCCCAGATGCCCGGGGGGCGTGGTGTCGGTGGCCAGTGCCTCGCGGGCCGCCTGGACGGCGCCGCACGAGTCGTGGCCCAGCACCACCACCAGCGGCGTACGCAGCACGGCCACCGCGTACTCCACGCTGCCCAGCACCTCCGGCCCGACGGTGTGCCCGGCGGTACGGACCACGAAGAGGTCGCCCAGCCCGCGATCGAAGATGATCTCGGCGGCGAGCCGGGAGTCGGAACAGCCGACGATCACCGCGAAGGGATGCTGCTCGGTCGCGACGGCGGCCCGACGCCCGGCGTTCTGGTTGGGATGCCGCAGCGCGTCGGTGACGAATCGACGGTTGCCGGCGAGCAGTTCGGCGAGGGCCCGCTGCGGGGCACCGGGATGATCCACGCTGAGCACCTCGCGGTCCGGACCGGGTTGCGGACCGAGCGTTCCGGGTCGACTCATCCGGCTGCACCTCGTCTCTGGGAGGAATGCCTGGTCATCCCGGCCGACGCTGGTCACGGGCTGCCATCACGGTCACACGCGACCTAACGCACGTCAAGCTATACGTGATATGTATTTCATGCATCAGTCGACGCTTGCGCTCGGCCGGGCCGGCGTCGGCGACGGCGCGAGCCGAGGTAGCCGAACGGCAGGTCATACGATGGCGGACATGGCGAGCACTGACGGACGGGGAAACGCGCGAAACTGGACGTTTCTCACGAACCACGCGCACGTCCTGCTCGCCATCGCCCGTAACCCCACCGCCCGGCTACGGGACGTCGCGACCGAGGTCGGCGTCACGGAACGTGCCGCCCAGGCGATCGTCGCCGACCTGGAGGCCGGCGGCTACCTGCATCGCACCCGGGTGGGTCGGCGCAACGAGTACACCCTGAACCCCGCCGGACGGTTCCGGCACCCGGCGGAGGCCGACCACGAGGTCGGTGATCTGCTGGCCCTCTTCACCAAGGAACAGGTCACCGGCACCGCCGAGGGATGAGTCGACGGACATCTGGTCGGACGACGTGGCGCGCTTCACCCACCCCGAACGATCGCGGCGCTGCGGTCCCGCCGAAGGCGGGATAGGTTGGGTTCCGTGCCGTCTCCCGCGTTCGCCCGTCCACTGTGGCCGGCGACGCTGTGCGCACTGCGCGAGCTGACCCGACTGGCGCTGGCGTCGCTGGTGCTCGCCGTCGGTCTCGGCGGGGCCGTCGCGGCCGATCCGCCGGGCCGGTCCACCGCTGTTTCACCACCGAGCGCCACCGTCACCCTCGGCGCGCCGCCCACCGCCGTGGCGGCCGTCCGGCCCACCGTCGGGCCCGTGCGGGCGGTCGACGCCGGCCAGCGGCGAGAGCCGGCCACCAGTGCTCCGGTCGGGCCCGCAGGCACCGACGGCACATCGGCTGCCGCCGTCCAGGTCGGTCACCGCGTCGCCCCGGTGCCCGCCGTCCGCGCGGGCGAATCGACCCGACGCGGCCCACCCACCGGCTGACCGACGGCGGTCCGGCCGACCGATCGAGCAGGTGACGCCGCCGCGCTGGCCAGACGCCAGGCGGACCCAGGCGACCAGCCGACTCACCGCGTCACTGCCATGGTGATGCCGGGACCATCCCGCGAGCCCGATCCGGCCGGCCTGCAACGGCATCAGCCGCGTCCCGGGCACCTACCCCGCCGTCACGATCCGCGTCCACCACAGTCGACGACTCATCCCGACCGCGAGGTGTTGATGATGCGTACCGCCCTGTCCTCCGTTCTGCTCGACGCGCCCCGGGCCGCGGCCATCTGGCTGGGCCTGCTCGGCGTGGTGACGCTCGCCGTCACCGGCCTGCTGCTACGACCCCGACTCTTCCGCTTCGACGCCGGCGTCCGCATCCGCGAGGCCGCCCTGCCGAGCCGGCCAGACCACGCCGAGCACCGACGTGACCAGGAGCGCTGGGCCGAGGAGGTCACGATCGCGGCGGACCGGGCCGATGCCACGGCACGGCACCGGCGCGACGAGTGGCTCGCCGCACAGGACGAGGCCGAGCAGGCGTGGCGGTCGTACGAGGCGGCCGAGGCGGACGTACGCCGGCTCTCCCGCGCCGCCGGCATGCCGTTGCCGCAGACCGCCCGCACCCCCGCCGAGTACGCCGACCGGGAGCGCTGGCTGCACCGGGCCGCCCTGGACGCGTACTGGCGGCGGGAGCTGTCAGTGGAGCAGCTCAGCGACGTCTTCGCGCATCGCGGCTGGGATCCCCGGTTGCACCCGGTGGAGCAGGAGTTGATGCTGCGCCGGGCGGTACGCGACCACCTCCTCGCCCGGCAGCGGGCGGCCCGGGAACGGGAGCAGGCCACCTGGCGGGCCGCGGAACTCGCCGCCGCGGCGGCCCGCAGTCTGCGCGAGGAAGCGGCCGCCGCACTGGTGCCGGTGGTGGAGGAGCGCGAGTCGGTCCTGCCGCTGACCACACCCGGCGCCGCCGAGCAGACCCGGGAGATCCCGGCGGTCGTCGGCCGGGCACCGGTCGCCGCGTACTGAGTCGGGTCTCGCGAGCCGAACACCCTCCGGGCCGGTCGCCGGCAACTAGTGTCGGAAGGACGTCGACCGGGTACCGACCACGCCGGACACTGAGGAGGGCCGACGTGGTCGCAAGCGATGACGGGAACCAGCCCGACAAGACGGCGGTGCGGGGCGCCGGCCCACGCCAGACCTGGGCCGCCCTGCCCTGGCTGGTGCGATCCGCGGTGGTATGGAGCGCCTGCCTGGTGGTGATCTCCGCCGGGCTCTACCTGCTGGCCCGGATCACGCTGCTGGTCACCCCGCTGGCCATCGCCGTGGCCGCGACCCTCTTCCTCGCCGCGCTGCTCGATCCGGTGCAACTGGCGTTGCGTCGCCTGCGGCTGCCGGCCGCGCTCGCCGCGCTGCTCAGCGTCCTGCTCCTGCTCGGCATCCTGGGCGGCGTCGGCGCGCTCGTGTGGAGTCTGACCGCCGACCAGTTCAGCGAGTTGGGCGAGGAACTGCGTCAGGGGCTGGAGCGCACCCGGGACTTCGTCACCTCCACCCTGCCGGTCAGTGACCAACAGCTGGACAGCCTGCTCGCCCAGTTGCGCCAGGCGATCAGCCAGCAGCAGGTGGACCCGGTCGCCAGCGCCCGCACGGTGGCCGAGGTGGTCGGCTCGATCCTGCTCGCCCTGGTGCTGCTGTTCTTCCTGCTCAAGGACGGCCGGGAGATGTGGCGCTGGACGTTGCGCCGAGCCGCCGGGCCCAATCGGGACATCGCCGCCGAGGCGGGTCGCACCGGCTGGCACACCCTCGGCTCGTACAGCCGGGGCACCATGCTGATCGCGGCCATCGACGCCATCGGTATCGGTCTGGCGCTGGTACTGCTCAGGGTGCCGCTGGCGTTCCCGCTGGCGTTGATCACGTTCATCGGCGGGTTCGTGCCGATCGTCGGTGCCACCGTGGCCGGCGCGGTCGCGGTGCTGGTGGCACTGGCCGCCAACGGGCCCACCACCGCCCTGCTCACCCTGGCCGCCGTGATCGCCGTCCAGCAGATCGAGGGCAACCTGCTGGAGCCGCTGGTGATGAAGCGCCAGGTACGGCTGCATCCGGTGGTGATCCTGGTCGCGGTGACCGCCGGCACCCTCATCGCCGGCATCGCGGGCGCCTTCGTGGCGGTTCCGATCGTTGCGGTCGCCTGGCGGGTCGTCGACAGCGTCCAGCGTCAACGGCAGGCCGCCGCGGACGCATCCGACTCGGCGTCCGGCCCACCGGCTCCCGACTCGCCGCCATCGAAGAAGGCACCGTCCCGCCCGTCGACCGCCCCCTCGGGATCGTCGCCCTCCGGACCATCGACGTCGCCGGCCGGACCCGATCCCGAGCCCGCCTGAGGGTGTGTCAGGCGGAGGCGGGTTGCGGGTGCAGGTGGTCGTGGAACCAACCGGCTGCCGCCTCGGCGACCTGGTCCAGCGTGCCCGGCTCCTCGAACAGGTGCGTCGCACCCGGAATCACGCGCAGCTCGGATCGGGACGTCAGTTGACCGAGCGCATGTTCGTTGAGCGTGATCACCTGCTCGTCGAGACCACCGACGAGCAGCAGGGTGGCGGCGCGCACCTGGCCCAGCGCGGAGCCGGCCAGGTCGGGACGACCACCGCGGGACACCACCGCGCGTACCAGATCAGGTCGTCGCGCGGCGGCGACGAGCGCGGCGGCGGCTCCCGTGCTCGCGCCGAAGAGACCCACCGGGCTCGCCCCGAACGGCCGCTCGGTGGCCAGCCAGTCCACGATCCCGGCGAGACGGTCGGCCAGCAGGCCGATGTCGAAGCGCAGCTCGGCGGTGACCGCGTCCAGTTCGTCCTCGGCCGGAGTCAGTAGATCCACCAGGACGGTGCCGAGCCCCGCCCCGTTGAGCTGGTGCGCCACCGCCACGTTGCGCGGGCTGTGCCGGGAGCTGCCGCTGCCGTGCGCGAACAGCACCGCACCGACGGGCTCCGCCGGCACCAGCAGGTCCGCCGGGAGCAGGACCCCGCCCGCCGGGATCGTCACCGCTTCGCCGCGCACGTCCATCTCGCCTCCCCCTGAGCTGTCTCGCCCGCCCGGATACCCGGCCCGACCGACAACAAGCCCCGGGCACGCGGCGAGTGGGTTTGCGCCGGGGGGCGCCGGGTAGCCGACGGGTGACCAGAGACGGACCGGCGTCACCGGCGCCGCCGACAGATCGCGAGGACCGTCATGGCGCATCACCAGCGCGAGCCCGTGCAGTCCGCCGCCGAACGTGACCGGCGGGAACAGGACGACCGGCGCGGAGGGGACTGGGCAGACGACGCGGCCCAGGCGCGTTCGGCCGACGATCCCCGGGCGAGGACGCCCCACGACGCCACCGGGCACCCTTCCCAGGGCGAGCCCATCTGACGACGCGGTAGCGGGTCAGGCCGGGTTTTCCGGCAGCCGGAGCAGGGGTGCCCGACCGGGCGCCTGCTCCGGCGTCGGCAGGTCCGTACGCGGCGGCGGATTCGGTACGGTCACCGGCTCGTCGCAGGTGACGCGCACCGGTTTGCCGTGGTGACTCAGCTCGATGACCGCGTCCGGAGCGGCGTGGTGCAGGGCGTACGTCGTGTCGTGGCCGCGTACGTCGACCCGCAGCCGCATGCCGCACCACTGGAGCGAGAAGGACAGGGCGTTGAGCCGGCTGGACAGGCACGGCGCGAACGACAGCGTCCCGTCGTGGTCCCGCAGGCCGCCGAATCCGGCGACCAAGGCGATCCAGGCACCCGCGAGCGAGGCCATGTGCACCCCGTCCCGGGTGTTCTCGTTCAGGTCGTGCAGGTCCATCAGCGCGGCCTCACGCAGATAGCTGTGCGCCAGATCGGCGTAACCGACCTCCGCCGCCAGCACCGCCTGGGTGCAGGCCGACAGTGACGAGTCGCGGACCGTACGGCGCTCGTAGTAGAGGAAGTTGCGCAGCTTCTCCTCGCTGGTGAAGGCGTCGCCCCGCCAGTGCATGGCCAGCTCCAGGTCGGCCTGCTTGATCACCTGCTTGCGGTACAGGTCGAAGTACGGATAGTGCAACAGCAACGGATACTTGTCCGGTGGGGTCTGCTCGAAGTCCCACTCCTGCAACCGGGTGAAACCCTCCACCTGCTGGTGGACGCGCAGCTCCTCGTCGTACGGGATGTGCATGGCCGCGGCGGCGTCCCGCCACGCGGCGGCCTCCTCGTCGGTCACCCGGAGGTGGAACGCCTCGTCGCGGTACCGCGACGCCGCCTCGGCGGCGGTCAGCAGGTTCCGCTGGGCCATCAGGTTCGTGTAGATGTTGTCGTTCTTGACGGCGGTGTACTCGTCGGGACCGGTGACCCCGTCGACGTGGAAGTTGCCGGCGCGGTCGTGGTGCCCGAGCGAGCGCCACAGCCGCGCGGTCTCCACCAGCAGCTCCAGCCCGATCTCCCGCTCCAACTGCCGATCGCCGGTCGCCAGCACGTAGCGCCGCAGCGCGTCGGCGATGCCCGCCGCGATGTGGAACGCCGCGGTGCCCGCCGGCCAGTACCCCGACGACTCCGGCCCCTCGATGGTGCGCCACGGAAAGGCGGCACCGGCCAGATTGAGCGTGCGCGCCCGTTCCCGGGCCTGCTCCAGAGTGGAGAAACGCCAGTACAGCGCATCCCGTACGGCGGCCGGGTGGGTGTATGTCAGCACCGGCAGGACGAACATCTCGGTGTCCCAGAAGGCGTGCCCGTCGTACCCGGGGCCGGTGAGTCCCTTGGCCGAGATGGGCCGACGCTCCGCCCGCGCGCCTGCCTGGAGCACGTGGAACAGGCCGAACCGGACCGCCTGCTGCACCTCCGGATCCCCGTCCACCACGACGTCGGCGGCGTCCCAGAACTCGTCCAGGTACTCCCGCTGCTCACGGACCAGCCCGTCCCAGCCGTCCAGCTTCGCCGCGGCCAGGGCGGCACCGACCTGGTCGCGCAGCGCCGGCAGGGAACGCCGACTGGACCAGCCGTAGGTCAGGTACTTGACCACCTGGAGCTTCTGTCCCGGCTCCAGCACGCAGGCCACGGTGGTACGGACCCAGTCCTCGTAGCCTTCGGAGCCGACGGACGTGCGGGCCGGCGAGGCCACCTCGTGGTCCATGGCGGCGGCGACCCGCAGCCCGGAGACCTTGGTCTGGTGGATCAGCAGCCCACCGGCGGGAGTGGTCAGCTCCTCCTCCGCCTGCAACGGCGACTCCAGCACGGCGGCGACGCGCGGGTCGCGGCTCTGCGGTGGCAACGTCTCGTTGGCCACCAGTTCCGACTGGATGATCAACCGCAGCGGCTTGTCGTCGGCCACCTCCACCTCGTAGCGGATCGCGGCCACCGAGCGCTGCCGGAAGGAGACCAGCCGGGTGGTGTTCACCCGGACCTCGCGGCCGGCCGGCGAGCGCCAGTGCAGCGACCGGTGCAGGGTGCCGGCGCGCATGTCGAGGATCCGCTCGTGGGCGAGCACCTCGCCGTAACGCACGTCGAGCGGCTCGTCGTCCACCATCAGTCGGATGAGCTTGCCGTTCGTGACGTTGACGATGGTCTGGCCGGACTCGGGGAAGCCGAACCCGGCCTCCGCGTACGGCAGGGGCCGCAGCTCGTAGAACGAGTTGAGGTAGGTGCCGGGCAGCCCGTGCGGCTCACCCTCGTCCAGGTTTCCGCGCAGGCCGACGTGCCCGTTGGAGAGCGCGAACACCGATTCGGACTGGGCGAGCACGTCCATGTCCAGCCGGGTCTCCCGGACGTGCCACGGTTCGACCGGGTACGCCCGTTCCCGGATCACTCGGGCCGCCCGGTGTCGAGCAGGTCGGCGAGGTCGTCGACCACCACGTCGGCACCGTGCGCGCGCAGCTCGTCGGCGTGGCCGGCCCGGTCCACGCCGATCACGTACCCGAAACCGCCGGCCCGGCCGGCTTCGACGCCGGCCAACGCGTCCTCGACCACGGCTGCCTTCTCCGGCACCACGTCGAGCAGTTTCGCTCCGGCGAGGAAGGTGTCCGGGTACGGCTTGCCGCGTAGCCCCTCGGCTCGGGCGGTGAGGCCGTCCACCCGGGCCTCCAACAGCGGCTCCAGGCCGGCGGCGGCGACCACCTCACGGCCGTTGGCGCTGGCCGTGACGACCGCCCGCCGCAGCCCCGCCGCGGCCACCGCCCTGAGGTACGCGACCGAGCCGGGATAGACGTCCACCCCGATCGTGCGGATCCGCTCCAGCACCATGGTGTTCTTCTGGTTGCCGAGGCCGTGCACGGTCTGGGCGCCCGGCGGGTCCTCCGGTGCGCCCTCGGGCAGGGTGATGCCGCGGGAGGCGAGGAAGGTCCGCACCCCGTCGAGACGCGGGCGACCATCGACGTACCGGTGATAGTCCGGCCCCGGATCGAACGGCCGGTACGGCTCACCGGTGGTGGCCGAGCGCCGGCGCAGGTAGTCGTCGAACGTCTCGGTCCAGGCGGCGTTGTGCACCCGGGCGGTCTGCGTGAGCACACCGTCGAGGTCGAACAGAACAGCGGTCACATGATCAGGCAGGCCGAGCATCGTATCAATCTATCCGCGGACGCGGACCGGCAAACACACTTCCGCTGATACCGGCGCGGCCCCGGGGTTGATCAGAGTCCGGCCGCGGAGTCGTACCGGCGGCGTAGATCGGCCATCTCGGACGGCTCCAGCGCCTCCTTCTCCGCCAGCTCCGCGTACTTGGCCGGGAACATCTGCCGCAGCCGGTCGATGAACCTGGTGTCCTCGGTCGCCTCGACCACCTGGATGTCGGCGGGTTCGGTGGACATGTCGATGATCACCGGGCCGGCCAGTTTGACCGCCCAGTCCCACGGGCGCCCCTGCTCGGCGACCCCGCAGAGGTGGAAGCCGTAGACCGTCCGAACGTCGGCGAGCACGGTGACCTCGGCCGGCTCGTAGCCGTAGACGTGCACTCCGCAGATCACCGCGGGCTTGGTCTCTTCCCCGTTCGTCACCTGCTGGATGTCGTGCCCGGCGTGGTTGTGCTGCTCCGGGTCCGCCTCCTCCAGCGTGGTACGCATCCAGTTCGTGATCTGCCCGTGCAGGTCCGGCGGCTCCGATTTCGACGTGGCCGAGTTGACCAGCACGACGGCACCTGTCGACACCACCAGCAGGATCGCCGCCGCCCACACGTAGCGGTGCCGGAACCACCTTGCGAAACTCTCCCGGGAAATCATGATCGCTTCTCACCTCGTCGCCGGTTCTGTGCGTTGCGGACCGCTGGGACGCCTCCGGCGCGTCGACGCTCGACCATCTCGGTCGACGCGAAGACAGCAGCCGGTGATACGACCGGTGGACCACCGTGCCCGGGTAGGTGTGACCGGTGAAGTTGGCCCAGGTGAGCGGCGCGCAGGCAGGTGCCCGAGCGATGCGCAACCGGCACTGGGTTGCTCCCGTGCTGGCCGTGCTCAGCGCGTTTGCCCCCGCGCTGCGGCGATATGAGTCATTCCAACACGCTTGGGCCCCATCCGGCAACATCGACGACCCTCGACGGTCTCGGCGCGGGCAGGCCCCAGCTTGCGGCATGTCGGGCCATCCTCGGGACAGCAGGGCCCGACATGCCGCATGTCGGGCCAGCTTGGGGGTCAGTTCGGGCGCAGGGTCCAGATGACGGTCATCTCCGAGGTCGGCTTGCCCTCCTCGGTGGCGATCTCCACGCGTACCGGAAACTCGGGTCGCTCGCCGGCCTCCAGTTCCGCGACCACCTCGGCCGGCGCGCGGCCGAGCCGCGCCGTCGCCCGCACCGGGCCCAGGGCGAGCTTGCGGTACGCGATCTCCGCCCGCACCGCCAGCGGCGTGGCCCGGTCGAGCAGGTGACCGAAGGCGGCGAGCACCACCGCACCGGAGGCGGTCTCCCCGAGGGTGAACATGGCCCCGGCGTGCGGGCCACCGATGTGGTTGTGGGTGGCCGGCGAGTCGGGCAGCCGGACCACCGCCCGGACCGAACCCTCCGCCTCCGGGGCCACCTCGACGAATTCGAAGCCGAGCGTACGGGCGAAGGGCACCGCCTCGAGCATGCCGGCCGCCACCTGCCGCGAGTCGATAGTCATGCCGCCAAGCTACCCGCCAGTAACTTCGTCAGGCAAGGAGCGAACCGTGGCAGGGGTCAGCGCCAGCCGACGTCGATGCGGTCGCCGCGCTCGTCGAAGAAGTGCAGGGCGTCCATGCGTACCTGGACCGCGAGCGGGTGGCCGGCGGTGACGGCAGGGTACGGGGCGAGCCGGACCGCGAGTTCGGCCGGGCGGCGGTGGTGCCGGCCCGGGTCGTGCAGCACGCTGGTCCGGGTGCCGTTGGTCGCTGGTGTCGTCGACTCGCTGGCCCGGCCGGTGATCCGCTGCATCACCTGGCCGAACCGGCGCAGGCCGCGCTGGCCGGGCGGCGCGTCCGCGTCCCCCGGGGCGCCGATGTCGTCCACCATGATGGCGGTCGCGCCGATGTCGAGGAAGGCGAGCGACTCGTGGCCGTGGTGTTCCAGGTAGCGGATCCGACCCTGGAGCACGTCACCGGGGGTGTCCGGGGCGACCGGGGTGAGCGCCTCGGCTCGCATCCCGACCACGATCCGCTCGCCGTGGTAGTGCGCCACGGCCCGACTGCGGATGTCGTCCCAGGGCAGGTAGAGCGCCTGTTCCCCGAGCGTCAGGGTGACGTAACGATCGAGGTGGACGTAGACCGACGCCTCCAGCAGGTTCATCCGGGGGCTGCCCAGGAACGCGGCCACGTAGAGGGTCGCCGGCCGGCCGTACACCTGGGTCGGGGTGCCCACGTCCTGGAGCACACCCTTGCGCATGATGGCGACGCGGTCGGCCATGGTCAGCGCCTCGGCCTGGTCGTGCGTCACGTAGACGGTGGTGACCCCCAGCTCGCGGGTCAGCCCGGAGATCTCCGCCCGCAGCTCCGCGCGCAACCCGCTGTCCAGGTTGGACAGCGGCTCGTCCATCAGGAACAGCCCCGGCCGGCGGACGATCGCCCGGCCCATCGCGACCCGCTGCCGCTGGCCACCGGAAAGCTGGCTGGGACGTCGGGCCAGCACGTCACCGATGCCCAGTGCGCTGGCCACGTCGGTGACCCGCTCGCCGCGCGGGGTCGGCTCGACCCCGGCCAGCTTGAGCGGGAAGGCGATGTTGTCGTTGACGCTCATGTGCGGGTAGAGCGCGAAGTCCTGGAAGACCATGGCGATCTTCCGCTCCCGGGGCGGCAGGTCGTTGGCCAGTTCCCCGTTGAGCATCACCGCGCCGGAGGTCGGGTCCTCCAGGCCCGCGACCATCCGCAGCACCGTCGACTTCCCACAGCCGGACGGCCCGAGCAGCACCATGAACTCACCGTCCTTCACGTCCAGGTTGATGCTGTCGACCGCGACCGTGCCGTCGCGGAAAACCTTCGTGACGTCCTTGAGTGCGACGGTGGTCACCGTCTCCTCCCCACCTCGTCCACGGAATCCCGAATGACTGTGGCCAGGATCATGCGGATGGCACATCGGGTAAACGTGCCATGTTTGAATCGTGACAGACCTATTACGTTCCATCGATTAGCGGCGATTGTGCGGAACTTCCAACTCAGGCCGGGTTCTCCCCGAGGAACACCCGGCGCACCACCCGCTCGGCGGCGCGCCCGTCCTCCAGGGCGCAGAACCGCTCCCGGAAGCGGGCCCGGGCCCGCTCGGCGTCGGGTGCGCGCAGCGCACCCGAGCGGAACACGTCGAGCAGCTCGGTGAAGGTCCGGGCCACCGGTCCGGGCGGCTCAGCGACGATGTCCAGGTAGACGCCCCGGGTCAACCGGTAGGCGTCCCAGTCGGGCGCGTAGAGGACGATCGGCCGGTCCAGGACGGCGTAGTCGAACATCGCCGACGAGTAGTCGGTGACCAGCACGTCGGCGGCGAGGTACAGGTCCTCGACCCGGGGATGGGCACTGACGTCCAGGACGCGACCACGGGCCGCCGCAGGCGGTCGTTGCCGGTTCCGGTCCTGGAAGTAGTGACTGCGCATCAGCAGCAGGCCGGCGGGGCCGAGCGCGTCCAGGAAGCGCTCCGGGTCGAACGGCGGCCGGTACCGGGGCAGATGCTCCCGGTGGGTGGGCGCGTACAACACGACCTGCTCACCGAGGCCGGCGTCGAACTCCGCGCGCAGCCGCAGCACCTCCTCGGCGGTCGCGGTGACCAGCCGGTCGTTGCGCGGGTAGCCCACCTCCAGTGTGGTGTACCCGGCCGGATAGGCGCGTTCCCACATCTGGGTGGAGAAGCTGTTCGAGGTGACGCTGTAGTCCCACCGGTCCACCCGGCGCAGCAGGCCGGCGAAGTCCATCCCGCCCGCGCCCAGCGGATAGCGCTGCTGGTCCAGCCCCATCACCTTGACCGGGGTGCCGTGGTGGGTCTGCACGTGCACCGTGCCGGGTCGCTTGCGTACCGAGTCCGGGAAGTTGACGTTGTTTATCAGCCATCGGGCCCGCGCCAGCGTCCGGTGGTACGCGGGCGTGCCCGCGACCACGTACTCCACCCCCTCGGGCAGGGTGTGCACTCGGTCCCGCCGGACGATCCACACGCCGCGGACCTGCGGTGCCAGCCGGCGGGCCGCTTCGTAGATCGCGGCGGGATTGCAGGCGTAGCCGCGGTACCAGTAGGCGGCATAGACGGCCAGGTTGTCCTCGACCGGCCGGCGCCGCTCGGCCCGCTGGTACTGGCGCAGCGCCGCGTCACGGGCCCGCCGCACGCCGAGCCGGGCTGGTGGCAGCACCCGTCGGCGGGTCCGGCCGGCCAGCCGGCGGGCGGCTTCCCCCGCCCGGCTCGCGGCTCGCAACGCGCTGAACGTACGCCACTGACCGGCCGCCACCAGCCGGTGCTTGAGCCCTTCGACCCCGCTCGGCACCCGGTGCCCGTCGAGCGGTCGGAACCGGGCGTGCTCGATGGCGACCCGGGCGAAGAAGGTCGGCCGCAGCTCCGGCCCGATCCGGTCGCCGTTGCCGAGCACCACCAGGTAGTGCCACATCATCCGCTCGAAGATCGCCGGCCGCAGCTGCTCGGCACCGAACCGGTCGAGTTCCCGGAACACCCGGTGCCACTGCTCGAACACGTCGAAGTGACGCTCGCCGCGGGTTCTCGTGATCGCCCCCGCCCGCCGCTGCCGGTAGTTCAGGCAGACCTGGTCCAGCACGCCGATCCGGTCGGCGGCCAGCAGCACCGGATAGCTGAACGAGACGTCCTCGTACCAGCCGGGTGCGAAGCGCAGCCCCACGTCGGTCAGGAACTGCCGGCGGACCAGCCGATTCCACGCGGTGTGCAGCAGTTTCACCGTCTCCGGCCGCTCGACCAGCCGGAACGTCGCCGGCCCCGGCGGTACGGGGAAGACCTCGGCCATCGCGCTGCGGGTCACCGTGTCGTCCCAGTGTGCGCGTACGTGGTCGACCAGCAGCACGTCCGGCCGGGTCTCGCGCAGTCGGGCGGCCACCTCGACCAGGCAGTCCGCCGTCAGCCAGTCGTCGCCGTCGACGAACCAGAGGTACTCGCCGGTGGCCCGGTCCAACCCGACGTTACGCGCCGGTCCCAGCCCGACGTTGCGCTCCAGTCGTACGGCGGTCACCCGCTCGTCGCGCTCGGCGTACTCGGCGAGGATGTCGCCGCTGCCGTCGGGCGAGCAGTCGTCGATCCCGATCACCTCGATGTCGGCGACCGGTTGGGCGAGGATCGAGTCCAGGCATTCCCGCAGGTAGCCCTGCACCCGATAGGCCGGGACGACGAAGCTGACAAGCGTCATCGTCCCGGCTCCTCCTCAGTGCGTCGCGCGACCTCCGGCACCCGCCGGCACCCGTGTGGCCCGGGCCGGCCGGACGAACCAGGCCAGCACCACGCTCGCCACGAAGAGCACCAGAAGGTAAGAACCGAGTGTAGTCAGACCAATACTCACGATTCCGGCGATCGTCGCCACTGCCAGCACCACCGATCGCCCCTCCCAGCCCAGGGTGGCCGCGTGCAGCGGCGGTGCCGGTTGCCGTTTCTCCAGCCGGGCGACCAGATCGTAGTGGTGCAGGGTGAGCACGAAGAGGTACCCGAAGATCAGCCAGAGGGGTGCTCCGCCGATCAGCCCGACCGCGATGGCGAACAGGAACTCGGCCGCCCGCAGCGCCGCCGGCACCAGCCAGTCCAGCGGCCCGTTGTGGGCCGCCCGCGCCCCGGCCGCGCCGGCCAGCAGCACCAGCAGCGCCACCGGCACCGCGACCCACGACACCGCCGGCAGGCGGAGCACCAGCCCGAGCAGGAGCAGGATCGCCGCACCGAGCGCCGCCACCACCGCGAGCGCCAGCGGCCCCGGTCGCCGCAGCACCGGTAGCCGGGCGGCCAGCGGACCGTCGTCGCGGTGCAGGGTCGCGTCCAGCGTGTCCAGCACCGGCACCCACATCCAGCGGGCCCGCAGCGTACGCAGCCCACCGGTGTACGCGAACGCCAGCGCCCCCCAGGTCAGCACCGCCAACAGCGCGATCCGCTGGTCGAACAGCGCCACGGCCAGCGAGATCAACGCCCACCGTTCCCCGATCGGGAAGACCACCGTGCGCTTGAGCCAGTACGACACCGAGCCGGTGTCCGCCTGCACCCGGGTCGACGCCGCGTTCAGCCGGTCACCGATGCCCCCGCCCCCGCCGCCGACGCTCTTCGGCCGGCGCGCCGCCTCGTCGTGTAACACGCCGTACCACGCGTCGGTCATGTGCCGCACGGTCTGCATGGTCATCGCGGCGATCGCGAGGGCCCAGCCGTACCGGAACCCGGCCTGGGTCGCGCCGAGGCCGAGCCCCGCGTAGACGAGGTACTCCTTCGCCCGGTCGGCCATCGTGTCCAGCCAGCCGCCCCAGGCGCTGAAGTTGCGGGTGTACCGCGCCAGCTGACCGTCCACGCAGTCCAGCACGAAGCCGAGGTAGAGCAGCACCGCACCGACCACCAGCAGCGGCCGGCCACCGGCGGCGAACAGCGCCGCCGCGGCCACCGCGAAAGCCACCGACACCATGGTCACCGCCGTCGGGCTCAACCCCAACCGGGCGCAGGCCTTGGTGACGTACGGCGACCAGGTGCTGACGAAGTAGGTGGTGACGAAGTCGTCCTTCTCCTTCACCGACAGCCGCAGCTCGGCCCGGTCCTCGTCGACCGCGGCCACCGCCGCCTCCGCCCGGCTCAGGCCGGTGGCCTCGTCGACCCGGTGCGCGACGAGCAGGCGTACCCGGTGCGCGAAGACCAGCGCACCCTGCCCGGTGAGGGCGGCGAAGAGCCGGTCCACGGCGGGCCCGGCCGCCGCGTCCGGCCGCTCGACCGGCCGGGTCGACTCGAACAGGTCTACCGGGACGACTCCGGCCGGTAGCCGACCGGCGGCGACCGCACGGGCGGCGGCCACCAGCGCCGACACGTTCTCCCGACCCACCCGCACCGCGCCACCGAAGGTGCCGGTGGCCGCGCCGCCCGCCAACTGCTCGGGGCGGCCCGCCTCGACCACCTGGCCGCGCTCCTCGCGCAGCACCGTGCGACCCTCGGTGGGCGGATCGGTGAGCACCAGGGCCACGGTCGGCCCGACCGGGCTGGTCAACAGGTGCCGCAGCACGGCCGTGTGCGCGATCAGGTCGACCCCGCTGACCACCACCGGACCGTCGGCCGAGCCCGCCAGATCGGCCAGTTCGTCAAGGTCGGCAACCACCCGTACCTCGCTCGCGCCGGCCCGGTGCCACTGGTCGGCCAGCCGGTCGCCAATCGTCTCGCCGGTCTCCGTCGACAGGCTCGCGGCCGGTGATCCGGCGGCGAGCACGATCGCGAGGGTCACCGCGGAACCGCGTCGTGGTACGCGGCCAGCGCCTCGGCGATCGTGCCGTCGACGCTCAGCCGGCCCGCGTCGAGGAAGAGCCCCCGACGGCAGAACCGGGTCAGATCCTTTTCGTTGTGTGACACCAGCACCAGAGTGCGCCCCTCCCCGAGCAGACGATCGATGGTCGTGTAGCACTTCTTGCGGAACTCGGCGTCGCCGACCGCCGTCACCTCGTCCATCAGCAGGATCGGGTGCGGCAGGTGCGAGATGATCGCGAACCCGAGCCGCACCTTCATGCCGGACGAGTAGTGCCGCACCGAGGTGTCGATGGCGCGTTCCACCTGCTCACCAGCGAACGAGACGATCTCGTCGAAGTGCCGTTTCAGGTAGCCCGACGACAGCCCGTGCAGGCCGCCCACCAGGTAGAGGTTCTCCCGCCCGGTCAGGTCGTTGGAGAAGCCGGCGGAGAGTTCGAGCAGCGGCGCGACGTCGCCGTCGACCCGGATGCGACCTTCGTCGGGGATCAGCACCCCGGCGATCAGCCGTAGCAGGGTGCTCTTGCCGGTGCCGTTGCGACCGATCACCCCGACGGTCTCCCCCGGCGTGACCGAGAAGGAGACGTCGCGCAGCGGCCAGAACCGGCCGTCGGAGGCACCCCTCGTACCCCGGTGGATGAACAGCTCCCGCAGCCGCAGCTGCCGGCGGCGGTTGCGGACGAACCGGATGCCGAGGCCCTCCGCCTCGATGATCGGCCCACCCATCAGAGTTCCTTGAGCACGGCGGGTTCGAGCCGGCGGAACGCCCACCAGCCGGCCACGAGCAGCAGCAGGCTGGTACCGATGGTGGTGGCGAGCAACCGGGCATCCGGGAACTCGTCCGGGTACCACACCGCGTGGTGCAGTTGGAAGATGCCGACCAGGGGGTTGAGTTCGTAGCTCACCCGGAGCCAGCCCGGCAGGCCGGAGTCGCGGACCAGGCTCAGCGGGTAGATGATCGGCGTGGCGTAGAAGAGCACCCGGATGACCAGGCGCATGAACCGCTCCACGTCGCGCATCAGCACGTTGAACGCGGACAGCAGCAACGCCAGCCCGATCAGCAGGATCGCCTGCACCAGCACCGCGAGCGGCAGGGCGAGCAGCGACCAACCCGGTTCGATCCGGCCCTGTGCCGCGTACCAGACCGCGATGGCGACGAGGATCGGCAGGCCGGCGGCGTACTCGGCGAAGCGGCCGGCGACCCGGCCGACCGGGAAGACCTGCCGGGGCACGTTCATCGTGGTGATCAGCCGGGCCTGGCCGGTGAGCGCGTGGGTGGCCTCACTCAACGCCGAGCTGGTCCACATCCAGGCGAAGATCCCGGTGATCAGGAACAGCGGGTACGACCCGGCGGCCTCGCCGAGATGCCGGTTGGTGTCGCGGGAGTAGAGCACGCCGAAGACGAACCAGTAGATCGCGCCCATGCCCAGCGGCTCGATCAACGACCAGAGGTAGCCCAGCACCGACTGCTGGTACTTCACCGCGAGGTCGCGCCGGACCAGGATGCGCAGCGAGCCGCGGTGCGACCACAACGCCCCGACGCCAGAGGTCACCGCCGCCTCCCGCCTGCTGAACGGACGACAGGTTAGCAGCCGGTGAACGCCGCCCGACGAGCACTCAGCACTCGATCACGTTGACGGCCAGGCCACCGCGCGCCGTCTCCTTGTACTTGATTTTCATGTCGGCACCGGTCTCCCGCATGGTCTTGATGACCTTGTCGAGCGAGACGGCGTGCACGCCGTCCCCGCGCAGCGCGAGCCGGGCGGCGGTGATCGCCTTGATGCTAGCCACCGCGTTGCGCTCGATGCACGGGATCTGCACCAGGCCACCGACCGGGTCGCAGGTCAGACCCAGGTTGTGCTCCATGCCGATCTCGGCGGCGTTCTCCACCTGGGCCGGCGTGCCGCCCAGCGCCTCGGCCAGGCCGGCGGCGGCCATCGAGCAGGCCGAACCGACCTCGCCCTGGCAACCCACCTCCGCGCCGGAGATCGACGCGTTCTCCTTGAACAGCACCCCGATGGCACCGGCCGCCAGCAGGAACCGCACCACCCCCTCGTCGGAGGCACCCGGCACGAACCGCGTGTAGTAGTGCAGCACCGCCGGAATGATCCCGGCCGCCCCGTTGGTCGGCGCGGTCACCACCCGACCACCGGCCGCGTTCTCCTCGTTCACCGCCAGCGCGAACAGCGTCACCCAGTCCATCACGTGCAACGGGTCGGCGAGCGCAGCCGCGGTCGGGGCGGTGGCGTCGGCCTCCAGGCTGCGACGGAGTTCGGCGGCGCGACGGCGCACCTTCAGGCCACCGGGCAGGGTGCCGTCGCGGGTGCAGCCGCGCTCGACGCACTCCCGCATCACCCGCCAGATGTCCAGCAACCCGGCCCGGACGTCCGCCTCGGCCCGTCGGGACACCTCGTTGGCGAGCATGATCTCGCTGATGGACAGCCCGGTCGTGGCGGTCACGTCGAGCAGCTCCGCGCCGGTGAGGAACGGGTACCGGACCGGCGTGCTGTCCGGCTTGATCCGGTCCGCCCCGGCCGCCGCCTCGTCCACCACGAACCCGCCACCCACCGAGTAGTAGGTACGCGTCCGCACCTCGGCCCCGCCCGCATCGTACGCCGAGAAGATCATCCCGTTCGGGTGGTACGGCAACGACCGGCGACGGTGCAGCGTCAGGTCCCGTTCTGGGTCAAAGTCGATTTCGTGCGTACCCAGCAGGGGCAGCCGGTGCTCCGCCCGGATCCGGCCGACCCGCCCCTCGACGCTGTCCGTGTCGACCGTCTCGGGCGCCTCGCCCGCGAGGCCGAGCAGCACCGCCCGGTCGCTGCCGTGCCCGTGCCCGGTGGCGCCGAGGGAACCGAACAGCTCGGCCCGTACCCGGGCGGTGTCGGTGAGCAGACCGTCGGCCTTGAGTCCGGCGACGAAGGTACGCGCCGCCCGCATCGGCCCCACCGTGTGTGAGCTGGACGGCCCGATACCCACACTGAACAGGTCGAACACGCTGATCATTACTGTGCCTTCTCGCCGTCGCCGGGGTTACCGGTCAGCGGCCGGTCGTGGTCGGCTCCGTACTGCGAAGCCGACCCGGTCGTGGCCGGTCTCCGGTACGGTCCGGCCCTGGTGACGCCCGGGTGAGGGCGTCCGACCAGCGAGCCTACTATCTGGTCCGCGACCGTGACCGACGTGCGAGTGCGCTGTCGAGCTGACGGCGCAGACGAATCACCCCCGGGATGGCGCGGACGGTTCGCCGCGACCGTCACCGCCGAAGAACATCTCTCCCCTTGGCGTCGCAGTTGTCCTCCCTCGGCGTCGCAGTTGCCCTGATTCCGGGCGGTAGGCGTCGTCCGGAACCCACGCGGGTAAGCACCTACGGGTCAGCGGGGTGGCCTTCCTCCTCCCGACCGAGGGCGGGGCGGCCATCCGTCTCTAGCGTTGATTCCAGCAGCGGCGGAACGCCGCAGAGGGGAAGTGACACGAATGAGCCGCAAACTCGTCCGGCCCCGCCAGGGGCGCATGCTCGCTGGTGTCTGCGCCGGCCTGGCCCGGCGCTTCGGCACGTCGGCCGGGATGATCCGGCTGCTGTTCCTGCTGTCGCTACTGCTCCCGGGCACCCAGGTGATCGTCTACCTGGCGCTCTGGATCATCATGCCCAACGAGGACCGCCACCTGGCCACCAGCCACTGACCCCCACCCACACACCCCGCCCACCGCCGCCGAGAGCGCAACTTCAGGGTTGTTGCTGTATCCGGCGCGCGGCAGGCGACAACAACCCTGAAGTTGCTGCCGCCTGGCGGCGCACGGCGGGGGGTGGGGTGGTCAGGGGGCGATGTAGGTGACGGTGACCTGTTCGAAGCCGAGCGAGCGGAGCAGCCCCTCCAGCATCTTGCGGGTGTTCTCCTCGGCGCGGGCGTTCAGGCCGCTGTCCCGGGCGGCCGCGGTGATCCGGTCCTCGGCCAGCCGGTAGACCTCCTGCTGCCGGTTCGGGTCACCGCGGATCAGGTCACCGACGCGGTTGAGCAGGCCGCGTTCCTCCGCGAAGACGTAGCTCTTCTCCAGGTCGAGGTTGGTCTCGGCGAGTTGCGGCGCCGGCAGCTTGATCTCGACCGACTTGCCGTCGGCCGACTGCACGATCGCCCCCTCGGTGAGGGTGGTGAAGTCGACGTACGCCTCGACGCTGCCCGACCCGACGAACAAGGTCCGCTGGTTGAGCAGCCAGTCCGGCACGTTGCGCCGGTCGTTCTGCAGGTCGACCACGACCTGGAAGTTGCCCTCGGCGGCCACGTAGCGGCTGAGGTCCTGCATCGACTCCAGCAGCGCGGGCTGCGTGCGGTCGGTCTGTTCCTTGGCGAACGGGTTGCGGAACTCGGGCAGGAGCCCGGTGGTCTGCACGCCGAGCAGCACCACCACCGCGAGCGCAGCGGCGCCGAGCACCCAGAGCAGGGCGCGGACCGCTCCGCCGCCCGAGCGCGGAGCAGGCGGTGGTGTGTCCGCGTCGTCCGTGAGCACATCGCCCGACCGGTGGTCGGTAAACCTGCTGGTGGGCTCGTTGATGTCGCCGTCGCGTGCCATCGCCCTCACCGTCCTCGTCAGACGCCGTCTCTGGTGATGACGGTAAGCCCAACCTACGACAGCCGCTCGCCGAGCCCGTCAGATGAACGGGCCAGGTTCAGGTGAACGCCGAGACGCCGGTGAGCCGCTGCCCGACCACCAGCTGATGGATCTCCGAGGTGCCCTCGTAGGTCAGCACGCTCTCCAGATTGTTGGCGTGCCGCATCACCGGATAGTCCCCGGAGACCCCGTTGGCGCCGAGGATGGTCCGGCACTGCCGGGCGATCGCCAACGCCTCCCGTACGTTGTTCAGCTTGCCGACGCTCACCTGTTCCGGGCGCAGTCTTCCGCCGTCGGCCAGCCGGCCGAGCTGAAGCGCCAGCAGGTAGCCCTTGTTCCACTCGACCGCCATGTCGGCGAGCTTCGCCTGGGTGAGCTGGAAACCGGCCAGCGGCCGACCGAACTGGGTGCGGGTCGTCGCGTACGTCAGGGCGGTCTCCAGGCAGTCGCGGGCCGCGCCGAGCGCGCCCCAGACGATGCCGTGCCGGGCCTCGGTCAGGCAGCTCAGCGGCGCCTTCAATCCGGTCGCGTCGGGCAGCCGCGCGTCCGCCGGCAGCCGCACGCCGTCGAGGGAGATCTCCCCGGTCGACGAGGCGCGCAGCGACATCTTCCGGGTGATCTCCCGCGCCGTCACCCCCGCCGTGTCCATCGGTACGACGAAACCCCGGACGCCCTCGTCGGTGCGTGCCCAGATCACCGCCACGTCGGCGATCGGTGCGTTCGTGATCCACATCTTGCTGCCGTCGAGCACCCAGTCGTCGCCGTCGCGGCGCGCCCGGGTGGCCATCGAGGCCGGGTCGGAGCCGTGATCGGGCTCGGTCAGCCCGAACGAGCCGATCGCCTCGCCGGCCGCCATCGCCGGCAGCCAGCGCTGCTTGTGCTCCTCGCTGCCGTAGCGCCAGATCGCGTACATGGCCAGCGAACCCTGCACCGAGACCAGCGACCGGACACCCGAGTCACCGGCCTCCAGTTCCAGACAGGCCAACCCGTACGCGACGGCCGTCGAGCCGGCGCAGCCGTACCCGGTCAGGTGCATGCCGAGCAGGCCGAGCTTGCCGAACTCGCGGGCCAGTTCGCGGGCCGGCACCTGGCCGGCCTCGTACCAGCCGGCGACGTGCGGACGGACCAGATCGTCGACCACCCGGCGCACGACGGCGCGGATCGAACGCTCCTCCTCGGTCAACGACCCGTCCAGGTCGAGCAGGTCGACGGGGGTCACTCGACCGCCTCGGCGAGCACGAGCACCCGGGCGTGGATCTGGTTGCGCTGTTGCAGCGCGGCACGCAGTGCCCGGTGCAGGCCGTCCTCCAGGTAGAGACCGCCGTTCCACTGCACGACGTGCGGAAACAGGTCACCGTAGAAGGTGGAGTCCTCGGCGAGGAGCTTGTCCAACGCCAGCTCGCGCTTGGTGGTGATGAGCTGGTCCAGGCGCAGTGGGCGGGGCGGAATCTCCGCCCACTGCTTCAGAGTCAGGTTGTGTTCCGGATAGGGACGCCCGTCCCGGACCGCTCTGAAGATCACGACGGACGCTCCCCTCCCCCGGCCGGGCCGGTACCACGACACCGGGCCGGGTCGCGGTACGGCGCCGCGACCTGCGGCGCCGATGACCGTGCCAGCGTAGCCGGACCCCGCACCCCACGTTCTGTTCCCTGATGCCAGTTTCGCGACCGGTCGTCCGGTTCTCAACCGGACGAAACCACCGGTTCGGGTCAGCTCCACCGCCCCCGCCGAACGACCTCGTCCACCGGACGGCGTCCGCGACGCAGCGACGGTGACCGGTGGTCGGCCGCTCGATAACCGACAGTGAGGGCACCGATCGGGTGGTACGCCTCCGGCACACCGAACGCCTCCCGATAGGACTCCAGTCGCTGCGGTGGAATGCCGAAGAAACAGGAACCCAGCCCCTCGTCCACGGCGGTGAGCATCATCAGCAACGCGGCGAAGCCGGTGTCGACGAACCAGTAGGGCACCGGCCAACGATCCGTCGACCGGTCCGCCCAGCCCTTGTCGGGCTCCGCGTACCGCTCCAGGTAGACCGAGCGGTTGGCGTGCGGCACCACGATCAGCGGGGCCCGCCGCATCCCGGTCAGCCAGCGCTGCATCCCGCCGCCCTCCGGGGTGCTGGCCGCCCAGAACCGCTCCCGGTCCTCCGGCGACTCCAGCACCAGGAAGCCCCAGCCCTGCGAGAACCCGGCCGACGGGGCGCGCACCGCGTGCTCCAGCAGCCGTTCCAGCACCTCCGGCGGGACCGGCCGGTCCGGGTCGTAGTTGCGCACCATCCGGCGCCGCCGGACCACCTCCGCGAACTCCACGCCGTACTCCTCACTTGCCCGCCCGGTCGACGACCGGACGTCAGACACCGGGCCGGATGCCCCAGCTGCCGCGCCAGGTGTCGCCCGGTGCCAGGGTGATGAGATCCCGACCCGACCGGAACGCGTCCGGCGGGCAGGTCATCGGCTCCACCGCCACCGACCGGCGGAACCGCTCGCCGGTGAGGGTGTCACCGGTGAAGACCTGCCACCAGCCGAACTGGTCGTCGGCCCAGATCCGCAGCCCGGCCGAGGCGCCCGGCCCGGTCAGCGTCACCGAGGAGCCTCCGTCGTCGTCCCGGTTCACCTGCCCGAAGGCGAGGTCCAGGACCGCGTCACCGATGCGCCGCGGCTCGGTGTAGTCGTACTCGGTGCCGGCCACCACGGCCGCGCCGACCGGCAGCAGCCGACCGTCCAGCAGCAGCCGGGTACGGCCGGGTACGCGCAGGGCGATGTCCTCCACGGACACCCCCGGCAGTCGCAGGTACGGGTGCACGGAGAAGCCGAAAGGCACCGCCTCGGTGCCGACGTTCGTGACCTCGTGCTCGGCACGCAGCCCGTCGGCGCCCACGCTCCACCTGGTACGCAGCCGCAGCGGCCACGGGTATCCGGGCTGCGGCAGCAGGTCGTAGCCGACCGTGACCTCGTCGGGTTTCTGCTCGATCAGGTGCCACGACGCCCAGTTCACCAGGCCGTGGATGGCGTTGTGCCGCTCCGGCTCGGTCAGGTTCAGCTGCCGTGACTGGCCGCCGAAGGTGTAGACGCCGTCGCGGATCCGGTTCGGCCAGGGTGCCAGCACCTGCCCCGCCGAGCCCGGGCACACCTCGTCGGTGGCGTACCCGTCGAGGTGCTCGACCCCGTCCTGGCGGTAGGCGCGGAGCCCGCCGCCCACCTCGACGATGACCGCCTCGTGACCGGCGGCGGAGATGCTCCACTGGGCTCCCGAGAGGGGAAGCGGATCGCGGCTGTCCATGTCGCCAGACCCTAGCCGCCGACGCCGTTGTCCGCTCGCCGCGGTCGGCGGCCGGCGTCGGGCTCGTTCCCCTCGGCTCCGATCGGCGGCCGGTAGCGGGTCAGCGCCGGGAACGCCACGGCGAGCAGCACCGCGAGCACCGCCGCCGCGACACCGCCACCGACCCAGGCCACCCCGCTGCCGAAGCCGGCCGCCATCGCACCGGCCCGCAGGTCGCCCAGGCGCGGACCGCCGGCCACCACCACGGTGTTGACGCCCTGGAGCCGGCCGCGCATCCGGTCCGGCGCGTAGACCAACAGCAGCGACTGCCGTACCACCGAGCTGACCAGGTCGGCGGCCCCGGCCAGCACCAGCAGGACGACCACCAGCCAGAGCTGGCCGGCCAACCCGGCCAGCGCCACCGCGACACCCCAGCCCACCACGGCGAGCACCAGCACCAGCCCCTGCCGACGGACCTGGCCGATCCAACCCGAGACCAGGCCGGCGAGCAGCGAGCCGATCGCGATGGAGCTGTACAGCCAGCCCACCGCCGCACCGCCACCGAACCGCTCGGTCGCCACCTCGGGAAAGAGGGCCCGCGGGAAGGCGAACACCATCGCGATCAGGTCGATGGCGAAGGAGAGCAGCAACACCGGACTGCCGGCCAGGTACCGGACCCCGTCGACGATGCTGCGCAGCCCCGCCTGCCGGCGCCCGCCGTCGGGGTCGAGCTCCGGCGGCATGGCCGGCAGCCGCAGTGCCGCCCAGACCAGCGCGACGAGCAGCGTCGCGTCCACCGCGTACGCGACCGGCAGCGCCACCCCGAGATCCCAGATCGCCAGGATCAGGCCGGCGGCCAGCGGCCCGAGGACCGCGGTGGCCATGGCGGTGGTGAAGTTCAACGTGGTGGCCGCCGGCACCAGTTCGGCCGGTACCAGCCGGGCCACGAGCGCACCCCGGGCCGGCCCGGAGATCGCGAACGCCACCGAACTCAGCGCCACCAGGGCCAGCAGCAGGATCGGGCTGCCGACGCCGAGCAGCGCCTGGGCCAGCAGCCCCAGCACGGCCACCCAGAGCAGGACGGAGCCGCCCAACAGCACCCGCCGCCGGTCGATGGCGTCGGCGACCGCGCCACCCCAGAGCCCGAAGACCAGCAGCGGTACGAAGGCGGCGACGCCGAGCAGACCGACCCAGAGGGAGTCCTCGGTGAGCGCGTACATCTCCACCGGCACCGCGACGGCGGTGAACTGGAAACCGAACATCGCGATGGCGTTGCCGAGCCAGAGCCGCCGGTACGCCGGCACCCGCAGCGGGCGTAGATCGATCGCCCAGCGGCGCTGCTCGCGCGGCCGGTCGGTGCTGGCAACTGTCACGGGGCCAGCCGCTCCACGACCCAGCCCGCGTCGGTACGGCGGAACCGCAGCCGGTCGTGCAGCCGGCTGGCCCGGCCCTGCCAGAACTCGACCGAGTCGGGAAGCACCCGCAGCCCACCCCAGTGCGGCGGCGCGGGGATCGGGTCCACGTCGGCGAAGCGCTCCGCCGCGGCCCGGTAGGCGTCATCGAGGGCGGCCCGGTCCGGCAGCACCGACGACTGGGCGCTGGCCCAGGCGCCGAGCTGCGAGCCACGCGGCCGGCTGGCGAAGTACGCCTCCGTCTCGGCCCGGTCGAGTCGTTCCACCGGGCCGGCGACGATCACCTGCCGCTGCATCGGGAACCAGGGGAACAGCAGGCTGGCGTACGGGTTGGCGGCCACCTCGGCGCCCTTGCGGGAACCGTAGTTGGTGAACAGCACGAAACCCTCCGGGTCGTACCCCTTGAGCAGCACCGTCCGGGCGCTCGGCCGCCCGGCGGCGTCGGCGGTGCCGAACACCATGGCGTTCGGCTCCGGCAGCTCGGCGGCGACCGCGTCGGCGAACCACCTGTCGAACTGGGCGTGCCAGTCGGCGGCCAGTCCGCTCTCCGTCAGGCCGGATTCGGCGGCGTACTCGTGCCGCATCCCGGCCGGCACCGGTGTGTCCCCCATCACGCTCCCGCTCCTCCCCCGTGGGGCCGGTACGCGCCCGGCGACCAGCCCGTCCGGCCCAGTCTTATCGATGCCGGACGGGGACCGGCAAGCGGGATGTCGCCAGCAGCACATTGACAGCGTCTCGCGCACCCGGTCCCCAGCAGGCAAGATGTCACGAACACATCCCTGAGGGTCGCCTAAGGCGCTCACCCGGCCGGGGCCGGGGCACCGAGCCCGGGCGGGCGCACCGACCACACACCAGGAGTAGTGAGATGGCCGACTTCAAACCCGGACTTGAGGGCGTCGTAGCCTTCGAAACCGAGATCGCCGAGCCCGACCGCGAGGGCGGTGCGCTGCGCTATCGCGGGGTCGACATCGAGGACCTGATCGGCCAGGTCTCCTTCGGCAACGTCTGGGCGCTGCTTGTCGACGGCCGCTTCGGCCCGGGCCTGCCGCCGGCCGAGCCGTTCCCGGTGCCGGTGCACTCCGGCGACATCCGGGTCGACGTGCAGTCCGCCGTCGCCATGCTCGCCCCCTACTGGGGTTTGCAGCAGATGCTGGACATCTCCGACGAGCAGGCCCGCGAGGACCTCGCCCGGGTTTCGGTCACCGCACTCTCCTTCGTCGCCCAGTCGGCTCGCGGCCTCGGCCTGCCGGCGGTCCCGCAGAAGGAGATCGACAAGGCGGAGACGGTCGTCGAGCGCTTCATGAAGCGGTGGCGCGGGGAGCCCGACCCCCGGCACGTCAAGGCCGTCGACGCCTACTTCATCTCGGCCGCCGAGCACGGCCTGAACGCCTCCACCTTCACCGCCCGGATCGTCGCCTCCACCGGGGCCGACGCCGCCGCCTGCATCTCCTCGGGCATCGGCGCGCTCTCCGGCCCGTTGCACGGCGGTGCGCCGTCGCGGGTGCTGACCATGCTGGAGGCGGTCGAGCGCAGCGGCGACGCGGAGGGCTACGTCAAGGGCGTGCTCGACCGGGGCGAGCGGCTGATGGGCTTCGGCCACCGGGTCTACCGGGCCGAGGATCCACGCGCCCGGGTGCTCCGCCGCACCGCCCGAGAGCTGGGTGCCCCGCGCTTCGAGGTCGCCGAGGCCCTGGAGAAGGCGGCCCTCGCCGAGTTGCAGGCCCGCCGGCCGGACCGGGTGCTCGCCACGAATGTCGAGTTCTGGTCCGCCGTGGTGCTCGACTTCGCCGAGGTACCGGCGCACATGTTCACCTCCATGTTCACCTGCGCCCGGATGGGCGGTTGGAGTGCACACATCCTGGAGCAGAAGAAGCTCCAGCGGCTGGTCCGTCCCTCGGCCCGCTACGTCGGCCCCGGCACCCGCAAGCCGCACGAGGTCGACGGTTGGGACGCCGTCCCGCACGACGTCTGATCTGCCGCGACAGGGCCTCTCCGCCGGATGGTGGAGGGGCCCTGTCCGACTGTTCGGGCCTCGGCAGGCCGCCGGTAACGGCCGGTCGGCCGGGCGGCCGACGGGAAGGACGGTCCGCAGGCGGGCGCCGACAGGCCGTGGGCGACGGGCCTTGGGCGACGGGCCTTGGGCGACGGGCCGTGGGCGACGGGCTGTGGCGGACGCCTCAGCGTTCAGGGTGGGACCAGCGCCCGGACCGGCGGCGACGGGTGGGAGGATGAAGTCCGGCAGCGCTGCCGGACGGGCTCCGACCCGGCAACGCCGTGCGACCGCGCACGCGTCCGCCGTCGGTCCACGCCCATTCTGCTCACCCGGGCCCCGACCCATGCGGAAGGATCTTGAAAACCGTGGCTGACGCACCGACCATCCGGATTCCCGACGAGATCAAGCCCGCCGACGGCCGATTCGGCTGCGGGCCGTCCAAGGTCCGTCCGGCGGCGGTCTCCGCGCTCGCCGAGGTGACCACCAGCTACCTGGGCACCTCGCACCGGCAGAAGACCGTCCGCGACCAGGTGGCCCGGTTGCGCTCCGGCATCGCCCAGTTCTTCTCCCTCCCCGAGGGCTACGAGGTGATCATCGGCAACGGTGGCACCACCGCATTCTGGGAGGTCGCCGCGTTCGGCCTGATCCGCGACCGCGCGCAGTTCGCCAGCTTCGGCGAGTTCGGTGCCAAGTTCGCCAAGGCCGTCAAGGACGCGCCGTTCCTCGGTGAGCCGACGGTCCGCAAGTCCGACGCGGGCAGCGCCCCGGCCCTGGTCGCCGAGGCGGGCGTGGACGTCTACGCCACCCCGCACAACGAGACCTCGACCGGCGTGGCGGTGCCGATCGGCCGGGTGGCCGGCGCGGACCCCGGCTCCCTGCTGCTGGTCGACGCCACCTCCGGTGCCGGTGGGCTGGAGGTCAACGTGGGCGAGACCGACGTCTACTACTTCGCCCCGCAGAAGTGCTTCGGCTCCGACGGCGGGCTCTGGCTGGCCCTGATGTCACCGGCCGCGCTTGAGCGGGCCGCCGAGGTCAAGGCCTCCGGGCGGTACATTCCGGCGTTCCTCGACCTGGTCACCGCGATCGACAACTCGCGGCTGGAGCAGACCTACAACACTCCGGCGCTGGCGACCATCTTCCTGGCTGCGGAGCAGACCGACTGGATGAACTCCCAGGGTGGTCTGGCCTGGGCGGCCAAGCGCACCGCCGAGAGCGCCGCGATCGTGTACGGCTGGGCCGAGCGCTCGTCCGTCGCCACGCCGTTCGTCACCGACCCGGCACTGCGCTCCAACGTGGTCGCCACCATCGACTTCGCCGACGGGGTGGATGCCGGGGCGATCGCCAAGGCGCTGCGCGCCAACGGCATCGTCGACACCGAGCCGTACCGCAAGCTGGGCCGCAACCAGCTGCGGGTGGCGCTCTTCCCGGCTGTCGAGCCGGCCGACGTCGAGGCGCTCACCGCGTCCATCGACTACGTCGTCGAGCGGCTGTAGGACCGCCGACCCGGTCTCGTCACGGGCCCGGCACCCGATCGGGTGCCGGGCCCGCGCCGTGGGATGCCTCGGTAGGCCTCCGGCACACGCCTGCTCCCGGCACCACTTCGGACCGGGTACCACGGCACTGTCCGCCGTCGACAGCTGACCCGTCACACAGCGGCGGAGCAGGCGGATCCGCCGCTTGTCCGGGCGTGGCGTCTCCCGCCCGGGGACGGATGGGCGTACCGTGGAGCGCAACGCCCCGGGTGGCCGGCTCGTGGCGTACGGCCAGCGAAGCGGGACGGAGGCAACGCGATGCGCCCAGTACGCTTCGTCGCCCTCTCCGAGGACGGCCAGGCCCTGGTGCTCGCCGACGAGGTCGGGCGGCTGCTCGCCCTGCCGTTGGACGAGCGTATCGCCGGAGCGCTGCACGCCGAGCCGGGTACGCCCACGCTCGCGGTGGCACCGGCCGCCGCCGACCCGGTGCCTTCGCTGTCTCCTCGGGACATCCAGGCCCGGATCCGCTCCGGTGAGTCCGCTGAGGACGTCGCCCGGATCGCCGGCGTCCCTGTCGATCGGGTGCTCCGCTACGCCGGGCCGGTGCTCCAGGAGCGCGCGATGCTCGCCCAGCACGCCCGGCGCACCCGGCTCAAGGGTGCCGAGAAACCGACGCCGCTGGCCGAGGTGGTCAACGGTCGGCTCGCCCAACACGGGATCGACACCGAGAAGATCTCCTGGGACGCCTGGCGTCGCGACGACGGCACCTGGCGGATCGTCGCGACCTGGCCGTCCGGCAAGGCCACCGCTCAGGCGGTCTGGGATCTGGACAAGACCCGGCAGTCGGTCGCCCCGCACGACGACATGGCGCAATACCTGTGCGCCGAGCGCCCGACGCCGATCCTGGGCCAGGAGCCGGCACCGGAGCGGGGCGGCCACGCCCTGCCCGGCCCGTCGCGTGGCGAGCCGAGTCGCGGTGGACACGGGCTGCCCTCGCCCGCCGAGTCGGGTCGCGCGGGTCGTGACCCGATCCGCGCCGGCCGCGACGCGCTGCTCGCCTCCCTCGACCGGCCACTCGGTTCGACCACGGGCCGTGGGCTCGAACCGCGCACACCGGCCGCGCTCGCGGGCGGTCCGGACACGCAACGCCAGCGGGCGGTTGGCGGGGGCGCCGCGGCGCTGCTCGGTGGCGGTCAGGGCTCGGCGTTCGACGACGACGCGGACGCGCCCAAGGAGGTGCCGGCCGTGCCCTCGTTGGCGGTGCTGCGTCCGCGCCGGACCAACGCGCCGGCCGCTGGTGCCACCGAGTCCGGCGAGGCCGGCGGCAAGCCGCGCAAGCGGCTGCCCAGCTGGGACGACGTCCTCTTCGGCACCGGCCCTGCGGCCCGCGAGTCCTCCTGACCCGCGGGCCCTGTGCCCGTAGCCCCTGACGGATCTCAGAGGGGCCAGGTGGCGAGTTGGTGGTAGCTCGACGAGGGCCCGGGCCGGCTCTGCACAAGCATCAGTTCCCTGGCCGGCCAGGGCGGGCCGAGGTAGCTGTCGAGTGCGGCCAGGTCCGCCTCGATGTCGGCGTGCGGCACCCGGTCACCCGGACGGGCGATGGTCAGGTGCGGTCGGAACGGCTTCTCGTCGCCGGGGAACCCGGCCGCGGTCAGTCCGGCGCGTACGGCGCCGGCCAGCGCTCCCAGGCGGGCGACATCGCCGCGTACGTCGACCCAGAGCACCGTGCTTCGGCCCCAGCCGAATCGACCACCGCCGCCCAGCCGCAGCACCGGCGAGCCGTCACACCCGCCGGGCGCCTGCGCCGCGGCACCGCCGCGAGCAGCCGCCACGGTGCGTGAGAGGACCTGCCGCAACTCGGCCAGTCGCGCGGGATCGACCTCGCCGACGAAGGCGAGCGTGAGATGGGCCTTCGTCGGGTCGACCAGCCGGACGTTCGTGCCGGCGGCCGAGGCCGCCGCCAGGCGTAACCCGGCCAACCGGGTGCTCAGGTGCGCGATGGCCTCGGCCGGTGGGTAGATCGCGATGAAGAGCCGCACCTGTCACAGGATGGCAGTCAGTGGTTCCGCTCGGGTTGCTCGGGGCGGGTGGCCGGCAGCAGTAGGCCGGCGGCGTCCAACTCGGCCTCGACCCGTACCCGCTCGATCTGGCGGTCCAGGCCGGTCAACTCGGCGAGATGCTCGGTGATGCCCAACGCCCGGCAGGCCAGCCGGAGCCGATCGTCGTACGCGTCGAGCACCTCACTGTGCCACACGGCCGGTCTGCTGCCGCCGGCCCGGTCCCGGCGCAGGCACCGCAGGTCGGCGGCGATCTGTTCCAGCGGCCGCCGGTCCAGCCGGTCGAGCGCGCCGAGGTCGATCCGGTCGGCGACCGCGACGGCGTCGGCGGCCTCGTTCAGCCGGGCGATCAGACGTCGTTCGCGGCGCCGCTGCCGCCACTCGCCGTACCGGCAGGTCAACCGGTCGACGACCTCGTCGGCGCAGATGACGAGCGCGATCAGCACCGGCACGAAGACCACGGCGGCCAGCGCCACGGCCAGCAACATTAGGCGTAGGATCTCCACCCATCGAAGCTATGCCGTGGCACAGCGTCAGGTAACCGATTTTCCGCATTCCACGCGTGCGGCGATGCGCTGTCCAACCGCCGGTGACATCCCAGTGTTGGACCGACCGGGCAGCGGGCGCGGCCGGCCATAGGAACTCGTCACATCTCGGTGACGTAGAAGCGCGGCAGCGGCAGGACGCGGAACCGCAGTCGGGCACCGGCCCGGCGTAGCTGCCAGGCCAGCGCCAGCAGCGCGGTGGTCAGCGAGAGCAGGCCACCGGCCCAGATGCTGGCACCGGCGCCGAAGGTCTCCGCGACCCAGCCGATGATCGGGGCGCCGACCGGGTTGGTGCCGAGGAACACCAGCACCCACAGCGCCATCACCCGTCCGCGGAAGGCGGCGTCGGTGCCGAGTTGCACCCGCTGATTCGCCGCCTGGGCGAAATAGACCATGAAGAAGCCGGTCGGCGGCAACAGGGCGACCACCATCCAGTACGCCGGGGCCAGCCCGACGAGCGTGCCGAAGGTGGCGCAGCCGATCGCGGCGCCCAGCACCAGCCACACCGAGGGGCGGCTGCGCCGCCCGGTTCCGGCCAGCGCACCGACCAGCGCGCCGGCCGCGAGCGTGGTGCTGAACAGGCCGAACGAGGCCGCCCCGGTGTTGAAGACCGTCTTGGCCAGAGCCGCCAGTGTCAGCTGGAAGTTGAACAGCGACATCCCGATCACCGACATCACCACCATCGGGAGCAGCAGGTCGGGACGGCGGGCGACGTAGCGCAGCCCGTCGAGCACGGTCGCCGCGGCCCGCTCGCCACGCGCCGGCAGCGGCTCCCGGTGCAGTTCGGTCGACCGCATCCGGATCACCGTGACCAGCGGCGCGATCGAGCTGAGCGCGGTGACGAGGAAGACCGGACCGACGTCGAAGGCGGCGATGGCCAGGCCGGCCACGGCCGGACCGACGATCCGGGCCGAGTTGAACACGGCCGCGTTGAGGGAGAGCGCGTTGGGCAGCAGCGCCGTGCCGACCAGCTCGGAGACGAACGCCTGGCGTACCGGGGTCTCCATCGCGTTGGCGACGCCGAGCAGGGCGGCGAAGACGAAGACGTGCCAGAGCTGGACCAGGTCGGTCAGCACCAGCACGCTCATGGCCAGCGACAGCACGGTCCAGAACGCGTTGGCGACGAAGAGGAGCATCCGCTTGTCGTACCGGTCGGCGAGCCGCCCGGAGAGCAGGGTGAGCAGCAGCACGGGCGTGAACTGGAGGGCGACGACCACGCCGAGGGCGGTGGCCGAGTCGCCGGAAAGCTCGAGGACCAGCCAGTCCTGGGCGATGAACATCATCCAGACACCGATCAGCTTGACCAGTTGCCCGAATGCGAAGAGCCGGTAGTTGCGGACCTGTAGGGACTGGAACATCGTGCTCAGTCTTGCCTGCACTCTTGGTGCGCCTCCTCGCGGTCGTACGCGTCGTCAACGACGGACGGCACGGCGCGGGGCGCACACCCGGTGTGCGCGGCGTCAGGCGCGGGAGATTCGTTGCAGGATCTCCGCGGCCCGGTGCAGGGTCTCCCGATCGGTGTCACTCAGCTCGGCCAGCCGGCGGGCCAGCCACTCGTCCCGGACCCGCTCGAACTGGTCGAGCACGGCCCGGCCCCCCTCGGTCGTCGCGAGGATGACCTGCCGGCCGTCGGTCGGATGCGGGGTGCGCTGCACCAGGCCGCGCTCCTCCAGCTTCGCGACGATCTTCGTCATCGTCGGTGGCTGCACCCGTTCGACGTCGGCGAGTTCCCGCGGCGTGAGCGCGCCCGCCAGCCGAAGGCTGGTGAGCGCGGACAGTTGGGTGACCGTGAGGTCACCAACCGGCCGGGCCTGGCGGACCCGCCGGTTCAACCGGGTGATCGCATCACGCAACTGGAGGGCCAGTTGCGCCGGTGGCATGCTCTGAGCCGTCACCGTCCGCTCCGTCACGATAGTTAGCCTAACTAATTAGCTGACCGAGCCGCAGCGGATATGACCATGCTCACCCCGACGTTTCTCCTGCTCCAGGCCGGGCGCGGCGATCACGTCACGCGGATCACACGCGCCCGGCCCGGCGCCTGTCAGAAGAGCAGCGTCTCGATCGGACCGCGCAGGAAGTACACCACGAACAGCGCCGCCACCGCGTACAGCAGCGGATGGATCTCCCGGGACTTGCCGTTGGCCAGTTTGATCACCACGTACACGATCAGGCCCGCACCGATCCCGTTCGAGATCGAGTAGGTGAACGGCATCAGCACGATGGTGAGGAAGGCCGGGATGGCGATCTCGTAGTCGGACCAGTCGATCGTCCGGACCGCCGTCATCATCAGGAAGCCGACCACCACCAGCGCGACGGACGCCGCCTCGAACGGGACGACCACCACCAGCGGCGCCAGGAACATGGCCAGCAGGAAGAGCACGCCGGTGACCAGGTTCGCCACCCCGGTCCGGGCGCCCTCCGCGACACCTGCGGCACTCTCGATGTACGACGTGTTGCTGGAGACGCTTGCCGCACCACCGCTGGCCGCCGCGATCGAGTCGACGAGCAGGATCTCCCGGGTACGCGGCGGAGTGCCCTGCTC
This sequence comes from Verrucosispora sp. WMMA2044, assembly GCF_027497155.1. NCBI lineage: Bacteria > Bacillati > Actinomycetota > Actinomycetes > Micromonosporales > Micromonosporaceae > Micromonospora > Verrucosispora sp. WMMA2044. The sequence continues at coordinate 5,013,257 of NZ_CP114913.1, forward strand.
GTCGAGCATGCCGCCTTCCTGACCGACGGCCACCATCGTGCCCATCGTGTCGAAGAAGTCGGTGATGAGCAGCGTGAAGATGAACATCAGCACGACCAACCAACCGGCCCGCCCCCACGAGTCCAGCACGTTGAACTGCCCGAGCAGCGACAGGTCCGGCACGTCGAACGGGTTACTCGGCAGCGTCGGAACGTTCAGCGACCAGCCCTTCGGGTTCGGCGCCCCGTCGACGAAGGACGGACCGATGTCACCCACCGCCTCCACCAGCATGGCCAGCGCCGTGGAGGCGAGGATGCCGACCAGGATGGCCCCCTTGACCCGGCGTACCACGAGCACCAGGGTCACCAGCAGGCCCACCACGAAGACCAGCATCGGCCAGCTGACGAGTTTGCCGCCGATGCCGAGACCGACCGGCACGGTGGTGTTCGCCTCGTCCGGGATTCGCCGGACGAAGCCGGCGTCCACCAGGCCGATGATGGTGAGGAACAGGCCGATGCCGACGCCGATCGCGGTCTTCATCTGGGTCGGCACCGAACGGAACACGGCGGTACGCAGCCCGGTCAGCACCAGCACCGCGATGATCACACCTTCGATCACCACCAGGCCCATCGCGTCCGCCCAGGTCATCTCGGGCGCGATCTCGTACGCCACCAGGGCGTTGACGCCGAGGCCGGCGGCGACCGCCAGCGGGAAGCGGCCGACCACGCCCATCAGGATGGTCATCAGACCCGCGATCAGGGCGGTGGCCGCCGCGATCGCGGGGATCGGCAGGGTGTTGCCGTCACCGTCGACGGCACTGCCCAGGATGAGCGGGTTGAGCACCACGATGTACGCCATCGTGAAGAAGGTGGCCAGGCCGCCGCGTACCTCCCGGCTCAGGGTGGAGCCACGGGCCGAGATCTCGAAGTACCGGTCGAAGCCGTTGCGCGGCTGGCGGGAATCGGGTGGGGTGCCGTTGTCGGGCGGCGCTACTGCCATCAGGAACCTCACAGCGGATCATCGGGTTGTCGCGCGCATCGTCGCAGATGGCCGGCCTGACGCAAAGCAGGGTCACGTACGCTGACCGGGTGCCCACCCCGCCGCCCCGCCCCGAGCCGCTCGACCCGCCGATGGTGCCGTTCGCCCTCGCCGGGATGGCGGCCTGGGCCGTCGCCGGACTGGTGCTGCTGCTCTTGCGCGACCGGCTGATCGCCGCTGGCCACGAGAACTGGCTCTGGATCTGCCTGGCCGGGTTCCTGTGGGGCTTTCCCGGTCTCGCGGTGATGATGCGGCACGACGCCAACCGCCGCCGCCGTCGCGCCGCCGGTTGAGCCGTCGGCGACCGGCCACGGGTCAGGAGTGCCCGTACGGCTCCGCCGGCTCGCCACTCTCGACGGACCCGGCGGCCCGGCTGACCGCCATCGGCTCCACGGCACTGTCGTCGTAGACGGTGGGCATCTCGTCGACCGCCGTCTCCGCCTCGACAAGCGTCTCCGAGTGGGCACCACAGCCGTGGTCGGCGCTGACCACCCGGCCGTCGTCCGGCGCGTAGAAGTTGCCGCAGACGCCGAAGCACTGCCGCAGCTTGCCCGCGAGTGGCAGGTAGAAGCCGCAGGTGCCGCAACGGGCGGCGGGCGGCGCGGAGGCGGAGATCGGCGCCGAGGGACCGTGATCACCGTCGTACCAGCGCTGGGCCGTCTCGATCCGCCCCTCCCGCGACATCACCCGGGGACGGCCGAGCCCCAGCTCCCAGGCGGTCTCCTCGACCGCCGGGTCGTCGGAGAGGAGGTAGCCGGGTTGAAGTCGCTCGTCGTCGGACGGGGTCGGCAGCAGGTCGCCGGGGCCCAGGTCACCGGGCTTGAGTCGCTCCTGCCAGGGCAGCCAGCCGGGGGCGAGCAGCGCATCCGACCCGGGCAGCAGCACCGTCTCACAGAGCGTCACCGTACGACTGCGCGGAGCCCGCGTCACGGTGACCGCCCACCGCCAGCCGCGGTAACCGGCCAGCCGGCACTCGAAATAGTGCGTGACGAGTCGATCGCCTTCGGCGACGACCTGGAGGTGATCGCCGACGTCGTCGGGGCCCACCTCGGTGATGCCGGCGCGCGCCACCTCGACGGCGGCGGCGCAGACCTGGTCAAGACGAGCGGCGCGGGCGGAGGCGGGCCTGGTCACCCGACCATTGTTCCCCATCGGGTGGGTCGACTGTGAGGCACTCCCCAGAGGTGTTCTGCGCCGGTGGCGCAGCATCGCCCGCGCCGATGGGTCAGGATGGGTGCCATGCCGCTGTTCTCCCGCTCTGAGCGGTCCCTCCTCGGGCGGACCGTCGGCACCGGCATCCGCGCCACCCGGCTGATGCTGCGCGGTTCACTGACCAGCGGTCGCTGGATGACCCGCAGTGCCGCCCGGGCCCGGGCCCGGGGTGCCGGTGGGGAGACCGGCATGGTCCGCCTGTTCGACCTGCACGCGATCTCCTGCGCCGGTGACACGCTGATCGCCATCGGGCTGGCCGGGACGATCTTCTTCAACGTGCCGCTCGGCGAGGCGCGGAGCAAGGTGGCGCTCTACCTGCTGGTGACCATGGTGCCCTTCGCGATGCTCGCTCCCGTGGTCGGCCCGCTGCTCGACCACTTCCGGCACGGCCGGCGATACGCCCTGGCCACCACCATGCTGGGTCGGGCGTTCCTGGCCTGGCTGATCTCCGACTACATCCACGGTTTCGGGCTCTATCCGGCGGCCTTCGGCGTGCTGGCGCTCTCCCGGGCGTACGGAGTGGCCCGTTCCGCGGCCGTACCCCGCTTGCTGCCGGAAGGGCTCGGCCTGTCTCAGGTGGGTGCCCGGGCCAGCGTCTACGGCACGGTCGCGGGAGCGCTGGTCGCCCCGATCGGCCTCGCCGCCTTCTGGTTCGGACCGCAGTGGCCGTTACGGGTCGCCTCGGTGATCTTCCTGGTCGGCATGGTGATCTCCCTCCGGCTGCCACCGAAGGCCGACTCCGAACCACCGGAACGGGTACCGCGGCCGCTGCGGGCGCTGCGGCGGGGCACGGACGAGCGACCACTGGGCCGGGGCAGACCCGCCGGACGATTGGTCATCTCGACCCTGGTCGGTGCGGCCACGCTGCGCGCGGTCTACGGTTTCCTGCTGCTCTTCCTGGCCTTCACCATCAAGGCGGGCGACCTGACCACCGTGGTGTTCGGGCGTGACCTGGGGGACGAGGGATCACTCGGCCTGGTCGGCGGCGCGCTGGCCGTCGGCACCTTCCTGGCCACCGCGATCGGTACCCGGCTGCGCATCCACCGTCCGGCCGCCCTCCAGTCCAGCGGCATGGTGATCGTCGCCGGGGTGGCCGTGCTCACCGTGCTGAGCTTCTCGCTGCCGATGGTCGCCCTGCTCTGCGTGGTCACCGCCATGATGAGCGGCATCGCCAAGCTGGCCGTGGACGCCTCGATCCAGGAACGCATCCCGGAGCGGCTGCGGGCCAGTTCCTTCGCCCATTCCGAGACGGTGCTGATGCTCGCCTTCGTCGCCGGTGGCGGTCTCGGACTCGTACCCTTCGACGGCCGGATCGGCATCGCCGTCGCCGCCGGTGTCGGAGCCCTCGCCGCCGCCCGGGGCCTGGTGATGGCCCGGCGGTTGCGGGCCGAGAAGCTGCACGGACGGCCACTCACCGACGACGAGCTGGCCGCCGAGAAGCCAGCCGCAACGGACACCGCTGAGGCGGACGGCGCCGAGACGGAACGCGGCTCTGAGTCCACCCCCACGTCCCCGGCCCCCTTCCAGGGCGGGCGTGGTCCGGAGGAGCCGGGACTGGCACCCCCCGGCTTCCACATCTACCGGCCCTCCTCGACCGTCACCGGTTCCGGTGGTGGCGACGACGAGACGCGGCGTAGCTCACCGGGTTCGCTCGCGTGAGCGGTCTGCTCGTGGTGACCGCCGTGCCCGCCGAGGCGGAGGCCATCCAGGCCGGTCTCGCCGACCCGACCGTGGCGGTGCTGCCGGTCGGGGTGGGTCCGGCGGTCGCCGGTGCGGCGACCGCCCGGTTGCTGGCGCTCGCCGAGATGGCCGGCCGCCCGTACCGGGCAGTGGTCAGCGCGGGGGTGGCCGGCGGCTTCGCCGGCCGGGTCGCGGTCGGTGGCACCGTGCTCGGCAGCCGGGCCGTCGCCGCCGACCTGGGCGCGGAGTCACCCGACGGCTTCGTGCCGATCGACGAACTCGGCATGCCGGCCGAACTGCTCGGCGGCGGTCCGGCCCTCGACGCAGATCCGGAGCTGTTGACCGCCCTGCGCAAGGCGCTGTCGGCCGCGACCGTCGGACCGGTGCTGACCGTCAGCACCGTGACCGGCACCGCGGCCAGCACCGACGAGCTGGTCCGCCGCCACCCGGAGGCGGTGGCCGAGGCCATGGAGGGGTACGGCGTGGCGGTCGCCGCCAGCCAGGCCGGCGTGCCCTTCGCCGAGCTACGTACCATCTCGAACCCGATCGGCCCCCGCGACCGCGACGCGTGGCGGATGCGCGATGCCCTCACCGCCCTCACCGCCGCCGCCCCCGCCCTACGCTGACCCGCCAACCCCATCCCAAGATCCGCGCAACTTCAGCGATATTGCTGATTCTGGCCGAGTTCAGGCAGCAGCATCCGGGAAGTTGCCCGGATCTTGGGTGGGGGCGCTACAGCGCTTGCAGCGGGTCGGCGGGGCTACGGTGGGGGTGTGGCGCTCTCGCTGGCGATCTCGCCTTGCCCCAACGACACGTTCGTCTTCCATGCCCTGGTGCACGGGCAGGTGCCCGGCGCGCCGCCGGTGGAGGTGACGTACGCCGACGTCGACGTCACCAACACGGCCGCCGAGCGCGGCGCCTTCGACCTGGTGAAGGTGAGTTACGCGGCGCTGCCGTGGCTGCGGGAGGACTACCACCTGCTGCCCTGTGGGGGTGCGTTGGGCCGGGGCTGTGGCCCGCTGGTGCTCACCCGCGCCGACCGTGACGGCGGCCCGGACCGCGACGATCTCACCGGCGCCACGGTGGCGGTGCCGGGTGACCGGACCACGGCGTACCTGCTGTTCAGGCTGTGGTCGGCCGGGCGGACGCCGCAGCGCATCGAGGTGGTGCCGTTCCACGAGATCATGCCGGGCGTGGCCGCCGGCCGCTACGACGCCGGACTGGTGATCCACGAGGCCCGGTTCACCTATCCGCGCCACGGCCTCACCGCCCTGGTCGACCTGGGCGAGTGGTGGGAGTCCGACACCGGGCTGCCGATTCCGCTCGGCGCCATCCTGGCCCGCCGGGGCGTGGTCGATCCGCAGCAGGCCGCGGGCTGGATCCGGGACTCCGTTCGACGGGCCTGGGCCGATCCGGCGGCCAGCCGGGCGTACGTGCTGGCGCACGCCCAGGAGATGGAGCCCGACGTGGTGGACCGGCACATCGGCCTCTACGTCAACGAGTTCACCGCGGACCTGGGTGAGGCGGGTTTCGCTGCCGTCGAGGCGCTGCTCGGCCGGGCCGCCGACGCCGGGCTCGTGCCTCAGACCTCCAGCTCGCGGGCGACCGCGTGGACGAGCTGAGCGATCTTCTGCGCGGTCCGACGGTCCGGGAAGCGGCCCCGGCGCAGATCCGGCTGGACCTTCGCCTCCAGTACCTTGATCATGTCCTCGACCAGGCCGTGCAGCTCCTCGGCGGGACGTCGGCGCAGCTCCGCCACGGACGGCGGCGCGTCCAGGAGCTTCACCCCCATCGCCTGCGCACCCCGCCGGCTGTCCACCACGCTGAAGTCGACCCGCTGGCCGCCCTTGAGATCGGTGACACCCGCCGGTAGCGCGCCCTTCGGCAGGAACACGTCGCCACCCTCGTCACTGGTGACGAACCCGTATCCCTTGGCCGCGTCATACCACTTCACTCGACCCGTAGGCACCTGAGAACCTCTGCTTCGCTTGAACCGTCTACTGCCTCAAGGCTAGCCGGATCATCCCGTCGAGCGCCGCCGGGAATCCGGTGAGATCCGCCAGCACCACCGCCGCCCCGGCGGCGCGTAGTTCGTCCGCCGTACACGGGCCGGTGGCCACCGCGATGCCGGGCACCCCGGCCGCACTGGCGGCCACCATGTCCGCCACGTGGTCACCGACGTAGTGGGTCGCCCCGTGCGCCCGCAACGCGGTCGCCTTCTCCTCGGCGAACAGGTCACCGGCCAGCTCGTCCACGGCCAGCCCCAGGTGGTCCAGGTGCAGCCGGGCCAGCCGACCGATCTTGGACGTGACCACCAACACCCGGCCGCCCCGGTCACGAACCGCGGCGAGCGCCGCCACGGCGCCGGGCAGCGGCACGGTCGGCGTGATCGCGTACGCCGGATACAGCTCGCGGTAGACGTCCACCGCCGCCTCGACCTGGTCCGGCGGGAACCAGCGGGCGATCTCGGTACGCAGCGGCGGGCCGAGCCGGGACACGGCGGCGTCGGCGTCGACGGGGACGCCTGTCCGCTCGGTCAGCGCGCGGTAGGTCGCGGCGATGCCGGGACGCGAGTCGACGAGCGTCATGTCGAGATCGAATCCGACGGTCAACGAAGGCATCCTGGAAAGCTACCCGGCCAGTCAGACCGGCCGGGACGTCCGATGGGCGAGACCGCCCCTCACCGGGCTAGCGTGGAACGACGATGAGCACCTCACTCGCCGACCACCTGCGGTCGCTGCCCGACGAGTCCCTCGCCGCGCTCCTTCAGCTCCGGCCTGACCTCGTCGTACCGGTCCCCGCCGACGTGGCCGCCCTCGCCCTGCGGGCACAGTCCCGCGTCTCGGTGTCGCGGGCACTCGACGGGCTGGACCAGTTCACGCTCCAGATCATGGACGCCGCCAGGTTGACCCGTGACCCGGCCGACGGCACCACCTCGGTCGACGGGGTTCTCGCCCTGGCCACCACCGGCCCCAACCCACCCGCACCCACCGCGGTCCGCGCCGCCGTCGACCGGCTGCGGGCCAGGTTCCTGCTGTACGGCCCCGACAGCGCCCTGCATCTCGTCGGTGGCATCGACGAGATCTCCCCGTATCCCGCCGGGCTCGGTCGGCCGGCGGCGGAGCTGGACCCGCGCACGGCCGCGCTCTGCGCGGACCCGGCGAAGCTGCGGCGGACGCTGCTGTCCGCGCCGCCGTCGGCCCGGGCGATCCTGGACCGGCTGGCCGCCGGCCCACCGGTCGGCAGCGTGCCGCCCGGCGCGTTGCAGGCACCGGCGGTCGGCGCGGACGACGACCTGCCGCCGGACGACACCAACGGCGGGGCACCGACCGGGTCCCCGGTGCGCTGGCTGGTCGACCACCGGCTGCTGGTGCGGGTCTCCGGCGGCAAGGGTGGCACCACCGGCATGGTCGAGCTGCCCCGGGAGATCGGGCTGCTGCTGCGCCGCGAGACCGGTCCGCTGGGTCCGCTGTCCAGCAGCCCACCCCAGGTGGCTGCCACGCCCCGCGAGCCGAAGGCCGCCGACTCCGCCGGGGCGGGGCAGACCATGGAGGTGGTACGCCACACCGAGGCGCTGCTGGAGCAGCTGGCCGCCGAGCCGGCGCCGGTGCTGCGCTCCGGCGGCATCGGCGTGCGTGACCTGCGCCGGCTGGCGCGGGCCACCGGGTCGGACGAGTCCACCGCCGCGCTGCTGCTGGAGGTGGCGTACGCGGCCGGGCTCACCGGTGAGATGGAGTTGCCCGGCGTCGCCGGCCGGTACGGCGCCGACCAGCAGGTGCTGCCGACCGCCGGCTACGAGATGTGGCGGGCCGCTTCGTTGGCCCAACGCTGGGAGCAGCTGGCCCGGGCCTGGCTGACCATGACCCGGCAGGTCGGGCTGGTCGGGCAGCGGGACGACCGGGACCGGCCGATCACGGTGCTGTCGGCGGAGGCGGAACGGGCCGGAGCGCCGGCCGCCCGGCGGGCGGTGCTCGGCATCCTCGCGGATCTGGAACCGGCCAGCGCGCCCAGCGTCGAGGAGGTGCTGGCGCTGCTGGACTGGCAGGCGCCGCGACGCAGCCGGGGCCGGGAGAACACGCATCGGGAGGTGCTTGCCGAGGCGGCCACGCTGGGCGTGACCGGGTTGGGGGCGCTCACCTCGTACGGACGACTGTTGCTGGCCGAGGCGACGGCGAACGAGCACGGCGCCACGGACGACCCGCTGGGGTTGCTTGCTGACGCCGAGGACGGCGGCGGCGCGATCCGGGCCCTGGACACGCTGCTACCCGCCCCGGTGGACCACTTCCTGGTCCAGGCCGACCTGACCGTGGTGGTGCCCGGGCCGCCCGAGCCGGCGCTCGCCGCCGAACTGGAGGTGGTCGCCGAGCCGGAGTCGGCCGGTGGAGCGAGCGTGCACCGGATCACCACGAGCAGTGTGCGACGTGCCCTGGACGCCGGCTACTCCGCTGACGACCTGCACGACCTGTTCCGCCGCCGGTCCCGAACTCCGGTACCGCAGGGGTTGACCTACCTGGTCGACGACGCGGCCCGCAAGCACGGTGGGCTGCGCATCGGCTCCGCCGGGGCGTACCTGCGCAGCGACGACGAGGCGTTGCTGGCCGAGGTGCTCGCCGACCGGCGGGTGGAGGCTCTGGCCCTGCGCCGGCTCGCGCCTACCGTGCTGGTGACCCCGTACCAGGGCGGCCGTCTGCTCAGTGTGCTGCGGGAGGCCGGCTACGCCCCGGTGGCCGAGGACGCCACCGGGTCGACGGTGCTCACCCGACCGAGGGCCCGCCGGGCACCCGCCCGGGTGTCGGTGGCGAACCGGACGCTCGACCCACTCGCCACCCCGCACCTGCCGCTGCCCCGTCTGCTCGGCGTGGTGGAGCAGATCCGGCGGGGTGACGCGGTGGCTCGGGCGGCCCGAAGGGCCCCGGCGGTGGTGCGGGGCGCGGCGTCCGACGGGCCGGTTCCCGCGCACAGTCACCACGACGCCCTGGCCGTGCTTCAGCAGGCGGTACGCGACAAGGCGCTGGTCTGGGTCGGCTACGTCGACGCGCACGGGGCAACCGCCTCGCGGCTGGTGCGCCCCGTCTCGCTGGGCGCGGGCTACCTGCGTGCCGAGGACGAACGCACCGAGATGTTGCACACCTTCGCGCTGCACCGGATCACTGCGGCGGTGCTGGAGAAGTGAGGTTCAGCGGCGGCTGCGCCGCACCGACCCGACGATCGCCACGATCAGCAGCAGGGCGAAGCCTGTCCCGGCAGCCTCACCGACCGAGTCGATGAAGCCCTGCTGGAGCACCAGCCAGCCGAAGAGGAACCAGCCGAACAGGACGACGCCGACGATCGCGTACGCGACCACCGTGGCGGTGGAGACGGGTTCGGACGACTCTGCCTGCTCGCGTTTGGGGACAACTTCCTGGTCAACGGTCATCTGCCCTCCCCCGTACGGTCCGGCCCTCGCAGTCAAGGGTGTCACCCTTGGCGGCTGTCGGCCAGCACCATCGGGTGACGATCCGACTCGGCTCGTACCCTGCGGTGCCCGGTGGGCAAACGGTGCGGACGGGGCGCCGGTGCGGCCCGGGCGCGCCGCTCGCCCCCGTTGGCTTCCACTGCGACGGGAACGGCCCCCGCTTTCCTGGCCCGTCCGGCCGTGGATCGAACGCGCTGCGCACCGGCACCGACCGGCTTGACGACCGCGAGGGCGTACGGTGGCCCGTCACGCGACCCGGTGGGCCGCCGACCTCGACGACTCGTCCCCTACTGCTAGACGCGCCGGGGCACCCGCAGGGTTGCGCCAGCTGAGCACTTTCTCGCCACCCGCCCGCGCGTGCAACACTGGATGGTCGCCCAGTGGCAGGTCAGCCGCCTGCCCCGGCGGCCGGATCAGCCGTACGGACGAGAGGATTCGGCGTGAGTGGTGGACCGCTTATCGTGCAGTCGGACAAGACCCTCCTGTTGGAGATCGACCATCCCGACGCACAGGCCTGCCGGATGGCCATCGCTCCCTTCGCCGAGTTGGAACGCTCGCCCGAGCACGTGCACACGTACCGGCTGACGCCGCTCGGGTTGTGGAACGCCCGCGCCGCCGGCCACGACGCCGAGGGCGTGGTGGACGCCCTGATCAAATATTCGCGGTACCCGGTGCCGCACGCGCTGCTGGTGGACGTGGCCGAGACGATGGACCGGTACGGGCGGCTCCAGCTCGCCAACGACCCGGCGCACGGCCTCGTCCTGCGCGCCCTGGACCGGGTGGTGCTGGTCGAGGTGGCCAAGAGCAAGAAGCTGGCCGGGATGCTCGGCAACCGCATCGACGACGACACCATCGCGGTGCACCCGTCCGAGCGGGGGCGGCTGAAGCAGGCCCTGCTCAAGCTCGGCTGGCCGGCGGAGGACCTCGCCGGGTACGTCGACGGCGAGGCGCACCCGATCGAGCTGGCCGAGGCCGGCAAGGACGGTGGCCGGCCGTGGACGCTGCGGTCGTACCAGCGGGAGGCGGTCGAGGCGTTCTGGGCCGGCGGGTCGGGTGTGGTGGTGCTGCCCTGCGGGGCCGGCAAGACGCTTGTGGGTGCGGCGGCGATGGCCGAGGCGAAGGCCACCACGCTGATCCTGGTCACCAACACGGTGGCCGGGCGGCAGTGGAAGCGGGAGCTGATCGCCTGCACCTCGCTGACCGAGGAGGAGATCGGCGAGTACTCGGGCGAGCGCAAGGAGATCCGCCCGGTCACCATCGCCACGTACCAGGTGCTCACCTCGCGGCGCGGCGGCGCCTTCACCCACCTGGACCTGTTCGGTGCCCGCGACTGGGGCCTGGTCGTCTACGACGAGGTGCACCTGCTGCCCGCGCCGATCTTCCGCTTCACCGCGGACCTCCAGGCCCGCCGCCGGCTGGGCCTGACCGCCACCCTGGTACGCGAGGACGGCCGGGAGGGCGACGTGTTCAGCCTGATCGGCCCGAAGCGGTACGACGCGCCCTGGAAGGACATCGAGTCGCAGGGCTGGATCGCCCCCGCCGAGTGTGTCGAGGTCCGGGTCACCCTGACCGACGCCGAGCGGATGGCGTACGCGACGGCGGAGGCGGAGGAGCGCTACCGGATGGCCGCCACCGCCCGCACCAAGCTGCCGGTGGTACGCGCCCTGCTCGACCGGCATCCGGACGAGCAGACGCTTGTCATCGGCGCGTACATCGACCAGTTGCACCAGTTGGGCGAGTATCTCGACGCCCCGATCGTGCAGGGCTCGACCACGAACAGGGAGCGCGAGCGCCTCTTCGACGCGTTCCGCACCGGGGAGATCCGCACGTTGGTGATTTCCAAGGTCGGTAACTTCTCCATCGACCTGCCCGAGGCGGCGGTGGCGATCCAGGTGTCCGGCACTTTCGGCTCCCGCCAGGAGGAGGCGCAACGGTTGGGCCGGGTGCTGCGCCCGAAGGCCGACGGCCGGCAGGCGCACTTCTACACCGTGGTCTCCCGGGACACCATCGACACCGAGTACGCCGCCCACCGGCAGCGCTTCCTCGCCGAGCAGGGGTACGCGTACACCATCGTCGACGCCGACGACGTCCTCGGCCCACCCCTACCCACCGTCGACTGACCGGTCGCCGGCAAGATCCGCGGCATCGGGGCTGTCCCTCAGAGGATCCGGGTGACCTGTTCGGCGGCGATGAGCGTGTCCCGACGGGACGGGTCGAGGTTGGCGCAGAGCAGCACGGACGCTCCGGCTGCCAGCGGGGCGAGCAGCCACTTGAGCGGCTGGTCGTGCTCGGCGACGTCGACCAGCAGCCGGTCACCGGCCCGCAGGTCGAGCTGCTCGGCCACCGCCATGGCGATCGAACCCCACTCGGCGTAGCTGGTGCCGTCCGGACTGGCCGCGTCGTGCGCGTGCAGCACGGGCCGGTCGGTCGGGGCGACGCCGTGCCGCAGCACCTCCACGGACCAGTCGAGCCAACCGACCGGCACGTCGACGAGCGGCTGCGGCCCGGTGCCGACGAGATACCGGTGCAGCCCGTCCGGCACGTCCTCCAGCCAGTCGTCCAGGCGTTCCGGGGTGACCAGGACCGCGTCGTACGGCCGGTCGCCGCCGGGCTCCAGCACCGGCAGCCCGGCGGTGGCGCGCGGCCGGAACGACACCTCCATCCCGACCGACCAGGCACCCAGCAACACGGCTGCGGTACGCCAGTGCGGCGGCAGCAGCACCGCCACCCGGCTGCCCGGGGTCAGCCCGCAGCCGTCGCGCAGCAGCCCGGCGGCCCGCGCCGCCAGGTCACCGAGCGCGGCGGCGGACAGGTCGTGCCGCGCGCCGCTGCGGTGGTCGAGGTAGCTGAGCAGTGGCCGGTCCGGATCGGCGAGACCGGCGGCGGACGGTACGGGTAGGGCAGCGCGCATAGGTACGTCCTACTCCTGCCGCCCGGCCCTGTCGAGGCCGCCCCCTCGCGGCCGGGTCGGCGAAGACATGACTGACGGCATTGGTGGCGGGCGCCGCGTCACGGGAGAGTCAGGGGCATGACCACTCACGGAGCAGAACGGGCGGCTCTCGACGGCGGCCGGCAGCCGATGCCGCGGCGACTCGTCCCGGTCGTGGCGCTGCTGTTCCTCGCCCCCTGGGCCGCCGAGTGCTCGTGGGGCGGCTTCGCCGGCACCGACATGCTGGGCGTCGTGGTGGTGCTGGCACCGATGTACGGGGGCGCGGCGGTGCTGATCCGGGAGGCGGCCCGGCGTACCGGCGGCGGCTGGCCGATGATCGTCCTGCTGGCGGCGGGGTTCGGGGTGCTCCAGGCGGGCCTGGTGGACCAGTCGCTGTTCAACCCGGACTACCTGGCCGACACCGAGTTCGCGGAGCTGAGCGCGGCGGACCGCACCCGCGTACCGGTGCTGGGCATCAGCGCGCAGCAGGCGATCAGCTTCGTCGGTAACCATGTCGCGTTGACCATCTGCGCGCCGATCGCCATCGTCGAGTCGTACCTCGCCCCGACCCGCCGGCTGCGGCCGTGGCTGCGGGTGCCCGGCCTGGTCGTCGTGGCCGTGCTCTACCTGCTGGGCAGCCTGCTCGTCTTCGCCGACGACAGCGGACGCAAGGGGTTCCTGGCCAGCCCCGGTCAGCTCGTCGGGGCCGCGGCGGTGGTCCTCGCCCTGGTCGTGCTGGCCGCGCTGCCGCGTTGGCGGCGCCGGCCACTTCCGGCTCCGGCCGGCGCGCCCCGGCCGACCCGTCCCGGCCTGCTGGTGCTGCTCGTCTACCTGGGAGTCAGCATGCTCTCCGGCTGGATCGGCGTCGCCGTGTCGGTAGTTGTCGTCGCCGCGCTGGTGTGGATGCTGGCCCGTTGGTCGGGACACGCCGACTGGGGTCAGCGGCAGGTGCTGGCCAGTGCCGCCGGTGCGCTGGTCGGGGCGGCTGTGCTGGCCTACCTGGTGCCCCCGTACTCACCGGCGTCACCCACCCAGGCCCTGATCAGCGACGTGATCGTCAGCCTGCTCGCGATCGCCATGCTCACCGGGGCGTACGCGCGAGTGCGGCGGCACGAGTCGGTGCCGGCCTACCCGGGCTGAGAGCCTGCCTGAGGAGGTCATGCCTCTGGCGAGCCTCCTCAGGCACGTTCTGACCGTTGCCGGAGGCTGCCAGACTCGTTGCGCGGGCGTCCAATGTCGACGTCGGATGCTGTCGGGCGGGAGGCTGGTCATGAGGCGATGGACGCGGCTACGGGTCGGACTGGTGATGCTCGCGATGGGCGCGGTGCTGGCCCCGCCGGCAGCCGCGACGGCTGATCCGCTACCCACCGGCGCGGTCATCGCGACCGTGTGGGCGAACCAGCCGGCTGCGGCTGAGTACACGGTCGACAACGGCTGGAGCTGGTCCTCCACCGAAGGTGACATCGTCGTACGGCGGACCGGCACCGGGGCGTACACGGTCGAGTTGCAGCACGCCGCGACCAGCACCGGCGTCGCACACGTGGTGGCGTACGGTGGCGGGCCGGTGCACTGCACGGTGGCCAGCTGGTACCGGAGCCTGCTGGGCGGCAACCACCTGCTGATCCAGGTACGGTGCTTCGCGGCGACCGGCGCACCGGTGGACAGCCGGTTCGTGGCGACGTTCACCAACCGGCAGCAGATCCATCAGGGGCGGTTGGCCTGGTTCACCACGGACCAGGCGACGCCGGTCGGTCTGCGGACCATCCCGGCCGGCCTGCGGTACGACTCCACGGGCGGGACGATCAGCTATGAGCGGCTCGGTACCGGCCACTACCGCTTCCGCATGAACCCCAACCCGGCCAGTGAGTCGGGTGCCCCGATCTTCCCGATGACACACGTCACGGCGCTTGGCGGCAACGCGGTGAACTGCCAGATCGACTGGCCGGACGGGCGGGAGGTGCGATGCGCCAACGCCGCCGGTAACGACGTCGACGCGCGGTTCGCGGTCACCTACGGCTCCCGGGTCGACCTGCTCGGCCACTCGGCGGGCCCACGGTTCGCCAGCGGAACCCTCTATGGCGACAACATCACCGGAGGGTTCATCAGCGGTGACAGCTACAACTCGACGCTGCCCGGGTACGGCGGCGCCAGCGGCACACTGCTCGGCACCGGCCGTTACCAGATGATCTTCAGCGGCACCAGGACCACGTTCGGCACCGCCTTCGTCAACGCCCACCTCGGCATACTTCCCGGCAGTCGGCCTCGCGGCCACTGCGTGCTCGCCGGCTGGGGGCGATCCGGGGCGAACACGGTGGTGCTGGTGAACTGCTACGGCTGGCTCGGCGTACCGGCCAACCTGAACGCCCGGATCTCCTACACCACCTGGCCCGGAGGCACCGCCGTGTGAGCCGGGGGCGGTGGGGTCTACTCGGGTAGTGCGGGGCCGCCGTCGAGCAGCGGGGCGAGCAGGTCGCCATGCTTCTCGATCCGGTCCAGCACCTCGCCGGCGGCGTAGGGTCTGGTGGCCGGGCGTCGGCCCGCCGCACCGGCGGAGACCTCGTCCCAGGTCAGCGGCGTCGACACCGACGGGACGGGCTGGGCACGCAGCGAGTACGGCGCCACCGTGGTCTTCGCCGCGTTGTTCTGGCTCCAGTCGATGAAGACCTTGCCCGGTCGCAGGTTCTTCGCCATCTTCGACACCACCAGCTTCGGCTGTTCGCGTTCGAGCTCCTGGGCGACGCGCCGGGCGTAGGCCGACACGTCGTCGGCGGGCTGGCTGCCGGAAATGGGGCAGCAGAGCTGCATGCCCTTCTTACCGGAGGTCTTCGGGTAGGAGTCGATGCCGTCGGCGGCCAGTCGGTCGCGCAGCGTCAGGGCCACCTGGCAGCACTGCTCCAGTGCCGCCGGAGCACCCGGATCCAGGTCGATCACCATCAGGTCCGGGTGTGCGCCGACCTTCCACTGCGGGGTGTGCAGTTCCAGGGCGGCCAGGTTGGCCAGCCAGACCAACGTGGGCAGGTCGTCGGCGACGACGTAGTCGATGGTCTCCCGACCCTTGGTGGAGCCCGGCGCGGGCAGCGTCTCGACGCGTACCCAGGACGGGGTGGCGGCCGGAGCGTTCTTCTCGAAGAACGAGCCACCGGTCACGCCGTTCGGGTAGCGGATGCGGGTCAGCGCCCGGTCGGCCAGGTGCGGCAGCAGCACCGGGGCGATCCGGGTGTAGTAGTCGATCACTTCGCCCTTGGTGAAGCCGGCCGTCGGATAGAGCACCTTGTCCAGGTTGGACAGCTCCAGCGTGCGGCCCTGCACCTCGACCGGGAACCGGTCAGCTGGCATCGTCGACCTCCTCGGCCGGTTTGTCCGGGCGGATCCGCAGGATCCGGGGGAACCGCAGGCGCCCGTCCGGGGTGCGTTGGCCGTACTTGACCTCCACCACCAGCCGGGGAGTTACCCAGATCGCGCCCCGGGCATCCTCGCGGGGCACATCGCCGCGAAACGGCGAGGCGGTGGTGCGCAGCGGCTCCAACTCGCGCAGCAGTTCCCGTTCGAGGGCGGCACCGATCCCACCGCCGACCCGGCCCCGGTAGACGAGTCGGCCGTCGGCACCGGGCACCCCGACCAGCAGCCCGCCGATCTTCCGCGCGCCGGGCCGCCAGCCGCCGACCACGAAGTCGCCGGTCACCTCCAGCTTGACCTTCACCCAGTCCGGCGAGCGCACCCCGGGCCGGTAGACCGACTCGACCCGCTTGGCCATCACCCCTTCGAGGCCGTGCTCGCCAGCCGCCTCGTAGGTGGCCGGGCCGTCGGAGAAGACCGGTGGGACCGCCCACCGCGCCGCGCCGAGCGCCAGGCCGTCGAGGGCCTCCCGCCGCCGGGCGTACGGCCAGCCGGTGAGATCCTGCCCGGCCAACCGCAACACGTCGAAGATCATGTACGTGACCGGGGCGGTTGCCGCCAGCCGGGCCGCCTTCGCGGCGTTACGCACGTGCATCCGCTCGGCCAGGGCGGTGAACGAGGGTCGTCCGGCCTGGTCGAACAGGACCACCTCGCCGTCGAGCAGTGCGTCGTCGACCTGCTCGCCGAGCGGAATCAACTCGGGATAGGCGGTGGTGATCTCCACGCCGGAGCGGGCGTACAGGCGTGGCCGTCCGCCGGCGATTTCGGCAAGCGCGCGTACCCCGTCCCACTTGAACTCGTACGCCCAGTCGGGACCGGCCGGAAGCTGCCCGGTCATCGCGAGCATCGGCTTGAGCGGCGCGCCGGGCACAGGCCGACTGTAGTAGCAGGCCGAACACCTCGCGTCCGGTTCGCTGTGATGCGAGCATGGTCGATACCGGGGAAGGGAGCGCAGCATGCGTGCCATCTGGAAGGGAGCCGTGTCGTTCGGCCTGGTCTCGATCGCGGTGAAGCTGTATTCCGCGACGGAGGAGAAGGACATCCGGTTCCACCAGGTGCACCGGGCCGACGGCGGACGGATCCGGTACAAGCGCACCTGCCAGGTCTGTGGCGAGGAGGTCAGCTACGACGACATCGCCAAGGGCTACGACATCGGTGGCGGGGAGATGGTCATCCTCACCGACTCCGACTTCGCCGACCTGCCGTTGAGCACCTCCCACGCGATCGACGTGCTGGAGTTCGTGCCGGCCGAGCAGGTCGACCCGATCCTCTACAACAAGGCGTACTTCCTGGAGCCGGAGGGCACCGCGACCAAGCCGTACCTGCTGCTGCGGGACGCGTTGACCGACTCGGAGCGGGTGGCGATCGTCAAGGTGGCGCTGCGCCAGCGGGAGCAGCTGGCCACCCTGCGGGTCCGCGAGGGTGTGCTGCTGCTGAACACGATGCTCTGGCCCGACGAGATCCGTAAGCCGGACTTCGGTTTCCTCGACGAGGACCTGAAGATCCGGCCACCGGAGTTGGCGATGGCCACCTCGCTCATCGACTCGATGGCCGGGGACTTCCACCCGGACGAGTTCACCGACGATTACCGGGCGGCGTTGCAGGAGGTCATCGACGCGAAGGTGGAGGGCCGCGAGGTGGTCCAACCGGAGGAGGTCGAGGAGGCGCCGGCCGCCGCCGTCGATCTGATGGCCGCGTTGAAGGCGTCCGTGGAGCGGGCCCGGGCGGCTCGCGGCGAGGCACCGGCCGGTGGTGGCGCCGAGCCGACCCCCATCTCGTCGGCACGTTCGGCGCAGAAGAAGGCGGCGGAGAAGAAGACCGCCAAGGCACCGGCCAAGAAGGCACCCGCGAAGAAGACCGCCGAGAAGAAGGCCACCGCCAAGAAGGCAACGCCGGCCAAGAAGACCACGGAGAAGAAAGCCACCAAGAAGGCCACCCCGCGCAAGTCCGCCTGACCGCGCCCTCGATCACCTGAATGTACCTTTCTGGGCGGGTTCGGCTCCACCACCGACCCCATGATCGTCATGCCCGTGCCGGTCGGCGCGGGCCATCGATGGTCGGAAGTGCGTCGGACACCAGGTACCGTGTGTCGGCGACGGCTGCCCGTGGCCGGACCCACCCCACACCTCTCAGCAGGGAGTCGAGGACGTGAGCGAGCAGGAGACCAAGGCGCGGCGGCGGCTGGCCGAGCAGTTGGCGGCTCAGAAGGCGGCCGAGGCGAAGCGCCGCCGGCAGGCCTGGGCCGGTGCGTTCGCCGGCATCGCCGTCGTGGCGGTGCTGATCACCGTGTTCGTGATCGTGGGCCAGCGCGGCGGTGACGACGCCCCCGAGCAGGCCGCCGGTACGCCGTCCGCCCCGGCGGAGGCGACCAACGAGCCGGCCGCCCCGCCTGCGCCGCAGCTACCGGAGGGCGCGGACCCGGCGCTGGGCAGCAAGCCGACGGTCACCGCCGGTGAGGGTGAGTTGAAGAAGCTGACCGTGACTCCGCTGATCGAGGGCACCGGGCCGAAGGTCAAGGCCGGTCAGTCGATCACCACCAACTACGTCGGTGTCTTCTACAAGACCGGTGAGGAGTTCGACTCCTCCTGGGAGCGGGGGCAGCCCGCCACCTTCCCGATCGGGGTGGGGCAGGTCATCCCGGGCTGGGACAAGGGTCTGGTGGGCGTGAACGTGGGCAGCCGGGTGCAGCTCGACATCCCGGCCGAGGACGCCTACGGCGACGGTGGCGGCGGTCGCCCGGCCGGTCCGCTGCGGTTCGTGGTGGACGTGCTCGCCGCCGAGTGAGCCGCGGGGCGCCCCGCCCCGACGGCAGGCGAACATCGATGCGGTTGACCACAGATGGCTTCCGGACGGTCACCGACCGGCAGTAGGTTCGACAGGCGTCCCGGGTACCTCGCCCGGGGACGCTCGTCGAAGCGACCCGGAGGTGCACGTGACGGCAGTGGACGCCGACGGGCGGACCGCCCGGTTGATGTGGACGCACTACGAGCCGCTGCACGCCGTCACCTACTTCCATCCGCGCGCCCGCGCCGCCTACGAGGCGGCCGGACTACGCGGCTACTGGCGGGGCTACTTTGCCGGTCGCGCCGCCCCGCTCGGGCCGACCGGTCCGGCTCCGGTGATCGCCGCCTTCTACAACTTCGCACCGCACATGGTGAGCCGGGCCCTGCCGGCGGTGTGGGAACTGGCCACGCCGGACCAGGCGCTGCGCGCCCGGCTGACCGGTGCGGTGCAGGCGCTCGCCGAGTTGACCTACGAGTTGCCCGAGCGGCATCTCGTGGAGGCCGCCGACCTGCTCGAGGCCGCCACCGACGGGCTCGGCACGGCCGGCCGGGTGCTCGGCGCGGCGAACGCGGGCCTGCCCCGGGGTGAGTACCCGCTGGCTCGGCTCTGGCAGGCCGCCACCACGCTGCGCGAACATCGTGGTGACGGGCACGTGGCCGCGCTGGTCTCCGCCGACCTCGACCCGGTGGAGACGCTCGCCTGGCGGGTCGCGGTCGACATGCCGGCGGCCAACCTCCTCGGCCGGGGCTGGTCGGAGCAGGACTGGTCGCAGGCGCGTGACCGGCTCACCGTCCGTGGCTGGCTGGACGCCGAGGGCAAGCCGACCGAGCGCGGCCGGACGTCCTTCCAGGCGATCGAGGACGCCACCGATCTCGCCGCCACTCGCCCCTGGCTGACGCTCGGCCCCGAGCGTGCACACCGCCTCCGCGAACTGCTCGACCCGATCGCCCGCGCCGCTCACACGGTCATCCCGCCGGACAGCCCCATCGGTCTGCCACCCCTGGCGAGTTGACCAAGAAGTTCCGGTCTGACTTGTCGCCGATTCCTGACGCGAACTTCTTGATCGACGCCGCGGTGGGTGGGAGAGGATGGGGGTGTGACGGTGGATGGAGTGGTTTTCGACCTTGACGGGGTGATCGTCGACTCCGAGCCGGTGTGGGAGGAGGTTCGGCGGGCTTACGTCGCGGAGCACGGGGGTGTCTGGCAGGACGACACCCAGCGTCGGCTGATGGGGATGAGCACCGGCGAGTGGGCCCGCTACCTCAGCGACGAGTTGGGGGTGCGGCGCACCGCCGACCAGGTGGCCGCCGAGGTGGTCGAGGAGATGGCCCACCGCTACGCGGCCCGGGTGCCGGTGATCGACGGCGCGGTCGACGTGGTCCGCCGGCTGGCCGCACGGTGGCCGCTGGGACTAGCCAGTTCCTCGCCGACCCGGCTGATCGGCGCGGCGCTGGCCGCCACCGACCTGACCGGCTCGTTCCGCAGCACCCTGTCGACCGAGGAGACCGAGCGCGGCAAGCCGGCACCGGACGTCTACCTGAGCGTGGCCGAGCGGCTCGGCCTCGACCCGACGCGCTGCGTGGCAGTGGAGGACTCTTCGAACGGGGTCCGTTCCGCGGCTGCGGCCGGGATGGCGGTGGTGGCGGTGCCGCACGGGGCGTACCCGCTGGATCCGGACGCTCGGCGGCTGGCCGTGGCGGTGCTGGACTCGATCGACGAGTTGACCCCGGAGGTCGTCGACCGGCTGGGCTGAACCGGCACCGGGCGGTCCCCTGCCCGCCTACGGTCGGTGGCATGAAGGCGATGGTGTACGAACGCACCGGCGATCCCTCCGTGCTCCAGTTGGTCGAGCGGCCGGTGCCGGAACCCGGGCCGGGCGAGGTGCTGGTGCGGATCGCGGTGTCCGGGGTGAACCCGACCGACTGGAAGTCGCGCCGGCAGGGCCCGCTGCCGGCCGGCTGGCAGATACCGGGCCAGGACGGCGCCGGAGTGGTCGAGGCGGTCGGCGAGGGGGTCGACCAGGAGCTGATCGGCGAGCGGGTCTGGGTCTGGGAGGCCGCCTGGCAGCGGCCCTGGGGGACCGCCGCCGAGTACACGGTGGTGCCGGTCCGCCAGGCGGTACGCCTCGGCGACGCGTCCTTCGAACTGGGCGCCTGCCTCGGCATCCCGTTCCTGACGGCGCACCGGTGCCTGACCTCCGGCGAGTATCTGCCGGACACCCTGCGTCCCGGCGCGCTCAGTGACCACACGGTGCTGGTACAGGGTGGGGCCGGCGCCGTGGGCAACGCGGCGGTCCAGTTGGCGTCCTGGGCCGATGCCTGCGTGATCGCCACGGTCAGCAGCGCCGAGAAGGCCCAACTGGCCGCGGCGGCCGGTGCCTCGTTGGTGGTCAACTACCGGGAACAGGACGTGGTGGAGGAGGTCCACAAGATCGCGCCCGACGGGGTGCACGGCATCGTGGAGGTCTCCCCCGCCCGCAACGCGGCCACCGACGTTCGGCTGCTGCGCCCGGGCGGAGTGGTCAGCGTGTACGCCAACGACGGCGGTGACGAGGTGACGTTGCCGGTCGGCCCGCTGATGGCGCCGAACGCCCGTTGGCAGTTCGTGCTGGTCTACACGATGCCGAAGGCGGCCAAGGCCCAGGCGCTTGTCGACGTCGCGGCCGCGGCCGCGCAGGGCGGGATCCGGGTGGGCGAGGAAGCCGGTCTGCCGTTGCATTCCTATCCGCTGTCGGCGACCGCCGCCGCCCATCAGGCGGTGGAGGACTCGGTGGTCGGCAGGGTGCTGCTCAGCGCTCACGAATAAGCGGCTCGACCTGGGAGTTTTCGCCGTACGCAGGACAGAGGCGAACAAGTCTCGCAATACTGGCATTGCGGGTCGCCCCGCAAGGAACGGGCGGCCCCGGCGCGGTGCGAACGCCGGGGCCGCCCACCGGAGAGAGGTCTGTGCAGGCCACTACTCCCAATGGCGATGATGCGCCGAAAAACGTTACGGCGTGGCCAATTCCCGCACATTCAGGTCGCCGTCGGCGTACCGGGAGCGCACCACCTTCTTGTCGAACTTGCCGACGCTCGTCTTCGGCACCGCCTCGACGAACGCCCACCGCTCCGGCAACTGCCAGCGCGCCACCGACCCGGCCAGGAAGTCCTGCAACTCCTCCGGGGTCGCCGAGGCACCCTCCCGGAGCACCACCGTGGCCAGCGGCCGTTCGTCCCACCGCTGGTCCGGCACGCCCACCACGCAGGCCTCCAGCACCGCCGGGTGGGCCATCAACGCGTTCTCCAGTTCCACCGAGGAGATCCACTCGCCACCGGACTTGATCACGTCCTTGGCCCGGTCGGTGAGGGTGAGGTAGCCGTCCGCCGACAGCGTGCCCACGTCACCGGTACGCAGCCAGCCGTCGCGGAACTTCTCCGGGTCCGGCGCGTCGTCCCCGACGTACCGCGCGGTGATCCACGGCCCACGGACCTCCAGCTCGCCGACGGAGGTTCCGTCGGCGGGCAGCGGTTCCCCGGCCGGGCCCACGACGCGGGCCCGCACGCCCGCCGGCACCCGGCCCTGGGTGTACCGGTAGCGCCAGGCCTCGTCACCGCTCGCCCCGGCCGGTGGGCGCGACACCGAGCCCAGCGGCGACATCTCGGTCATTCCCCACGCGTGGATGACGTCGATGCCGTGCCGCTCGTCGAACGCGTGCATCAGCGACGGCGGGCAGGCAGAACCACCGACGATCACCTCCGTGAGCGAGGAGGTGTCGACGTCGTGGCTGTCCAGGTAGGCAAGCAGGTCGGTCCAGATGGTCGGCACCGCACCGGCCAGCGTCGGCCGCTCGGCGGCGATCATCTCGGCGATCGGCGCGGCCTGGAGGAAACGGTCCGGCATCACCAGCGACGCGCCGGAGAGGAACGCCGCGAACGGCAGCCCCCACGACATCGCGTGGAACATCGGCACGATCGCCAGTTCCCGGTCGGTGGGCCCGAGCCCGAACCCCTCCGGCATGCAGATCTGCAACGAGTGCAGGTAGATCGAGCGGTGCGAGTACGCCACCCCCTTGGGGTTGCCGGTGGTGCCGGAGGTGTAGCAGAGGGCGGCGGCGTCGCGTTCGTCCACCTCGGGCCAGTCGTACACCTCCGGGCGGTCGGCCAGCAGCGCGTCCCAGTAATGTACGGCGATCCGGTCGCCCGCCGCCGCCAGCAGCGGGGCGGGATCGCCAGCGCCGACCACCACCACGTGTCGCACGCTCGTCATGCCACCGAGGGACTTCGCCAGCAGCGGGATCAACGTCGCGTCGACGAGCACCACCCGGTCCTCGGCGTGGTTGGCGATGTAGGTGACCTGGTCCGGAAAGAGCCGGATGTTGAGTGTGTGCAGCACCGCACCCATGCTGGGCACCGCGAAGTACGCCACCAGGTGCTCGGTGTTGTTCCACATGAAGGTGGCGACCCGCTCGTCGCCGGTCACCCCGCACTCCGCCCGCAGTGCGTGCGCGAGCCGGGCGGCGTCCCGCCCGACCTCGGCGTACGTGCTGCGGCGCGGCTCGGCGCCGGTCCACGTCACCACCTCGGCCGCGCCGTGCACGGTGGCGCCGTGTTCGAGGATCCGGGAGACCTGAAGAGGGGCGTCCATCATCGTGCTACGCATGGGTAACAAGTTAGTGTCGCCGGTCACACGTTGGGAACCCCCGTAAATTGTCCGGGTGAGCATCTCCTGGGCTGATTCGTACGTCGGGCAGCTACGCGCCCTGGCCGGCGACCGGACGCTGATGTTCGTCGGCGCGCGGGCCGTGGTGCGCGACAGCTCGGCCCGGATCCTGCTGATCCGCCGCTCCGACAACGGGCAGTGGGCACTGCCCGCCGGCGCGATGGAGTTGGGCGAGTCGATCGCGGACTGCGCCGTGCGGGAGGTACGCGAGGAGACCGGGCTGCGGGCGCTGCGGGTGAGCGCCTTCGCCCTCTACACCGGCCCGGACCGCACCCACACCAACATGTACGGCCACACCTACCAGATCTTCACCACCGCGTTCCGGGTGGAGGAGTGGGACGGACGGCTGGCCCGGGTCACCGACGAGACAAGCGACGCGGGCTTTTTCCACCGCGAGGCGATGCCCCAGCCGCTCTCGGCAAGTGTCCTGGAGACCCTGGCCGACCTGGACGTCTTCGAGCAGACCAACCGTCTGATCCTGAAGTGACCAGACAGCACGGTGGCCTCGCCCGGGCGGGCGAGGCCACCGTGCGAGCGCCGTCGGCGGATCAGTGCCGACCCTCGGCGAACTCCTCGACGATCTTGGCGCAGAAGGCCGGCAGGTCGTCGGGCTTGCGGCTGCTGACCAGCCCGTTGTCGGTCACGACCTGCTCGTCGACCCATTCCGCGCCGGCATTCACCAGGTCCGTACGCAGGCTGGGCCAACTGGTCAGCCGCCGACCCCGCACCACGTCCGCCTCGACGAGCGTCCACGGGCCGTGGCAGATCACCCCGACCGGCTTGCCGGCGTCGAAGAACGACTTCACGAACCGGACGGCGTCGGAGTCGGTACGCAGGAAGTCCGGGTTGGCCACCCCACCAGGCAGCACCAGCGCGTCGTACCGGGCGGGATCCGCGTCGGCCGCGCTCACGTCCACCTCGTACGTGGTGGAGGGGTCCAGGTGCTCGAAGGAGGTGATCTTCCCAGGCTTGATCGACACCAGCTCGGCGGTCGCACCGGCCTGCTCGACGGCCTGACGCGGCTGGACGTACTCGACCTCCTCCACGCCGTCGGTGGCCAGGAAGGCGACCCGCTTGCCCTGCAACGTCGCTGCCATAGTGTTCTCCTTTCCGGGGGTACGTCCGTATCCGTTCCCGGTGCCGACGTCACGAAACGCGGCTGGACGGTGGCCCACCGCACGTCGCCGCCAGCGGGTGCCCGGCCGGCAGGTTTGACCCCGCCGACCGGAGGGGAACCGCCGGCATGGCACGAGCAGCAGCGGAACAGCTCCGGCTCGCCGACGTCGTGCAGAGCTGGCTCGGGCGTCCGGTCCTGGTTATCGGTGACGCCATGCTCGACGAGTGGCGGTTCGCCGACTCCGACCGGTTGTGCCGGGAAGCCCCCGCACCGGTCCTCACCCTGCGCCGCCGCATCTCGGCGGCGGGTGGTGCCGCCAACACCGCCGTCAACATCGCCACGCTGGGCGGGCGCTCGGTGCTGGTGGCTCCCGTGGGGGCCGACGCCGCCGGCGACGAGCTGCACGACTGCCTCGACCGGGCCGGTGTCTGGGACCGCACGGTCAGCCAGCCGGGCCGCTACACCCCGGTCAAGCGTCGGATGCTGGCCGGCGACCAGATCCTGCTGCGGGAGGACTCCGGCGACCCGGACGACCCGCTCAGCGACCTGGGAGTGGACTGCCTGCTCACCGCCCTGGACTGTGCGAGTGCGGAACTGCGGGCCGCCAGCGGAGGCGAGAAACCGGCCCTGGTGGTCTGCGACTACGGTCTGGGCGCGCTGCCCGCGCCGGTACGCGCCTGGCTGGTCGAGCACCGGGACCGGTACGCCACGGTCGCGCTCGACGCCCACGACCTCGCCGACTGGCGGGGGCTCGCCCCGACCGTGGTGACCCCGAGCTTCGCCGAGGCCACCCGCCTGCTCGCCCGGGCGGGCACGATCCGGCCGACCACGAACCCGGCGACGGCCGCTGACCCGGTCGGTACCGGTGCCTCGCCGGCCGCCGGTGGCCGCGAGCTGCACCTGGAGCATCCCGAGGTCGACCCGGCCGACGGGCCGTCCGAACTGACCGTCGGCACGGCTCCGGGTGCGGCCGGGATGCGGCGTACCGACGGGCCCACCGGCGAGCCGACTCCGGGCGAGAGTCGGGTGGCGATGACCCGCGACGGGCTCAGCGTGACCGGCACGGGGGTGACCGTGAACGCCGAGGTCGGTGCCGGCGTGGACCGGGCCGTCCTGGCCGAGTCCCGGCTCGCCGAGCTGCGTGCCCACACCGGCGCGGCCGTGGTCGCGGTGACTCTGGACACCGAGGGCGCGGTGGTCGGCGGTGTCGACGGTGCGCCCGCCCGCAGTCACAGCACACCCGTGCCCGCCAGCCACGCCGTCGGTGCCGGTGACGCCTACCTGGCCGCGATGACCCTCGCGCTGGCCGCCGACGCCCCGCTGTCCACCGCCGCGCAACTTGCCCAGCTCGCCGCGACGAGCACCGTCGCCGGCACCGGCACCTGCGTGTGCCGCCGCGAGGACCTGCTGGCCGCCCTGGGCCGACCGGCAGCCGACGACCGGCAGGTACTCGTCGACACCGGGCACCTGACGGAGATCGTCGCCGAACACCGGCGGGCCGGCCGCTCGATCGTCTTCACCAACGGCTGCTTCGACGTGCTGCACCGGGGGCACGTGCGGTACCTGGAGCAGGCCCGCGCCCTCGGCGACCTGCTGGTGGTGGCGGTCAACTCCGACGGCAGCGTACGCCGGTTGAAGGGTGCGGACCGGCCGGTGAACCCGATCGAGGACCGGGCCGCCCTGCTCGCCGCGCTGACCTGCGTCGATCACGTGGTGGTGTTCGAGGAGGATTCCCCGGCCGCCCTCATCGAGGCCGTCCGGCCGGACGTCTACGTCAAGGGCGGCGACTACCCGCCCGAGCTGGTGCCGGAGGCGCCGCTGGTGCAACGGCTGGGCGGCCAGGTACGCACCCTGGGGTACGTGCCGGACCGCTCCACCTCGGCGATCATCGACCGGATCCGCGCGTACGGGCAGGAGGGCGCGACCGACGCGCAGGCCGCTCCCACCCCGGCGGTGGAGACGTCCGGCGCGACCGGCACCGGAACCGCCGCCACGACCGGAGCGGACGCGCCGCCGCTGACCGGCAAGGCGCCGTGAACCGACCCCTCGACGCCGGCACGCCCGCGCAGTTCCGCGCCGACCGGCTGGTCGACGTGCTCGTCCCGACCCGCAACCGGCCCACCGAACTCGCCGTCACCCTCTCCGGGCTCGCCGCCCAGGAGGGGGTGCCGGGGTTCGGCGTGGTGGTCAGCGACCAGTCCGACGGCGACCCCGGATACCTCCACCCGGCGGCGGCCACCATGGTCCGGGCGCTACGCCACCGGGGGCATCCGGTGCTGCTGACCCGGCGACTGCCCCGACGCGGGCTCGCCGAGCACCGCGACTTCCTGCTCGACGCCTCCGTCGCGCGGTACGTCCTCTTCCTCGACGACGACGTCTGGCTGGAACCGGGCACACTGCGCCGGCTGGTGACCGCGATCGGCGAGCTGGGCTGCGGCTTCGTCGGCAACGGGGTGCACGGCCTGTCCTACCTTGACGACGTACGGCCGGACACGCACCGGCACTACCGGGAGTGGCCGGGCCGACCGGTGCCCGAGCGGGTCCGGCCGGGCACGCCCGAGTGGGACCGGGCGCAGATCCACTCCGCGGCGAATCTGCTGCACGTGACGGCGTCGCTGGCGCTCGCCGACGGTGACTGGCGGGCGTACCAGGTGTCCTGGATCGGCGGCTGCGTGCTCTACGACCGGGCCAAGCTCGTCGACGCCGGCGGATTCGGCTTCTGGCGACGGGTACCGGCGCGGCACCAGGGCGAGGACGTCGCCGCGCAACTCGCCGTGCTGGCGCGGCACGGCGGTGCCGGCGTCCTGCCCAGCGGCGCCTACCACCTGGAGTCACCGACCACGGTCACCGAACGCGACGTGGAGGCATGGGAGGTCGTCCTCGCCTCGCTGGACCCGGACACCTGAGCCGGCGGAACCCGTCAACGGAACAGCAGCTCGCGGGCGGCTTCCACCACCTCGGCCACCGGCACGTCCGTGACGAAGGAGTCGCGGTGCGGGCAGTTGCCGTCGCCCGGACGGTGCGGGTAGATGCCGGGGGTGCAGTCCACCCCGCAGACCGGACAGTGCACCGTCCACGAGGTGATCGGCCGATGCCGGCCCCGCAGCACGGGAGCGGTGGTGATCAGGTTGCCGACCCAGAAGATGCCGACGGTCGGCGTACCGACGGCGGCGGCCAGGTGCAGCGGCCCGGTGTCGTTGGAGACCACCAGCTCGCAGCCGGCGTAACAACCGGCCAGCCCACCCAGGCTGAGCGTGCCGACCTGCGGCCGGACCGGCACCCCGGCGGTGGCCACCACCCGGTCCACCACGTCCCGTTCGGCAGGGGTGCCGGTGACGAGGATTTCGTACCCGTCGGCGTGCAGCGTCCGGGCCACCTCCCCGAAGCGGTCCGCGGGCCAGCGACGACGGGTGTCCGTCGCTCCGGGATGCAGCGCCACCCGGGGACGTTCCGACTCGCCGAGCACGGTGCGCGCCTCGGCCCGGTCGGTCTCGGTGACCGCCAGCGCCGGGATGGTCGTGGTGGCCGCGGCGCCCACCAGAGCCACCGTCTCCAGGTACCGGATCACCTCGTGCTGGTAGTAGACGTACCGCAGCCAGCGGTCCAGCGGCGGCGCGTCCTCGGCCCGTAGGCCGGCGGTGAGCCGGGCGCCGAGCGCGGCCACCAGCGGATTGGAGTTGGCGCCGCCGCCATGCAGCTGCAGCGCCAGGTCGAACCGTTCCGCGCGGGCGGCGGCCAGGAAGTCGACAATGCTCGACTCGGGCTCGCCCTCGGTCGCCGTCCGGATCCCCGGCGCGGGCGGCACCACGAGTACCCGGTCGACCGGGCCCGGCCGGTCGCGCCACAGCTGCGCGTGCCAGGGCGCGCCGAGCAACACGATCTCCGCCTGGGGGTACGCGGCCCGCAGCGCCTCCAGCGCGGGCAGTACGAAGATGAAGTCACCGAGCGCGTTGGCGCGCAGCACGGCGATCCGGGCCACGTCGGGCACCCGGTCGGCGGCCCCTTCCAGCACGGCCGAAGCCACCGGGCGCGCTACCGGCCGGAATCGCCGGTAGCGACGTCCGGCTGGTGCAGTTCCCGGTCCGCCGCCGGGTCGACGCTGCTCGGCACACCACCGGAGGGGCTCGTCGAACGCGGTCCGGTACGGCCGACGGTGATGGTGCGCGGTGCGGGCCGGTTCGCCCGGGGCAGCCGTACCCGCAGCAGACCGTGGTCCATCACCGCGTCGATCGCCTCGGGGTCCACCCGCGACGGCAGTTGCACGCGGTACTCGAAGCCCCGGGTCTCGAACCCGCCGGGAATGCCATGGTCGGCGTTGACCTCGGCCTCCGTCCGCGCCCGTACGCACAGCTCGCGGTCGTCCAGCTCCACCGCGACCTCCTCCGGGGCGACGCCGGGCAGCCGGACGACCACCTCCCAGCCGTCGCTGGTCTCGCCTAGCTCCACCTCGGGCGGCCCTGGACGGCCGCCGACCAGCCGGCTCAGCTCGGCCCGCAGCGACTGCAGCTCGCCCATCGGGTCCCAGCCCTGCTGGCCGCCCCGCCAACCGCGTCCCGGCCTGGTCATCGCGCGTCTCCCATTCGTTGACTGGCGGCTGCCGGCCGCAACGAGCTCGGCGCGTCGAGGTTGGCCTCCCGGTCGACCCCGACGCCGAGCCGGTCGACGAGTTCACCGCCCAGCCAGCCGCTGACCCCGAGAATGCCCAGCGCCACCACCTCGATGGCGATCAGTGCCCCACCCGCCCCCCGCGAGTCGGCGTTGAGCCGCACCACCCAGACGGCGGCGAAGAGCAGGATCACCGCGACGTTCGCGACGGCGTGGATGAGCGCCACCCGCTTGGCTCGGGTTCCGGAGGGGATGGCCAGCAGGTCGAACGTGCCGGCCGCCGCCGCCAGCAGGCCGCCGATCAGGCCGACGGTGAGGTTCCAGTACGCCACCTCGCCGAGGAAGTCCGGCCCGCCGACCGTGTCGATGACGTCGAAGAGCACGGCGGTGACCAGTAGGGCGAAGGGAAACATCACAAGCATCGGATGGACGGGGTGCCCCAGGATCTTGAGTCGACTCTCCATCTCCGGGCCTCCACTGCTGTTCGAAAGCACTCCGTGGGTCGGTACCCCCGGGCACCGGGGGACAAACCTGACGGTCGTGCGCGACTAGACTGACCGTGGCGGTTTCCCGCCCGGGTGCTGCCACCACGGTCAACTCCACGGGGAGGCACCCAGTGACGGTGGAGATCACATCCGCAGCGGAATTGACCGACCTGCTCGGCACCCCGGCACCCCGCGCGATCGCCAAGGAGCGCACCCGACTGCACGAGCGTGACCGGCAGTGGCTCGCCGCATCGCCGTTCTGCCTGGTGGCCACCGCCGGCGCGGACGGCACCTGCGACGTCTCCCCCAAGGGCGACCCGGCGGGTTTCGCGCACGTGCTCGACGACCGGACCATCGCCATCCCGGAGCGTCCCGGCAACAAGCGCGCCGACGGCTACCGCAACATCCTGGCCAACCCGCACGTCGGCCTGATCTTCCTCATTCCCGGGCGCACCGACACCCTGCGGATCAACGGCCGGGCCCGATTGCTGCGGGACGCGCCCTGGTTCGACGACATGGTGGTCAAGGGGCACCGGCCGGTGCTCGCCGTGCTGGTCGAGATCGAGCAGATCTTCTACCACTGTGCGAAGGCGTTCCTGCGGTCCCAACTGTGGCAGCCGGAGACCTGGCCACCGGACCCGCTGCCCAGCCGGGCCCGCCTGGTCAAGGAGGTCGAGGCCCCGGCGGCCACCCTCGCCGACCTGGAGCGTCACTACGGCCCCCAGTACGCCGCCACCCTCTACACCTGACCCGCCTCGTCGACCGCCACCCGACGCCGCCGGCTCGCAGGCAGCAACTTCGGTGATGTTGCTGCCTGCGGCCCGTCCAGACACGACAACATCCGCGAAGTTGCAGGCCGGGGCTGCACGGGGGCCGGCGGCGGAGGGGTGTGCTAGCTGCGGGGGATCACCGTGGTGGTGACGATGACACTGTTGACGACGGTTGCGGTCATGGTCCGGGTCACGGCTTCCGCTGCGGCACCGGCTCCCCAGTTGCCCTGTTCGAGTTCCTTGGCGCGTTCGATCACCGGTGTGGTCCACGGGATGTCGCGGTAGAACTGGGGCAACGTTCCGCTGCCCGACAGCAGTGCCGCGAGCGCGGCCATCCGGGCCGACGGTTCCGTGCCGTCCACGAGCACCTGCCGGACCTCCTCCAGCAGGCGCGCCCGGCGTCCGTTGCCGCCGTCGCGCAGCGCGGTCGTACGGAACAGGCCGAGCACCTTACGCTCCTCCCGCCGGATGTCGCCGCGTTCGACGAGCCGCTCCAACACCGGCTTGCGCAGGTGCGGGCCGATGGCGGCGAGCACCGTCTGGACGCCGCGGGGCTTCTCGGAGACGTAGTCCCACGCCGACCGGAGCAACTCCTCCGACGGTGCCTGCCCCTCGACGGTCTGCACCTTGCGTCGGTCCGCCATCGTCACCCGGTCGGCGAGGGCGAGATCCGCGAGTACGGCCCCGGCGAGGACATAGAAGAGGGTGTTCTCTCCGGCGATGGTGCCCGACCACGGCTGGAACAGTAGAAGCAGCAGGTCCTCCACCAGAGTCGGTGAGCCGGGTTGCGACGTTTCTGCGGTCACGGTCACTCCTTTGTCGTACGTCTTCCCGCGCGGTGCGCGGTTCTGGTCGGGGTGTCGCGCGCACCTCGGTGCCGCTCGCCACCCTCAGCGGCGGGGTTCCCACTTGAACAGGCGGGTGGCCGCCACGACGGCGATCACGACCCAGCCCAGCGTCGGGGCCAGCAGGAGCAGGGAGTCGGTCACGGCGACGCCACCGTTCCAGGCGTTCATCACCATCTCGGTGGCGGAACCACCGGGCAGCAGCCGCTTGAGCAGGGCGAGATTCTCGGTGCCGGTGACGCCCACCCAACTGGCCACGCCGATCACGCCGAGGGTGACGGGCAGGGTGGTGACCTGGGCGTGCTCGGGTGAGTTCGTCAGGCCGGCGGTGGCCAGACCCAGGCCGATCAGCATGGCCACGGTCGCGACGATCGCCACCACCAGCAGGGGCACGTTGGCCGGCCCGCCGGCGACCATGGCCAGGGCGGTCAGGATCGCGGCCACCTGCACCAGCGCGACGACGGTGGCGGGCAGCAGCAGGCCGGCGAGGATGCCGGCGTCCCCGATGGCCGTGGAGCGCAGCCGCTTGAGGAAGAGGTTCTGCCGCCGGGACGCCAGGGTGGTCACGGTCGTGGCGTAGAGCCCGAACGCGGCCACGGTGAACAGCACGATCGCCGCGATGTAGCCGAGGCTGCCGAGGGCGGCGAAGGTCTCGTGCTGACGGACGAAGTACGCGGAGACGACCACCGGGATGATGAAGCTGGTGACCAGCACCAGCCGGTTCCGGAAGATCTGGATCAACTCGCTGAAGGCGATGGGGAACACGGGAAGGATTCCTCTCGGGGAGACGATTCAGCCGCTGATGGCGCGGAAGACGTTGTCGAGTCGGGTCGGTCCGGCCTCCAGGTCCCGCAGCTCCACGGCGTGGTCCTGCGCCCAGGCGAGCAGGACGTGCAGGTCCTTCTGCAGATCGAAGGTCTCGATCACGACCCTGCCGTCGCCGTCCGTGGCGGCCCGCACCGGCAGCGCCGGCGCCGTCGGCGGCAGCGAGAAGCGGATGACGGCCGGCAGCGTGCGGGTCAGCTCGGAGACGGTGCCCTCCCGGTGGAAGGTGCCCTCGTGCATGAGCCCGATCCGGTCGGCGCGCTGCTGCGCCTCCTCCAGGTAGTGCGTGGTCAGCACGATCGTCGCGCCGTTCTCCCGGAGGCGGTCCACCGTCATCCACAGGTGGTCACGGGACTGGACGTCCAGGCCGGTGGTCGGCTCGTCCAAGAAGATCAGCTCCGGGGTGCCGTAGACGGCGGTGGCGAAGTCCAGCCGCCGCTTCTCCCCGCCGGAGAGCTGGGAAACCTTCCAGCCGGCCTTGCCGGTGAGATCGACGATGTCGAGCACCCGGTCGACATCGTCGGTCCGCCGGGTCAGGGTGCCGATCAGCCGGACCGACTCACGAACCGTGAGGTCCGGGGAGAAACCACTCTCCTGGAGCATGACGCCCATCCGGGGGCGGACCGCCCGACGGTCACCCGGTTGGTGCCCGAAGACGCGCACGGTGCCTGAGGTCGGCGTCCGGTGGCCCTCGACGGTCTCCAGGGCCGAGGTCTTCCCCGCCCCGTTCGTGCCGAGCAGCGCGTACAGTTCGCCGCGCCGGACCTCGAAGGAAAGATCCTTCACGGCGTGGAAGTCGCCGTACTTCACGTTGAGCCGTTCGACTTCGATCACTGGTGTCGTGGACATGCCCCAATGACAGCAGCGGTCGCGGCGATCGCTCAGTGGCGCCACGTCACGGGTACATGTGACGTGGTGTCACTGCCCGCCCCACCTGGACGTGGGAATACTGGCTGGGTGACCGCGAGATCGCCGGCCTTCACCAAGACGACGCAGAAGCGGCTGCGCCGGATCAATCTCCTCACGTCACTTCCGCCGGTCGTGTTCGCCGCGGTGGTTCTCCTGGCCACCGACGCGCACACCTGGTGGCATCTCGTCGTCCTGGCCCCGGGTGCCGTGGCGGCGGTGGTGGCCTTCGAACGCTGGACGGCGGACGACCTCGCCCGGGTCGCCCTGCCCTGCACGATCGTCGGTGCTGTGGTGTGGCCGCTCGGGGTGCTGCTGACCGGCAGCCCCAACGCCTACTGGGGCATCTGCGCGGTCGGGTCTCTCGCCCTCCGCGAGGTACGACGCCGGACCCTGGCAGCGGTCGGGCTGTTCAGCTACGTCGCCGCCGTCGGCGCGATGCGGTTCCTGGTCGATCAGGACGACGTCCGCGGCGTCCTGATCACCTACGTCCTCGTCCCGACGGGCCTCACCGTCCTGGTGACCGTCCTGACGATCGTCGGCGAGCGCTTCTACGACCTCATCCGGGAGCTGGATCACGCCCGGGAGCGCGAGGCGGAGCTGGCGGTCATCCGCGAACGCGTCCGCTTCGCCAGCGACCTGCACGACATCCAGGGCCACACTCTGCACGTGGTCAAGCTGAAGATCGCACTGGCGCAGAAGCTGATGCGCCGCGACACCGACCGAGCAGAGAAGGAACTGCGGGAGACGTACGCGCTGGTGAGCGACACCATCACCCAGACCAAGGAACTGGCGTACGCGCAGCGCCGACTCAACCTCTCGGCGGAACTCGAGAACGCGAAGAACCTGTTCGAGGCGGCGGGCATCCGGGTCCGGGTGACCCGGGAGGCCGAGGTGGACCCGCGCAGCAGCGAACTGCTCGGCCAGGTCCTGCGCGAGACCACCACGAACATCCTGCGCCACGCCCAGGCCACCCAGGTGCGGATCACGCTCTCCGAAGCCGGCATCTCGATCGTCAACGACGGCGTGAGCGGCGACACGCTGCCCGAGCTCAGAGGGCTGTCCAACCTCCGGCAACGGCTGGCAGCCGACGGCGGCGAGTTGGCCGTGGAACAGCAGGACGGGCGCTTCCGAACCGCCGCGAGGTTTCCGGCCGCCCGTGCCGATGCCGCCACCGGCGGCGCTGCGGAGGATCAGCGATGACCACCACCATCGTGCTCGCCGACGACGAGGCCCTGCTGCGCAAGGCGCTGGCGGCGCTGCTGCCGCTCGAAGGCGACATCGACATCGTCGCCGAGGCGACCAACGGCGAGACCGCCGTCGAGGCCACCCTGCGACACCGGCCCGACGTGCTGGTCATCGACCTGGAGATGCCCGGCACCGACGGCCTCGGCGCCATCACGCAGATCCGCCGCGTCCGGCCGGAGCAGGTGGTCCTCATGCTGACCCGACATGCCCGGCCCGGCGTGC
Organism: Verrucosispora sp. WMMA2044; assembly: GCF_027497155.1. Taxonomy (NCBI): domain Bacteria; kingdom Bacillati; phylum Actinomycetota; class Actinomycetes; order Micromonosporales; family Micromonosporaceae; genus Micromonospora; species Verrucosispora sp. WMMA2044. The sequence continues at coordinate 5,047,451 of NZ_CP114913.1, forward strand.
TGCGCAAGGCGCTGAAACTCGGCGTCCAGGGTTTCGTCAGCAAGTCGGCCGAGCCCGCCCACATCGCCTCGGTCATCACCGACCTGCACGCGGGTCGACGGTGGATCGACCCCGACGTGTCCGCGCTCGCCATCGTCGACGACTGTCCGCTCACCGAGCGGGAACTCGACGTTCTGCGGGTGACGAGCGAGGGCTACTCGGTCGCCGACATCGCCGCCCGGCTCCACCTCGCCCAGGGCACCGTGCGTAACTACCTCTCCAACGCCATGCAGAAGACCCAGACCCACACCCGCCACGAGGCCGCGCGCTACGCCCGCGAGCACGACTGGCTGTGACCCCTGAACCGCCAGCTTGGAGATGTCGGATGTTGAACCCGGTCCAGACACAGCGCATCGAGGGCGTCGTGGTGGCGGCCTTCGCCGTCGTGGTGATCGTCGCCGTCGGGTACGCGTGGTGGTGGCTGCTCGCCCTGTTCCTGATCTTCGACCTGTCGATGGTCGGCTATCTGCGCGGCCCGCACGTGGGTGCCTTCTGCTACAACCTGGTGCACTCCTACGCGCTGCCGGCGCTGCTCGGCGCGGTCGCGGTGGCCCTCGCCGCATTCCGGGAGCCGATCGACTGGCTCGGCGTCCTCGCCATCGCGTGGGTCTTCCACATCGCCGTCGACCGCGCCCTCGGCTACGGCCTCAAGACCACCGAGGGCTTCGAACACACCCACCTCGGCCCGATCGGCAAGGCCAAGCGGTCCACGCGCTGAGCCGCACGCTCCGGGACGGACAGCCGCAGCGCAACCGGCAGCGGCTGACCTGAAAGACGGCGAAGCCCAGGCCGATGACCTGGGCTTGCGTACCGAGCCGCCTGACGGAATCGAACCGTCGACCTACGCATTACGAGTGCGTCGCTCTGCCGACTGAGCTAAGGCGGCAACGGTGGTCAAGTGTACGGCACGCACCGCTGCGGGGCCGAGCGGGATTGGCCGCCGGGTCGAACGAACCGGACGCCCGGGGCGTTTCCGGGGTCGTCGGGTCACCCGGGTCGCACTACGCTGCGGCGAATGACCGACGATCACACCTCTCACGACGAACCGGGCGATGTCGGGCCGCCGTCCCGCGACCGGACGCCGCCGCCAGGGTCGTACGCCGGGGAGGCCGCCGGCGGTCGACAGGCTCGGCGGCCCCGCAGCACCGATCCGCTGGAGCTGGGCTTCACGCCCCGCAAGCCGGTGCCGTGGCTCGCGCCGTTCCTGCTGATCAGCACCGGCCTGCGGACGCTGCTGGCGATGCTGTTCGGTGCGTACCTGGACAAGCGGGAGCTCCAGAAGGCGCTGGACGCGGAGATCTCCCGGCAGGTGGGGCCGGACGGCGGGCTCTGGCTGGACTACGTGGCCGATCTGGGTGACGGGTTCGACGCCACCTATTCGGTGGCGTACCTGCTCGCCCAGCGGGAGATCACGGTGGACGGGCACCGGCTGCCCCGGGCACAGACCCTGGTGATGGGTGGCGACCAGGTCTACCCGTCGGCGGAGTACGCGGCGTACGAGGACCGGTGCAAGGGGCCGTACCAGGCGGCACTGCCGGCCACTCCGGCGGAGCAGCCGACGATCTTCGCGGTGCCCGGCAACCACGACTGGTACGACGGGCTCACCGCGTTCCTGCGGCTGTTCGTCCGTACCCGGGACCGGCACTTCGGCGGCTGGTGTACCGGCCAGTCCCGGTCGTACTTCGCGGTCGAGCTGCCGGCCGACTGGTGGCTGCTCGGCCTCGACGACCAGTCCGGCTCGTACGTCGACGACCCGCAGCTCACCTACTTCGACGCGGTGGCGAAGCGGCTCGGACCGCAGAGTCGGGTGATCCTTGCGGTGCCGGCTCCGGCCTGGGTCAAGGCCGTCGACCGGCCCACCGCGTACGACTCGATCGACTACTTCATCCGCACCATCGTCGCGCCCACCGGCGCCCAGGTTCGGCTGCTCATCTCCGGCGACCTGCACCACTACGCGCGGTACACCGGGCCGGACGGACGGCAGCTGGTCACCTCCGGCAGCGGCGGCGCCTACCTGTACCCGACGCACAAGCTGCCCGAGCGCATCCAGGTGCCACCGCCCGACACCCTGGCCCGCCGGTCCAGCCCGTCCCGGACGTACGAGTTGGCGGGCCGCTACCCCGACGCCGCCCGCTCCCGCCGGTACGGCTGGGGAATCTTCGCCCGGCTGCCGCGCCGCAACCCGGGCTTCTCGACGTTGCTGGGGGTGCTGCAAACCCTGCTGATGCTCTCCATGGCCGGGGTGGCCGATTTCCGGTCCGAGGCCTCCGAACAGCGGCTGTTCAGTGTGCCGCTGGTGATGATGGTGCTGGTCACGGTGCTCGCGGCGGCGATGTTCGCGAAACCGCCCAGTTCCAGCGGCAAGCGCCACGCCCGGCACTGGATCCTCGGCGTCGGGCACGGGCTGGCGCACGTCGGGCTGGCCGCCGCCGGCACCTGGGCCTGGCTCGCGCTGCCGTTCCACGACTGGTCCTGGCCGCTGCCCGCGGTGGCGGCGGCAGTGGTCTACCTGCCGGTGATCGGGTTGGTGGCCAGCCAGTTGGTGGCCGCGTACCTGCTGCTCGCGAGCGCCTTCGGGGTGAACGTCAACGAGCTGTTCGCCGGGCAGGGCATCGAGGACGCCAAGGGCTTCGTCAGGATGCGCATCGATCCCGACGGCACCCTCACCCTCTACCCCATCGCCGTCGACCGGGTCGCCCGCGACTGGCGCATCAACCCCGACCAGTCCCCCGACTCCTCCTGGCTAACCCCCACCGCCCCGTTGATCCCCCGCCTGGCCGAACCCCCCATCACCCTCACCTGACCACCCCACCCATGCCGTTGATCATGAGGTTAGCGGCGATGTAGATCTCTGAAACTGCCGTTAACCTCATGATCAACGCGGACCGGCGGGGGGTGGAGTGGGTGGGGTGGGTTAGCGGGTGTCGTGGGCGCGGCGGGGGCCGCAGACGTCGGCGCGGGAGCACCTGGAGCGGGAGCCGTCGGCGTCGAGGCGGACGGTGACGGCGTCCCTCGGGACGCTGTGGCCGACCACGCGGCCCTCGCCGTCCGGCGTGGTGACCCGGGCGCCGATGGCCGGGGCGGATTCGGCGAACTTCGCGTACAGGGGATGTTCGTACTTGAGGCAGCACATCAGCCGACCGCACGCGCCGGAGATGCGCAGCGGGTTGAGCGGAAGATCCTGGTCCTTGGCCATCCGGATGGTGACCGGCTCGAAGTCGTTGAGGAACGTGGCGCAGCACAGATCCCGCCCGCAGGAGCCGATGCCACCCTGCACCCGCGCGGAGTCGCGGGCCGAGAGCTGACGCAGCTCGACCCGGCAGTGCAGGGTCGCGCCGAGATCGCGGACCAGGGAGCGGAAGTCCACCCGGTGCGGGGCGGTGAAGTAGATCGTGCTGCGCTCGCCGCCGCCCTCGCCGTTGCCGAGCACGTGGTCGACCGCCACCACCTTCATCGGCAGTCCGTGCTCGCGGATCAGCCGCTTGGCCGCTACCTTCGCCTCGGCCTTGCGCCGCCGCAGATCCTCGTCGCGCCGCAGGTCCTCCTCCTGCGCCAGCCCGGCCAGTCGGGGGAAGCCCGCGGTCTCCTCGGTGACCCACTGGGCCGCCCACACGCACTCCGCCACCTCGGGACCGTCGTCGGTGGGTACCAGCACCTTGTCGCCCACCTGGGGGCGCAGCTCGCCTGGGTCGAGGTAGTAGAGACGCCCGTACCGCTGGAAGCTGACCGCGCAGAGCATGCCCATTGCCTCACCCTACGTCGCGGGGACGGAAATGCGCCGGGTCGACCGTGGGCGCCGTTGCCCCGGACCGCCGGCAGTCAGCCATCCATGATTGTCGACTCGACCGATGCCCGGCCCGGCCACCGGTCCGACGATGCTGCCCGGACGGCTGAAACCTGCGTCACGGGCGGGACAAGACCGGGCCGAAGGCGTTGAGTGGAGAGCAGACCTGCGGGGGGTGCAGGGAAGGTCACGGCGCCGCTGACGGGCCATCTTCGAGAGGCCCGCGAGCGGCGCCGTGCGCCCTGTGCGGGCGCGGGTGCAGGCACCGGAGACGACGTGGGTGGACGTCACCAGCCGACCCGGGTCGTCCGGCCGCCCGGCGGACCACCGCCGCTGTCCGGTCGGAACCGCGCGCCCCCCGGTCGCCACGGAGACTCGGCCAGGCTCGGTGACCACTGTCGCAACAGCGTCTCGACACCGTCGTACGCCACGCAGAGCACCGCCAGCACCCGGGCACCGATCTCGGCGGCGGCGACCGCACCCGCTCCGGACCTTCCGGTCTGCGCCGTCGCCCGGCCGTCCGACGTGGCGGCGACGACGGCAACCGCCTCGGCCGAGCCGATCGCCTCGGCCAGTGCCCGAGCGGCGGCGAGCCGGCTGCCCTCCACCCAGTCGGCGAGCGCGTCGGCATAGCCGGCGGTGGCTTCCAGCCGCCCGACCAGGCTCTCGGGCCCCTCGTCCAGGTGTCGCAGCAGCGTCGCCCGCGACTGGCCGTACGCCGTGGCGGCCGAACCGGACCAGAGCACCGCATCGGTCAGCGCGGCGCAGGCGTGGTCGTAACCGTGCACGTGCCGACGCACGGCGTGCCCGGCGGTGGCCAGCGGCCCCGGCCGCAGGTCGAGGAAGCCGCGCAGCGCGTCACCGGGCAGCACCTGCATGCGGCGCAACAACGGCCACACCCGGTGCCCCTCGGGAGCGCCGGTCGCGAGCAGCGTGTCGACCCGCTCCAGCAGATCGAGGCCAGGCTCGGCGAGCCGGTCGAGGAAATCCATCACGCCTCACCGGCGAGCCGACGGGAGATGGCGGAGTCGGTGTCGGAGTAGCGGTCGGCGGCCTCGCGCAGTGCGGCGGCCACGGTTGCCAGCTGGATGGCGGCGTTGTGCGCCTCCCGGGCCCGATCGCCGGTGGCGGCCACCCACTGCCGATGCAACGCCCGCCCGACCTCGCCCGGCCGACCGGGCGCGTCGGCACCGAACGCCACCTGTGCCGGGTCCCCGGCGGTGACCGACCGGGAGAGCGCGGTAAGCGTGGCGCTCGCCTCGTCGAGGCGGCCGGCCAGGGTGCGAAGGCTGTCCATCTCAGGCCCCCGTCAGCGGTCGGTACGCGGTGAAGGTCTCGTTGTGCAGCTTTTCCCTCGCCCATTCCGCGGCGTCGGCGGCGGCGGTGACGGCGGCTCGTACCGAGTCGGCCACGTCGCGCGGTGCCCGGGTGTGCAGGGGGCCGAGGAACCGTACGTCGGTGATCCGGCCGCCGGCGGTGACCACCACCTCGACCAGGCCGTCCGGTGAGCGGACGGTGACCTCGACCGTCGCCACGGCCTGGTCGAACTCGGCCTGGAGAGACTCGATGCGGCGGTAGCGCCGGACCGCCTCCTCAATCCACGCCTCGTCGATCTCACCCCGCGGCATCGCCGGACTCCTCCCGGTTTCATCACTGTGCGTGCCGCTACCGTCACCACGGCACACCGGACCGTACCGCACGCGAATTGCGCCTGTCGATGGCTGTGGGCAACGGTCCGGCTACAGGGCGGCCGGAGGCGCGACAACCAGGCCCGGAGCCGGCCGTTCGTCGAGGTGTCGCGCCGGAACGACGGCGGTCAGCCCTTCCAGAGGGCGAGCATCATCGCCTCGACGGCGATCCGGGGCTTGACGTTGGCCTCGATCGCGGCGCGACAGGTGAGCACCGCCTCCAGCCGCCGCAGCGCCCCCTCCGCCTGCCAGCTACGGGCACCGGCCTCGGCCAGTTCGGCGGTGTCGGAGTGGACCGGCGAGACCGGTGCCCCCAGTGCCATGGTCAACGCGTCCCGGTAGAAGGCGGCGAGGTCCACCAGGGCCCGGTCCAGCGCGTCCCGCTGGGCCCGGGTCGCCCGTGACTTCTGGCGTCGTTCCAGGTCCTTCAGTTGACCGGCGGCTCCCCGGGCGGCGCCGGCCGCACCCCGGCCGGTACCGCCGGCACCGAGTGCCGTCTCCAGCGCCGCGCGCTCCGTGGCGTCGATCTCCGCGACCGACGCCTCGGCCTCCGCCTCGGCGGCCTCGATCAGCGCGGACGCGGCGTCGAAGGCGGCGCCCACCCCGGTGAGCCGACGCGGCACCGCGAGCACCGCCTCCCGCCGGGCCCGGGCCTGCGGATCACGGGCCAGTCGCCGAGCCCGCCCCACATGGCCCTGCGTGGCGGCGGCCGTCCAGCGGGCCACGTCAGGGGCGATCCCGTCCCGGCGGACCAGCACCTCGGCCACCGCCTCGGCCGCCGGCTGCCGCAGCGGCACCACCCGGCACCGCGACCGGATGGTCACCGAGATGTCGTCCGGGTGGGTGGACGGCGTGCAGAGCAGGAACACCGTACGCGGCGGGGGTTCCTCCACCGCCTTCAGCAGTGCGTTGCCGGCCGCCTCGGTCAACCGGTCGGCGTCTTCGATGATGACGACCTGCCAGCGCCCACCGGACGGGGTGCTGGCCGCCCGGAGCACCAGCGCCCGCATCTCGTTCACCCCGATGGAGAGCCCCTCGGGCACCACCAGACGGACGTCGGCGTGGGTGCCGGCGAGGGTGGTGTGGCACCCGGGGCACTCGCCACAGCCGGTGCCGTGCACGCACTGCAGCGCGGCGGCGAAGGCCCGCGCCGCGACCGACCGGCCCGAGCCGGGTGGGCCGGTGAAGATCCAGGCGTGGGTCATCCCCCCGCCCGGATCAGCGCCGACGGCCGCCTCGGGTTCGCCGGTGGCGCGCAGCACGGCGGCGGCAGCCGCGGCGGCCCGCCGCAGCGTCTGCACCGCCTCGTCCTGCCCCACCAGGTCGGCGAAGGCCTCCGGCATCAGGTCCGCTCCGTCGTCACCAGCTCCGATGGGGATAACTCGGGCTGCACCGAGGTGTCCGGACCGTGCGCCGGGCCCGGGTGCTCGATCCCGTCGGCGTTGCCGAGCAGCTCCTCCACCCGGCGGGCGACCCGCTCGGCGATGTCCTCGGCCGAGCGGGCACCGTCGAGCACCAGGTAACGCTTCGGGTCGGCGGCGGCGAGATCGAGGAAGGCGTAGCGGACCCGGTCGTGGAAGGCGATCGACTCGGCCTCCAGGCGGTCGGCGCTCTCCGCACGCGCGGCGACCCGGGACAGCCCGGTGCGCGGATCGACGTCGAGCAGCACCACCAGATCGGGCTTGAGCCCACCGGTGGCCCAGGAGGAGAGCCAGGACACCTCGTCGACCGGCAACGTCCGGCCGGCTCCCTGGTAGGCCAGGGACGAGTCGACGTACCGGTCGCTGATCACCACCGCGCCCCGGGTCAGCGCGGGCCGGACCACGGTGGCCACATGATGCGCCCGGTCGGCGGCGTAGAGCAACGCCTCGGCACGCGGTGAGGGTGCCTCGTCGGGTGTGGTGTCCAGCACCAGCGATCTGATCCGGGTACCGACGCCGGTGGCGCCCGGCTCCCGGGTGACCACCACGTCCCGTCCCTGGCCACGGAGCAACTCGGCCAGCTTGCCGAGCTGGGTCGACTTGCCGGCGCCCTCGCCGCCCTCGAAGACCACGAAGAGTCCGGCCGAGACGAACGGCTCGGCCGGCATCAGCGGACGGCCGCGGATCGACCCCCACAGGTCGGCCAGGACCGGCACGCCCTTCTTGTCGTCCATCTGCCCGAAGGCACTGATCCCGGCGAAGATGCCGGCCGCACCGGCGGCGAGCAGCAGCAGGCGGGTGGAGGAGACGGAGATGCCGAGGTCGGCGATGGTCAGCGTGCGGGAGCCACCGACACCGGCCAGCAGGCTGCCGAGCGCGATCGCCAGGATCAGCACGAGCCGGGTACCGATCTGCACCACGGCGAAGACCCGGCCGCGTACCTCGTCGGCGACCTCACCGCCGAGCAGGGTGGTGCCGGAGAGGAAGGCCATCCCGGCGCCGGCCCCGACGAAGACCGCGCCGACGAGCGCCATGGACAGGTGGATGGCGAAGGCCAGGGTCATCACCGAGGCGCTGGCCAGCACGATGCTCATGCCGAACCAGCGACGCCGGGACATCTCCCGCACGATCATCGGCCCGAGCCCGATGCCGATCGCCAGGCCGATGAAGATCGCGCCGAACAGCAGGTAGAACGCGGCGTCACCGGCACCGAGCGAGTCGGCGAAGAACCGGGCGGTGCCGATGACGATGCCGCCGCCGGCGAAGGCGCCGAGGATGCCGAGAACCAGCCCGCGCACCAGTGGGGTCTGCCCGATGAACCGCCAGCCCTCGGTGAACTGGCGCATCATGCTCTGCTCGGTGCGGTCCCGTTCGTCGGTCTGCCCCTGACTGATCTCCTTGATACCGAAGGCCACCACGAGGGCGGTGGCGAGCCGGGAGAACGCGTTGAACCAGAGCGCGAGTTGGGCCGGCTGGGCCCAGCCCGGCATCTCGCCGCCGGTGGCGCCCCGGATGATGCCGTCGAGCGCGGAGAGCACGATCGCGGCGAAGACCGGGGTCAGGCCGTACGTGGTGATCAGGGTGAGCTGGTTGGCCGTCTCCAGCCGGGCCCGGGGGATGAGGTTCGGTACCGCGGCTTCCTTGGCCGGGATCCAGAGCAGGGTGACCGTCTCGATCAGGAAGGTGGCGATCGCCGCCCAACTGACCACTCGCGCGCCGCTGGCACCGGTCAGCGCGTAGAGCGGGATGGAGGCGAAGAGCACGAACCGCAGCAGGTCGCAGATGACCATCGTCCAGCGCCTGTCGAACCGGTCGGCGAGCACTCCGGCAACCGGGCCGAGCAACAGTGCGGGCAACAGCCGGATGGCGATCACGCCACCGAAGGCCGCGCCCTTGGCGGTGCTTCCCTCCACCTGGGCGGCGGCGAAGACACTGGTGGCGAGCAGGCCGAGCCAGTCACCGAAGGAGGCCGCGCCGAGCACGATCCAGAGCCGACGGAACGGTCGGATGCGCAGCACCGAGCGGATCGCTCCGTACCCGGTCAGGTCGGGTTGCCCGCCGGAACCTCCCGACGGACCCTGCGTCCCCGCCTTGCCTGGCTGGTCGGTGGCACCGGACTGGCCGGCCGCGTCCCGTCCGGCGGTGCCGGCGGGCTGGTCGGCTGTGCCGGCGGGCTGGTCCGCCGGCGACACGCCGGACGACTCGCCGTTCAACTCGCTTTCGATGGCCGTACCTCCACGTGCCGGCCCATCGCTGGGCACCCCCGGTGGAACACTCTAGACCCGGTAGGGACGTCCTCCCGTCCTGCACCGCCTGCTCGCCGAGCCTAGGCCGCCGTGGCCAGCCCGACCCAGGCAACCCGGACACGAGGGTATTTCGCATTAACCGTTTCACAGTTAGCGTGCACACGTGGCCACCGACAGCGAGAATCTGCGCAACCGGCTGGACCGGGCGACCGCGCACCTCGACCCGCCGTACGCGGTGGTCGACCTCGGCGCCTTCGACGCCAACGCCGCCGCCCTCGTCGGCCTGGCCGGCGACAAGCCGTTGCGGGTCGCCAGCAAGTCGGTACGCAGCCGCGAGTTGATCGCCCGCACGCTGGCCCGACCGGGCTGGCACTCGGTGATGGCGTTCACCCTGCCCGAGGCGATCTGGCTGGTCCGCAGCGGGATCAGCGCCGACGTGCTGGTGGCGTACCCCACCGTCGACCGGGGAGCGCTCGCCGAACTCGGCGCCGATCCGGTGCTGGCCGCCGCGATCACCCTGATGGTCGACGACCCGGACCAGCTGGACTTCTGCGACGCGGTGTCACCCTCCGGCCGCCGGGCCGAGCTACGGATCTGCCTGGACCTGGACGCCTCGTGGCGGCTGTTGAACGGGCGCTTGCACGTCGGTGTCCGCCGCTCACCGGTGCACAGCGCCCGGGCGGCCGGCCGGCTGGCCGCCACCGTCGCCCGTCGACCTGGTTTCCGGCTGGTCGGGCTGATGTCGTACGAGGCGCAGATCGCCGGCCTGGGCGACGCACCGCCCGGGCGGGCGGCGCTCGGCACTGCGATCCGGCTGGCCCAGCGCGGTTCGTACCGCGAGTTGCTGGTCCGCCGCAGTGCGGCGGTGGCCGCCGTACGCGAGCACGCCGACCTGGAGTTCGTCAACGGCGGTGGCACCGGCAGCGTGGCCGCGACCCGGGCTGATCCCGCGGTGACCGAGATCACCGCGGGATCGGGCCTCTACGGGCCGACGCTGTTCGACGCCTACCGTGCCTGGCGGCCCACCCCGGCGGCCTTCTTCGCCTGCGGGGTGGTCCGGCGTCCGACGCCCGACCTGGCCACCGTGCTGGGCGGTGGCTGGATCGCCTCGGGGTCGGCCGACCGCAGCCGACTGCCCCGTCCGTGGTTGCCCGCCGGGCTCAGCCTGCTCGGTTCCGAAGGCGCCGGCGAGGTGCAGACCCCGCTGACCGGCGCACCCGCCGCCCACCTGCGCATCGGCGACCGGGTCTGGTTCCGGCACGCGAAGTCGGGGGAGTTGTGTGAACGGGTGAACGAGCTGCACCTGGTGGACGGCGACCAGGTGGTGGCCACCGTGCCGACCTATCGGGGCGAGGGTCGAGCCTTCCTCTGACCGGCGCGCCGGCTGGCCGCGTCGGCGGTGGGTGAGGTCGGCGTCAGGCGGGTTGGGCCGCCGGCTGGGCGGGTTCCGCCTCGGCGACGATCTGGTCGTCGGCCGGCTTCGCCGGCTGCACCACCGGCCGGCGGCCGGCGTCACCCCGGGCGTCGACCTGCCGGTGCAGGTATTCCCGGATCAGCGCCTTCGCCTCGGTGAGCACCCGGTCGTCCCCGTCCGGCTTCCGCCGGAACGCCAGCTTGATCAGGGCGTCGGCCGCCTCCACCGCGATCTCCAGATGGAAACGCAGGTCCGGCACGTCGGCCAGCCCGAACCGCTCGGTGAGCACCCGAGCCAGCTGGTCGGCGATCACCCCGTTGTTGTCCCGCTGCTCATCGAGCAGGTGCAGGTCGACCACGTCGCCGAAGTGCAGGGTACGGAACCCGGGAACGGTGCGGTGCATCGTGATGTATTCATCGATCCCCGCGTCGACCCCGTCCCACCAGTGGGTCAGGTCGTCCGAGGCGAAGCGTTCATCGAGCCGCTGCAGGTAGGACTCCATCGTGCGCAGCGTCAGCGCCTGCACGATCGCCCGCTTGTCCGGAAAGAACTGGTAGACCGACCCGATCGCCACCTCGGCCCGCTCGGCGAGCAGGGTGGTGGTCAGTCCCTCGTACCCCACCTCGTCGACGAGTTCGGCGCAGGCGTCCAGCATCCGCTGGACCCGCGCGACACTACGACCCTGCACTGGTACTCGACGCAGCGGCCCGGTCGTGGCGGCTGAAGTGGACACGCGCCACCCCCTCTCGACGGATGAACATATCTGCACGTCACGAGTCCGTGACTACCGGTACAACGAGCGGGCCTCGATTGCGGTGTTTACCAGGGACAACGTTCCTGATATGAATTCGGTTCATATTCATCTTTAGGAGCGGGCCGATGGTCGAGAGCACCGCCACCGAGACCGCCGCCTGGTCGAACTGGGCGGGTAACCAACGCGGCGCGGCCACCGTAGTACTGCGGCCGTCCTCGGTCGACGAGGTCGCCGAGCAGGTCCGACTTGCCGCCGAAGCCGGCGAGCGGATCCGCCCGGTCGGCAGCGGCCACTCCTTCACCCCGGTCGCGGTCAGCGACGGGCAACGGATGGACCTGACCCGACTTGCCATCGACGTACGCGTGGACGTCGATCGACGCCTCGTCACCGTACCGGCCGCGACGACGCTGCGGGAGGTGAACGCCCTACTCGCCGCGCACCGACTGGCCCTGCCCAACCTCGGCGACATCGACGCGCAGACCGTCGCCGGGGCCATCTCCACCGGCACCCACGGCACCGGTGCGGCCCACGGCGGCCTGGCCACCTTCGTCGAGGCGCTGACCCTGGTCACCGGCGCCGGCGAGGTGCTGCGTTGCTCCGCCGAGGAACATCCGGAGGTTTTCGACGCCGCCCGCGTCTCGCTCGGCGCGCTCGGCGTACTCGTCGAGGTGACGCTGCGCTGTGTGGACGCCTTCGTCCTACTGGCCCACGAACGTCCGGCGACACTGGACGCCGTGCTGGCGCGGGTGCCCGACCTGGTCGCCGCGCACGACCACCTGGAGTTCTTCTGGTTCCCGTACACCGACCGGGTGCACCTCAAGACGAACGACCGGGTACCGGTCGACGACCGTCCGCTGTCCCGCTGGCGCGGTTGGCTGGACGACGACTTCCTGGCCAACACCGTCTTCGCCGGAGTCTGCCGGCTCGGCCGGGCCCTGCCGGGCCTGGCACCGGGCATCAGCGCGCTCTCCGCACGCGCGCTCGGCGAGCGCCGCTACACCGGTCGCTCCGACGCGGTCTTCTGTAGTCCCCGCCGGGTCCGCTTCCTGGAGATGGAGTACGCCCTGCCGCGCGCGGCGCTGCCCGAGGCGCTGTCGGCGGTGCGTCGCATCATCGACGGGTTGCCGTTCAAGGTGCTCTTCCCGGTCGAGGTTCGCTTCAGCGCAGGGGACGACATCTGGTTGTCGCACGCCTACGGCCGGGATTCGGTGTACCTCGCCCTGCACCAGTACGTCGGCATGCCGTACGAGCCGTACTTCCGGGCCTTCGAGGCGGTGGCCACCGGGCTCGGGGGCCGGCCGCACTGGGGCAAGCTGCACTGGCGCGACGCCGCCTCGCTCGCCACCGCCTACCCCCGCTGGCCCGACTTCCAACGCATCCGCGCCCACCTCGACCCCCACCGCACCCTCACCACCCCTTACCTGACCACCCTCCTCGGCTGAACCCACCCCGAATCTTGGTGCGCGAGCGCCCCTCCGGGGGCGTTTTCGGACCAAGATCCGGCAGAGTCACGGGCGCCAACCCGCCGCCGTCAGGGCGGCGTGGAGTTGGGTGATGACCTGGGTGGGGGCGTGGCGGATGGCCCACGCCGGGAAGCGGAGCACCCGGTCACCGCGCTGCCACAGGTCGTTCTGTCGGCGCATGTCCGCCCAGGCGGCGGCCGGGTCTAGGTGCTGGCCGCCGTCGATTTCCACCAGCACCCGCCACTCCTCGAACAACGCGTCCAGGTAGCGGCGGCGACCGGCGGAATCCCGCCGAACCACCTGCCGAGTCGGCTCGGGCAGCCCGGCGCGCCGGACGAGGGCGAGGAACTCCAGCTCCGGCAGGGAGTGTGCGCCACCCGCCGCGTCGACGGCCGTCCGGCGGATCAGGTCACGCCGCCGGGCCCGGGGCAGGCGATCGAGTACCCGCTGCACATCGTCGCCGCCGACGAGACGCTGCTGAAAGCCGGCCGCGATGATGGCACACGCCTCATGGTCACCGGCCGCCCACTGCGCCGCGTCCACGATGGACCGGGCCGGCATCGTCCGACGCGGCTGCCCGACGTCGAGGACGTCCTCGTCGGCCAGGATGGTGGTGCGGTGGACCCGGACGCTGGGCGGTAAGGAACGCGGCCGGTGCTCCGCCGGCATCAGCAGGTGCACGATTCCGTCGCCGTGTCTGCGCAGGCCCCAGGCCTGCGCGGCGCTCAGCCCGCCGAGCACCGCCGCCGGGCCGACCGACAGGACGGCGATCCACGGCAGTTGCTCTCGTGTCAGCGGCCCGTTGTGCGTCACATAGACAGCCCGGTGCACCTGCCGCCAACGACCGGAAGTCACCCGGTGCCGAATGGCCTTCGGCGACAGGTGTAGCCGGGCCTGATCGAGGCTGAGCACCTGCGCCTGGTGGAACAGCAACCAGGTCAGCTCGTCCGCGTCGTCCCTCGGAAGCCCCGACCCCCGGCCCCGGAACGCCGCCCTCGGGTCACGCCCCCCAGTGCTCCGCCGACCTGCCCTCGGATCATCCGGACCAGCTCGCCAACCCGCCCTCGGGCCCGGTCCGCCTTCGCTTCGTTTCCCCCGTCCACCAGGCGGCCGCAATTGACCCCTGCGCCCCGCGGATCCATCCACCCCGGACCCACACCCCACCCACCCCGCATCTTGTCCCGAATCTCGATTCCCCACACCCCACCCTCCCCCGCCGCCGTCCCCCACGCTGCCCCTGTGGACAGCCGAGAGATCTTGGTCCCTGCGAGCCCTCCTGGGGGCGGTTCGGGACCAAGATTGGCGAGGTCAGTCGGTGGTGCGGGCCTTTGCCGGGGTGGACTTGGTGGCGGGGGTGTTCTTGGCCGTCGTCTTGGTGGCGGTGGCCTTCTTCGCGGTCGCCTTGGTGGCGGTGGCCTTCTTGGCCGTCGCCTTCTTGGCCGGGGCCTTCTTGGCGGCGGCCTTCTTCTTCGGGGCCGGACCCTTCGCCCGCTTCTCGGCGAGCATCTCGGAGGCCTCCTCCAGGCTCAACGCCTCGGGGGTCTGGCCACGCCGCAGCGAGGCGTTGGTCTCCCCGTCGGTGACGTAGGGACCGAACCGGCCGTCCTTGATGACCAGAGGCTTCTCGGTGAGCGGGTCGTTGCCCATCTCCCGCAGCGGCGGGGCGGCGGCCCGGCGCTGGCGGGTCTTCGGTGCGGCCAGCAACGCCAGGGCCTCGTCCAGCGTGACGGTGAACATCTTGTCTTCCGAGTCCAGCGAGCGGAACTCGTCACCACGCTTGACGTACGGGCCGTAGCGGCCGTTGTTGGCGAAGACCTCCGCGCCGTCCGGGCCGACCCCGACCAGCCGGGGCAGGCTGAGCAGCTTGAGCGCCTCATCGAAGGTGAGCGAGTCGGGCGACTGGGAGCGCAGCAGCGACGACTTGCGCTCGCCGCTGGCCACGTACGGGCCGAACCGACCGGACTTGAGCAGGATCGGTTCCCCGGTGGCCGGGTCGTCGCCCAGCTTGCGCTCGCCACCCCCGCCGAGGAACAGCTCGTGCACCTTCTCCGGGGTCAGCTCGTCCGGCGCGAGCCCTTCCGGGATCGGCGCCCGGTCGCCCGGGCTGGTGCCCTCCTCGCCCTCCGCGGCGGGTGCCTGCTCCTCGCCGGGCACCCGGCGTTGCAGGTACGGCCCGTACCGGCCGACCCGCACCACCACCTCACGCCCGTCGTCGTCGGTGAACAGCGGGATCGAGTTGACGCTGCGCGCGTCGATCTCGCTGAGGTTCTCGGTCACCAGCTTCTTCAGCCCACCCGCGTGCGCGATGGCCTGGTCACCGGTGCCGTTGCTGCTGCCGAAGTAGAAGGCGGTGAGGAAGTCGACGGCGGCGTGGTCGCCACCGGCGATCTCGTCCAGCTCGTTCTCCATGCTGGCGGTGAAGTCGTAGTCGATCAGCCGCGGGTAGTGCCGTTCCATCAGCCCGATCACCGCGAAGGCCAGGAAGGACGGGATCATCGCCTGGCCGCGCTTGACGACGTACCCCCGGTCCTGGATCGTCTGCATGATCGACGCGTACGTCGAGGGGCGGCCGATGCCCAGCTCCTCCAGTGCCTTCACCAGCGACGCCTCGGTGTAGCGGGCCGGCGGCTGGGTGTGGTGGCCCTGCGCGGCCAGTTCGTCGGCGGTCAGCGGCTGGTCCTTGACCAGGTTCGGCAGCCGCCGCTCGGCGTCCTCGGCCTCGGCGTTCTCGTCGTCACTGGACTCGACGTACGCCCGCAGGAAGCCCGGGTCGGTGATGGTCTTGCCGGTGGCGCCGAAGTCGGCCTCCTCGCCGCCGGCGGTGGTCGCCCGGATCCGCACCGAGACGCTGGAGCCGACCGCGTCGGTCATCTGCGAGGCGATGGTGCGCCGCCAGATCAGCTCGTAGAGCTTGAACTCCTCGGCCGACAACTCCTTGGCCACGTCGCCCGGGGTGCGGAAGTTGTCCCCCGCCGGGCGGATCGCCTCGTGCGCCTCCTGCGCGTTCTTCACCTTGCCGGTGTAGCGGCGCGGCTCCGGCGGCACGCTGCGCTCGCCGTACAGCTCGACGATCTGCCGGCGGGCCGCGGCGATGGCGGTCTCCGACAGGTTCACCGAGTCGGTACGCATGTAGGTGATGTAGCCGTTCTCGTAGAGCCGCTGCGCGGTGCGCATCGTCTGCTGCGACGAGAACCGTAGCTTCCGGGCCGCCTCCTGCTGGAGGGTCGAGGTGATGAAGGGGGCGTACGGGCGACGCCGGTACGGCTTCTCCTCGACCCGGGTGACGGTGAACGGCCGATCCGCCAGGCGGGCGGCGAGCCCTCGGGCCCCACCCTCGTCGAGGTGGACCACGCCGGCGCCGGGCCGGACCCGGCCGGTGGTGGGCTCGAAGTCCTTGCCGGTGGCGATCCGGTCGCCGTTCAACGCGACCAACGTGGCGTTGAAGCTGCGCGGCCCCTCGCCCGGGTTGGTCACGGCGAGGGTGGCCAGGATGTCCCAGTACTCGGCGGTGCGGAAGGCCATCCGCTGCCGTTCCCGCTCGACCACGATCCGGGTGGCCACGGACTGCACCCGGCCCGCCGAGAGCTTCGGCATGACCTTCTTCCACAGCACCGGGGAGACCTCGTAGCCGTAGAGCCGGTCGAGGATGCGCCGGGCCTCCTGGGCGTCGACGAGATCCCGGTCGATCTCCCGGGGGTTGGCCACCGCCGCCTGGATCGCCGGCTTGGTGATCTCGTGGAAGACCATCCGCCGGACCGGCACCTTGGGCTTGAGCGTCTCCACCAGGTGCCAGGCGATCGCCTCGCCCTCGCGGTCCTCGTCCGTGGCCAGGAAGATCTCGTCGACCTCCTTGGCCAGCTTGGTCAGCTTGCTGATCTGCTGCCTGCGGTCGGCGGAGACGACGTAGAGGGCGTGGAAGCCGTTGTCGACGTCGACGCCGAGCCGCGCCCACGCCTCGCCCTTGTACTTCGCCGGCACGTCGGCGGCGTTACGTGGCAGGTCACGGACATGCCCGAAGCTGGCCTCCACGACGTACCCCGGGCCCAGGTAGCCCGAGATCGTCTTGGCCTTCGCCGGAGACTCGACGATGACCAGACGGGTGGTTCCAGCGTTGCTCGGCACGTCTGTTTCGACCTCATTCCCACTCAATGGCCGCGCCTGGCCGGCTTGGGGCGCACTCGTCCCACCGGTACCCGGCGGTCCGGATGTCCAACGTAACGCGCCGTCCGTGTTTCGGGTTTCGCGGGCGAGGATCCGCCCCGGACGATCTGTGGTCACGCCGGACGGCGTCACCGTACACCCTGGGTAGGGTGTCGAGCGGGCCGCTGTGACCATGGCAGCCCCTCGGTGGAGGTCAAACCCGGCCGATTCTCCCTGTGTTCCCCGACACCCGGCTGTCTCCGATCGGACAGCCGCGCCGACCGTCAGACCCGGCTCGGCCAGGCCGAGGGCGGGCTCGCGGGCGGGCGTTCACCGACAAGTTCGGCCAGCCGCCGGGTCCGGTGGCGGCCCGCGATCCGGTACGCGGGACCGCCGGGTCCGGTCGCGACCAGCTCACCGGCCAGCCCGGCGGTGGCCAGAGCGGCACCGACCGCGGCCCACCGGGCCGGGTCGTCACCGCCGAGGTGGAGCAGGAAGTCGGGCGGATCGGCCACTCCGGCGGCGGCGAGCCAGAGGCGCAGCCGCCGGCCGTCGAGCTGGAAATTCGGCGGCGGATGCTGCGTCGGGCCGTGCAGCCAGGCCGCCGCGAGCGGCACGATCGTCCGGGTGTACGCGGTCCGCACCGCGTAGCGCTGGTCCTCGGTGGGCGCCCAGTTGCTGCGGACACCCCGCTGGGCCAGCTCGGTGACGAGCACGTGCACCCGCCAGGCGGCCGCCACCACCACCGACAACCGGGCCGTGCCGCCCATCCGGTGCACCTCGCCCGGTCCGGCGAGCAGCCCGGCGAGATCGGCCACGGAGGGCTCACCGGTCTCCGCGCCGAAGAAGACCAGTTGCCGGTCGCGGCCGGTCGCGTCGGCCGGCACCAGTGACGGGTCATCCGGGGAGTCGTCGTGAGCCGGCGCATCGACGGGGGCGGGCCGGCGGCCGCTCGGCCGCCGACGGCGCGCCGGTGGTGTTCCGGCGGGCGGCGGGAAGGACACCGGCAGCGGTTGCGCCGCTGGTGTCTCGCCGGAACCGCTCAACGGCATTCGGGTACCTCGTCGAAGGCGCGCTTCAACTCCTCGGAGTCGAGCCGGCTGGTGTCCAGCGCGCTGGCGTCGTACTCCTGCTGGAGGGTTTCCACCGCGTCGCGGACACCGTCGTAGAAGGCGCTGGCCTCGCCGGTGCCCAGGCCGTCGATGGTGGTCCGGGCCCGGCCGTAGGCGTCCCGCATCGACGCGAGCGAGGCGCGGAAGCCGGCGGAGACCTCCTCGCCGTGCTCCACCTCGGGCACGCCGGCCTGCTCCACCTTGCGCCGGGCGGTCTCGCTGGCCTGCTCGGCGCCGCCGAAGAGCCGGACCAGGTTCTCCTTGGCCTGCGCCGGGGTGGTCTGCGCGGTCATCTGCTGGTCGGTGCTGTTGGTCAACTTGCTGATCTCGGCCCGCCAGGGGGTCAGCGCCGAACAGACCGAGGCGGCCCAGGCGCGCGGGCTCGGGCCGCTGGAGCCGCAGGCGGCCACCAGCATCAGCGTGGCCAGGACCACCGTGAACTTTCCGGCGGCTGCCGCCCGGCACGTACGCATGCGTTGCAGCGTACGGCTTCTCCTTCCGGTCGGCACCGGTCATCGGTACCGGGGTCCGTGGAGGCGACCGGTCCCCGGCCGGCAGACGTCGCCGACCGGGGACCGGTGTGCCCGACGCGTCAGGCCTTGATCTCCTCCGGACGCGGGTCCGCGCTGCCGGAACCGCTGTCGGCGTCGTCACCCATCGCGATGCTCTTGCGCTTGCTGAACACCACCGCCGCGACGACGATCAACGTCGCCACGAGCGCGATGGTGACCCGCAGGCCGACGTTACGGTCGTCGCCCACGCTCCACGCCACCACGGCCGGCGCGATCAGCAGCGCCACCAGGTTCATCACCTTGATCAGCGGGTTGATCGCCGGGCCGGCGGTGTCCTTGAACGGGTCACCGACGGTGTCGCCGATGACGGTCGCGGCGTGCGCCTCGGAACCCTTGCCGCCGTACGCGCCGTCCTCGACCATCTTCTTCGCGTTGTCCCAGGCACCGCCGGAGTTGGCCAGGAAGACCGCCATCAGCGTGCCGGCACCGATCGCACCGGCCAGGTACGACGCCAGCGCACCGGGCCCGAGGCCGAAGCCGACCGCGATCGGCGCCAGGATGGCCAGCAGACCCGGGGTGAGCAGCTCTCGCTGCGCGTCGCGGGTGCAGATGTCGACGACCTTGCCGTACTCCGGACGCTGGGTGCGGTCCATGATTCCGGGCAGCTCGCGGAACTGCCGGCGGACCTCCATCACCACGGCACCCGCCGAACGGGAAACCGCGTTGATGGCCAGACCGGAGAAGAGGAACACCACCGCCGCGCCGATGATCAGGCCGACCAGGTTCTGCGGGTTCGACACGTTCAACGCGTTGAGGATCTCGGCACCGACGTCGGTCACCCCCGCGTCGGCGTACGCGGTGCGCAGCGTGTCGGTGTAGGAGCCGAACAGCGCGGTCGCGGCCAGCACCGCGGTGGCGATCGCGATGCCCTTGGTGATCGCCTTGGTGGTGTTGCCGACCGCGTCCAGCTCGGTGAGCGTACGAGCGCCGTGCTCGTCGATGTCGCCGGACATCTCGGCCACACCCTGGGCGTTGTCGGAGATCGGGCCGAAGGTGTCCATCGCGACGATCACGCCGACGGTGGTGAGCAGGCCGGTACCGGCCAGCGCCACGGCGAACAGCGAAAGGGTGATGGACCCGCCGCCCAGCAGGAAGGCGCCGAAGACACCACCGGCGATGAGCAACGCCGAGTAGACCGCCGACTCCAGGCCGACGCTGATGCCGGCGAGGATGACGGTCGCCGGACCGGTCTGCGAACTCTTGCCGATGTCCTGCACCGGACGCTTGTTGGTCTCGGTGAAGTAGCCGGTCAACGCCTGGATGGCGGCGGCCAGCACGATACCGATGATCACCGCGCCGATGACCACGCCGCGCGGGCCGAAGAGCGGGTCGCCGCCGTTCACACCGAGGGTGGTCCGCCAGTCGTCACCGAGTTGCGCCGCCCACGTCGGCTGAAGGTAGGCGAAGGTGGCCACCGCGACCAGCACCGCCGAGATCAGCGCGGAGAGGTAGAAGGCCCGGTTGATCGCGGTCAGGCCGTTGCGGTCGGAGGCGCGCAGCCGGGTGATGAAGACGCCGATGATGGCGACCAGCACCCCGATCGTGGAGATGATCAGCGGCAGCACCAGGCCGTCGGTGCCGAACGCGGCCCGGCCCAGGATCAGCGCGGCGACCAGGGTGACCGCGTACGACTCGAACAGGTCGGCGGCCATGCCGGCGCAGTCGCCGACGTTGTCGCCCACGTTGTCGGCGATGGTGGCGGCGTTGCGCGGGTCGTCCTCCGGGATGCCCTGCTCGACCTTGCCGACCAGGTCGGCGCCGACGTCGGCGGCCTTGGTGAAGATGCCACCACCGACCCGCATGAACATGGCCAGCAGTGCGGCGCCGAAGCCGAAGCCCTCCAGCACCGTCGGCGCGTCACCCCGGAAGATCAGGACAACCAGCGCGGCACCGAAGAGACCGAGACCGACGGTGAGGAAGCCGACCACGCCACCGGTCCGGAAGGCGATCTTCATGGCCGACTCCCGGCCACCTTCACGCTCCCGGGCGGCGGCGGCCACCCGCAGGTTGGCCCGGGTCGCCAGCCACATGCCCGCGCCGCCGATGAAGGCGCTGAACAGGGCACCGACCACGAAGAAGAGCGAGCGACCGATCTTCACCGCGACTTCGCTGCCGTCGGTGTTGTGCACCGGTAGCAGGAACAGCAGAACCACGGCGATCACCACGAAGATCGCCAGGGTCCGGAACTGCCGGAGCAGGTAGGCCGAGGCGCCCTCCTGCACGGCCCCGGAGATCTCCTGCATGTTGGTGGTGCCCTTGCCGGCGGCCAGCACCGTCTTCGTCAACGCGGCGGCGAAGGCGAGCGCGACCAGCGCGATCACCGCGGCGATGACGACGTACGTGACATTGGCTCCGGTGAGGGAGATCCCGCCGCCCTCGGCGGCCAAGGTGTCGGACATCTGTGTCCTCCTGTGCCGAACAACGCGCCGGCCGGTGGAGACGCACCGTCCGGCGCCTGGATGCGAATTCGCAAGCGCGCGCCGATCCACCCGGCGAACCAGCGACTCCACGCCCATCTGTGCTGGCTGCCGGGTGGATCACTTGCTGACAACCCGCGTACTCTAGCCGCCCCCAGTGTTCGAGGTCACACCGAGGTGGCGGCGGGTCTGGATGATCTCCGTCGCTGTGTTATGAACCGAAATCTGATATAGGGACCGGTCCATGGTGATCCGGTCGGCGGGTCCGCGCGAGGTCAGCGGTTGACCGGCCAGACCATCCGTACCTCGGTGCCGACACCCTCGTCGACGGGGCGGACCTGAAGATCCTCGACGAATCCGGCGAGCAGGGCGAAGCCCACTCCGGTGGTCAGGTCGTCCTCGTTGAGCGACTCGTTGGCCAACTGGTCGGCGTCGAGGGCGGCAAGACCGATGCTCGCCTCGATCGGTGCCCGGTCCACCACCCGCACCGCGTACGTCCCCGAGTCGGACATCTCCACCAGCACCGGCTCGGCGAGGCCGTACTGACGGTGCAGAGCGACCGCCCGGGTGCACGCCTCGCCGATGGCCAGGCGGACCTCGTCGAGCAGATCCTCGCGAACGCCAGCGCGCCGGGCCACCGCGACGCCGACCAGGCGGGCGGTACGCACGTGCACCGGCGCGGGCGAGAAGGAGAGCCGGACGGTGGCCATCACTTACCGGCGCCGGTCGCCGCTTCGACCGTCGGGTACAACGGAAACACCTGGTCCAGCGCGGTGATCCGGAAGATCTTGAGAAGCGGCTCCTTGTCGCAGACCAGGGCGAAGGTGCCGTCCGCGGTACGCAGCCGCTTGAGCGCGCCGACCAGCACACCCAGCCCGGTGGAGTCGAGGAAGTCCACCCGACCCAGGTCGACCACCACGTGCCGGGCCCCGGCGTCGATCAGTTCCAGGAGCCGTTCGCGCAGCCGGGGGGCGGTGTAGACGTCCACCTCACCGCCGACCTCGAGCACCGTGTGCTCACCCACGGTGCGGGTCGCCAGCGACAGCTCCATCCGTCCTCCTCAGGCAGCCGTAAACTCTCTTGGCATCTAACCACTACCCCGGGGTCGGGCCGACGACTCACCGGGGCAGCCCATCCGTACCCGGCACGCCGATTTCCCAACACCCGAACACCAGTGCGAGAGTGCAGGACGTGACCTCGGCAGCCACCGTATCCGCCGGCAGCGGCCCCGAGCGACCCACCGACGCCGTTACGGCCGGCCCACCGCTCGCGCCGCCCGGGGAGTTGCTGCGCCGGTTACGCCAGCGGCACCCCGCCGATCCGGTCACCCACGTCGAGCGGGTGCCGCCCCGGCCCGGGGTACCGGCATCGTGGCCGTCCTGGGCTCCGGAGGAGCTGCGGGCGGCGTACGCCCGGCGCGGGGTGACCACGCCGTGGCGGCACCAGGCCGAGGCGGCCGGCCTGGCGTACGACCGCCGACACGTCGTGGTGGCCACCGGCACCGCGTCCGGCAAGTCCCTGGCGTACCAACTTCCGGCGCTGGCCACGCTGCTCGCCGACCCGCGTGCCACCGTGCTCTACCTGGCGCCGACCAAGGCGCTCGCCGCCGACCAGTTGCGCGCCGTCGCCGCGCTGGAGATCGAGGGCGTACGCCCGGCCTGCTACGACGGCGACACCCCGCGGGCCGAGCGGGAGTGGATCCGGCGGCACTCCCGGTTCGTGCTGACCAACCCCGACATGCTGCACCACGGCATCCTGCCCGGGCACGCCCAGTGGTCCGGCTTCCTGCGTCGGCTGGCGTACGTGGTGATCGACGAGTGCCACGTCTACCGAGGCGTGTTCGGCTCGCACGTCGCCCACGTACTGCGTCGGCTGCGCCGGCAGTGCGCCCGGTACGGACGCGCCGACGGACCGACGTTCGTGCTGGCGTCGGCGACGTCGGGCGATCCGGCCGCGGCGGCCGGCCGGCTGACCGGCCTCCCGGTGACAGCCGTCACCGAGGACACCTCGCCGCGCGCCGGGGTCACCTTCGCCCTCTGGGAGCCGCCGCTGCTCCCGCCGGACCCGTCGGCCGCCGGGTCCGGCGAGCCCGGGTCCGAGCTGGCCCAGGTTCGCCGCTCGGCGCTGCGGGAGACCGCCGACCTGCTCGCCGACACCGTCGCCGCCGGGGTACGCACGCTGGCCTTCGTCCGCTCCCGCCGGGGCGCCGAGGTGGTGGCGACCAGCGCCCGGCGCAGCCTCGACGAGGCGGTGCCGGGGCTCGGCGACCGAGTGGCCGCGTACCGGGCCGGCTACCTGCGCGAGGAGCGTCGCGAGTTGGAGCGGGCGCTGCTGCACGGCGAGCTGCTCGGTCTGGCCTCGACGAACGCCCTGGAGCTGGGGGTCGACCTGATCGGGCTGGACGCGGTCGTGATCTGCGGATATCCGGGCACCCGGGCGTCGCTGTGGCAGCAGGCGGGCCGGGCCGGACGCTCCGGCCAGGAGGCTCTCGCGGTGCTGGTGGCCCGGGACGACCCGCTGGACACCTACCTGGTGCACCATCCGGAGGCCGTCTTCGGTGCGCCGGTGGAGGCGACCGTGCTCGACCCGGCCAACGCGTACGTGCTCGGTCCGCAGCTGGCCTGCGCGGCGGCGGAGGCCCCGTTGACCGCGGCCGACCTGGAGCTTTTCGGCGACGGCGCCAAGGAGGCCGTGGCGGCGCTGGTCGAGGCGGGCGCGCTGCGCCAACGGCCGACCGGCTGGTACTGGCGGCATCGGGAACGGCCCGAGGTGGATCTGCGCGGCGACGGTGGCGCCCCGGTCTGCGTGGTGGAGGCGGCGACCGGCCGGCTGCTCGGTACGGTCGACGGCGGCTCGGCGCACTTCCTGCTGCACCCCGGCGCGGTCTACCTGCACCAGGGCGCGTCGTACGTGGTCGACTCGCTCGACCTCGACGACGGGTGCGCGCTGGTGCACCCCGAGGAGCCGGAGTGGTCCACCCACGCCCGCGACGTCACGTCGCTGTCGGTGGTTTCGGTGCGTTCGTACCTGGACGCCGGACCGGTCGGGCTTTTCCTCGGCGAGGTCGACGTCACCAGTCAGGTGGTCTCCTACCAGCGGCGGCGGATCGCCACCGGCGAGGTGATCGACACCCGCCCGTTGGACCTGCCGGCGCGTGAGCTGCGTACCGTAGCGGTCTGGTTCACCCTCTCCCCCGAGTCGCTGATCGACGCGGGGGTGGCGCCGGCCGACGTGCCGGGGGCTCTGCACGCGGCCGAACATGCCGCCATCGGACTGCTGCCGCTGGTCGCCACCTGTGACCGGTGGGACATCGGCGGGCTCTCCACGGCGGTGCATCCGGACACCGAGGCCCCGACCGTCTTCGTCTACGACGGCCATCCGGGGGGTGCGGGCTTCGCGGAGCGGGCGTACGGCATGGCCGCGTCGTGGCTAGGGGCCACCCGCGACGCGATCGCCGAGTGTGGCTGCGAGACCGGTTGCCCGTCCTGCGTGCAGTCACCCAAGTGCGGCAACGGCAACAATCCGCTGTCCAAGCCGGACGCGATCCGGGTGCTCGACGTGGTGCTCGCCAACCTGCCGCAGTGACCGGCCGGGTATGAAAACCGGGGCCACCGGGCAATGATGGTGGGAGCGCTTCCATAGAGCGTTGTGCTTGCCGTTCACCGTCAGTGCCAGCATGGAGGAGAGGCCGTGGCCGACACCATCGCCGAGACCGTCGACCTGCTCTACACCATCGATCAGGAGAAGCTCGACGTCAACCAGCAGATCGCGCTGGGGACCGCGCTCGCCACCCTGGCCCAGGCCGAACGGCTGGATCAGATCAACGAACGTCTGCGCACCATCCATCTGCTGTTGACCACCATGACGCACCGGTCGGGCGTAGACGGCGTCCGCTGACCGGCGGACCCTGCACGCAGCCGTTGTCCGACTGTGCGACACTCCGGCGCACCACAATCGAGGAGTTCTCATGCAGCTCGACAGCTTGCAGGCACAGCAGCAGTTCCACATCCGTCAGCGGGTGCGGTTCATGGTCAACCAGTACGAGGTGCACAGCGTCGCGCCGGACGGTTCCGAGGGTGGGCTGCTGGCGTTCGCCCAGCAGAAGCGGCTCGCCTTCAAGGAGCAGGTGACGATCTACACCGACGAGTCCAAGCAGCAGCCACTGCTCGGCTTCAAGGCACGCCAGCGCCTGGACCTCGGTGCCACGTACGACGTCACCGACCACGCCGGCAACCCGATCGGCCTGTTCCGGAAGGACTTCGCGCAGTCCCTGCTCCGCTCGACCTGGCACGTCGAGCAGGCCGGTCTGCCCAACGTCACCGGCCAGGAGCGCAGCATGCCGGTGGCACTGCTGCGCCGTTTCGTCGACTCGCTGTCCTGGCTGCCGTACCACTTCGACTTCGTCGCGGACGGGCAGCCCGTCTTCTCCGTGGTCAAGAAGTGGGGTCTGCGCGACCGGTACGTCGTCGAGATCCAGAACCCGCAGATCGACCGTCGCCTGGTGATCGCCATGGCCGTCGCCCTCGACGCCCTGCAGGGCCGCTGACGCCGGTCCTGACCCAGCGATCCACCTGGCCCCTGGCCGGCCCGCTCGACCACCACGCCGAGCGGGCCGGCCCGCCACTACCGCCCCAACCGCCCGCTGCCGCTACCCGGTCAGCCGCGCAGCGGGCCGGCCCGGCTGGTGGCCCTGGCCGTCCGGGTCATTCCCGGCAACGGGCTCACCATCACCTCGGTGGTGACCAGCACGTCCAGCCCGTCGATCCGGCACCACACCAGCCGGGCAGCGTTCGCGGCGACCAGCTCCGCCGCCCGGGCGCACGCCACCGGCGCGTCCTGAAGAACCCGTGCCGCACCCGCGAGGGCACCGAGATCGGCGGCCACCAGAGCCTGCTGACGCGCCACCCGGGCCGCTCCCACACCCGCACCGAACAGGCCCGCCACGACGAACAACAGCCCCACCCCGAGCAGGCAGATCGTGGCCCCACCCCGCTCACCACCAGCCGCCCGCCATCCGGGACGCAGTCGACGGGGACGCAGGTCGCGCCCCTGGGTGGCGGTGGCCGGGTGAGCTGCGACGGCGCTCACGGGTGCGGCTCCGGCGCACCCGGTTCGACCGCCGCGACGGCCGTGGCCACGACGCTGATCGCGGGCAGGTCGGTGCCGAGGGCGCGGACGGAGGCGCGGACCGTCACCCGGACGAGTTCGCCGTCCGAGACGACGACCACCTCGGCACCGGCCGGGGCCTGCCGGCGGCCGGCGGTGGCGCCCGGCTCTCCCCGGGCGGCGGCGAGCGCCGCCTCCCGGGCCGCGTCCAGGCACGCCGCCTTGGTGCTCACCGCGTTGATCGTGGTCAGCCCGGTGAGCAGGAGCAGCACCAGCGCCGGCAGGCCGGCCGCCATCTCGGCCGTGAACGATCCCCGGTCGTGGCCGGCCGGCCGGCGCCGGGTCACTTCAGTGCCCGGTCGATGACGGCCGTCAGCGCGGACTGCACACCGTCGGAGGTCAGCACCTTGAGCAGGACGCCGCCGAAGGCCACCGCGGCGAGCGTTCCGACCGCGTACTCCGCGGTGTTCATTCCGGCGTCCCCGCGAAGGCGGGCGAGGATTCTGCGCACGTGTTCGTCCTTTCTCGTTGGGTTTCACAGCACGTCGCCGAGGACGGCGACGATCACCGGCACCAGACCGGCGAGAATGAAGGCGGGCAGAAAGCACAGGCCCAGCGGCAGCACGATCAGCACGCCGGCACGGCGCGCAGCCGACTCGAGCGCGACGGCGCGATCAGCTCTCAGGTCGTCGGCGAGCCGGGTGAGCGCTCCGGCCAGGGCGGCGCCACTGCTCGCCGAGCGGATCGCGGCGGTGGCCACGCGGTGTGCTCCCGGCACCTCCGCCAGATGTGCCCACGCCTCGTGCGGCCCACCGCCGAGTTGTAGCGTCCGGCCGACCCGGGCAAGTTGTCGGCCCAGCGGCCCACCGAGCGCGTCGGCCACGGCGAGCAGCGAACGTTCCACGGGTGCCCCTGCCCGCAGCGCTGCCGCCAGCAGGTCGGCGGCGAGCGGTAGGTCGGCGGTGGCACGCAGCCGGCTACGACGTACGGTCGGTGACTCGATCCGCCGGAGCAGCCGGTCGAGCAGCACCGCCGTGGGCAGTGCCGCCACCGGTCCGGCCCAGCCCTCGATCAGCACCGCCGCCGCCAGGCCGGACAGCCCGGCGGCCAGCCGGACGAGGTCCAGTCCCCACCGATTCGTGTGCCGCGACGGGGTCGTCGAAGCCGGTGCCGAGGCTTCGTCAGGTGGCCCGTCCCGCTGGGCGGCCGCTCTCCCCCCGCAGGACCTCGTCCGCCCGCGCAACGACCGCCAGAACCGCTGACCCACCCGGCCGGGCGTCGGCTGTCCGGACAGCCGACGCAACCGGCGTCGGGGCCGGTACCGGCCGACCGCGAGCCCAGCGACAAGTACGACGCCGGCCAACCCGCCGGCGACCAGCTGCGTCCCGGACATCAGCTGCTCCCGGCGGAGGTGGCCGAGAGTCGCTCCGCCCAGAGCAGGCCGATCACCTGAAGGCCCACGGCGGCGACCGCGCAAGCACCACCGACCGGAGTGTGCAGCAGCACCTGGAGGGGATCCACCCCGATGCCATAGCCGAGGCCGATCCCACCCAGCGGCAGGGCGGCCAGCAACCAGGCGGTCGCGCGGGCACCTGACGCCTGGGCCGTGGCCGCCGCCAGCCCTCGGTCCGTCGACCGGGCGTCGGCCTCGATCCGCTCCACCAGATCGGCCAGCGGCGCCCCCGTCCGCTCGGCCAGCCGTACCGCGGCCCCGGCCAGTCGCCCGAGCCGATCCTCGGCGAGACCGGGCATGGCCGGGCCCGGTAGACGATGCGCGGACCCGACGGGCTGACCATCGTCGGTGACGGTCTCACCCGTCGGCGCGACCGGGTGGGCCGCAGCCGGCGTGACGCCGGACAACGAGTTCGTCAGCACCTGCGCGGCCACCGGCACCGGCAGACCCACTCGCAGGTCCCCGGCCAGGGCGCACAGCTGATCCAGCCGCTCCCGGCGGTCCCGGACGGCCCGGCCCAGGGTTGCCCGGCGGCGCATCGCCCGCACACCCAGTACGCCGTAGCCGGCCAGGGCCACCGCCGCCACCGGACCGGCCAGCAACTGACCGATCCCCGCGCCGAGCAGGCAGGTCAGCACCAGAACACGCCGCGGTTTCGCCACTGGCGCCGCCGGTCGCTGCGCCCTCGGTGCCCGCTGATCGGTCTGCGCGCGATGCTCGATCGGTACCCGCAGGTCGGCCGGTACCCGGTGGCCGGTCCGGTCGCCGTGGCCGGTCTGGTCGCCATGGCCGGTCTGGTCGCCGCGGTCGGTCTGGTCGTGGTGGCCGGTCTGGTCGCGGTGGTCGATGTCGCTCCTGGCAGTCTGGTCCTCGTCCAACAACCGCGTGCCGGCTCCCCGTGCCGTCGACGCGACGACGGATGCTCCGCCCGGTACGACAGCACCGGCTACGCCACCGGGCCGCCTCGGCCGCCGGCTTCCACGCGGCCCCGGCGGACGGGACGCGGTCGGTGCTGTCGGCGGCCCTGACCTGGGCCAGCCGATCGGGGACGCAGCTGGGCTGGACGGGTGAGCCGCACGCCACGAAGGCGCTGCCCCCGTTGTCGCCGGCCACCCGACACCGGTCGGTTCCGGGCTGCGCCCACCCCGGCCTCGCAGGCTCTCGCCGTCCCGGCGACCACCCGCCTCACGCAGGGCGACGATCCACGCGACCAGCGGATCGTCGGCCGCTGTCCCGCCGTCCTCGGCCCCTGACAGGGCACGTCGCCCGCGCGTCCGGTAGGTCAGGGCGACCAGGACCGGCAACACCGACATCGCCCACCACCACGCGCCATTCATGACGACACCGCCGACGCGGGCCAGGGCTCGCACAGAATCGGCGGCACCGGCACGTCGCGGTTGCGGATCAGCGTGCCGAGCGCCCGGGCCGCCAGCCCGAGCCCCCGACCACGAATCCACGCGGGAACGGCAGTGACCAGCCGCTCGGGTCCTTCCGGCAACAACAGGCAGATGGATTCCAGCACGCGGCCCTGCGGGGTACGGCGGATCTGGAACACCACCTGGAGCGCCGCCGCCACCTGGGCGTGCAGCGCCGGACGGGGCAACCCACCGAGCAGCCCGAGCGCCTCCAACCGGGCCGGTACGTCCGACGGAGTGTTGGCGTGCAGCGTCCCCGCCCCACCCTCGTGCCCGGTGTTCAGAGCGGCCAGCAGGTCGACCACCTCCGCACCCCGGCACTCGCCGACCACCAGCCGGTCCGGTCGCATCCGCAGCGCCTGCCGGACCAGCTCGCTCAGGCCGACGGCACCCGAACCCTCCACGTTGGCCGTTCGTGTCTGCAGACCCACCACGTGCGGGTGCACCGGTCGCAACTCGGCGGCGTCCTCGACCAGCACGATCCGCTCGGTCGTCGGCACCAGGCCGAGCAACGTGTTCAACAGGGTCGTCTTGCCGGAGCCGGTGCCGCCGATCACCAGATAGGCGAGCCGGGCCGCCACCACGGCGGCGAGCACCGGCGCCACCGGCCGGGCCACCGCGCCCTGGGTCACAAGTTCGTCGAGGGTGAAGGGCCGCTGCCGGAAGGTACGCAACGACAGGTAGGGCCCGTCGGTCGCCACCGGCGGTAGCACCGCGTGCAGCCGCGTACCGTCGGCCAGCCGGGCGTCGACGCACGGCGAACCGTCGTCCAGCCGACGACCGGCTCCGGCCGCGAGCCGCTGCGCGAGTCGACGAACGTCGTCGGGCGTGCCCACCGGCACCGGCACCTGGTGCAGCCCCTGCCCCCGGTCGACCCACACCCGCGCCCCGTTGACCAGTACGTCCGTCACCTCGGGGTCGGTCAGCAGCACGGCGAGCGGGCCCGCACCCACCAGGTCGTCACGGACCCGGTCGGCGATCCGCAGCAGGGCGTTGTCACCGAGCACGGCGGCATCAGGCTCGGCGCGTACCGCGGAGACGATCGCGGCCGGGGTCACCGGCGTGGTGGTCGCGGCGATCCGCTGCCGTACCCGGGCCGCGAGGTTCTCGCCGGTCATGCCGCACCCGCCGCAGGCTGCCCGGTGAGTTCGGCGACGATCCGCTGGCAGAGCTCGGCCAGCGGGCCGCGCCCACCGGCCGCCGGGGCTTCACCCCGCTCCAGCCCACGGCACAGCCCCGGCTCGGGCCGTAGCGAGCCGGCCAGCGGCAGGCCGAGTGCTCTGGCCACCTCGGTTGCGCGCAACCGGCCGGGAGCGGGACCCCGGACGATGACCGACAGGTCACGACAGTGCGGGGCGACCGCCGTGACCACCCGGGCCGCGGCAGCGGTCGCCCGCAGTTCGGCGGGTACCACCACGAACGCGCGGTCGGCGGCCTGAAGAGCGGTCACCGCGGCGTCGTCGAGTTGGCGGGGCAGGTCGACCACCACGACGTCCCGGCTCCGCCGGGCGGCGTCCAGGGTGGCGGCCACCGCCTCGGCCGGCACCGCGATCAGGTCGCCACGGTCCCAGGAGAGCACCACCAGATCGCCCCGGCTGGGCAACGCGCGTACCAGGGCCGGTGCGTCGACCCGTCCGTCGGCACCGGTCAGCGCCGGCCAGCGCAGCCCTTCCATCTGCTCCCAGCCGAGCACGAGATCCAGGCCGCCGCCGAGCGGATCGGCGTCGAGCAGGAGAGTACGCAGCCGTGCCCGGGCGGCGGTGACGGCGAGACCACCGGCGAGGATGCTGGCACCGGCTCCGCCGCGACCACCGACCAGCGCGACCATTCGGGCGTGCGCCGAGGCCCCACCCTCGGCCCCGCAGTCGGCGAACCGGTCCACCAACCACGGCTCGGCCGCCGGCAACACCGCGACATGTTCGGCCCCGAGCAGCTCGGCCACCTGCCAGCCGGACTCGACGTCGCCGGACCGACCCACTAGGACGAGTCGACTTCGTCGGGGTAGCCGCGCCCGCAGGCAGGGCTGCGCCTGGTCACTGCCGACAAGGACCAACGGGGCTGGCCGCCAGCGGGTGCGGGCGGCCGCCGCATCGGCGGCGACCTCCACCTCGACTCCGCCCGCGGCAGCGAGCCGAAGCAGGTCGTCGAGCAGGTCACCGTCCGAGGTGACGACCAGCGGCAGGCGCCGGTCCGGTGGGACGGAGGTACGGGATGGCATCGCGGCCTCCAGGCGGTCAGCGCGGGTTCACTGGCTCGAACCCTGCCGCCGCTGCCGCCCCGCACGCCGCCCCAGACGGCGGGCCTGTGGACAACGAAGCGTTCTGTGGACAACGCCCACAACGGTCGTTGATCTGTTATATGGACGGGCCGCACATCGCACCTGTCTCGACCCCCACCACCCATGGCGGGACGTGACGTGCACCACGCATAATCGACGTCCTGTGCCGTCGGCCGGACGGCATTCCTCGCCGGATCGAGGTCATGACTCAGTCGCCAGATCACGAACAACCCCGTGTCGAGCCGAGGCTGCGGGTCGGCCCCTGGCTGTTCGACCCGCGTTCCCGCGCCAGACAACTGTCGGCGCGTCCGGTTCCACGTGCACTGCCACCGGCACCGACCGCAGGCGACGGTGGCCCGGTCACCGAACCTCCGCCCGTACGCGAGCCAGCCGTCGCCCTCGAGCCCGCCCACCGCGCTCCCGGCCGGATGTCGCACCGGCTGATGCTCGCTGGCCTCGCCGCCGCCGCGCTCGGTCTCCTGCTCACCACGCTCTGGCCGGCGGCTGAACCCCCGACCGTCGCGGCACCGGACGTGCCGTCGGACTGGGTCCCACCGCAACCGGGTGGCCCCGGGTCCAACCTGGACGGTGTCGCCTCCGCCGGCGCGCTGTCGCCATCCGCACCGGCAGCCTCGTCATCCGTCGGAGGGGTCTCCTCCTCCCGGCCGCAA
This sequence comes from Verrucosispora sp. WMMA2044, assembly GCF_027497155.1. Classification (NCBI taxonomy): domain Bacteria; kingdom Bacillati; phylum Actinomycetota; class Actinomycetes; order Micromonosporales; family Micromonosporaceae; genus Micromonospora; species Verrucosispora sp. WMMA2044. The sequence goes on from NZ_CP114913.1 coordinate 5,079,424, forward strand.
CTCAGTCGGCGGGCGACACCGGCCCCGTCGGCCACCCGCCCCGCCTCGCCGACCGTGCCGCCCAGGCCGAGCGCCCGACCGACCCCCACGCCGAGCCGGTCGGCAGGCCCGCCACCGACCACCCGACCGCCTGAGCCGGCGCAGCTGACCCCGCTACCTGCATGGCGGGAACATGATCTGCGTTCGGTCAGCGGCGGCAGCGAGACGAGCATCGAATTCGTGAACTCCCGCCAGCGATCGGTGATCGTCTACTGGCTGGACCACCGTGGGCACCGAAGGCAGTACGCCGTGCTGCGACCGCGCGAGTCGTACCGGCAGCACACGTACGTCGGGCACCCCTGGGTGGTGACCGACCACCGGGGCCGCGCCCTGGTCTGCTTCGAACCGATGCGTACCTCAGGCCGAGCCGTGATCAGGTAGCCCTCGTGCGAGCGACTGTCGTGCGTAGCGTCCGGTGAGGCTGTCCGCTAGGTGACAGCACCCTGACGGAGCGGCGGGACGCGCCTACGCTTGGCGCACCCTTCGCCGGCCACGCTCCGGAGGGAGCCGTCCCATGCCATCCATCCTCGCCACGGCACTCCTCACAGCCGCCCTCACGGCCGCACCCACAGCCGCCGTGTCTCCAGCCCGCACCGACTACCGCGCGGTGGACCTCGGCACGCTCGGTGGTGACAGCAGCTACGCCACCGGCATGAACGACCGAGGTGACGTGGTCGGCCGGGCCCAGGGCGCGGATGGCATCTACCGCGGATTCCTCTGGCGCAGAGGCCGGATGATCAATCTGGGCGACTTCAGCCCGACCGATGTCAATGACCGAGGTCAGGTCGTCGGCGTCCGCGACGACGGCTCCGGCGCGTACGTCTGGCATCGCGGCGTCCTGCGGCCGCTGGGCGGCCCGTCCGGCCGGCCCGTGGCGATCAACGACCGCGGCCAGGTCGTCGGTCACACCGACGCGGGCCCTGTCCTGTGGACGAACCGCCGTCCCCGGCCATTGCCCCTCGGCGACGTGTCCGACATCAACGAGCGCGGCCAGGTCGCCGGCGGAGTGTCCGTACCGGACGGCTTCCACGCCGCCCGGTGGCACCGTGGCCGGGTCACCGACCTCGGCGCCGGCCCCTTCAACCGCAGCAACACGTACGCCCTCAACGACCGTGGCTGGGCGATCGGCTGGCAGTTCTCGGCCGACCAGTCCGAACGCGGCATCCTCTGGCGGCACGGACGCGCCCTGGACGTCGGCACCCTCGGCGGCAGCTTCACCCGGCTGCGGGCAATCAACAACCGTGGCGAGATCCTGGCCAGTTCCCAGGCCACCGATGGAAGCGAGCGCCCGGCGCTGTGGCGACGCGGCGTGCTGCATGACCTCAGCCTCGCCGGGATCAGTACGGAGGGCGAGGTCGTCGACCTCGATGACCGTGGCCGCATCGCCGCCTCGATCCGCCCGGTCTGGGGTGTGAGCCGCGCGGTCGTCTACCACCCGCGCTGACGAAACCAGTCCGGGCTACTGCGGTGACGCCTGGGCGGCCCGGCCTCACCGCCGGGGCGGTGTGGAAGAAGTCGACCGCTGGACCGAACCCGTCTTCAGCCTGCGATGGGCGATCAGGACATAGGCCGCAGTAGGACCAAGCACAGCGGCCGCGCCGCCCCCGCACGCCAACAACGTGCCGGCAACCGTCGGCTTGTCGGTCAGGACCGCGATGCCGGCCACGTAGAGCATCGCCAGCACTGCGGCGACGGCGAACGCGACAAGTAGCTTCACGGACAGCCGTCCGCTTCTCGAGGCGATCTCACCGATCCAGCCCGCCGGCACGAACAGCAGCGGCACCAGGGCGACGCCCAGACACGCCAACGAAGCGCACAGTACCGGCCCGGCGAGCGGGCCACCCAGATCTCCAGTGGTGCTCGACGCGTACACGAGCAGTCCGGCGTAGATGACGGGCGTCTGTGCCACGAAGACCACCCAGGCGACAAGCGCGCCGGCTCCGTGGCGAGCAATGGTTCTGTTCATCGTGCCTCCCCAGCGACAGCTTCGGGAGGGTATGCCACTCGACAGACACGGCTTCACCTGGGCCGGCAACGGGAAGGGAAAGGGACGACCCCCGTCGGGGGGAGACGGGGGTCGTCGGAGGTTCGGCTCCGGGGGGGTCGAGCCGAACCCGCTCAGCGGTCACGGGGGGTGCAACCGCCGAGAGTCTGCCGGTTGTACGAGATATGAATGCCTGTGCTGTAACCAAGTCTGCCTGAGCGGACCTGTGTACGTCGAGTGGTGTAGCCTCCACTCCCTGCGAAATCCTGTTCGCTGGGTGTGACCACGGTCACTGTTCGCAGGCGGGTGGGGGTCGGCCCGCAGGTCTTAGCGCTCTTCAGCCCCCGGGCACCCGCCGACGATAGACCATCGGGCTAGACTTTCGCGCCGTGGGCCGAAGTGCCGCTTTCTTCGATCTGGACAAGACCGTCATCGCCAAGTCGAGTGCCTTGGCGTTCGGCAGGCCGTTCTACCGGGACGGCCTGATCACTCGGCGTGACGTGGTCAAGTCGGCGTACGCGCAGCTGATGTTCCGGCTGGGCGGCACCGACGAGCAGACCATGGCCCGGACCCGTGACTATCTCGCCACCCTGTGTAAGGGGTGGCCGGTGGAGCAGGTCCGTCAGATCGTCGCGGAGACGTTGCACGAACTCATCAACCCTTACGTGTACGCGGAGGCCGCCGCGCTGATCGAGGAGCATCAGGCCGCCGGCCGGGACGTGGTGCTGGTTTCCGCCTCGGGCGAGGAGATGGTGCGCCCCATCGGTGCGCTGCTCGGGGTGACCGACGTGATCGCCACCCGGATGGGCGTGGTCGACGGGCGGTACAGCGGCGAGGTCGAGTTCTACGCCGCCGGTCCCAGCAAGGTCGAGGCGGTCAGCGAACTCGCCACCGCCCGGGACTACGACCTGGCCGACTCGTACGCCTACTCCGACTCGTACAGCGATCGCCCGTTGCTGGAGTGCGTGGGGCATCCGTCGGTGGTCAACCCGGACCGGCAGCTGCGCCGGCTGGCCGTCGAGAACGCCTGGCCGGTGCTCGAGTTCCGGCACCCGGTGCCGCTGGGGCGGCGACTACGCGAGCGGCCCGCCGTGCCGGTCGCCGCGGCGGCGCTCGGCGTCGGTGTCGGGGTGGCCATCGGCATCGCCTGGTACGGCCGGCATCGCCGCACCCGCGCCTCCGCCTCGCCGGCCTGACCGCGCCCCGAGCTGCACCACCGCGGGCACAGCCACCGGGCACCACCATCGGATGGATCTTCGGTACCCGCTCAGGCGGCGGCCAGGATCTCGTCGCCGATCGCGGTGAGCTGGTCGGCGCCCACCTCGACGGCCGACATGTAGTGGCGAAGCCAGGATCGCAGTCCGTCCGGGGTGCCGGTGGCGAAGGCGCCGGCCGCGCCCACGTACTCCGGCTCGCGTTCCCGGTGCCCGACATCGACGGCGAGCAGTCCACGTGGGTCGAATCCGGTGGAGAGCAGCACGAGACGGGCCGCGCCCCGGGCCACCACGCCCGACGGGCCGGCGAACGGGCGCAGGTTGAGCAGTTCACCGTGTACGACGGCGGCCAGCACCAGCGGAGTGACCCGGGTACCGCCGGCCACCAGGGTGGCCAGGGCGTCGAGCCGGGCGGCGACCACCGGATCGTCGACCGGGCGGCCCAGCGCGGTCTCGGCGACCACCTCGCGGGCGGCGAGCACGTGCAGCTTCGCCAGCACCTGCCGGGGGGCCTTCGGCCAGAGTTCACTGAGCCCGGGCAGGGCGCCGGCCACCCGCAGCGCGCCCTGGAGCACCGGTTCGGTGACGGTGCCGGCGCGTACCGTCTCCCGCTCGTGGTGGTGACCCTCCAGCCCGGCGCTGGCCACCGCGGAGCGCAGGCTCACCTCGGCGGCGACCTGGCCGCCGTGGCGCCGCAGCGCCCGGTGGCCCAGCGCCCGGTCGAACCGGTCGCGGGCACGCTCCACGGCGGCGGCGATGTCGGCGAGGTCGAGCAGCGGCGCGAGCGGATCGGCGGTCACCCCGACACGGTAGCGACGATGCCGACGGCCCCGGGCGGGAGTCACCGGCAACGCGAGCCCCGCCACCCACCCGGCCTGGCGGAGACCACCCGCCCGACCGGGGCCGCGCCGGGGGGCCGCGCCGGGAGGGGCGCAGTCGCGACATGCGGCATGTCGGGCTTTCACGCCGACGGGAAGGCCCGACATGCCGCAACCCGTGACCGATCGAACGCCCACGCCACGTGCCCCGGCGGAGAAGGGCAGACCTGCCCTGCACCTCGGCGCGTGGGAGGGGCCGTTGAGCGACGGGCGCGTCGGGGATCGGTCGCCTCGCTCGGCCGCCGCGACTAACCTGCCCGGGAGAGACCCAGGTCACCCGAGCAACGAGGAGTCACCGCATGAGCGAGCGTCAGCGAGCGAATCATCAACGCGGCGCGCTGGTGCCTCATGGCGGCACGGAGCGAAGCGGAGTGCCGGCATGAGCGAGGCATTGGCCAATCTGCTGAACGAGACGCGCCAGTTCCCGCCGCCGGCCGAACTCGCCGCCGACGCCAACGTCACCGCGGACGCGTACGCCGAGGCGGCGGCCGACCGGCTCGCCTTCTGGGAGCGTCAGGCGTCCCGGCTGGCGTGGACCAGGCAGTGGGACGAGGTGCTGGACTGGTCCCGGCCGCCCTTCGCGAAGTGGTTCGTCGGCGGGCAGTTGAACGTGGCCTACAACTGTCTGGACCGGCACGTGGAGGCTGGCCGGGGTGACAAGGTGGCGATCCACTGGGAGGGCGAGCCCGGCGACAGCCGCACCCTCACCTACGCCGACCTGCACCGGATGACCTGCCAGGCGGCGAACGCACTCACCGATCTCGGGGTGACCGCCGGTGACCGGGTGGCGATCTACCTGCCGATGGTCCCGGAGGCCGCGGTCGCGATGCTGGCCTGTGCCCGGATCGGCGCCACGCACAGTGTCGTCTTCGGCGGCTTCTCCGCCGACGCGCTGACCAACCGGATCCAGGACGCCTCGGCGAAGGTCGTCATCACCGCCGACGGCGGGTACCGGCGCGGCAAGCCGTCCGCGCTCAAGCCGACCGTCGACGAGGCGGTGGCGAACTGCCCGTCGGTCGAGCACGTCCTGGTGGTCCGGCGCACCGGCGAGGAGGTCGGCTGGTCCGAGCGGGACCACTGGTGGCACGAGACGGTGGAGCAGGCGTCGGCCGAGCACACCGCGCAGCCGTTCGACGCCGAGCACCCGTTGTTCATCCTCTACACCAGCGGCACCACCGCCCGGCCGAAGGGCATCCTGCACACCACCGGCGGTTATCTGACCCAGGCGGCGTACACCTCGTACGCGGTCTTCGACCTCAAGCCGGACTCCGACGTCTACTGGTGCACGGCGGACATCGGCTGGGTGACCGGTCACTCCTACATCGTCTACGGCCCGCTCGCCAACGGGGTGACCCAGGTGATGTACGAGGGCACCCCGGACACCCCACACAAGGGCCGCTTCTGGGAGATCGTCGACCGGTACCGGGTGACGATCCTCTACACGGCGCCGACGTTGATCCGCACCATGATGAAGTGGGGCGAGGAGATCCCGGCCGAGTACAACCTCTCCTCGCTGCGGCTGCTCGGTAGTGTCGGCGAGCCGATCAATCCCGAGGCCTGGATGTGGTACAGGCAGCACGTGGGACGGGGTGAGCTGCCCATCGTGGACACCTGGTGGCAGACCGAGACCGGCAGCATGATGATCTCACCGCTGCCGGGGGTGACCGCCACCAAGCCGGGCTCGGCGATGACGCCGCTGCCGGGCATCGTCGCGGACGTGGTGGACGACCAGGGCCAGTCGGTGCCCAACGGCGGCGGCGGTTACCTCGTGCTGCGCGAGCCGTGGCCGTCGATGCTGCGCACCATCTGGGGAGACGACAACCGGTTCATCGAGACGTACTGGTCGCGGTTCGGCGCGGGTGCCGGTGGCGACGGCCCGTGGATCTACTTCGCCGGTGACGGCGCGAAGAAGGACGACGACGGGCACGTCTGGCTGCTCGGCCGGGTCGACGACGTGATGCTGGTGTCGGGGCACAACATCTCCACCACCGAGGTGGAGTCGGCGCTGGTGTCGCACCCGTCGGTGGCGGAGGCGGCGGTGGTCGGCGCCACCGACCCGACCACCGGCCAGGCGATCGTCGCGTTCGCCATCCCGAGGGGCAGCACCGAGATCTCCGGCGAGGCCGGTGAGCAGCTCATCGCCGACCTGCGCAACCACGTGGCGAAGACGCTCGGCCCGATCGCCAAGCCCCGGCAGATCATGCTGGTGCCGGAGTTGCCGAAGACCCGGTCCGGCAAGATCATGCGTCGGCTGCTGCGGGACGTGGCGGAGAACCGCTCGCTGGGCGACGTGACCACGTTGCAGGACTCGTCCGTGATGGACCTGATCTCCTCGGGGATGAGCGGCGGTAAGTCCGACGAGGACTGACGGCAGACGTAGGACCCGACGGGGTGACCGTCCGCGAGGACGGTCACCCCGTCTTCGCATCAGACGCCCACCACTGCACCCTGTCGCCTGGCGTGCCCGGGGCCCTGACCTGGCTGCCTCAAGGCGGCGACCGGCGGGGCCCGGCGGGGCCCGGACACTGCGCACACTTCGTCCGGGCCCCGCTTGGGGTACGCGCCCACTCATGTTGCCGGAGGGGCAGCGTAGGCAGCAGCAGGGCCACGTGGCGGGAATCGAGCGGGCGGGGGCTGCGACTCCTGACCGATACTCTGCAATGCGCCCTTCAGTCGACAACGTCGAGCGTCATCGGTTCGCCGGCGCCACCGCTTTCGTCGAGGCAAGAGAACGTGATCATGTCATCTAGTTCCGACACGAGCGCTGGTGGCACCAGGAAAAACCCGTCGAAGACATCCCGAACTACCGGAAGGTCGGATGGGTGGTCCACCTTGACCGAGACTTGAGTCCGGCAAGGACTGGCAACAACGACGACGCCGAACACCCGGGCGGCTGCTGTCGTACCCAGGCCATGGCATGCGGAGGTTGTCGCGATCTCCGTGCCGTCGTCGGCGACCTCGCTGATCCGCCAACAACGAGATGAGCCGACTTTGGTTTCCTGCTCGGTTCCGCCGGCAGCGGTCTGGAGGGACACCTCACGACCGCCGGGAAGGTCAACCGATGCCACCACGGCCGACCACCTTTCTTGACCACCATCCTGATTCTGGCCGCTCATCTGGGAATCCTTGGAACAGCCCGATACGGCAGCTAGTACCGCAGCAAGGCCGAAGGCGACACGCCCCACGGCGCTCATCATCCCGCACGTCCTCTCGTCCGTCTCAGATCATCAATGGGAAGCGTCCACCGCAAGCCGGCTTGTCGCAGGCGAGTGCGAGATAGATCTGGCCGAGCGAGGCACCATCCTGCGCACCGTCCGAGCAGAGAAATCCGTCGCACATGCCCTTCTCTTCCCAGCGGTGGCGGGGAGCAGCGTGGCTCCGTTCAATCCAGCTACCAATTGCCGAGGCAGGAATCGAGGGCTCAGCCGAGGCGCACGTCTGCCGTTCTTCGCAAGGGCCTATTCCATACAAGGTGTCCACGATGCGATTCTGCCGTGCGATAACGGCTGCCCGTGCCATCGCCGCCTTGTCGTGCAGATGCCCACCTATGATGGCCAGCATGGCAGCAACATCCATGGATTCCGGATCACCACCCTCTTGGAGTTGTGCCAGAGCCAGCTCGTCCACCCGCCGCTGCTCCTCGCCACCGATCGCGTTCGCAACAAGCACGTCAACGAGCTCGTATCGGTCACTCGGCTTGCTCGACGTGTTACTTTCGACCGTCACCGAAACATCGGCGATATCGGCAACCCGGGCGAGGCGGGCAGATGCCAGAGGGTGAGCGGTCGACGGCAGCGAAGCGTCCTTCAGCATCGGCGTCCACAACTGTTCGACACTGTCGCCGAGCCTGTTCGCAAACGCGGCGTCACCAGCCACGAGGTCCGCGAGAGCGAGCGCAGCGTGAGTTGCTGCCAGCGTCTCGTAGGGGTCGACAGCCGATCCCAGGACCCAGCCCGCTCTTGTGTACGGTCGGTCCATCTGCGAGATGACAGTCCGACATCCCAGTTCACGAGCGTAGAAGGTGCCTTGGGTATCAGCGTCCACCCGGTTGGGCAGAGTTACGGTCCCCGTTGAGGTGACCAGCTTGGCGCAGGTCTCCGGACGCAGCGAGGTGCGCGGCTGTCCCAAGCTGGATCGCACAGAATCAAGCTGGTACCGCGCACCCAGCCAGGAAATGTCGATTGATGAGGGTTCTATAGCGTTAAGAATGCTGAGAACGGCAGCGGACACTCGCAGCTCGTCCTCTTTCGAATCGTTTCCGCTGCGACCGGCACCGACCACTTCCAGCAAAGGTATAGCGGTAGAGACAGCCTCCTCAGGAGTAAGCGTCGTCGACAGCCCAGACAACTTGGCACCCGCTTGGCGTAGGGTCGCGTCGGGTACGGGCAGACCGACGTCTCTCATCGCGCGCACGGCTGCTGCCGTACTGCCCCACGTTCCACCAGCGCCCGGGTCGGGAGCATAAAGATCCCCGTCCCGCATTGTCTCCAGCTTGGCCGCCGTCAACTGAGGGTCCAGACGAATGTTCAGGTACTTGGCGATACCGGCGGCGTAACTGATTTGGGCGACCTGCTGAAGCGGCGAGGAACCAAGTCCATTCCTGGCAGCCACTTGCACCCAGGTCCCGATTCTGACTGGATCAACGCCCGGTGGGGGGCGGCCGTCACGCCACCTCAACTGCCAATACGTTTCATATAGGGAGAACGGTGAACGCGCCTCGCTCCACGCATCGTCGACGAAATAGTGGTTGCTTCCAGGCCCTATGACGAAGGAATCGGATAGGAGATCCGCCACATCCTCCTTCGTCTTGATCGGTGCTACCACGGTCGTAGCACGGTCGACAGCGCCTACGACTGCGGGGGGCGAAGCGGGGTCGACAGCGGTTGGTGGGCCGACGGCGTTACCTGAGCAGGCAGTGATGGACGCAACAAGTATCGCCGAAACCATCAAAGAGCATCGCTTAGCGACTTTTTTGTGGCCGTCTCGCATCAGTTATCTCGCCCTGGCTTTCTTGGCAATGCAACGGGTCTCGGCCCCGATGAGGCCGAGACCCGCAGCTGTTACTCTACTCATCCGTCGATTAAGGCAGGGCGACGCTGCTGTAGGCATCCGTCGTGTAGAAGTTGCTGCCGAAGCCGTAGGAACCGTGCACCTCGTACTTAACCTTGCTAACCCGGCCCGAGCTCACCTTAAGGTACACGTGCTGGACACTGTGGTTGACTCTCCACGTGTTCTTCACGGTGTTCGAGTACGAGATCCGACCGCTGCCGTGGTTGACGGTCCCAGAAGGAGAGCCACCGAAGCTCCAACTCAACGCGAAGTAGTCAATGTCCCAGACATCCCGGTGCTTGATGCTGGTGGCGTTGTAGGGCGACGTACCGCCCCACTGTGAATAAGACGTGGTGTTGTAGTAGTCGGCCTTCGTGAAGCAGCAACCCGTAATGGTGTAGACGTCAACGAGAGCCTTGCCATAGGACTTGAGAAGCCCCGACTTACCGCCCGGCGGCGTGATGGTGCGACTCGCCGACTTGTAGATGTTGAACTTGCACGGGGGGAAATTGATACTGCAATGGCTTGCAGAGTTGTTTCCGACATAAGCCGATAGGGTTGAATAGGCACCACCCGTTCGACTGGCCGCCGAGGCTCCCTCAGGATCTGGCTGGTACTCCGGGTCATAATCGACAGCGGGCTCGTCCGAGAGCTCTGCCTGGCCGGGTCCGGAGTCTGGCTGAGGCGTGTCCCCGTTTTCGGGTGCGACGGCCGCCGGCCCCTTGTCCTTGATCTTGGGGTCGGGAATCGTAACGGTGACAACTCCAGGCTGGTCGACGATCGTGACAATTCCCGGATCCGATGACTCCGCCGCAGCCGGCGCCTGCGGCGCAACAGCCCCAACGAGCGCCATCGTTCCAAGGATTCCTATCATGCCAGATAATCTGGCCTTCTTTTTGGTCACGACTTTTTACCCCGTTCACTCGGTACAACGAATAAGACAACCTTCGAGTGCCGCCACATCGGGTCGATTATCCCGACCACCATTAAGGCAGATCAATAAGGTACGCACAATGTAACAGTACCGAGTTCCGCGCGATGCCCCACTTTTGAGCACGTTAAGCGACCGGCAGACATGGTCGACGGTTCGGCACCCTGCGTTAGCGACATTGACCGATTTACCCCCTCTTTCACCTCGGGGATCACCGTCAGTGACCGGTAACGATTGCGAAACGGGCTCGGGCATGGGTCGCGTCCATGGAGGTGGTGTGCCGACATGCCCGTGATGAGGACGTCGCATCGACCGGAGACGGGCATCGCGGAGTCCTTCGAAACGACTGGATCCAACAGGAGAGGCTGCTGACGCACCGCTGGCAGGCCGAGCAGGTCCGCGAAGCGGACATGCAGCGGCAGGGTCCACGGTCGGTGTCGAAGCCGACGGCGATGCAAGGCGTTAGGCCTGGGCTGGGCGTCCGACAAGGACGCGCCGGTCGGACCGCCAATCCCTATACGGCCCGCGGCTCGCAACCGCTGATTGAAGCGGCTCACCCTCGACGGACGGCCACAAGGAAGGCCAACGTCCTGGCCGGCCGGCTCAGTCGGGGCGGCAGCGGCCCCTGCTACACCCTGGTCACCGACGACGGCCGGGAGTACGCGATGCACGGCACCGACAAGGGCACCTTCGCCACCGGCGCCTGGGTGCGGGTGACCACCGCCCCGGCGGCGGACGGGGTGGACTGCGGTCCGGGAATCCCGGTCAGCATCCTCAAGATGAGCCCGGTCGGTTGACCGTCCGCGCCCCTCGGCGGGGTCGGCCGGGCACCCCGCGCCGACGGCACCAACCGGGCCACCGGCGTCGGGGTCCTAGGCTGTCGTCATGACCGAGCAGCGTGACGAGGCCGTCGACGAGTCCTGCGTACTCACCGAGGGGCCGTGGACGCACCGGTTCGTGGGTGCCAACGGCAGCCGCTTCCACGTCGTGGAGGCGGGTACCGGGCCGATGGTGCTCTTCCTGCACGGCTTTCCCGAACACTGGTGGGCCTGGCACCGGATGCTGCCGGCGGTCGCCGACGCCGGTTTCCGCGCCGTCGCGATGGACCTGCGGGGCTACGGCGCCAGCGACAAACCACCCCGGGGGTACGACGGCTACACCCTCGCGGCTGACGTGGCCGGGCTGATCCGGGCGCTCGGCGAGCGCTCGGCCACCCTGGTCGGCACCGGTGCCGGCGGCATGATCGCCTGGACTGCGGCGTCGTTCCACCCCAACCTGGTGCGTCGCCTGATGGTGCTCGGCGCCCCGCATCCGCTGCGGCTGCGGGCGGCCATCTTCGCCGACCCGCGCGGTCAGTTCGCCGCGTCGACCCCGGCGCTGAGATTCCAGCTGCCCCGGTACGAACACCTCCTCACCCGTGACAACGGCCGCGCGGTGGAGGAGATCCTGCGCCGCTGGGGCGGCCACCGCTGGGTCACCGGCGCGGACTTCGCCGACTACGCGCGGCGCTACCGGGAGGCCATGCGGATCCCGCAGGCCGCCTTCTGCGCGCTGGAGGGCTACCGGTGGGCGTTCCGGTCGGTGCTGCGGCTGCACGGCTACCGGTTCGTGAAGCTGATGCAGCGACCGCTCGCCGCGCCCACCCTGCAACTGCACGGGGCGCGGGACGTGGCGGCGTTGCCGCGTACCGCCCAGGGCTCCGGGCGCTACGTCAGCGCACCGTACGAGTGGCGGCTGCTCGACGAGGTCGGGCACTTTCCCCACCTGGAGATGCCGGAACTGGTGCTCGGCGAGGTCCTCCGCTGGGCGAAGTCCTGAGCTTCAGACCCGCTGCTCGCGTACGTCGGTGACCTCGCCGACCGGGGCCCATCCCTGGTATACGCCGAAGTCGAAGGCCTCCAGCCGCATCGCCTGCGCGACCGGCCAACGGCCACCGGTGTACTCGACCCGCAGCCACCCGTCGTGCTCGGCCAGCACGATGAACGGCTGTCCCTTCCAGGTGCAGGTGGTACGGACGTACACCAGTTCCTCGATTTCGCCGGCCGGCACGACCCGGACGTGCCGGCCGGGGCGTACCTCGGTGAAACCCTCGGTCGCCTCCGGCTGGTAAAGCCGGACCTCGCTGCCGTCCGGGCTGGCCGGGAACTCCCGCCCGCGCCAGCGCGCCACGTAGCCGTCGCGCATCACCGCTCACCGACCTCCCGCCAGGAGAGCGTGTCGGCGTCGAGCACGGCGACCGGTCGCTCGCCGCCCGAGGCGTCGATGCGGACCAGTTGCGCGCCGTGCGGCAGCCGGACACTGTCCACCTTGAACTCGGCCAGCACGTCGCTGCCTTCACCGGGGGCGAAGCCGTTGCCCCGGAACGGGGGCCGTTCGATGACCCAACCCTCCATCGCCCGCATGGCCGCCTCGTTCTGCCCGCCGTACGGGATGCGGTACAGGCTCGGCCGGTACGCCGGCCACCGGAGCACGTAGATCTGTTCCGCGTCCGGCGCGAAGGGCGACTCGGGGTGGTTGAGGCCGAGCGCCTGGTAGAGGGCGGCCGGGGTGGTGAGGTGCGCCAGCTCGCTCGCCCGGTGGACGAACCCGGAGACCCGGTCGTAGCCCCGTTCCAGGTAGTAGCCGAGTTGACTGGGTGCGATCGCCTTCTGCATCACGATCGGCCGGGTCAGGTCACCCGCCGGTGCCGCCTGCCGTGGACTGCTCGCCGGTGCCGGGGCCTCGACGTTCGGCTCGGGCTCACCCTCGGCGTCGTCGCCGAGGCCGAGTTCGGCGGCCCAGTTGGCCAGCCCGACGATCTGCTCACCGGGCAGCTTCGCACCCACCGGGGTGCCCGGGTTGACGGCGAACGACCAGGAGAGGTCGGGCCACTTCCGAATGAGCTGGACGAAGCGGACCTGGACCGTCTCGGCCGCCGGATCGGTGTGGTCGGCGAGGCGCTGCGGAGAGGTGTAGGCCACCACGAAGGTCTGCCCGTCCAACTGCACGGCCGGCCAGACGAAGCCCGGATCGCCGGGACGGCTACCGGGGGCGGAGTCGGCCGCCACCGGCATGAGAACCCGGGCCAACAGCAACGTGGACAGGAAGGTGTCCGTGCTGCCGGCCTCCGCGGCACCGTGCAGGTCCTCCTCCACCTCGTTGGCGGGTTGGAAGGGCGGATCGGCGGGCGGCGCGGTGGGCGCAGCGGACGTGGACGTCGGAGCCGGGGACTCGGACGCTGCGGGTGCTCGCGTGGCCGTCGCGGACACCGGCGTGAACAGCGACGGGCTCTCCGTGACCGGGCCGGCTGGGCGGGTGGCGACCGGCGCCGCCGTTCCGACGCCGGCATCCGTCTGGTCCTGGCGCGGCGGTGCAGGAGCGGCCGTCGGAGCGGCGGCCGTCGACCCGGGCATCGCCGATCGTCCGGGAACGGTCGACTCGGGCGTCACCGTCCGGACCGGGACGGTCGGCTCGGGCGGCGCTGCCGGCACCGCCACCGTCGGCTCGGCTGCCGCCACCGTCGGCTCCGGGCGGGGGGTCGGAAAGCGTACCGTCGGCTCGGGATCGACAGCCGTCGGCTCGGGATCGGCGACCGGCGGCTCTGGTCTGCTCGCGACCTTCGCGTCCGCCGGTGCCGGACGAGCCGACGTCGCGCCCGCCCCGGTCGCGGACCGGTCCCCGTCGCCGCTTGGTCCGCCGGGCTGACCTGGGTGGCCGTTGGTCAGGGTGAGGTCCCGGGCCTCGATGATGGTGCCCTCTATGACGATCGGGGTGAAGCCACGGCGCGGCGCGGGGGGAGCGGAGACCGGCTCGGCCGCCGAGGTCGGTTGTTCCTCCTCCGGCTGACGACGGGGCAGCGCCTCGGTCGGGTCACCGCCACCGGCGGTCGGATCACCGCCACCCGGAGCCGCCCAACCGACGGGGGTGCTCACCCGCAGCGGCCGAACCGGCCCGTCGGGCGGTGGCAGCGGCTGGGTCGTCTCCTCGTGCGGGACGGCACGGGTCCGGGCGGTGGCCTGGTCGTCCTCGCTGAACACGAAAGCGCGGGTCGGCCCGTCGGAAGGCTGCTCACCGGCCGGGCCCCGGCGGGGGAACGGCTGACCGCCCCGGAACCGCGACGGTGGTGCCGCCCGGTCGGCGAGGCGGTCGCCGCGATGCGGTGAGCGACCGTTCGCCGGCTCGAAGAAGGATCGCTGACCCGTCGGCTCGGGGCCGGAGCCGGCCGGGCCGCCGTTGGCGGGCGCGCCGGACCGGTCCGGCGCGGTGGGCCACCCGGGCCCGCCCGACGTCGGTTCCTCCTTCCGGCCCGGTACCGGCCGCCGTGGCGGCACGCCGCCCACGGTGCCGGCGCCGTCGGGCCGGGCAGCACCCAGACCACCCGGCCGCTGGGCGTCGGCACGTCCCATCCCACCGCTGTCGGGTGGTGCCGGGCGGGCAGCGAGGCCGGGTGACCGGTCGGCGGAGTCCGTGCGGGGGCGGGCGACCGTGCTCGACGCCGTCGGCGGCACCTCGGGAAGGTGGAAGGCCGCCGGCACCACCGGTGGTGCCGGGGAGAGCTGTGTCGGTCGGACCGGACCCGGCGATCGCGGTGGGGAGGGTGGGTTGGGCGTCGCCGGGGCGGATGACGCCGCGGCGGCGTCGCGGGCCCGGTTCAGCGCCTCCACGCGTTCCAACCGGGCGCGGGCACCCACCGTACGGCCGGGCAGCCGGACATCGCCTCGGGACAGCTGGGAGACGTACCAGGCGGGCAGGTAGCCCTCGATGGGCAGGCCCGGGTTCACCGCCAGCCACCACTCGTGGTTCGGCCAGCTCGCGGCGAGTTCCGCGTACCCGGTGCGTCGACTGGGCCCGGCGTGCTCACCGAGGCAGGCCCGCATCGCCTCGGCGGAGGTGAACGCCAGCACGTGCGTCCGGCCGCCGGTTGTCCACGTGCCCCAGCCCACCGGTGTCCGCCCAGCGGCCGCCTGTGCGGAGACCGGCAGCAGCAGCTCGACACCGGACAAGATCCGGAAGTAAAGCTGCTGGTCATTGCCGTGCAGCGCGTCTCGCATCGCCGCCTCGGCCCCGGTGGCCGGCTCCCAGTCGGTCACGGCCACCCCTCCTCCCGGGCACAGCCATAGGTGTCGGATACAACCTACAAGGTGATTGCAAGATCACAATGTCAGGCCGTCGGCGGCCCGCCCGGTTCACCAGCAACCGATAACATCCCGTCTCGGTGTCGACACGATACGGAGGCGGTCGATGTACCGGACGCGCGGTGTGCGCCAGCGAGGTGGTCGGCGCCCACCTGGCGTCCTTCGGGCGGTTCTGGCCGCAGTCCTGCTGGCCGGCCCCATGACGGCCGTCGCGGTGGATCCGGCC
Source organism: Verrucosispora sp. WMMA2044 (assembly GCF_027497155.1). NCBI lineage: Bacteria > Bacillati > Actinomycetota > Actinomycetes > Micromonosporales > Micromonosporaceae > Micromonospora > Verrucosispora sp. WMMA2044. The sequence continues at coordinate 5,094,859 of NZ_CP114913.1, forward strand.
CACGCCGCGCCCGCCTGCGCTTCGCCACCGGCTCCGGCCGGGCCGATCTCCGCAGCCCCCTGGGCGCAGCAACGGTACGCCCCGGGGCGGCTCGCCCGACTGGCCACCGGCGCTGGGGTGACCGTGGCGGTGGTCGACTCGGGCGTGGACCGGACCCATCCGCAACTCGCCGGGCGGGTGCTCCCCGGCACCGACCTGCTCGATGCCGGCGGCGACGGCGGACTCGACTGTGTCGGGCACGGGACCGGCGTGGCGAGCATCATCGCCGCGGCGCCCCGCGACGGGACGGCCTTCCAGGGGCTGGCACCCAGGGCCCGGATACTACCGATCCGGGTCAGTGAACAGCAGGTCGTCGACGGACGTGGGACGGGACGCACCGCGACGCCCGTGGATCTCGGCCGGGCCATCCGCTGGGCGGTCGACCAGGGCGCCGCCGTGGCCAACCTCTCCGTGGTGCTCTACGCCGACCATCCCGTGGTCCGCGCCGCGGTCGCGTACGCGCTCAGCCGGGACGTGGTCGTGGTGGCCGCCGCCGGCAACGGGCCCACTGATGGCCAACGACACCCGTACCCGGCCACCTACGACGGGGTGCTCGGGGTCGGCGCGGTCGGCGCGGACGGGCGGCGGGCCGACTTCTCGCCGACCGGCACGCACGTGGATCTCGTCGCTCCCGGCCTCGACGTGCTGGTCGCCGCTCCCGGGGACGGTCACCGCAGTGCCGCCGGCACCAGCTACGCGGCACCCTTCGTCGCCGCCACCGCCGCCCTGCTGCGTCAGTACCGCCCCGACCTCGGGGCCCAGGAGGTGGCCCGGCGGATCGTCGCCACCGCTGATCCGGCTCCCGGCGACGGGTACGGGGCGGGGGTGCTCAATCCGTACCGGGCGGTGACCGAGACCGGGGCGGTGCCGAGGCACGCGCGGCCGGTCACCGGGCTTGCCGACGACCGACCCGATCCGGCGCTGCTGGCACAGCAGGACCGTCGACGTGACGCACGGAACCGGGCACTGCTGCTCGCCGGCGCGGGCGTGCCACTGGTGGTCACCGTCGTGCTGGCCGCGGTGGTGGTGCCCCGAGGGGTACGCCGACGGTGGCGTCCAGCCGACCACGGCCACGACGCGGGGTGACGCCGGCCGGCGTCACCCCGTGGTCTGTGCGTGGCGGTTCACTGGAAGAGGTTGGTGTTCCGCTTCTCGGTGTCGAGGTAGTCGGCCGCGGATTCGTCGACCGCGAGCTTGATGTCCCGCAACATCGCCTGGAGGTCCTGCGAGGCGTTTCGCCACCGCGCCTGCCGCTGCTCGTAGGCCTGCTGTGCCGCACCGGACCAACTGGCCACCAGCGGTGCCGCGTCGCGCTCCAACTGGCCGAGCTGCCCGTCGAGCGTGTTCAGCGCTCGCTGAATGTCCGCGCTGGCCTGTTGCAGCGCGGCGAAGTTGACGACCAGCACACCGTGCTCCATCGGATTCTTCTCCCTGCGTCGTGGGCTAGAGCGGCAGTTGGATGCCGCCACGGTTGGTGGCCGCCACCCGGGCAGCCGCCTCGGTGTCCGAGACGTCGTACCGGGTGCCGGCGGTGCGGATCGCCCCCGCCGTCTCCCGCAGCGCCTGGTGAAGCCCGGCCTGATCCTCCGCCCACTTCCGTTTGACCTGCTCGAACGATCGGCCACCAGCCCCGCGCCAGGCCTGCTGGAGGATCTCCAGCTGGACCAGCAGTCCACTGAGCATCGACTGCAACGACTGGTCTGTCTGCTCGAACTTCGCCGCGGTCTGCTGCATCACCGCGGCCTCTGCCTGGGTCTGGGACACCTTGGACGTCACCTCGTCTCCTCGGTCGTGGCTGGCCCTGCGGCGGGAAACGCACCACCCACGACGCCGGAGGGGGAGCACGACGCGGGATGGGCCAACGAGAACTCGTCGCTGAGAGTAGCTACACGGTCGCGGTTCTGCTACCCCACCTCGCTCCCCTGTGGATAACGCGCTCGATCGCCGGTAACTACCATGGGCGTCGTCGATGTCGCGATCGGTGACGGTCGAAGGGAGGGCACGGTGGCGGCGACCCTCACCCCGACCCGCCCTGACACGGCCGGCCGTCAACCCTCCGACGACCCGTCGTCCGGCTCCGCCCGCCGGATCCGCCCCACCGGGCCACGGCGACGGTCCGGGCTTCGGTGGCACTCGACCCCTCTGAGGTCCGGGCAGATCGTCACCACCCAGGTGGTGGCGGCGGCAATCGTCGTGGTCGCGGGCCGGGGTCACCTGGCGACGGCCGCCACGACACTCGCGGCAGCCGTGCTGCTCACCGTGACCTGGGGCCGGGTCCGCCGACGATGGCTGCACGAGTGGCTGGTCATCGGCGTCGGCTTCCTGGCCCGGCGGCGCGCGACCAGACCCGACGACGGCCCGACCGAGCTGCTCGATCTGGTGAACCCCGACACCGTCATCGGTTCCGTCGAGCTGGGCGACGGTTCCGCCGCCGTGCTGGACGACCCGGACGGCCTGGTGGCGCTGTTGGAGATCGGCGATCCGGCCGACCTGCTCGGTGACCGCGAGCAGCCGCTACCGTCGCCCGCGTCGCTGCTCCCGGCGGAGACCGATCCGGGGCCGCCGGTACGCGTACAACTTCTCCTGACCGGTACGCCGGCACCGGCGGTCGGTGCCGGCGGCGGTGCGGCGGCCGTCTCGTACCGTCAGCTCACCGACGGACAGCTGGCCGGGCGGGAACGGGCGGTGCTGGCGGTGCGGGTGTCGCGGGCGGGCGGCTGGCCGGAGGAGGCGCTGCGGCACGCCCTGGCAGGCACCGTGCGACGGATCGTCCGGCGGCTGCGACCGTTGACCGTGCGCCCGATGGGCGAGCAACCGATCCGGCGGGTGCTCGCCGAGTTCGCCCACCACGACGGACGTCCGGTCCGGGAGTCCTGGCAGGCGGTCCGCTGCGGCGACCTACTGCAGACCACCTTCTGGTTGAGCGGCTGGCCGGGCGGGCAGCCGGCCGCACTCGTGCCCCGGCTGTGGACGCTGCCGGCGACGGCGATCACGGTCTCGCTGCACGCCGGGACGGATCGGCCGACCGCGAGCGGGCTGCTCGTTCGGCTGGCCGCGGCAACACCCGCCGAGTTGTCCGACGCGGCCCGACAGTTGCGGCGGACGGCGGTCGCCGAGGGCGTGCCGGTGGAACGGCTCGACGGCCGGCAGTTAGACGGGCTCGCCGGAACGCTGCCGTTGGCCCGGCCCGGGACACCACTGCTGACCGGTGCCGGGAACCCGAAGCGGGTGGCGCCGTACGGTGCCGCGAACCTGGTGCGGGAGGTGCCGTTCGGCGCCGCCGGGTTGATGCTCGGCGTCAACCGGCACGGCGACGCCGTCACCGTCCGGCTGTTCCGGCCGGAGAGCACCCGGCTGATGCTCGTCGGTGGGGTGCCCGCCGCCCAACTGGTCGCCGTGCGCGCGATGGCACTCGGTGCCCGGGTGATCGTCCAGACGGCCCGGCCGCACGCCTGGGCGCGGTTCGTCCGGGGCACCGGTGCGCCGGGCAGGCCTGTTCCGCTGGTACCACCGGGCCGCCCGGTCACGAACGAGCCCGGGACGCCGCTCGCCCCGGTGCTCGTGGTGCTGGACGCACCACCGCCGACCGGTCCCCGACCGGGCACCGCCTGGCACACCACGCTACTGGTCCGCGACGTGCTGACCCCGGCCGACGCGGACGCGCTGGGCCGGGCCGACCTGGCGGTTTTCCAGCCGCTCAGCCGGGCGGAAGCCACCGTTGCCGGCAACGCACTGGGGCTCGGCGACGCGGCGGAGTCGCTGACCCGCATCCGGCACGACATGCTCGCGGTGGTCAACCGACGCGCCCTGCGATGGGCCCTGCTCGCCCGCACCCCGATCGAGGCGCAGCTCATCGACGTCCGAGCCATCGACCAAGCAGGATGATCTCGCGGGTTCCGCCCGTGCGCCCGCCGTGGCACCATGCCCGCCATGGGTTTTCTGAAAGGTCTACTGATCCGGGTCGGCGCCACGGCGGTGGCCTTCTGGCTGGCCACACTGCTCATTCCCGGCATCTCGCTCGACACGGAGTCGATCTCCGAGACGATCCTGACCCTGATCCTCGTCGCGGTCATCTTCGGGGTCGTCAACGGGGTGCTCCAGCCGATCATCAAGACCGTCGGCTGCGGTTTCTACCTGCTCACCCTCGGTCTGATCGCACTCGTGGTGAACGGTCTGCTGTTCCTGCTCACCGGCTGGATCGCGGATCAGGCGGGGTTGCCCTTCGACGTCGACGGCTTCTGGCCGGCCGCGGTGCTGGGCGCGCTCTTCGTCGGGATCGTCACCTGGATCCTCGGCGCCATCCTCGACCGCGACTGACCGCGACACGGCACCGACCCTGCCGGTGGTCGCCGCCCGACGGTGGCCACCCCGGCAGGGCGGTCGCGCCGGCCATATCGCGGGAATTGGCTGCGGAAACGGCCACGCCGAGGCACTAGCTTCGACAGGGTGTTCACTCTCGCCCGCGTCGACGGCTACACGATCAGCACCGATCCGACCCGGCTCGATCTGGATCTCGTGCACGGCTGGCTCAGCCGGGACGCGTACTGGGCGCTCGGGCGGGACCGGGAGACGGTGACGCGGGCGTTCGCCGGCTCCCTCGGCTTCGGCGTGTACCGGCCGGCGGACGGCCGGCAGGTCGCCGTCGCCCGGGTCATCACCGACCGGGCCACCTTCGGCTACCTCTGCGACGTCTACGTCGACCGGGCCGAACGGGGTCGCGGGCTGGGCACCTGGCTGGCGGGCGCGGTCCGTGACCACCTGGCCGAGCTCGGCGTACGCCGGATCCTGCTGGCCACCAACGACGCGCACGGGGTGTACGCGAAGGTCGGCTTCGACCCCGTACGCGCCGACCGCTGGATGGAACTCGACCGGCGCGACCAGGCCGTGAGTCCGCTCACCAGCAAGGATCGACAACCCGGTACGCCCCTTACGGTGGAGCCGTGACGTCGCTCCGCCTCGGCTACCTCTACGGACTCGGTGCGTACCTGCTGTGGGGGTTCTTTCCGCTCTACTTCAAACTGCTGCGCCCGGCCGGTCCGCTGGAGATCCTGGCCCACCGGGTGGTGTGGTCCGTCGCCTTCGTCGCGCTGCTGCTCGTCGCGCTGCGCAACGTCGGCTTCCTCCGGTCCCTGCTGCGCCGGCCCCGGACCCTCGCGGGGATCGGTGCCGCCGCCACGCTGATCGCGGTCAACTGGTTCACCTACATCTACGGCGTGAACTCCGACCGGGTGGTGGAGACCGCGCTCGGCTACTTCATCAACCCGCTGGTGGTGGTCCTGCTCGGGGTGCTGGTGCTGCGCGAGCGGCTGCGCCCGGCACAGTGGTCGGCGCTCGGCGTCGGCGCCCTGGCCGTGGCCGTGCTCACCGTCGACTACGGTCGGCTGCCGTACCTCGCGCTCATCCTGGCGTTCTCCTTCGGTGGATACAGCCTGGTGAAGAAGCGCCTCGGCCTGCCCGCGGCGGAGGGTCTGTTCGTCGAGTCGGCCGTGTTGTCCCTGCCCGCACTGGGCTACCTCGGCTGGCTCGCCGCCACCGGTGACGCCGCGTTCGGCCACGTCTCGGCCGGCCACACGGCCCTGCTGGTGCTCGCCGGTGCGTTGACCGCGATCCCGCTGCTGCTCTTCGCCGGTGCCGCCAACCGGCTGCCGCTGACCGCCCTCGGGATGCTCCAGTACGTGGCGCCGATCCTCCAGCTCGGCTGCGGCGTACTGATCTTCCACGAGCCGATGCCGCCGGCCCGGTTGGCCGGCTTCGCCCTGGTCTGGCTCGCGCTGATCGTCTTCACCGCCGACGCGGTACGCCAGGCCCGACACACCCGCCGGCTGCGCCTGGACGGCACCGTGCCCGCCACGGCGGCGGTCGCCACCAGCCGCTGAGGTCGCCCACCGCCGAGGTTCCGGCTCAGCGGACCTCGTAGGCGAGCACCGGAGTGCCGTCGGCACGGATCAGTTCCAGCCGGACCAGTTCGGCGTTGGTGAACCGGGTCGCCCCGGTTATCCGCAGGTCGTCGCCGGGAGCGGCCAGCCAGGAGCCGATCTGCTCCTGCGAGCCGTCCCCGGCGTGCGCCACCAGCCGGAAGGCGTTCGCCTTGCCGTACCCGGCCCGCTCGTCGTAGCCGCAGTGCATGGTCACCTCGGTGCCCCAGTCGGTGCCGGTCAACCCGATCTCGGCATGCACCGGCACCGTTCCGGCGACCGGCTGCATCTGCACCATCCGCACCTGGGTTCCCGGCCCGGTCGGCACCTGCCCGGCCAGCATGGTGGCCGCCCCGAAGCCGACCACCAGGGCGAACGCGGCGGCGGCCAGACCGATGACCGCGTACCGCAGCCGACCGGCCTGCCGCTCACGGCGTCGGCGCTCCCGGGCGACGTTGAGCAGTTCGGGCACCCGGGGGTTCTCCGGCGGTGGGAGGAACTGTTCCAGGCTGGCCGGATCCAACCGGCCGAGCAGACCGGGCAGCACGGCGATCTCGGAGACCGACTGCTGGCAGGCCGGGCAGTCGGCGAGATGCCGTTCGTAGGCCACCCGGTCGGCTGGGGAGAGCGCGCCCAGCACGTACGCCCCGTCGTCGTACGCGAACTCGCAACGGTTCATCCGGTCACCCCCATCTCGGCCAGGACCAGCCGCAGGGAGCGCAACGCGTAGTGGGTGCGGGACTTCACCGTGCCCGGCGGAACTCCCAGCCGCGACGCCGCCTCGGAGACCGACCGCCCCTGGTAGAAGCACTCCACCAGGACATCGCGGTGTGAGGGACTGAGTCGGTTGAGGGCCTCCGCGACCGTCCACGCCTCGACGGCTCGCTCGGTTTCGTCGACGACCTCCGGCGGCTCGGGAAGTTCGTCGGTGTAGATCTCGCCGACCCGGGTGGACCGCCGCCGCCAGGCGTCGATCGCCAGGTTGCGGGCGGTGGTGAAGAGCCAGGCGCGCACCGAACCCCGCCGGGGGTCGAGCGACTCCGGATGCCGCCAGGCCCGCAGCAGTGTCTCCTGCACCAGGTCCTCGGCGCGCTGCCGGTCGCCGTTGACCAGCCGCAGCGCGTGCGCGTACAGCGCCTCGGCATGCTCGTCGTGCAGGGCGCGCAGCAGGTGGGCGTCGTGGTCGCTGATGGTCTTCTCCTCGCTCTCGGCGCGAGCGGGCGCGGTGTTACGACCAGAGATACGTGCTGTCACGCCGAACGGTTCATTCCCAGCTCAACCTGGGATTCCCGGGGATGGAGTTCATCGCTGGTTCACATCGACGCCGACCCACGCTCACCGCGCCGCCCTAGCGTCCGGCGGGTACGCGTCGGTGACCTGCACCGACGTGCACCGACCCTCAGGAGGATCCTCCCCATGAGCGACCGTCCCCGGCTGCTCCCGCTGCTGGGCACCCCTCGCCACGGCAGCCGCGACGCCATGACCTGCCTGTACCGCTGCGGCAACGCCTGTGACCATCCGGTACCCAACACCTCCGACAACGCGTACTTCGGTGACGTGGTGAACGCCGAGGTCAGCCGCCGCGGTGTGGTCCGCGCCGGGGCGGTCGGCGCCCTGGTGCTCGGTTTCAGCGGCGCCGCGGCCGGCGCGCTGGCCGGTGCGGCCCCCGCCGCCGCGGCCCCGGTCCCCCCGGTGCCGCCGGCCGGTCAGCCGGTGGCGGCCGGCCGTCGTCCGGGCAGCGGTGCCCTGAGCTTCAAGCCGATCCCGCCGAACACCCTCGACACGTTCGTCGTACCGAACGGGTACGACCACGCCGTCGTCATCCGCTGGGGTGACCCGGTGGTGCCCGGTGCGCCGGAGTTCAACCTGCGCCGGCAGACCGCCGCCGCGCAGGCCAAGCAGTTCGGCTACAACAACGACTTCGTCGGCGTGCTCCCGCTGGACAAGCGCGGCAAGCGGGCACTGCTCGTGGTCAACCACGAGTACACCAACGAGGACCTGATGTTCCCCGGCTTCACCAGCCAGGACGCGCTCAGCGTCGAGCAGGTGAAGGTGGCGATGGCCGCACACGGCATGTCCGTGGTGGAGATCGAGCGGGTCGCCGGCACCGGCCAGTGGCAGGTCGTCGACTCCGGCCGTCGGCCGTACAACCGCCGCGTCGACGCGCTGAGCAGCAAGTTCGAGCTGACCGGCCCGGCCGCCGGCTCGTCGTTCGTGAAGACGGCCGCCGACCCGAAGGGTCGTACGGTCATCGGCACGCTCAACAACTGCGCCGGTGGCGTCACCCCCTGGGGGACGGTGCTCTCCGGTGAGGAGAACTTCAACCAGTACTTCGTCGGCGGCGACGCGGCGCCGGAGTCCGAGAAGGCCCGGCTGGCGCGCTACGGAATCAGCACCAGCGCCCGTTACCCGAGTGGCAGCCGCAAGTGGGACCGGGCCGCCGAGCGCTTCGACCTCGCCAAGCACCCCAACGAGGCGAACCGGCACGGCTGGGTCGTGGAGATCGATCCGTTCGACCCGGAGAGCCGCCCGCGCAAGCACACGGCGCTCGGCCGGTTCAAGCACGAGGGCGCGAACGTCATCGTCGCGCGCAACGGGCACGTGGTCGCGTACATGGGCGACGACGAGCGCTTCGACTACCTGTACAAGTTCGTCTCGGACAGGAAGTTCATGAAGGGTGACTCCTGGGTCGCCCGCAAGCACAACCTGACGCTGCTTGAGTCGGGCACCCTCTACGTCGCCAAGCTCGACCAGACCAGCGCCGGTGAGATCGACGGCTCCGGCACCCTGCCCAGCGACGGTGCCTTCAACGGCCGGGGCCGCTGGATCAAGCTGGTCAGCGGCAACCGCTCCTACGTGGACGGGATGACCGCCGCCGAGGTGCTGACCTTCACCCGGTTCGCCGGGGACAAGGTCGGTGCGACCAAGATGGACCGTCCGGAGGACGTCGAGCCGAGCCTGCTCACCGGCAAGGTGTATGTGGCGTTGACGAACAACTCCAACCGTGGGGTCGGTAGCAACCCGGCGCCGGACGAGGCCAATCCGCGTACCGCCAATCGGCACGGGCAGATCCTGGAGCTGGTCGAGGACCGGGGGGACAACACCAACGACACGTTCACGTGGTCGCTGCCGATCGTCTGCGGCGACCCGGCGGACCCGTCGACCTACTTCGCCGGGTACGACAAGACCAAGGTCTCGCCGATCTCCTGCCCGGACAACGTGGCGTTCGACGGCGCCGGCAACCTCTGGATCTCCACCGACGGCAACGCGTTGGGCAGCAACGACGGCCTCTTCGCCACCGCGACCGAAGGCCCGGAGCGCGGCCACCTCAAGCAGTTCCTGACCGTGCCGGTCGGTGCGGAGACCTGCGGGCCGTTCATCACCGAGGACAACCGCTCGGTCTTCGTGGCCGTACAGCACCCGGGTGAGATCACCGGTGCCACGGTCGACAACCCGGCCTCCACCTGGCCCGACGGCGACTACGCCAAGCCGGGCGTGGTGGTGACCTGGCGGCTGGACGGCGGACCGGTCGGTAGCTGACCCCGCCCCGGCACCGCGCCGGCCGCCGATCCGACGGCCCTCTCCCCACCAGGGAGGGGGCCGTCTCGGTGGGCGGCGACGGTCAGTTGTCGGCGGCCAGGCCGTCGGCGATGGCGCGGGCGGCGGTGAGCAGTTTCGTCCGGACCACCCGGGCGGAGGTCATCATCTCGCTGGCCGGCAGCGCGCAGGCCAGCACCGTCCGCCGTTCCATGTCCTTGTCCGGGCTCACCAGGACGGCGGCGCAGGCCACGCCCTGCCGGAACTGGCCCAGTTCCAACTGCATCCCGCGTCGGTCCCCCGCCGACAGGTCGGCCTCGAAGGCCTCAGGGGTGGTGAGGGTGGCGCTGGTGAACGGGCGCATGCCGTACTCGCGCAGGTAGCGGTGGCGCTGCTCGGCGGTGAGCGTGGCGAGCAGGGCCTTGCCGAGTGCGGTGGCGTGGGCGCCCTCGTCGAACCCGGGAACGAGATCCTCCAGGTACGGCGAGCGGTGGCCCTCCGCCACCGCGGTGATCGCCACCTGGCCACCCACGAACCGGCCCAGAAAATGACTCCAGCCGGTGTCCAGGGCGGCCCGACGCAGGCTCTCCCCGATCGCCGGTGAGCCGCGGAACGCGGAGACCAGCTCGCGGTAGCGGTCGGCCACCTCCAGCCCAACGATGTACGTGCCGTCCTCCCGACGGATCACGTAGCCCTCGTAGGCGAGGGTGCGAACCAGGTGGTACGTGGTGGCCACGGTCAGCTCGCAGCGGCGGGCGATCTGTTTGACCGTCAACCCCCGTGGGGCACGACCGACCGACTCGAGCACTCGAAGCGCGCGGGAGACACTTCGGATCAGGTCCGAAGGTTCCGCCAGGGGGTCACGCACAACCACCTCCGCCACCGGGGACTTACACCATATGAAAAAGCGGCCCTCCGCGAAACGCCTGATCGGGTGGATGATCCAAGGTTCTCGAATACTCGATGTGAAGTTCGCCTCACTTTCCGTTGTCGCAGTGCGGCTGGCGTAGGTTGGCCGCACCATGACCCACATCGCCCCTGCGCACACTTCGGCAACCGCCACACGACCCATCCGCGCCAGTGCCGTCGCAGTCACCGTCACGATCGTCTGCGTGCTGCCGGTCTTCCTGGTCGGCGGCCTCGCCGTGCAGATGCGGGAGGAGTTGGGCTTCTCTCCCGCCGGCCTGGGCCTTGTCGTGGCGGTCTACTTCGGCGTCGGTGCCCTCGCCTCGGTGCCCTCGGGCGCGCTCGTGGAACGGTGGGGCGCGGCCGTGGTGGCCCGCGCCGGCATCGGGGTGTCCGCCGGTGCCCTGCTGGCCGTGGCAGTGGTGGCCAGGTCGTATCCGGTACTCGTCGGTCTGCTCGCCGTCGCCGGCACCGCGAACGCGCTCGGTCAACTGTCCAGCAACGCACTGCTCGCCCGGCACGTCCCGCCCCGCCGGCAGGGCCTGTCGTTCGGCGTCAAGCAGGCGGCCATCCCGGTCTCCACACTGCTCGCCGGCGTGGCGGTACCCACCCTCGCGCTGACCGTCGGTTGGCGTTGGGCCTTCGTGGCGGCGGCCGGCGCGGCACTTGCCGCGCTGCCGGCCGTGTCCGCACAGGACGCCCAGCCCGCACGGCGGCGCACCGGACGGACCGGCGGCGCAAGGCCAGGGCTGATCCTGGTCGGGGTGGCCGCGACCCTGGCCGCGGGGGCGGCGAACGCCCTGGGCACCTTCGTGGTCGACGCCTCGGTTGACCGGGGTCTCAATCCGGGAATGGCCGGGCTCACCCTGACCCTCGGCAGCGCCGTCTGCGTCGCGGCCCGGATCGGGATCGGCTGGCTGGCTGACCGCCGCACCGGCGGACACGTCGCGGTGATCGCCGGTCTGCTGGTGACCGGCGCGCTGGGGCTGGGCCTGCTCGCCGCGGCCGGCCCCGGCCCGCTGGTGGTTGGCGTGGTGCTCGGCTTCGGTCTCGGCTGGTCCTGGCCCGGGCTGATGAACTTCGCGGTGGTCCAGCTGCATCCGCAGGCACCGGCCGCCGCCACCTCCATCACCCAGACCGGGGTGTACGCCGGCGGCTGTGTCGGCCCGCTCGCCCTGGGCCCGCTGGCCGCCTCGGCCGGCTACCCCGCGATGTGGCTGGCCGCCGCCGCCGCGATGCTGGCCGCCGCCGCCCTCATGCTCACCGCCACCCCACTCCTCTCCACCCCCCGTTGACCCCACCCCGCCCGTCACGGTGATCAAGAGGTGTGCGTCTGGATCTGCCCGCCCGGACGGACGGCGACCAGAATTTCTTGATCAACCCGGTGGCGGTTGGGGCCGGTAGGGGCGGGGTCAGCTGGTGCGGTCGGCGATGTGGTCGCAGAGGGATTCGAGGGCGTGGCGAGCCGGGCCGGGTGGCAGGGGTGCCAGTTGGGCGCGGGCGTCCTCGGCGTAGCTGCGGACGGTCTCGCGGGCGCGCTTGAGCGCCGGGCTCTCGCGGAGCAGGCCGAGCGCCTCGGCGTGCAGGGAGTCGTCGGTCAGCGGCCCGGTGGCCAGGATCTCCCGCAGCCGCACGGAGGCGGCGTCCGCGTCGTCGCCGGCGAGGGCGTAGAGCACCGGCAGGGTGGGCACGCCCTCGCGCAGGTCGGTGCCGGGAGTCTTGCCCGACTCCGTCGACTCGCTGGCGATGTCGAGCAGGTCGTCGGAGAGCTGGAAGGCCACCCCGATGGTCTCGCCGTACCCGGCCAGCGCCGCCACCTGCTCGGGGGCGGCCCCGCTGAACTGGGCTCCGAAATGCACGCTCGTGGCGATCAGGGAGCCGGTCTTCTCGGCGATCACCCGCAGGTAGTGGGCCACCGGATCGTCACCGGCCCGGGGGCCGATGGTCTCGGCGATCTGCCCGTGCACCAGCCGGGCGAACGTACGCGCCTGCAGGCGTACCGCCTCGGGACCCAGCTCGGCCGCCACGTCCGCGGCCCGGGCGAAGAGGTAGTCGCCGACCAGAATGGCGACGGAGTTGGTCCACCGGGAGTTGGCGCTGGGTGCGCCACGGCGCACCGACGCCTCGTCCATCACGTCGTCGTGATAGAGCGTGGCCAGGTGGGTCAGCTCCACCACCACGGCCGCCGAGACGACCTCGGCCCGGGTCGGGTCGCCGAACTGGGCACCCAGGGCCACCAGCAGCGGCCGGAACCGCTTACCGCCGGCCTCCACCAGGTGCCGGGCCGCCTCGGTGACGAACGGGTCGGCGCTGGCGATGCTCGCCAGCAACTCCGCCTCGACCGCCGCCAGCACACCGAGGACGGACTCCTCACTGCGCGAATCAGCGAGGTGAAGGCCGAGCGCGCCGAACTGAGCCGCGCCGGAACGGCTCCGGCGACCACCGGAGCCGGTGACACCTGAACCCTCGCCACCCCTAATCACCACGCCTCCAACCATGCCACACACGTTCTACCTGCACCGGACCGGGGATACGCGACGAGGGCCGGCCCACAGCGCGTGGTCCGGCCCTCGATCGGCAGGTCAGCCGTTACCGGACGAAGTCGGCGGCCGAGGAGGCGAGGTCGAGCAGCGGATCCGGCGCGACGCCGAGCACCAGCGTGGCGAGCACCCCGATCACCAGGGCGGCCGAGGTGAGCCCACCGGGCACGGCCACCGTCGGCGTCGCGTCACCCGGCTCGGAGAGCCACATCAGCACCACGACCCGCAGGTACGGGAAGGCCAGCACCATGCTGGTCAGCACACCCGCGATGACCAGCCACACCTGCCCACCGTCCAACGCCGGACCGAAGACCGCGAACTTGCTGGTGAAGCCGCTGGTCATCGGGATACCCGCGAAGGCCAGCAGGACGAAGGTGAACACGGCGGCGTAGACCGGCGAACGCCGCCCGAGCCCGGCCCAGCGGGACAGGTGGGTCGCCTCACCGTCGGCGTCGCGCACCAGGGTCACCACCGCGAACGCGGCCAGTACCGTGAAGCCGTACGCGACCAGGTAGAACATCGTGCCGGAAAGCCCTCCGCTGCCCGGTGCGAGCACACCGACGAGCAGGTAGCCGGCGTTGGCGATGGACGAGTACGCCAGCAACCGCTTGATGTCGGTCTGCGTCACCGCGAACAGCGCGCCGACCAGCATGGTGAGCACCGCCACCGCACCCAGCACCGGAGTGAAGTCCCACCGGGCCCCCTCGAATGCGACGTGGAACACCCGCAGCAGGGCACCGAACGCGGCGACCTTGGTGCAGGCCGCCATGAAGCCGGTCAGCGGCGTCGGAGCACCCTGGTAGACGTCCGGCGTCCAGACGTGGAACGGTGCGGCCGCCGCCTTGAACAGCAGACCGATGGCGACGAGCGCCATACCGGCGAAGAGCAGCACCGGGCTGGCCGTCGAGTTCGCCACGGCCGCGTTCACGGTGGCGAAGTCCACCCCGGCAACCCGGTCGCCCAGGCCGGCGGTGAAGCCGTAGATCAGCGCCAGGCCGAACAGGAAGAAGGCCGAGGCGTACGCACCGAGCAGGAAGTACTTCATCGCCGCCTCCTGGCTCAGCAGCCGCCGGCGACGGGCCAGCGCGCAGAGCAGGTAGAGCGGCAAGGAGAAGACTTCCAGCGCGATGAACATGGTCAGCAGGTCGTTCGCCGACACGAAGATCAGCATGCCGCCGATCGCGAAGGTGGTGAGCGGGTACACCTCGCCCGCGCCACCGGCGTTCTCCGCCTGCCGGCGGTCCTCCGGCGAGTCGGCGGTCACCGCGGCCTGCGCGACGAACGCGCCGCCCCGCTCGACCACCCGCTCGCCGAGCAGCAGCAGCGCCACCGCCGACAGCGCGAGGATCGCGCCCTGGAGGAACAGCGTCGGCCCGTCGACGGCGATCACCCCGATGGTGATCACCCGCTTGTCGGCGTTGACCACCACCATGGTCAGCGCCGCGAGCACCGCCAGCAGCGCCAACGGCAGCTGTACGGGGTGCCGCAGCCGCCGGGGCACGAACGCCTCGACCAGCACCCCGACCACCGCCGCGCTCAGCATGATCAGGATCGGCGCGATCGCCGCGTAGTCGATCGGCGGCAGTTCAAGCTCAGTCACTGGACCGACCTTTCGTTCGCGACTGCGGGGCTCGCAAGCTCACTCCTCGCGCTCACGGAGCCAACCTTTCGTCTCGCGGCTGCGGGGCTCGCAAGCTCACTCCTCGCGCTCACCGGCTCGCCTCCTGGACGGTGTCTACGGACGGGGCCGGGTCGGTCCGGCCGACGTCCTGCATGGTCGCCTGGATGGCGGGGTTGATCACGTCCGTCACGGGCTTCGGGTAGAAGCCGAGCACCACGATCAGCGCGATCAGGGGGGCGACGACGACCTTCTCGCGCAGGTTGAGGTCGCGCTTCATGCCGTCGATCTCGGTCAGCGCCGGGTTCAGGGTGCCCTGCGTGGTGCGCTGCACCATCCACAGCACGTACGCCGCCGCCAGGATGATGCCCAGCGTGGCGATCACGGCGACCGGCTTGTTCACCGTGAACGTGCCGATCAGCACCAGGAACTCGGAGACGAACGGCGCGGTGCCGGGCAGGGCCAGCGAGGCGAGACCGGCGAAGAAGAGCACGCCGGCCAGCACCGGCACCAGCTTGCCCGCGCCACCGAAGTCGCTTACCAGCGCCGAGCCCCGACGCGCGATGAGCATGCCCACCACCAGGAAGAGCAGCCCGGTGGCGAGGCCGTGGTTGACCATGTAGAGCACCGCGCCGGTGCCCGCCTGGGTGGTGAAGGCGAAGATGCCCACGCCGATGAAGCCGAAGTGGGCGATCGAGGTGTACGACACCAGTCGCTTGAGGTCGTTCTGCCCGACGGCCAGCAGCGCCGCGTAGATGATCCCGATGACCGCCAGGGCCAGCGCCCACGGCGCGAACCACTGGGCCGCGTCCGGGAACAGCGGCAGGCAGTACCGCAGGATGCCGAAGGTGCCGACCTTGTCCAGCACGCCGACCAGCAGCGCGGCGGCACCGGCCGGCGCCGCGCCACCGGCGTCCGGCAGCCAGGTGTGGAACGGGAAGAACGGCGCCTTGATCGCGAACGCGACGAAGAACCCGAGGAAGAGCCAGCGCTCGGCGCCGGTGGAGATGTCCACCTGCGACAGCGCCACCCAGTCGAAGGTCTTGCCGCCGACCACCCACAGGCCGATCACGGCGGCCAGCATGAACAGACCACCGACGAGCGAGTAGAGGAAGAACTTCACCGCCGCGTACTGCCGCTGGTGGCCGCCGTAGCTGCCGATCAGGAAGTACATCGGCACCAGCATGACCTCGAAGAACACGTAGAACAGGAAGACGTCGGCGGCGGCGAAGACACCGATCATCGTGCATTCGAGGACGAGCAGCAGCGCGAAGTAGACCGGCACCGACCGCTTCGAGGCCTCCGCGTCGTGCCAGGACGCGAGGATCACCAGCGGCACCAGCACCGCGATCAGCATCAGCATGACCAGCGCGATGCCGTCGGCGGCGAAGGTGAAGTTGACCCCCCAGTTCGGGATCCACGGGTACGACTCGCGGAACTGGAACCGGTCGCCGCCGACCTGGAAGGTCACCCACATGACCACCGACAGCGCCAGCACCAGCAGCGACCAGCCGAGCGCGACCTGCTTGGCCAGCGTCGGCCGGCTGCGCGGCAGGAAGGCGACGACCACGGCGCCGACAAGCGGCGCCACGGTGAGCACCGAGAGGAACGGGAAGTCGGACATTATGCGGCCTTACCTCCGTCGTCACTGTGCGGTCCGCCGGCGACGGCCGCCTGTGAGGCCGACAGCCTCAAGAGGTCGATCACGCGAACCACCCCGCCTGTACGGCCAGGAAGGCGGCCACCACCAGCAGCGCGCCGGTCAGGATCGAGGTGGCGTACGACCGGACGAAGCCGGTCTGCAACCGCCGTAGCCGGCCCGATCCGCCGCCGACGCCTGCGGCCAGGCCGTTGATCAGCCCGTCGATGCCCCGGTTGTCGAGGTAGACGAGCGCCCGGGTGAGGAAGATGCCCGGCTTCTCGAAGACCGCCTCGTTGACCGCGTCGGTGTAGAGGTTCTTGCGGGCGGCGGTGACCAGCACCCCGGCCGGCTGCGGCGCGGTCGCCGTCCCGCCCCGGAACAGGAACCAACCCAGACCCGCACCGAGCACGGTGACCCCCTGCGCCAGGAAGAAGATCGCCAGGTGCGGCAGCACGCCGTGATGTTCCTCGGTCTCGGCGAGGCCGGCGGTGGTGGTCAGCCAGTCCGGTACGGAGGTGGCCAGCAGCGCACCACCACCCAGCGAGCCGACGGCCAGCAGGATCAGCGGGATCGTCATCAGCGCCGGGGACTCGTGCGGGTGCTCGATGTCCTCGGTCCACCGCTTGGGCCCGTGGAAGGTGAGCACGAACAGCCGGGTCATGTAGAACGCGGTCAGTCCGGCACCGAGCAGCGCGGCCCCGCCGAACAGCCAGGCAGTCCACCCCTCCCGAGCGAACGCCGCCTCCACGATCGGCTCCTTGGAGAAGTAGCCGGAGAACGGGATGATGCCGATGATCGCCAGCCAACCGGCGCCGAAGGTCAGCCAGGTGATCTTCATGTACTTCGCCAGACCGCCGAAGCGACGGATGTCGACCTGGTCCTTCATGCCGTGCATCACCGAGCCGGCGCCGAGGAACATGTTGGCCTTGAAGAAACCGTGCGCCAGCAGGTGCACGATGGCCAGCGCGTACGCCGCGCCACCCAGCCCGACGCCGAGGAACATGTAGCCGATCTGGCTGACCGTGGACCAGGCCAGCACCCGCTTGATGTCGTCCTTGGCGCAGCCGATGATCGCGCCGATGAGCAGGGTCAGCGCGCCGACGCTCACCACCACCAGCTGCAACGTGGCGTTGGCCGAGAAGATGATGTTGGAGCGGGCGATCAGGTAGACACCGGCGGTGACCATCGTCGCGGCGTGGATCAGCGCCGACACCGGAGTCGGGCCCTCCATCGCGTCCGGCAACCACGCCTGGAGCGGGAACTGGCCGGACTTGCCGGCCGCGCCGAGCAGCAGCAGCACACCCAGCACCAGCACGGTGCTGCCGGCCAGCGCGCCGATCCCGTTGAACACCTCGTCGTACTGGGTGGTGCCGAGGGTGGCGAACATGATGAAGATCGCGATCGCCAGGCCGGCGTCGCCGACCCGGTTCATCAGGAACGCCTTCTTACCGGCGGTGGCCGCGGCCGGCTTGGTGTACCAGAACGAGATCAACAGGTACGACGCCAGACCGACGCCCTCCCAGCCGAAATACAGCATCACGTAGTTGTTGCCGAGCACCAGCAGCAACATGGCCGCGATGAACAGGTTGAAGTACGCGAAGAAAAGCCGCCGGCGCTCGTCGTGCGCCATGTACTCGACCGCGTACAGGTGGATCAGGAAGCCCACACCGGTGATCAGCAGGACGAAGACCCCGGCCAGCGGATCGAACAGCAGACCGAAGTCCACGCGCAGGCCGCCGACCGCGATGAAGTCCCAGAGGCTCAGCTCGACCGACCTGTTCTCCAGACCGCGCAGGCCGAGGAAGTAGCTCAGGCCGAGCAGGAAGGCGGCACCGACCGCGGTCACCCCGAGCCAGTGCCCCCAGCGGTCGGCCCGCCGGCCGAGCAGCAGCAGGATCGTGGCGCTGACCAACGGGATGGCCACCAGCAGCCAGACGCTGCTCAGCAGCCCGTCCGCCGTCGCGTACGAGACGGTCTCGGCCGGAGCAGCCTGGGCGTACGTCATGATTTCGTCCACCGGTGGGCCCCTCTAGTACTTCAGCAGGTTGGCGTCGTCGACGCTGGCGGAGCGTCGGGTGCGGAAGATCGCCATGATGATGGCCAACCCGACCACGACCTCGGCCGCCGCCACCACCATCACGAAGAACGCCATGATCTGGCCGTTGAGGTCACCGTTCATCCGGCTGAAGGTGACCAGCGCCAGGTTGGCCGCGTTGAGCATCAGCTCGACACACATGAACAGCACGATCGCGTTGCGCCGGACCAGCACCCCGGCGGCGCCGATGGTGAACAGCACCGCGGCGAGGACCAGGTAGTAGTTCGGCTCGACCGAGAAGAAGTCACTCATTTCTCAGTGCCCTTCAGCGTGGTCTCCTCGGCGGTCAGCTCCCGCACCGGCAGGACGTCCGGCGTGCTGCGGTCGCTCAGCCGGCCGTCCGGCAGGCGGGCCGGGGTGGCGACCGACGAGGAGGTGGCGAAGACACCCGGGCCGGGCTTCGGGCCGGGGTAGTTGCCTGGCGCGAAGCGGGCCTTCATGGTGGCCACCTGGTCGCGCTTGTCCTCCTTGCGCCGCTCGACGTGCGCCAGGATCATGCCGCCGATGGTGGCGGTGATCAGCAGCGCCGCGGTGAGTTCGAAGGCGAAGACGTAGTCGGTGAAGAGCAACCGGGCGATGCCCTCCACGTTGCCACCCGCGTTGGCCTGCTCCAGGCCGATCGGGGTGCTGCCCTGCGTGGCCCGGTAGACCCCACTGCCGAGCAGGCCGGCGAAGCCGAGACCCAGCCCGATCGCCGCGATCCGCTGGCCGCGCAGCACCTCGATCAGCGAGTCGGACGCCTCGCGGCCGACGAGCATCAGCACGAACAGGAAGAGCATCATGATCGCGCCGGTGTAGACGATGATCTGCACCATGCCGATGAACGGCCCCGCCTGGAGCACGTAGAACACCCCGAGGCTGAGCATGGTCAGCACCAGCCACAGCGCCGAGTGCACCGCGTTGCGGGCGGCGACCATGCCGATCGCACCGGCCAGCGCGAGCGGAGCGAGGACCCAGAAGGTCACCGCCTCGCCGCCGGAGACCGCACCGGAGGCGGCGAGCAGCGTCGAGGTGCTCATGCCGACTCCCCCTTCTCCGCCTCGGCCCGCGCCGCGGCCTGCTCGGCACCGGGGAAGGTGACGCCCGGGTGCTCGTCGACCTGGTAGCGCCCCGGCCCCATCGGTGAGCGCTCCGCCCCGGCCGAGGTGCCCGGGTTGGTGAGGCTGCCGACGTAGTAGTCCTTCTCGCTGTCGCCCAGCCGCATCGGGTGCGGCGGCTGCTCCATCCCCGGCAGCAGCGGTGCCAGCAACTGCTCCTTGGTGAAGATCAGGTCCTGGCGGTTGTCCCGGGCCAGCTCGTATTCGTTGCTCATGGTCAGCGAGCGGGTCGGGCAGGCCTCGATGCACAGTCCGCAGAAGATGCACCGCGCGTAGTTGATCTGGTAGACGCTGGCGTACCGCTCGCCCGGCGAGAACCGTTGCTCGTCGGTGTTGTCGCCACCCTCGACGTAGATCGCGTCCGCTGGGCAGGCCCAGGCGCACAGCTCACAGCCGATGCACTTCTCCAGCCCGTCCGGGTGCCGGTTGAGGATGTGCCGCCCGTGGTAGCGGGGGGCCGGCGTCGGCGGGGTGAAGGGGTAGTCGGTGGTGACGACCTTCTTGAACATGTGCGAGAAGGTGACCCCGAAGCCCTTGAACGTTCCGGTGATCGCGCCCACGTCACACCTCCTCAGAGTCCTGGCCGGCGGGGGCGTTGGCCGGCTCCCGCTCGGCGACCATGCGCCGGGTACGCGGGCTCGGTGGTACCTGCAGATCCAGCGGGGGCAGCGGGAAGCTGCCCGGCGGCCGGTTGTCGACCTGCTCGACGAGGGTCGGCTTCGGTGCCGCCTTGCGGCTCGGCCAGAACAGCGCGGCGAGCAGCACGATGCCGGCCGGGATGCCGATGGCGTACATCCGGCTCTGGGTGTCCCAGTCGTCGATGGTGCGCAGACCGGCCAGGACCACGATCCAGACCAGGCTGATCGGGATGAGCACCTTCCAGCCGAAGCGCATCAGCTGGTCGTAACGCAGGCGGGGCAGCGTGCCGCGCAGCCAGACGAAGACGAAGACCAGCAGGATGACCTTGCCGAAGAACCAGAGCAGCGGCCACCAGCCGGAGTTGGCCCCCGACCACTCGGTGATCGGCCACGGCGCGTGCCAGCCGCCCAGGAAGAGCGTCACGGTGAAGGCCGACATGGTCACCATCGCGACGTACTCACTGAGCATGATCAGCGCGAACTTGAGCGAGCTGTACTCGGTCATGAAGCCGGCCACCAGCTCCGACTCCGCCTCCGGCAGGTCGAACGGCGGCCGGTTGGTCTCGCCGACGATCGAGATGAAGAAGACGATGAAGCTCGGGAAGAGCAGCAGCGCGTACCAGCCCGGCGTCGGGATGTCGGCGCCGAACAGGGTCAGCTGGGTTCCGTTGCCCTGGGCGGCCACGATCTCACTCGTGGACATCGTGCCGGCGAGCATGAACACCGCCACGATGGACAGCCCCAGCGCCACCTCGTACGAGATCAGCTGGGCGGCGGACCGCAGTCCGCCGAGCAGCGGGTAGGTCGAGCCGGACGCCCAGCCGGCGAGCACGATGCCGTAGACCGCCATCGACGAGAGAGCGAGCACCACGAGCACCGCGACCGGCACGTCGGTGACCTGCAACGGCGTCTGGTGGCCGAAGATGCTCACCATCGGGCCGAACGGGATCACCGACAGCGCGGTGACCGCGCAGATCACCGAGATGGCCGGGGCGAAGAAGTAGATGACCTTGTCCGCCGACTTCGGGAGGATGTCCTCCTTGAAGGCCATCTTCAGGCCGTCGGCCAGCGTCTGGAGCAGACCGAACGGGCCGAGCTGGTTGGGGCCGGGCCGCACCGCCATCCGCCCCACCACCCGCCGCTCGAACCAGACACCGAGCAGGGTGCCGAGCAGCGCGACGACGAAGGCGAAGACAATCTTGCCGAGGATCAGCCACCACGGGTCGTGGCCGAAGTCGCTCAGCGACGGCGCCTGGGCGAGCGGGTTCATGCGACACCCCCGGAGGAGTTGAGGAGCGGGCCCGGACGGCCGGCCGCGTCGGCGGCGACCGGCTCGGTCGTGCCGGGCGCGGAGATCCGCACCACCGCGCCGGAGGTCGCGCCCAGGCTGCGCCGCACGGTCGAGCCGGGCGAGTTGGTGGGTAGCCAGACCACGCCGTCCGGCATCTCGGTGATCGCCGCCGGCAGGGTGAGCGCACCCCGGTCGGTGCCCACCGTGACCGGGTCGCCGTCGGCGACGCCGAGCGCCTCCGCGCTGCCCTTGCCCAGGCGGACCACCGGCGGCCGGGCGGTGCCACCCAGGTGCTCGTCGCCGTCGGTGAGGCTGCCCAGGTCGACCAGCTGATGCCAGGTCGCCAGCACCGCCTCGCCCGCACCCGGCTGCGGCACCGACCCCGGCCGCACCGTGGGAGCGTCCGGGCGGCTCACCCGGGTCGCCGGCAGGCCGCCCAGTTCACGCCGGACGGTCAGCACGTCCCCGGTACCCAGCCGCACGTCGAGCTGCGCGGCGAGCGCGTCGAGCACCCGCCCGTCGGTCATCGCGGCGGTGTTCAACACCGCGTCGAACGGGCGCAGCCGGCCTTCCCAGTCCAGGAAACTGCCGGCCTTCTCGACCACCGGTGCCACCGGGAGGACCACGTTCGCCCGGCGGGTGACGGCGCTGGCCCGCAGCTCCAGGCTGACCAGGAACGGCACCGCGTCCAGGGCCTGCTCGGCCAGTCGCGGGTCGGCCAGGTCCGCCGGATCGACGCCGGCCACCACGAGGGCACCGAGCTGACCCGCGGCGGCGGCGGCGAGGATGCCGTCGGTGTCCCGGCCGGCCTGGCTCGGGATCACCCCGGCCGGGATGTCCCAGGCCTCACCCAGCTCGGCGCGGGCGGCCGGCTCGGTGACCAGGCGACCGCCGGGCAGCAGGTTGGGCAGGCAGCCGGTGTCGACGGCGCCACGGTCACCCGCGCGTCGCGGCACCCAGGCCAGCTTCGCCCCGGTACGCGCGGCCACCTCGGCGGCGGCGGACAGGCCGCCCGGTACGGTGGCCAGCCGCTCGCCGACGATCAGGATCGCCCCTTCGGCGCTGAGCGCCTCGGCGACGGTGGCGTGCTCGGCGAGCACCCCGGCCTCCTCGCCCGGCACCACCCGGGCCAGCTTGGCGCCGAGCTTCTCCAGGCCACGGGTGGCGAACGGGGCGATCGCGTACACCTTCAGCTTGTTCTTCAGGTACGCCTTGCGCAGCCGCAGGAAGAGGATCGGGCACTCCTCCTCCGGCTCCAGGCCGACCAGCACCACCGCCGGTGCGTTCTCGACGTCGGTGTAGGTGACGTCGGTGCTGCCGGCGACCGTACTGGCCAGGAAGTCGGCCTCCTCGCGGGAGACCGGGCGGGCCCGGAAGTCGATGTCGTTGGTGTGCAGCGCGACCCGGGCGAACTTGGCGTACGCGTACGCGTCCTCCACGGTCAGTCGACCACCGGTGAGCACGCCGGCGCCCTGGCCGGTGTCCCGGGCGGCCCGCAGCCCCTCGGCGGCCACGCTGAGCGCCTCGCTCCAGGACGCCTCCCGCAGCTCGCCGGTGTGCTCGTCGCGGACCAGCGGGGTGGTGAGCCGGTCGACGGCGCGGGCGTACTGGAAGCCCCACCGCCCCTTGTCGCAGTTCCACTCCTCGTTGACCTGCGGGTCGTCCCCGGCCAGCCGGCGCTGCACCTTGCCTCGACGCCAGTCGGTGCGCTGGGCACAGCCCGCCGAGCAGTGCTCGCAGACGCTCGGGCTGGAGACCAGGTCGAACGGCCGGGCGCGGAAGCGGTACTGGGTACCGGTGAGCGCGCCGACCGGGCAGATCTGCACGGTGTTACCGGAGAAGTACGAGTTGAACGGGACGTCGCCGTCCTCGCCCTCGGTGCCGTAGTCCTCGTCCCGGTAGATGTTGATCTCCTCGGCGGAGGAGCGGTTCATCAGGTCGATGAACTTGTCACCCGCGATCTCCTCGGAGAAGCGGGTGCACCGCTGGCAGAGCACGCACCGCTCCCGGTCGAGCAGCACCTGGGTGCTGATCGGCAGCGGCTTCGGATACTCCCGCTTGTGCTCGTGGAACCGCGAGTCGGTGCGACCGGTCGACATCGCCTGATTCTGCAGTGGGCACTCGCCGCCCTTGTCGCACATCGGGCAGTCGAGCGGGTGGTTGACCAGCAGCAGCTCCATGATCCCCTCCTGCGCCTTCTTGGCGACCGGAGAGGTGAGCTGGGTACGGACCACCATGCCGTCGGCGACGGTCTGGGTGCAGGAGGCGACGGGCTTGCGCTGCCCCTCCACCTCCACCAGGCACTGCCGGCAGGCACCGGCCGGGGCCAGCAGCGGGTGGTCGCAGAACCGGGGGATCTCGGTGCCCATCTGCTCGGCGACCCGGATCAGCAGCGCCCCCTTCGGGGCGGTGACCTCGACGCCGTCGATGGTGAGGGTGACCGTCTCGGTCGGCTTGGCAACGTCCGTCACAGTGCTCGCCTTTCGCTCGCGGCTGCGGGGCTCGCTCCGCTCACTCCTCGCACTCGCATCAGTGGGCTCCCACCAACTGCTTGTCGGACAACTTCGGCGCGGTCCGTCCCTCGATGTAGTCGAGGTAGTCCTGCTTGAAGTACTTCAGCGACGAGGTCACCGGGCTGGTGGCGCCGTCACCCAGGCCGCAGAACGAGCGGCCGAGGATGTTGTCGCAGGTGTCGAGCAGGGTGTCCAGGTCGTCCTGGGTGCCCTGGCCGGCCAGGATGCGCCGGTAGACCCGCACCATCCAGTAGTTGCCCTCCCGGCACGGGGTGCACTTGCCGCACGACTCGTGGTGGTAGAACTCCAGCCACCGGTAGGTCGCGTAGACCGGGCAGTCCTGGTCGGAGAAGATCTGCGTGGCGGTGGTGCCGAGGATCGAGCCGGCGGCGGCCACCCCCTCGAAGTCCAGCGGCACGTCCAGGTGCTCGGCGGTGAGCAGCGGGGTCGACGACCCGCCCGGGGTCCAGAACTTCAGGTTGTGGCCCGGCTGCATTCCGCCGGCCAGCTCGATCAGCTCGCGCAGCGTGATGCCGAGGCCGCACTCGTACTGACCGGGGTTGGCGATCCGGCCGGAGAGCGAGTAGATCATCGGGCCGGCGGACTTCTCCGTGCCCATCGACTTCCACCAGTCCGCGCCGCCCAGCACGATGTACGGCACGCTGGCGATGGTGCCGACGTTGTTGACCACGGTGGGGCTCGCGTACAGGCCGTGGGTGGCCGGGAACGGCGGGCGCAGCCGGGGCTGGCCCCGGAAGCCCTCCAGGGAGTCCAGCAGCGCCGTCTCCTCACCGCAGATGTACGCGCCGGCACCCGAGTGCACCACCAGGTCCAGGTCGAATCCCGAGCCGAGGATGTCGCGGCCCAGGTAACCCTTGGCGTACGCCTCGTTCACCGCGTTACGCAGCCGGCGGGCGGCGTGCACGGCCTCGCCCCGGATGTAGATGTAGGCCCGGTTGGCCCGGATCGCGTACGAGGCGATGATGACGCCCTCGACGAGCGAGTGCGGGTCGTGGGTCATCAGCGGCAGGTCCTTGCAGGTGCCGGGCTCGCCCTCGTCGGCGTTGACCACGAGATAGTGCGGCTTGCCGTCACCCTGCGGAATGAAGCCCCACTTTAGGCCGGTGGGGAAGCCGGCGCCGCCGCGACCGCGCAGCCCGGAGTCCTTCACCAGCTGGATCAGGTCGTCCGGGTGCGCCTTGATCGCCTTGCGCAGCGCCGCGTAGCCGTCCAGCTTCTCGTAGGTGTCGATCCGCCAGGCGTCCGGAGACAGCCAGCGCTTGGTCAGCACGGGCGTCAACTTGGCCAGGGTCTGCGGCGCGGGCGTGGTCACTTCTGAGCCCCCTTGTCGTGCGCGGAATCTCGGCCACCGCCGTTGGATTCCGCTTCCCTGAGGTTGCGCTCCTGCGCCCCGGTGTCGTCACCGGCCGGCTTGCCGTCGCCCGCCGGCCTGTTGGCCGCCGCCCCCGCGGCCTCCGCGGCCCGGGCGTCGCCCGCCGCGGGCGGCTGCCCGTCGACGGGGGCCTTGGTGCCGGGCGCGTCCGGGACGGCGGTCTTCGCGTCCGGCTGCCGGGTCTCGGCGGTACGCACCTGCGGCGACTTGCGGTCCGGCGCCGGAACGTCGGGTGCGGTGCTGCCGGTCGGTGCGGCCTTCGCCGGGGTGGCCGGTGCCGGCTTGTCGCCCGCCTTGCCGCTGCGGATCGGGGTGTTCGGGTCGAAGCCCGGTGCCGAGATGCCGTGCTGCTGGGCCAGCCGCAGACCGCGCAGTGTCGGCTCGCCCGGCACCCCGTCGGCGACGGCACCCTCCCGCTCGTCGGCGAAGCCGGCGAGCTGGACCGCCATCTCCTTCAGGGTGCAGAGGCGGGCACCACGGCTCGGCGTGGGCCGGCCACCGGCGCGCAGCTCGTCGACCACCCCGACCGCGGTCTGCGGGTCGACGCCGTCGAAGAAGTCGTAGTTGACGGTCATCACCGGGCCGTAGTCGCAGGCGGCCAGACACTCGGCGTGTTCCAGGGTGACCTTGCCGTCGGCGGTGGTCTCGTCGTGCCCGACACCCAGGTGCTCGGCGAGGGTGTCGTAGACCTCCTGGCCACCGAGCACGTTGCACATGGTGTTGGTGCAGACGCTGACCAGCCAGTCGCCGGTCGGCCGACGCTTGTACATGGTGTAGAAGCTGGCCACCGCACCGACCTGGGCCTTGTTGAGGCCGAGCACCTCGGCGCAGAACGCCACGCCGGCCGGGGAGACGTAGCCCTCCTCGGCCTGCACCAGGTGCAGCAGCGGCAACAGGGCCGAGCGGGACCGGTCCGCCGGGTAGCGGGCGATGATCTCCCGTGCCCTGGTCCGCGTCTCGTCAGTGAAGACAGTCATCAGCGTCGCCTTCCGTTCGCGACTGCACCGGCGTCTGCCCGCGACTGCGGGGCTCGCTCCGCTCTCTCCTCGCGCGGGCGGATGGGGCTCGCAAGCTCACTCCTCGCGCTCACCGGTCACACCCACCCATCACCGGGTCCAGCGAGGCGCCGCCGGCGATCACGTCGGCGATCAGGCCACCCTCGGCCATCGCCGGCAGGGCCTGGAGGTTGACGAAACTCGGCTCCCGGTAGTGCACCCGGTACGGCCGGGTCCCGCCGTCGGAGACCGCGTGCACGCCCAGCTCGCCACGCGGCGACTCGACCGCGACGTACACCTGACCCGGCGGCACCCGGAAGCCCTCCGTCACCAACTTGAAGTGGTGGATCAGGGACTCCATCGACTGGCCCATAATTTTCGCGACGTGCTCCAGCGAGTTGCCCATGCCGTCGACGCCGATGGCCAGCTGCGCCGGCCAGGCGATCTTCTTGTCGGCCACCATCACCGGCCCGGGCTTGAGCCGGTCCAGCGCCTGCTCGACAAGCTTCAACGACTCGCGGATCTCGGCCAGCCGGACCAGGTAACGGCCCCAGACGTCGCCGTCGGGGTGGGTCGGCACATCGAACTCGTACGTCTCGTAGCCGCAGTACGGCATGGTCTTGCGCAGGTCCCAGGCCAGGCCGGCGGAGCGGAGCACCGGGCCGGTGACACCGAGCGCCAGGCAGCCGGTCACGTCGAGCACCGCCACGTTCTGCGTCCGCTCCAGCCAGATCGGCTGGCCGGAGAGCAGGTCCTCGTACTCCTTGAGGCGCTTCGGCATCAGCGTGAGGAAGTCGCGGATCTTGACGATCGCCTCGTCCGGCACGTCCTGGGCGACACCGCCCGGCCGGACGTACGCGTGGTTCATCCGCAGCCCGGTGATCAGCTCGAAGATCTCCAGGATGTACTCGCGCTCCCGGAAGCCGTAGAGCATCATGTTGATCGCGCCGAGCTCCATCGCCGTGGTGGCCACCCAGACCAGGTGCGAGGAGATCCGGTTCAGCTCCATCATGAGCACCCGGATGGTGGTGGCCCGCTCGGTGATCTGCTCCTCGATACCGAGCAGCTTCTCGACGGCCAGCGAGTACGCCGTCTCGTTGAAGATCGGCGAGAGGTAGTCCATCCGGGTCACGAACGTCGAACCCTGGACCCAGTTGCGGTACTCCAGGTTCTTCTCGATGCCGGTGTGCAGGTAGCCGACGACCGAGCGGGCCTCCCGGACCGTCTCGCCCTCCAGCTCCAGGATCAGCCGGAGCACGCCGTGCGTGGACGGGTGCTGCGGGCCCATGTTGACGACGATGCGACCCTCGTTGATCGGGTCGACCCCCGACACCACGTCGTCCCAGTCCCCGCCGGTGACG
Organism: Verrucosispora sp. WMMA2044; assembly: GCF_027497155.1. NCBI lineage: Bacteria > Bacillati > Actinomycetota > Actinomycetes > Micromonosporales > Micromonosporaceae > Micromonospora > Verrucosispora sp. WMMA2044. The sequence goes on from NZ_CP114913.1 coordinate 5,122,439, forward strand.
TTGAAGACGCGGCCCTCAGTGGTCTCGCGTTCGGTGGCGTAGTTGGACGCGGTCATTGGTAAGACCTCCGCTTGTCGGGCGGCGGGATCTCGGCGCCCTTGTACTCCACGGGCACGCCGCCGAGGGGGTAGTCCTTGCGCTGCGGGTGACCCTCCCAGTCGTCCGGCATGAGGATCCGGGTCAGCGCCGGGTGGCCGTCGAAGATGACGCCGAACATGTCGTACGTCTCCCGCTCCTGCCAGTCAGCGGTGGGGTAGACCGCGGTGACGCTGGGCAGGTGTGGTTCCTCGGCGCTGACGGCGGCCTCCAGCCGGACCTGCCGACGGTAGGTCATCGAGGTGAGCTGGTAGACGACGTGCAGTCGGCGGGCGTCGGCACCCAGGTAGTCCACGCCGGACACCGACGAGCACAGCTCGAAGCGCAGCGCCGGATCGTCCCGCATCACCTGGCAGACCTCGGCGATCCGCTCGGGGCGGATGTGCAGGGTCAGCTCGCCCCGGTCGACCACGACCTTCTCGATCGCCTCGCCGAACGCCGGGTACGCCTCCTCCAGCGCGTCCCGGACCTCGTCGAAGTAGCCGCCGTACGGCCGCGGTGAATCCTCGACCGTGCGGTGCGGCCGGACCAGTCCGCCGAACCCGGAGACGTCGCCACTGCCCTGGTTGCCGAACATGCCCCGGCCGGCCGGCGCGGCCGGCGGGAACTCGGCCGGTGCGCCACTCGTCGCTCCGGCCGGCGTCACCGGGACCGGCACGCCGCCGGTGCTGGGCTTGTCGTCAGTCACTTGATCCCCCGGTACGGCTGGAGGTGGTTCTGGGCCTTCATCCAGTTCTCGATCCGCAGCTGCTCCTCGCGGCCCTCGCGGACGGCCTTCGTCCACTCGGCCCGCCGGGCCTTGTCGCTGCGGTACGACGACGGCATCGAGCCGTACGGCACCACCGGCACGTCACCGCGTGCCTCGCGGGCGGCAAGCATCTTGCGACCGTTCGGGCCGAGTGGCTCGTGGCCGATCTTCTCGCGCAGCTTGAGGATCGCGTCGATCAGCATCTCCGGCCGGGGCGGGCAGCCCGGGAGGTACATGTCGACCGGTACGACGTGGTCGACGCCCTGCACGATGGCGTAGTTGTTGAACATGCCGCCGCTGCTGGCGCAGACGCCCATGGAGAGCACCCAGCGAGGCTCCGCCATCTGGTCGTAGATCTGGCGCAGCACCGGGGCCATCTTCTGGCTCACCCGGCCGGCGACGATCATCAGGTCCGCCTGCCGGGGCGAGGCCCGGAAGACCTCCATGCCCCAACGGCCCATGTCGTAGTGCGGACCACCGGCGGCCATCATCTCGATCGCGCAGCAGGCCAGGCCGAACGTGGCGCCCCAGACCGACGACTTGCGCGACCAGTTGACCAGCTTCTCCACCGAGGTGAGCAGGACGCCGGCGGGGAGTTTCTCCTCGATACCCATAGCGGTTCCTCCCTCAGTCCCAGTCCAGGCCGCCGCGTCGCCACTCGTAGGCGTACGCGACGAAGACGGCACCGATGAACACCAACATGGCGACGAACCCGAAGACCGGCAGGATGTCGAAGGAGACAGCCCACGGGTACAGGAAGATCATCTCCACGTCGAAGACGATGAAGAGCATCGCCGTCAGGTAGAACTTGACCGGAAACCGGCTACCGCCGATCGGCTGCGGGCTAGGCTCGATCCCACACTCGTAGGCTTCCAGCTTGGCCTTGTTGTAGCGGTGGGGGCCGGCGAACCGGGCGGCGGCTATCGAGAACAGCGCGAAACCCGCGGCGAGGGCGAACAGCCCGATGATGGGTACGTAAGGCGAGAGCGACATTTCTTCTCCTGCTCGTCCTTCCCTGCCCTCGGTGGTTGGCGAAATTCACACTATTCACATCCCACCCCGCGCCCTTCGGCGGGGGTGGACATTGCCTGCTCCGCGCCCCTACACGGCCGGCGCAACCCGGGTCATCGCATTGATCACCCGGTCCATCGCGTCACCGCCACGCGGGTCGGTGAGGTTGGCCAGCAGCTTGAGCACGAAGCGCATGAGCGTGGGATGGGGCATGCCGTGCTTCGTCGCGACGCGCATGATCTCCGGCCGGCCGATCAACTTCACGAAGATCCCGCCCAGCCGGTAGTAGCCGCCGAACCGGGTCTTCAACTCCTGCGAGTACGCCATCAGGGCCCGCTCCCGCTCCGCGCCGGCCGGCCGGGCGAGCGCCTGGACCGCGACCTCCGCGGCCAGCTCGCCGGACTCCATGGCGTACGCGATGCCCTCTCCGTTGAACGGATTGACCATGCCGCCCGAGTCGCCGACGAGCATGACCCCCCGGGTGTAGTGCGGCACCCGGTTGAACCCCATCGGCAGGGCGGCACCGAGGATCGAGCCCTCGGCGTTGGTCTCGTCGGTCATCCCCCACTCCGGCGGCGTGTTGGCCAGCCAGTCGGTGAGCAGCCGCCGGTAGTTCGTCTTGCCGAAGGCCGAGGACGAGTTGAGGATGCCGAGCCCCACGTTGACCCGGCCGTCACCGAGACCGAAGATCCAGCCGTACCCGGGCAACAGTTCGTTCGTGCCCTTGGCCCGCAGTTCCAGCCAGGACTCCAGGTAGTCGTCGTCGTGACGGGCCGCGGAGCGGTAGTAGCGCCGCACGGCGACACCGATCGGGCGGTCCTCCCGCTTGGCCAGCCCGAGGGCGAGCGGGAACCGGCCCGAGACGCCGTCCGCGGCCACCACCAGCGGAGCGTGGAAGGTGACGGGTGCCTTGTCCGGCCCGTCCTCACCCTGCACCCCGATCACCCGGCCGTCGCCGTCGAGCACCGGGCCGATGACGTTCACGCTGGTCCGCAGCTTGGCGCCGGCCGACACCGCGCGCTGGGCGAGCAGGTCGTCGAAGTCGAGTCGGGTGCGCACCAGACCGTAGTTCGGGAAGCTGGCCAGATCCGGCCAGTCCAGTTCCAGTCGGACACCGCCGCCGATCACCCGCAGGCCACGGTTGTGCAGCCAGCCGGCCTCCGGGGAGGTGTCCACCCCCATCCGGATCAACTGCCGCACCGCGCGCGGGGTCAGCCCGTCGCCGCAGACCTTCTCCCGGGGGAACTCGGTCTTCTCCAGCAGCAGCACGCGTACGCCGTGCCGAGCCAGGTGGTACGCGGTCGCCGAACCACCGGGACCGGCGCCCACGACGATCACGTCGGCGTCGTTCTCCACCGCGGTCATTAGCGCCTCCTCCCCGCCCTGCTCGTGAAATGCTTCACAAGCCAGCGGGGTCGAGTCTATGACCGGCGCCGTAAGCTCGCCTTGTTAGGTAGGCCTAACCTGCTGGAACGATCTGGGGGCCGGCAGCCCCCTCAGTGCCGGGCCGGGTTGGCGCCGTCCAGGCCGGCTCGGATGGTCTCCGGCAGCTGCTCGCGCAGGGCGCCACCGGCGGCCCGGTCCAGGGCCGCGAGCACCTCGGTCACCACCTGGCGGACGTCGGCGGGATCCGCGCCGGCCAGACCCCTGAGCTGTTCGACCAGCTCCGCGGCATCCCCGATGGCCACGTTCTTCGGATCCGTCATGCCGGCCAGCCTAAGCGGCAAACCCGACAAAATCGCCTTATTCCCCTAAATGACAGTGCTGCTGCCGCGTCGACCCGCGAGGGGCACCGGGCTCATGTCCACGGGGGCGGCGCGGCGAGCGCCGGGCTCAGGTGCGCACGGCGCGGTGCAGCGCCACCACGCCGCCGGTCAGGTTGCGCCACGCCACCCGACCCCAGCCCGCGGCAGCCACCCGCGCCGCCAGCGCCGGCTGGTCCGGCCAGGCCCGGATCGACTCGGCGAGATAGACGTACGCGTCGGGGTTGCTGGAGACCGTCCGGGCCACGGCCGGCAGGGAGCGCATCAGGTACGACAGATAGACGGTGCGGAACGCGGGATTGACCGGGGTGCTGAACTCGCAGACCACCAGCCGGCCCCCCGGACGGGTCACCCGGGCCAGCTCGGCCAGGGCGGCGTCGGTGTCGTTGACGTTGCGCAACGCGAAGGAGATGGTCACCGCGTCGAAGCTGGCGTCGGCGAAGGGCAGCCGCAGGGCGTCCCCGGCCAGCAACGGCACCTGCGGCCGGGTGCGCTTGCCGGCGTACAGCATGCCGAGGGACAGGTCGGCCCCGACCGCGTACGCCCCGGAGTGGGCGAGTTCCTCGGTGGAGACACCGGTGCCCGCGCCGACGTCCAGCACCCGGTCGCCCGGTCGCAGGTCGAGCGCCGCCCGGGTGGCCCGCCGCCAGAACCGGTCCTGGCCGAAGGAGAGGACGGTGTTGGTCAGGTCGTAACGGGCCGCGACACCGTCGAACATCGCGGCGACCTCGTGCGGCTGCTTGTCCAGGCTGGCGCGCTGGCCCTGCGGGGTACGGCTCACCCCTCCACTCTGCCAGCCCGACGGGCGACGGCCCGGACAGGGTCGAGCCGACACAGTGAGGGCGGGATGGTCACCCATCCCGCCCTCACTGCCGTGCGTTATGTGAACGGCCCGCGCGGGCCGATAGAGGACGAACCTCAGGCGTTCGTCTTCTCGTCACCCGGGGTCACCAGGACCACCCGGCGACGGCGGGCAACCAGGAACATGGCCACACCGGCGGCCAGCACACCCGCGCCGACGCCACCGATCAGACCGACCTGCACACCGGTGACCGGCAGGCCGCCACCGTCACCGTTGTCGCCACCACCGGAGCCACCCTTGGCGGCCACGACCACCGCGAAGTCGTCGGTGTTGTCGCTCGGGTCGACGTCGTTACCCGCGACGCCCGTGGCGTTCTCCGGCAGCGCCGAGGTGGCGGCGGACCGGAGGATGCTGGGGGCCTCCTGCACCGACAGCGAGTCGATGGTGACCTTGCCACCGGTGAGGCTGCTCGGCTTCACACCGTCGGCGACCTTCACCAGGTTGTAGAAGCGGGCGCCGGAGAAGAGGTCGTCACCGTCGGTGTCCTGCGCGGCCGGGATGAGAACGGCCTTGTCGTACTCGCAGGTCAGCGAGGTCATCGCGGCGTTGTAGGTGCAGTCCGGCTCCTTCTCCGCGAAGGTCGCGCCCTTGGGCAGCTGCACCTCGATGCGCAGACCGCGGGCGGCCTGGTCACCCTGGTTGAAGGCGCCGTAGATGAGCTGGCCGGTGTTGCCCGCGTACAGGTCGCCGACCTCGGTGATCGTGCCACCCTCGACCTTGACGGCCTTGCGGACATCGTCGGCGACGACGGTCAGGTCCGGCCCGGTGCCCTCGACCTTGACGTCGACGGTCACCACGTTGTCGGACTCGTCCGGGTCCTCGCCGCCGTGCAGGATCACGGCGGTGATGGAGCCGGCCGGACCGACCTCCTTGCCCTTGCGGGTCAACGGGAAGAACCAGTCGACGTCCTCACCGGCACGGATGGTGTCACCCTCGATGCCACAGAGGATCCAGCCGTCCTCGCGCGGGTTGCAGCCGGTCTCGTCGATGTCGACGAGACCGGTCTTCAGCTTGCTGACGTCGAGGGCGACGAGCACGTTCTTGGCGTCGACCTTGCTCTTGTTCAGCAGCGAGACGCTGGCGTCCTTGCCCGGCGCACCGACCGCGATCGTGGTGCCGGTCGCCTTGATGGCGAGGTCCGCGCTGTCGTCCGCCAGAGCCGGGGCGGCGAAGGCGCCGGCCGCGAGGACGCCGGCGGCACCGGCTCCCAGGTACGCGGCAGCCCGGTTACGGAAAATCATGAAGGTGTCTCCCCGTGGGGTGAAGGAAGCGTACGGGCGGGGACGTTAGCGGTCAGCGATCACCCGCGCCACCCTGGATCACACCAGTCACAAGCTGCTCAGCTAATGGCAACTTAAGGATTGTCCGGATTGATGGGTCTTGCTACCTGCTCGCGCCCCCGCACCTGGCCGTGGCGGCCTGGCGCTTCGAACCGGACGGATGATCCACGCGAGCCGTTCGGCTGACAACCGATCGAGCCACCCCTGTCACCCAGCGCCCGAAACCCAGTGACACTTAGTGATCTCTCGCCCGCCGCCACCCCACCACCCAACGACGCCGCCCGCCGCGACGAGGGCCCGGGATGCCGCAACTCGTACCCTCCCGCCGCCGGGAAGACCCAAGACACCGCAACTCGCGGCACGCCGCTGCACGGGGCGACCCGGGATGCCGCTACTCGGGACTCACGGTGACGGTGTGCGACGGCCCAGGTCGCCGACCGGCGTTCGCTCCGCTGATCGGGATGGGGTGTCGGTCAGCGTGCGTCGACCAGGGGCAGCGATCGGCCGGCACCGCCGCCGGGCAGGGCGATCGACGAGAAGTGCGAGACCACCCGGTCGTCGCTCGGGTCGTCGTCGGGCGTGTGGTGCACGGCCAGTCTGTTGTAGAGCGTGTCGCGCTGGGCCGGGATCCGGTCGGCGGAACGGATCATCCCGATCAGCTCGTGCAGGTTGGACCGGTGCCGGGCACCCGCCGAGGAGATGACGTTCTCCTCCAACATGATCGAGCCGAGGTCGTCGACGCCCATGTGCAACGCCAGTTGACCGACGTCCTTGCCGGTGGTCAGCCAGGACGCCTGCAGGTGCGGCACGGTCTCGAAGAACAGCCGGGACACCGCCACCAGCCGCAGGTATTCCAGGGTCGTCGCCTGGGTGCGGCCCTTGAGGTGGTTGTTCTCCGGCTGGTACGTCCACGGGATGAAGGCCCGGAAGCCGCGCGTACGGTCCTGCACGTCGCGGATCATCCGCAGGTGCTCGATCCGCTCGGCGGCGGTCTCGCCGGTCCCCATCATCATCGTCGCGGTCGACTCGACACCCTGCCGGTGCGCGAGTTCCATGACCTCCAGCCAGCGCTCGCCCGACTCCTTGAGCGGCGCGATCGCCTTGCGGGGTCGCTGCGGCAGCATCTCGGCACCGGCACCGGCGATCGAGTCGAGCCCGGCGGCCTTGATCCGGGCGATCGCCTCGTCCAGGCTGACCCCGGAGACCTTGGCCATGTGCAGGATCTCGCTCGGGCCGATCGAGTGGATCGCGAGCTGCGGGTACGCCTGCTTGACCGAGGAGAACAGCTCCTCGTAGTACTCCACGCCATAGTCCGGGTGGTGGCCGCCCTGGAGCATGACCTGGGTGGCGCCCAGCTCGACCGCCTCGCCGCAGCGACGCAGGATCTCCTCGGTCGGATGGGTCCACCCTTCCTTGTGCTTCGGCGCCCGGTAGAACGCACAGAACTTGCACGCCGTCACGCAGACGTTCGTGTAGTTGATGTTGCGGTCGATCAGGTACGTGACGACGTTGTCCGGGTACCGCCGCCGACGGACCGCGTCCGCCGCCTCACCGAGGGCGTGGAACGGGGCGTCGGTGTAGAGCAGCAGGGCCTCCTCGGGCGTGATTCGCCCGCCGTCCGCACCGCGCTGCAGGATGTCGTCGATCTCCCGGTTCACCGTCACATCTCCGAGGGTACGCCGAGCCTGATCAGCGACAACCGGGCCCTGCTGGGATCTGACCCACAGCCAGCGAACAGCTCAGAACAGTGGATCTCCCTCACTCGTCGGGCTCTTGCGCGGCTGGCGTCGACCCCGTGGCGACAACTTCGGTCCAGGTCCGTAGGTGACCGAGGGACCACGCCGTGACTCGGAGATTCTGGCGAGCACTCCTTCGTCGACGAGGCCACCAAGTAGACGCGATGTGGCCTGCGCATCCAGGTCGAGCGCCACTCGCACCATCCGGGCATTGACTTGCCCTGCGGCCTGCAACAGTTCGATCACTTTGCGCTCCGCGTCGTCCCGGTGTCCGCGGTGGTACCGGACCGCCGGGCCCAATGCACTCAGCGCTGAACCTCGTAACCGATAGTTGGGGTGTCTACGTCTGGCCGTCTCCCGGGTCGACTCGAGCATCGCGACCGGCTCCGTACTGAGTCGCAGCAGAACCTCCTGTGCCTCAACGACATCCTTCTGCAACAGAGGAACGGCGTCGACGGCGGAGAGGACACGATGAGTCAACAAGTGATAGAGGATCAGCAAGGTGTCCGCGTCGTCCTGCTCGGTTTCCGGCAGCGCCGCGACATAACGCGCGAGATGCCGGTTCGGTGCGCCGCCCAGCAACGTCACGGTGACCCTGTCCGGCTCTTCCAGGTATCGAGGTGGCTGATGGCCCACCCGGACCATCTCCCGATACATCCGATCTACGCCGACACCGGCTTCCTCGGCGAGACCCAACGTCCGGACAGCGCCGGCAAGTAGCGGATTTCGAGGTCTGGAGGTGGTGGTCAGGATGTTCTCCACTGTCACACCGAAGACCAGCGGCCCGGGAGATGCCACCACCAGGCGAGTGGGCGCGTGCTCGATCTGCACTGGACCAGCCAGACGATAGTCACGATGCACAAGGGCGTTGACCACAGCTTCCCGTACCGCCGCCTCAGGCAGGTCAGCTAGTTGCACCTGCTGCCCGCCCGGCAGATTGACCGGGGTCTTGTCCACCCGCGCATCGATGAGTTCGAGTATCCGCACCAGGGCAGGCAGGAGCGGTCCAGTGATGCGATGCACGACTGTCGGTTCGCCCGCCGGGGTCTTGCGGAACTGGTAGACCACAAGATGTGAGCCGTTGCCTGGTCCGCCGTCCTCTTCGGCGAACAGCAGCAGCCCGGCTCGGTTTAGCCGGCCAGCCTCGTTCACTACTCCCAGAATTCGTAGCAGGTCTCCGTCGCTTTCCGCCGCGTATCGCCGACGAACCGGATCGGAGCTGCGGCGCAGCAGCGTACGGGCGATATCCAAGGCGACGGGGGACACCTCGGCGCGGGCTAGGTCGGTGTCGCCGGCAGACCAGTCGTCGTTGCGACGGTCAGCCAAGGCGGACGCGATCTGGGTAGCGGTCATCGGAAGGCACGAGGTGCCCACCCGATGCGTGGCACGCTGGTCGACCTGATGGATGTCGGGACTTCGGGGCACGGTGATGAGCAGCAGCCGTGTGTCGGAGACCTCGATCGCCTCGCTGAAGACGGTCAGGGCTGGTTGGGTCAGCTCATAGATTCGCTGCACCACACGAATCGGATCCAGGTCAGTACCCGCGAGGGCGTCGACACCAGCGATCCTGTCGTGCACGCCGACCACGAGCGTTCCGCCGATCCCGTTCGCGAAGCAGGCAGCCGCTGCGGCCAAGTCCCGGAGGGTGTCGTCGCGAGATCTTCCCTGCCGCTTGAAGTCCAGGGTTCTGGACTCCAGAGCTGCGGCCGTCTCACCAGCGAGAATTCGAGCCAGCGCCTCCTCGTACTCATGCCCAGTCATCTCGGTTTCCGATCGGTTTAGACCATTCCTTGCGAGGAAGGATAGCGCAAAACTATTGGAAAACCGGCTCCAGCCTCGTCGCGTGAACCCCGAACGCCCGACGCCTCACGCGTCGTAGTCGATGGTGAGGGTGTCGGTGAGCGGGCTGGACTGGCAGGTCAGCACGTAGCCGGCGGCCACCTCGTCGGGCTCCAGGGCGTAGTTGCAGGCCATCTCGACCTCGCCGGAGACGACCTTCGCCCGGCAGGTCGAGCAGACCCCACCCTTGCAGGCGTACGGCAGCTCGCCGCGGACCTTCAACGCCGCGTCGAGCACCCGTTCGTCGCGGCGCATGGTGAAGCTCGACGAACGTCCGTCGAGCGTGATCGTCACGTCGGTGCCGCCGGACGCGTCGTCGCTGCGGCGTACCGGCTCGGGCGGCGCGTCGACGTGGAACAGCTCGGTGTGCACCGCCGACTCCGCGACACCCCGCTCGGTCAGCACCGCACGAGCATCGACCACCAGCCCGTACGGGCCGCAGAGGAACCACTCCTCGATCGCCTCACCGGGCACGATGGTCTCCAGCAGCCGGCCGAGCCGCTCCGCGTCGATCCGGCCCGACAGCAGCGGCGAATCGCCCTGTTCGCGGGAGAGCACGTGCACCAGGTGCAGCCGGGTCGGGTAGCGGTCCTTCAGGTCGGCCAGCTCCTCGGCGAACATCACGCTGCCGGCGGTGCGGTTGCCGTACACCAGCGTGAAGGTGCTGGCCGGTTCGACGGCCAGCGCGGTGGCGACCAGCGACAGCACCGGGGTGATGCCCGAGCCGGCGACCACCGCGCCGTAGCGGCGAGCCCGGTCCGGTGCGAAGGCCGTGGTGAAGTGCCCCAGCGGCGGCAACACCTCGATGGTGTCGCCGTGCCGCAGCGCCCCGCAGGCGTAGCCGGAGAAGGCCCCGCCCGGAATCTCCCGCACGCCGATCCGCAACCGCCCGTGCCGGGCCAGCTCCGCCGGGGTGGAGCAGATCGAGTACGAACGGCGCACGTCCCCGCCGCCGTCACCGTCCGGGGCGACGGCGGCGGCCGGCAGGCGTACGGTCAGGTGCTGGCCGGCGCGGAACGCGAAGGTCTCGCGCAGTTCCTCCGGTACCGCGAAGGTGATCGCGACGGCATCGGCGGTGAGCCGGTCCACGGCGACGACGGGCAGCGGGTGGAATACCGGTCGGCGGCGGACCGGGCGCGTGATGGTGACAGTCACAGGGCCTTCACCTGGTCGAAGGGTTCGGAGCAGGAGCGGCAGCGCCACAGCGCCTTGCAGGCGGTGGAGCCGAAGCGGCTGAGCTGCTCGGTCTCCGGCGAGCCGCAACGTGGGCAGCGCACCGTCAGGGTGAGCGGAACGACGCCGTCGCGCCGGACCGGAGCGGGTGGGGCGATGCCGGCGGCGGCCAGCTTGGCCCGCCCGACGTCGCTGATCCAGTCGGTGCTCCAGGCCGGGCTGTGCACCGTACGCACCTCGGCGTCGGGATGACCGGCGGCGGCAAGCGCGCGCCGGATGTCGGCGCGGATGACGTCCATCGCGGGGCAGCCGGTGTAGGTGGGAGTGATCGTCACCACCACCCGACCGGTGGCCGGGTCCTCCAGCACCGACCGCAGGATGCCGAGATCGTCGATGGTGACCACCCGGATCTCCGGATCCACCACCGCCGCCACAGCCTCCCGCGCCCGGCTCATCGGCTCACCAGCGGGCCCCGGGATGGGCGCGGTGCAGCACCTGCATCTCCGCGAGCAGGTACGACAGGTGTTCGGTGTGCACGCCGTCGCGTCCACCGGCCGGCGTCCAGCCGACCTCGGGGACGGTGAGGGTCGCCTCGGCGAGCACCGCGGTCACCGTGTCGTCGAAGTCGGGCCGCAGGGTCGCCGGGTCGACCGGCGCGTCCGGCCACGCCGCGAACAGCTCGTCGGCGTACGGCCAGATCTGGTCGACGCCGGCCTGCATCCGCCGGTGTGACTCCTCGGTCCCGTCACCGAGCCGCTTCACCCACAGCGCGGCGTGGTCCAGGTGGTAGGCGGACTCCTTGCGGGCCTTGGCTCCGACGGCGGCCAGCCGCTCGTCCGGGCAGCCGGCCAGGGCGGTGTAGAGCGGCACCTGGTAGGCCGCCAGCACGAGCAGTTTCGCCATGGTCACCGCGAAGTCACCGTTGGGCAGCTCGACCAGCAGGCAGTTGCGGAACTCCCGGTCGTCGCGCAGGTACGCCAACGCGTCCTCGTCCCGGCCGGCGCCCTCCAGCTCACCCGCGTACGACAGCAGGAGGCGGGCGGCACCGAGCTGGTCCAGGGCGATGTTGGCCAGCGCGATGTCCTCCTCCATCTCCGGTGCCCGGGTGCTCCACTCGGCCAACCGCTGCGCCGCGATGAGCGCGTCGTCGCCGAGGGCGAGGGCGAAGTTCGCGCTCACAGGGCGATATCCGTTCGCGACTGCGGGGCTCGCAAACCCGGCTCACTCCTCGCGCTCACAGGTGCGCCACCCCGTCTGGGACCTCGTAGAAGGTGGGATGGCGGTAGACCTTGTCGGCGGCCGGGTCGAAGAAGGCGTCCTTCTCGTCGGGGCTGGACGCGGTGATGGCGCTCGCCGGCACCACCCAGATCGACACCCCCTCCTGACGTCGGGTGTAGAGGTCACGGGCGTTGCGCAGGGCCAGTTCCGCGTCGGGCGCGTGCAGGCTGCCGACGTGGGTGTGCGCCAGCCCGCGCCGGGCCCGGACGAAGACCTCCCAGAGCGGGGTGTGTTGCCGGCTCACGCTGCCACCTTCTCCTTTTCCTTCACCGCACGCTTGGCGGCGTACGCCGTGGCCGCCTCGCGCACCCAGGCACCCTCGCGGTGGGCGCGGCGCCGGTGCTCCATCCGCTGCCGGTTGCACGGCCCGTTGCCGTTGATCACCCGCATCAGCTCGTCGTAGTCCGGCTGGGTGAAGTCGTACGCCTGGCGCTCGTCGTTCCAGCGCAGCTCCGGGTCGGGAATGCGGAGCCCGAGCGCCTCGGCCTGACCGACGCACATGTCCACGAAGCGCTGGCGCAGCTCGTCGTTGGAGAACCGCTTGATCTTCCAGGCCATCGACTGAGCGGAGTGGGTGGAGTCGCCGTCGGGCGGGCCGAACATCGCCAGCGACGGGTACCACCAGCGGTCCACGGAGTCCTGGGCCATCGCCTTCTGCGCCGGGGTGCCGTGCGCCAGGGTGTGCAGGATCTCGTAGCCCTGGCGCTGGTGGAACGACTCCTCCTTGCAGACCCGGATCATGGCGCGGGCGTACGGGCCGTAGGAGCAGCGGCACAGCGGGACCTGGTTGACGATCGCGGCGCCGTCCACGAGCCAGCCGATCGCTCCGACGTCGGCCCAGCTCAGGGTGGGGTAGTTGAAGATCGAGCTGTACTTCTGCCGGCCGCTGAGCAGCAGGTCGACCAGCTCGTCCCGGCTGACGCCGAGAGTCTCGGCGGCGGCGTAGAGGTAGAGGCCGTGACCGGCCTCGTCCTGCACCTTGGCCAGCAGGATCGCCTTGCGCTTGAGCGACGGTGCGCGGCTGATCCAGTTGCCCTCCGGCTGCATGCCGATGATCTCGGAGTGGGCGTGCTGCGCGATCTGCCGGATCAACGTGCGCCGGTACGCCTCCGGCATCCAGTCGCGGGGCTCGATCTTCTGGTCCGCGTCGACGACCTCGGCGAAGTAGGCGGCCAGGTCGCCACCCGGCTCGGCGGCGCCACGGTCGCGTGCCGCGGCCGCGCGCAACGCCGCCTCCGCCGCCTCGACCTCACCGAGCAGCCCGCCGGGCGGGTCCTCGCCCGGGAAGTCATTGCCATACATGCCCCCAGTGTTACAGCTAGGCGTTGATTAAGCCAGGGGGTGTCATACAAATTCGAGACTGCCCACCGTTACCCCTCGGTCGCCATCGGTGGCGCGGGAAACTATGAATTGGGTCACGAATCAGCGACAAATCCTCGCAACGACCGCATAGCGGTTCGTTATCCCGCCTTCACGGCGAGTCGCCAGGTGTCGAGTCCTGGCATAACGCCGATCCGCACGTAGACTTCCCCCGTCACACCGATCGGCTGACGACGATCGCCAGCTCAGGCCACTTCCCCCGGCCCAGGTGATCCGCACCGGTCAGTCCTGGCAGCAAGCCGGTCCCCCCGGCCCTGACATCTGGAGCTCACCCGCTCATGCGACCTCGCGTGACCATGGTGTTCGCCGCGACGGCGGTACTGCTCGGCGGCGTCATGCTGGTGCCGGCCGCCTACGCCCGGCTCTCCGCCGGCGAGGCCGAGGCCAGCCCGGAGAGCGTCGCCGCGCCCACACCCGCGCCACCGCCGCCGCCGACCCTTGCCGCCGGCAAGGTCTCGGTGAACTTCAAGGGCGAGTTCTTCTCCTGGGCGCTGCTGGACCGGGAGACCGACCAGCTCGCCGGCTCCAAGAACCTGGCCGCGACCAGCTCCACCGAGTCGATGCTCAAGGCCTGGATCGTCGCCGACTACCTGCGTCAACTCGGCGACAAGGAGCCGCCGGCGTCGATGAAGAAGGCGGCCAGCCGGGCCATCCGGGACAGCAACGACGACGGGGCCAACCAGGTCTACTTCGCTGCGGGCGGGTCCTACCGCCTGCCGGCCAAGGGGCAGCCCGGCGCGGTGGTCAAGCGGGCGATCAAGCTGTGCGGCCTGACCGACACCAAGCCCGGCAAGGTCAAGGGCTACGAGGGCTGGTGGAGCTTCACCGAGATGTCCCCGCGCGACGCGGTACGGCTCGGCGACTGCATCGCCGACGGCACCGCCGCCGGACCCAAGTGGACGAAGTGGCTGCTCACCGAGATGAGCAAGGTTCGCGGCAGCACCGCCGCCAAGGACCAGAAGGCCCGGGAGGGCGGCGGCCGGTGGGGCATCATCGACGGACTGCCGGAGTCGATCACCAGTCAGGGCCCGGTCAGCATGAAGAACGGCTGGACCGTGCTCAACTACGACGGCAACTGGCACGTCAACTGCCTGGCCGTGACCGAGAAGTGGAGCCTCGCGGTGATGCTGCGTTACCCCAGGCAGGGCGGGCTCGACTACGGAGCGGACGTCTGTGCCAGCGTCGCCAGCCAGTTGGTGACGCCACAGCCCGGCGGTGCCCTGAAGGTGCCGCAGCAGCCGATCGGGAAGCTCTGATGGCCGGCCGCAGCCGCGGCGAGACATCGCCGCTCCGGCTGATCGCGATCGCGGCCGTACTGATCGGGCTGGTCCTGGTCTCGCTGCGCCTGCTACCCGGTTCACCGTTCGAGTCCACCGCCGCCGCCCAGTGGGGCCAGGGTGAGTCTCCGACGGGCCGGGACGGGAGCCGGACCGACCGCAGCGTACGGCCGTCGCCGTCGCCAAGTCCCTCGCCGGAGCCCGAGCCGCTGCCGTTCGAGGACAGGGAGATCGACCTGGACATCGACGGCTGGTACGCGTGGAGCGTGCTGGACCGCCGGTCCGGCGAGATGATCGGCTCGGAGAACATGGCCGAGACCAGCACCACCGCCTCCCTGATCAAGGCTTGGATCGTCGCCGACTACCTGCGCCGTACCGCCGACGCCGGGCAGACCCCGAGCGACGGGAAGCTGGACGACCTGACCCGGATCATCCGGGACAGCGACAACACCCGCACCGAACAGCTCTACACCCAGATCGGCAGGTCGGCCTCGATCAAGCGGCTGCTGTCCACCTGCGAGCTGACCGACAGCAAGGTGTCCAGCGATCTCGGCTGGAGCCGTACCCAACTCTCCCCCCGGGACACCGCCCGCCTCGGCAACTGCATCGCCGAGGGCACCGCCGCCGGCCCGAAGTGGACCAAGTGGCTGCTCAGCGAGATGCGCCAGGTACGCGGTGCCGGCGACTTCGGCATCCGCAAGGCGTTCCCGGCCGCCGAGGCGAAGAAGATCGCCATCAAGAACGGCTGGGTCGACCGCACCCGCGAGCAGGAGATCCACGTCAACTGCCTGGCGATCGGCGACACCTGGACCATGGGCGTGATGCTCCAGTACCCGATCAACAAGGGCTACGAGTACGGCATGAAGAACTGCGAGAAGATCACCGAGGCGCTGCTCACCACCAGCCCGTGAGCCTGCCGCACCCGCGGGTCAGCGGGTGAAGAAGGCGGGGCCGGTGGCGGGTAGTGGCGGGGTTTCGCCGTGGGTGGCGGTGAGGCGGGCGAACTCGCGGATGCCGGCGATCTGGCGCTCGCCGAGGGAGAAATCCAGGGTACGGAAGTAGTCGGCGAGCGTGCTGGCCTCGAACGGCTCCCATCGGGCCGCCGACTCGGCAACCTGGTCCAACTCGGCCAGGCACAGGTCACGCGAGCGGAGGAACGCCTCGTGCACCTCCTTGACCAGGCCGGGATGGGCGGCGGCGAAGTCACGGCGGACCGCCCAGACGGCGAAGACCATCGGCAGTCCGGTCCACTCCCGCCACGCCTGGCCCAGGTCGGTCACGGTCAGCCCCTGTCGGGGTGCCTCGTACATCGCCCGCAGCGCCACGTCGCCGATCAGCACCGCGGCGTCGGCCTCCAACAGCATCTGGGTCAGGTCCGGCGGGCACCGGAAGTACTCCGGACGGACCCCGTACCGCTCGCGCAGCAGCAACTGGGCGAGCAGCACGCCGGTCCGCGAGGTTGAACCCAGCGCCACCCGGGCGCCGTCAAGGTCCGCCAGCGGCCGGGTGCTGACCAGGTTGACCGACAGCACCGGTCCGTCGCTGCCCACCGCCAGGTCGGGCAGGAGCAGCAGCTCGTCGGCGTGCCGCAGGTACTCGACCAAGGTGATCGGCCCGATGTCCAGATCACCGGCGACGAGTTGGGCGCTGAGCCGGTCCGGTGAGTCCTTGCGCAGGTCGACGTCGAGCAGGGCGCCGGAGCGCATCAGCCCCCAGTAGATGGGCAGGCAGTTGAGGAACTGGATGTGCCCGACGCGGGGGCGGGCAAGGCGCTCGACCATGCCCCGACCGTATCCCCGCCGCCGGTGACCTGCTCAGCCGGACGTCGCGGAAGTGGCCAACCCCGCACCAGCCGGCCCGGTCTGCGCAGGGCCAGCCGGCGGGAGTTGCCGGACGCGGGAGCGTTCGGCCCGGACCGCTCGGCGGACGGGTACCACGAAGCCCAGTACCACCAGCAGCCCGGCCACCCCGCAGCCGACGATCAGCGGGCGTGGTGCGGTCGCCTCCAGCAGCAGACCACCGAGCAGGTAGCCGACCATCGCCGCGCCCTGCACCGAGGCACCCACGGCGGCGAAGGCCCGCCCGCGCGCCGCCTCGGGTACCCGCCGCGCCACCACCAGGTTGTGGAAGACGTTGTCGCCGCCGTTGCAGAGGCCGCCGAGCAGCCAGAGCGGCACCAGCAGCGCAGCGGTGGGGACCGTCACCGAGAGCAGCACCGCCAGGCAGCAGCCGCCGAGCAGCAACAGGCCGCCCTGGACCAGGGCGCCGTCGTCGGCGAGCCGGCCGGCCACCCGGGCGAAGATCCACGCACCGCAGAGCACCCCGAGCGTCCAGGCGCCGGTCACCAGGCCGTAGACGGAGGCCGACGCACCGAGGGTTTCGCGTACGTAGAAGACCTCGATGACGTTTATCGCGCCGATGGCTGCTATGACGCCGGCCAGGGTGGCCACCATCGCCACCAGCAGCGGGTCCCGCCGCAGCCGCCAGCCACCGGCCAGCTCCGCGCCCGTGGCATCCACGCCCACCGAGGGGCCATCGCCGGTCGCTGTCACGCGCCGCGCGCCGCCTCTGCGGGTCCGGACGAGCAGGCCGGCGACGACGAGCGCCAGATAGCCGACCGCGGCGATAAGCAGCGGTACCCGGGTGCCGAAACCGCCCACCAGGAACCCGGCCAGGGCCGGTCCGGCCAGGACGCCGAGCATGCCGGCGGTCTGGTTGAGGGCTGTCGCCCTGGGCAGGTCCGTGGCGCGCACCATCGCGGGCACCAGGGCGGCGAGCACCGGTTGGGCGACGGCGAGACCGGAGGCGAGCAGCGCGACCAGACCCACGACCAGCAACGGATGCCCGGTGTACGCCAGCGCGAGGCAGATCGCCGACTGGGCCGTCCCGGCACCGACCAGCAGCGCTCGGCTGTCCACCCGATCGGCGAGCCGCCCGGTCAGCGGGGCGAGCGCCACGAGCGGCAGGGTCGCCGCCAACAGCATGCCGGCGACGGCGCTGCCGCCCGCCCCGGAGGTCTGCAGGCTCAGCGTCAGGGTCGTGGCCGTGAGGAACTGCCCGCAGGTGGCGAACCCACGGGCGGAGGTGGCCAGGGCGACGTCCGCCCACCGCGATTCGCCAGATATGAAGGACATACTTCGAAAGTAATGCTTCATATCTGGTGTACGCAAGCACCCTCAGGCCAGCGGCAGTGCCCGGTACTGGACAGCCACCCGGCGGGCGCCCGGCGGCGGATCGGAGCGGGTGCGTTTCCGGTACGGCCGAAGCAGAGCCGTCACGGCCTCGTTCAACTCCGCCAACTCCTCGGCGGTGAGCAGCAGCAACGACTCGCTGAGGATCGCGCTGCGATACCACTCCTCGGACTCGTCCGGGGCCCGGCGCAGCCAGTCCCGGCTGCGCTCAAGTCCCCGGGCCAGGAAAACCTCCACCAGGGTCTGCTCGGCGTCGCGTACCGACGGGTCAGCGTCCCGGCCGGCGTCGATGGTCCACTGCTGGACCGCGGCACGCCACAGTCGCTCGCGGGCGTCCCCCCGGCTCGGCGCCTGCTCCACGAGGCCGAACTTGGCAAGTGCCCGCAGGTGGTAGCTGGTCGCGCTCGGCGACAGGCCCACCACCTCGGCGCACTCGGTGGCGGTCATCGCGCCCTCGGTCGTCGCCAGGTGTTCCATGATCGCGAGCCGGGCCGGATGAGCGAGCGCCCGCAGCGTCTGCGGGTCGCTGATCGTCACCCGGGGTGGCTCGGAGTGCGCCTGCGTCATCTCCCCATGATCCCCCGACCGGAGGGAAAACCGGTTGTCCACGGCAGTCCCGGGAGTAGGCTGTTCGTTCCGCCTGACGGCCGCGGTGAGTAGCACCGCAGCGGACGTCCCCGCGCCGACCCACGTGTCGGAAACGCGAGCGGCAGCCTTCTTCCCGCGTCGAGGAGTCCGTGGATGAGCCTGCACGCCGAAAAAATCTCCCAGCCACCCGCGCTGGACGACGAACTGGCCGCCGAACGGGCGCACCTGACCCGCTCGCGGGCGGCGCTGCACCAGATGCGGGAACGCGCCGAGGCCCTCTTCGCCACCGGCGACAAGGTGGCCGGAGACGCGTACACCGCCGAACAGCTCGGCCGGCACCTCGCCCGGCGGGTCGCCGAACTGGCCGACGACCCGCGCACCCCGCTCTTCTTCGGCCGGCTCGACTTCGGCGACGCGGATGCCGAACACGCCGGCCGCCGCTACCACGTCGGCCGCCGGCATGTCACCGACGAGCAGGGCGAACCGCTGGTGCTGGACTGGCGGGCACCGATCTCCCGCACGTTCTACCGGGCCAGTGCCCGCGATCCGCAGGGCCTGGCGGTACGCCGCCGGTTCGGCTTCGGCGACGGGAAGTTGACCAGCTTCGAGGACGAGCACCTCGACCGGGGCGAGGAACTCGGCACGGCCAGCCGGATCCTCACCGCCGAGATCGAACGTCCCCGGGTCGGGCCGATGCGCGACATCGTCGCCACCATCCAGCCTGAGCAGGACGAACTCGTCCGGGCCGACCTGGCTGACTCGATCTGCGTGCAGGGCGCCCCGGGCACCGGCAAGACCGCCGTCGGGCTGCACCGGGCGGCGTACCTGCTCTACCTGCACCGGGAGCGGCTGCGCCGGTCGAAGGTGCTGGTCGTGGGACCGAACCGGGCCTTCCTCGGCTACATCGCGGCGGTGCTGCCCGCGCTCGGTGAGGTCGAGGTGGAACAGGCCACCGTGGAGGACCTTGTCACCCGGGTGCCGGTCCGCGCGGCGGACCCGCCCGCGGTAGCCACGCTCAAGCACGACGCCCGGATGGCCGAGGTGCTGCGCCGGGCCGTCGACGCGTACGTCGGCGAGCCGGCCGAGCCGGTGCTCGTCTCCGACGGCTCGTTCCGCTGGCGGATCGGGCTGGAGCCGCTGCACCGGCTAATCCAGGACACCCGCGCGGAACGACTGCCGTACGCGGTCGGGCGGGACCGGGTCCGGGCCCGCGTGGTCGGACTGCTGCAACGGCAGGCCGAGGCCCGACGGGCGGAATCACCGGGCGACGCGTGGCTGCGCCGGATGAGCCGGTCGAAGCCGGTCACCGGATTCCTGGACGCCGTCTGGCCGGCACTCACGCCGGACGGCCTGCTGCACGCGCTGTACACCGATTCGGACCGGCTCGCCCAGGCCGCTGACGGTCTGCTCACGCCCGACGAGCAACTCCTGCTCACCCGCCCGGCACCCGGGACCGGGCGCGCCACCGGCACCGGGTTGGGACGGACGGCGAAGGCGACCCGCTGGACGGCCGCCGACGCGGTGCTGATCGACGAGGCGGCCGGACTGCTCGAACGGCCGAGCGGCTACGGCCATGTCGTGGTGGACGAGGCCCAGGACCTCTCCCCGATGCAGTGCCGGGTCATCGCCCGGCGCAGCGAACACGGCTCGCTCACGCTCCTCGGCGACCTGGCGCAGGCCACCGCGCCGTGGGCGGCCAGCGACTGGCGGGAGAGCCTGCGCCACCTGGGCAAGCCGGACGCGACGGTGGTGCCGTTGACCATCGGGTTCCGGGTGCCCGCCGCCGTGCTCTCCTTCGCCAACCGGCTGCTGCCGGCGCTGGCCGTCGACGTGCCGCCGGCCGAGTCGCTGCGCAACGACGGCACCCTCGACGTGCGTACCGTGCGCGATCTGACGGCCGCGACGGTGGCCGAGGTGCGGACGGCGCTCGCGTTCGAGGGGTCGATCGCGGTGATCGCCGCCGACGACGCCGTGGACGGGCTGCGGTCGGCGCTGACCGAGGCGGGGGTGCAGACCGTGACCCCCGACGGGCCGGCCACCGGCGCGCGGGTCACGGTGATGCCCGCGACCCTGGTCAAGGGCCTGGAGTACGACCACGTCATCGCGGTCGAGCCGGCCGCCATCGCGACCGCCGAGCCACGCGGCCTGAACCGGCTGTACGTGGTGCTCACCCGGGCGGTGTCCCGGCTGTCCGTGCTGCACGCCACGCCGCTACCCGCCCCGCTCGGCTGACTCTCGACCGGACGGGACCGGGTCGCCGGTTCAGTTGGCGTTCCCCCGGTTTCCGCCCCGAACGGCGGCGCACCGGTGCCACCATGCCGGGAGGGGCGACCGGTCGGTGGTCGCCGCGGGCCGGAAGGGGTGGCCGTGGTCAGCGTCGCGCCGGGTACGCCCTGTTGGGCCGACCTGGCCACGCCGGGACTCGACACGGCCCGGCGGTTCTACCCGGAACTGTTCGGCTGGACCGGCCGGGTCGACCCCGAGCCGGAGGCGGGCGGGTACACGGTCTTACTGCTGGACGGGCGGGCGGTGGCCGGGGCGGGCCCACCGGCCGTACCGGACCAGGTGCCGATCTGGTCGACGTACGTGGCCACCGACGACGCGGATCTGGTCGCCGGCCGGGTGGAGCGGGCCGGTGGACAGGTGGTGGTGCCGCCGTTCGAGGTCTTCGACCGGGGTCGGATGGCGGTCTTCACCGATCCCGCCGGGGCCGCGTTCAGTGTCTGGCAGCCGATGGCCTTCGCGGGGGCCGAGGTGTTCGACGTGCCCGGTGCGATGAGCTGGACCGAACTGGTCACCCCCGATCCGGGCGGGTCACGGATCTTCTACGAGCTGGTCTTCGGCTGGCAGCCGGAGGAGGAGCCGATGGGCCAGGTCGCCTACACCGGTTGGCGGCTCGGCGACCGCTTGGTGGCGGGGATGATGCCGCCGCTGGGCGACGAGTTCCCCTCGGACGGCCCGGCGTACTGGTCGGTGTACTTCGCGGTGGCCGACGCGGACGCCAGCGCGGCGCGCGCCGCCGAGCTGGGCGGCACGATCCTGGTGCCGCCCCGCGACATCCCGGCCGGCCGCTTTGCCGCGCTCCGCGACCCCCACGGTGCCCTGTTCCACGTCATCGCCCTCGCCGGGACGCGCTGAATCGCCAGCGGGGTGTCGGACCCGAATGCGACGCTCGGACCACCCCGCCCATCACCGACGGAAACCGGAGCCTACGCGCATGACCAGCATTCCACCGGGAAGGCCGGCCTGGGTCGACCTGTTCACCAGCGATCCCGCCGCGGCGGCCGGCTTCTACGCACCGCTGTTCGGCTGGGCGGTCGCCGAGGCGACCGGCGAACCGCCAACCGGCCGTCTCGTCTTCCACCAGCAGGGCAGACCGGTGGCCGGCGCTGGCCCGACCGACGACGGGCAGCCGGCCTGGACGCCCTACCTGGCCACCGAGAATGTCGACACGGCCTGTCAACTCGCGACGGCCACCGGTGGGCGGCTCCGCTCGGGCCCCGTCGAAGTGTCCGACTCCCGTCGCTCGGCGGTGCTCACCGACCCGGCCGGCGCGTCGTTCGGGGTGTGGCAGTCGCTGGGTCTCTCCGGCGCGGAGGTCTTCGACGTGCCGGGCGCGCTGACCTGGGCCGAGCTGACCACTCGGGAGCCCGACCGGGCCAAGGAGTTCTACGGTGCGGTCTTCGGCTGGACGGCCGACGACCAGCCGATGGATGCGATCACCTACACCACCTGGCAGCGCGACGGCCAGCAGGTGGCCGGGATGATGCCGATGGTCGGCGAGGAGTGGGGCGACCTGCCGTCGCACTGGATGGTCTACTTCGCGGTGACCGACACCGACGCGGTGGCCGACGAGGCGCAGCGGCTCGGCGGCAGCGTGTCCGTCCCGCCGACCGATCTGCCCCGGGGCCGGTTCGCGGTGCTGACCGACCCGCAGGGGGCGTTCTTCTCCATCCTCGGCCCGGTGCCCGCACCCGCCTGACTCACCCTGCGGCCGGCACTACTGTCGCCTGGGGCGTACCGGCACCACGAGCGGGCCGTGTTCACCGTCGACGACGCGGACGCTGGCCCGGTAGTGCTCGGCGAGCAGCCGGTCGGTGAGCACCTCCCGGGGGGTGCCGACCGCGACCACCCGACCGGCGGCGAGCAGCACCATGCGGTCGGCGTACTCGCCGGCGATGGACAGGTCGTGCATGGTGGCCAGCACCGTCAGTCCGTGCGTACGACGGAGCTGGTCGACAAGTTCGAGCACCTCCTGCTGGTGGCCGATGTCGAGAGCGCTGGTGGGTTCGTCGAGCAGCAGCAGGGTGGCGCCCTGGGCCAGCGCCCGGGCCAGGAAGACCCGCTGCCGCTCACCGCCGGAGAGGGTGGCCAGTTCCCGGGCGTGGAAGCCGGCGAGGTCCAGCCGGTCGAGCACCTCGTGCACCACGGCCAGGTCGGCGGCGGACTCCCGACCCAGCGGCGGGATGTACGGGGTGCGACCGAGCAGCACATAGTCCAGCACCGCCATGCCGGGCGGTACGACCGGCGACTGCGCGACCGTGGCCACCACCCGGGCCCGTTCCCGGCGACGCAGCCCGCCGATCGGCGTACCGAAGAGCCGGACGGCGTCCGGCGCGGGGAGCAGGCCGCCGACGGCGCGCAGCAGTGTCGACTTGCCCGCGCCGTTGGGACCGATCACCGTGACCCACTCGCCGGTGGCGACGGTCAGGTCGACGCCCGCGAGGATCGACGTACCGTCCACGCTGATCCGCAGGTCCCGCAGGTCGACGGCGGGCGCGGCCGACGAGCCGGTCACGTCAGCACCCGCCGGACGGAGCGCAGCACCACCACGAAGAACGGGCCACCCAGCAGCGCGGTGACCACCCCGATCGGGATCTCCTGCGGTGCGGCGGCGGTCCGTGCCACCACGTCGGTCAGCGCCAGGAAAGCGCCACCGAACAGCAGCGACAACGGCAGGATCACCCGGTAGCTCGCCCCGGCCAGCATCCGTACGGTGTGCGGCACGATGATGCCGACGAAGCCGATCAGACCGGAGGCGGAGACGGCAGCGGCGGTGCCCAGCGAGGCGGCGGCGATCAGCAGGTACCGGGACCGCTGCGGGTGCAGGCCGAGGCTGGCCGCCTCGTCGTCGCCGACCGACAGCACGTCCAGCTCCCGCCGGTGCAGCAGGATGACCAGGCTGGTCACCAGGAAGTACGGCAGCACCAGCCGGACGTCCTGCCAGCCCGCGGTGGCCAGCCGGCCGAGCAGCCAGGAGTACACCTGCTGGATGCTCTCCGCGTGTCGTTGCAGCAGGTACGTCTGCCCGGCGCTGAGGAACGCGGAGACGGCCACCCCGGCCAGGATCAGGGTCGCCGGGGAGCGGCTGCGTCCACCGGCGGAGCCGAGCAGGTAGGTCATCGCCACCGCGCCGAGGGAGCCGACGAAGGCGGCCAGCGGGATGGTGGCCGGCAGGCCGCTCAGCGCTCCGCCCGCGCCCACCCCCAGGGTCAGCACCACGGTGACCGCGAGCCCGGCCCCGGCCGCGACACCGAGCAGGTACGGGTCGGCCAGCGGGTTGCGGAACACCCCCTGGTAGGCGCCGCCGGCCAGGGCGAGCAGCCCGCCGACCAGCAGACCCAGCACCGCCCGGGGCAGCCGCAGCTCGGTGACGATGGCGATCTCCCGCTCGGTCAGCCCACTGTCCAGGCCTACCCCCGGCAGCAGGTTGAGCAGTTCGATCGCGACGCTGCCGGGCGGCAGGCTGACCGGGCCGAGCGAGACCCCGGCCACCAGCGCGACGAGTACCGCGAGCACCCCGGCCGCGAGCCAACGCTTCCGCAGGCCCGCCGGCCGGGGTGGGGTGACCGCCCCGACCGGCGGGCCGAGTCGGCCACGCTTCAGCACGTCGTGCACGATCCGTTCAGCGCTCGACGGCCAGCGTCACTCGGCGGCCTTTGCGGTGGCGTCCACGATGGTCCGCAGCAGGTCCACCACGCGCGGCCCCCAGCGGGAGGCGACGTCGTCGTCGAGTTCCACGACCTGGTCCTGCTGCACCGCGGTGAGCGAACCCCAGCCGCTGCGCGCCTTGACCGTCGCGGCGCTCTGCTGACAGCACTTCACGTCGGAGAGGAAGATGAAGTCCGGGTCGGCGTCGACGATCACTTCCTGGGACAGCTGCGGGTAGCCACCGTTCTTGCCGTCGGCGTCGGCCGCGTCGGCGATGTTCTCCAGCCCGGCCAGGCTGTAGATCGAACCGATGAAGGTCTTGCTGGTGGCGGTGTACAGCTCCGGACCCAGTTCGTGGAAGTAGGTGGGCGCCTGCGCCCGCTGCGGCACCTCGGCCACGATCTTCGTGATGTCGTCCTTCATCCGCTGGACCACGTCGGCCGCCGCGTCGGCGTTACCGGTGAGCGTGCCCAGCTCGGTGAGCTGCCGGTACGTGTCGTCGAGGGTCTGCGCGGCGGGAGTCAGGTAAACCGGGATCTTGAGCGTGGTGAGCTGCTCGACGATCTTGTTGCGGTCGTCGCTGAGCACCACCAGGTCGGGGTCCTTCGCGGCGACCGCCTCGGCGTTCGGCTGGTAGCCGGAGAGATCCGTCTTCGGTGCGTCGGCCGGAAAGTTGGACTGGTCGTCAACCGCGGTGACCTGCGGACCGGCGCCGATCGCGAAGAGCATCTCGGTGGCCGTCGCCGACAGCGAGACGATCTTTTCAGGGCGCTGTTCCAGCATCAGCGACCCGACGGTGACGGGGAAGGTGGCGGCGCTGGGGCTGCCGCTGGCGGCGGGGGTGTCGGTGGTCTTCTCGGCGCAGGCGCCGAGCGCGAGCGCGGCCACCGCCAGGCTGGCGGCGAAGACCCTGGGCGTACGTCTGAACATCGGTCCTCCTGTCGGTCGAGGAGTGTGCTGCTTCGCCGACAGAGAGCCGAGGCACCCGTCCGCGAGGCGCCCTTCCTCGAGAGCGCGGATCGCGACCGCGCCCCAGGCGACCTGGCTCGTCCCCGGTAACGGGGCATCACAGTTGCGGGACAGCGCCGGTGTCTCACCGGCTTCGCTGGAACGGGTCGGTAAGACCGTAGCGCACGTCGCGTCGGCGCCCCGCCGGGCAGGCCGTCGCGCTGCCGCAGACCCGGCCGCGAGCCGTCGGGAGAACGGCGGTCTGCCCGTTTGCTCCCTGGAACGGGGCCCCGCGCGAGGGGGTGCGGGGCCCCGTCCGCTTTCAGGAGGCGGTGATGGTGACGTTGTCCACAGCCGCCTCGACGAGGCTGGCGGTCGAGGTGTCCGCGGCCTCGACCAGGATCCGGACGGACTGGCCGGCGTACGGGGTGAGGTTGAGGTTCGACACCGTCCAGGCACCGTTGCGGTTGCTGGCCGCACCGGCCTGGGTGAGCAGCGCCGTGGTGCCGCCGTTGTGCACCACGCTGACCCGGAAGTAGTCCGCCGACGACGAGTTCGAACCGTGCGCCAGGTACCACGCCAGCGACAGGGTCAACGTGCCGCTGGACGGCAGTGCGACAGCCGGCGAGCGGGCGCTCGTCACCCCGCCGTCGATGTCGTAGTCACCCGCACCGCTGCCGGCGAGCCGGCCGGTGACCAGGTCGTTGCTGCCCGCGTACGGGGTGAGCTGCTTGGCTCCGCTGGAGGTGGTGGCCTGCGCGGCACCGCGCTCCCACTGCCCGGTGGTCGCGCTGTCGGTGCCGTTGGGGTTGATCGTCCAGCCGGTCGCGGTCTCGAAGGTGTCCGACCAGACCGTGGTCCCCCCACCGCCGCTGCCGCAGTACTGCGCCTGCTTCCCGATGGCCCGGTACGGGCAGTCGGCGTACTCGGAAAGGATCAGCACCGCCTCGCGGTTGCGCGAGGTCTGTTGCGGGATGACCTCGTCGGGCGGGTAGAAGCCGCCGCCGGAGGCCCCGCCCGGATACAGCTCGAAGGTGTACGCCCAGATGCCGTGCTCCGCCCACATCCAGTCGATGCTGCTGCCGTCGGTGATGTACAGGTCGCTGGACTGCTGCGGGGTGAATCCATTCGTCGCCGCCATCTGCTGGCCGATGGTGGCGAAGGTGTTGTACTGGTCGGCGTTCATCCCGGTCGCGGTGTTGCTGGTCGTGTAGCCGTACGGCCAGAGCACCAGCTCGGAGTAGGTGTGGAAGTCGATGTTGGCCTTGATCTGCTGCGTCCCGCCGACGACCCGGCTGTTGACGAAGTTGCGCAGCGCCTGCGTCTCGGGTGCGGAGAACGCCGACGGACCCCGGTAGGTGTCCGATGAGGTGGAGCCGGACGAGCCACCGCAGCACCCGAAGTTGTAGCTCCAGTTCCGGTTCAGGTCGGTGCCCACGTACGACGATCCGCTGTTGGGTTGGCGGTTCTTGCGCCACGACCGGTAGGAGCCGGTGGCGATGTCGTACTCGCTGCCGTCCGGGTTGACCGACGGCACGACCCAGATCTCCCGGTTGTTCACCAGGCTGGTGATCCGGGAGTCGGAGCCGTAGTTGTCGGTGAACAGGTTCAACAGGTAGAGCGCCATCTCGACGGTCAGGTGCTCGCGGGCGTGCTGCTGGGCGTTGAACAGGATCTCCGGCTCGTTCTCGTCGGAGGCGACGTTGTCGGAAATCTTCACCGCGACCAGGTCACGGCCCTCGTACGAGCTGCCGATGCTGATCTTCCGCGCGATCGTGGGATGGTCGGCCACCACCTTGTTGACCGCCGCGATCATCTCCGGGTAGTCGTGGTAGTTGGAGTCGGCCGACGGGAAGCCGAGGATCCCGATGTCGCCGTCGGCCTGCCCCCGGTCGGTGGGCAGCGCGGCGATCGCCTCCAGCCGGAACCCGAGCCGGGTGATGGCGGCGGCCTCGGCCCGGGTGGCCGAGACGTGCAGCACCCCGTGCTCGGAGTAGTCGATGGCGGCGCCGGTACGGGCGACCGCGTTGCGATCGGCGAGGGTCTTCGGGCCGAGTACCCGGTAGGGCACGGCGGCCGGTTGTTCGTCCCGGTTGGGCGCCGGCTCGGCGGAGACCGGTGGCGCGGCGATGGTGAGCAGGCCGAGCCCGGCGGCGACGATGAGCGCCAGGGCACGGCGGACGGGGATGGAACGGAAGGCCATGGACAACCTCCTGGAGGCGCGGGGATCCCCCGCTCGGTAGCGGACAGCCCACCACCGGTCACATGGTCATATCAACATTGATCGCTGTTTGGTCCATCCCAGCCTGATCCTCATGCCGGCGACATGGTTCCGCCGACCGGTGCACGGAGCCGACTGTCAGGGCGCTCAGCCCTTCTCGTCGGCGGCCCGATCACCCGTCGTGCCGTCGGCCTGGTCGTCGCCGGCCAGCGCGGACCGCAGCCGCTCCTTCTCCACGCGGCGACGCTCGGCGGCGGCGGCCATCTCCTCGGCCATCTCGTCACGCCAGCCCTTCAGCAGGAAGAACGAGAGGGCGGCGGAGAACAGCAGCGCCAGGATCAACTTGAGGAAGATGTCCATGTCGACCGGCCAGAGGGCCGCCACCACGACCACGAACAGACCGATCCGGCCCAGCGTGTACTTGACCGCCGCACTCACGTTCGTTCGCTCCGCTCGCTCACGTCATCACTTCGTCTCAGCCGGTCCGGTTGGCCAGCCAGCGCACGCCGGGAAACCAGATCGTCGCGTACACCACGGTGAACGTGGTCGCGGCGAGCACGCCGGACAGCAGTGGCGGCAGCGTCGTCGCCAGGCCGGCCACCAGCAGGCCGGAGACCACCGCCGTCGCCACGGCCACCAGCGCGGTCACCACCCGGGGGGCACCGAAACCCCAGGCCCGGAAGTCCTCCCAGAACAACCAGGCGGGCAGGATCACGGCCAGCCAGCCGTTGGCCTGGCCGAACTCACCGGCACCGAACCAGGCGAAGGCCACGTCGAAGAGCACCAGCACCAGCAGCCCGATGACCACCCCGGCAAGCCCCACCCCCACCAGGTCGCCCAGGGTCCGGATCCGCCCCTCGGCATCCCGACGGGGGAACGCGCTCTGCTGCTCGGTCATCGTCGTGCCAGGGTACGCGTCGGATCAGGCCCAGACCTGCTGCGGCTCGGCCCGGCGCTCGGCCAGCGTGGGAGCGGCGTCGTACTCGCGGACCACCTCGTAGCGGGTGTTGCGCTCGACCGGGCGGAACCCGGCGTCCCAGATGAGGTGCAGCAGGTCGTCGCGGTGCATGGTGTTCGGCGTCCCGTACGAGTCGGCATCGTGCGTGATCTTGTATTCCACGACCGAGCCGTCCAGGTCGTCGACACCGAAGTTGAGCGAAAGCTGGGCCACCGACAGGCCGTGCATCACCCAGAAGCACTTGACGTGCGGGACGTTGTCGAACAGCAGGCGGGAGACCGCGAAGGTCTTCAGCGACTCGGCCGGCGAGGCCATCGTGGTGCGGGCCTGGATCCGGTTACGGATCTTGCCGTCCGCCGAGTCGACGAAGTCGTGCTGGTAGCGCAGCGGGATGAAGACCACGAAGCCGCCGGTCTCGTCCTGCAACTCGCGCAGCCGCAGCACGTGGTCGACCCGGTGCCGAGGCTCCTCGATGTGGCCGTAGAGCATCGTCGACGGCGTCTTCATGCCCTTGCTGTGCGCCAGCCGGTGGATCCGGGACCAGTCCTCCCAGTGACAGGCGTGGTCGACGATGTGCTGGCGGATCTCCCAGTCGAAGATCTCCGCCCCGCCACCGGTGAGCGACTCCAGGCCGGCGTCCATCAGCTCGTCGAGGATCTCGTCCGCGCCCAGTCCGCTGATCTTCTCGAACCACTGCACCTCGGTCGCGGTGAACGCCTTGAGCTTGACGTTCGGCAGGGCGGCCTTCAGCTCGCGCAGCACCTTCGGGTAGTAGCGCCAGGGCAGCGTCGGGTGCAGGCCGTTGACGATGTGCAGCTCGGTGAGCTGCTCGTCCTCCATCTCCTTGGCCTTGCGGACCGCCTCGTCGATGCGCATCGTGTACGCGTCCTTCTCCCCCGGCTTGCGCTGGAAGGAGCAGTACGCGCAGCTCGCGCTGCACACGTTCGTGAGGTTCAGGTGCCGGTTGACGTTGAACATCACCCGGTCACCGTTCATCTCGGTGCGCCTGTGGTGGGCCAGCCGCCCCAACCAGGTCAGGTCGTCGCTGGCGTAGAGGGCGATCCCGTCCTCACGGGTCAGCCGCTCCCCCGCGTACACCTTCGCTTCGAGCTCGCGCTTGAGTCCGGCGTCCATCGAAAGCCCCGTCCCCTTCCACCTGCGGTCGCGACCCGAGCGCGGTCGCCACCCGAGCCTACGTCGGCCGCGCTGACAACTCACACCGTGGTCGTCGGCAGCAGACTCTCAGCCTCCCGTTATCCGGCCAGACATCGACATCAGTGCACCGGGTGAGGTAAGACAGGGTGGGGCACGACACACACTGGTAGCGTCCCGAACCGCCGCGCCGACCGAGCGTGGCAGAGCAACGCCGGACGGGGAGCGGAATGATCGACAGCGCGGACGGACGGCAGCGGCGACGAGGTCCGGCGGTTTCGCCGGTGCTACGTCCGGCCCTGTGGTCCGCCCTGCTCGCCGCGGTCGCCAGCACGGTCCTCGCCGCACCGGCGTACGCCGAGCCCGGCATTCCCGTCACGGTGCCCGACACGGGCTCCCGTCCCACGGTGACCGGTCCCCTTCAACTACCCGGCATGCCCGCCGGTACCACCCCGGGCCTGACCCCACCGACGCTCGGCGCTCCCGGTGCCAGCGCGCTGGAAACCCGGATCACGGCCGCCGAGGCACGGGTCGCCGAGCTGGGCACCCGACTCCTCGAACTCGAACAGCAGCGCAACGAGGTGCAGGTCCAGTTCCGCACCGCCGAGCGTGATCTGGAGTTCGCCCGGGGGGCGGTCCAGCAGGCTCAGCAGCGTGCCGACCAGGCCGCCGCCGAGGCGATGAAGGCAGCCGCCGCGCTGCCACCCGGCGGCTTCGCCACCGACCTGCGTGACCTGGATCTGCTCAGCCGGGCCAACCGGGGCGAGAAGGTCGGGCACGACACCGGCCCGGCCGCCGGCGAGATGGCGCGTGCCCGCGCCGACGAGCAGGTGGCGACGCAGGCGTACACGGCCGCCCAGTCGCGGCTTCAGGGGGTTCAGCAGCAGTACACCGCCACCCAGCAGGCACTGCGCGACGCCGAGGCAGAGCTGATCAAACTGCGCGACGAGAACTCCGCGCAGCTTGTCGAGTTGGCTCGCCAGCAGGAGGCCGCCGAGCAGCAGATCGGTGCCGACTACGTCGACCAGTCCGCCGGCGGGCTGGCCGCCCACCCCACGGCTAAGGCCGCCGTCGCGTACGCCCGCAAGCAGCTCGGTGACCCGTACGTCTGGGCTGCCGAAGGGCCGAACTCGTTCGACTGCTCGGGCCTGATGTGGGCGGCGTACCGGTCGGCGGGTTACCGCCAGCTGCCCCGGGTTTCCCGGGACCAGTACCGCGCGACCAGCTCGCGGACCGTGCCCCGCACCGCCCTTCTCCCCGGTGACCTGCTCTTCTTCGCCTCGGGCAGCAGTTGGCGCAGCATCCACCACGTGGGGATGTACATCGGCGGCGGCAAGATGATCCACGCACCGACCACCGGTGACGTGGTGAAGATCTCCACGGTCCGGTGGTCCCGGCTCTACGCCGCGACCCGGGTGGTGGGCGCGGTGCCGGCACCGACGACCACGCCGACCCCGTCGCAACCGCCGACCCCCAAGCCCAAGCCGACGCCGAAGCCCAAGCCCACCAAGACGCCGAAGCCGACCAAGACGCCGACCCCCTCGCCCACTCCGTCGGGCAGCACGTCGCCGTCACCGACCCCGACGGGTTCGACCACGCCGTCGGCAACCCCGTCGGCGACCACCACGCCGTCGGCAACCCGGTCGGTGACCACGACGCCGTCGGCGACGACCTCTGCGTCCGAGAACACCGCACCGACCCTGGAAGCCAGCAGCGTCGCTCCGACCACGGCTGCCGCCAAGGCCGACCCGACCACGACTGCCGGCAAGGCCGACCCGACCACCGCGGCGAGCAGCGCGGCACCGGAGGACAGCGCCTCGGCCAGCCCGTCCACGGTCGGCGGACGGTGACCTGACCCGACATCGCACCCGCCGGCTCCGCGACGCCCACCGGTCACCGGGAGCAACTGGGCGGGTGCAGACGTCGGTCGATATCCGGGCTGCCGGGCGGCTGATGACACCGCGACGCGGTACGCACTCCGGGTGTGCCGCACGGGCGGAATGTGGCACGGTGTCACTCAGGCACTCCCGGTCCGGCGGTACGGGTCGGTGGCGAGCGTGGCGCGGAGGCGACGATGACGGAGCAAGAGGTTCCGGCGGGGCCGGCGGGCCCGCCCCCTGCCCCCAAGCCGGAACCCACACCCGCCGTCGAGTCGCGGCCGGCTACCCGCGGCGCCTCGGACCGAACGGTCGATGAACCGGCCGAACCTGTTGCTCAACCGCCGACCTCCCGCCCGAGCGCGGACGTCGTCGGCCAGTCGGCAGGTCCGGCCCGGGGTCGGGCGGGCGTCGCCAGGGTTACAGCACCCGGCGACGTGGCTCACGGGCAGCCACCGGCAGGCCCCGGATCGACCGTGACGGGCGGGGGCACCACGTACCGGGCCGCCGCCGGACCGGTGGGCACGAGCGAGGCGCACCAGCACCCGGCAGCACCGAAAGCGGCACGGGCCAGCGTTCGGGTACCCAACCTCAGCCCGGTGAGCGTGGACGAGGCGCAGTCCGCTGGAGGCGGCGGCAAGGCAGCGGGTGTCTATCGCTCCACTCCGGCTCAGGTGGCCACTCCGGCTCAGGTGGTCGGGCCGGCCGGACCGGAGCCGGTCGAGCCGCCCGAGCCCGACCGGCCGCCCGAGCCGGCCGAACCGCCCACGCCACCCGCGCCCGAGCCGGAACCGGCACCCCATCCCCCGGTGCCCGGCCCGATTCCACCCGGACCGACTCCACCGTCGCCGGCACCGCCCTCGCCGGCGCCGGCACCACCGACGCCCGGCCCGTACCCGCCGGGACCGGCCCCGGTTCCGCCGCCCACCCCGCGTCCCGCACCACCAGTGCCGGGTCCGCCGACACCGCCGCCCGGTCCGCCCGTGCCGGCGCCGCCACCGCCACCGGGTCCGCTGCCGGCACCGCCGTTCCCGCCCCCACCGGCCACCGCCGGCGTCATCGGGCTCGCACCGGCGACCGCCGACCCCACCCGCGCGACGCCGGCCGCCGACATCCGCGCGACGCCGGCCGCCGAGTCCCGAAGTGTTCCGTCCGCCGGACCTCGCGAGCCCGACGCGGCTCCGGTCGTGCCGGCGCCGGCGCTGCCCGTCTGGCCGCCGCCGACGAATCCCGCCGGCCGCCGAGACGAGCCTGCGCCCAGTTCGCCGGGGGTCGTGCCCCGGCCTTCGTCCCGTCCCGGGCTGCGCCCGGGCTCCGGCGGGTCGCTCGCGGCGGTGGGCCCGCCGGGCGCTGATTCGGATGCGACGCGAACCCCGAGCAGCATGGCCGGAACCGCCGCGTGGGTCGGGACGCCCGCGACCGCATCGCCGCCGGGCGTCGGGGCAGCCGGCGAGACGGAGCGCACCCACCGGCCGGCCGAAGCGGCGCAGGCGCACCGGCCGGCCGGGCCAGCGCCGACACAGCGTCCCGGCGGTTCCGACCTGAGCGCGTACTACGCCGGGCTGGAGAGTTCGGCGACGGTGGCGTTCCCGGCCGGTGACCAGGAGACCTCCGGCTCGTTGACCGGGCACATCCTGGCCCAGGGTTGGGCGGACACGGCGGCCGAGCGGTCCCGTGGCACCCTCCGGGTCGTGATCCTGATGGCGGTCGCGCTGGGGGTGCTGGTGGCGATCAGTGTCCTTGTGGTGCTGTTCGCGAACGACGCGCTGCCCAGCGCGAGCGGTGGCCTGCCGGACGACCGACGGCTTGTGGATCGTTGGTGAGTCCGCCCACTACCCGGCTCCGGGCACGGGCGGGCAGGCGCCGACCGCCGTACACTGGTCGCTGATCATTGACCTGGCGCGTGACCACGCGCCCATGGGCGTTCTTGCGGAAGATCCGGCGGCCACGGCCGCAGCGGGACATCGCGAAGATGCGCCCCGCTTGAAAGGCATTTCTTGACCACCTCCGCTGACCTCGGCATGCCCCCGTTCTCCCCCGACCTCCCCGCCGCGCCGCGACCGGCCGGCTCGACCGCACCGGTCACCTTCGACTCGCTCGGGCTTCCCCGGCAGTTGGTCCGGGTCCTGGACCGACAGGGCATCACCACTCCGTTCGAGATCCAACAGGCCACCGTGCCGGACGCGCTCGCCGGACGCGACGTGCTGGGCCGTGGGCAGACCGGCTCCGGCAAGACCCTCGCCTTCGGGCTGCCGTTGCTGGCCCGGATCGCCGCCGGTGAGCGGGCCCGCCCCCGGCATCCACGGGCGCTCGTGCTGGTGCCCACCCGGGAACTGGCCATGCAGGTCAACGACGCGCTGCTGCCGCTGGGCAAGGCCGTCGGCGTGTTCCTCAAGACCGCCGTCGGCGGGGTGCCGTACGACCGGCAGATCGATGCCCTGCGGCGCGGCGTCGAGGTGGTGGTGGCCACCCCGGGTCGGCTCGCCGACCTGATCGACCGGGGCGTCTGCCAGCTCGACGACGTCGAGATCACCGTGCTCGACGAGGCCGACCAGATGGCCGACATGGGTTTCCTGCCCGAGGTCACCGAGCTGTTGGCGAAGACGCCGGCGGACGCGCAGCGACTGCTCTTCTCGGCCACTCTCGACGGTGACGTCGACGCGCTGGTGCGGCGGTTCATGACCGATCCGGTCACCCACTCGACCGCACCGCCGACCGCAGCCGTGTCCACGATGGACCACCACCTGCTGCTCATCCCGCCGCAGGAGAAGTTCCCGGTCACCGCGTCGATTGCCGCGCGATCGGGCCGGACCATCGTGTTCGCCCGGACCCAGTTGGGCGTGGACCGGCTGGTCACCCAGCTCGCCGCCGTGGGCGTACGGGCCGGTGGGCTGCACGGGGGCAAGACCCAGCGGATGCGTACCCGCACCCTGGCGGAGTTCCGCGAGGGACGCACCAACGTCCTGGTCGCCACCGACGTCGCGGCGCGGGGCATCCACGTCGACGGGGTATCCCTGGTGCTGCACGTCGACCCGCCCAAGGACCCGAAGGACTACCTGCACCGCGCGGGGCGTACCGCCCGGGCCGGTGAGACCGGTGCGGTGGCCACCCTGGTGCTGCCGAAGCAGCGCCGCACCACCCTGGCGATGCTGGAGAAGGCCGGTGTGGAGCCGGCCCAGTCCCGGGTACGCGTCGGCGACCCGGTGCTGGCTGAGCTGACCGGGGCACGGGAGCCGAGCGGCGTGCCGGTGCGCGACGAGCCGGAGCCGCAGTCCCGGCGTGGCAGCCGGCCGGGTGGCCCCCGTCGCTTCGGCGACCGGCCTGGCGGCGAGCGCCGGTACCACGACCACCCGCGCGGCGAGCGCCGCTTCGGCGGTGATCGCAACGGTTGGTCGGAGGGCCGGAGCACGCACGACCGGCCCCGCGAGGACCGGCGCGGTACGGGCGGCCGAGCGCGGGCCCGCAGCTACTGACCGCGGCGCTCCGCTCGCGGTGCTGATCTTCGGCGCATACGCTGCCCGGCTCCGCCGGGTGGCGTAACGTCCGGCTCATGCCGACCACGCCGAAGTCACTGTTGTGGACCCGTACGGACACCGCCGGTGCCGAGCACGCCCTGGTCGACGACGGCCACGGCCTGACGGCGCAGGGCACCCAGTTGGCCGTCGACCCGGTGCCCTACACGTGCCGCTACCAGGTGACCACCGACACCGACTGGGCCAGTGTCCGGCTCGAGGTCGAGGTCGAGGGAGCCGGGTGGCGGCGCAGCGTACGGCTGGAACGGGCGACCCAGCGGTGGCGGGTGACCGCCGCGGAGCAGGGTGATCTCGACGCGGTCCTGACCGCCGCCGGGCACGCCCCGGCCGGGCTGCCCGGCGTGGAGGATCCGGATCGGCTGGCCGACGCCCTGGACGTGGATCTGGGCGGCTCACCGCTGTTCAACACCCTGCCGCTGCGCCGGCTCGGCCTGAACACGGCACCCCCCGACACCGCCCACTCGATAAGCGTGGCCTGGGTGCTGCTGCCCAGCCTCACCGTGCTCCCCACCGAGCAGGTGTACACCGGGCTGGGCCCGAACCGCTTCCGGTACGCCAGCGGCGGCTTCAGCGCCGAGGTCGAGGTGGACCCGGAAGGCTACGTGCTGCGCTATCCCGGTCTGGCCGAGCGCGCCGCCACCCGCTGACGGTCTGGTCGGGCGGTCAGACCGGCCAGGAGCCGTCGGTCAGGAAGCGGTCGACGGTGGCCAGGTGCGGGGTCAGGTCGAGGCCCTGCCCGGCCACCCACTCGTCGGCGTAGTAGGTGTCGGCGTACCGGTCGCCCGCGTCGCAGATCAGGGTGACCACCGAGCCCGTCCGGCCGGCGGCCAGCAGTTCGGCGATCAGGCCGAAGGCACCCCACAGGTTGGTGCCGGTCGATCCGCCCACCCGCCGGCCCAGCACCGCCGAGGCGGCTCGCATGGCCGCCAGCGAGGCCGCGTCGGGTACCTGCATCATCCGGTCCACCACCGAGGGCAGGAACGACGCCTCGACCGTCGGGCGGCCGATGCCCTCGATCCGCGAGCCCCGGCCGGTACGCACCGACCAGTCGGCCGCCTGCCAGGCCGGGTAGAACGCGGAGTTCTCCGGGTCGACCACGCAGAGCATGGTGGGCAGCCGCCGGTACCGGGCGTACCGGCCGATGGTGGCGCTGGTGCCGCCGGTGCCCGCGCCGACCACGATCCAGGCCGGAATCGGATGCCGTTCCAGGGCGAGCTGGGCGTAGATCGACTCGGCGATGTTGTTGTTGCCCCGCCAGTCGGTGGCCCGCTCCGCGTAGGTGAACTGGTCCATGTAGTGCCCGCCGGAGTCCTCGGCGAGCCAGCGAGCCTCGATGACCACCTTCGCCGGGTCCTGGACCAGATGGCACCGGCCGCCCTGGAACTCGATCTGGGCGATCTTCTCCGGCGAGGTGGAGGCGGGCATCACCGCGATGAAGGGCAGTCCCAGCATCCGGGCGAAGTACGCCTCGGAAACCGCCGTGGAGCCGGACGACGCCTCGATGATCGTGGTACCCGGCCCGATCCAGCCGTTGCAGAGCCCGTACAGGAACAGCGAGCGGGCCAGTCGGTGCTTCAGCGACCCGGTCGGATGCACCGACTCGTCCTTGAGGTAGAGGTCGATCCCCCAGTGCCGGGGCAGCGGGAACGGCAGCAGGTGGGTGTCGGCGGACCGGTTCGCGTCCGCCTCCACGGCCGCGATCGCCTCGGTCACCCACCGCCGGCTGACCTCGTCGCACCGGTCGAGATGAGTCACGCCCGGAAACCTAGCAAGGCGAACCGCGGAGCCGGGCCTCAGGCCGTCGGCGGAGCGACCGGCTGCGGCCGGTTCTCCCACTTGGTCGACAACGCGATGCCGGTACGGGTGGAGGCGACCCCGGGTGTCCGGTTCAGCCGTACGATCAGCTGCTCCAGCTCGGCGATGGTGCCCACCCGGGCCTTGAGCAGAAAGGACTCGACGCCGGCCATGAAGTAGCAGGACTCGATCTCGGGCATGGCCCGGAACGCCTCCAGCACGTCGTCGGTGTCCGCCCCGGAGTCCTCCACGATGCCGATCAGCGCGGTCACGCCCAACCCGATGGTTTCCGGCTCGACCTCGGCGCGGTACGCCCGGATGACGCCCCCGGACTCCAGCTTCCCGACCCTTTCGTGCACTGCCGGAGCGGAAAGGCCGACCTGGCGGGCCAGTTCGGCGTACGACAGGCGGGCGTTGCCACGGAGCAGGTCCACGAGGTTGAGGTCGATGGCGTCCACGGACTGTGACCCTAGTCGGCGGGGCGGGGCAGCCGGACTCCGGTATCCGTTTGATCTGGCAGGGGGTGACAGTTCGCATACCCGGGGTTCGGAGGGCGCGACGCCGGTACCATTTACTAACTTCCCACTCAGTGCGTTTTTCGCGTTTGGCGGACACGCCAGGTCGCTGGTGCTGTAATTGCCATACGTCCCTCATGACGGCTCTGGGCTCGCACCGGCCGGGGGCAGTGTGTTCAGCCGGGGGCTTCGTCGATGCGAGGAGGGGGCTGTGGACACTGGAGATCGCCTGCTGACACCGGGTGAAGTCGCCGCACTGTTTCGGGTGGACCCGAAAACCGTGACGCGATGGGCGGCGGCGGGCCGGATCGGGAGCATCCGGACTCCAGGAGGGCATCGCCGGTTTCGGGAATCCGAGGTGCGGGCCCTGCTTGAAGGGGAGGGCATGCTGGACGAGGCGGACGAGATGGGTAGACCGCGTAATGCGGGCCCGACCGCTTCGACCGGCCCTGCCGGCCCGGCAAACGCCGGCATGTACTGAATTGCGGGTCGGGGCGCGGACCGGCCGTCAGGTCCGGTCCGCGTTCAATTTTCCGGCCCACCGCTTGAACAGGGTGTGCGGTACGTCGAGGGCGTCGAGCACCTTACCCGCCACGAAATCCACCAGCTGGGCCGCGGAGGCGGCGGCACCCGCGCCGTAGAAGCCGGGGCTGGCCGGGAGCACCACCGCGCCGGCGTCATGCAGCGCGATCAGGTGTTCCAGGTGGCTGCGGGTCACCGGCGTCTCCCGGGGCACCACGACCACCCGCCGACGTTCCTTGAGGTTCACCTCGGCGGCCCGCTGCAACAGGTCCTTGGACAGACCGATCGCGATGCCGGCGCAGGCCGCCGTGCTGGCCGGCACCACCACCATCCCGCGTACCGGGTAGGAGCCGCTGCTCGGGCCGGCGGCAAGGTCACCGGCGGGCCAGTGGCGCAGGTCCGCTGTGGCCACCTCCCGCCCCAGCCAGGCGGCCAGGTCTTCGGCCCAGTGAGCGTCCCGGAACGGCCGTCCGGTCTCGTCCAGCACGGTCAGCCGGGCGGCCCGGGAGACGATCAGGTCCACCGGCTCCCCGGCGTCGAGCAACCCGCGTACGACTGCGGCCGCGTACGGCGTGCCGGATGCCCCGGACACCCCGACCACCCATGGTTCGCGCATGCCATCAGCCTGCCTGGTCACCGCGGGCGCCGGACGGGCACCCCGGGAAGCGTGTCCGAGGTGCCCATGATCGTCGAGGCTGCGCCGTTACGCCACCGATGCCCGGCCGGTCTGCGCGGGCCATCGGGAGCTGGCATGCTGCCGGGGACGAAAGCACCGTGGGGGCCGACCGGAAGGATGTGGAGATCATCTCGTCGTCGGCCGGCTCCACCCGCCACATCCTGCCGTCGCTGCGTGCCGCCTGCCCGATCGCGCCGCAGCTCTCCCCGTACGCCGATGACGTGCAGGAGTGGCTGGTGTCCGAGCTGCCGCTGGACGCGCCGACGCGGGAGCGGCTGGGGCGGGCCGGTTTCGCCCGCTACGCGGGGCGGCTCTATCCCGATGCCACCGAAGCCGACCTGCGCACCCTGACCGCGCTGTTCACCTGGTTCTTCCTGGTCGACGACGCCTGCGACGGGCCCGAGCGGGTCGGCCTGGACGAGATCCGGGCCTTGCGCGACGGCGCGGTCGCGCTGCTGCGCGGCGGTCCCCGGCTGCGGCACCCGGGGTTGGCCGGTCCGCTGCGCCGGCTGCTGGTCGGTGCCTGGCGGGAGCCGCACCGCCGGATGCCGGCCCGCTGGCGGTTGCGCTTCGCCGACGCGGTCGCCCACCACCTCGACGGCACCTGGCAGGAGGCGGTCAACAAGGCCACCGGCCACGCGCCCGCCGTCGAGGAGTACGTCGAGCTGCGCCGGGCGACCTCGGCGGCGTACGTGTCGTATCCGCTCGTGGAGTTCGTCGCCGGCCGGTCGCTGCCCGAGCCGGTCTACCACCACCCACGGCTGAGTCAGCTTCGCGACGTCGGCAACGACCTGCTCTCCTGGTACAACGACATCGCGTCGCTGGACCGGGACGTGGCCACCTCCGGCGGGCACAACCTGGTGCTGGCGCTGGCCACGGCACACCGCGTGCCGATACCCGCCGCCGTCGAGCTGGCGGCGCGGCATTGGCACGAGTCGATGCGCCGCTTGGTCGCCCTGCGCGCCACGATGCCCTCGTTCGGCCCGGCGCTGGACCCTGCCGTCGCCGCCCACCTCGACGGGGTGGCCCGGGCCGTCCGCGGCACCATCGACTGGACCATGGAGAGCGCCCGCTACGCCGTGTCGGGCGGCAGGTCGTCGGGCGCCCACGCCGAGCCGGCCGGCTGGTCCGGCGCGTAGGCCGAGCCGGTCGGCCCAGCCGGTGAGCCGAGCCGGTCGGTCAGGCGCGCAGGCCGAGCCGGACGACCAGGTCGAGCAGGGCGAAGGCGAACAACGCGATGCCGACGAAGCCGTTCGCGGTGAAGAACGCCCGGTTGACCCGGCTCAGGTCGGTCGGCGTGACCACCAGGTGCTGGTAGCCGAAGGCGACCGCGGTGAGGGCCAGTCCGATCCACCAGAGCCAGCCGAAGCCGATGAGCACGCCGAACCAGCCGAACAACGCGAAGGTGACCACGTGCGCGACGGTGGAGGCGTGCAGGGCGAAGCGCAGGCCGTAGCGGGCCGGCACGCTGTGCACGCCGATCTCGCGGTCGACCTCGGCGTCCTGGCAGGCGTAGATCAGGTCGAATCCACCGATCCACAGGCCGACGGCGGCACCGAGCAGCCAGGCCGGTCCCGAGCCGGCGAAGGTGCCGGTCACCGCGAGCCAGGCGCCGACCGGGCCGACCATCTGTGCGACGGCCAGGATGGCGTGCGGCCAGTTGGTGAACCGCTTGCCGTACGGGTAGACCACAAGCGGCACCACGGCCAGCGGCGCGAGCGCCAGGACGAGCGGGTTGAGCAGGGCGGCGGCGACCAGGAAGACCACCAGCGCCACGCCCGCGCCGGTCCAGGCCGTCCGCAGGCTCACCGCCCCGGTCACCAGTTCCCGGTTGGCGGTACGTGGATTCCGCGCGTCGATCCGGCGATCCAGGATCCGGTTCGCGGCCATGGCGAACGTCCGCGCCCCCACCATCGCCACGGTGATCAGCAGCAGGTCCAGCCACCGCACCCGCCCTCCGTTGACCTGCATCGCGGTCAACGCCGACAGGTACGCGAACGGCAGCGCGAACACCGAGTGCTCGATCGCCACGAGCTTGAGGAAGGACTTCACGCGCCCGGGGCGCTCGGTCGGCTGCGCAGCGGCGGCGGTCGCCATCAGATGCCGTACTCCTTCCAGCGCTTGTCGACCAGGGAGACGACCTCGGGGGCCATGGTCATCTCCTCGGGCCAGCCCCGGTGGTAACCCTCCTCCGGGAGCTTGCGGGTGGCGTCGATGCCGGCCTTGCCACCCCAGAACTGCTGGTACGACGAATGATCCAGGTGGTCCACCGGGCCCTCGGTGAGCAGCAGGTCCCGGGCGTAGTCGACGTTGCCGAACGCGCGGAAGGCGACCTCGCGGTAGTCGTGCACGTCGCAGTCCTCGTCGACGATCACGATCAGCTTGGTCAGCGACATCATGTGCGCGCCCCAGATCGCGTTCATCACCTTCTGGGCGTGCTTCGGGTAGCGCTTGCGGATCGACACGATCGCGCAGTTGTGGAAGACACCGGCGGCCGGCAGGTCGTAGTCGACGATGTCCGGGATCAGGAACCGCAGCAGCGGCGCGAAGATCCGCTCGGTGGCCTTACCGAGGCCGTGGTCCTCCTGCGGCGGCTTCGAGGTGACGATCGAGTGGTAGACCGGGTCGCGTTGCGTGGTCATCGCCTCGACGTGCAGCACCGGGAACGGCTCGACCGGGGTGTAGAAGCCGGTGTGGTCGCCGAACGGGCCCTCCGGCAGCCGCTCACCCGGCTCCAGGTAGCCCTCCAGCACCACCTGGGCGTGCGCCGGCACCTGCAACGGCACGGTCAGGCAGTCGACCATCTCCACCCGTTCGCCGCGCAGGAAGCCGGCGAACAGGTACTCGTCGATGTCGGCCGGCAGCGGCGCGCTGGAGGCGTAGCTGACCACCGGGTCGCAGCCGATGGCGATGGCGACCGGCAGCCGCTGGCCGAGCCGCTCGGCGACGGCGTGGTGCGCGGTGGAGTTCTTGTGGATCTGCCAGTGCATGCCGAGCGTGTTGTGGCTGTGCTGCTGGAGCCGGTAGAGGCCCAGGTTCCGCTTGCCGGTCTCCGGATGCTTGGTGTGGGTCAGCCCGAAGTTGTGGAAGATCCCACCGTCGCCCGGCCACACCTGGAGCCCGGGCAGCCGGTTCAGGTCGACGTCGTCACCCCGGTAGACCACCTGCTGGCAGGGGGCGGTCCTGACCTTCTTCGGCGGCATCGAAGTGAGCTGCATGACCTTGCCCAGGCCGCCCATCATGCCGGAGAAGCCCACCGGCAGTTCCGGCTTGAGCATCTCACCGATCCGGTTGCCGATCTCGTCCAGCGACTCGACGCCGAGCGCCATCGCGGTGCGCTTCTCGGTGCCGAACAGGTTGATCGCCACCGGCATCTCACCCCGGGTGGGCTGCTCGAACAGCAGCGCCGGCCCGTCGGCCCGCACCGTCCGGGTGACGATCTCGCTGATCTCCAGCGTCGGGTCGACCGGGACGCCGACGCGCCGCAGTTCACCCGCGCGCTCCAGCGCCGCGAGGAAGTCCTTCAGATCGGTGTACGGGAAGCCACGAGCCGCCATGCCCGCAAGTCTCCCGCACCGCCCGACCGGCCTGCCAAGCGCGGGCGGACTTTCGGTCGGGGATCACCTCGCACGGGGCATCGGGTGTCGCACTCCAGATCTAAGCTCATGACTCCCGACCGGCGCCTGGCGCGCAGGGCGCCGGTGTGCCGTCGCGGGTCCCTCGGTTGAAGGAGTCAGATGCGATCTGTGCGTAGTCCGCGCGTCCGGGCGGGGCGGTCCGCCGTGGCGCTGGCGGTCGCCGCCTCGGCCGTGGCGTTCGGAGCCTCGGCCCACGCCGAGACCGGGTCCGGTTGGTTCCAGGCCCAGCTCGACGATGTGGTGATCGGGGCCTCCGGGGCTCCGGGCAAGGTCAAGCCCCTCTACGTGTACGCGCAGGACACGGTGAACCCCCGGGTCGTGGTCGACCTGAGCGATCTGGCCGGCGTCGCCACCGCCGAGTTCCCTGCCTGGTGCACCGCCGCCGGCACCCAGATCACCTGCCCGCTCCCGCCGGATGTCGACCCGACCGCCAGCCTCCAGGCCGGCAGCATCCCGGTGCTGTTCCGGCCAGCGGACGGCGCCACCCGGGGCGACAGCGCCAGCGTCGTCTACCAGGCGTTGGCCGACAACGCCGAGCCCTCGGTGGCGACGGCGACGGTCTCCGTCAGCAACGGAGCGGATCTGGTCAACCTGGGCGACGGCCGGGTGGACAGCGCCGCCGTCGGCGACCGGTTGGCCGCACCGATCCGGCTCACCAACCTCGGCAACCGGACCAGCCGGGGAGTCAGGGTCACCTTCACCCTCTCCTCCGGGCTGACCCCGTCCACCTGGTCGAACTGCTGGTACGCGCCGCTCACCGGGCACCGCACCTCGGTCGTCTGCGACCTCACCGGGCGGGTCCGGCCGGGGACGACGATGGAGGTGCCGGGCGGCTTCGGCTTCGAGATCGGCAGCTCGGCGTACGCCGGGGAGAGCCTCGACCAGTTCGTCGAGCCGCTGGCCGGTGCCGCGCCGCTGCCGGAGCAGCTCGGCTACCAGCGTCCGGAGGGCGGCACCGAGCTGAAGCTACGACCCAGCCGGACCACGTCCACGGCGGCCCGCGCCCTGACCAGGGAGATCGATCCGAGCGACAACTGGGCGTCCTTCTACGTCGACGACGTGCCGAACAGCCTGGACCTGGCCGCTCTGGCGGAGCCGGTCGTCGGCCCGGTCGACGGTTCGGCGGTCCTGCGGGCCGGAGTTCGCAACAACGGTGCCGGCAGCCTCGACGACTTCCGCAGCGGCGGAGGCGAGGTGGCGCCCTTCTACCTGAAGGTGCCGGCCGGGGTGACCGTGGAGTCGGTGCCCGCGTCCTGTTTCGCCCTGTACGAGTCGGAGGACGGTTGGTACGGCGGCGAGCCGCTGCTCGGTGCCACCCGGTACCGCTGCGCGGTGCCCAGCTCGGTATTCGCCGCCGGCGAGACCTACCAGGTGGACTTCGGTGTCCGGATCACCGCCGCGGGCGGCGAGGCCGGCGCGGTGAGCCTGAACGCCCCCGGGCCGTACCGGTCCTGGTGGGATGACGACGCCGACAACGACGAGGTGGCGGTCGTCGTGTACGCCCAGTCCTGAACGTGCTGGTTCGCGCCCCGAGGCCGACCTGGTCGCGTCGGACCCAGCCCAGGCGAGCCTCGCCTGGG
Organism: Verrucosispora sp. WMMA2044; assembly: GCF_027497155.1. Classification (NCBI taxonomy): domain Bacteria; kingdom Bacillati; phylum Actinomycetota; class Actinomycetes; order Micromonosporales; family Micromonosporaceae; genus Micromonospora; species Verrucosispora sp. WMMA2044. Next base: position 5,166,006 of record NZ_CP114913.1, read on the forward strand.
CTGGGTCCGGGCCTGTCGAGCTGAGAGCGTGAACGGATCGCGGGGGCACCGCCATCCGGCAGATTTCGCGATGCTTGCTCCGCCCAAGCCGGGCGCACCCCCGGCCCCGCCCCGGTCAGGCAGCCGGCTGCCACGCGTACGCGGTCAGGGGCGGGTCGATCGGTGCCCGGGTGAGCCGGTTGGCGAAGGTGGAGATGGTGTACGTGCCGACGCCGAGCACCACGTCCAGGGCGTGCCGGGGCTGGTAGCCGGCAGCCAGGAAGGCGGCCAGCTCCGCGTCGGGCACCGCGCCCCGGTTGTCGAGCACGGCCAGGGTGAAGCACCGCAGCGCCTCCAGCCGCTCGTCGGGCAGCGTCGCTCCCGCACGCAGCGCGTCGATCAGCTCGGCGGCGGCGCCGTGCCGGACGAGGGTGGCGGTGTGCATGGCCACGCAGAGGTGGCATTCGTTGCGGCCGGCGACCGTGAGCACCACGACCTCCCGCTGGATCGGGTCCAGCGCGCAGCTCTCGAAGCTGGCGTTCGCGGTCAGGAAGCCGGTGAGCAGTTCGGGCGACTCGGCCATCAGGCCGACCGCGCCGGGCAGGTAACCGATCCTGCGGTGCACCCCGGCCATGGTGGGCCGGGCGGCCTCCGGAGCGGTGTCGACGGTGTGGGTGGTGAAGGCGTACGTGGACATGGTGACACCCCTTGCCGTAGTTTGGTCAACGTGGTTGACCAAACCGTAAACCAGGTTGTCGAAATTGCCAACGCCTGATCCCCCGCGCCCCGGCTTCGTGCTGCCGCTGCTGCTGCTTGCCGGTTTCCGGACGCTCATCGACGACCTGCACGCCGAGCTGGCCCGGCAGGGCCATCCGGAGTTGCGTCCGCTGCACGGATTCGTGCTCCAGGCCGTCGGCACCGACGGCACCACCGCCTCCGAACTGGGCAACCGACTGGGCGTCTCCAAGCAGGCCGCCGGCAAGACCGTCGACCGACTGGTCGCCCTCGGCTACCTGGAACGCGCCGACGACCCCCGCGACGCCCGGCGCAAGCTGGTCCGGCTGACCCCGTACGGGCTCGACGGGCTGCGCCGGTCGGCGGTCGTCTTCGACGAGCTGCGGCAGCGCTGGACGGAAGCGCTCGGCGCGGATCGGGTGGCCGCCATCGAGGACGACCTGCGGAGAGTCACCCCCGCCAACTGGTTCCGGCTCGACATCCCGGGTTGGTTCACCGGCTGACCGGGAGCACCTCCAGGAACGCCCGCCAGGCCGCCGGGCCGAAGGTCAGCACCGCGCCGTCGCGGTCCTTGCTGTCCCGGACCGCGACCAGGCCGGGCAGGTTGTCGGCCACCTCGACGCAGTCTCCGCCGTTGGTGCTGCTCCGGGTGCTGGTGCGCCACCGGGCGTCGGTCAGCTCCGCCATGACTCCGCCACCTCCGTCAACAACTCGATCGACTGCCGGGGCGGCAGCGCCTCGCCCTGGATCGCCTCCCAGGAGGCCCGGATCGCCAGCACGTCCTCGGTGTGGTCGATCACCTGCCCCTTGAGCTGATCGTCCAGATAGGCCACATCCTCCCCACCCGGAAGGGTAGCCAGCACGAAGGCCCCGGCGACACCCGGATACGCGCCGACCGAGGCGGGCACCACGTGCAGTCGTACCCGGGCGTGCTCGGTGGCCAGCTTGACCAGCCGCCACAGTTGCTCGCGCATCACCACCGGCCCACCGACCGGGCGGCGCAGCACGTGTTCATCGAGCACGGTGACCAGTTGCGGCGGTCGCTCGCCGGCGAGCACCGCCTGCCGGGCCAGTCGCGCCTCCACCCGCCGCTCCACCTCCGCGTCGTCGTAGAGGCCGACGCTGCGGAACAGCGCGCGGGCGTACGCCGAGGTTTGCAGCAGCCCCGGCACCACCGTGTTCTGGAACGAGCGCAGCACGGTGGCCTGCCGCTCGTTGGCCTCCCACTCCCGCATCCACTGCGGCGAACCGAGCCGGGCCAGCATCCGGACGAACGCGCCACCGGTGTCGAGCGCCGCGTCCGCCCGCTCCCAGAAGTCGGGTGGCGGCTTGCGCGCCTCGGTCTCCACCATGGCCACCGTGGACGGCGAGTAGTTGATCGCCCGAGCCAGCTCCTCCTGGGTCACCTTGCGCGCCGCCCGCATGTGCCGCAGCTCCTCGATCAGCACCCGCGACCGCTCGTCCACCCGCACCACTCCTCACCCACGTGTCCCGCGTTCTCACCGCCCTCACCGGCGGCCACGCCAGGCACACAGGGCGATCGATTGCCTTCCGAGCGTAGTCGGCATCTGGCCAGACTGTCCCCATCGGAACCGCCCGGATCCGACCCGAAAAGGACGGGCGCGACCGAAGCGGGGCCGTCCGGCACGTCGGCGACGGACGGCCCCGCCTCCAGAGGAGGTAGGCAGATGACCGCGCGGTTCCACGTACCGCTCCGGCCGCTCTGGCTGTGTCGAGCCTGCGCCGCACCGTGGCCCTGCGCCACCGCCCGGCTGGCCCTTCTCGCCGAGTACCGGGACAGCCACGTGGCCCTGTCGATCTACCTGGCCGGGACGCTGTACGACGCCGTCGACGACCTGTACCGCCTCAACCCGCACGACGCACCGAAGCCGGCCGCGCTGCACGACCGCTTCCTCGGCTGGGCCGCGCCCCGCGCACCCCGCCCACAACCCACCGACTGACCGCCCGGCCGTCGGGCCCTCGGGCCGTCGGGCCGTCGGCGACGACCTGTCAGGTACCGATTGGTCGTACGCTCGCACCTCATGACGACCGTCCCCGCCGACCGGCCTTGCTCCGACGACAAGCCGGCGGTGGTCGAGAAACCGGGCGCGTCGGCCGCCTCCGAGGGCCGGGGCGCTGAGGCCATCTCCGAGGGCCGGGGCGCGGCGGCCAGCTCGCCGATTTCCGTGGCGGAGGCGGAGCGGATTCAGCAGGAGTTGCGGCAGCGCCTCGACCTGGTTGACTGCCTGGACGCGGCGCCGAGGCTGGTCGCGGGTGTGGACGTGTCGTACCACAAGGACTCGCCCCGGATCGTCGCCGCCGCCGTGGTCATCGACCTGGCCGACGGTGCCGAGGTGGAGTCAGCCGTGGTACCCGGCCAGGTGAGCTTCCCGTACGTGCCGGGGCTGCTGGCCTTCCGGGAGGTGCCGATCCTGTTGACGGCGCTGGGCCGGCTCGACCACCAGCCCGAGGTGGTGGTCTGCGACGGGTACGGCGTCGCCCATCCCCGGCGGTTCGGGCTCGCCTGCCACCTGGGCGTGCTGACCGGGCTGCCCACCTTCGGGGTGGCGAAGACGCCCTTCGTCGGTGCGTACGACGAGCCGGGCACCCGGCGGGGCGACTGGTCGCCGCTGCGCGAGGGCGACGAGGTGCTGGGTCGGGTGCTGCGTACCCAGACCGACGTCAAGCCGGTGTTCGTCTCGGTCGGTCACCGCACCAGCCTCGACCTGGCGACCACGATCACGCTCGATCTGAGCCGCCGCTACCGCCTGCCCGAGGTGATCCGCCGAGCCGACTTCCTCTCCCGCCAAGCCCTCCGCTGACCGGGAAATGTCCAAGATCTCGACGCACCTGGGGGAAATCTCACCAGCAGTGGACCGGGACGGCGGGCGACGACAGCATTACGGCATGTCGGATGCGTACGTCGTGGGCCAGCCGGACGGGCTGTCGCCGCTACAGGTCGAGCTGCGCGACGCCATCGCCCGCGAGTTGCACGCACAGCTCGCACTGCGGTCCGAGCGCATCGAGCTGTCCGATGTACCGGAGGTCGCCTACCAGGTCACCCTGCGGGTGAGCGACACCCTGCACCGGCCGCTGTCGGCCCTAGATCCAAGCTGAGACGGCAGCATGGTGGCCATGGGTGCGCGCCTCACCGCAGCATCGGCGGAACATCGACAGATCCAGGTCACGGGTCAGTCTGCGGTGTAGAGACGCGTGGGGTCGGCGAGGATCACGTCGGACCGGTGGCGGCTGGCCGCCCACAGGTCATCGGTGAACCCCGCGCCACTGGCCAGCAGCAACCGGGTGTCCCGGGCGTCCAGACCAGGACGAGCGACGAGCAGGTCTCGCGCCCGGGCGAGCCGGTCCAGGTCAGCCAGGCCCAACATCCGCCCCCACTTGACTTCGCCGACGGCGAGCAGCGGGCGTGGCCCGTCGCCGAGTGGCGGCTCGCCGAGCGCGACGAGGTCCAGTTCCAGACTGGTCCGGCTGACCTGATCGACGAGAACGGCGGGACTCGCCTCGGCGGCGATGCCGCCAAACGTCTCGGGAGCGGCGAAACGTACTGCCCACTGCCGGACCACCTCTTCGAACGACGGACCGAGCACCGCGCTGGCGTACCGCCGCTGGGAACGTCGCCAGACCTCCGGGCCCCGCCGCTGCTCCAAGGCCGTCCAGGCCGGCCGCATGACCGCCTGATAGAAGGTAATCAAGGGCTCGTTGATGCGGTAACGGCTACGGCCGCTACGCAGCGGGTCCGGCTCCCGAACCAGGAGACCGGCATCCTCCAGCACGGTGAGCGGGTGGTGCAGGTCAGTGCTCTTGCGCCCGATGAAGCCAGCGATCCCGCCGCGCGTGCCGTTCCCCTCGGCCACCGCCGCGAGAACGGAGTGATAGAGCGCCGCGTCCCGCAGATCCGGATCCTCAGCGAGGAGGTACCGCGCCTCGCGGAAGAGCGGCCGGGCGGGATTCAGCACGGCACGCACCACCCAGTCATCGAAGTCGTCAGGCCCTTCCGGTGCGTCGTCCTGGACGTACTCCCGGCGATAGGCCGGTGTGCCACCCACGATTGCGAACACCTTGGCCGCGAGCAACGGATCACTGACCTCCCAGAAGGCCGCGGCCGCCCGATAGTCGAGGGGAGCGACCGGCAGTTCGAGCCCGGCCCGCCCCCGGAGCGGCGCGGAGCCGGCCAGCAACCCGCCCATGAAGGAAAGCGCGGAGCCGCACAGTAGAAGGCGGGTATGCGAGCCGGTCCGCTCGGGTCGGCCCGGCGTGAACGCATGCTGGATCACCGACGGCAGGTCGCGACTCGCCCGAGCCAGGTAGGGGAATTCGTCGATCACCACCGGGACCGGCCGAGACCGGCCCAGGGCCAACAGCGCGTCGACAGCACTCGACCAGTCCGCCAGGTGCACCGGACCTGGACTGTCCGTGTACCGGCCAAGCGCCTCCCCGAGCCGCCGAAGCGATTCCGTCGAAGTCGCCTCGGTAGCCCCGAAGTAGAAGCCGCCCGTGGCGCGCGCCAACTCGTACAGCAGGAGGGTCTTCCCTTGCCGGCGGCGTCCGCTGACCACGCCCAACGTGGCGCCGGGCCGTTCGTCGGTGGCGAACCGGGCCAACTCGGCCCACTCGACTTCTCGATCGAAGATCTCTGGAGGCTTGATGAGGCTCACGACCACCATCCTGCAAGATGTATAACCACAGTTATTATAAGTGCAGTTATACGTCTTGCGGGTCAGAGGCCGCCGTAGGAGTGCAGGCCCTCGAAGAAGATGTTCACGCCGAAGAGGTTCATCAGCACGGTCAGGAAGCCGAGGATGGCCAGCCAGGTGGCCGTGCTCCGGCGCACGCTCGGCGTGGCCCGGGCGTGCAGGTAGCCGGCGTACACCACCCAGGAGATGAACGCCCAGGTCTCCTTCGGGTCCCAGGCCCACGGGCGGCCCCAGGCCGCTTCGGCCCAGATCGCCCCGGCGATGACCGCAAAGGTGAAGATCGGGAACGAGAAGGCGTGCAGCACGAAGGTGAGCCGTTCCAGCCCGGCTGCCGCCGGCAGCCGCTTCGCCAGGGTGTACGGGAAGCTGCGCCTGCCGTCCTCGTAACCCGCCCGCATCAGGTACGCCGCCGCCGGCACCACGCCCAGCAGGAACAGACCGGACGCGAAGACGATCGTCGACACGTGCACGACGAACCAGTACGAGTTGAGCGCCGGCACCAGCGGCACGATCGGGGTGTAGAGCACCAGTTCGGCGGTGGCCACCAGCAGCACCATCACCAGCGTCAGGAACAGCCCGAGGCGGCGCAGGAACGGCCACTTCACCAGCACGGTCAGCCAGGCGGCGACCCCGATGAACGAGACCGTCAGCACGAACTCGTACATGTTGCCCCACGGCATCCGGTCGGCGGCGAGGCCGCGGGTGACCAGGGCCGCCAGGTGCAGCGCGGCGGCCACGGCGGTCAACCCGACCGCGATCCGACCGCCCAGCTCCGCCCGCCGCGCGGCGCGTCCGGCTCGACCGGCCGGGCCCACCACAGCGCCACCAGCCGTCACCGCAACGGTCGGGCCCGCGCCCACCCCCGCACCGACCAGCTCGCGGGACGGTGCCGCGACCGCCCTGGCGCGCGAGTTGCCCAGGGCGTACTCGACGGCGTGACTGATCATCGCCAGCAGGTACACCAGCGTGGCGATCGACACCAGCTGATCGGAGAGTGCGGACATCACTCGGCTCCTTCCCGTGCCCGGGCCGGCGCGCCCGGGTCGGTGCCGGCGTCACCGGATCGTCCACCGATCGCGGTGACCAGTTGGGCGAACTCGGCGGCGAACCCGGGATGCTCGGTACGCGGCAGACCAGCCACCTCGACCAAACTACTACCGCCCGTCGGAGATCCACCGCCGGGGTCACCCGGCGCAGCCGGCAGCAGCCGGACGAACACCCGCCGACGCCTGACGAACAGCGAACCCATCAGCCCCAGCACCAGCCCGATGGAGCTGACCAGCAGCAGCATCATGCCCGGGTCGTGCCGTACCGACAGCACGATGTACCGCTGCGTGGCCACGAACTCGACGGTGGTGCCGTCGTCCAGCGTCCAGCTCTCCCCGATCCGCAGTTGCTTCGCGCCGATCTCGGTGAGCCGGCCGTTGCGTACCTGACGCTGGTCGAGCTGGTAGACCGAGCCGGGGATGCCGGCGTCGAGTCCCAGGTTCCCCCGGTACGCCACCAGGTCGAGCAGCGGATTCTGCTCGGTCGGATGCTCCGAGCGGACGAACGGCGGTTGCTGCGGTGCGGTCGGCAGGTAGAGCCCGGAGAAGGCCACCTGGAGGTCCGGGTTCCGCTCGCCGGTCTCCGGGTCGACGTTGGCGTCCGGGAAGGCGGCCAGTCCCTCACCGGTCAGCCCGATGTCACCGGTGGTGAGGAACGGCACGGCGCTGGTCTGCGTGCGGCCGAACCGGTCGGTGTACCGGATCACCGGGGCGTAGCCGTGCCCGAGCAGGTAGACGTTCGCGCCGTCGAGGCGCAACGGTGAGTTGACCGAGAACTCGGCCTGGCGCGGCGCGCCGCCGTCCTCGTCCACGGTCACCTTCGCGTTGAACGAGGACGCCTGGCCGTTCGGCAGGAACCGCGCGTCGAACTCGTCCAACTGCATGCAGAACCGGGGCAGGTCGTCACCGACGCGCGGTCCGAACTTGGCCTCGGCGTACTGCTGGCGGGTGTTGCAGAAGACCTGGTCCGCTCCGGCGACCAGCAGCCGGTTGCCGTGCCAGCCGTACCAGGAACCGAGCGCGACACCGACCAGCACCAGCACCATCGAGCTGTGGAAGATCAGGTTGCCGGTCTCCTTGAGGTAGCCCTTCTCGGCGGAGACCTCGTCACCGCGTACCGTCACCCGCCACCGCCGTCGCCGCAGCGTCTCCGCGACCGCCGCCGCGCCGCCCTCGGGCGCGGGCACCACCGCGTGCTGCGGCAGCCGCTCCAACCTCTTCGGTACGGCCGGCGGCCGGGCCCGCAGCGCCCGGACGTGGTCGCGCAGCCGGGGCGTGATACACCCGATCAGCGAGGTGAACAGCAGCAGGTAGATCGCGGAGAACCAGACCGAGCTGAACGCCTCGAACGCGCCCACCCGGTCGAGCAGCGGAGCCAGGTCGGGGTTGGCGGTGTAGAAGTCGCGTACGTCCTCCGGGTTGACCCCACGCTGCGGCAGCACCGACCCGGGGATCGCGGCGACGGCGAGCAGGAAGAGCAGCACCAGCGCCGTACGCATGCTGGTCAGCTGCCGCCACGAGTTGCGCAGCAGCGCGAGCAGCGGGTTGGGGCGGCGCCGGGGCGCCTCGGCCGGGGTGGCGGGCCGGTCATCCACGGCAGTCATCAGATGCCCACCTCGAAGTTGCCCACCCCGACGGTGGTCTGCAACCAGATCACCACGTTGGTCCAGCCGCCGGTGACCAGCGCCAGCCCGATCAGGATCAGCAGCGCCCCGCCGATCCGGGTGACCCAGCGGCTGTGCCGACGCACCGTCCGGAAGACCCCCAGCAGGCGGTTGAAGCCCAACCCGAAGACGACGAACGGCAGGCCCAGCCCGAGGCAGTACGCCACGGCCAGCACCACCGCCCGGTCGGTCTGCCCGCTGGTGGTGGCCATGCCGAGCACCGCGGCCAGGGTGGGACCGGTGCACGGCACCCAGCTCAGCGCGAACACGGCACCGAGCACGGGCGCGCCGAGCAGCCCGGCGGCGGGTAGCCGGTTGATCCGGAACTCACGCTGGAACCCGGGCAGCGCACCGAGGTAGCCCAGACCGAGCACGACGATGAGCCCGCCGACGATGATCTCCAGCGTCCGTTCGTGGTCGAAGAAGACCCGGCCGACCCCGCTGAACAGGACCGCGGTGGCGGTGAACACGACAGTGAAGCCGGCGATGAACAGCAGCGTCCCGGCCAGCACCCGGCCCTTCACCGCCGGGACGACCCGGCTGCGTTCCCGTACGGCCGTGCCGACGCCACCGCCACCTGGTGACTCCGCTGGCGTCGGCTCCTGCCGACCTTCTAGGTCCGTGCCGGCCAGGCCGGTGACGTACGAGAGGTAGCCGGGCATCAGCGGCAGCACGCACGGCGACAGGAAGCTGACCAGACCGGCCAGCGCCGCCGCGCCCAACGCCAGCAGCAACGGGCCGGACTCGGCGAGCTGACCGAATGTCCCGCCCATCAGCGCTGACCGGCCGGGGCGGGTGTCTCGGCGGCGATCCGCTCGACGATGGGTTGCAGCCCCTCCTGCCGGACCGCCGCCCGGATTACCGTGGCGATGCGGCCCTCCCGGTCCAGCACGACGGTGGCCGGGATGGTGTTCGGCGGGATGTCCATGTCGAGGGCGAGCCGGCTGCCCGGGTCGAAGATGCTCGGGTAGCTGACCCGGCCCTCCTCGAAGGCGATGGCCTTGTCCCGGCTGTCCTGCACGTTGATGCCGAGGAAGGTCACCCCGGAGTCCTTCGTCGCCTGGTAGGTGTTCTCCAGGTCGTCGGCCTCGGCCCGGCACGGCGCACACCAGGAGCCCCAGAAGTTGACCACCACGACGTTGCCCCGCTGGTCGGCCACGTCGTAGGAACCGCCGGCCAGCAGCTCACCGGCGATCTTCGGGGCGGCGGAGCGCTGCTCTGGGGCGCACTCGACGATGCCGCCGGCGCTGTCGCAGGCGGACTCCCTACCGTCGGCCGTGCAGCCGGTCAGGACCACCGCGGCGGTCGCGGTGGCGAGCAGGCCAGCGGCCAGCCTCCCGGCACCCATCTCAGGCCCCCTTGGCCGTCCGCGCGGTCGGCGACATCGCCACCAGGTGCGCGGCCGGCTCGGAGTAGCCAATGCCGACGATCTTGGCGCCGTCGAAGTGGAACGTGGTGAGCGAGGCCAGTCCGCACTGCCGGCGACGTGGGTCGTGCCACAGCCGCTTGCGCTCCACGTAGCGGCGCAGCGTCCAGATCGGCAGCTGGTGGGAGACCAGGACGGCCTCCCGGCCCTCGGCGGCGATCCGGGCGGCGTGCAGCGCGGCGAACATCCGCTCGGCGATCGCCCGGTACGCCTCGCCCCACGACGGGGTCACCGGGTCACGCAGCACCCACCAGTTGCGCGGGTCGCGGAACGAGCCGTCGCCCGGGGAGACCTTCTTGCCCTCGAACCAGTTGGCGCTCTCGATCAGCCGCTCGTCCACCCCGACCGGCAGCCGGAACTGGGCGGCGATCGGCTCGGCGGTCTGCTGCGCGCGTTCCAGCGGGCTGGCCGCCACGTGCACGACCTCGCGTTCGGCGAGCCCCTGCGCGGCGGCCTTGGCCATCTGGACGCCCAGTTCGCTGAGGCGGAAACCGGGCAGGCGGCCGTAGAGGATGCCCTCCGGGTTGTACACCTCGCCGTGCCGAAGCACATGGACCACCGTCTTACTCACCGTTACGCCCCCTTGTTCGCGACTGCGGGGCTCGCAAAACCGGCTCACTCCTCGCGCTCACCGCTACCCCCCGTGACCGGCCGCTGCCGCCGCGTTGGCCGCCGTCGGCAGCGCGCCGGCGAGCTGTTCCAGGGCGGCATCGTCGATCGCCGCCGAGACGAACCAGGACTCGAACGCGCTCGGCGGCAGGTAGACCCCGGCGGCGAGCATCGCGTGGAAGAACGCCTTGAACGCCGGCACCTGCTGGGTGCGGGCGCTGTCGTAGTCGACCACGTCGGCGTCGGTGAAGAAGATCGAGAACATGTTGCCCGCGTACGACAGTCGGTGTGGGACCCCGGCGGCGGCCAGCGCGTCGGTGGCGAGCCTGCCCACCGTGGCGGCCGTGTCGTCCAGCCGGCGGTAGAGCGCGTCGTCGGCGAGCCGCAGCGTGGTCAGCCCGGCCGCGCAGGCGAGCGGGTTCCCGGAGAGGGTGCCGGCCTGGTAGACGGGGCCGGCGGGCGCCAGTCGCGACATGATCTCCGCCCGCCCGCCGAACGCCGCGGCGGGCAGCCCACCGCCCATGACCTTGCCGTACGTCCACAGGTCCGCCTCGACCGGGTCGAGTCCGTGCCAGCCGGCGCGGGAGACCCGGAACCCGGTCATCACCTCGTCGACGATCAGCAGTGCGCCGTGCGCGTGGGCGATCCGGGCCAACTGGGCGTTGAACCCGTCGCGGGGAGCGACCACACCCATGTTGCCCGGCGCGGCCTCGGTGATCACGGCGGCGATGTGCTGGCCCTCGGCGGCGAAGGCCGCCTCGACGGCGGTCACGTCGTTGTAGGGCAGCACGATCGTCTCGCCGGCCGCCGCGCCGGTGACTCCCGGCGAATCGGGCAGGCCCAGGGTGGCCACGCCGGAGCCGGCGGCGGCCAGCAGCGCGTCGACGTGCCCGTGGTAGCAGCCGGCGAACTTGATGATCTTCGAGCGGCCGGTGTAACCACGGGCCAGGCGGATCGCCGACATGGTCGCCTCGGTGCCCGAGTTGACCAGCCGGACCTGCTCGACCGGGGTACGCGCGACGATCTCGTCGGCCAGCTCGACCTCGCCGGGGGTGGGCGTACCGAAACTGGTGCCGTTGGCGGCGGCGGCCTGCACGGCCGCGACCACCTCGGGGTGGGCGTGGCCCAGGATCAGCGGGCCCCAGGAGCAGACCAGGTCGACGTAACGGCGACCGTCCGCGTCATGGAGCCACGGGCCCTCACCCCGGACCATGAAGCGTGGGGTGCCGCCGACCGCCCGGAAGGCGCGCACAGGTGAGTTCACCCCGCCCGGCACGATGGCGCAGGCGCGGTCGAACAGGGCCGCTGAGGCCGGCGCGTCGACCGGGTAGCGGTCGGATCCGGCGGTAAACACCTCGGTCACGATGCCGCCATTGTGTCAGCGCCCGGCTGCGGATCGGCAGCCACCCCGGCTTGGGGTTACCGGGCTCACCCCCGGCACGCTGCGCCGGGACGGCACGCCTCGACAGGCCGGGCGACGGAGATCGCGATAGGCTGACCCGGTGGATCGTGCCGAACTGTCCATCACCGTACACCGGACGGGCGACGAAGCAGTGCTGCGCCTTGCCGGTGAGATCGACATGCAAACGGCCGCCCAGCTGTCGACCGTCGTCAACGAGGTTCTCACCGAGCCCCCGCCCCGGATCGTGCTGGATCTCGCGGGCGTGACGTTCTGCGATTCGCAGGGTCTGGGCACCCTGGTCGTCCTCAGCCGCAAGGCCAGCCACGCCCAGAGCCTGCTCGTGCTGACGAACGTCGGCGAGTTCCTGCTCCGCGTCCTGGACATCACCGGCCTACGCAGCGCCCTGATGATCCGCAACGACACCCCCACCCCCTGACCCCCGTCCCACCCCCGCAGACCCTTGTTGATCATGAGGTTAGCGGCGATCTTGATCTTTGAAAGTGCCGCTAACCTCATGATCAACGCGGTCGGGGGTGGGGTGGGATGGGTGGGTTAGTCGGGGGTGGTGCCCCAGCGGGCTTGTTCCAGGAGGGTTACGGCGCGGGAGTGGGACTCCGGGTCGTCGGTGTCGCGGAGCAGGGTGGTGGCCTCGTCGACGGCGTTGGTGAGCAACCGCCACTGGGCGTCGCGCTCGCGGACCATCTCGGACTGCGCGGCCAGTTGGCGGGTCTTGGTCCACAGCTCGACGAAGACGGAGACCTTGGCCCGCAGCACCCAGGGGTCGAACGGCTTGGTGAGGTAGTCCACCGCACCGGCCGCGTAGCCGCGCAGGGCCAGTTGAGCGTCCCGGTCGGCAGCGGTCAGGAAGATGATCGGAACGTGCCGGGTACGCTCCCGCCGCTTGATGTGGCTGGCCGTCTCGAACCCGTCCATGTCCGGCATCTGGGCGTCCAGCAGGATCACCGCGAAGTCGTCCACGAGCAACTGCTTCAGCGCCGCCTCACCGCTCTCCACGGCGACCGACTGCACCGGCAGCCCCTGGAGGATCGCCTCCAGGGCCATCAGGTTCTCCCGGCGATCATCGACCAGCAGCGCCTTCGCCACCTGCGTCACGAGCCCTCCTCGGTACGGCTGCCACTGATCCAGGTCCCCATCAGCTCGATCAGTTGGTCCAGGTCGACCGGCTTGGTGATGTAATCGCTGGCTCCGGCCGCGATCGCCGACTCCCGGTCGCCCGGCATCGCCTTCGCGGTCAGGAACACGATCGGCAGGTCCGCGAACCGGTGGTTACGCCTGATCTGCCGGGTTGTCTCGTATCCGTCCTGATCGGGCATCATCGCATCCATCAGGACGATATCGACCTCCGGGTGTTCGGCCAACAGACGGACCCCGTCGGCGCCGTTGTCGGCGTACAGCACGGTCATGCCGTGCAGTTCGAGCGCGCTGGTCAACGCGAAGACGTTACGCACGTCGTCGTCGACGATCAGCACGGTCGCACCGTCCAGCTGACGGGTCTTCGGTGCCTCGGGTGCCTCCGACAGCAGCTCCATCGGCGGCATCAGCAGCGAGGACGGCAGCCCCGCCCGCTGCGGTGACGGTGGGGCGGGTGCCACCACCGCGTCCGGCGCCAGCACGTCGGGCAGGTAGAGCGTGAACGTCGATCCCTGACCGGGTGCCGAGGCGACCGTGATGGTGCCACCGATCAACCGGGCCAGATCGCGACTGATCGACAGGCCCAGCCCGGTACCGCCGTACCGGCGGCTGGTGGTCCCGTCCGCCTGCTGGAACGCCTCGAAGATCAGCGACAGCTTGTCGTCGGAGATCCCGATGCCGGTGTCGATCACCGTGAAGGCGATCACCTGTCGGGCGTTCGTCAGCGCCGGCACGTCGAACACCGCGTGCTCCGGCGCTCGGGAGATGCGCAGGGTCACCGCACCGTTGTCGGTGAACTTCACCGCGTTCGACAGCAGGTTGCGCAGCACCTGCTGGAGCCGCTGCGCGTCGGTCACCACGGCCGGCGGCAGGTCCTTGCCGATGCGTACCTGGAAGTCCAGGCCCTTCTCCTCGGCCTGCGGGGCGAACGCCTGCTCCACGTAGGTGCAGATCTCGGTGAACCGGACCTCGGTCGGCTCGACGTCCATCCGCCCGGCCTCGATCTTGGACAGGTCCAGGATGTCGTCGATCAGGCGTAGCAGGTCCGACCCGGAGCCGTGGATCGTGCGGGCGAACTCGATCTGCTTCGGCGTGAGGTTCTGCTCCGAGTTCTCCATCAGCAGCCGGGCCAGCAGCAGCAGCGAGTTCAGCGGCGTACGCAGCTCGTGGCTCATGTTCGCCAGGAACTCCGACTTGTACGCCGAGGCCCGGGTGAGCTGCTGCGCCTTGTCCTCCAGGCCCAGCCGGGCCAGTTCGATCTCCCGGTTCTGGGTCTCGATGTTCGCCTTCTGCTCCGACAGCAGCTTGGCCTTGTCCTCCAGCTCGGCGTTGGTCCGCTGCAACTCCGCCGACTGCTCCTGCAACTCGTGCGCCAGCCGCTGCGACTGGGCCAGCAGTTCCTCCGTACGCCGGTTCGCCTGGATGGTGTTGACCGCGATGCCGATGGTGGAGACCAGCCGCTCCAGGAACGACAGGTGCAGCTCGGAGAAGGGTGTGACGGTGGCGAACTCGATCACGCCGAGCAGCTCACCCTCGAACAGGACCGGCAGGATGACCAGGTCCGCCGGTGGGGTGTCGGCCAGCCCGGACCGCAGCGTGATCCGGCCGTCCGGTACGGCGCCGACCCGGATGGTGCGCCGGGACAGCGCGGCCTGGCCGACCAGCCCCTCGCCCGGTCCGAAGGTCACGTCGTGCCCCCGGGACACATAGCCGTACGAGGCGGTCAACCGCAGCCGCATCACGCCCTCGGAGTTGTCCACCAGGAAGAACGCGCCGAGCTGCGCGTCGACGAGCGGAGTGACCTCCTGCATGATCATCCGGCAGACCTCGCCGAGATCACGCTGACCCTGGAGCAGCCCGCCGATGCGGGCCAGGTTGGAGTCGAGCCACCCCTGCTCGGCGTTCTTGTGGGTCGTCTCCCGCAGGGTGACGATCATCTGGTTGATGTTGTCCTTCAGCTCGGCGACCTCACCCTGGGCCTTCACCGCGATCCGTTGGGTGAGGTCACCCCGGGTCACGGAGGTCGAGACCCGGGCGATCGCCCGGAGCTGGGTGGTGAGCGTCGAGGCGAGCTGGTTGACGTTCTCGGTGAGGTCACGCCAGGTGCCGGAGACCCCCTTGACCTGCGCCTGACCACCCAGTTTGCCCTCGGTGCCCACCTCCCGGGCCACCCGGGTCACCTCGTCGGCGAACGACGACAACTGGTCCACCATCGTGTTGACGGTGTTCTTCAGCTCCAGGATCTCGCCCTGCGCGTCGACCGTGATCTTCTGCGACAGGTCACCGTTGGCCACGGCGGTGGTGACCGAGGCGATGTTGCGCACCTGGCTGGTCAGGTTCGACGCCATCGAGTTCACGTTGTCGGTCAGATCCCGCCAGGTGCCGGCGACGCCGCGTACCTGGGCCTGACCGCCCAGCTTGCCCTCGGTGCCCACCTCACGGGCCACCCGGGTCACCTCGTCGGCGAACGACGACAGCTGATCCACCATCGTGTTCACCGTCGACTTCAACTCCAGGATCTCGCCCCGGGCATCCACGGTGATCTTCTGGCTCAGGTCGCCCTTGGCCACCGCCGTGGAGACCTGGGCGATGTTGCGCACCTGGGCGGTCAGGTTCGACGCCATGGAGTTCACGTTGTCGGTCAGATCCCGCCACGTACCGCTGACGCCCTTGACCTGCGCCTGACCGCCGAGGTTGCCCTCG
Source organism: Verrucosispora sp. WMMA2044 (assembly GCF_027497155.1). Taxonomy (NCBI): domain Bacteria; kingdom Bacillati; phylum Actinomycetota; class Actinomycetes; order Micromonosporales; family Micromonosporaceae; genus Micromonospora; species Verrucosispora sp. WMMA2044. The sequence goes on from NZ_CP114913.1 coordinate 5,181,434, forward strand.
GTGCCCACCTCACGGGCCACCCGGGTCACCTCGTCGGCGAACGACGACAGCTGATCCACCATCGTGTTCACCGTCGACTTCAACTCCAGGATCTCACCCCGGGCATCCACCGTGATCTTCTGCGACAGGTCACCGCGCGCGACGGCCGTGGTCACCGAGGCGATGTTCCGCACCTGGCTGGTCAGGTTCGACGCCATCGAGTTCACGTTGTCGGTCAGATCCCGCCACGTACCGCTGACGCCCTTGACCTGCGCCTGACCGCCCAGCTTGCCCTCGGTACCCACCTCACGGGCCACCCGGGTCACCTCGTCGGCGAACGACGACAACTGGTCCACCATCGTGTTGACGGTGTTCTTCAGCTCCAGGATCTCGCCCCGGGCGTCGACAGTGATCTTCTGGCTCAGGTCGCCCTTGGCGACGGCGGTGGAGACCTGGGAGATGTTGCGGACCTGGCTGGTCAGGTTGCCGGCGAGCTGGTTGACGTTCTCGGTGAGGTCACGCCAGGTGCCGGAGACGCCGCGTACCTGCGCCTGACCGCCCAGCTTGCCCTCGGTACCCACCTCACGGGCCACCCGGGTCACCTCGTCGGCGAACGACGACAACTGGTCCACCATCGTGTTGACGGTGTCCTTGAGTTCCAGGATCTCGCCCTGCGCGGCCACGGTGATCTTCTGCGACAGGTCACCCCGGGCGACCGCCGTGGAGACCTGAGCGATGTTGCGCACCTGGGCGGTCAGGTTCGACGCCATCGAGTTGACGCTGTCGGTCAGGTCCTTCCAGGTGCCCGCGACGCCCGGCACCTCCGCCTGGCCACCCAGCTTGCCCTCGGTACCCACCTCACGGGCCACCCGCGTCACCTGCTCGGCGAAGAGACGCAGCGTGTCGGTCAGCGAGTTCATCGTGTCGGCCAGCTCGGCGACCTCGCCGCGAGCACTGACGGTGATCTTCTGGGAGAGGTCACCCTTGGCCACCGCGGTCGCCACCTGGGAGATCGACCGCACCTGACCGGTCAGGTTCGACGCCATGGTGTTCACCGAGTCGGTGAGGTCCTTCCAGGTGCCGGCGACGCCACGGACGTCGGCCTGGCCACCCAGCTTGCCCTCGGTGCCCACCTCCCGGGCCACCCGGGTCACCTCGTTGGAGAACGACGAGAGCTGGTCGACCATGGTGTTGACCGTGCGGCCGATGCGCAGGTACTCACCACGCAGCGGGCGACCGTCGATCTCCAGCGCCATGTGCTGGGTGAGGTCACCGTCGGCGACCGCCACGATGACCCGGGCGATCTCGGTGGTGGGCCGGCCCAGGTCGTCGATCAGCGAGTTGACCGCCCGCTGACCCTCCGCCCAGGAGCCGTCCAGCCCCTCCTCGTCCAGGCGCTCGGTCAGCCGGCCGTCGCGGCCCACGACCCGACTGATCCGGCGCAGGTCCAGGTGCTGCCGCTCCTGGAGCGACACCACGTCGTTGAAGGCGTCCGCCACCTCACCGGCCGCGCCCGAGCGCCGGGGCAACCGCACCTTGAGGTCACCGCCCCGGACCCGCCGTAGCGCCTCCGCCAGCTCGGTGAGGACCGCATCGTGGTCGGCGGCGGAGGTCTCCGCGGTCACCGACTGTTTCGCCGTGGTCATCATTCCTCGCTCACCTCGGGGTCCACCGGCTCCCACCGGCCACCCCATCATTGTCCCCGTGACCTCGAAAACGCCACGGCACGGCGCCGTCCGACGGCAAAGAGCCGGTGGTGATCGGCTTGGCAGCGGCGGAGTGTCGGTGGAGGATACGAGGGTGTCAGCGGAGGCGGGGCCCGCGACGAGGACGGGCCTAGACGAGCACGTGCGGCGCGTCCGGCTTCCCGCCGACCGCCGTACGCCGGCCGCCGCCCGCGCGGTCGTGCGGTCCGTGCTCGCGGAGGCGGACCTGGACGAACTGCTCAACGAGGCACTCCTGTTGACCACCGAGTTGTCCACGAACGCGGTCGAGCACGCCCGCACCGAACTGGACATCGAGGTCACCGCCGACCAGGCGGGGCTGACCGTGACGGTCTCCGACTTCGCCGCCGGTCCGGTCGACGAGCTGACCGTCGGGGTACGTAACCTGGCCACCGACATCGCCGAGGTCGCCGAGCGGGGGCGCGGGCTGCTGCTGGTCGACCACTTCGCCAGCCGCTGGGGCACCACCTATCTGCGCACCGGCAAGGGTGTGTGGTTCCGGCTGGACCGAGCCGATCGCAGGGGGAAGGGGCCGACCACCCCCGCACCACCGGCGAGCGCCACGCAACCGGACGGCGCCGGACAGACCGCCGTACCCAGCGCCGGTGCGATGAACGCGCTGATGCAGACCACCCCCGACCCGTACGCCGAGGATCCGCTGCCGGACTTCGCCGCCGGCCTGCTGACCCGGGTGGCGGAGATGGTCGGTGCCGCCGGTGGCGTGGTGCGGCTGGACCGCGGCGACGGCCAGGGTGCCCAGGTCCTCGCCCGGTACGGCCGTCAGCCCCGGGCCGGCAACGACCTGCTCCGGGTGCCGTTGGCCGTGCACCGCCCGTACGCCGGTGAGCTGGAACTGGACGCCGCGCCCACCGCGTACGCCCAGCCGCTGGCGATGCTGACCGCTGAGCGGCTCTCGCTGCACCTGGAGAACGACCGGCTGCGCCGGGCGGACGTACGCCGGCAGGCCTGGCTGACCTTCCTCGCCGAGGCCAGCGAGCTGCTCGCCCAGTCGCTGGACGTGGAACTGACCATGGCGCTCGTCCCGCAGCTGGTGGTGCCCCGGCTCGGCCAGTGGTGCGCGGTGCACACCACCGACGAGTGGGGCCGGCTCCGGCTCGCGGCGGCCAGCCACGCCGACGAGTCGATGCTGCCGCAGCTGCACGCCTCGCTCCGCGAGGCCGGCCCGGATTCCGTCCTGGCCCGGCTGCGTGAGGCCAGCCGCAACGGCACCCGCACTCCGCTCGGTGCGCCGATGGAAGGCTTCGCCGTACCGTTGATCGCCCGTGGGCAGCGCCTCGGCACGCTGGCGGTCGGACGCCACCAGCGGCACCGGCAGGACCCGGACGAGATCGCCGTGCTGGAGGACGTGGCCCGGCGGGCGGCACTCGCCATCGAGAACGCCCGGATCCACGCCGAGCGCCGCCGGGTCGCCCAGACCCTGCAACAGTCGTTGCTGCCGCCGGTCCTGCCGGTGGTCGAGGGCATCGGCTTCGCCGCCGAGTACGTGCCGACCGGCGGGGACGTCGACGTCGGCGGCGACTTCTACGACGTGGTGCCGCTGCCGGACGGGCGCTGGCTGGTGGTGATCGGCGACGTCTCCGGCAAGGGCGTGCAGGCGGCGGCGGTCACCGGGCTGGTGCGGGACGTGATCCGGGTGCTGGCCGGCGACGGCAAGCCGCTGCCCGAGGTGCTGGCCCGGCTCAACGAGACGCTCGTCGAGCGGGGTGCCGGCCGCTACTGCACGCTGGCGTTGGCGGCGGTCGGGCCGGGCGAGGGCGACCAGCTCGACGTCGGGCTGCACCTGGCCGGGCACGACCGGCCGGTGCTGCTGCGGTCCAGCGGCGGTCCGGCCGCCTTCGTCGGCACCGGTGGCACCGCCCTCGGGCTGCTCGACGCGATCGCCTCGCCCACCGCGCAGCTCAGTCTTGAGCCGGGCGACTGCCTGGTCTTCTACACCGACGGGGTGACCGAGCGTCGCCGGGGTCGGGAACTGTTCGGCACCGGGCGGCTGCGCGACGCCGCCGCGCCGCTGGCCGGCTACTCGGCGGACGTGGTGGCGGCCCGGCTGCGCGCCACCGCGATCAACTTCTCGGTCGAGGAACCCCGCGACGACATCGCCATCCTCGTCCTGCGCAACGACGCGCTGCCGGACCGGTGATTCGGCCTAGAGGCCGCCGGGGAGGCGGCCGGGGGCGAGGCGGTGGGTGGGGTCCAGGTGCTGCTTGACGGCGCGTAGCTGGGCCAGGTTGGCGCGCTCGCCCCACAGGTCGACGGTGCGGCGGACGGCCGGCGGGGCGGCGAGCACCACGCACCGACCCTGTCGGGCGAGCAGCACGCCACGCACCGCGGCCAGGATCGACGCGACCCGGCTCGGGGCCATCGCCCCGGGCAGGGCGGCGTGCACCACGCCGAGCCCGGCCGAGCCGCGTACCGGCACCGGGCCGCCGGCCGCGTCACGCAGGGCGTAGACCGCGGCGTGCAGGTCGGTCATCGGCACCTCCAGTCGCAGTGCCGTGTCGCCGGGGGCGAAGGGATAGCTGCGCCACCAGGGAGGTGCCGTGCGGGCGACCGTCGCGCGGGAGCCGAGGAGACCGACCAGCCGGTCGGTCCGCTCCGCCACCTCCGCGGGGCCGCCCTCAAGCAGCACCACGAGCGAACCGGTGCCCGCCGGGCCGGTCGGCACGCGCCCGGTCATCGACGGGTGCAGCGCCATCGACTCGGCGCGGCGGTCCCGCCGGGGCCGGCAACCGGACCCGACCGGCAGGTCCAGCTCGATCGCGGCCGGGTCGAGCCGGGCGGCGAGCACCGCCTGGATCAGATCGTGCACCTCCAGTGGGGTCCACACCGGTCGGGTCACCCACACCCGCGCGGCCGGCACCGCCTGCACCCGCAGCGTCGCGCCGACCAGCACGCCGAGCGCGCCCTCCGAGCCGCACAGCAGCCGTGCCTCGGCCAGCCCGGCCGCTCCACCACCCGCCTCGGCCAGCTCACCGTCGGCGGCCAGGTAGCGCAGGCCGACGAGCTGGTCGCAGGCGGTGCCGTGCCGGTGCCGCAGCGGGCCGGCCTCGTCCGCCGCCAGCACCCCGCCGAGGGTGGCGCCCGGTGAGGGGGCGTCCAGCGCCAGCCGCCGGCCGGTGCGCTCCAGGATGGCCTGAACCGCGCGCAGCGGCGTACCGGCGCCGATCTCGGCCGTGCCCCGGTCCGGGGCCTGATGGCCGATGCCGGCCAGTCTCCCGGTGTCGAGCATGATGTCGACCCGCTCGGGCGGCGCACCCCAGTCGATCTTGGTGCCGGCTCCGCGAGGCACCACGCTCAGGTCGTGCCGGGCGGCCAGCCGGAGCACCTGCGCGGCGGCGTGCGGACCGCCGGGCACGGCCACCCAGCGGGCCGTGCTGCCGGCCACCTCGTCGGCGGGGCCGGCGAGGCGGGCGAAGCGCGGACCGCAGATCTCGGCCAGTCGGCGGGTGATGTCGCGGACACCGGACGCACCGGCGGGAGGGGGTGGCACCATGCCGGCGATCGTACATGTGTTCGAACGATCAGAGGTGGAATTGCGCCGCGCCACATGTCGCTACGGCCGGTAACGTGACGCCGTGACCACCGAGACCCCCGTTCCCGCGGCCAGGCGGGTGCCGACCGAACGTGTCCACCACGGCGACACCGTCGTCGACGAGTACGCCTGGCTCGCCACCAAGGACGATCCGGAAACGATCAAGTATCTGAACGCCGAGAACGCCTGGACCGAGGCCCGGACGGCACACCTGTCCGGGCTGCGTACGGAGTTGTTCGAGGAGATCCGGCGACGGACCCAGGAGACCGACCTGTCCGTGCCGACCCGCAAGGGCCAGCACTGGTACTACACCCGCACGGTCCAGGGCCAGCAGTACGGCGTGCACTGCCGCCGGGCGGTCCACCCCGACGAGACCACCCCGCCGATCAGCGCCGACGGTGCTCCGCTGGACGGCGAGCAGGTGCTGCTGGACGGCAACCAACTGGCCGAAGGACGCGACTTCTTCTCGCTCGGTGCCTTCGACATCAGCCCCGACGGGCGCTACCTGGCCTACTCCACCGACTTCTCCGGCGACGAGCGGTTCACCCTGCGGGTCAAGGACCTGAGCACCGGTGAGCTGCTGCCCGACGAGATCCCCGGCACCTTCTACGGCACCGCGTGGTCCGCCGACGCCTCGGTGCTGTTCTACGTCACGGTGGACGAGGCGTGGCGACCCAACCGGGTCTGGCGACACGTGATCGGCACCGCCGCCGACGACGACGTGGTGGTGCACGCCGAGGACGACGAGCGGTTCTGGGTCGGGGTGGAGCTGACCCGCTCGGAGCGGTTCGTCCTCATCGACATCGCCAGCAAGCTCACCAGCGAGGTGCGGGTGATCCCGGCCGGCAACCCGACGGGCGAGCCAGCGGTGATCGCGCCCCGCCGGCAGGGTGTCGAGTACTCGGTGGAGCACCATGGTCACCGGTTCCTGATCCTGCACAACGACGACGCCGAGGACTTCGCCCTCGCGTACACCTCGGCCGACGCCCCGGGCGACTGGGTGCCGCTGATCGAGCACTCCCCGGGCACCCGACTGGAGTCGGTCGACGCCTTCGCCGACCACCTGGTCGTCTCGGTACGCAGCAACGGCCTGACCGGGCTGCGGGTGCTGCCCGTCGGCGGCGGCGACGCCCACGACATCGAGTTCCCGGAGCCGCTGCACACGGTCGGCCTGGACGCCAACCCCGAGTACCGCACCGGGCGGCTGCGGCTGCGCTACACCTCGCTCGTCACGCCCGACTCGGTGTACGACTACGACCTGGTCACCCGCGAGATGACGCTGCTGCGCCAGCGACCGGTGCTGCCCGGGCCGGACGGTCAGGTGTACCGGTCGGAGGACTACGAGCAGCAGCGCGACTGGGCGCTCGCCGACGACGGCACCAAGGTGCCGATCTCCCTGGTCTACCGGCGCGGCACCCCCCGGGACGGTTCGGCGCCCTGCGTCATCTACGGCTACGGCTCGTACGAGGCGAGCATGGACCCGTGGTTCTCGGTCGGCCGGCTGTCCCTGCTGGACCGTGGGGTGATCTTCGCGGTGGCGCACATCCGGGGCGGCGGCGAGCTGGGTCGCCGGTGGTACGACCACGGCAAGATGCTCGCCAAGAAGAACACCTTCACCGATTTCGTGGCCTGTGCCCGGCACCTGGCCAAGGCCGGCTGGACGGCACCGGACCGGCTGGTCGCCCGGGGTGGCTCGGCAGGCGGGCTGCTGATGGGCGCGGTGGCGAACCTGGCACCGGACGCCTTCGCCGGCATCGTCGCGCAGGTGCCGTTCGTGGACGCGCTCAACACGATCCTGGACCCGTCGCTGCCGCTGACGGTCACCGAGTGGGAGGAGTGGGGCAACCCGCTGGCCGACCCCGAGGTGTACGCGTACATGAAGTCGTACACGCCGTACGAGAACGTCGCCGCGCTGGACTATCCCGCGATCCTCGCGATGACCAGCCTCAACGACACGCGGGTGCTCTACCACGAGCCGGCGAAGTGGATCGCCCGGCTGCGGGCGGTCGCCCCGCAGGGTGACTACCTGCTCAAGACCGAGATGGAGGCGGGCCACGGCGGGCCGAGCGGGCGCTACGACGCCTGGCGGGAGGAGGCGTTCATCAACGCCTGGACCCTGGACCGCCTCGGCCGCGCCTGAACCGGCCGGCCGGCTGGCCAGCGCTCGCGGGATGCGGCATCTCGCGGCTTCCTGGAGGCGGGAAAGTCCAACATCCCGCATCCCGCATCCCGCGAGCGCCCACGACCGGCGCCGGCGGGCGAGGTAGTGCTGGCCATACCGGGAAGCGGTGTCCAGCGGGCTGGGACCGCCCTGGCCGGGTCACTAGCGTCGGCGGCATGACCTCTGCCGCGCCGCCCCATCTCGCCCAGGCCCTGCGGCAGCCCCCGTGACTCGCTCACCGGCTGCCGTGGCGCGCCCTGCTACCCGCGGCGCCCTGGCGTGGGCTCGCCGCCCGGTTCAGCACCGGCACAGCCCGACAAGAGGCTGCCTACCTGTTCGTTCGCGTTGGCCCGTCCCGGCCGTTACTGGCTGTTCACCATGGTGGTCACAGTCCTGATCGTCAGCCCGTTCGTGGTCGCCCGCGGCGACGAGGTGGTCCTGCTCTGGGCACCCCGGACACGGTCGAGGCAATCCCGCACGCGATCGTCCGGGTGCTGCTCGTGCCGGTTCTCTATATGTGGCCGGGCCGCTCGCCATAACGCAGGGCGCCGTTGCGCGGTGGCTGCTGTGGACGGCCTCGCGTGGCGCGAGGTCACCCGGTCGCGCGTCCGATTGGTGGACGCGTACGGCGCCTGGACGCGGGACGGCAAGCAATACTCGCCCTGGCTCACGTGCACAACTGTGACACCCTCACCCGCCTCGCGGCCGGCTTCGAGGTGTCGGTTACCACCGTGTGACGCTACCTGCGTCGAGGCCGTCGACCTGCTCGCCCACTGCGCCGACGACCTCAACGCCGCCATGCGCCGGGCTGTACGGCTGGCCTACGCGATCCTCAACGGCACGCTGCTCCCGATCGACCGGGTCCCCGACCAGCAGCCCTACTACTCGGGCAAACACAAGCACCACGGCTCAACATCCAGGTCCTCGCCGACGCCGCCAGGCGACTGCTCCGGGCCTCGGCCACACTGAACGGCTCGGTGCACGACCTGACCGCCGCCCGCAGGCAGAAGTCCGTCAGCCGACACCACGCCATGGTCCGAGCCCTCGGCGAACGCGCCGTCTACACACTCAAGACGCGGAAGATCCTAACCAAACTACGCTGCCGCCCACGCCGCGCCACCCCGAGCGTCCAGGCCATCCTCATCCTCAAACCGCCGAGGAAGCCCGTCACCCCACGCCCCGGCGCAGGGCGACCACGGCCACGTCGTCCTGGATCTCGTCCGGGGCCAGTTCGACGAGCAGCCGCTCGCAGAACCGGTCGAGGTCGTCGTCGACCTGGCTGGCGCAGGCCGAGAGGGCAGTCAGCCCCTCGTCGATGGTGGCGTCCCGTCGTTCGATCAGACCGTCGGTGTAGAAGACCATCGTCGCACCGGCCGGCAGCACGAACTCCAGGTCGGCGGGGCGGGGCGCGCGTACCCCGAGCAGCGGCGCGGCGTGCTGCACGTACTCGGCCTTGCCGTCCTGCACGATCAACGGCGGCAGGTGACCGGCGCTGGCCAGCCGGACGTGACCGGTCGTCGGCTCCACCAGCAGTACGCAGATCGTCGCCAGCTCGTCGGGCAGCAGCGTACGCATCAGCTCGTTGACCCGGTGCAGGATCTCGCCCGGCTGGTGCCCCTCCACCGCGTACGCCCGCAGCGCGTGTCGCAGCTCGGCCATGATGGTGGCGGCGTGCAGCGAGTGACCGGCCACGTCCCCGATGGCCAGCAGCAGGTGGCCGTCGAGCATCACCAGTTCGTAGAAGTCGCCGCCCACCTCGGTCTGGGCGCTGGCCGGCTCGTAGCGCACGGCCAGGTCCAGGCCGGTGATCCGCGGGATCTTCCGGGGCAGCAGGCTGCGTTGCAACGTCACCGCGATCCGGTGCTCCTCGTCGAAGGAGCGTTGCGCCTCCACGGCGGAGGCCACCGCCTGGGCGAGCTGGACCAGCACCGGGGTACGCGCCGTCTGCGTCGCGGTGGGCACCACGACGTAGAGCGGCGCGCGGTCCTCGCGCAGCCGGGCGGCGGCGACGGTGACCGTGTCGCCGGCCGGCCAGTCGACAAGCGACCAACCGTCCGGCTCCTGCACCACGACGGTGGCGCCGGTGGGCACGCCGGTGTCGTCGACGATCCAGGGCACCACGCGGGGCCCGGCGCCGGGCCCGGCGCAGACCCCGGCGAGGCAGTCGCCGTCGAAGGTCTCGGCGATCACCGCCGCGGGGCTCTTGAAGATCTCCGCGGCGCCGGCCGCCGCCACCTGCAGCAGCTTGGTGAAGCTCGGCGCGGCGTGCACCGCGACGGTGGTGTCCGCCAGCCCGGTGAGCCGCTCGGCGAGCAGCTCGGCTCGCCGACGGGCCTGGTAGTACCGCAGCACCGACTGGGCGGTGGCGACCAGTTCCTCCGGTTCGATCGGCTCGGCCAGGTACGCGTCCGCGCCCCGGGTCAGGCCCTGGGTCCGGTCGTTCGTGTCGATCGCGTGCGCGGACACGTGGATCACCGGCAGCGCCGGGTGCGCCGACTTGATCCGCTCGCACACCTCGAAGCCACTGAGGTCCGGCAGCCGGACGTCGAGCACGACCAGGTCGATCGGGTCGACCCCGACCCGGCTGAGCGCCTCGCCACCCGTCTCCGCCTCCAGCACCGTGAATCCGGCCCGGGTCAGCCAGTTCACCAGGAGGTAGCGCTTGGTCCGACTGTCGTCGACCACCAGCACTGTCGCCGCGCCGTCCACGTCACGTCCCGTCCGTGGGCAGCCACACCGTGAAGGTGCTGCCGCGACCCGGCTCGCTGGCCAGGTCGAGAGTGCCGCCGAGCAGGTTCACCAGCCGCCTGGCGTACGGCAGGCCGAGGCCGGTGCCGCCGACCCGAGCCGGGCCGGGCGCCTGGTAGAACTCCTCGAACACCCGGTCGTGCAGCTCTCCCGGAATGCCCGGCCCGGTGTCGGAGACGGTCAGCCGCCAACCGTCACCGTGCCGCTCGGCGCGCAGCCGGACCTCGCCCGCGGTGGTGAACTTGAGGCCGTTGTGCAGCAGGTTGCGCAGCACCTGGGCGAGCAGCACCTCGTCGGTGCGTACCGTGGCCGGCGTGGCCGGCTCCTCCACCACCAGGTCGACGCCGTCGGCGGCCGGCAGTGCCCGCAGCGTGCCGCGCAACTGGCCGAAGACGGCGCGCAGGTCCACCTCGGACCATTCGGGCTCGATCCGCCCCGACTCCGCCTTGGCCAGGTCGAGCAGCTCGTTGACCAACGTGAGCAGATCCGACGCCGAGGCACGGATGAGCCCGACCTGGCGTTCCTGCTCGGTGGTCAGCGGGTCGGACGCGGAGTCGCCGAGCAGACGGGCCAGCCCGATGATCGCGGTCACCGGTGCCCGCAGCTCGTGGCTGACGTTGGCCAGGAACCGGCTCTTCGACTCGCTCGCCGCGCGCAACTGCGCCGACTTCTCGTCCAGCTCCGCGTAGAGGGCCACCACGCCCTGGTTGGTCGCCTCCAACTCGTCGGTGAGCTGTTGGTAGAGCGCCATCACGCCCCGGTTGGTCTGTTCCAGTTCCTCGTTGAGCCGGGCCAGCTCGTCGCGCTGGTTGCGCACCTCGTCGAGGGCGTTTATCAGTTGGAGGTTCTGGGTGGCGAGTTCCTCCTCCGCGGTACCCGGGGCACTCTCGCCGAGTTGGGCACGCAGCTCCGCCAGGCGCTCGGCGGTGAGCGCCCGGGCGGTGGCCGGAACCCGTCGTGACATCCTGACGACCGTAACCCCCTGAACCGTCAGCACGCTCAATGTGTCCACCAGGCGTGCCACCGCGCCCGACTCCGGCTCGTACCGCCCGCCCGGCAGGGGTGCCACCGGAGTGAGGTCGACGTGCAGGTGACAACGGCCGTCCGGCGACTCGGCGACGGCGAAGACCACCTCGGCACCGCCGACCGCCCGCAGCATGTCCCGGGCGACCTCGCTCAACGCGGTGGCGATCCGGACCTGGTCCTGATGTTCCAGACCGACCGCCGCGGCGACCTCCCGGCCACGCTGGCGGACCACGAAGATGTCCTGCTCCACCCGCAGCGCCATCCTCAGCACCGGCGTCGTGGTCATGACCAGGACCTCGCCACCAGCACCCCGGCGTCGTCGCGCCGGATGCCGGCGTCGCGTAGCAGGGTGGCGGCCACCACCAGGGGTGCCCGCCCGGCCAGGCCCGGGTAGTCCGCCAGTCGCCACCTGTCGACCACGCCGTCGGTGTGCATGACCAGCAGGCTGCCCGCCTCGAAGGGATAGTCGTACTGCCGGATCACCGGTCGTTGATGCCCGGCGATGCCGGGCAGCGAGACCAGGCCGCGACGCCGGCCGTCGCCGGTGGCCACGACGCCGGTGATGTTGCCCAGCCCGGCGTAGCGCAGCATGCCGGCCGCCGGATCCGGCTCGGCCACGGCGAGGGCCGCACCACGGGTGTGCGACATCGCCCGGTGCAGGTGACCGACCACCTCCGCCGGTGAGCCCGCCGGGGCGTCCCGGAAGGCGGCGAGCGCCGCGTCGGTGGCCGCCGCGGCCAGCGGCCCGTGCCCCAGACCGTCGGTGACCAGCACCTGACGGCGGTCGCCCACGATCCGGACCGCGTACCCGTCCCCACTGACCGTCTCTCCGGTCAGCGGTCGGGTCAGTCCGCCGACCCAGGACGCCGCCGGGTCCGGGGCGGCGAACACCCGCACGGCGATGACCGTCCCCCGGCCCGGCCGGGAGTACGCGTCGAACCAGCTCGCCTGCCGGACGATCGCGCCCAGACCGATGCCGAGGGTGCCGGCGGTCGAGTGTCCGTCGCGGGCGGAGTCGGCGAGGTCGACCATGCCCGGACCGGTGTCGACGGCGATCATCTCCACGCCGGCGTCCAGCTCGCGGCGTACCGGCCGGAGCAGCAGCAACCCGTCGTCGGCGTGCTTGATGAGGTTGCTGGTCAGCTCGGCGGCGACGATGGCCAGGTCGGCGATCCGTCCGGCGGGCAGACCCAACTGGCCGCCCAACCGCTCGGCGGCCCGCCGCACGGCGCTGCCGGCACTGCCGTTCTCCACCCGGAACCAGGTGCCCCGGTCGGCGATCGGCTCGACGGTCACCGGGACCACTTGGTGATCGTGACTCGGGTGCCCTGACCGGGCGCGGTCTGAATGTCGAACTCGTCGACAAGTCGGCGGGCGCCGCTGAGACCGAGGCCGAGGCCACCACCGGTGGTGTAGCCGTCGGTCAGCGCGAGATCCAGGTCGGCGATGCCGGGGCCGGAGTCGGCGAAGACGATCCTGATGCCGGGTCGCCGGCCGTTGTCGATGGCGGTCACCTCGACCGTCCCGCCGCCGCCGTAGACGAGCGTGTTGCGGGCGAGTTCACTGGCGGCGGTGACCACCTTGGTCTGGTCGACCAGGGAGAGCCGGACCGCCACGGCGACGGTACGCACCAGCTGACGGACGCGTACGACATCCTCGTCGCTGCCGACCGACTGCGCCTGGGGGCGGCCCAGGTCGACCCCGCTCGTCACGTGGACGCCGTCGGCTCTGGGACCGGATCGTCGTCCGGCTCGTCGTGATCGTCGGCCCGGTCGATCGCGATGAGTTCCATGCCCCGCTCGACGTTCAGTGCGGTACGGATGCCGTTGAGCGACAGCCCCAGCTCGACCAGGGTGATGGCGACGGCGGGGCGCATCCCCACGACCACCGTCTCCGCGTCCAGCACGCGGGAGATCGAGGCGATGGTGGAGAGCATCCGACCCACGAAGGAGTCGACGATGTCCAGCGCGGTGATGTCGATGATCACGCCGTGGCAACCGGTCGCGACGATCCGCTCGGCCAGGTCCTCCTGAAGGGCGACCGCCGTCTGGTCGGACATGTCGACCTGGATGGAGACCAGCAGGATGTCGCCGATCTTGAGGATCGGCACCCGCTCCATCACGCCTCCCGACGCGACTGGCGGCGGGACGTCTCCACCCCGGTGAGCCGCAGCACGTGCCGCAGTGCGTCGGCGAGACTCGCCTTGGTGGCGATGTCACCGAACTCGATGCCGAGCGCCACGATGGTCTGCGCGATCTGCGGCCGGATGCCGGAGATGATGCAGTCGGCACCCATCAGCCGGGCGGCCACCACGGTCTTCAGGATGTGCTGGGCCACCTGGGTGTCCACCGCCGGCACGCCGGTGATGTCGATGATCGCGTACGGCGAGCCGGTGTCGACCAGGGTCTGCAGCAGCCGTTCCATCACCACCTGGGCGCGGGCCGAGTCGAGCGTGCCGACCAGCGGCACCGCCACCACGCCCTCCCAGAGCTTGACCACCGGGGTGGAGAGCTCCAGCAGTTGCTCGGCCTGATCGGCGATCAGGCTCTCCCGGGTGCGGACGAAGGTCTCGAAGGTGAACAGGCCCATCTGGTCGACGAGCGCCGAGAAGGAGACGTAGTCACGCAGCGTCCCGGCATCCTGGTCGGCCTGAAGAACGCTGAGCAGCGCCTCCTTGAGGGCGAACACGCCGGTGGCGGTCTCGGTGGCGGAGAAGCCCTGCCGGGCCTGGCCGCGGGAGAACTCGGCGAGCACGGCCCGCAACTCGGTGGCGTCCTCGGCGTTCAGGTCCACCGCGCCCTTGCTGAGGGCGTCGACCAGGGCGCGGTGCAGCTCCTGCACCTGCCGGACCAGTTCGGCCTGACTGAGCCGGCCCCGCAACTGCCCGGCGATGATCTCCGTCCACCGCTGGGTGACCAGCTCGGCCCGGCTGGTCAGCAGCTCGCCCAACCGGCCGCTCTCGTCAGCGCTGAGCGCCATGGCAATACCCCCCTAGACCTGGACCGGCCGGACTCTATCACCGGGGCCCGACGAACTACTTGTCGCAGAGCAACGGAATGACGGTGACCACCTGATACTGCTCCCGTTCTGCGTACCACGGTCCGGGTGGGATACCGTTCCACCGATAAACAGGAGGTCTGGCGAATGTCCTTGACGGTGCACACGGAACAGCGCGGTGACGTGGTCGTCGTGTCGGTCGCGGGCGAGTTGGACATGGCCACCGCACCGCAGTTGCAGGACCAGATCACCGACCTGCTCGACAAGGGGCGCAGTCGCCTCGTGTTCGACCTGTCGGACGTCTCGTTCTGCGACTCTACCGGTCTGTCGGTCTTCGTCCGCGCGAAGAACAGCTGCGACGAGGCCGGCGGCGTGGTCCGACTCGCCGCGCCCCAGCGCGGCGTGCTGCGGATCCTGGAGGTGAGTGGCCTGGTCGAGGTGCTGCACACGTACCCCACCGTCGAGCAGGCGGTCGCCGGCGATCCGACGCCGGCCTCCTCCTGACCGTGACGCCTCAACGCTCGTCCTCGATGTAGCGGGGGCGAGCGATCAGCACGCCCGCGCAGGTCTGTACGGCCAGGGCGACCAGCAGGAAGCCGATCGGCGCCAGCCATCCCCCGGTCGCGTCGTGCAGGATCCCGACCAGCAGCGGGCCCAACGCCGCGATGACGTAGCCCGTGCTCTGCGCGAAGGCCGACAGCGCCACGGTGCCGTCGGCGGTGCGGGCCCGCAGCCCGATGGTGGCCAGGATGAGCGGGAAGGCACCCTGCCCGAACGCCAGCAGCACCACCCACACCAGCGCCCCGCCGCGCGGCGCGAACGCCAGACCCAGGTACGCCAGACTGGAGGCGGCGGTCAGTGCGAAGACCAACGGCCGCAGGCTGCCCAGTCGGCCGGCAAGCGTCGGCATCAGCAACGCGATCGGCACCCCGAGCGCGGTCACTCCGGCGAGCAGCAGGCCGGCGTCCTGCGGGCGGAAACCCGCGTCCCGGAACATCTGGGCCAACCAGCCCATGATCGCGTAACCACTCAGCGACTGCGCCCCGAAGTAGACCGCCATCGCCCAGCCGAGTCGGGTGCGTCCGGGCCGCACTCCCGAACGGCGGGCGGTGCCACCTCGCCGTGCGGCGGTCCGGCCGCGCAGCGCCGCCGGCAGCCACGGCAGTACGGCCACCGCCGCCAGCCCGGCCCAGACCCCCAGCCCGGCCCGCCAACTGCCGAAGGCGTGCGCCACCGGCACCGCGGAGGCGGCAGCCACCGTCGTGCCCACCGTCAGCGCCATCGTGTACGCCCCGGTGACCAGCCCGGTGCGATGCGGGAAGTGCTGCTTGACGAGCATCGGCAGGAGGATGTTCGCCACCGCGATCCCGGCCAGCGCGAGCGCGCTGGTGGCCAGGAACACCACGGCGGAGCCGGTGACCGCCCGCAACACCTGCCCGACGGTGAGGGCCAGCATCGCCAGCACCAGCAGCCGGGCCGGGGAGAACCGGCGGACCAGCCACGGGGTTGCCGCGCCGAGCCCGGCGAACGCGATGGTGGGCAGGGTGGTGACGAATCCGGCCATCGTCCCGGAGAGGGCCAGACCGACGCGTACCTCGTCGAGCAGCGCGCCGAGGCTGGTGACGGCGGCCCGCAGGTTGAGCGCCACCAGCAGCATCCCGGCCAGCACCAGCCATGCCGGGTTGACCCGCGACGTGGTCGCAGCCGCGCCGCCGGCCGGGCCGACCGCGCCCGGGAACCTCTCAGCCGTCCCAACGTCGCCGGTCGGGACGCCCTGACCGGTGACCGCACGCGTCGGGGCGGCCTGGCGGGTGACCGCGTCCGTCGGGACGGCGGGGACGGCAGAGGGTGACGGGGGCATGACCTCGAACCTACAATCATGGGATGAATTTCGGCGAGAGGTTGTAACCAGTGCCACCGGCAGTCGACGCCACCCCGGTGCCGCCGCGCGGCCGGCGGGTCCGGGAGACCATCGCCCAGCTCCGGCAGCGAATCATGGACGGCGAGTGGCCGGTGGGCGGGCGGATCCCTACCGAACCGCAACTGGTCGAGACCCTCGGCGTGGGGCGCAACACGGTGCGTGAGGCCGTCCGCGCGCTGGCCCACGCCGGGGTGCTGGAGTGCCGCCAGGGCTCCGGCACCTACGTCCTCTCCACCGACGAACTCGCTCCGGTGGTGGCCCGCCGGCTCACCGACGACCGGATGACCGAGGTGATCGAGGTACGCCGTGCCTTCGAGGTGGAGGCCGCCCGGCTCGCCGCTCGGCGGCGTACCCCCGAGGACCTGGCCGCCCTCGACGACGCGCTCGCCGCCCGCGAGGCGGCCTGGCGCGGCGGCCGGGTCGCCGAGTTCGTGGCGGCCGACGCCGCGCTGCACACCGCGGTGGTCGCGGCGGCGCACAACGCCATGCTCGCCGAGTTGTACGCCTCGGTCGGCACCGCGATGCGCAGCACGCTCACCCAGGCCATGGGCGACGCGCTGACGCCGGACCGGCACGTCGACCACGCCCGGCTGGTGGCCGCCATCCGGGCCAGCGATCCGGAGTTGGCCGCCCGGGAGGCCGGCGCTTTTCTGGAGCCCCCGCCCGGGGCATAGGTTGTCCCCGACATAGACGGGACACCTCGGGAGTACGGATGCTCAAGGGCTTCAAAGACTTCATCATGCGCGGCAACGTCGTCGACCTCGCGGTCGGCATCGTGATCGGCGCCGCGTTCACCGGGCTGGTCACGGCGTTCACCAACTCGTTTCTCCAGCCGATCATCAAGATGGTCGGCGCCTCGCCCGCCGGGCCGGGAGCCCGCGTCAAGCTCGGCACCGAGAACTACATCGAGTGGGGACAGTTCCTCAACGCCCTGATCACTTTCGTGCTGACCGCCGCGGTGCTGTACTTCCTGGTGGTGTTTCCGATGAACCGGCTGGCGGAGCGTCGCCAGCGGGGCGAGGAGCCGCCGCCGGCCGCGCCGAGCGAGGAGATCAAGTTGCTCACCGAGATCCGGGACGCACTCGTCGCCGCCGGCCGGACCACCCCGGCCCAGCAGCGCGGGGCCCTGGACGACGCGCTCGGCCGGCGGGACGAACCGCCCGCCGCGCGCTGAATCCGGCAACCGCACATCGACCCCTGCGGGAATCCCGCAGGGGTCGCCTTGTATCGAACAGATGTTCGATAGAGTCCGGGCCATGGAGCAGCGGAAACACCTGTGGAACGGGAAGTGGGGGCGACTGGCCCGGCGGGACGTCTTCCTCCGGACGGATGCCGACCGATGGTTCGTCGAGCAACGCGCCGGCGGCGCCGAGGGCGTCTCCCGGTTCTACGAGTACGACACCGTCGACGAGGCCGAGGACACCATCCGCGCGCTGCTCCAAGGCACCGACACCTGGCGCGAACTAACCCCCCGCCCCCCAACCCCCTGACCCACCCCCCACCCCGACCCCCACCCCCCACCCCCACTCGCGTTGATCAAGAAGTTTTGGTCGGGATTCGCGGCGCTGCCGACCAGAACTTCTTGATCAATCGGGTGGGGTGAGGGGGAGGGCGGGGGTGGGGTGGGTTTAGGGGGTGGGGAGGGTGGGAACCGCGCGGGGATGGAGCAGCAGGGCATCGATCAGCGGACAACCCTCTCGCGGGTCACCACCGGCATGCGGGTGGTCGACTCGGCCGGCGTCGACGTGGGCACCGTGGACCTCGTGCAGCGCGGCGACCCGAACGCGGTGACCGTGCAGGCACCGACCACCGACCCCGGGAGCAGCCTGGACGAACTGATCGAATCCGCGACCGTGGAGGAACCGGACGTGCCGGCGGACCTGGCAGCCCGACTGCTACGCACCGGCTACCTCAAGGTCTCCACCGAGCTGGTACCCACCGGCGCCGTCTACGTCCTCGCCGACCAGATCTCCACCGTCACCCCCACCGAGGTAACCCTCAACACCCCCGCCACCACCCTCCCCCCAGAGTCCTAACCCACCCCCACCCACCCCCACCCCCCACCCACCCCCGGACCACTCCGTCGATCATGAAGTTATTGCCGCGGGTAGGCGCTTGCCGGGGCAACAACTTCATGATCGACGCTCTGGGTCCGGCTGGGTCGCTGGCGGACCGCCCAGAGGGCCACCTCGGTGCGGGAGGCGGTGCCGGTCTTGCGCAGCAGGTTGGAGACGTGCACGGTGACGGTGCGTACCGAGATGCCCAGGGCGCGGGCCGCCTGTTTGTTGGACATGCCGGCGATCAGGCAGTCGAGCACCTCCACCTCCCGGCCGGTCAGGCAGATCGGCGGCGGGACCGCCGACCCGGGGAAGGACCCGGACCCGGACTCCGGCGCGGCACGGCGGCGCGTCGACCGGCCAGGAGTTGACTCCGGCACGGCAGCCCGGGACGCGGGCACGGGCGGAGCAGACGGGGAGGACGCAGGATCGGACTCGGGCGGCACGGGCGAGCCGGCCGGGGCCAGCAGGGTGTCGGGATCCTGCCCGGCGTGCGCGGCGAGCAGTTCGGTGAGCGCGTACGGGTTGCCGTCGGTGCGCCGCCAGACCTCGTGCACCAGTTCGGGGCGAGGGTCCGGGTACACCTGGGTCAGCACCTCGGCGACCTCGGCCGGGCGCAGCGGGCCGAGGTGCTGGCGCACGACGCCGCGTACCCCGCAGAGGCGGGCCAGGGTGCGGCCGGCGAGTTCCGGTGAGACCGCGTGCGCGGCGGGCCTGGTCGCCACCACCAGCAGGGCCGGCAGCCCGTCGGCGGTGGCCAGTTCGCCGACCAGGTTGAGGCTGGCCGGGTCGAGGGCGTGCAGGTCCTCCACCACGAGCACCGCCGGACCGGCACCGACCAGCACCCGGACCGTACGCACGGCCAGCCGGAGCAGGGTGCCGGGGGCGTAACGCTCGCGCGGCGCGGTGGGCTGCTGGGCCAGCCAGGCCAGCGCGTCGGCCGGCAGGTCGAGCCGGGCGGTGTCGCGTCCGCTCAACACCGCGGCCAACCAGTCGTACGGGGCGGGGCTGTGCACCCGGGCGGCGCCGCTGAGCACCACCGCCGGTCGCGGGGTGAAGGCGTCGAGCGCGGCGGCGACCAGCAGGCTCTTGCCCACGCCCGGTCCCCCGGTGACGACCGCGACGGCCGGGGAGCGGCGGCGGCCCAGGACCACGCTGGACCAGGCCCGGTCCAGTTCAGCCAGCTCACCGGCGCGCCCAACCATGGACACCGGCAACATTCCTCAACCCTACGCAGTAGTGCGTAGAGACGCGGGAAGGGTCTTCTTGGCAAGCTTGTCCCATGACGCTGATCCTCCGCTCGGCCATCCTCAACGACATCGGTCTGGTCCGGACCAACAACGAGGACTCCGCCCTCGCCGGCGAGCGCCTCGTCGCGGTGGCCGACGGCATGGGTGGCCTGCCCGCCGGTGAGGTGGCCAGCGAGATCGTCATCCGGATCCTCGACGAACTGGTCCCGCCGACCGCACCGGACGCCGCCGCCGAGGCGCTGCGTGCCGTGGTGAGCACCGCCAACCAGCGCATCCACGCCGCGATCACCACCGACCCCGCCCGGGACGGCATGGGTACGACGCTGACCGCGGCCCTGCTGGCCGGGGAGACGCTGGTGCTGGCGCAGGTCGGCGATTCCCGCTGCTACCTGCTCCGCGACGGTCAACTGCGCCAGCTGACCCGGGACGACACGTTCGTGCAGGCGCTCGTGGACCAGGGTGCCCTCTCCCCCGAGCAGGCTCGCCACCACCCGCAACGCTCGCTTGTCACCCGGGCGGTGCAGGGCGCCGACGCGCCACCGACGATGGGCGCGGTGACCCTGGCCGCGGGTGACCGGCTGCTGCTGTGCAGCGACGGGCTTTCCGACTATGTGGCCGACGACGCGATCGCCGCCACGCTTGGCATGCACGCCGACCGCCACCAGTGCGGCGAGCAGTTGGTGAAGCTCGCCCACCAGGCCGGTGCGCCCGACAACGTCACCGTGGTGATCTCCGATGTGGTGACCGGCTGAGCTACGCCGGCACCGGCCGGTCGGACCGCCGTACCCGCACTAGGTAGTTGTGCCATCTAGATAGCGGCACTAGGGTTCGGCGGGTGGATTCCGACCGTCGGGGGCAGTGGCTGCGTGGGGTGCTCGACCTCTGCGTACTCGCCCTGCTGCGCGACGGCGAGTCCTACGGCTACCAGCTCGCCCAGTCACTCGACGCCGCGGGCGTCGGACCGATCCAGGGCGGCACGCTCTACCCGGTGCTGCTGCGGCTGCAACGCACCGGTCTGGTCACCGCGCGGTGGCGGGAGGGCGATTCCGGTCCGGCCCGCAAGTACTACCAACTGACCGACGACGGGCGAGCGGCGCTGCGGCACGGCGGCAACGCCTGGTTGGCGTTCGTGGCCCCGGTGACCGGCATCGTCACGAAGGGGGTCGACGGGTGAACGCCGACGACTGGCTGCGCGCGTTCGCGGCCGAGCTGTACCAGCGCCGGGTGGGCGGCGACACCGCCCGGCACGTGGTCGCCGAGGCGGCCACCCACCTGCGTGAGGGCGGCGGTGATCCGTGGCTGGTCTTCGGCTCGCCGCCGGCGTACGCGGCCGCCATCGTGGAGAGCATCGGCACCGCGCCCGGCCCGCGCCCGGGCCCCGTCCGGCTGCACGCCCGGGGCATCACCAAGCGGTACGGCCGGCAGGTGGTGCTCCGCGACGCGTCGCTGACCGTACGGGCCGGACAGATCGCCGCCGTGGTCGGCGCGAACGGTTGCGGCAAGAGCACCTTCCTGCGGATCTGCGCCGGCCTGGTCTCGCCCGACGCCGGGGAGGTGACCGTCTCGGGCCGGCTGGGCTACTGCCCGCAGCAGGGCGGCACGGCCGACTTCCTGCTGCCCGACGAACATTTCGTGCTGGTGGGCGCCGGTCAGGGCGTGGCACGGGGGCCGGCCCGGCAGGCCGGCCGGGCGGCGGCCCGACAGCTCGGCTGGGACGCCGAGAACGCCGTGCTCGCCCGGCACCTCTCCGGCGGCACGCGGCAGAAGCTGAACCTCACCATGTCCACCCTGGCGCAGCCGGACGTGCTGCTGCTCGACGAGCCGTACCAGGGCTTCGACCAGGGCAGCTACGTCAACCTCTGGGACCAGCTGACCCGGCTGCGCGACGAGGGACGGGCCATCGTCGTGGTGACCCACCTGCTCAACCAACTCGACCGGGTCGACATGGTCCTCGACCTGACCCCCGCCCACCAGGGAGGCCGATCGTGAACCGGCTGGTCACCGTGGCCGAGATGACGCTGCGGGAGCTGGCGCGCCGCCGGGGCGTACTCCTGCTCCTGCTGTTGATGCCGTTGACCTTCTGGTTGATCCGGCGGGACTCCTACGTCGGGCAGTCCGTGCGCGCGCTGCTGCTCGGCATCAGCTGGGCGGTCAGCACCGCAGCCCTGTTCGCCACCAGCGCGGCCCGTGAACTGGAACCCCGGCTCCGGCTCGCCGGCTACCGGCCGCACCACCTCTACCTCGGCCGGATGCTCGGCCTGTGGGCGCTCGGACTGGCCATCTCGGTGCCGTTCTTCCTGCTCACCGTCGTCGACGCGAACAACCTGCGGTACGGCGGCATCGCCGTGGCGATGCTGTGCTGCGTGGCCGTGGCCGCACCGTTCGGCATGGTGATCGGTGTCCTGCTGCCCCGCGAGCTGGAGGGGACGCTGCTGCTGCTCACCGTGGTGGCGATGCAGATGCTGCTCGACCCGGCCGACGCGGGCGCGAAGCTGACGCCGTTCTGGTCCAGCCGGGAGATCGGTACCTGGGCGGTGGACCACACCGACGACGGTTACCTGACCCGGGGCGTCCTGCACGGGCTGGTGGTCACCGTGCTGCTGATCGTCACGGTGGCGGCCGTCTTCGCCGTCCGGCTACGTCGACGGCGGCACCTGCACCACGTGCCGCTCGCCTGAGACTCGCGCCCACGGCGGGGCCCAGGTTCGTTGACACAGGCCCTAGCATCACGGGGTGCGCCTCAGACCCTCCATCGCCGCGGTCGCGTTCGGCGTCGCCATCGCCACCCTGACCGCGTGCAGCCCGTCCGTGCCGAGCGCCGACCCGCGCGGCGCGCAGGCCCCGGGGAGCGACACGTCCGCGACGCCGAGCGCGGGGCAGGCGCCGGGCGCGGGGCAGGCGCCGGGCGCGCAGGCCACCCCGGCGGCTCAGACCGGGCTGGGCAGCAGCCCGACCGCAAGTGCCAGTCCGACCCCGCCTGGTGCCTCCAAGGGTGCACGTGGCACCGGCAACGCCAGCGGACGGGTGACCGTACCGGCGGCCGGGCGGGCGGTCGACACGTCGAAGCCGACCCGTACCGTCGGCAACGGCAGCCCCGACAGCTGCACCTCCGCCGCCGTCATCCGGGCGGTCGCGGCCGGCGGCATCATCACCTTCGACTGCGGTCCCGACCCGGTGACCATCCGGATGACCGCCACCGCCAAGGTACGCAACGCCAACGGCCCACAGGTGGTTCTCGACGGTGGCGGCAAGGTCACGCTCAGCGGGCAGGGCAAACGGCGCATCCTCTACATGAACACCTGCGACGCGTTGCAGGGCTGGACCACCTCGCACTGCGACGACCAGGATCACCCGCGTCTGACCGTGCAGAACCTCACCTTCGCCGACGGCGACGCCACCGGCCAGCGCACCGACGGTGGGGGCGGTGGGGCGATCTTCGTCCGGGGTGGCCGGTTCAAGGTGGTCAACTCACGCTTCGTCGACAACCGCTGCGACCGGACCGGCCCGGACCTCGGCGGTGCCGCGATCCGGGTGCTCGACCAGCACGACGACCAGCCGGTGTACGTGGTCAACAGCACCTTCACCGGCGGCTCCTGCGCCAACGGCGGCGCGTTGAGCAGCATCGGCGTGTCCTGGGTGGTCCTCAACAGCGTGCTGCGGGACAACGAGGCGGTCGGCGAGGGCGCCAACCCGGCCCGCTCCGGCACGCCTGGCGGCGGCAGCGGCGGGGCGATCTACTGCGACGGCAACAACTTCTCCGTACGCCTCGCCGGCACGGTCGTCGAGGACAACGACGCCCGGGAGGGCGGCGGGGCGATCTTCTTCGTCAGCAACGACCGCACCGGCACGCTGCGCATCGAGAACTCGACCCTGCGCCGCAACCCCAGCCACGGCTTCGAGAACCACCCCGGCATCTTCTACCTGGGCTCCGGCAAGCCCACCTTCACCGCCTCCACCGTCCGCTGACCCGCCGATCGTTCCCGGTTGATCAAGAAGTTTGCGTCACCGTCGAGGCGGTTCCTCGACGCGAAGCTCTTGGTCGACAGCGGCGGAGGCGGGGTCAGTAGGGGTTGCCCTCGCCTGCCGGGAAGGTGGGTGAGATGGACATGGGTGGGCTGGCGGTACGGGATTGCGCGGCCAGGCCGGCGAAGAGTTCCCGCAGCGCGGTGACCGAGTCGACGCTCGGGCGCCAGCCGAGCTCGGTCTCGGCCCGCTCGCTGGACATCAGCGGCGCGTTGAGCGCCAACTCGATCCAGCCGGCGTCGACCGGTTGCAGCCGGGCCCACCAGGTGAGCGTCGCGGCGGCCCGCAGCACCGGGGCGGCCACCGGTACCGTCCAGCCGTGGAAGTGCCGGGCCACCAGCTCGGGAGTCAGCACCGGGTCCGACGCGACGTTGAACGCACCGCGCGCGTCGCCCATGATCGCCCGGGCGTACGCGTCCGCCACGTCGTCGGCGTGCACCACCTGCATCCGCAGCCGCCGGTTGGTCGGCACCAGCGGCAGCCGGCCGAACCGCAGCAGCCGAACCGGTGCCAGCGGACCGAGGAAGTAGCGGCTGATCTCGGTCCCGGCCTCCCGCTGGAAGATCAACCCAGGACGCATCCGCACCAGGCGCAGCTCCGGATGGCTCCGCTCGATCCCGTCGAGCATCTCCTCCACCGTCGCCTTGTCCCGGCTGTACGACGACCCGGACACCCCGGTGGCCGGCCAGCGCTCGCTGACCGGCACATCCTTGGGACCTGGCGCGTAGGTGCCGACCGACGAGGCGTACACCAGGGCCGGCACCCGCGCACGCAGCACCGCGTCGACCACCGCCCGGCTGCCACCGACATTGGTCCGGTGCAACACGTGCTGGTCGTGGCTGGGCTGGATCTGCCAGGCCAGGTGCACCACCACATCGGCACCGGCGAAGACACCGGTCAACTCGTCCGCCGCGCCGGCCAGGCCGATGTCGCAGGAGTGCCACCGCACCCCGTCGTACGGTTCACCCGCACCCGGAGGCGGCAACCGCCGCGCCACCCCGACGATCTCCACGTCGGGCTCACGCCGTAACCGACGCAGCACCGCCGAACCGACGTTCCCGCTCGCACCCACGACCACGATCCGCATGCCCGGTCCGTACCCGGTCAGCCGCTTTCCAAGCGCAGCCATCGGGCCGTCGTCCTGCGCGCGCCGGCCGGCATCGAGTCGCGGCGCCCCGCCGGCCTCGGGGAACCCCCGCACCGGTCGCTCATCGGGCGAGCAGTGCGCCGATCAGGCACGCGAAGGCGGCGACCGAGCTGACGGTACGGATCAGGTTCCACCGCACCCAGGGCGTCTCGAACCACTGCCGTACCCCCGCCAGATCGTCGATCCCGTCGACCGGCCCGGCGGCCTCCAACCGGTTGTTGAGCGGCACGTTGCACCGGCCCGTGACACCGAGCGTGACCAGGTGGCCGACCAGCGCGGCGACGAGCCAGCCGAGCACCGCGCCGCCGCTGCCGACATACCCCACCACTGCCACCGCCACGAGCAGCGGCCCACCGAGAAACGCCGACAGGAACCAACCGTTGATGATCTTCCGATTGATCGACTGCATAGTGCCGACCAGGGTCCGACCGTCGGTCGCGGCCAGACCCGGCATCACCGAGCATGCGTACGCGAAGAACAGCCCCGCCACCAGCCCGGTGGTGAGCGTGGCCCCGGCCAGCACGGTGAGGCGGATCGGCTCCGACATGGCGGCACCTCCAGGAAGCGGGCAGCCCGGCCAACGACGAGACCCGCAGGCCGGCACAGCCGATCCTGCCAACCGACGTCCACCCCGATCCGGCCGGAGCCGCCCCACGCATCGACGGCGGGCGGGAAGCCGCGAGCCCGCCCCCGCCGGTGTCCGGTAACCTGAGCCACGCGGGCCGCTAGCTCAATGGCAGAGCTGTGGACTTTTAATCCATAGGTTCAGGGTTCGAGTCCCTGGCGGCCCACGCACTTCTCCGACCTGCGGCTCTTGGCTGTACCACCGGCGTCATGCGATCAGCTGTTCGAGAGGGCGAGCCTGGCTAGCAAGTGAGCAATGCTGCATGCATAATGAATGCATGGTTGCCCTCCAGATTCGTGACGTGCCGGAGGAAGTGCGAGACGCGTTGGCGGCCCAAGCCAAGGCGCGCGGGCAGTCCCTCCAGGCATACCTGCTGGAACTGGTGGAGACGCAGGCTCGCCGGCCGCGTAACACGGCGGTCCTTGATCGCTTCGCCGGCCGATCGGACGGTGCTCGCTCCCTGCCGGGGGAGAGCGCGGCCGAGTTGAATGACCAGCGGGAGCAGCGCGGATCGTGGGGAAGCGCCGCGTGATCGTGGTGGATGCGTCGGTTCTGGCTGATGCCCTGGTTGATGACGGGCCGGTTGGCGACGCGGCGCGGGCGGCACTGACCGGAGATCCGCACTGGGTCGCTCCGGGTCATCTTTTGGTCGAGGTCATGTCCGTGGTCAGAGGCAAGGTCCTCGGCGGGAAGCTCGGTCTCGCTCGGGCAGAGGAGGCGGTCGACACTCTGCCCTCGTTGGTCATCGATGAGGTTGGTGTTCCTATGCTGCTTGACCGGATGTGGCAGTTGCGGGGCAATGTCACGTCGTACGACGCGGCTTACGTCGCGGCGGCGGAGTTGATGGCCTGCCCACTCGTGACCAGTGACGGTCGGCTCGCCAAGGCCAGCGGTATCCGCTGCGAGATTCGACTTCTCGCCGCGTCCTGACGGCGGGGCCGCCCGAGGATCATCGGCCTGACAGCTACGCCAGAACCTGGCCGCCGAACTCGACAGGGTCATCGACGACGCCGAGGAAGTGGTGGTGACCCGGTCTGGCCACGAGCCGGTGGTGATCGTGTCGCTCGCCGAGTACGAGTCGATGAAGGAAACCGAGTACCTCCTGCGCAGCCCCAGCAACGCCGCAGCCCTACGCCAGTCGATCGCCGAGCTTGAGCAGGGCGACACGACCGAGCGGAAGCTGACCGACCCGGACACCGCGCGGAACGTCGCGTGAGGCTGGTCTTCACCGCGACCGCATGGAGCCAGTGCCTCCGCCACACCGACCGCAAGCTCATCAAGCGCATCAACGACCTGATCGCGGACGTGATGCGCAATGGGTACGAGGGCATCGGCAAGCCGGAGCCCCTGAGGGGCGAGCTGTCCGGCTTCTGGTCCCGCCGGATCGACCGCGAACACCGGCTGGTGTACCGAATCACCAAAGACGACGTCGAGATCGTCGCCTGCCGCTACCACTACGGCGACTGATAGCAAATCGGTGTGGCACCAGCAGCGCAGGGCGGTCATCGGTCGAGCGTCTGACCGAGCCGCTTGAGCGCGTCGCGGGTGGCTGTCGAGCACACCACCGGTCGTCCAGGTGCCGGCTCCGCAGCCGCGCACGGTCAGGTCAACTGCGCCACTGTGGCGTTGTCCGCCGGGGGTACGCTCCGTGACGCCGAGAGCCGGCCCAGTCTGTTCCGGCAGCGCCCGCACGAGCCGTCAAGGCCCGCTTGACATGGGGGCCGAGCGGCGGCCCGCTACCCTGCGGCATGTCTCGAACCCGCTACGGTGGCTTGGCTCAACCGGGACCGTGGCACTGCTGGATGGACCTCCGGCCTTTCTCGGACGAGAGGCTGAGCAGGTCTGATCAACGATGTGATGGGGGATCGCTGGTGGGACAGCGGCACGTGCGGAAAATGTTGCGGAAGATGGCCGGCGGGCAGCCGGTGGAGGTCGAGCAGGTGGCCACGTTGCGCTCACTCGCCCTTATGGCCGCTGTTGCCGAGCAATTCGGTTACGCGTACACGGACACACGGCAGCGACACCGCAGCGGACCGCAGCTGTTCTTCGTACCCGACCCCCGTCCGCAGGCCCGCGAGAGGGCCGAGCGGAACCGGGTGCAGTACCCGGATGCTTCCACCGGGGGCGCACTACCCCCCGTGCCTGCCGACGTGCTGGAGCTGTTCAAGGCCCGTATCAGCTACGACCTCGAGGGCTGGAGCGACGACAAGCAGCGAACGTGGTTCCTCTATGTCGTCCTCACCGTGCTGTGCACGGTCCTCGGTGTGCTGCTCGGACTGGGAGGGACGTCCCCCACCACCGCTGCGGCTGTCGCCGCCGTCGCCTGGGCGGCGCTGATGTCTGTCACCCTGTTGCTGGTCTCCATTCGTCGACGCAGACGGGCTAAGTTCGCTGCGATCCTGGAGGCGGCCGGCTTCACGCAGACGACTGAGCAGAGCGGCCGGGAGCGGTATCTGCCGCTGACGTACCAGTAGGCCGCACAACCGCGGCGAGCACGGTGACGGCAGCGGAGTCTTCCACCTGGCGGTGTCCACCGGTCGTCTCGCACCCGGGCAGTACACGATCGGATTCTCGCTGACTGACCAGGCCGGAAACACGAGCAGCTGGGGTTACCCGAACGACGTCGGCAACCCGATACCGAACGGTCCGCTGATTCTGACCGTGGTCGCCGAGTGGGATAGTGGTCCGACCCTCAGCCGGGCCGCAGGAGCAGCAGCGCGACGGTAGCCAGGTAGATGATCGGGATGGCGGCTCCTTCGAAGCCGATGCCCCGGCGTTCTCTGATCAGCAACCCGGCGGTCAGCGTGGCCGTCATCAGCGTGGTCATGCCGGTGAACAGCAGCCCCGACAGGTTCGCCTCGGAGTAGATCGACCCGGGCCGGTAGGCGGCGTCGGCGAGGAAGATCATCAAAGAGTCGAAGGCGTTGCCGCCGAGGATGTTGCCGATGCCGAGGGTCAGCGCGCCGATGCGGACCGCCGCGATGAGCGTGATCAGCTCCGGCAGCGAGGTGATCGCCGTTGTGATGGTGAAACCCACGAAGCCGCTGGGCAGGCCGGACGCGGCGACCACGCCGAGCCCGCCCTGCCCGATCAGGTAACCGGTGGCGGCCACCACAGCCGCCAGGGCGGCCAGCCGGAACCACAGCCGACGCAGGCTCAGCCCGGACGTCTCGGCAGCCGGCTCGTCCTGACGGGTCTCGGTGGTACGTCGGGCGAACCACATCGGTTCCCGGCGGAGCCGGCGCAGCAGCACCAGACCGTACAGGTAGATGACGGGGATAAGCAGGCTCGCCGGGTGCACCCAGAGCAGGGTGAGTTCAGGTGTGGCGTACGCCACCACGGGTAGGCAGAGCAGCGCCACCAGCACGACCGCCTGCAGGACGTTCTCCAGGGAGGCCGCCGCGTGTTCGATGTTCGAGCGGCGGTAGAGCAGGTCGGCGATGGCCAGCCACACCGTCTGGACAGCGATGCCACCGATCGGGTTGGCGAGGGCGAACTCGGCGTCCTGCCGAACCGACCCGATGACCGTGGTGGCGATGCCGGGCAGCGAGGTCACCGCGCCGAGCAGCAGGGCACCGGCCACCGCCTCGCCCATCCCGGTCCGGTCAGCCAGTTCGTCGGCCGTCCGCACCAACACCCGGCCGGCGGACAGGATCGCCGCGAGTGCGACGACCAGCGCGAGCACGCTGGGCAGGAGCGGCCAGGTACCGGTGATCACGAGGGGTCGCCTGAGGTTCGTCCGTACGCCATGCCTCCCCCCGTACCCATCTGGCGGGATTTTGTGCAGCAACGGGCCAGGCGCCCGGGGTGCGGAGGTCTGTCAGACTCGCTCGGCGTGAGGCATCAGCAGATTCTGGACAAGCTCGCCGCGCCGGTCCTCGTCCGCGCGTTGAACGAGGATCTGGCCCGGTGGGTGGGCTGGCATCTGGTGGCCGTGCCAGAGGATCACCGCGACCTTGGGCAACGGGTGATCCCGCCGATCCTCACCCGCTGGCGGTGCCTGCTCGACGCCGACGACACCGCGGCGGAGACCCGGCACCGTGGCTGGGTGGCGATGGCCGTGCTGCTGCACCGGTACGGCCTCACCGACCAGGCCGTCACGGCCCACGCGTCGGCCGCCATCGACTCACTCAACCGCGATGTCGTGCTCTCCGACGCCTTCGCCCGGCAGTCTCCGGCCGTCAAGGACTTTCTGGCCACGCCGCCGCCACCGCTGACCCGCCGGCCACGCCGGCCCGGGACGCTGACGCTGCTGCGCCCCGGAGACGTGGTGTCCATCCAGGTGGAGGCCAGCTTCTACGCGGCGTTCGTACGGCAGGTCGCGGGCGGCAACGAGTACCCGGTCATCGAGTTCTACTCCGGCCGTTTCCAGCAGCCGCCGACGTTGAACGAATTGTCCGGCCGGGCCGCCGCCCGCGACCGTGGCGGAGCCCGGTTCGGGGTGGTCGGGCTCACCTACCTGCCCGACCCCGCCAACCAGGTCCGGGCCCTGGCCTCCCAGCACCCGCAGCCACCGCTGGGTAACGAACCCGGGCCGGGCGAGGGCCGGTACACGATGACCGACATCATCCGGCTGCAACGCGCCATCGTCAGCCTGTTATCCGAGCGCACGTAGCCAAGGCCACCAGGCAACTCCGAGTGGTAGCGCTCTCATCACCGGCTGACCTGGCCAAAGACGTCCGAGCGGGTTGCCTCCGTTGGGTACGCCCGGCACGCTTGCCGCCATGTCGATCGAGTCGCTTGAATGGCAGGACGTCAACGGTGATCGCGTCAAGCCGCCTGGTGTCGGAGCGCTGAGCGCTTCCGCCCGTACGGACTGGTTCGTCGACCCGGCCGGCGGCGAGCCGCTCGGGTCGGCACCGCTCACGCTGGCGCGGTTCGACGGCGACTTTCAGCTCAGTGCCCTCGTCGAGGCACCGCTGGCGGAAACCTACGACGCGGTCGCACTCTTTATCCACGGTGGACCGACGATCTGGGCCAAGCTGGCCCTGGAGCGATCACCGGCCGGTACCGACATGATCGTCACCGTGGTGACCCGCGAGGTGTCCGACGACGCCAACGGGGTTGCCGTGGCACAGCCCGGCCGATCGTGGCTGCGAATCTCCCGCACCGGTGCGGTGTACGCGTTCCACCATTCCGACGACGGCGCGCACTGGGCGCTGGCCCGACTGTTCACGCTCGGGCCGGTGGCCGGGCACCGGGCCGGATTCAGCGTGCAGTCCCCAATGGGTGACGGGCTCAGCGCGCGCCTGACGGACATCAGGATCACCCCCACCACGCTGGCCGACGCGCGGAACGGCTCCTGATTCGGCCGCCGGACAGCGTCGGGATGCGGTCGGTGCAGCGCGCCCATCCGGGCCGCCCCGGCCCCAGCGGACTCCCGCAGCGCCGATCGTGCCGGGAACGTCAGGCCAGGTCGTTCATCGCGGGTAGGGGTTCCAGCCAGGCCAGGTGGCCGTCGGCGACGGCGACGGTCCGGCTTCCTCTCGCGTCGGTGGCGGTAAGTCCCCAGCCCGACCGGCCCGACGGTGCGACGAGATGGTCATCCTCCAGGGCGAGGTGCAGCATCGGGCCATCGACTCCGAACGCGGCAACGGCGGCGTCGAACGCCGGACGATCCTCGGCGGGCACGTGGATCCGCGTCGCGGTGTGCACGACGAGTCGTGGCAGCCCCGGCGGAAGCGTCGCCGCGACCGTGGGACCGATCTCGGTGGCGTTGCCGGCCACCACGCGCGGCGGATCGGCCGCCACCACGGCCATCGCCGCCTGCAACTGCGCCGCCTGATGCGAGTTCTCCGGCCATACGAGCGCGCGCAGCCACGCCCGGTCGTCGGCGTCGGTGAGGTCCGGCGGGGCCAGGTCGATACCGACCACATCGGCGATCTCTGGCAGCCGGTCCAGGTCCGGCAGCGGGTCGGTGTCCGGCACATCAACTCCGATGTGGACCGGCGAGCTGTGGTCGCCGACCGGCGTGCCACCCACTGTGTAGGCGTACCGGTCGGCGCGGAGGTTCAGCCCCGCGCTACAGCCCACCTCGACAACGCACACGGGTGCGGAGGTGGTGCGGCGCAGCAGCGCCAGGCCCAGCCGTAGCACCAGTGCGCGCTGCACCTGGTTGGTCTGCACCAGGCGCGTGCCGAGCAGTGACGCGATCCGGTCGGAGTACGCCGCGCAGAAGCGGGCGAAGGCCGGGCCGGTGCCCCCGTCGACCGGACGAGCGGCAGCGCCGGCCACCGACGGGTAGTACTCGGCCAACGGATCGGGCGTTCCGGCCAGCAGCAGGTGGTGGACCGCGCCGAAGAGCGCGAACGTGGGCTGCTGGCCGGGGCGGGTGCGGGCCGCCAGTTCGAGCAGCGCCCTGTCCGCCGCGACGACCGCGAGCAGCCGGCCGTACAGCGGCGAGCTGCCGAAGCCACGGGCCGTGCGAAAGGCCGCCGCGACGTCACCGATGTCCTGCATGCGGCGACGGTAGCGGCGACGGGCGCGGCGGAGCGATGTCAGCGGTCACAGTGGCAGCGCGGGTGTCTCCCGGTGCGCCGGGCCGGCTGCGTCGCGAGCCTGTTCCAGACCGTCGAAGAGCAGGTCGAGGGTGAACTCGAACTCGGTCTGGCTGTCACACCAGCCGAGGGTGGGGTCGGTGGCGTCGTGCAGCTCGGCGGCCACCATCGCCGCCAGGTGGGGTAGCCGCGCGGACAGCTCGGCCAGTTCCGCCTCCGCCGCTTCGGCGTCGACCTCCTCGCCCGCGCCGGGCTGGAAGACCTCCTGGGCGAAGCCGAGGGCCAGGCTGCCGAACGCGTGCAGCGCCCGGTGGGCGATCCGGTACGAGAAGCCGCCGTCGATCAGGGTGGCGAGGATGCCCTCGTAGTAGCCGTACACCCCGGCGGGAATCGTCGAACGGGCAGTGAGCAGGGCCGGTGCCCACGGGTGCCGCAGCATGACCGTGCGGGCGGCGAGGAAACGCAGCCGTAGTCGGGTACGCCAGTCTCCGCCGGCCGCCGCGGTCTCGGCCTGCGTGGCGACCGTGGCGATCTCGGCGACGACGGCGTCGACGAGGCCGTCGAGCAGCCCTTCCTTGCCGGGCAGGTGGTGGTAGAGCGACATCGCCTCGACCCCGAGGTCGGCGGCGAGCCGGCGCATCGTCAGCGCCGGCATCCCTTCCGCGTCCACCAATGCGATGGCGGCGGCAAGTGCCCGGTCACGGCTCAGTGGCTCGCGGCGTTTCCTCGCTCCCATGCGGCTCCCATCTTCCCTTGACCTTACAACGTATGGTTGCCTTACGACGTAAGGCTGATCGCGTTACCGGAGTCGCAACCGAAGGAGCCACCATGCATCCACTGATCCGCACCGCCCGGACGACCGGGCTTTTCTACCTCGGGCTCGGCATCGCCGGCGCACTGGGCTTCCTCACCATCCGACCCATGATCTTCGAGGTGGGCGATGCCGACGCGACCCTTGCCAACCTGCTCGCCAACGAGTCGTTGGCGCGCCTCGGCGTCGCGTTCGAACTGCTCGTCGTGCTCACCCAGACACTCGCCGCCGTCTGGTTCTACCGGTTGTTCCGCTCCGTCGACAGCACCGCCGCCGGCAGCATCGCCGCCTTCGGCATCGTCAACGCCGTCGCCATCCTCGGCAGCGCCGCGATGCTCGGCACCGCGGTCGGGGTCGCCACCGACGGGACCGGCGGCGCCGCCGACACGATCCAGTTGCTCTACCTCGTCAGCGAGAACCTGTGGGCGGTGGGCGGACTCTTCTTCGGCCTCTGGCTGATGCCGATGGGCTGGTGCGTGCTGCGTTCGGGTTGGCTGCCCCGGGCCCTCGGCTGGATCCTCGTGGTCGGTGGTGTGGGGTACGTGCTGATGACGTTCGTCGGGTATCTCGCCCCCGGCGCCGGGATCGTCCGCGACCTGCTGGTGGTCCCCGCCACCGTGGGCGAGCTGTGGATTCTCGGCTACCTGGTCATCTTCGGCGTCCGGAAGCGGGCGCTCACCGAGGCACCGCGAACGACGCCGACCGCGCCGCTCACCGCCGCGTCGACCGCCTGACCGTCCCGGTCGGCCCGGGTTCGGGTCGTGCTCGCATCCGGGTACGCCCGAACCGGGGCCGGTCGTCGCGCCGTGTCGTTGATCCGGTTGTGCCTGCCACCCGCCGGTGACCACGGTGGGGGCGCCGAGAAGTCCGGGAGGGACGCCGATGACCAGCGAACGCGAGACCGTCGAGGTAGACCCCGCCCTGTTCCAAGCCGTCTACGACTCGCCCGCCGCGCTGCCCGGCCGGCACCGCTGGACCACCCCGGAGTCCGACGTACGGCGGATCGAGAAGCTGCTCAACATGCCGCCCCGGACCATCGGCGCACCGCTGTGGGTGAGCGGTGACCACCCGGACTGCCCGAAGTGCGGTCGCCGGATCACCTGGTACGACATCGTCGCCTCGGCCCTGAAGGGCGTACACGACCCGATGATGATCGCCACGGTGATCCTCGGCGACCGCCGTTACGTGAACACCGGTCTGCCCGCCGCCATCCCCGGCGTTCGCTGCGCCGACTGCCGGTCACCGATCGACGGGCTGCGCAGCTTCAAGTGCCACAACTGGGCGTACGCCTTCGAGGAGCTGGACGCCGTGCGACAGCGGATGTCCGGCGGCCCGGTCCTCGGCGACCAGGGTGAGCCGGTCCACTGACACCACCGGATCAGCGGCGGGCCGGGCGGCGGCCGGGTGGGGAGGGCGGCTCGGGACCGGAGTCCGGCAGCGGGGGCATGGGGCGGATGGTCGCCTCGCCTGCGGTCACCCGCAGGCGCTCACCGTGGTGCCACAGCTCGATCGCGACGTCGGCGTCGGCGTCCGGCAGTTCGTACCGGGCCTCGTCGGCGGTCAGCGTCACGTGTAGCCGGTGACCATGCCAGAGCAGGCTGAACGCGAGGCGGTCGATCCGGTCGGGCAGCCGCGGGTCGAACGACAGCAGTTCCCGGTCGTCGCGCAGGCCGCCGAAGCCCTGCACCAGTGCCAGCCAGGCCCCGCCCAGTGAGGCCAGGTGCAGCCCGTCGCCCGTCTTGTCGCCGAGATCCTCCAGATCCTGGAGCACCGACTCGGCGAACAGGTCGTACGCCAGGTCGAGGTGGCCCAGCTCGGCGGCGAGCACGCCCTGCGGTGCGGCGGACAGTGACGAGTCCCGGACCGTCCGCGCCTCGTAGTAGGCGAAGTTGGCGGCCTTCTCCTCGGCGGTGAACTCGCCCGGGCAGCGCAGCATCGCCAGCACCAGGTCGGCCTGTTTGACCACCTGGTGTCGGTACAGCTCCAGGTAGGGAAAGTGCAGCAGCAGCGGATAGTCGTCGTCGCCGGTGTCGGCGAAGCTCCACTCCGGCCGGTCGGTGAACCCGGCGGACTGCTGATGCACCCCGCGCTTCGGGTCGTACGGCATGGTCATCGCCTCGGCGGCGGCCCGCCACCCGGCCACCTCGGCCGGGTCCACGCCCAGCCGGCCGGCCGCCTCCGGGTGCCGTTCGGCGGCGTCGGCCGCGCCGCGCAGGTTCCGCCGCGCCATCAGGTTGGTGAACAGGTTGTCGTCGACGAGCGCGGCGTACTCGTCCGGGCCGGTGACGCCGGCGATGTGAAAGCTGCCGTCGTCGGTGAAGTGCCCGAAGCCCTGCCACAGCCGGGCGGTGGCCACCAGCAGGTCCAGTCCGGGCCCGGTGCGGAATTCCTCGTCGTCGGTGGCACCGACGTAGCGCAGGACCGCGTCGGCGATGTCGGCGTTGACGTGCAGCGCGGCGGTGCCGGCCGGCCAGTAGCCGGAGCACTCCCGGCCGCTGATGGTCCGCCAGGGGAAGGTGGCGCCGGTGAGCCGCAGCTCCGCCGCTCGGTCGTACGCCTGCGTCAGGTGCGCGTGTCGCCAGCGCAGTGCCGACCGGGCCACGGCGGGCGCGATGTAGGTCAGCACCGGCAGTACGTACCCCTCGGTGTCCCAGAGCACGTGCCCGTCGTAGCCGTTGCCGGTCAGCCCCTTGGCGGGGATGGTCCGGTCGCCGTCCGCGCGCCCCGCCTGGATCAGGTGGAACATGGCGAACCGGATCGCCAGTTGCAGCTCCTCATCGCCGTCGAGCAGCACGTCCGCGGTGCGCCAGGCGTGGTCGAGGGCGGCCCGCTGCTCGGTACGCAGCTCGCCGAAGCCGTCCGTACGCGCGGCGTCCGCCTCGGCGGTGACCTGGGCGGCCAACTCCTCGACGGTGGAGTCGTCCACGGGTGCCCACTCGAACGCCGCGAACTTGGTCAGCCGCACCCGCTCCCCGGGGCCCAGCGCACCGGTGAGGGTCAGCCGGACCCGGTCCGGGGTGGCGTCGGCGTCGGTGGTGAGCTGTGCCGGCGCCGCTGCTCGGTGGGCGACCGCGACGGCGACCCGCTGCTCGCTGCGCTCGGTACGGTGCACCAGCAGCGCGTCGGCACCGTCGACCCGGTGCAGCTCGGCGGTCAGCGGGTCCTGGATCAGCGAGGCGGCCCGAGGGTCGTCGGCCCGTTCCGGCACATGCTCGTTGGCCAGCAGGTCGGCGCAGATCCGCACGTCGACCGGCCCGTCCAGGGGTTCCACCGTCCAGTCGACGGCGGCGACCCGGCGGCGGGCCAACGACACCAGCCGGGTGCTGCGTACCCGCACCCCGTCGCCGCCCGGCGAGACCCACTCGGTGAGCCGTTCGATCACCCCGGCCCGCAGGTCGAGCACCTGCTCGTGGGCGAGCACCGTGCCGGTGCGCAGGTCCAACGGCTCGTCACCGACCCAGAGGCGTACCAGTGTGGCGTTCGGTGGGCTGATCACGGTGTCACTGAGCTGTGGGAAGGCGTAGCCGTCCTCGGGGTAGGTCAGTTCCCGGCGTTCGTGCAGCCCGTTGAGGTAGCTGCCCGGCATCTCGACCGGTGCGCCCTCGTCGAGGGTGCCCCGCCAGCCCAGCCATCCGTTGCTCAACGCGAAGACCGACTCGGTCTCGCCGAGCCGGTCCAGGTCGTCCCGGGTCCGTCGGATCCGCCACCGCTCCTCGGGCTGCGGCTCGTCCGGCTGCTGGTCAGGGGTGGGGTGCACAGTGCCTCCAGGACTCTCCGACGGTCCCTGCGGGCTGACAATTCCCCGCCGGCCCGTTCACCACACCAGCAGCAGGGCGCCGACCGTGCCGAGCACCAGGTACGGCCCGAACGGCAGGTGACTCGACAGGCGGGCCCGACGACTGACCAGCAGGCCCAGGGCGACCAGCCCGGACAGGGTCAGCGCGAGCAGCAGGCCGAACACCGGCAGACTCCAGCCGTACCAGCCCAGCAGGGTGCCAGCGCTCAGCGCGAGCTTGGCGTCGCCGATGCCGAAGCCCCGCGCACCGAGCAACAGGGTGGTGGTGGCGAAGAAGAGCGCCAGCCCGAGCCCGGCGGCGACGGCGCGCAGCCATGGTGTCGCATCGGCCCCGGTCAGCGCGGCCAGTCCGAGCAGCAGCCAGGTGCCGGCGGCGGCCGGCCAGGTCAGCCGGTCCGGCAGCCGGTGCACCGCGAGGTCGATGAAGAGCAACGGCACCGCGAAGGCCAGCCACCACCCGGCGACGACCATCTCCACGGCGGGTGGGTGGGTCAGCAGCAGCGCCGCCACGGCTGCCAGGACGGCCAGTTCGACGGTTGCCGGCGGGGCACCGACCCGGGCGCCGCAGCCGCCGCAGCGGGCGGTCGGACCGAGCGCCGGCCAGGGACGTTGCGGGCCGATCGGCGCGCCGCAGGCGTCGCAGCCGGTCCGGCGGCCGGTGCCCGGGGGTACGGCGTGCCGGGCGACGACGTACCGAAGCAGTGGGGTGATCGCCAGTACCGCTGCGGCGGGCCGCCATGAGCGGGCGGTGCCTCCGGACGACGCGGCAGCCGGCGTGGCCGCCCGGTGCGGGGGTGCCGGTAGAGCCGGTGGCCGGGTCATCCGAATCGCCCCCTCACGCAGGGTAGTGTGTCCGGTCGGTTCCGGTGGCGGCCCGATCGTCGGTCACCGGCTGCCGTCGTGCCGTCCGAACGTCGGACCGGATGCCCGGAACGGGCAGATGCAAATCCCGTCGGTGACAATTCACCGCCCATTGGCACCATTTCTGCCGGGGACGGATCGGACCGATTGCCATTTCCCGCCTCATTGCGCCCGGCCGGCCGGGCGCCCGCCCACCGGTGGGATCGTCCGCTTCGCCGCCCGCGCCCGCCCGCGTCGAACACCGGGCCGAGCAACATCGGCAACCTGTCGGTAACCATGCGGCACCACCACCCTTCCTCACTCAGCGTGTTCGAATGAATTGCCTCTGTTGCATCGGCCAGCGTCAGCCTATGCTCGCCCCTTGGATGTGACGCAACCCACGTCCACCACCGACGAGCAGCCTGGCGAGTGCATTTCTCAGAGATCCATAACAGTAAATGTGGCTGCGCACGGAACCGGACGGAGAGATTCGTCCGGTCGCGCCGCCGCACGCCCGGAGACGCTGGTGACGGCGTACGCCGGTCGGCACCGAGGAGGGCACGAGGTGCGAGCACGGCAGCTGAGCCGCTGGACGGCCGGCCTGGTCGCGGTGGCCACGGTCGGCACGAGCACCGCCTGTGGCAACGCCCAGGAGGCGGCCACGACCGCGGCACCCGAACGGAACAGACCAGCCGGCGCCGAGCGGG
This sequence comes from Verrucosispora sp. WMMA2044, assembly GCF_027497155.1. NCBI lineage: Bacteria > Bacillati > Actinomycetota > Actinomycetes > Micromonosporales > Micromonosporaceae > Micromonospora > Verrucosispora sp. WMMA2044. The sequence goes on from NZ_CP114913.1 coordinate 5,219,293, forward strand.
CCGCCGAGGAGGCGGCTGCGGAGAAGGCGGCGCTGGCGGCCTACTCCGGCTACCTCGCGGCGTCCCGCACGGCGAGCCGGCGCAGCGATCCGCAGGAGCCGGCGCTGACCCGGTTCCTCGCCGACCCACTGCTGACCAGGGTCCGGTTCAGCCTGCGGCAGGCCCGCCAGAACGGTGCGGTGAGCGCGGGCACGCTGCGCTCCGAGGGGCCCACCGTCATCTCGATGGACCTCGACGCGACACCGCCCACGGTGGAGATCCAGGACTGCGTCGACGCCAGCAACTACCGCTTGGTCTACCTCGCCGACGACAAGGTCGTACCGGGTACCCGCGGCTCCCGCCACCTGGCCACCGCCACGGCGGCCCGCTATCCCGACGGTCGCTGGCGGATCAGCGCCGGCGCGGCCCACCAGGACCAGCCGTGCTGACCGGGCCGGCCGACCGCCGCCGCCCGGCCGCCGTTGTCCGGCGGGTGCTGCTCGGCGGCGCGCTGGTGGCGCTGCTGGCCAGCGGCGGCGCGGTTCCGGCGACCGCCGCCGATCCCGGTGCCGAGTGCCCACCCGCCCAGCCGAACTGCAACGTCTGGGACGACGACCCGGGGACCCCCGGTGGCGGTGGCAACGGTGGGGACAACGGCAGCGGCGGCGACAACGGCGGCGGGGGCGGCGGCGTCTGCCAGTGGCAGGGCCGCACCGTTGCCTGCTACCACGACCTGCTCGGCTGGTTCAACAGCGGCGACGGCTGCTACTACAAGCTCGCCGAGTCGCCACCCACGGAGCCCCCCGAGGGACAGCAGTGGTACCTGAAGAGCTGCAACGCCGGTGCCCTGGGCCAGGGAACCCTTGAGCTGCTGGACACGCCACCGCCGGGCTTCGGCGCTCCGCCGGACCCGGAGGAACTGGCCCGTCGGGCGTTCGCCTCGATCACCCTGCGCGCGCCCCGCGCGTCGGTCGCGCCACGCAAGTCCATCGGCCCCGGGCTGGTCGGTCTGCCGGTCTGGATGTGGGCCGAATCGGGTGTCGAGCAATTCGGCCCGCAGAGCGCCACCGCCGAGGACCGGGGCCTCGAGGTGACGATCTGGGCCAAGGTGAACCGGGTGGTCTGGGACATGGGCAACGGCGACACCGTCACCTGCGCCGACGCCGGTACCAAGTACGAACGCCGGGGCCCGCACGCCGGACGACGCTCCCCCGACTGCGGCTACCACGACGGCTACCCCGAGGCCGGGACGTACACCGTCCGGGCGACCACGCACTGGTCGGTGACGTGGACCAGCAACGGCGGCGACAGCGGGAGCATCGGCGGTGTCACCCGCACCACGGGCCCGGTCGTCATCCAGATCAACGAGCTTCAGGTGGTGGCCCGGTGAGCGCGAGGAGTGAGCCGATCCTGCGAGCCCCGCAGTCGCGAACGAAAGGTCTGACCCGGTGAGCGCGAGGAGTGAGCCGATCCTGCGAGCCCCGCAGTCGCGAACGGAAGGTTGGTACCAGTGAGCGTGGCGACCCGCAACGGAACCTCGCCCGTGGACGCGCCGATCGCCCCGCCCCGGGTGGTCCGCCAACGCCGGGTCCGGCCCGGCCTGCTCGGCCTCGCCGTCCTGCTGATCGCCCTCGGCGGACTGGGTTCGGCGTTCGCGGTGACCTCGGTCCGGGCGACCGGCAGCTACCTGGCGGTGGCCCGGGCGGTCGAGGTGGGCGACGTGGTACGCGCCGACGACCTGGTGTCGGTGCAGGTGGCCGGCGGTCAGGGACTCGAACCGGTGCCCGCCGCCCGGCTCGCCGACGTGATCGGGATGCGGGCCGCCGTTTCGTTGGCCCCGGGCACCCTGCTGACGATGGCGCAGCTCACCGACGACCCGCTGCTCGGTCCCGGGCAGCAGCAGCTCGCGCTCGGGCTGCGCGCGGCCCAGGTGCCGGCGCCGAAGCTGCGCCCCGGTGACCAGATTCTGCTGGTCAGCACGCCGAGCAACGACAGCGGCGGAGGCTCGTCGTCCGGTGCCACCCGGTTCACCGCGACCGTCACCGACGCCGTCTCCACCGATGGACGGGACGAGGTCGTCGTCTACCTGGCGCTCGCCGTCCGGGACGTACCGGCCGTGGTGGCACTGGCCGCCCAGGATCGGATCGCGGTCGTGCTGACCAAGGCGGCCTGAGCATGGCGATCATCGCGCTGGTCTCGGCGAAGGGTTCGCCGGGGGTCACCACCACCGCGCTGGCCTGCGCGTTGAGCTGGCACCGGCGGCTGATCCTCGCCGAGTGCGACCCGGCCGGCGGATCCGTCCTCGCCGGCTACCTCGGTGGCGCGCTCGACGGGCCACGCGGCATCGGTGAGCTGGCTGTCGGAGAGCTGCGGGACGGCAGCCTGGAGAGCTCGTTCTGGTCACAGCTGGTCGACCTGGACGCGCCGCGCCGGGAACGGCTCCTGTTGCCGGGAGTGATCGACCCGGCCCAGGCCGGCAGCGTCACTCCGCTCTGGCAGCGGTTCGCGGACTTCTTCACCGGCCTGGAACGCGGCGACCCACCGTACGACGTGATCGTCGACTGCGGACGGCTGCACGTGCTCGGCCCACCCTGGCCGCTGCTGCGCGCCGCCTCGGTGGTGCTCGTGGTGTCCCGGGCGCAGCTGCCCGACCTGTCCGGTACCCGGGCCATGCTCCGGGCGATCGAGCGGGACTTCGTCGAGCACCGGGTGCCGTCGGGCACCCTGCGCCTGCTGCTGGTCGGCGGCGGCCACGGTCGGAGCGAGGTCAGCAAGGCCCTTCAGCTGCCGGTGATCGCCCGACTGCCGCACGACCCGCGTACCGCCGAGGTGTTGAGCCTGGGTGGGACGGTGCGGGCGAACCGGCCGCTGCTGCGGGCGGCCCGCGAGCTGGAGGTGCCGATCGGCGCGCTGCTGGAGCGGCGGCGGGCCCGCCTGGCATGGCCCGTGTCCCAGGGGGTGCCCGATGCGTTTTGAGCCGGTCTCGTCCGACCCGCGCCGGCAACCGCCGGGCGCCACCTCCACCGTCCCGCCGCTGGCCCCGGTCAACGGTTGGCACCAGCCACCGAACGGGTCGGTGCCCGTCGCGGCGCCGCCGGCGGCGCCACCCCGGCCCCGGGTCGACTTCCAGGTGGTGCGCGAGCTGCGCCGTCAGCTCAGCGAGCGGCTCACCCGGTGGCAGCGTGGCCGCGAGTTCAGCGTCGCCGAGGAGGACACCGAGCGCGCCCGGCTCGCGGTCGAGCTGGTCGCCGAGTACGCCGACGCGGTGCGCCGCGCCGGCACACCGATGGCCGCCGGCGAGGAACGGCTGCTGCTCGACCAGGTGACCGCCGAGCTGGCCGGTCTCGGTCGACTCCAGACCCTGCTTGTCGACGACACCATCGAGGAGGTGCACATCCTCGGCTGCGACCAGGTGCGCATCACCCGGCACGGCGGTGGGGTCGACTGGGCCGACCCCATCGCCGACAGCGACGACGAGCTGGTGGAGATCCTTCAGGCAGCGGCCCGCCGAGCCGGCGCGACGGAACGGTCCCTGTCCACCTCGAAACCCACCCTGGACCTGCAACTGCCCGACGGCAGCCGACTGGCCGCGGTGTTCCTGGTCAGCCACCGCCCGTACGCGGTGATCCGCAAGCACAACACCCTCGACGTGACCCTTGACGACCTGGCCGGTGGCCGGGGCGACCTGGACGAGATGATCGACCCGCTGCTGCGCGACTTCCTCCGGGCGTCGATGCGAGCCGGGCTGAACATCATGGTCGCCGGGCTGGCCGGTGCCGGTAAGACCACCGTGATCCGGGCGATGATGAGCGAAATCCCGCCGGACGAGCCGTACGTGCTGCTGGAGGAGAGCCGGGAACTGCTACCGGCCCGGCGCGGCGACCGGCACCGGGCGGTGATGAGCTTCGAGGCCCGGGAGGGGCACGGCGAACGCGGACCGGACGGTCGACCGGCCGGCGAGGTGAGCATCGCCGACCTGATCCCGGTCTCGCTGCGGATGGGCGTGCTACGGATCATCGTCGGTGAGGTGCGGTCCCGGGAGATCGTGCCGATGCTCCAGGCGATGACCACCAGCCGAGGGTCGATGTGCACGATCCACGCGCGTACCCCGGCCGGGGTGAGCGAACGGATCATCGAGCTGGCGCTCGCCCACGGCCGGGAGATGACCGTCGACCAGGCCCGCCGGATGGCCGGCAACGCGCTCGACCTGATCGTCTACGTCACCGTCGACGACGAGACCGGCATCGGCGGGCGCAAGCACCGCTTCGTCTCGCACGTCGAGGAGGTGCTCGGCGTCGGCGAGAGCAGCCGGATCACCACCACGCAGGTCTTCGGCCCCGGTCCCGACGGCCGGGCGGTCCCCCGGCACCTGCCCGAACGCGTCCGGGACCAGCTCCTGCGGGTGGGCTACGACGCCCGGTTGCTGAGCCGCTGGATCGAGGCCGGCCAGGGTGCCTGGCGCCGGCCCCGGCAGACCCGGCTCGGGCGGCGGTGAGCCGGTGCGTACCAACATCGAGCTGATCGCCCTGGTCTCCGGCGCGGCCTGCGTGGCCGGCCTGGTGCTGGCGGTGGTGGCGCTCGTCGGCACCCGCCGGCCGCCCGGCCGGGCACCCGGCGCAGGGCCGGGGCTCGGGCGGCTCTGGCGCGGCTCCGGCAGCACCGCCCGCGAACAGCGGGCACACCAGGCACTGCTGGTCGGCGCGGTGGTCGCCGGTGCGCTGGCCTTCCTGCTGACCGGCCTGCCCGTGGTGGGCCTGCTGGTGGCGGTGGCGGTGCCGGGTGCACCGTGGCTGTTCTCGGTCGGGCGGGCCGAGCAGCGGGCCATCGCCCGCATCGAGGCGGTCGGCGAGTGGACCCGCCGGCTCAAGGACGTCTCCGCCACCGGACAGGGGCTCCAGCAGGCGATCATCGGCACCGTCACCACCGCCCCCGAGGAGATCCAGGAGGAGGTACGCCTGCTCGCCGCCCGGCTCCAGGCCGGTTGGCTGGCCCGCTCCGCCCTGCTGGCCTTCGCCGACGAGATCGGCGATCCGGTCTGCGACCAGGTGGTCGCGGCGTTGATCCTGCACCTCACCGACCGGGGTGAGCGGCTCGGCGACGTGCTCGGTTCGATCGCCTCGGCCGCCGCGGCGGAGGTCGCGACCCGCCGGGAGATCGAGGCCAAGCGCACCCAGCCCCGGTTCGCGGTTCGCTTCCTCACCGGCATGACGCTGGCCACCATCGCGTACGGGCTGCTCAACCGCGAGTACGTGCAGCCGTACGACACCCCGTTCGGGCAGCTGGTGATGGCGGTGCTCGGCGCGGCCTTCGTGGCGCTGCTGGCCTGGGTGCGCTCGATGAGCCAGCCACCCCGACCGGCCCGTTTCCTGCCGGCCCCGGATCCGAGCGAGGTGGTGGCGTGAACCTGCATCTCACCCTCGCGGTGGTGGCCGGCGCCACGCTCGGGTTGGGCGTGTTCCTGGTGGTCCGTGAGCTGGTCCCGGCGACTCCCGCGCTCGGCCCGGCACTGCGCCGGCTGCACCAACCGCCGGGAAGCGCCCGCACCGGGCCCGCCAACCGGCGGCTGGACTGGCTCACCGGGTTGGCCCGTTGGCTGCGACCCCCACACCGGCAACTGGCGCTGCTCGACCGCACCCCCGAGCAGTACGCCCTCTCCCTGCTGTTGTCCGCCCTGATCGGACTCTCCGCTCCGGCGCTGCTCAGCGTCACCCTCTTCACCGTCGGCGTCTCGCTGCCGCTGGCCGTACCGGTCCTGGGCAGCCTCGGCCTGGCGCTGCTCTGCGCCCTTGTGGCGCACCGGTCGGTGCTGACCAAGGCGGACGCCGCGCGGGACGAGTTCCGTCAGGCGGTCTGCACCTACCTCGACCTGGTCGCGTTGCAGTTGTCCGCGGCGCACGGTCCGGTGCAGTCGCTGGAGCGAGCCGCCGCGATCTGCGAGGGCTGGGTCTTCGACCGGATCTCCGAGGCGCTGCGGATAGCGCAGATGCAGATGCACTCGCCCTGGGACGAGCTACGCGATCTCGCCGATCGGATCGGCATCCCCGAGCTGGGCGATGTCGGCGCGATCATGCGCTCCTCCGGCAGTGAGGGTGCGCAGGTGCACGAGACCCTGCGCAGCCGGGCCGACTCGTTACGCGACCAGATCCGCACCGACAACCTGGCCCGGGCCGAGGGGGTGACCAGCCGGCTCGACATACCCGGCGCGCTGCTGGTCTTCGTTCTGCTCGGCTTCGCCATCTACCCGTTCCTGGCCCGTCTCTAGGCCCGACCCCCAGTGAAGGAGCCCCGATGTCCGTAATCACCTACCTGCACGTCGCGCTACGGGCGCGGCTGGCCGAACTGCGCGGCGACCGTGGCGACAGCCCGGTGCCGACCGCCGTCATCATCTTCGGCCTGGTGGCCGTGGCGATGGCGGTGACCGCCGCCGCCCTCGGCGCGGCAAACGACTGGATGGACAACATCCCGACCCACCAGGCCCCGTCGGACACCTGATCGATGTTCCGTCGCCTCTCCGTCGGCTGGTGCCGGGTGGTCGCCGCCACCCGGCACCGACTGCTGTCCGGGGACGCCGAGCGGGGCGGCAATCCGGTCGAGCTGGCGGTGGCCCTGCCGGCGATCCTGGTGATGCTGTTCGCCTCGATCCAGGTAGCCGTCGTCTTCGTCGCCCGGTCGACCGCGCTCAACGCCGCGCAGAGCGGAGTCAACGCGGAGCGGCTCTTCGACGCCCCGGCCGGTGCCGGCGAGGAGCGTGCGGCCGAGTTCCTCCAGGCCGCCGGGGACTGGCTGGTCGACTGGGACGACCCGGGACCGAGCTGCGCCGCCACGGACACCGACGTGACCTGCACGGTGAGCGGCAAGGCCCTGTCGGTGGTGCCGGGCGTCGACTTCGCCGTCGAGCAGACGGCACACGGGACGGTGGAGCGATGGACCGAGCCATGAGCCGGGGTTCCGTCTCGATCGAGGTGGCGGTGCTGGCACCGGCCTTCGTGGCGATGATGGTGCTCGGCGGGGTCGCCGGGCGTACCGCGGTGGCCAGCGCGGCGCTGGAGGCCGCCGCGCACGACGCGGCCCGGGCGGCGTCGATCTCCCGGGACGCCACCACCGCCCGGCGGGAGGCACGCGAGGCCGCCCGCCGCCAGCTCGACTGGCGGGGAGTGTCCTGCTCCGGGGCCCCGCAGGTGACCCTCCGCGGCTCGGTCGACGGACGGTCCACCACCTTCAACCGGGTCTTCACCAGCCAGGTCGGGCAGAACGCCACCGTCACCGTCGAGATCGCCTGCACCGTCTCCTACGCCGACATGAACCTGCCGGCGCTGACGATGCCGGACGGACAGCGGATCACCGCCTCGTTCACCTCGCCGCTGGACCGCTACCGGAGCCGGGGATGACGGCCGGGCACGGCGACGCCGGTCGGGTGAGCATCTTCCTCGCCGTGGCCCTGATCGGGGTGCTGGCCATCATCGGCATGGCGTTCGACGGCGCCGGTCAGCTCCGCACGCTGCAACGCGCCGAGAACCTGGCCGCCGAGGCGGCCCGCGCGGGCGGCCAGGCCATCGACCGGGCCACCGCCATCGAGGGCGGGCCCAAGCGGATCAACCGGCGCGAGGCCCGCCGCGCCGTCCGGAACTACCTCACCACCGCCGGCGCCAGCGACCACACCGTGACCTTCCCGGTGGTCGACGGCGAAACCCTGATCCGGGTACGCGTCGAGGTCACCTACGACCGGGCGGCGCTCGGCCTGTTCGGCTTCTCCAACACCGTCACCGTTTCCGGTGAGGCGACCGCACGGGCGCTGACCGGGGCCTCCTAGGAAAGGGAAGGTAGCCATGGCCGCATCAGGTGGCACCGCCGTACGGCGGGTCGGTCGGATGCTCACCGGCTTCGGTGCGCTTGTCGTGCTGATCGGTCTGCTGGTCGGCGGACCGATCGCGCTGCTGGCCTTCGCCGGCAACCCGCTCCCCGATCACGTACCCACGCTCGCGGAGATCGGCACCACGCTGACCAGCCGCGACGACGGTCAACTCTTCCTGCGGGCGCTGGCGATCATGGGCTGGTTCGGCTGGGCCACCTTCGCCCTGTCGGTGCTCGTGGAGCTGGGCGCACAGGCGCTGGACCGGCCCGCGCCCCGGCTGCCCGGCATGGGCCGGCAGCAGCGGGCCGCCGCCGCGCTCGTCGGTTCGGTCGCGCTGATCCTCGCCGCCAGCCCCGCCGCCACGGCCGCCACCACGGCTTACGGCACGACGGCGTACGCCGGTGGAGCCGCTTCCGTCACCGCATTCACGCCTTCTCCCTCGATGGCGGCTCAGCCGGCGACAGGCGCGCGAGCGGACAGTGCCGGCGCCTCGACCGGAGCGCCCGTTTACCGGGTCGCCAAGGGTGACTACCTGGGTGGAGTCGCCGACCGGTACCTCGACGACTTCGACGACTACCACCGGTTGGCCGCACTGAACAAGCTGCGGAACCCGGACCGGATCCGCCCCGGCCAGCTCATCAAGCTGCCCGAGGAGGCACACGATCAGGGTTCCCGGCAACATGCCACCGGCCGGCTGGTCGCACCGAAACCCCGGCCCGTTCCCGGGCCGGAACGGACCGAGCAGACCCGCCCGACGCCGACCAACCCAGGCGACGCGGTGGAGCGGCCCGGCGAGGCGGTGGAGTCGCCCGGCGCCCCGACCGAGCGACCAGGGTCCGCCACGACAGCGCCGGCCGGTCCGGAGGGACAACAGCCGGAACCGCCGCGGAGCGAGACGCCGGAGGGTCACTCGCCGGTGGTGACGGTGGGCGCGTCCCGGGCCGGCGAGCCCGACCGGGTGAACCGTCCACTCGCCGTGTCCGCCGTGCTGGCTGTGGCCAGCATCGTCGGCGCGCAGATCGGTGCGGTGCTCGGCCTGCGCCGCCGACCGGCCGTCTCCCGCGCCGGCACCCGCCACCAGCCGCCGGCCAGTCCTCTTCGCGAGCTGCCCGTCGGCCGACACCGCAAGGACTGACGCCCCACGGGTCGGGACCTACGCCTTCGTGATGCGTGGCAGTCGAAGGAGCCGACACGCCGGCCACGGACTCCCGCTACTGCCACAGATCCAGCAAGTCGGAAACCCGGGTCAGGGCAGCCGGGCCTCCAGGCGGCCGTCGACGATCCGGGTCGGCAGCACCTGCTGGTCGTTCGCGGAAGGGCCGTGCACCACCTCGCCGCCGTTGAGTCGGAAGGTGCTGCCGTGCCACGGGCACACCACGCACGCGTGCCCGTCGACCTCGCGTACCTCGCCCTCGCCGAGCGGCCCGCTCTGATGCGGGCAACGCTCCAGCATGACGGTCACGTCGTCACCGTGGCGGTAGAGAATCACCGACACGTCGTCGACCTTGCGGGTGACGAGTTCCCGCTGCGGCAGGCTGGTCATCTCCGCCACCGGGTGCCAGCCCTCGCTGATCAGGTGCAGGTCGGAGACGCTCACGTTCACCTGAGCACCCTGCTTGTACGCCAGGTGCCCGCCGAGGTACGCACCGGCACCGGCGGCGCTGAGTCCGAGCCAGCCGAGGGTGCGCCCGAGGCCGTGCCGACCGGACAGCCGCGCGGCCAGCGAGGCACCGTACAGCGCCAGCCCGACGGAGTTCGACGCGGCGTGCACCAGGCCGACCCGACGCTGGTCACGGGAGAGTCCCGCCCAGTCGTTGAGGCCGGCCACCGCCGCCGGCAGGGCGCCGATCGTGCCGACCGCGGTCATGGTGGTCGCCGCCCTACGCTGGCCGGGCATCAGGTCCAGCACCGCCGCGCTGATCCACGCGCCGACCGGCAGCTGCACCATCGCCGGGTGCAGCGGGTGCCCCAGCCAGACGCCGTGCAACAGGTCACGGACCCGCTGTGGGCGCAGCACACCCTGCACCGTCTGCTGCAACCGGTCACCGAACCGGTCCAGGCCGGAAGCTTGCTCAATTCTCGTCAACAACGCTCGCACGGGTAACGACTTCCCGTCGTACGCCACCGCAAACCGGTCGTCGGGGACGAATAGCCAGCCGGGCGACGCCGGGGCATGCTGACGGGATGACGGTACGGGTGGAACGGGACGGGCCGGTGACCACGGTGATCCTGGACCGGCCGGCGGCCCGCAACGCGGTGGACGGGCCGACCGCCCGGGCGCTCGCCGACGCGTTCCGGGCCTTCGACGCGGATCCGACGGCGGCGGTGGCGGTGCTCTGGGGAGCCGGAGGCACGTTCTGTGCGGGCGCCGACCTGAAGGCGATCGGTACGCCGCGCGGCAACCGGGTCGAGCCGGACGGCGACGGTCCGATGGGTCCGACCCGGATGGTCCTGGGCAAGCCGGTGATCGCCGCGATCTCGGGGTACGCGGTGGCCGGTGGCCTGGAACTGGCGCTCTGGTGCGATCTACGGATCGCCGAGTCGGACGCCGTGCTCGGGGTCTTCTGTCGCCGGTGGGGAGTGCCGCTGATCGACGGCGGAACGGTCCGGCTGCCCCGGCTGATCGGCGAGAGCCGGGCCATGGACCTGATCCTCACCGGGCGGGCGGTGCCGGCCGCGGAGGCGTACGCGATGGGGCTGGTCAACCGCCTGGTCGACCCGGGCGAGTCCCGGGCGGCGGCCGAGCGACTGGCCGCCGAGATCGCCCGCCATCCACAGACCTGCCTGCGCAACGACCGCGCCTCGGTGCTGGCCACCGCCGCCCAGCCGGAGCCGGACGCCCTGGCCACCGAGCTGGCCTACGGCCTGCGATCCCTGGCCACCGACGCGGCGGCTGGCGCCGCCCGCTTCACCGCCGGCGCCGGCCGCCACGGCAACCCCACCCCCTGACCACCATCCCCACCGACGATCATGCAGTTGTGGCGCCCGAAGAACCGTGTTCACGGCCTTTGTCAGGTGCCACAACCGCATGATCGGCACGGCAAGGGGGTGGGGTCAGTTGCGGGTGATGGTGAAGGTGGGGGTGGTGTTGCGGATGTCCTGATGGTTGTTGTTCAGGCGGAGGTTGGTGAAGGTGACGGAGCCGACGGCGGGGCCTTGGCCCGGCTCGGGCATCTCGTTGGCCCAGATGGCGAAGCCGGACTTGGCGTCGAAGGCGTCACCGCTGCGTTGTGCGCCGCTGATCGACACGTTGCTGAAGACCGTGTCGGTGATCGGATTCTCCGGCTGGCCGCCGGTGTACTTGGTCTGGAACATGATTCCTGAGTACGTCGGGTCGACGATGTCCACGTCGCTGACGCGGATGCCACGGAACTCCTTCGACGCGGAGAACACCCAGATCGCCGGGAAGGTCTGCGCGCCCCAGAAGTGGCCACCCGACCGGATCAACGAGATGTTCTCGAAGCGGGTGGGTGGGCTGGCCCCGAATCCGATGAACGGGTAGCCGAAGTCCAGCGAGCTGATCGTGATGCCCGAGTACGTCAATTGATCGGCGATGTAGAGGTTGCGGAAGACGTTGTCGTAACCGCCGTACACCGCGATCCCGGCAGCCCGCCAGGTCAACGTCGCGGTCAGGTTCTCGAACACATTGCCGTGGTTGCCGGTGGAGGCACCCTGGTCGGTGGCGGAGAAGAGCGCGAAGGCGTCGTCGCCGTTGGACCGGCCCTCCGAGTTGCTGACCAGGTTGTTGGTGCTGCCGTTGGTCAGGTTCACCGCGTCGGCGAAGGTGTTGCGGAACCGGCTGTTGGTGATCTTCAACCCGCTGACGCTCACCCCCCAGTACGCGCAGACGGTGTGCTCGACCCAGACGTTGTCCAGGTTGAGGTTGTCGACATCCTTCAGCTCACCCCAGACCTTGCCCGGCCCGTCCTGCCGCACGGTGTAGTTGCCGAAGAAGGCGGGGTGTTCGAAGGACGACCCGCTGGCGCTGGGCTCGACCCGGAACCCCGCGTCGGTGTTCTGCTGCGACGGGGGCGTCTGGAACCGGGTGAACCACATGCCCGCGCCGACCACCTTCACCGCTTTGCCGTACACCTGGAACTTCTGGGCCGTCTCGTAGCTACCGGCGGGCAGGTAGACGCCGATCAGGTTGCCGGTGGTGTCCATCCGGACCGCGTCGAGCGCACTCTGCACGTCGGCGTGACTGAACCCGTTCGGCACCCGGTATCGCGCCGGGTCCGGGTTCGCCCGGGGCGTCACCTGCTCCAGGTTGATGAAGTCGATGGCGTACGTGGTGGAGTTCGCCGGATCCTTCTGCAAGCGGATCCGGCTGCCCGCCGGGATTGTCGAGTTCAGCAGCACGTTCGCCTCGTCGTAAATGTGCCGGGGCGGCCCGGCGCTCGGCGAGTCGCTCGGGCTGGCCTCCGCGCCGTACAGCCAGATGTGCTTCGAGGTGAGGCTGATCGGCTTGTGCAGTACGCCGTTGACGTAAATGTTCAATGTCGAGTTGATCCCGCCGCCGTTCGGAGCATCGGGCATGGAGAAGCGGGTGACCAGGGCGTTGGCCGACGCCTTGGTGGTCCACTCGACGTACGCGCCGGTGGTGTTCAGGGTGACCGCCCGGCGTCCGGACGCCTCACCGGCCAGGTCGCCGATGGTCCGGTTCGGCCCGACGATCTGCGCCCCGCCGCCGACCGAGCCCTCCTCGGCCTCGTACATGTCGTACGGCAGGTTGGCGCCGCGACCCACGAACAGCGGTCGCTCGCTTGTGTTGTTGGCCCGCTTCACCGGCAACTCGTTGGCGTCGGCGGCGATCACCACCCGGACGGTGTGCCGCCCGTTGGCGGCCGTCCAGTTGCCCAGGTTCACCGGACCGGCCGTGGCGCCGGCCCCGATGGTGCCGGTGTACGAGCCGGTGAGGGTACGCACAACCGTGCCGGCGTCGTTGAGCACGGTGAGCGTGAGGCCGTGCGCACCGCCCGCCGACGCGATGGTGCCCTGGTTGCGCAGGGTCACCGCGAAGCTGACGTTGGCACCCGCGCTCGGTGTGCCAGGTGACCAGGTGACCGCCGAGGCGACCAGGTCGGCGCTGGCCACCGGGCTGACCACCAGCGGGCCCGCCGCGGTCCGGACGTTGTTCGACTCGTCCTGCTCGATCACGGTGTTCGCCGGGTCGACAGTGGCGCTTGGCTGGTAGCTGCCAGCGGTGCGGGCCGCCACGGTGGTGGACACGGTGGTCGCGGCCCCCGCCGCCAGGGCGCCGACGTTCGCCTGGCCCATCTTCGTACCGTCCAACGCGAAGTCGACGGTGCTCGCGCCGGAACCCGCCGTGCCAGCGTTGCGGACGGTGGCGGTGAGGGTCAGCTGGTCCGTCTCCACAGGTGCGGCCGGGACGAAGGTCAGACTGGTGACGGTGAGGTCCGGGTTCGGGGCCGGCGTGCCGATCACCTGCAACTCGGCGACCTGTCCGTTGGGCGCGCCGGAGTTGGCGGTGAACTGGAGCCGGACGTCGGCGGCGGTCGCCGAGACCGGGATGGTCACCGTGTTGCTGTTCGACGGGCTGAACGAGTGGCTCGCCGAGCCGGCCAGCGTGCTGAACCCGGGGGCGGACTGCGCCCGCCCCAGGATCGAGAAGGTCTGGGCGCGGGGGCCCCAGGCCGGGTCGGGGTTGAGCTTCACCACGACCGCGCTGATGCTCGCGTTGGCGCCGAGCGCCACGGTCAGGGTGCTCGGGTACGCCCCTGGCGCACCCTCCCAGTAGGTGGTGACGTCGTCGTCGACTGCGTTGGCGGCGGCGAAGACGTGCACCATCGAGGAGGCCGTGACCGGCTTGCCGACGGCGAGGTTGGTGCCGCCGGGCATGCTGCCGGTACGGGTGACCGTGTTGCTGTTGGCCGAGACGTTGTCGGCGGCGTCACGGGCCCGTACGAGGTACGACACCGTCGCGCTCGCCGGCTGCGTGTCCGTGTACGTCAGGGTCGTACCCGACACGCTGGCCCGCAACGACCCGTTGGCGTACACGTCGTACCGGGTCACGCCGACGTTGTCGGTCGACGCCGACCAGGTCAACCGGATCTGTCCGTTGCCCGGCTCGGTGAACGCCAGGTTCGTCGGCGCGGTCGGTGCCTGGGTGTCGCCGGTGGCCGGACCGTACACCTCCAGCTCGGAGAGCTGCCCGGCGGGCCAGCCGGTGTTCGCGGTGATCAGCAGCCGGACGTGGCGGGTGGCGGCCGGGGCGACGGTTACGGTCACCGTGTTGTTGCCCGCCGGGCTGAAGGTGTACCCGGCGGAGCCGACCAGGGTGTTGAACGTCGATCCGTTGGTGCTGCCCTGCACGGTCAGCGTCTGGGTGCGCGCTCCCCAACCGGCGGGCAGCTTGAGCACCAGCCGGTCGACGGTGATCGTGGCACCGAGGTCGACCTGGATCCACTGTGGGAAGGCGTTGTTCGGGCTCTCCCAGTAGCTGCTCTGGTTACCGTCATTGGCGTTGGTGACCACGTAGACGTCGTTGTGACCGCTGGCGGACATGCTCCGGCCGGCGGCCAGGTTGGGGCCGCTGGCTGCGGCGGCGGGCGGTGCGGGGGCGGCGGTGAGGGCGAGGCCGACCGCGACGAACACGGCGGTCAACCGGGTGCGGAGTCTGGACATGGGGAATCGACACCTTCTTCCGGGACGTGGAGAGGCGTTGCGGGGTGGTGCTTCTGGTGCGGCGTCGCCGGGCCCCGCCGAAGCGGAGCCCGGCGACGGGTCAGGTGGAGTGGACCTCGAACTCGGCGACCTGGGCCGCCGGCCAGCCGGTGTTGGCGGTGACGTGCAGTCGAAGGAACCGACGTTCCCCGACGGGCAGGTTGATCGACACGGTGTTGCCGGTGGTCGGGTCGAAGGTGCGGCCCGCCGTGCCGGCGAGGGTGGTCCAGGAGTTGCCGTCGGTGGAGCCGAGCACCGACAGCGTCTGGGTACGGGTCTGCCAGGCCGGCGCTGGCGGTAGCTTCAGCACCACCCGACCCACCTGCCGGGCGCTACCCAGGTCCACGGTGAGGGTCTGCGGGAACGCGTGGTTGGCGCTTTCCCAGTAGCTGCCGGGCTCACCGTCCACCGCGTTGCCGGCCAGGTAGTTCTGCGTGTGGCTGGAGGCGACGACCGGCCGGCCCAGGGCCAGGTTCCCGACGGCCGGCGGGGGCGTGGTCGGTGGCGGGGTGCTGGGCGGCGGCGAGGTGGGCGGTGGGCTGGTCGGGCCGCTGCCCCACTGCGGCTCCGGCCACGGACCGCAGTACGGCGTCGAGGTGTACCAGCCGGAGTTGCCGGCACCCTGGGTGATCTGGAAGCCGCTGCCCACGCAGTTGTGCACCGGGTTGGCCTGTGCGATGCCGGTGGCCCGGACATCGGTGAAGGAAACCTGACTCGGTGCCTGCACCTGGAGGGCGTAGGTGCCGGCGCCGTCGATGCGTACGTTGGTGAAACTGATCCCGCTGGTCGCCCCCTCGATCCAGTGCAGGGCCGCGTAGGAGCTGTCCAGGATGTCGGTGTCGCTGACCATGATCGACGCGTCGCGGATCGGTTCGTTCAGCGCGGAGAACCAGATCGCGCCGACACCGAAGCGCCAGTTGTAGTCGGAGTTGCCGTTACGGATCAGCGTGTTGCGGGCGACGGTGATTGTGCCGGCGACCGCGGTCGGGCCGTGCACGCCGGTGTAGCGGTTGGCCACGTGGATGCCACCGCCGTTGGTGACCGAGTCGGCGGTCACGTTGTCGGTGATCCGGATGTCCCGCCCGCCGTAGGTGACCAGGTGATTGGCGAGGATGGTCACGCCGATGGTGTTCCGGGTGAACGAGTTGCCGACGTTGGGCACGGTGTCCGCCCACATGGCGAGGGCGTCGTCGCCGGTGTTGCGGACGAAGGTGTTCGTCACCGTGGAGTTGGTGACTCCCCAGTGGAAGTTCACCCCGTCGGCGGTCTGGTCGAGGATCCGGCTGTTGCGGATGGTGAAGTTGTCCATCGGGCCGTCCATCCAGGCACCGACCTTGGTGTGCTGCATCCAGACGTTGTCCACCACGGAGTCGGACATCGCTCCGCCGATGGCGTTGACCTGGTCGGAGTCGACCCGTTCCCGGACGTCGCCGATGATCGCGAAATCCCGCAGCAGCACGTTGCGGCTGGGGCCGCCGGCCTCGTGCGGGCGGATCTCGCCCCGGTAGCCGCCACCGGTGACGTACCTGCCGTAGATGCCGGCGGCCCGCTTGCGGTCGGTGGGGTGCCGGCCGCCGAGCACGGAGTACCAGGGGCCGGCCCCGCGCAGGGTCACCCCGTCGACCACCACGTGGTCCCAGAGGGTGAAGCTGCCCGGCGGGATCCACACCGTACGGCTTTGCGCCCGGCCGGCGTCCACGGCGGCCTGGAAGCGGGCGGTGGAGTCGGTGGCACCGGTCGGGTCGGCACCGAAGTCGGTGACCACGTCGAGGACGTTGGCCGGCTTGGTGATCGGTGCGGCGACCAGCTCGAAGTCGGCCAGGTCGATGGTGAAGGTCGGCGACTGGGCGGTCGACGCCACCTGGAGCCGGATCTTCGTGCCCGTCGGGTAGGTGGTGCCGAACAGGGCTCGGGCTTCGTCGTAGAAGTGGTGCGGGTTGATGTCGCCCGGGTTGTTGTTGAACGGGTAGCCGCCGTAGTACCAGCCGTACTTCGAGGTGACCGGCACCGCTTTGACCAACGTGCCGTTCGCCCGTAGGTCGATGGTGGCGTCGCGGCCGGTGCCGGCGGCGTTGTCCGGGATGCTGTAGCGGAAGGTGACCGCGTTCGCCGGGGCGGTGAGGGTGAATTCGACGTACTCCCCGACCGCGTCGAGGGTGACCGCCTCACGGCCGCTCGCCTCTGATGGCAGCGTGCCGTAGCGCCGGTCCGGACCGATTCTGGTGCCGCTGTGTGTCGCGTTCTCCGCCTCGTGCTCGATGAACGGTACCGTCGCACCCCGGCCGGCGATGTCGAACGGGGAGAGCCCGGCGGCGCGGGCCGGGGTCGCGGTGGTGGTGAGTGTGATCACCGAGATCGAGGCGGCGGCCAGTGTGGTGCCGGTGAGCAGGGCAAGCGTCGCACTGATCCGGTTTCTGGGCTGGTGCGGGACGGTGTGGTCGGCCATGAGCAGCGCTCCCTTTCTCAGGTGGCCAGGTCCCCCGTGGTGGTGGCGGAACGGCGGTGCGGGTACCTCCTCGTTGGCGCGGGCTGGTGGTTCGGTCGGTGGTGCGCTGGCGCGGCGGGAGTCACCCGGACCGGCCCGGGGTACGTAGCCAGATGGCGGTGTCCGGGGGTAGCCGGTCGTCGTCGAGCGGGCCGCTGGCCAGCAGCTTGTGGGTGTGCGGTGGCAGTGGCACGGCACCGCCGGACAGGTTGACCAGGCAGGTGAAGCCGGGCTCCCGGCGGAAGGCCAGCACCCCGTCGGGTGCCGGCAACCAGGTGTGCGTCCCGTCTCCGAGCGCCGCCTCGGTACGCCGCAACGCGATCGCCCTCCGGTACAGCTCCAGCATCGAATGCGGGTCACCGGCCTGCGTCCGGGCCGTGCGGTCCTTCCACTCGGCGGGTTGGGGCAGCCACGGCACGCGGCTCGCGTCGTCAGGGCTGAAGCCGAAGGGCGAAGCGTCCCCCGACCACGGCAGCGGCACCCGGCACCCGTCGCGGCCCGGGTCGGTGCCACCGGAGCGGACGAACATCGGGTCCTGCCGGAGTGCGGGTGGGATGTCCTCGACCTCCCACAGCCCCAGTTCCTCACCCTGGTAGACGTAGGCGGCGCCGGGCAGCGACAGCGACAGCAGCGCTGCGGCGCGGGCACGACGGGTACCCAGTTCCAGGTCGGTGGGGATTCCCTCGCGCTTGGCCGCGAAGCTGAACCTGGTGTCCGCCCGTCCGTAGCGGGTCACCTGCCGGGTGACGTCGTGGTTGGCAAGCACCCAGGTGGCGGGGGCGCCGACCGGCGCGTGTGCGTTCAGCGTGCCGTCGATGCTCTCGCGTAGTGCGGTGGCGTCCCAGGCGCAGCCGAGAAAGTCGAAGTTGAACGCGGCATGCAGCTCGTCCGGGCGCAGGTAGCGGGCGAACCGTTGGCGGTCCGGCAACCACACCTCACCGATCAGTGCCCGGTCCCCCGGATACGCGTCGGCGATCCGCCGCCAGTCCCGGTATATCTCGTGCACCCCGTCGACGTCGTGGAAGGGGTGCGGCCGATCTGCCACGATCTCGGGCAGCGTCGAGTCCTTGACCAGCAGCCCGGCCGAGTCGATCCGGATTCCGTCCACGCCCCGGTCGAACCAGAACCGCAGGATGTCCTCGAACTCGGCGCGCACCCGCGGATGGTCCCAGTTGAGGTCCGGCTGTTCGGGGGCGAAGAGGTGCAGGTACCAGTCACCGGGCGTGCCGTCCGGGTCGGTGGTCCGGGTCCAGGTCGGCCCGCCGAACTCGCCCACCCAGTCGGTCGGGCGCTGGTCGCCGTTCGGGCCGCGCCCCGGCCGGAACCAGAACAGCTCCCGCTCCGGTGCTCCCGGACCGCCGGCCAACGCCGCCTGGAACCAGGGGTGTGCGGCGGAGCAGTGGTTCGGCACCACGTCGACGATGGTCCGGATGCCGAGCGCGTGCGCCTCCGCGATCAGCGCCTCCGCCTCGGCCAGGCTGCCGAAGACGGGGTCGATGTCGCGATGGTCGGCGACGTCGTAGCCGGCGTCGGCCATCGGGGAGGGGTACCAGGGGCTGAACCAGATGGCGTCGACGCCGAGCGCCGACAGGTAGTTCAGCCGTGATCGGATGCCGGCGATGTCGCCGATGCCGTCACCGTTTCCGTCGGCGAAGCTGCGCGGGTACACCTGGTAGATCACCGCTCCCCGCCACCACGGACCACTGGCTGCTGCGGACACGCGCACCTGCTTTCTGGGGTCGGCGGTCATCCCTTGAGACCGCCCGTGGTGAGGCCGGACATGATGTTTCGCTGAAACACCAGGAAGATGACGACGGTCGGTATCGCGGCGATCACCGACGCGGCGATCACCACGTTCATCGGCGTACCGCCGGCGAAGGCGTAGATCCCCACGCTTACCGTGCGGGTCTCGGGAGACGGCATGACCAGCTTCGGCCAGAGGAAGTCCTTCCAGACCGCGGTCACCGCGAAGATCGAGACAACGCCGAGGATGGGCCGAGACATCGGCAGCACGATCGACCAGAGCGTGCGCAGTGGCGTCGCCCCGTCCATCAGGGCGGCCGCCATCAGATCCTCCGGAATCGAGTCGAAGAACCGCTTCAGCAGGAAGATGTTGAACGCGTTGGCGACCAGGGGAAGCCAGATCGCGAACGGCGAGTCGAGCAGGTTGATGTGCAGGATCGGCAGGTCGATCACGGTCACGTACTGCGGGACGATGAGGACCATCGCCGGGATCATCAGCGTGGCCAGCATCATGCCGAGGATCACGTTGCCGAGGACCGGGCGGAGCTTCGACAGGGCGTACGCCGCGGCGGTGTCGAAGACCAGTTGGAACAGCACCGCGCCGGTCGCGTAGTAGAAGGTGTTGAACAGCAGCTTGGCCAGCGCCAGGTTGTGCCAGGCATCGGCGTAGTTCTGCCACTGTGGATCCTGCGGGAACAGCGACGGTGGGGTCTGCGCGATCTCCTGGCCGGATTTGAGGGCTCCGGTGACCATCCAGTAGAGCGGCCCGAGGAAGACGAGCGTGAACCCGACGACCACGACGGCGAGCAGCGTCCAGTAGGCGGCCCGTCCGCGACCACGCCGAAGCTGGGCCTGTGAGATGAGGGTCCGGGTCCCGGTGTCCGGTGCCATGGGTGGTCTCCTCCTAGTCCTGTCTCGCGGTGAGCCGCAGGTAGACGGCGGAGAACCCGGCCAGCACCACCAGCATGATCACTCCGAGTGCCGCCGCGCCGTTGAGATCGTTCTGGAAGAACCCGTGTTGGTAGATGAGGTATGCGACCGAGGTCGCCGAGTCCTCCGCGCCCGCACCGTTGGCGAGGATCAGCGGCTCGATGAAGAGCTGCATGGTGGCGACGATCTGGAGCATCGCCAGCAGCGCGAGAATCAGCCGGGTCTGCGGAATGGTGACGTGCATGATCCGCCGCCAGATCCCGGCCCCGTCCAGCTCGGCCGCCTCGTACAGCTCGCCCGGGATGTTCTGCAACGCGGCCAGGTAGATCAGCACAGCGCTGCCCATGTTCATCCAGGTCGACGCGATCACCATCGCCGGCATCGTCATCTCCGGCGACTGCATCCACTGCGACGTGGGCAGGCCAAAGGCCTTGAGGATCGCGTTGAACAGCCCCGCGTCGCTGGGGTCGTACGCGTAGAACTTGAACAGGAACAGCGCCGAGGCGGGCGGCAGCATCACCGGCAGGTAGACCAGGATCCGGAGGTACCCACGGGCGTGGCGGAACTCGTTGAGCAGGATCGCCACGAAGAACGGCACCGCGTACCCGAGGACGAGCGCGAGGCCGGTGAAGTAGAAGGTGTTCTGCCAGGCGGTCCAGAAGCTGGGGTCGTCGAGGATCCGGAGGTAGTTGTCCCAGCCGACCCAGGTGGTCTCGCCGCGCCGGGTGCGCTGGAAGCTCATCACGACGCCGCGCACCATCGGGTACCAGGAGAAGACCGCGAAGCAGAGCACCGCACCGATCAGGAACGCGTGCCCGGTGAGCTGGTCGCGTACCGTGCGGCCGAGGCTGGTCCGCCGTGCCCGGGCCGGAGGCGATGTTCCGGGGCGATCCGCTGCTCTGACCGCCCCGGGGGCGGTGGTGATCGTCAAGACGACTCCCGTGGGTGGATGACCGGACGACGGGTGCGATCGGGGGCGGGGGCCTCCGACCCCCGCCCCGGTACTCAGCTCTCGGCGGCGAGGAGCTTGTTGACCTTCTCCTCGGCGGTCCTGAGCAACGTGTCGATGTTGGCGTTCGGGTTGGTCAGCACGCCGGACATCACCGCGTCCAGCACCGCGTAGATCGCCTGCGCGTTGCGCGGTTCACCCTTGATCGGGACCGGGTTGGCCTCGAAGTTCGCGAAGTTCGCGGTGTCCACGTTCGCGTTGGCCTTGCGCAGCTCCAGCTCCTGCTGCTGCGCCTGGCTGCCGTTGGTGAACAGCAGCGGCTGTGGCAGACCGACCGGGTAGTTCTGTGGCTTGGCCCGGACGTAGTCGAGTTGGCCCTTGCCGGGCGTGAGCTTCTGGTACGCGATCCACTTGAGACCGGCGCGGACCTGCTCCGGGGTGAGGTCCTTCTTGAAGAAGTAGCCCTCGCCGCCACCGAGCGTGCTCTTGGCCGGGCCGTCCTGGCCGGGCAGCGGCCCCATCGCCCAGTCCTCGAATCTGCCCTGGAACTGGCTGACGATCGCCTGGGTGGCGTCCGGCGCGCCGATGAACATGCCGACCTTGCCGGCGCCCGCGTTGGTCAGCAGGTCGCCCCACTGGAGCAGCTGACGATCGCCCATGCTGTCATCGCCGTAGCGCATGTCCTTGAGGTTCTGGAGGACCTGCCGGCCCAGGGCGTTGTTGAAGTCGGCCCTGCTGCCGTCGGCGGTCAGCACCTGGCCGCCCTGCGAGTAGAGCAGGGCGGTGAAGTGCCAGCCGCCGGTGTTGCCGGCGCTGTATTCGGCGTAGCCGGCGATGCCGTCGCCGAGCGCGGAGATCTTCTTGGCGGCGTCCCGGACCTCGGCCCAGGTCTTCGGCGGGCTGTTCACGTCGAGACCGGCCCGTTGAAACAGCACCTTGTTGTAGACCAGGCCCATGGAGTAGTTCTTCACCGGTACGGCGTAGAGCTTCCCGTCGTCGGTGAAGACCTCCTTCAGCGCCGGGTCGACGCTGTCCCAGGTGGGGATGGTGTCCGTGGTGGCGTACTCGGTGATGTCCATCGCCTGGCCGGAGTCGAGCACCTGCTGCAGGTCGGTCATGTACCCGTAGAACACGTCGGTCACGGTGCCGCCGGCCAGCCGGGCGGTGAAGTCCGGCGGGTTGTTGCACTGCTCGCCGACGCTCACGCTCTTGACCACGATGTCGGGGTTCTGCCGCTGGAACTCGGCGACGTCGGCGTTCCAGTTCTGCAGCAGTTCTTTCTGGGCGCCGACCGGCTGGCAGTCGACGGTGATGGTGACCTTGCCGCTCGCGTCGCCGCTGGTGTCGCCGCTCTTGGTGGAGCAGGCCGCGAGGCCGAGCCCCAGACCGGCCACGAGCGTCAACGCAGCTGCCTTCCGGTACTGCGGTACGGACATCTGTCCATCCCTTCGGGAACGGGTGTCTAGGTGAAGTCGGTGATCGGCGGTTGGTGTCCCACGCCGCGAGACCTGCTGGTGATCGGTGTCCGGGCTGCACCCCTGACCCTCCGTTACCTACCGGCGGCCAGGTGTGAGTGGAGTCACTGTAGCGTCGACGACTCGATCCAGCAAGGTTTGAATCGACTCTTGAAATTAAGCGACCATCTTCTGCCAGAGGGCGACCGTGCTGGCAGGTGTCATGGGACCGAAACGACGTCACGCAGGGCGCGGCAACGACGGAAAGCCGCCGACCGCGGGTAGCGGTCGGCGGCCGAGAGCGTCGGGTTCAGCGGGGCGGAGCGGCCCAGGGTTCCACAACGGCGGGGCGGTGCCGGATCGGTGCCGGTGGAGTCAGCGGCGTGGCGTGGGCGCCGTCGAGCCGCGCACCACAAGTTCGGGCTCGAAGAGCAACTCGTCGGTGAGCACACCCCCGCCCTCGATCTGAGTGACCAGCAGGTCCACGGCCGCCTGCCCCATCGTCTCGATCGGCTGCCGGACGGTGGTCAGCGGCGGATCGGTGCAGGTCATGAACGCCGAGTCGTCGTAGCCGACCACCGAGACGTCGTCGGGCACCGAACGGCCGAGCCGGCGCACCGCGCGGATCGCGCCCAAGGCCAACACGTCACTGGCACAGATGATCCCGCTGATTCCCCGGTCGACCAGTTTGGTCGCCGCGACCCGGGCCCCTTCCATCGAGAAGCTGGAACGCTCGACCCACTCGGTCCCCGCGTCCCAGCCGGCGACCCGGCCCATCGCGGTCAGTTTCCGCCGCGACGGCACGTGGTCCTCGGGCCCCAGCACCAGGCCGATCCGTTCGTGCCCCAGCGAGCGCAGGTGGCCGTACGCCTGCTCGACCGCGACCGCGTCATCGGTGGACACCCGGGGGAAGCCGAGTTCGTCCACACCCGCGTTGACCAGCACCACCGGCAACCCCCGGTCGGTCAGCCGTCGGTAGTGCTCGTGCGACGCGTCGGCCAGCGCGTACGACCCGCCAGCGAAGATCACGCCGGAGACCTGATGGTCCAGCAGCATCTCGACGTACGCGGCCTCGGAGACGCCGCCGATGGTGCGGGCGCACAGGGCCGGGGTGAAGCCGCGTTGCGCCAACGAGCCGGTGACCACCTCGGCCAGCGCCGGGAAGATCGGGTTCTGCAACTCGGGCAACACCAGCCCGACCAGTCGGGCACGTTCACCGCGCAGCTTGCTCGGCCGCTCGTAACCGAGCACGTCCAGGGCGGTCAGCACCGCCGTCCGGGTCGCCTCGGCCACGCCATCGCGGCCGTTGAGCACCCGGCTCACGGTGGCTTCGCTGACGCCTGCCTTGCGGGCGACCTCGGTCAGTCGTTTCGTCACGGCCGCAATAGTACGCCGACCCACTGCAAGAAAAGAACAGCAGCCTGTCGCAGGATGACAGATGCTATCCGGTCACTGTCCGAGATTGTGCAACGCGTCGGAGATCGCCCGGTGGAAGGTCGGGTACGCGTAGATCATGTGCCGGAGCTGGCTCAGCGGGACTGCCGCGTGCACCGCCACCACCAGACCGGAGAGCACCTCGCCGCCCGCGGTGCCGGCCGAGGTCGCCCCGATCAACACCCCCTGGTCGGCGTCCGCGACGAGCTTGATGAAGCCGTCCTCGTCGGTCTTGTGGATCCAGCCCCGGGTCGACGACGCCAGCCGGGTGAAGCCGACCTGCACGTTGATGCCGCGGTCGCGGGCCTGCTGCTCGGTGAGACCGACCGCGCCGATCTCCGGATCGGTGAAGGTGACCCGGGGCAACGCCCGGTAGTCGGCGCGGGGCACCGAGCCCGCCGAACCGCTCGATCCGGTGGCGGCCAACGAACTGGCCACGCCGACGGCGCCGCCGACCACGCTGGCCGTACCGCTCGGGTCCGCGCCGCCCTGCGACCGTCGCGCGTGGTCGAGTACGTCGGCGACCACGATGGACGCCTGGTACATGGCGACGTGGGTGAAGGCACCCTCGCCGGTGACGTCGCCGACCGCCCAGATTCCCTCGGTGACGTGCAGCCGGTCGTCCACCGGCAGGTACCGCCCGCCCGCGTTGACGCCCACCGTGTCCAGCCCCAACTCGTCCAGGTGGGCGCGGCGGCCGGTCACCACCAGCAACCGTTCGGCGGTGAACTCCTCGCCCCGGGCGCCGCGCAGGGTGAACCCGCCGACGCCGTGCTCGACCCGGGCGGCCTTGACCCCGGTGTGGATCTCCACCCCGTCGGCCCGCAACGCGGCAGCCGCCGCCTCGGACGACTCCGGCTCCTCGACGGCCAGTACCCGGTCGAGCGCCTCGACCACGGTGACCCGTACGCCGAAACGGGCGAAGACCTGCGCCAGTTCGAGCCCGATCGCGCCGCCGCCCAGCACCAGCAGCGAGCCGGGCAGTTCCTCGACCTCGATGGCCTCGCGGTTGGTCCAGTACGGGGTGTCCGCCAGCCCGTCCACCGGCGGCACCGACGGGCGGGTGCCGGTACCCAGCACGATGCCGTGGCGTGCCTGGAAGACCTGGTCGCCGACCCGCACCCGGCCCGGTCCGTCGAGTCGGCCGCTGCCGCGTACGAAGCGCCCGCCCTTGTCGGTGAACCGCTGCACCGCCACCCGGTCGTCCCAGTCGTCGGTGGCCTCCGCCCGGATCCGCTTCGCCACCGGCGCCCAGTCCGGGGTGACCTGTGCGGTGCCGCCGAGGCCGTCGACCCGTCGGGCCTCGGCGATCGCGTTCGCTGCCCGGATCATCATCTTGCTCGGCACGCACCCCCAGTAGGGACACTCCCCGCCGACCAGGTCGCGTTCCACGCCGACCACGGTGAGCCCGGCCTCCGCCAGCCGACCGGCCACCTCCTCCCCGCCGACTCCGAGTCCGAGCACCACCACGTCGACCAGTTCCGGCTCCGCCATGCCGCCAGCATCGCGCACCGGGCCGCCCCCGGCCACCCGGCCACGCCAACGTCGCGGACAGGGAGCGGGACCGACTCGATCCGCGCCCGACCGGTACGACGCCGGGCCCCGTGGGTAGGGCCAAGGACAGCAGGAACCGACGACGAAGGGTACGGGTGATGGAAGAGGCGCTGGTCAGCAGCCGCGAACGACGGGTGACGGTGCCGGAGCCGCCGACCGGCCGGGCCAAACTCGGCTACATCGGCCCCGGTGTGCTCTGGGCGCTGGCCGCCCTGGCCACCGGAGAGCTGCTGTTCACGCCCCGGGTCGGCGCCCAGTACGGGTACGCCCTGCTGTGGGCGTTGATCGCGGCCCTGCTGCTCAAGCTCTTCGTGACCCGGGAGATCGGGCGCTACAGCGTGGTGACCGGCCGACGGTTGCTCAGCGGGATGGCGGAGCTGCCCGGTCCCCGTGGCTGGGCGCTGTGGGTCATCCTGGTACCGCAGCTGGTGGTGGGCGTCGCCGCCATCGCCGGCATCGCGAGCGCCGCTGGCAGCGCCTTCACCCTGGCCGCACCCGGTCCGATCCAACTCTGGACGGCGGTGGTGATCGCGGCGGCGGCCGGTCTGGTGCTGTTCGGCCACTACACCGGCGTGGAGTGGGTGTCCCGGGTGATCGGGCTGCTGCTGGCGGTCGGGGTGGTCCTGGCCGCCGTGCTTGTCGGCCCCGACCTCGGCGAGGCCGCGTCGGGTGTGGTGCCCACCGTGCCCGAGGATCTCGTGGTCGCCGACATCCTGCCCTGGCTGGGTTTCCTGTCGAACGGTGCCGCCGGGCTGATGTGGTACTCGTACTGGGTCGCGGCGAAGGGCGTGGGGGTCGGCGCGCTGGAGGAGCCGAGCCGGCTCGACCCGCGCGGCCTGGACGAGGGTCAGGTGGCCCGGGTACGTCAGTGGCTGCGAACCATGACGCTCGACTCGACGTTCGCCGTCGTGGGCGTCGGGATCATCACGGTGGCCTTCCTCGTGCTCGGTGCGGAGCTGTTGCGTCCGGAGGGCATCGTGCCCGCCGAGTCCGACGTCGCCCGCGACCTGACCACGCTGTTCAGTGAGGTCTTCGGCAGTGTCGGGTTCTGGTTGATGGTGGTGGGCCTCATCTCGGCCTTCTGGACGGCCACGCTGACCAACATCGACGGCTGGAAGCGGCTGTACACCGACGGCATCCGCAAGGCCCTGCCGGACCACCTCACGCAGCGCCCCTGGGCCCGACCGGCGGTCCTCGGTCGGGTCGCCGTCATCGGCTGGCTCGCGGTGCTGCCGTTCACGGTCTTCGTGCTCTTCGGCGACCCGGTGGGGCTGCTCACCGTGGCGGGGTCGATCGAGGCCCTGCACATTCCGCTGGTCGCGGCGCTCGTGCTCTGGCTCAACCGGCGTACGCTCCCGGCCGCGCTGCGCGCCGGTCGGGTGGCCACCGGGCTCGTGGTGATCGCGATCGTGTTCTTCGCCGGTTTCGCGCTGTTCTACCTGTGGCAGCAGCTGCTCGGTTAGCGCAGCCAGACCGGGGTGTCACCGGGCGGCTCCAACGGCGGCGGGTAGTCGAGGGTGCGGCGCAGCGCTTCGGGCAGTCGCCACGGCTGGTGCACCGCCCCGCCGGCCACCGACGCCAGCTCGGGCACCCACCGCCGCACGTACGCGCCGTCGGGGTCGTACCGCTCGGCCTGCCGTACCGGGTTGAATCCCCGGTACGGCCGGGTGTCGTTGCCGGTGCCGGCGACCCACTGCCAGTTGCCTGCGTTGTCGGCGATGTCGCCGTCGAGCAGCCACCGGAAGTAGACCGCCTGCCCGTCCCGCCAGTCCAGCCCGAGCGTCTTGGTCAGGTAGCCGGCGGTGATGAGGCGGGCGCGGTTGTGCAGCCACCCCTGCGCCCGCAGCTGACGCATGCCGGCGTCCACCACCGGCAGGCCGGTGCGCCCCTGCGCCCAGGCGGTGAGGGCCTGCTCGTCGTAGCGCCAGTGCTCGGTCGCCCGGCGCCGGTACGCCTTGCGGGGCAGGTCGGGGAAGGCCGCGGTCACCTGGTGGTAGAAGTCCCGCCAGCAGAGTTGCCGGACGAACGGTGACTCCCGGTCGTCGATCGCGTTGGCCACGGTCAACGGTGACAGGCAGCCGAAGCGCAGGTACGGGCTGAGCCGGGAGGTGGCGTCGCCGGCCAGGTCGTCGTGGCGGTCGCCGTAGCGCGCGACGTCGGGCCGCCACCGCGCCAACCGACGTCGCGCCTCGTCCTCCCCGCCGGCGACCGCGTCCGGCGACTCACCCGACGGCAGCGCCGGGAGGCGCCCGACCGGCACGCCGACCGGCAACGTCACGCTCGTCGGCGCCGACAGTTCCGCCCGCCACTGCCGGGCACTCCACGCCCGGTGGTACGGGCTGAACACCCGGTAGTGGTCGCCGCTGGCCGGGCTCAGCTCCCCTGGCTCGACCACCGTCAGGCCGGGAAAGAACCTCAGATGGAGCCGGTGCCGGTCGCACTCGACGCCCAGGCGTCGCGCCCGGCGGGCCGCGTACCGGGAGACGTCGGCGGAGAGCGCGACGGCCTCGGCACCCACCTCGCCGGCCAGCCGGATCGTCTCGGCCACCGGATCACCGTGTCGCAGCACCAGGTCACCGCCGAGCCCACGCAGCGCCTCGCGGAGCGCGGCGAGGCTCTGGTGCAGGAAGCGGGTGCGGTTCGGCGACAGTTCGGCGAGCGCGGGGTCCAGCACGTACAGCGGGACCACGCGGTCGAAGGCGGCGCAGCTGGTCGCCAGTGCCGGGTGGTCGTGCACCCGCAGGTCGCGGGTGAACAGCACGACGGCGGTACGGTCGCTCACCGCGGCGGCGGACCGGGCACGGCGACCGGGCTGCCGGCCGGGGACAGCAGGGCGCGGGTGGCCACGCCCAACCGACGCCGCTGCGGCACCGTGGCGCGGCGGGCGAACACGTCGTAGTCCTGGGCGGCCACCTCGTCGAGGATGCCGCCGTAGAGCAGGTAGGCGGTACGGATGCAGGCCTGCGAGGCACCGTCGAGCAGGACCACGCCCGGCGCGGCGGCGAGGTAGTGCGCCTGGGCGCGGGTCACCTCGTACCGGATGAGTTCGCGGACCGGCTCGCTGGCCCGCCCGGCGGCGGCGCAGGCGGACAGGTCGTCCCGGGTCACGCCGAAGGCGGCCAGGTCCTCGTCGGGCAGGTAGGTCCGCCCCCGGGCCAGATCCTCGCCGACGTCCCGGATGAAGTTGGTCAGCTGGAAGGCGAAGCCGAGCTGGCGGGCGGGCTCGCGGGCCGCCACCGGATCGGAGCTGCCCAGGATGGGCAGCATCATCGTGCCGATGACCGCGGCCGAGCCCTCCATGTAGTCCAGCAGGTGCTCATAGGTGCGGTACGAGGTGACGGTCAGGTCCATCGCCATGCTCTTGAGGAACGAGGCGAAGTCCTCCCGCTCGAGGTCGAACACGGCGATGGTGTGCAGCACCGCCGGAAGCAGCGGGTCGGTCACCGGCGCACCGTGCAGCCCGGCGACGAACCGGCCACCCCAGTCGTCCAGCCGGGCGGCACGCTCGGCCGGTGGCAGGGCGTCGGTCTGGTCGACGATCTCGTCGGCGTAGCGGGTGAACCCATATAAAGCGTGCACATGCCGCCGTTTCCATGCGGGCAGCAGCCGGGTGGCGAGATAGTAGGTGCGGCCGTGCCGTCTGTGCAGCTCACGGCATCTGTCGTAGGCAGCGGCGAGATCCAGGTCCACCGGGCCCTCCTCTGATTCGACGCACCAATCGACGCAACTTGAGACCCTAGGGTACGCTCAGCGGCATGGCCAGCGACGGACCAACGGGTAACCTCCTTCGCGTGGTCCCTGAGCAGCCGGTCGGTGGCGACGACCCGATCGCTGCCGTGCTGGCCGCCTACACGCGCGACATCGTCGTCGCCGTCGACACCACGCTCGCCGAGTTCCTGACTGCCGAGGTCGACGCGCTCACCGCGATCGACCCGGCGATGGGCGGCTTCGCCGCCACCGCCCGCGACTGCGTCCTCTCCGGCGGGAAGCGGGTCCGGCCCACGTTCGCCTACTGGGGATGGCGTGGCGCGGTCGGCGGCGACGTGCCGGTGACCCCGGTGCTGCCCGCACTGGCCACCTTGGAGTTGCTGCACACCTTCGCGCTGGTGCACGACGACGTGATGGATGCCTCCGCCACCCGACGCGGCCGACCCACCGCGCACGTGGCGGTGGCCAGCCAGCACGCCGCGGCGGGCCGCAACGGCGACTCCGGGCGCTTCGGCGAGGCGGTCGCCGTACTCATCGGTGACCTCTGCATGGTCTGGGCCGACCAGTTGCTGGCCCTGGCCGACCTGCCGGCGGACCGGCTGCTCCAGGTACGACGCGGCTACGACCGGATGCGGGTGGAGACGGTCGCCGGGCAGTACCTCGACGTCCTCGGCGAGACCGACCCGCTGAGCTGGTCGGTCGACCGGGCGCTCCGGGTGGCCCGGTACAAGACCGCCAGCTACACCGTGCAACGGCCGCTGCTCTTCGGTGCCAGTCTTGCCGGCGTCGACGGGGACAGCGAGCTGGCCGGGGCGTACACCCGCTACGGCCTGGCCGTCGGCGAGGCCTTCCAGCTCTGCGACGACCTGCTCGGTGTCTTCGGTGACCCGACCACCACCGGCAAGCCGGCCGGCGACGACCTGCGTACCGGCAAACCGACGGCGCTGCTGGTGCTGGCCCGGGAACTGGCCACGCCGACGCAGCTACGGGCACTGGACGGCGCCGGCCGGCGGGCCGACGAGCCCGAGATCGCCCGGCTCGCCGAGGTCGTGCTCGACACCGGCGCCGTGCGACGGATCGAGCGGATGATCGACGAGCGGGTCGAGGACGCGCTGGCCGCGCTCGACGCGGTCGCCGTCGACGAGACCGCCCGTACCGCACTTGTCGGCCTCGCGGCCGCCGCCACCCATCGGCGGGCATGATGGGCTCCCTGCACAGAGAGGTGGTCGCCGGTGCGGACCGTTGACGGGCGTACTGATCGGGTGGTGGTTGTCGGGGCCGGGCTCGGCGGGCTGGCCTGCGCGCTGCACCTGGCCGGCAGCGGACGCCAGGTGACCGTGCTGGAGCGCGAGCCGGTGCCGGGTGGGCGGGCCGGTCGGCTCAGCGTCGACGGCTACGAGTTCGACACCGGGCCCACGGTGCTCACCATGCCCGACCTCATCGCCGAGGCGCTGGCCGCGGTCGGTGAGGAGCTGACCGACTGGCTCGACCTGGTGCCGCTCGACCCGGCCTACCGTGCCTACTACCCGGACGGTTCCACGCTGGACGTGCTCACCGACACCACCGCGATGGCGGCGGAGATCTCCCGGGTCTGTGGGCCCCGGGAAGCCGACGGCTACCTGCGGTTCGTCGACTTCGCCCGGAACCTGTGGCGACTGGAACGGGCCGACTTCATCGAACGCAATCTCGACGCTCCGACCGACCTGCTCACCGGCAACCTGCTCAAGCTCGTCGCCACCGGCGCCTTCCGGCGACTGCAAACGAAGATCAACCAGTTCTTCCGGGATCCGCGTACCCGACGGATCTTCTCCTTCCAGGCGATGTACGCCGGGCTCGCTCCGCACGACGCACTCGCCATCTACGCGGTCATCGCGTACCTCGACTCGGTGGCCGGGGTCTTCTTCCCGCGCGGCGGCATCCACGCGGTCTCCCGAGGGTTGGCCGGCGCCGCCGAGAAGCACGGCGTACGCATCCGCTACGGCACCACGGTGACCCGGGTGGAGACCGCGAACGGCCGGGCCACCGGGGTGGTGACCGCCGACGGGGAGTTCGTCCCCGCCGACGCCGTGGTGCTCAACCCCGACCTTCCGGTGGCCTACCGCGACCTGCTGCCGCCGGCCCGGCAGCGCCGGCTCACCTACTCGCCCTCGTGCGTCGTGCTGCACGTGGGTTCGACCCAGGGCTACCGGCGGATCGCCCATCACAACATCCACTTCGGGCGGGCCTGGCAGGGCACCTTCGACGAGGTCATCCGACGCGGAAACCTGATGTCCGACCCGTCCCTGCTGGTCACCAACCCGAGCCGGACGGACCCGGCGGTGGCGCCCGCCGGCCGGCACACCTACTACGTGCTGGCTCCGGTGCCGAACCTCGACCGGGCGCCCTTCGACTGGCGCGGCGACCTCACCGCCCGCTACACCGATCAGCTCATCGCCACCCTGGAGGAGCGCGGATACGTCGACTTCGGCTCGGGCGTCGAGGTGTTGCGGGCGATCACCCCGGCGGAGTGGGCCGAGCAGGGCATGGCCGCCGGTACGCCGTTCGCCTCCGCGCACACCCTGTTCCAGACCGGCCCGTTCCGACCGTCGAACCTGCACCGCTCGCTGTCCAACGTGGTCTTCGTCGGCTCGGGTACCCAGCCCGGTGTCGGCGTACCGATGGTGCTGATCTCCGGCAAGCTCGCCGCCGCCCGGATCACGGGGGAGCAGCTGTGATCTTGAGCAGTGAGACGGCGCCGAGGATCGGTGGGTGGCGCTGATGCCGCAGTCCCGGGAGAGCCACCTCGTCGAACTGGTCGACGACACCGGCCAGCCCGTCGGGGCGGCCACGGTGGCCGTCGCCCACCAGCCGCCCGGTCAGCTGCACCGGGCGTTCTCCGTACTGCTCGTGGCACCGGACGGCCGGCTGCTGCTCCAGCGGCGCGCCGCGACGAAGACCCGCTTCCCGTCGCGCTGGGCGAACTCCTGCTGCGGTCATCCGCAGCCGGGGGAGGCGCTGGCCGAGGCCGCCAACCGCAGACTGTCGGAGGAGCTGGGCGTCGGACCGGTGCCGCTGCGCGAGATCGGCGTCTACGTCTACCGGGCGGAGGATCCGGGCACCGGGCGGGTCGAGGTCGAGTACGACCACGTCCTGCTCGGCGAGTTCCAACCCGACGGGTCGTTACGCCCGGAGCCGACCGAGGTGGCGGAGCTGCGCTGGGTGGAGCCGGCCCAGCTCGCCGCCGCGCTGCACCGTGACCCCGACGACTACGCGCCGTGGCTGGGTGGCGTTCTGGATCGGCTGTGGCAGCCGGCACAACCGCCCGGGCAGCCGGCCGACGACGACGCGCCGGAGCGGCCGGGTGGCCGATGAGGCGCTGAGCGCGGGCGCGGTCGCCCAGCGCCTGGGGGTTGCGGTGACCACGCTGCGTACCTGGCACCAGCGGTACGGCCTCGGGCCCAGCCAGCACATTCCCGGCCACCACCGGCGCTACACCCCGGCCGACCTGGCTCGACTCGAAGTGATGCGGCGGCTCACCGCCGAAGGAGTCAGCCCCGCCGAGGCGGCCCGCTGGGCCCGTCAGGCACCGGACGCCCTCGCGGCTGTCGGCGCCTCCCGTGCCGTGCTCAGACGACGCGACGGCGGCGGTACGACCATCCCGGTCGGCCGGGCCGGGCCGGCGGTCCGGGGGTTGGCCCGCGCCGCGATGCGGCTGGACGCCGCGGCCATCGGTGCGACGATCTCCCGCGCCATCGCCGCCGACGGCGTGGTCACGACCTGGGACCGGCTGCTGCGCCCGCTGCTCGTCGGTCTCGGTGAGCGGCACGCCGCCACCGGCGACGTGATCGAGGTCGAGCACCTGGTGTCCCGCTGTGTCTCGGCGGCGTTGGGTGCGGTGGCGTCCGCCGGCCCCGCGTCCGGGCCACCGCGCGTCCTGCTCGCCTGCGCCGACGAGGAGCAGCACAGTCTCGCGCTGGAGGCGCTCGCCGCAGCGTTGGCCGAGGCCGGCGTCGGTTACCGGATGCTCGGTGCCCGGGTGCCGGTGACCGCGCTGCTCGCCGCCGTCGACCGGACCGGTCCGGCCGCCGTGGTGCTCTGGTCACAGACTCGGGCCACCGCCGACCCGGCCCAGCTCACCGCCCTGCTCACCGCACCGAGCCGGCCGCTGCTCGTGCTCGCGTCCGGACCGGGCTGGCCGGCCCGGAGCCTGCCGGCCGGCGTGGTACGCCCGAGCGACCTGACCGAGGCGGTCGCCCTCACCGTCGCCGTGCACGACTCGCTCGACCGTCCGGCCGCCTCCTGACCGCTCGGTCCGGCAGGCTTGGGCGGCTCGGCCCGCGCCCCGGCCGTACGGAGGGCACCCGCGTCCTGACCCGGCGTCGTCCCACGTCAACCGGGTGAACTAGCGTCTGGTCGTCCGCGTACCCCGAACCCCTCTCGGGAGCGAACGATGCGTCACCGTGCCCTGTTGGCCTGCCTCACCGGCCTGGCCGTCCTGCTCGTCGCCGGCTGCGGCGGCGGTGGCGGCGCGCCGGCGGCCACCGCCCCGTCCAGCCCGCCACCCTCGGCCGCCCTGCCGCCGGAGCCCGCTCCGTCGCCGACCCGTGCCGTGCCACCCAAGCCGCGGCTACGGCCGCTGCCGGCGAAACTGCCGGCCGGTCTGGTCCGCACCACCGGTACCGCCAAGGTGGCCCTCACCTTCGACGACGGCCCGGATCCGGCCTGGACTCCGAAGGTGCTCGACCGCCTCAAGGCAGCCAAGGTGACCGCCACCTTCTGTGTGGTGGGTACCCAGGTCCGCAAGCATCCGGGCCTGCTGCGGCGGATCGTCCGGGAGGGGCACCAGCTCTGCAACCACAGCTGGAACCACGATCTCGACCTGGCCCGGCGGCCGGTCGCCGAGATCCGCGCCGATCTGGTGCGCACCAACCGGGAGATCAGGCGGGCGGTGCCGAAGGCGAAGGTGCCGTTCTACCGCCAGCCCGGGGGCCGGTGGACCGCCGAGGTGGTGAAGGTCGCCAAGCAGCTCGACATGCGCTCGCTGCACTGGACCGTCGACCCGCAGGACTGGGCCAAGCCGACGGCGGCCACCATCGAGAAGCGGGTGAAGCGCTCGGCCCGTCCCGGAGCCGTGGTGCTGCTGCACGACGGGGGCGGCAACCGGGCGGCCACCCTCGCGGCCTGCGCCAAGGTGATCGCCGGTCTGAAGCGTGACCACGGCGTCGCCAGGCTCACCTAGACCGACTCTGAGCTGGTGTTTTCCGTGCCGTTGTGGCTGCCGCCATACCGGTTTGGTTGACCGGTACGCCATCACGTATGCTTTCGAAGCCTCCGGCGGGGCCGGATGGGAGCAAGTCCGCTCAACGTTGCGAGTGTGCAATGATGGCGGGGCCGCCCTCATCGTCTAGCGGCCCAGGACGCCGCCCTTTCAAGGCGGTAGCACGGGTTCGAATCCCGTTGGGGGCACGGTTCGGCTCAGGCCGGAGGCAACACCAGCAAGGTCCTGTGGAGCAGTTGGAGTGCTCGCCGCCCTGTCAAGGCGGAGGTCGCGGGTTCAAGTCCCGTCAGGACCGCAAGCGCTGACGCCGCGCAGCTAGCGCGGCGTTCTGCGTATCGGGGCATGTGACCCGTCCCAGCGGCGATCCCGCAGGTTGGGTAGCATGAGCCGAGCACCACGGCCAGGTAGCTCAGTTGGTACGAGCGTCCGACTGAAAATCGGAAGGTCGGCGGTTCGACCCCGCCCCTGGCCACATAGCCTTTCGCCGGGCTATTGCGACGCCGACCAGCGGAAACGCCGGTCGGCGTTCTGCTTTGCGCCCTCGGCTGGCCAGCCGTCCGGTCTGACTCTCGTTGCCCCGGACCAACCAGTCGTTGCCCCTATCGCACGTGGATCGCGCGCGGCCAGATCTCGTATGCGAGATCAGGCTGCCTACCAGGAATGAATTGGTGGTTCAATCGTCGCCGTAACCGAAGGATGGCCGATCCCGCTCCGCACCGCGCTCCGGCGCCGGCAGCAACTCGTCGCTGAGGTCCCCGCCTCCGTGCCCGGACGCCGAGCCTGGGTCGCCATCTACCCGATCCGGCCCCCCGCCCACGTCGGCGACAAGCAGGCCTTCAACCTGTTTCACCGCGAGTTCGAAGCCAGCCACATTGACAACGACTGGTGCATTGAGCGTTTTTCATCCTCGGTAGGTCGGGTTCTCGACGTGGTGCAGGACGAGGATGGCCTGCACGATCGCGGTCGTTCGGGATGGGCTGCAGCGCAGCTTGGTCAGGACTTTCCAGGTTTTGAGGGTGGCGACGGCTCGTTCGCCGCGGGCGCGGATGCGGGCGTGGGCCTTGTTCACGGCCTTCTGCCGACGTGACAGCGTTGGGCGGTAGCGATGGCGCTTGAAGGGGGTGCGGACTGAACCGCCGGCGCCTTGGTACGCCTTGTCCGCGAAGGTCATCACGTTCGCGCTGGTCAACACGGCGATGATGTCGTGGGTGCGGGCGGCGGTCAGGTCGTGTGCCGAGCCGGGCAGCGCCGCCGATGTCCAGACGAGGCGTCCGGCCGGGTCGG
The DNA here is from genome assembly GCF_027497155.1 of Verrucosispora sp. WMMA2044. Lineage (NCBI taxonomy): Bacteria > Bacillati > Actinomycetota > Actinomycetes > Micromonosporales > Micromonosporaceae > Micromonospora > Verrucosispora sp. WMMA2044. The sequence continues at coordinate 5,254,606 of NZ_CP114913.1, forward strand.
CGATGACCTGCACGTTCATCCCGTGCCGTCGGTGTTTCCCGGAGTAGTACGGCTTCTGGTCGTACACGCGGTCGATCGGGATCAGGGTGCCGTCGAGGATCGCGTAGGCCAGCCGTCGGATCCTGCTCATCGCCTGGTGCAGGTCGTCGGTGGTCGCGGCGAGCAGCGTGATCGCCTCGTGGACATAGCGCCAGGCGGTGGCGAGACCGATCTCGAATCCGGCGGCCAGACGGGCAAAGGTGTCGCCGTTACGGAGATGGGCCAGCACGAGCAGGGCTTGGCGGCCGGGGTCGAGGCGCCGCCACCGGGATCGTCGCCGGTGGCGATGGGTGCGGATCAGGGCGGCGACGTGGTTCAGGGATCGAGTGGACAACGGGATCGAGGCAGGGTAGGACAGCAACGAGGCTCCCGGGAGGGGCATCTTTCTTGGTCGATTGCTTGTCTTACCGGGAGCCTCACCTCACCTGGCTACAGGCCTCCTCCACGCCGCTGACCTGCACCATCAGGTTGGAAATGGCTCATTGGGCCAGGTGACGGCATGACCGACCTGCGGGCCGCGCAGGCTCAAGACGAGAACGACCTGAAAGAGCTGCTCATCAGTTGGGGCGTCGACCCGGGCCAGCTCACCTACGTCCATCGGACCGACTACCCCGTCTGACTCCGGCCGACAGCCAGGAGGTCGACCAACAACCGCTCCATTTCGACAAGGGAAAGCCCGGCGTGGTGTGCCTCGTACGCTGTCTCCCAGGCCGCGACCGACGGCTCGCCGATCGCCTGCTCGACGGCTGCGGCGGCACGCGCACGTCGGAAGGCAGTCAGATACGCCTGGCCGCCATGTCAGCCAGATCCCAGGCGACGACATCCAGCTCACAGACGATTGCGGTGACGGCGTCGCGCCCACTCTTCAACACGTCGCCCTTTCTGATCTTCTTCACCGTCTCATGAAGCACGGAATAGGTAACGCCGGTACGAGAGAGCGCCGCCTCACAAGCCGCCGCACATAAGGCGCGCCTGGTGGACTTGGGCACATCCCGTAGCTGCTCGGCAACGGAGCGGCCAATGCCATCAGGGTCTGTTTCGAGCCGAAACACGCTGATCCCTTCTCGGACCCGAAGTGTGACGACCCGAATGGGATCTGGGCAAGGGCCAGCACCACCAGTTTGGAAGGTCGTTCTCGGCTGTCATGATCTGCCCGGATCACGTGGTCAGCGGGGGTGTGCCGGATCATGACCGCTGTTGACCGCCTGGGACGCGCTACCGGCACGTGGCCGGCACGGCCGCGTGGTTGTCCGGCGAACGTGGCTTACCTCCGGGCTGCCGGGCCGGGGCGGTTGGCCGCGTCTCCGGCTCTCCGCGCTGCCGAGTGACGGTGGGGCCGGTGCTGACCGTGCGACAATGGGCAACGGTGTGTGTTGGAGGAGGTGGGTCGTGATGTCGAGCAACGCCGAGCGGATGTCCGAGTGGCCGACCGCTGAGCATGTGCCGGCGGAGGAGTTGGCCCGCCGTCAGGGCGTGCGGCCGGTCGCCTCCGTTGACGATCTGGCCCGCCCGGATCTGTTCGAGTCCGACGAAGAGTTGGATGACTTCCTCGCCGATCTGTACGCCTCTCGGCGGGCCAGTGCCGCGTGAGCCTGGTCGTCCTGGACACCGACGTCGCGTCGGCGATCCTGCGAGGCCGACTGCATGACCGGCTTCGTGCCCGGCTGGCCGGTAAAACCCCGTGCATCACGTTCGTCACGCTCGGAGAGTTGACCAAGTGGACCGTGCTGCGGAGCTGGGGGCCGCGCAAGCTCGCTGATCTCGCGCAGTGGCGATCCGGCGTGGTGCTGCTGCCCTTTGACGAGGCGGTGGCGACCACCTGGGGCCAGCTCCAGGCGAGGGCGCAGCGTCGGGGGCGTCCTCGGCCGACGAACGACTCCTGGATCGCGGCCTGCTGCCTGGTCGACCGGCTTCCGCTGGCGACCTTCAACGGCAAGGACTACGCGGACTTCGCGGAGTACGACGGCCTGCGCCTGTTCGACGTCTCTTAGCTGCACCGTCCCGGCCCGCCGCGACCGAAGGGCAGTCGCTGGTCCTGGCAGTCAGCCGCCGGCAGAACTCATACACCCGGTGGCAAGCCGCAGAGAGGCGCGGCAGTCGATCGCCCCTACCCCGGCGGTGGCCGACCACCCCGCGATCGTGCCTCCGCCAGCGGTTCGGCGGCAGAGCCGAGTGCCGCTCGTGCCTGAAAATAGGAAGGTCGGCGGTTCGACCCCGCCCCTGGCCACATAGCCTTTCGCCGGGCTATTGCAACGCCGACCAGCGGAAACGCCGGTCGGCGTTCTGCTTTGCGCCCTCGGCTGGTTGCTCTCAGCGGCGGAGCAGGGCGAACCATCCCACCGCGCTCACGACCAGCAGCAGTGCCAGGGCGAACAGGACCCGTCCGACCGCGACGGGCACGGGGGCGAGAAACGGCACCTGCTGCACGAGCAGGCTCGCACCGCACAGGGCGAGGAAGCCACCGCGACGGAGCGGCTGGGACCGCTGCCTCTCGGTCAGCCGAGCGGCCCGCGTCCAGACCACGGGAAACCGCCGCGTCACCGCGACCCGCACGCCGAGTAGGACCACGGCAAGGCTGAGGACCGCACCGACGAGACGCAGGGCGGCCCATGCCGGGTCCGGGTCAATCATGGTCACGGAGCGATCATGCATCTGGGTGTCAACGCCCGACCTCGGAGCTTGCATCCGGTACCTGGGTACCGGCTTACCGTGGGGTATGAGTTCCCAGGACATCACCGGAGCGGCGTGGGTGCCGGCTGCGTGCACCCTGCCGACGGCGGACCGGCCCCTGCGGCTCGCCGAGTTCGACCGGTTCTTCGGCGCGGCCGTACGAACGGCGGAGCGGGTGTCGGCGCAGCATCTGCGGTTGCGGCTGGACAGCGCGACGCAGGTGGAGCAGACGGCCCGCGATCTGACGGCCCGCGAGTCGTCGTGCTGCTCGTTCTTCCTCTTCGACCTGCTCCGGACCGATCCGGATGCGCTGACCCTGGACGTTCGCGTGCCAGCCGGGCACGTCGACGTGCTCGACGCCCTCGCCGACCGGGTCGCGGCCGTACGGCGGCGGACATGACGTCGTACGGGCTGCGCAGTGGGGAGTTGGCCGACGCGGCCGGCGTCAACCGACAGACCCTGCGCTACTACGAACGACGCGGCCTGCTCGCCTCCCCCCAGCGGTCACCGGGTGGGCACCGGATCTATCCGGCCGAGACGGTCGATCTCCTGCGGGTCATCAAGACGGCGCAGCGTCTCGGCTTCACGCTCGACGAGGTCGCCGACCTGCTGGACGCCGGCCGCCACCGGCACGGCCGTCGACCGGACGGCGGCCTGCGGGCCCGGGCCAGGAGCAAGCTCGCCGAGATCGAGCAGAAGTTGGCGGACCTGACCGTCATCCGCGACACCCTGCGCGCCGCCATCTCCGCCGGCTGTGACGACCTGGTCGCCTGCGCCGACAGTCCCTGCTGCCCACTGCCCTTCGCCGAACTCGCGGAAAGAAGCCCGCGATAGCGCCCGCCGGCCTAATACATCCTCGGATCCGGCTATCATCGCTTCGTGGCGATTGATTGCACGTCAGCACCGACCTCGGCCGTGGCGCTGTTCCGCTCCCTCGGCGACCCGACCCGGCTGGCCATCGTGCGCCGCCTCGCGGCCGGCGAGGCGCGGGTGGTGGACCTGACCAGCGAGTTGGGCATGGCCCAGTCGACGGTCTCCAAGCACCTGGCCTGCCTGCGCGACTGCGGCCTCGTCGACTACCGGGTCGAGGGCCGCCAGTCGTTCTACGGCTTGACCCGACCCGAGCTGCTGGACCTGCTGCGCGCGGCGGAGCTGCTACTGGCGGCCACCGGCGCGGCGGTCGCCCTCTGCCCGGTGTACGGCGCCCCCGCCGAGGCGCGGGCGTGAGCACGTCGACCGTCCCGCCGCGACGGCGGGCGGTGCTGTCCCGACGCAGCCTGTGGCTCGCCTACGCCACCGCCGGCTACAACCTCCTGGAGGGCCTGGTCGCCATCGCCGCCGGAGCGGCGGCCTCCTCCACCGCGCTTGTCGGCTTCGGCCTGGACTCGTTCGTCGAGGTGTCCAGCGCGGCGGTGCTGATCTGGCAGTTCCGCTCCCGGGTCCCCGAGGACCGGGAACGGCTGGCGCTGCGGCTGATCGGCCTCTCCTTCTTCGCCCTGGCCGCCTGGGTGAGCGTCGACGCCCTCCGGTCGCTGCTGGGCAGTGCTGACGCCGAGGCCAGCCCGGTCGGGATCGGCCTGGCCGTGGCGTCGCTGATCGTGATGCCACTGCTCGTCGCCGCCAAGCGGCGCACCGGACGCGAACTCGGCTCCGCCACGGTCATCGCCGACTCCACCCAGACGTTGCTGTGCACGTACCTGTCCGCGGTGCTGCTCGTCGGCCTGCTCCTCAACGCCCTGTGGGGCTGGTCCTGGGCGGACCCGATCGCGGCGCTCGTCATCGCCGGGGTCGCGGTCAGGGAAGGCGTGCAGGCATGGCGCGGCGAGCACTGCGACGACTGCGCACCGGTCGCGATCGCCGAGACCACCGGGCGGACCTCGGGCTGCGCCGACAACTGCTGCACCAACCGGGAGGTGTGACGCCATGGCCTGGCTCGCGCTGCTGCTCTACCTGCTCGGCCTGCTGCTCGCGTTCGGCTGGCGCACGTTCGCGCAGTGGCGGCGCACCGGAGACACCGGCCTGCGTCTCGACGCCGGCCCGGTCGGCAGGCTTCGGTGGTGGGCCAAGCTGCTGTTCGTCGCGGCCCTCGTGCTCGGCCTCGCGGGCCCGACCGCCGCCCTCGCCGGCCTGCCCCCGCTGCCCGGTCTGGATCACCGACCGTTGCACGTGGCCGGCTTCGTCGTCACCGCCGTCGGCATCGGCGCGACGCTCGCCGCCCAACTCGCCATGGGCACCTCGTGGCGCATCGGAGTCGACCCGTCCGAACACACCGAACTGGTGACCGGAGGTGCGTTCGCGTACGCCCGCAATCCCATCTTCACCGCCATGGCCGTGACCATGCTCGGCCTGACCCTCATGGTGCCCAACGCCGCGGCACTCGCCGCCCTGGGCGTCCTGATCGTGGCGCTGCAGGTGCAGGTCCGTGCGGTGGAGGAGCCGTATCTGATCGCCACCCACGGTGACGCCTACCACCGCTACGCGGGACGTGTCGGCCGTTTCCTGCCCGGGTTGGGTCGGCTCACCGGCTGAAAGACAACCTCCTGCCGTTCGGGCGCTCGGATTGCGGCAAGTCGCGGCCTCCGGGGCGGTGCAGAGCGCGACATGCGGTGTCTCGCGCCGTGGCGAGCTCACCGGTCCTGCTGTCGGCGCTGCGCCATGCCGCTCTGGATCGCCTCCCACACGCTGCGCCCGGCTCGTAGAAGCGTCTCCCCCGCCTGCTCGGCCAACTGCCGAGGGCTGGACGTCTCGTCGTGGCCGGCCGGGCCCTGCTCCGACGAGGCAGCCCTCTCGCCGCCCCGGCCATGCTGCTCGGCCGGTTCCTCCGCCCCCGCTCCCCGGCCCACGTCCCGACCTCGACTCGCCTCCCGGTCCTCGGGCCGTTCCGTGTGGCGACCCTGGCTCTGGTTCCGGTCCTGGCCGCCCTCCCGGCCTTGACTCCGGTCCCGGTCCCGGGCCTGGGTGTCCGGTTCGCGGCCGGGTGCCCGGTCGGCGACCGCACCGATGGCACCCACCTGCTGCCCCAGGTCGTCGGTCGCACCACCTGGTTGCCCCGCCGCCGCACCCGACTCGCCCGGCCGCCCCGCCGCCAGACCCGAACCGCCAGCCGCCGCACCCGGCCCGCCCGGGCGCCCCGCCACCGGACCCGAACCGCCAGCCGCCGGACCCGGCCCGCCCGGGCGCCCCGCCACCGGGCCTGGGCCGCCGGCCGCCGGCTCCGCAGGGACGGTGGGATCTCCCCGCTCGCCGATCAGCCGGCCAACTCGGTCGGGCGGCCGGCCCGCCCTCTCGGTGGACCGGGCGGCGACCGGTACGGCCTGGTCCGCCATCAGGCCAGGCTGCCGGACAGCGGGTTCGGCCCGGACCACGGTGGGTCCGGCGGCGGGCGCAGCAGCGGAAGCCACCTGTTCGACCACGCCGGCAGCGTCGTCCGCCACCCGGTTCACGTCCGCCAAGGCCGCGCTCGCGGTGCGGGCCAGCGCGTCGATCACCTGCGGGTTCCGGTCGATGGTGGTCAGCGCGCGGTCGAGGATCGTCACCAGCTTCTCCAGGCGCACCTTCAGCAGGGCCTGCGCCTCCACGCCGTCGATGTCGAGTTCGACGCCCTCGACGTGTACGCGAACACCGGCGTCGAGCTGGAGCAGACCGGCAAGCCGAGCACGCAGGGACAGGTCGGCGTCCAACCGGTCCACGGAGAGCTGGATCGAGTTGACCGAGACCTTCGGGACGTCGAGCAGCACGTCCGGCTCCGGCCCATCGCCGCCGTCCGGACCGGTCGACCGCTCCGCACCGGGCACCGAGAACTCTTCGCTGTCTGTCATGTTCCCGCTCCGCCTCACCGTCGCGGACCGCCCGGCGACGTCCCGCCGCGCATACCCGCTCTCCGGACGGCCATCCCGGCGCGGAGGCGGATCGACAACGCATGATCAATCGACGCCGACGAGTACGGCGATCATCAGGCGGGACAGACATCGGAGGAAGCTGCGCACGGGGGCATGAGCCGGTATGGTCCGGGCCTATGGGACAGGGGATGGCCGATCCTACCGACATCCAGCAGGAACTTGAACGGTTCGCACTCCGCAGCACCCTGTTCGTCCCCGCCTCCGCCGACCGGGCGTACGAGGTCTTCACCGGACGGCTCGCCGACTGGTGGGTGATGGAGTACACCTGGTCGGGCCCCACCCTCCTGGCCGAGCTGGGCATGGAGCCGCGCCCTGGCGGGATGCTCTACGAGGTCGGGCCCTACGGGTTCCGCACCGACTGGGGGCGCGTGCTGACCTGGGATCCGCCCCGCCGCCTGGTGTTCACCTGGCAGATCAGCGCGGATCGCGCACCGGTGCCCGACCCGGCGCGGGCCAGCGAGGTCGAGGTGCTCTTCACCCCCGCCGAGGCCGGCACCCTCATCGAGGTGGCGCATCGGCACTTCGACCGGCACGGCAGCGCCGCCGAGGGCTACCGGCGGGCGCTCACCGCCGGCTGGCACGAACTGCTCTCCCGCTACGCCGCGACACTGATCCACTCGCCCGCATGAGCGCCGAGCCGGGCGCGACCACCGACGCGGACGGTCAGGCGGCCCGCTGCCGCAGCGTCGCCACGGTCGAGCCGGCGAGCGTGAGCAGACACTCCGGCAGCAGCCCGTCGGCGGCCGCCGCGCCGAACAACGCCCGGGCGGTGTCCAGGTCGGCGTTGGCGTACGCGCTGACGAAGCGGGCCACCCACCGGGCGTCGTACCCGGCCTGGTCGATGCCGGGAAAGTCGAGCGCGCAGGCTCCGGGCGGCACCGGATCCCCCACCATCGTCGCGGCCAGGCACCACGCCACGTCGTACGCGCCGGCCAGGCCGGCCCGGTCGACCACCGCATCGAAGGTTCCCACCACCGCGTCGGAGTCCCCGTCGAGGGCCGAGCTGAGGATGGCGGCGGCGTCCTCGAACAGCTGCTGTGGCGAGTCGGTCACGGACCGCACAGTACGGGTGCCGGTCAAGGAACCCACCACAATTACTCTCCGCACATGGTGGAGGCGACCTGCGGATAGACCGGCCTCCACGGTCCCGCCGCCCGTCACGGCACGCTAGTCTGCGCAGCGGACCTTCGCCCGAGGAAGGACGACCATGTACATGTCGCGCGGCTCGCGGACGGCCATCCTGGCTGTCTGCGCCACGGTCCTGCTCGCCACCAGCGCCTGCGGGGAAGAGCAGCCCGAGGAGGCGACCACCCAACAGGTGCGCCTCTACGGCACGGACGGCAACATGCTCAACTCGTACCCGGAGGAGTTGCAGGATCGCGCCGGCCTGGTCGACGGGATGAAGGGCACCACTCCGCTCACGCCGCTGCCGGACAACTTCAAGAACCGGCTACGGTCCGTGGACCCGAGGTTGACCGACTACCTCTACTCCGCCGAGGCGTACGACGCGGTGCTGATCAGCGCACTGGCGGCGCAGCTCGCCGGGTCGACCGATCCCGCGGACATCGCCAAGCAGATCGTGGGCGTCACGAACAACGGCACCAGCTGCACCACCGCGAGCCAGTGCCTGCGACTGGCCCGCCAGGGCACCGACATCGAGTACCGCAGCGTGTCGATCACCCGGGCCGGCTTCACGGAAGCGGGCGAGCCGGCCACCGCCAGTTACGCGACCCTGCACTTCGACGGTCAACAGCTCAACGACGCCAAGACGGAGTTCGTCGGCGCCGGTGACGAGTCGGCGGCGAGCAAGAAGAAGCCACCGAAGGCGAAGCGGCAGAACGGCAGCTTCCCCGACCCGAACAGCGGCGCCCCGCTGGTCCTGGGTGGCCTGCTCCCCAAGACCGGTGACCTGGCCATCGCCAACCCGCCGATCGCGGCCGGTGCGGCGCTGGCCCTCAAGGAGATCAACGCGGCCGGTGGGGTGCTCGGCGAGGACGTGGTCTGGATCGACGGCGACGACGGCACCAGCCCGACCGTGGCCAAGGCGACCGTGGCCAGTCACATCGACGCCGGCGTACACGTGATCATCGGTGCCGGTGGCTCGGGCATCTCCGCGGCCGTGCTGCCCGACGTGGTGGACGCCGGCCTGATCCTGTTCTCGCCGTCCAACACGGCCGCGGATCTGACCGAGGCCGACGACAAGGGTCTCTACTTCCGCACCGCCCCGCCGGACAGTCTCCAGGGTCGGGCGCTGGCCGACGTGATTCTCCGGGACGGCCCGCAGAAGATCGCCATCGTGGCGCGACAGGACTCGTACGGCAAGGGGCTCCAGGAGGTCGTCCGGGCCGAGTTGGAGCGGGCCGGCTTCGGCGGCGACAAGGTGAAACTGCTCGGCTACGAGCCCGGCGAGGACGCCGAGGCCGCCCCGATCAACTTCGGTGAGGGCGCCAAGCAGATCAAGCAGTTCGGGGCCGACGCGGTGCTCATCATCGGCTTCAGCGAGTCCGCCGCGGTGATCCGGGCACTCGCCGACGCCGACGTACCGCTGGCGGCGCTCACCGCGTCCTGAGCCAGTCGTCACCGACGGCCGCACCGTGACACGGTGCGGCCGTCGCCGTTTCCGGGCGCGTCAGCGCCCGCGCCGCCGGTCCAGGAACTCCGTCATCCGGCGGTGCTTCTCCTCGTCGGTGAAGAGCACCGCCTGGCTGACCAGGTCCAGCTGTGGATGCGCGGCGGTCGGGGCGTCGACGGCGAGCTTGGTCAACCGCAGCGCCAACGCCGAGCCCTTGGCCATCTCGTCGATCAGACCGTGGGCCGCCGGCAGCAACTCGTCGGGTGTGGTCACCACCCGGTTCACCAGGCCGATCCGCAGCGCCTCCGCCGCGTCCACCCGCCGCCCGGTGAACAGCAGTTCCTTGGCCAGCGCCTCGCCCACCAGCGCCGGCAGCCGGTGGGTGGCACCGGCACCGGCCAGGATGCCGAGCCGCACCTCCGGCTGGCCGAACACCGCCCGCGCCGAGCAGACCCGAAGATCGCAGGCGTACGCCAGTTCGGCGCCGCCGCCCAGCGCCGGGCCGTCGATCGCCGCCACGGTCGGCATCGGCAACGCCCGGATCCGGGCGAAGGCCGCCGAGTTGATCGCGGCCAGTGCGTCCAGCCGGCCACGCTCCCGCAACTGGGCGATGTCCGCCCCGCCGGCGAAGATCCCGTCGGTGCCGCCGGTCAGCAGCAGCATCCGGGGGTGTGCCTCCAACTCGGCGCAGACCTCGTGCAGCGTCGCGATCAGGTCGGTGTCGATGGCGTTGCGCTTCTCCGGCCGGTCCAGCGTGACCACCAGCCGGTCCGGTTGCTCCTCGACCCGCAGTCCGCTCATCGTGCCGCCTCCGGCGACTCGGCACCGCCAGTGGTCGCGACCGGCTCGCTGCCGCCCGAGCGAACCCCGTCGGTCCAGCGGTAGAAGCCGTGCCCGGACTTCTTGCCGAGCCGGCCGGCGGCGACCAGTTCCACGAGCAGCGGCGGCGGCGCGAACCGGTCGCCGTACGCGGCCTGCAACGTCCGCGCGATGTCCAGGCGCACGTCCAGACCGACCAGGTCGGTCAGTTCCAGCGGCCCGATCGGGTGCCGGTAGCCGAGCACCATCGCCTTGTCGATGTCGGCGGGGCTGGCGACCCCGTCGGCGACCATCCGGATCGCCTCCAGCCCGAGGGTCACGCCGAGTCGCGACGTGGCGAAGCCCGGCATGTCGCGTACCACGACGGGATCCTTGCCCAGCCGGCCGGCGAGCGTGACGGCCGCGTCGGTGGTCTCCACCGCGGTGGCCGGGCCGACCACGATCTCCAGCAGCGCCATCGCCCATACCGGGTTGAAGAAGTGCAGCCCGCAGAAGCGCTCCGGCCGGGTCAGCCCCGCCGCGAGATCGGCGATCGGGATGCTTGAGGTGTTGCTGCCCAGCAGCGCCGGGCGCAGCGCCTCCGCCTCGGCGAGCACGGCCCGCTTCAGGTCGGCCCGTTCCGGTACCGCCTCCACGATCACGTCCGGTGCCGGTGCGACCTCGGCGAGCCCTGCCCGCAGGGTGATCCGCGCCTGGTTGGCGTCCGCCTGGTCGGCGTCGAGCCTGCCCCGCCGCACGGCCCGCTCCCAGAGGTCGGCGAGTCGCCGCAGCGCGGCGTCACCCCGATCCCGGTCCACCTCGACCAGCTCCACGGCATGTCCGCTGCCGGCCGCCACGTACGCGATGCCGAGACCCATCGTGCCGGCACCCACCACCACGAACCGTTCCGTCATCGCGACACCACCGCACAGTGAGAATCGGCCCCTCGCTGACGCCTGCGGCGCGCGGGGTCGCCGCCACGCCGGGAATCAGCCCGTACGCTCCGCTCAGTCATGCTGCGACCCTATGCAGCGCCGGCCCCGGTCCCATGCGTGGGGGCGGACGAGATCGGGTACAGACCGCCGACAACCGAGGGAAGGACGAGCAGATGAGCCAGGCACCGGAGACCGTGGACGGCGCGGGCGCCGAGGGAATCGTCGAGACGCGCGGCGACGAGCGCGTCGAGCTGCTGCGTGCCGACACCAACAACGACGGCCGCACCGACGTGTGGGTGGTCGACACCGACGGTGACGGGAAGGCCGACCTGTTCCAGTTCGACACCGACGGCGACGGCAAGGTGGACGTCACGATGGTCGACATCGACGAGGACGGCCAGCCCGACGAGATCGTCGACGGCGACGGCGGGCTCCCCCCGGAGCCGCTGCCGCCGACCATCACTGTCTGAGGTGTCAGGAGGGCCCCTGACACCGCCTCCGGTGCGACAGGGGCCCTCCTGACGTTTCCACACGCGCTGCGTCGAGGTCAGCGGGCCAGCCGCAGGGTTGCGAGATAGTACGGCGCGTCGCGGTTGTCCACGTCCACCAACTGCCAGGGCGAGCCGTGCACCAGCTCGGCGAGTTCCTCCGGCGAACAGACCAGATAGTCGAACCAGGGCGTGCCCAGCTCGCGGTAGCGCAGCCGCAGCCGCAACTGCCCACCGAGGCGGCCCCGCCGCCGGTTGTGCTCGTGGTACGCGGTGTGCACCGGATCGCGGGTGCCGTACGGGTCGGTGCCGTGCGCGATCACCTGCGCGCCGGGTCGGGCCACCGCCGCCAGCGCGGCGAGGAAGGCCGGCGCCCGTTCCCGCCCCTCCAGCAGGCCGAGGTTGTTGCCGAGCAGCAGGAAGGTGTCGTACCGCCGCCCGCTCGCGGCGTGCTCGTCCACGGTCGCGTGCACCAGGTCGCGTACGCCCCGGCGGCGGCACACCCGCAACGCGCCGGCCGAGGTGTCCAGCCCGGTGACCGGTACGCCCCGCTCCTGCAGCAGCAACGCGATCCGTCCGGCGCCGACACCGACGTCCAGCGTCGCGCCGCGCACCCGGTCGACCGCGCGGTGGTCGTGCGGCTGCCAGTCCTGCGGTCCGTCGAGATAGTGGGCGGCCGGTGCGCCGTTGACCAGCCCGTCGTCCCGCTCGATGATCTCGATGACCGGGCGGGGCAGGCGCCCACCGGCCAGCGGCCGGGGACCGATGCCGGTCGCCACCGCCAGCGCGTCGCGCAGCAGTTCCCCGAAGACGTCACCGGTTCGTGGTTCCCCCGTCACACGCTTCACGCTATCCGGCCGGTCAGTTGGCCGCAGCGCCCGTATCCTGGCGGCGTGACCACGTTGGACCGCCTCTCCGCCGAGAAGTACATCCTCCTGACGACGTTCCGGAAGGACGGTCGTGCGGTGCCGACCCCGGTCTGGGCGGTCCGCGACGGCGACGCCCTGGCGGTGTGGTCGGCGGCCGACGCCGGCAAGGTGAAACGGATCCGCCGCAGCGGGCAGGTCACCGTCGCTCCCTGCGACGTACGCGGCCGACCACACGGCGAGGCGGTGCCGGCCCGGGCGAGCCTGTACGACCCGGGCGCGACCAATCGCATCCGTGGCCTGATCAAGCAGAAGTACCGGGTGATCGGCCGGCTGACCCTGCTCGGCAGCCGGCTGCGCCGGGGCGAGGGTGGCACGGTGGGCATCCGGGTGGAGCTGACCGACTGACGTTCCGGCCCGATGCTCGGGGCACGCCGGCCCGGACATGGCGAAGGGCGACGGAACAGGTCCGCCGCCCTTCGTGAAGCTGTGTTATCAACCGTGTGGTCAGTCCCCCTGGCGCTGCTGCGGAATCTGTCCCTGCAGCAGTGCCCTGACCTCAGACTCGCGGTATCGGCGGTGACCGCCGAGCGTCCGGATGGCGCTCAGCTTGCCAGCCTTCGCCCAACGGGTCACCGTCTTCGGGTCGACACGGAACATCGACGCCACCTCGGCCGGTGTGAGTAGCGGCTCTGGTTCGTGCGTTCGCGATGCCATCGGTCACTCCTCCACATGTATAGACATCGGCCGGGGTCCCGCCGGCCGACGCGTCTCCCATGGTCCGGCTAGTCCCCGATGTCCGACATGGGCCGAACGGCCGAACGTCCCTAGACGGACGGATGAACCATGCCCGATTTATACGACTTTTACACGCCACAAAGTAACTTATTCGGACTCATGATCACGGTTCGTGATGCGTCAACTACGAAGCAGCCTCGCGTTGGGCCCGGAAATTGGGACATTAAGGCCCTAGTTGCAACGCTCCAGAAGTTGCACCGCGCGCCATCGCGCGACCAACTTGTCGTACGCCGCCGACGCTTCCTCCGCCTCGCCCCGGGACAGCCCGGCCAACCCGGCCGCGACCAGTTCCGGTGAGTCGTCCTCGGCCAGCGTCTCGTCCGAGAGCAGCTCGACCAGCCCGCCGTAGTCGAGTTCCACCACCGACCGCGGGTGGAACTCCTCCAGCCAGCGGGCCGCCTCCTCGACCGCCTCCGTGATCGGCGCGTCGCCGACCGACTTGCGGAGCACCGCGAGCGCCCGGGACGAGCGACGGCGGGCCTTGGAGATCTCCGTCCGGAAGCGCAGCGAGCGCCGGTCGGGGACGGTCACGTGGTTGCGCTCCTCCGGCTCGAACAGCACGAACCAGCGCAGCGGTACGCCCCAGGTCGCGATCTGTTCGTGCACCCGGGGAACGCCGTGCTCGAGCACCCGGGCACCGCTGCGCCAGTCCTCCACCACCGCCTTGGCCTGCCCGGCCAGCACCGGCGGCACGAAGGCGTCGGCCAGCACCGGCGGCACGCCGTCCCGCGCGCTCAACGCCGCCTCGGCCACCCGGATCCGCAGGTTCCACGGGCACACCAGCAGCGTCTCGTCGGTCTCCAGCACGTACGCCTCGTCCGGCAGGTCCGGCAGCCGCGTCCACCCGGCACCGAGCGCCTCGATGACCGAGGTCCGCTGCCGGCCGGGCCCCTCGACCGGCGCCACGGCCCGCCCCTGCTCGACGTAGCGCCGCCAGTAGGACTGGCGGTCCCGGTCGAAGGCGGTCAGCGGCTCGTACACGCGCAGGTATGAAGCGAAGAGCGACGGCACGGCGCGATCCTCCCACGAACGGCAAGCCGAGCGTTGCTCGGCGTCACCGGGCGACCTGGCGCGGCGCAGGAGCAACCCGGGCAAAGCGCTGCGCGCCGCCTCGTCCGCGGCGGAGGTGGGGCCGGGACGGGCCGCCCGAGGGGCGGGACGGCGACCACTGGGGTACGGCGCGACGCCCGCCGATACTAGGCTCGCAGCACCGGCAGCATCCCCGCCGGCTGACCAGGTCCGCGCCTCACGAGGGCGCCCGCCGACACAGGAGCCAGTCATGGGCGTATTCGCCACCACGGACGACCCGGAGGCCACGGGTCACGAACAGGTCGTGTTCTGCCAGGACAAGCAGACCGGCCTGAAGGCGATCATCGGCATCTACTCCACCGCGCTGGGTCCCGCGCTCGGCGGCACCCGGTTCTACCCGTACGACAGCGAAGAGGCCGCGCTCGCCGACGTGCTCGACCTCTCCCGCGGCATGGCGTACAAGAACGCCCTCGCCGGCCTGGACCTGGGCGGCGGCAAGGCGGTCATCTGGGGCGACCCCGAGCAGGTCAAGAGCGAGGCGCTGCTGCGCGCCTACGGCCGCTTCGTGGAGTCCCTCGGCGGTCGTTACTACACCGCCTGCGACGTCGGCACCTACGTGCCGGACATGGACGTGATCGCCCGGGAGACCCGGTACGTCACCGGCCGCAGCGTCGAACACGGCGGCGCGGGTGACTCCTCGATCCTCACCGCCTGGGGCGTCTTCCAGGGCATGCGGGCGGCGGCCGAGCACGTCTGGGGCGTGCCGACGCTGCGCGGTCGGCGGGTCGGCGTCGCCGGGCTGGGCAAGGTCGGCAAGTACCTCGTCGGTCACCTGTCGGAGGACGGCGCCGAGGTGGTCGCCACCGACGTGAACCCGCGGGCCCTGGACTGGGCACGCACCACCCACCCCGAGGTCCACCTCGTCGACGACGCTACCGCCCTGGTCGCCGCCGACATCGACGTGTACGCCCCGTGCGCCCTCGGCGGCGCGCTGGACGACGACACGGTGGCGGCGCTGCGGGCCAAGGTCGTCGCCGGGGCGGCCAACAACCAGCTCGCCCACTCCGGCGTGGAGAAGCTGCTCGCCGACCGGGGCATCCTCTACGCGCCCGACTACGTGGTGAATGCCGGCGGTGTGATCCAGGTCGCGGACGAGATCGAGGGCTTCGACTTCGAGCGGGCCAAGTTGCGGGCCACCCGGATCTACGACACCACGCGGGAGATCCTCCGCCTCGCCGACACCGACGGCGTGCCGCCGGCCGTGGCGGCGGACCGGCTGGCCGAGCGGCGGATGGCCGAGATCGGCCGACTGCGCGCGATTCATCTGCGCTGACGACACGCCGTCGGGGCGGGGCCCCGGTGGTCCCGCCCCCGACACCCTGGCCGGCTAATCTGAACATACGACGTGTTCGTGGAGATTTGCCCTCATGTCACGGCCGATCCCAGCATCGCTCCTTACCGGGTACACTGGGTGACGTCCTGACAACCGCAACGCGCGGTCGCGGTCGTAGGTAACCCGAGGTGCCGAACGGTGGCATCCCCATGTACCGTAAGAGCCACGAGAGATGCCTGACGTCATCGGGGCCCGCCTTCGGGCTGCCCCGCATTCTGTGCGAGGGGGTCGAGCCATGGGGCGCGGCCGTGCTAAGGCCAAGCAGACAAAGGTGGCCCGGGAGCTGAAGTACCACTCCCCGAACACCGACCTCGCCGCCTTGCAGCGAGAACTCGGCGGCAGCGGCAAGTCGGACCGCAACTTCGACGACGACTACAAAGAGTACGTCGACGATGACGAGGACCACTCCGACGACGACCCGGACAACTGGGTCCGTCCGACCCGCTGACCCCCGGTCACATCTGAGCACGCGGTGACTCCCCGCGTGCTCACGCATGTGCCCGCTAGGCGGCGGCGTGCAGCACCCGACGAGTCGAGGGCCCACCATGGCCGGACGCTGTTCCGGCGGCGTGGCGGGCCCTCGGCACCGACGGGTCAGCGGGGACGGTTGTTCCAGTTGTAGAACGTCGGGATGTTCTCGAAGTGGTTCCAGGCGCAGACCGCACTGGCTCCGTCGCCACCGGCCACCTCCGCCCGTAGTCGACGCGCGACCTCGGCCTCGTGGAGCAGGGCGTTGAGTCCGGCAGCGACCGCCCGCACCCGGTCGGCGACCCGGTCGGGCTCGTCTCCCGTCGCGGTCTCAGGCTCCCGGTGACTGGTGGTCTCGGGCATGCTCCAACACTCCCTCCAGTAGGCGGATCTTGCTGTTGCGGCAGTGCTCGGTCTCCGTACCGTCAAAACGCCCCAGCTCGAAGTAGCGGTTCGCCGCGTGGCCTCCGCCACAGAAGCCGAAGTACGGGCAGGAGGAGCGACACGCCTCCACGCCGTCGATGAACTCACCGACCCAGGTTGTGCGCTCCGCCGCGGCCAGGATGGTGTGCAACGGGGTGGTGAGCACGCTTCCGCTGGAGAAGTCGCCGTAGCGGGAATCGGTGAAACCAGCCAGTTCGGGCGAGAGCACCACGACCGAGCCGTCGTACGCCACGGTCGGTATCGGGTCGAGCCGGCCGGGCAGCAGGTCGTCCGCCGTACCGTCCAGCACCGCCGCGGCGTACCGCAACGACCACTCCACCTCCCGCAGGTGGATCCGGGGATCCCGCCGCCAGGCCGAGACCAGCTCGGCCCAGAACCCGGTCACGGCCGGGGCGGCATGGGCGTTGTCCCGGGTGTTGACGCCCTCGGTCTCCTCGATGTTGACGCCGAGCACCTCACAACCGAGGTCGAGGAAGTAGTCGTACAGCTCGGTGGCCCGGCCGGGGGACGGGTCGTTCACCACCGCGAGCGCCGAGAACGGCAGCCCGTGCCGACGCAACGCGGCCACCCCGCGGACGATCCGGTCGTACGCCGGCCGACCCGCCCGGGTGACCCGCTCACCGTTGCGTTCCCGAGGCCCGTCCACGCTCACGCTCACCCGCATCCGGTGCCGGGCGAAGAACTCGCACCAGGCGTCGTCGATCAGGGTGGCGTTGGTCTGGACGTGGTGCTCCACCTCGGGCCCGAAGGGTGCCATCAGCGCCGCCAGCCGCTCCCGGCCGGCGGCCAGCGGCTCCCCGCCGTGCCACACCACCGAGAACCGGTCGGTGGCCGCCCACCGGTTCACCGAGGCGGCCACCGCCTCGGCCACCGCCACCGGCATCTGCCGGTCCGCCGCCCGAAACGGCAGGTAGCAGTACGCGCAGTCGAGATTGCAGAGGGTGGTGGGCTGCATCACGACGTACGACGGGACGGTGGCCAGGCCCCGCATCCCGCCCAATGACCGTCCCCGCGCAGCCATCGCCCTCCTCCGTAGCGGTCTTGGGCTGCCGGGCGCGACCCGGCCTGGGCCCGCCCCACAGCTCTCGAGGGTGCCCTTCAGGCTAGGCGGCGACGGCCACTCGGGTGAAGCCCTGATCAGGTGGTCGGACGATCAGCGCAAAGTCATCATCCTCGGGTGTGCTGGCCGACCATCCGCACCTCACCGGTGCCCTCGATGATCTCGCCGACCTGCCAGGCGTCGACGCCCCGTCCGGTGAGCGTGGCCAGCGCCCGGTCGGCGTCCTCCGCCGACACGATGGCGAACATGCCGACGCCCATGTTGAAGGTCGCCTCCATCTCCGGGTCCTCGATCCGGCCCTTGGACTGGACCAGGTCGAAGACCGGCTGCGGCTTCCACGTCGACCGGTTGACCACGGCGTCCACGTGTTCCGGCAGGATCCGCACCAGATTGCCGGGAATGCCACCGCCGGTGACGTGGGCCAGGGCCCGTACCTCGGCCTCGGCGATCAGCTTGAGGCAGTCCTGCGCGTAGATCTTGGTGGGGGTGAGCAGTTCCTCGCCGAGGGTGCGCTGGCGGCCGAAGTCGTCGATCACCACGTCCAGTCGCATCCGGCCGGCACCGAGCAGGACGTGCCGGACCAGGGAGTAACCGTTCGAGTGCAGGCCCGACGACCGCATCGCGATCACCACGTCGCCCACCTCGACCCGCTCGGAGCTGAGGATCTCGCTCTCCTCCACCACACCGACACCGGTGGCGGAGATGTCGTACTCGTCGGGGCGCAGCACACCCGGGTGCTCGGCGGTCTCCCCACCCAGCAGCGCGCAGCCCGCGTACCGGCAGCCGTCGGCGATGCCGGCGCCGATCTCGGCGACCTTGTCCGGCACGACCTCGCCGGTGGCGATGTAGTCGAGCAGGAACAGCGGCTCCGCACCGCAGGCGACCAGGTCGTCGACGACCATCGCGACGAGGTCGATGCCGACCGTGTCGTGGATGTCCATCTGCTGGGCGATCACCAGTTTGGTGCCGACGCCGTCGGTGGAGGAGGCCAGGATCGGGTGCTTGTACTTCGTGGTGTCTAGCCGGAACAGGCCGGCGAAACCGCCGAGGTCACCCATCACCTCCGGCCGGCGGGTCTGCTTCACCTTCGACTTGAGCAGCTCCACGGCACGGTCACCGGCCTCGATGGACACCCCGGCGTCCGCGTACGAGACCGCGCGTTTGCGCGCCGGACGGCCGGAACCGGCCGTCCAGGGCTGACGGTCCCCGCCAGCGCCGCTCGGGCTGCCTCCTGCGCCGCTGCGCTCGGACACGTGCGTCACGGTTCTCCCCTTTGTGGTTCTCGGCTGTCGCGTCGACGGTGACCGGCGCCGCAGCCGGGTGGTGCTACGGGCGGTTTGTGGTCGCCGACGGTTGGCGGTCGCCGAAGTTGTCGAGTTGCGGGACGAGTTGCTCGGCGGATCCGATCTCGTCGGCCGAGTGGTTGGCGACCCGGCGGCCGATTCCTTCGAGCACGTGCTTGCCGATCAGGTTGCCGACCGGCAGTTCGATCGGGTACTCCCCGTCGAAGCAGGCGCGGCAGAGTCGGGTCTTGGGCTGCTCGGTCGCGGCGATCAGGCCGGACAACGAGACGTAGCCCAGCGTGTCCGCGCCGATCGAGCGCCGGATGCCGTCGTTGTCGAGGCCGTTGGCGAGCAGTTCGGCACGGGTGGCGAAGTCGATGCCGTAGAAGCACGGCCAGGAGACCGGCGGCGAGGAGATGCGTACGTGCACCTCCACCGCGCCGGCCTCGCGCAGCATCCGCACGATCGCGCGCTGGGTGTTGCCGCGGACGATGGAGTCGTCGACCACGACCAGACGCTTGCCCCGTACGTTCTCGCGTAGGGGGTTGAGCTTGAGTCGAATGCCGAGCTGGCGCAGCGTCTGCGACGGCTGGATGAAGGTACGGCCGACGTAGGGATTCTTCACCAGGCCGGCACCGTAGGTGATGCCGGATCCCTCGGCGTAGCCGATCGCCGCCGGCGTGCCCGACTCGGGCACCGGGATCACCAGGTCGGCGTCGACCGGGTGTTCCTTGGCCAGTTGCCGCCC
Organism: Verrucosispora sp. WMMA2044; assembly: GCF_027497155.1. NCBI lineage: Bacteria > Bacillati > Actinomycetota > Actinomycetes > Micromonosporales > Micromonosporaceae > Micromonospora > Verrucosispora sp. WMMA2044. The sequence goes on from NZ_CP114913.1 coordinate 5,274,096, forward strand.
GATCTGCACCCGGGCGGCGTGCACGTTGCGGCCGGCGATGGTGGCGTCCGGGCGGGCGATGTAGACGTACTCGAAGAGGCAGCCCTTGGGCTCGGGGGCGGCGAACCTGGTGGACCGCAGCCCCTCCGCGTCGATCGCGATCAGCTCGCCCGGCTCGACCTCGCGGACCACGCTGGCACCGACGATGTCCAGCGCGGCGGTCTCGCTGGCCACCACCCAGCCGCGCTCCAGTCGGCCCAGCACCAACGGACGCACGCCGTGCGGGTCGCGCGCGGCATAGAGGGTCGACTCGTCCATGAAGACGAAGCTGAACGCGCCCCGCAGTCGCGGCAACACCTCCAGCGCGGCAGCCTCGACGGAGAGATCCGGCCGGCTGGCCAGCAGCATGGTGACCAACGAGGTGTCGTTCGTCGAACCGTCGGTGCCCAGGCCACGCTCGGCCACCTCGCGCTGCAACTCGGCGGTGTTGACCAGGTTTCCGTTGTGCGCCAACGCGATGGTGGTGCCCGAACTGGTCGCCCGGATGGTCGGCTGGGCGTTCTCCCAGGTCGACGCGCCGGTGGTGGAGTAACGCGCGTGCCCGATCGCGACGTGACCACGCAGGCTGGCCAGCGTCGGCTCGTCGAAGACCTGGGCCACCAGGCCGAGATCCTTGTAGACCACCACGCCGGAGCCGTCGCTGACCGCTATCCCGGCCGCCTCCTGCCCCCGGTGCTGCAACGCGTACAGCCCGAAGTAGGTCAGGTTGGCGACCTCCTCCCCCGGGGCCCAGACGCCGAAGACACCACACGCGTCCTGGGGGCCGGGTCGCTGGGGATCAAGGTCGTGGCTCAGCCGGCCGTCGCCTCGGGGCACCTGCCGCTCCCTCTTGCTGGTCTGGACTGGCCTGGCGGAACCACGGGGGTTGCTCCGCACCTCTCGGCCGGGGACCACACTGTCGTCGCCTGACAGTGTACGCGAATCCATGTCGCCACATACAGTCACATTATCGGCGCTCTGTGTCATCCAGTCTCAGCCGTCACCGCAGTTCGAGGGGCAGATACGCGGACAGATCCGCGCGAGCGCCACTCGCCTTTACGCGACCCTCCGTGACTGCCCGCGCCCAGTCGAGTCGTCCCGTCGCCAAACCGAGCCAGGTTTCCGGATCCATCTCCACCGTGTTCGGCGGAGTACCGCGGGTGTGTCGCGGCCCCGGAACGCACTGAACTGCACCGTAAGGTGGGACTCGCACCTCCACCGATCGGCCGGGGGCACCGTCCGCGAGGAGGGTCAACAGGGCCCTGACCGCCTCGCGGAGCACCGACCGTTCGGGTGTACGCCCCTCATCGAGCGCCGACAGTGCCGCCGCGACCGAGGCGGACTTTATGTACGGAGAGGACACGACGGGACGATACGGCGTGACCGCGCCGGCCGTCACGCTGGCCCCTGGGTCGCGCCGATCCGGCCGGACAAGGCATAGTTGCCGACGGCGTATTCGTACCGTGATATTCCCCCGCCCGGCACCCGCCGGACAGGGGAGATCAGTCCGGAAGGCGGTGGACGTGTCAACACACCGACGAGCCTGGCACAAGCGGGCCGGTGTGGTCGTGGCGCTGATGATCGGTGCCCTGCTCGCCGTCCCAGCCACACCCGCCTTCGCCGCCCCGAGCGTCAACGACGTTACGGCTTCCCCGAGTTCGGTCGAGGCCGGCAAGACAACCAAGATCAGCTACTCCCTTAACTTCGAGGATGACGCAGGGCCGGCGGATGTCACCGTCACCTCGAATAACGGAAAGCTACGCTGCGTAGAGGGCTGCAATCGCGGCGGTGTCAACGCAAGCGGTGCTTTCGAAGCCACCTTCCAGCTCGCCAACGATGCCACCAATGGATCGGCCAGGATCACTGTCAAGGCAACCGATGCCTCGGGAGTCATCCGGCAGACGGAGGAGGCATCTACCACAGTCACGATGGTTGCAGCGCCGCCGCCGACGACGCAGGCACCGCAGACGGTGCGGTCGATCTCCGGCAAGGTCGTCAACCAGGGCGGCGAGGCGGTGCCGAACGCGTACGTCCTGCTCAAGGACAGTGCCGGAAAGCAGCGGGACACCACCACCAACGGCGACGGCAACTTCCGGTTCACCGGCAGCAGCGACAACCCGATCGCGCCCGGGCGGATCGACATCGGCGCGAGCGCCGACAACAAGAACGCCGTGGCGAGCTTCACCGCCAACGCCGGGCAGAGCATCACCGGTCGGCGGATCACCCTCCCGATCGCGGCGGCCTCGGAGAGCCCGAGCGCCAGCCCGTCGGCCAGCGAGTCGGCGGTGCCGACCGAGGACCCGTTCGAGGACGAACTCGGCGAGGACGAGGAGACCGCGGCCGAGAGCGCCGCCGCCCAGGCCGCGGCCTCCAACGAGGACTCCGGCGGTTTCGGCAACTGGCTGCTCATCCTGCTGGGTGGTCTCTTCGTGGCCGTCGGTGTCGGCACGATCGTGCTGCTGTGGATGAAGCGCAAGGAGAACGAGGACGGCGAGCCGGACGGTGACGTGCCCGCCGGTGCTCCGGCCGGCGCGGTCCCGGCCGCCCGTGGCTCGTTCGCCGGCGCGGACGACCAGACCCGGGTGGTGAACCGGGTCGGTGCCGCACCGGACCCGACGATGGTCGGCGGTCCCGGGTTGGCCAACGCGCCGACGATGATGCACCAGCCGGTGGTCGACGATGTCCCGCCGGACCCCTACGGCGCACCGCCGCAGCCCTACGGCGCGGCGAGCGGACCGGGTGGCTGGTCCGGTGCCGGCGGCTACGGCGACGAGCCGGGCGGTTACGGCGCTGCGGGCTACGGCAACGCCCCCTCGTCCGGCGGCGGCTACGGCAATGCCCCCTCGTCGGGCAGCGGCTACGGCAACGCCCCGGCCTCCGGCAGCAGCTACGGCAACAGCCCGTCGTCCGGCAGCGGCTACGGCAGCCGCGACTACGGTGCCGGCAACGCCGGCCCGGACTATCCCCCGGCGGGTGGCGGCTACGGCGAGCGGTACGACGAGCCGACCGGCCGCTACCAGGGTGAGGAAACGGCCTACCCGGCTCCCGCCGACCCGTACGCCACCGGGATGTACCAGCCGGACGCCGGCGGGCCGGGCTACGGCCAGACCGAGTCGGGCGGCTACGGGCGGAGCGAGGCCGGCGGCGACTACGGCCGCAACGAGCCCACCGGCGGCTACGGCCAGAGCGACCCGACGCGGGGTTACCGGCACGGCGAGTCGGGCGGGTACGGCCAGAGCGACGCGACTCGCGGCTACGGCGAGGGTGAGCCGGGCGGCGGCTACGGTCAGGCCGACCCGAACCGGGGCTACGCTGCGGGTCAGTCGGGTGGCGGCTACGGCGCGTCGCCGAATGGTGGATACGACCAGCCGGCCGGCGGCTACGGCCAGGATGCCGGGCACCAACGCGGTGGCTACGACAACACCAGCTACGACGGCGCCTACGAGCAGGGTGGCTACGGCGGCGCATACGGCCAGGACGCACCGTCACGTGGTGGGTACGACCAGGGTGGTTACGGCGGCGGCCAGGCCAGCGGCGGGTACGGCCAGGAGCCCCCACGCCAACGTGGTGGCTACGACGAAGGCTATGACCAGGGTGGCTATGACCAGGGCGGCTACGGCGACCCGGCACAGGCCGGCCGCGGGCGACCCGACGGCGCACCCCAGGACCGTGGCGGCCGCCGCTTGGACTGGCTCGACGACTAGCGCCGGGCACCGCGGGCGGTCAGGCGGCGGAAAAGACGCCCTGCCGCAGCAGTGGGATGACGTCGGAGGTGCCGAGGCGTACCGCGATCTCGACATCCTCGGCGAAGCCGCCCTCGATCAGCTCTCGGCCGGAGACACAGCCGCGGATCGCCGCCGGTACGTCGGGGATGCTGGCCAACGCGGCCAGTGCCGTGGCCGCCTCCACCGAGAGCCCGCCGGGCGCCCCGGAGAGGGCATCCAGCACGCTGGCCGCGCCCAGCTGGTCCTCCACCGACGGGCGCAGCGATCCGTCCGGCCACCGTTCACCGGCAGCCACCACGCCAATGGGGGCGGCAGTCGAGCCGTACCCCCGGCTGGTAAGCCAACGCCCGACGGCGCGGGCGTTGCGCAGGTTGGCCGCGACCACCGGTAGCCCGGTGGCGCTGGCGGCGGCGCTGATCGCCGATCCGTTCGGCGACGGCAGCACCAGGTCGGTCACCACCGGAGCCCGGCTCAGCGCGGCCGGCGACAGCGACCACGGATGGTCACGGGTGACCTGCCGGCGGCCGGTCGCGGCGACCGCGCCGACCCGGCGCGCGTACGCGGCGGCCTGCTCACCCCAGGGGAACGGATGCACGCGCATCCCCCGACCCACCGCCACCTCGACGGTGGTGGTGAACGACAACACGTCCACCACCACCAGCGCGGCGCAGACCCGGCCGAGTTCGGCCGCACCCGCCAGGCCCCAGTCGAACCGGACCCCCGACCCCGGTTGGGCGGATACGGCCGCGGCCAGCGCCTCAGCGCTCGTCGGGCGCGGGGGGCTGCTCGGTGTCACCGTGCTGCGGAGCGTCCGCCCCGGATGCCTCGTGGCTGCCCGCCGAGTCAGCCGGACCGGCGACCCCGGTCGACGGCGGGGTTGCCGCGACGCGACCGGTACGCACCGGCGGAGTGGCCCGCTCGGCCGGCCGGTCGGCCGCCTCCTCGGTCGGGTCCACCGACGGCGCGGTCTCGGCCGACGCCGGTACGGCCGGTGTCGGCTCGTCGGTCGCCTGCTCGGCACCGGCCGTCGTGGTGCCGGCCGGGTCGACCCCCGACGCGGTGTCGGAGTCGGCGGCCGGGTCGACCGCACCGACCGGTTCGTCGGTGACGACGTCGGCAACCGCCGGAGCGGTCACCTCGAACGGCTGCACGCCGCCGAACAGCGCCGGCAGGGTGCCGGTGTACGCCTCGCGCAGCTCGTCCAGGCCGATCCGGAACTGGCCGTGCACCTCCAGCGCGCCGGCCGTCGGGTCGGTGACGCCGATCAGCTCCCACGGCACGCCGTGCTCACCGCAGAGCGCGGTGAACGCCTTCTCGTGACCGCGCGGCACCGAGACGAGCACCCGGCCCGCCGACTCGCTGAACAGGAAGACGAACGGCATCGAGGTGCCCTCGAAACGCTCCGGCACCGCGATCCGCGCCCCGACGCCATGGCGCAGGCAGGACTCCACCAGGCTCTGCGCGAGACCACCGTCGGAGAGGTCGTGCGCGGAGCTGAGGTGCCCGACCCGGGCCGCATCGGCCAGCAGGCCGGCGAGCTGCTTCTCGCGGGCCAGGTCGACGTGCGGGGGTACGCCACCGAGGTGCTGGTGGACGACCCAGGCCCACTCCGAGCCGGAGAGCTCCACGTGCGTCTCGCCGAGCAGGAAGAGCTGGTCGTGATCGGCACCGGCGCGCGGGACGAAGCCCGACGCCACCCGGTCGGCCACGTTCTCCAGCACCCCGAGCACGCCGACGACCGGCGTCGGGTGGATGGCCGCCGCCCCGGTCTGGTTGTAGAAGCTGACGTTGCCGCCGGTCACCGGGATGCCCAGCTCGGCGCAGCCGTCGGCCAGGCCGCGTACGGCCTCGGCGAACTGCCACATCACGCCCGGGTCCTCGGGCGAGCCGAAGTTCAGGCAGTCGGTGACCGCGATCGGCGTCGCGCCGGTCACCGCCACGTTCCGGTACGCCTCGGCCAACGCCAACTTGGCGCCCTGGTACGGGTCGAGCCGGGCGTACCGGCCGTTGCCGTCCACGGACAGCGCCACGCCCAGCCCGGTGCGCTCGTCGATGCGGATCACACCCGAGTCCTCCGGCTGGGCGAGCACGGTGTTGCCCAGCACGTAGCGGTCGTACTGCTCGGTGACCCAGGTCTTGTCGCAGAGGTTGGGTGAGGCGATCATCCGCAGCACGGTCTCGCGCAGCGTGTCCGGGTCGCCCGGCCGGGGCAGCGTCTCGGCCCGGTCGGCCTGGAGCAGGATCAGGTCCGCCGGCTCGCGCATCGGCCGGGCGTAGACCGGCCCGTCGTCCACGAGCGAGCCCGGCGGCACATCCACCACCAGGTGGTCCCGCCAGGTGATGTGCAGCCGGCCCGGTGAACCGTCCGACTCGGGCGCGGTGACCTCGCCGATCGCGGTGGCCCAGACGCCCCACTTCTCGGCGGTCTTGAGCACCGCCTCAAGCTTCTCCGGCGCGACGACCAGCAGCATCCGCTCCTGGGACTCGCTGGCCAGGATCTCGTGCGGCTCCATCGAGGGCTCACGCAGCGGCACCCGCTCCAGCCACACCCGCATGCCGGTGCCGGCGGAGGCGGCCGTCTCGGTCAGGGCGCAGGTCAGGCCGGCACCGCCGAGGTCCTGGATGCCGACGACCAGTTCGGCGTCGTACAACTCCAGGCACGCCTCGATCAGCAGCTTCTCCATGAACGGGTCGCCCACCTGCACGGACGGGCGACGCTGCTCGCTGCCTTCGGTGAAGGTGGCGCTGGCCAGCACCGAGACGCCGCCGATGCCGTCCCGGCCGGTCTTGGCGCCCATCAGCACCACCACGTTGCCGGGGCCGGTGGCGTCCTTCTTCTGCAGCCGGTCGACCGGCAGCACGCCCAGGCAGAGCGCGTTGACCAGGGGGTTGCCCTGGTAGCAGGGGTCGAAGACCACCTCGCCACCGATGTTGGGCAGACCGAGACAGTTGCCGTAGCCGCCGACACCGGCGACCACGCCGGGGAGCACCCGGGCGGTGTCGGGGTGGTCCGCGGCGCCGAAGCGCAGCGGGTCCATCACCGCCACCGGACGGGCGCCCATCGCCAGGATGTCGCGGACGATGCCGCCGACACCGGTCGCCGCGCCCTGGTACGGCTCGACGAAGCTCGGATGGTTGTGCGACTCGACCTTGAAGGTCACCGCGAGTTCGTCGGAGATCCGCACGACCCCGGCGTTCTCCCCGATGCCGGCGAGCATCCGGTCGCTCGGCGGGGCCTTCTCCCCGAACTGCCGCAGATGCACCTTGCTGGACTTGTAGGAGCAGTGCTCGCTCCACATGATCGAGTACATCGCCAGCTCGGACTGGGTCGGCCGGCGGCCCAGGATGTGCCGGATGCGGTCGTACTCGTCGTCGGCGAGCCCCAGCTCGGTGTACGGCTGAAGTTCCTCCGGGGTGCCCGCGGCGCGCGGCACGGTGTCCACCCCGTCGGCCCAGTCGGTGGCCGCCGGGACGGCGGCGTGCCGGGCCGGAGCGACCGGCTGGGCCGGCACCGCCTCCGGGTTCTCCCGCACCGGGTCCGGGTGCGTGGTCATGACGTCTCCTTGTTGCGCTCGCCGCCCGACGGGCGGGTGAGCCGACCGATGATCCCGCCGCGCACGGTCACGCCGGCGCCCCCACCAGGTGCTTGAGCACCGAGGTGAAGAAGCCGAGACCGTCGAGGGAGGGGCCGGTGAGCGCCTCCACCGCGTGCTCGGGATGCGGCATGATGCCGACCACGTTGCCGGCCTGGTTGGTGATCGCGGCGATGTCGCGCTGCGATCCGTTGGGGTTGCCGCCGACGTAACGGGCGACGACCCGGCCCTCGGCCTCCAGCTGGTCCAACGTCGCCGGGTCGGCGACGTAGCAGCCCTCGCCGTTCTTGACCGGGATCAGCACCTCCTGGCCCGGCTGGAACGTGTTCGTCCAGGCGGTGCCGGTCGCCTCGATGCGCAGGATCTGGTCGCGGTTGCGGAAGTGCAGGTGCTGGTTGCGGGTGAGCGCCCCGGGCAGCAGGTGCGCCTCACAGAGGATCTGGAAGCCGTTGCAGATGCCCAGCACGGGCAGGCCACCACCGGCCGCGTCGATGATCTTCTCCATCACCGGCGCGAACCGGGCGATGGCGCCGCAGCGCAGGTAGTCACCGTAGGAGAAGCCGCCGGGCAGGACGACGGCGTCCACCCCGTGCAGCTCCGCCTCGCCGTGCCAGAGACGGACCGGTTCGGCGCCGGCGATCCGTACGGCCCGGGCGGCGTCCCCGTCGTCGAGCGAGCCGGGGAACGTCACCACACCGACCCGGGCGGTCACGGCCGGGCTTCCGCGGGCTCGTCGGTCTCGACCAGATGGACCGTGAAGTCCTCGATGACCGGGTTGGCGAGCAGCTTGTCGGCGATCTCCCGGGCCCGGTCCAGGTCCGGTTCACCGGTAAAGTCGATCTCGATCCGCCTGCCGATCCGTACCGAGGCGACGTCGTTGACGCCGAGCCGGGGCAGCGCGTTTGCGACGGCCTGGCCCTGAGGATCGAGGATCTCGGGCTTGAGCATGACGTCGACGACGACGCGAGGCACTGGGCACTCCTGACTGTGTACGCAGTTGGGTGCCGACCCACAACGGGCGAGCGCAGCCAGCCTACCTGGCAGATGCCGCACCGGACGCACCGGCCGGACGCCGCTGGAGTGCCGCTCGACCCTAGCCGCACGGACCGATCGGGACCGATACGGGTTCGTTGCGATCCCGATACGGCTTCGTTGCCCGCCACCGATCGATCGCGGGTGGCCTGGCGACGGGAAATCGAGCTGTTACATCACCTTGTTTCAATGAACCTCTTGTGAAACACCTCACCGGGCCCTACGGTACATCGTCAGACGTCGATGTAACGACGTCGCGGTGGCGGATCACCCCCGTCCGTCGCCGCAGGCCGGCCCGGTGAACCCGGGTCCTGGGAACCCCGAAGGAGTCCCATGCGCATCCGATCCCTGATCGCGGTCCTCGCCACCGCCATGGCCGCGGTGATGGGCGCCAGTTCAGGCGCCGTCGCCTCACCCGTCGCTCCCCTCATCATCGGCGGCGGCACCGTCTCCTCGGCGCCGTGGGCCGCCGCGGTCTTCAGCAACGGCTCGTTCACCTGCTCCGGCACGATCATCGCCCCGCAGTGGGTCCTCACCGCTCGGCACTGCCTCGGCGGCTCGATGTCGGTCCGGGTGGGCAGCGTCTACCGCTCCTCCGGTGGTGTCACCCGCACGGTCAGCGCCACCTACGGCCGGTACGACCTGGCCCTGATGCGCCTGTCCAGCTCGGTGAGCACCAGCTACGTCACGCTGGCCTCAAGCAACCCGCCGGTCAACTCGACCAACTCGATCTACGGCTGGGGCATGACCTGCTACAGCGGCTGCTCGGCGTCGAGCCAGCTCAAGACCGCGAGCGTCCGGGTCACCAGCACGAACGTGAGTGACGCGTACGGCGGGCAGGCGATCCGGAGCACCCGGATCAACGGCAACGCCTGGCGTGGCGACTCGGGCGGCCCGCAGTTCTACAACGGCCAGCAGGTCGGGGTGGCCTCCACCGCCGACGGCCAGAGCATCCAGAACTACGGCAGCGTCGCGTACAACCGTGCCTGGATCCGGTCCGTTTCCGGCGTCTGACGCGTTAGCGCCCGTGGCGGCGCGGATGGTGGGCCCTGCGCCTGCCGTCCGCGCCGCGCGGTTTTTCAGCATCCGGGCAGGTGAACAAGGCTCACGATGTACCGCACCCGGGCCTGCCAGCATCGGAATCGTGCTGGTCGTGACGACGGATCAACTTCCCGGCTACGAGATCCGCCAGATCCTCGGCGAGGTGGTCTCCTCCATGGCCAGAACCCGTAACCCGTACCGCGAAGGGGTGAAGAACCTGCGCGGTGGCGCGTACGACCCGATGGCGCCGGACAACCTCACCCGCTGGCGTACCGACTCGGTGGCCCGCCTCGGCGAGGAGGCCCGGCGGCTCGGCGCGAACGCGGTGGTGGGGATGCGGTTCGACAGTCGCGACTGCGGCGAGATGTGGATGGAGATCTGCGCCTACGGCACGGCCGTCATCGTGGTCCCCAAGGTCCCCGACGTGATGCCCCCCGACCAGCCCCTGGTGGCTGCCGAGACCGCCCAGGAACCAGCCTTCGCCGAGGAACCTGGCAAGATCGCCGAGCCCCCCAGCGCCCCCACCCTCGGCACCGCCCCCGAAACCCCCACCCGCGACTAACCCCACCCCGCCTCAGCCGCGTCGATCATGAAGTTGTTGCCATCCCGCCCGGCGTGGCGCGACAACAACTTCATGATCAACGAGAGATGTCCCCGGGGCGCCGAGTTAGAGGATGGGGGGTGGGGAGTAGGCGGCGGCCTGGGGGTGGGACTCGACGATTTTGGTGATTCGTGCGGTGACTGCCTGGATCTGGGCGGGGGTGGCGCCTACGAAGGCGGCACGGTCGGCCACCAGGGCGTCGATCTCGGGGCGGGACAGGCCCAGGCGAGGGTCGGCGGCCAGACGGTCGAAGAGGTCGTTGTCGGGGGTGCCCTGCTCGCGCATGGCCAGGGCGACCGCGACCGCGTGCTCCTTGATCGCCTCGTGGGCGGTCTCCCGACCCACGCCCCGGCGCACCGCCGCCACCAGGATCTTCGTGGTGGCCAGGAACGGCAGGAACCGCTCCAACTCCCGGTTGATCACCGCCGGGTACGCGCCGAACTCGTCGAGCACGGTCAGGAACGTCTGGAACAGCCCGTCGGCGGCGAAGAACGCGTCCGGCAGGGCCACCCGGCGCACCACCGAGCAGGAGACGTCACCCTCGTTCCACTGGTCACCGGCCAGCTCGCCGACCATCGACAGGTAGCCCCGGATGATCACCGCGAAGCCGTTGACCCGCTCCGACGAGCGGGTGTTCATCTTGTGCGGCATCGCGCTGGAACCGACCTGGCCGGGCTTGAAGCCCTCGGTGGCCAGCTCCTGACCGACCATCAACCGGATCGTGGTGGCCAGCGACGACGGTGCCGCGGCCACCTGAGCCAGCGCGGAGAGCACGTCGAAGTCGAGCGAACGCGGGTAGACCTGCCCGACGCTGCCCAGCACCCGACTGAAGCCGAGGTGCTCGGCGACCCGGTGCTCCAGCTCGGCCACCTTCGCCGCGTCGCCATCGAAGAGATCGAGCTGGTCGGCGGCTGTGCCCACCGGCCCCTTGATCCCCCGCAACGGGTACCGGACGATCAGGTCCTCCAGCCGCTCGTACGCGATCAGCAGCTCCTCGGCGGCCGACGCGAAGCGCTTGCCCAGCGTGGTGGCCTGCGCCGCCACGTTGTGCGATCGGCCGGCCATCACCACGTCGGCGTACTCGTGGGCGTGCCAGGCGAGCCGGGCCAGCGTCGCCACCACGCGGTCCCGGATCAGCTCCAGCGAGCGGCGCACCTGGAGCTGCTCGACGTTCTCGGTGAGGTCCCGGGAAGTCATCCCCTTGTGCACGTGCTCGTGCCCGGCGAGCGCGCTGAACTCCTCGATCCGGGCCTTCACGTCGTGCCGGGTGACCCGCTCCCGTGCGGCGATCGAGGCGAGGTCGACGTCGTCGAGCACCCGTTCGTACGCCTCGACCACCCCGTCCGGCACCGGCACGCCCAGCTCCCGCTGCGCCCGGAGCACGGCGAGCCAGAGCCGTCGTTCCAGCCGGATCTTCTCCTCCGGCGACCAGAGGGTGACCAGCTCGGGCGAGGCGTACCGGTTGGCAAGCACGTTAGGGATCGTCGTCACCCCGCCATTCTCGCGATCCCGCGGCACAGGTGGCCGGGCGGGTACCGGGGTGATGTCACCCCACCTCGTTCGTTTACGGCGACGTATACTCGATGGATGACGACGATGATGCGGGTCAGTCCGGAGACGCGGGAGCAGGTGCTCCGGGTCGCAGCCGAGGACTTCGGCGGGGTGACCGCCGACGAAGCGGTCAAGCGTCTGCTCGAAGAGCACTGGCGGGTCAAGGCAGTCGCCGCGATGGATCACTATCGGGCAGCCGACCCGGACGGCTGGGCGGAGTATCTGGTCGAATCGGAGGGGTGGCACCGGACCGACGCGCCCGTCAGCGACCCGTGGGACGAGCAGGAGTGACCCGCGTTCGCCCCTGGGAGATCTGGTGGCTCGACTTCGACCCGACTGAGGGCCGTGAGCAGGCCGGGCAACGTCCGGCCCTGGTCGTCTCGTCCCGTTTCCATCTTGATCTGACCGCAGGCGCATTGGTCAGCGTGCTGCCTCTGACGACCCGGGAGCGACCCGGCTGGCTACACCGGGTGGCGATCGAGGTACCGGGCCGTAAGGCAGGGTGGGTGATCACCGAGCAGGTGCGGACGGTGTCGGCGAACCGGCTGACCGGTCGCGGGCCCGTGTATCGACTGCGCTCGGAGCAGGTCAACGACGTGCGTCGGGTACTCCGGCAGATGATCGACCTTTGAGCCGTCCGCCAACCTCCCGGCCCGGCCTTATCGCTCCAGGATGGCGGTGACGCCCTGGCCGCCGGCGGCGCAGATGGAGATCAGGCCACGTCCGCTGCCCTTCTCGGCCAGCAGTTTGGCCAGGGTGGCGACGATCCGGCCGCCGGTGGCGGCGAACGGGTGACCGGCGGCCAGCGACGAGCCGTTGACGTTGAGCTTGTCGGTGTCGATGGCGCCGAGCGGGGCGTCCAGGCCGAGCCGGTCCTTGCAGAACTCCGGTGACTCCCAGGCCGCCAGGGTCGCCAGCACCTGCGAGGCGAACGCCTCGTGGATCTCGTAGTAGTCGAAGTCCTGGAGGGTGAGCCCGGCCCGGTCGAGCAGCCGGGGCACCGCGTACGCGGGCGCCATCAGCAGCCCCTCCTCGCCGTGCACGAAGTCCACCGCGCCCGTCTCGGACCAGGAGAACCAGGCCAGCACCGGCAGGTTGTGCTCGCGCGCCCAGTCCTCGCTGGCCAGCAACACGGTGGAGGCGCCGTCGGTCAGCGGCGACGAGTTGCCGGCGGTCATGGTGGCCCGTTCGGCGTCCGGCCCCTTGGCGCCGAAGACCGGCCGCAGCGTGCCCAGCTTCTCCAGGGTGGTGTCCGGGCGCAGGTTCTGATCGCGGGTCAGCCCCAGGTAGGGGGTCATCAGGTCGTCGAAGAAGCCCTTCTCGTACGCGGCGGCCAGCCGCTGGTGCGACCGCAGCGCCAACTCGTCCTGCGCCTGCCGGTCGACGTTCCAGCGCAGCGCGGTCTGCGCGGCGTGCTCACCCATCGACAGGCCGGTACGCGGCTCGGCGTTGCGGGGGATCTCCGGCCGGAACGGCTGGGCCGGGCGCAGTTTCGCGGCGATCCGTAGCCGCTCGCCGAGGCTGCGGGCGGAGTTCAGCTTGAGCAACGTGCGGCGCATGTCCTCGTTGACCGCGAGCGGAGCGTCGGAGGTGGTGTCCACGCCACCGGCGATGCCGACGTCGAGCTGACCGAGGGCGATCTTGTTGGCGACCAGGATGACGGCCTCCAGGCCGGTGCCGCAGGCCTGCTGGATGTCGTACGCCGGGGTGCGCGGGTCGAGCTTCGAGCCGAGCACCACCTCACGGGTGAGGTTGAAGTCCTTCGCGTGCTTGAGCACCGCACCGGCGACGACCTCGCCGACCCGCTGCCCGGCCAGACCGAACCGGGCGATCAGCCCGTCCAGGGCCGCACCTAGCATGTCGGAGTTGGAGGCGCTGGCGTAGCGCGAGTTGGAGCGGGCGAAGGGGATCCGGTTGCCGCCGATGATCGCGACCCGTCGAACGTTTTGCACGATCCGCCTCCTCGAAAGTGTTGCCCGCACCTTACTCACCAGTAGGCTACGCCTATGACCGACAGGTATGCGAGCTTCGTCCAGTCGGGGGCCGGGCGGGCGCTGGTCAAGCGCCTCGGGCTGCCCGACCCGCCGCGACTGCGCCGGCACGCACCCGGCGAGCCGATTCTGCCCGGGCTGGTCCTGCTCGGTGCCGCCCCCGGCGGGCGGCTCGCCGAACCGGTCGGCAAGGCCCTGGCCGCCGCCGGGCTCGCGCTGCGCGACCCGGCCACCGCCGTGCCCGATCCGGCAACCGGTCGTACGCCGGAAAGTGCCGCCCTCGTCTTCGACGCTACCGGCATCACCGAGTCGTCCCAACTGCGCCAGCTCTACGACTTCTTCCACCCGCAGGCCCGGGCGGTGCAGCCCAGCGGCCGGGTGATCGTGCTGGGCACCCCGCCGGCCGAGTGCGGCACGCCCCGCGAGGCGACCGCCCAACGGGCGCTGGAGGGGTTGACCCGCAGCATCGGCAAGGAGTTCGGCCGGGGCATCACCGCACAGCTGGTGTACGTCACGCGCAACGCCGACGAGGGGACCTGGACCAGCCTGGAGGGGACCCTGCGGTTCCTGCTGTCGGGCCGTTCGGCGTACGTGTCGGGACAGGTGATCCGGGTCGGCGCTGGCCAGGCCACCGCTCCGGCCGACTGGGACCGCCCTCTCGACGGGCAGGTGGTGCTGGTCACCGGTGCGGCCCGGGGCATCGGTGCGGCGTTGGCCCGGGTGCTGGCCCGCGACGGGGCGACCGTGGTGGCCCTGGACGTCCCGGCCGCCGGGGACGAGTTGGCCGCGGTGGCCAACGAGATCGGCGGCAGTGCCGTGCAGCTCGACCTGACCGCCGCCGACGCACCGGCCCGGCTCGCCGAGCACCTGGCCAACCGGCACGGCCGGGTGGACGTGGTGGTGCACAACGCCGGCATCACCCGGGACAAGACCCTCGGCCGGATGGACGCCGACCGGTGGGACCAGGTCATCGACGTCAACCTGTCCAGCCAGGAGCGGATCAACGACCTGCTGCTGGAGCGCGGGCTGATCCCGGCCGGCGGGCGGATCATCGGCGTCTCCTCGATCGCCGGGATCGCCGGCAACCGGGGCCAGACCAACTACGCCACCAGCAAGGCCGGCGTCGTCGGGCTGGTCGACGCGCTCGCCCCGGCGTTGCGCGAGCGGCAGATCAGCGTCAACGCGGTCGCCCCCGGATTCATCGAGACCCGGCTGACCGCCCGGATCCCGTTGGTGCTGCGGGAGGCCGGCCGCCGGATGAACAGCCTCTCGCAGGGCGGGTTGCCGGTGGACGTCGCCGAGACCATCGGCTGGCTCGCCTGGCCGGCCTCCGGTGCGGTCAGCGGCAACGTGGTCCGGGTCTGCGGACAGAGCCTGCTGGGGGCGTGATGGCCAGACGTAGACGTGGCGACGAGCCGGCCGACGACCTGTCGGTCGGCGAGCTGATCGACGGGCCGACCGAGATCCTGACCCCGGAGATCCGGGCTGCCGCGCTCGCCGGCGCGGCAGGCGACGCGGACCTGGAGCAGACCCGCGACCTGTCCGGGCACGTTCCGGCCGGTGGTGGCGACGCACCGACCGTCTCACCGACGGCGGATCCGGCGGCGTCAACGTCCTCCGGCGCGCGCCCGACCGGCACCAGCGGCGGCGTCCCGACCGGCCTGACGGCGAGCGGGCATCCGGCGGCTCGGGCCCGGGTGGAGTTGCCCCGGTTGCCGGCGGCCGGGCCGTTGTACCGGCGGGCGTTGCTGAACGCGGTGCCAGGGCTGGGTGGGCGGCGCGGTGAGACGGTGCCGGCGGTGGAACTGGCGGTGAGTGGCGTGCCGGTGGATCCGGAGCGGCTGGCCGACTACGACCGGGTCTGCGGGTTCCGCCTCGCCGACCGGCTGCCCGCGACCTTTCCGCACGTCCTGGGCTTTCCGCTGGCGCTGCGTCTGATCACCGCGCCGGAGTTTCCGATCCCGCTGACCGGGGTGGTGCACGTCGGCAACCGGATCACGGTGCGCCGACCGGTCACCGTCACCGATCGGCTGGACTTCACCACCTGGGCGGAGAATCTGCGTCCGCACGACCGGGGGCGGCAGGTGGACGTCGTACTCGTCGGGTCGGTCGATGGGGAGGAGGTGTGGCGCGGTGTCTCGACGTACCTCGGCCGGCAGCGCACCCCGGACGGCGGTGAGCGGCGCGACCACGGTGAGCGGCCCCCACCGCCGGCCGCCACCGCCCGCTGGCAGGTCACGCCCCGGGTGGGTACGGACTACGCGCGGGTCTCCGGCGACCACAACCCGATCCACACCTCGCGGCTGGGCGCACGGCTGCTCGGCTTCCCCCGACCGATCGCGCACGGCATGTGGAGCAAGGCACGGTGTATCGCGGCGCTGGAGAGCCGGCTGCCGGACGCGTACACGGTGGACGTGGCGTTCAAGCTGCCGGTGCCGCTACCCGGCACGGTGGCCTTCAGCGCCACCGCGCTCGATTCGGGCTGGGATTTCAGCCTGCACGACCGGCGGGGCCGCCCACACCTGGTGGGCACCATCCGCTGAGCGGGGCCGGGCACTTGCCCGGCCCTGTCTTTTCCGCTAGGTTATTCTCAAGTCGAGATGTTCTCAGAATGAGAGTTACCAGACGTGAACGAGCAGGATTTCCTCGCCGCCTACGACCCGCACGCCTACCCGGCGGTCGCGGTCACCGTCGACGTCGTCGCCCTGACCATCCGCGACGGCGCTCTGCACCTGCTGCTGATCCGCCGGGGCGAGCAGCCGCACGCCGGCCTCTGGGCCCTTCCCGGTGGTTTCGTCCGGCCGGACGAGGACCTGGTGACCGCCGCCCGGCGAGAGCTGGCCGAGGAAACCGGTCTCGCCGGCGAGCCCCTCCGTCGCGTCCACGTCGAGCAGTTGGCCTCCTACGGCGCGCCCGACCGCGATCCCCGGATGCGGATCGTCTCGATCGCCCACCTCGCCTTCGCGCCCGACCTGCCGGACGCGACGGCCGGCACCGACGCCGACGAGGCGGCCTGGGTGGCGGTCGCCGAGCTGACCAACCGGCAGCTCGCCTTCGACCACGGCCAGATCGTCGCCGACGGGCTGGAGCGGGCCCGCTCCAAGCTGGAATACACCCCGCTGGCCACCCGCTTCCTCGCACCCGAGTTCACCATCGGCGAGCTGCGGGCCGTCTACGAGACGGTCTGGGGGCACCAGCTGCACGCCGGCAACTTCCACCGCAAGGTGCTCTCGGTGCCGGGCTTCGTGGAGAGCACCGGCGCCAGCACCGAACGCGGCGGCACCCGGGGCGGCCCGCGTGCCCGGCTCTACCGGGCCGGTGACGCGCGGCTGCTGCACCCGGCGCTGCTGCGCCCGGCGCGCGAGGAGACGGTGCGATGACCACCGACGAGGCGATCCGCCTGGTGACCACCGCCCGTGACGACGACGAACTGTTCGGTGGCGACGCGCCGGAGCGGCGCTACCGGGAACTCGTCGGCGCCCTGCACCCGGACCGGCTCGGCTGGGCCGGTCCGGGGATCCGGGCCGCCGCCACCGCCGCCTTCCTCCGGGTCACCAGCCGCTGGCGGGCCCGGCGGGTCACCGTGCTGCACGGTTACCGGTGCGGGCGGCCCGCGTACTCCGGCGACCTCGCCGACCTGTACGACGTCGGTGCGGACCGGCTGCTCAAGTTGCCGCGCGACGCGGCCGACAACGACCTGATGGTGCGCGAGCAGCACGCCCTGCGCACGCTCGCCGAACGGGGTGCCCCGCGCTGGCTGCCGTACGTCCCCCGGCTGGTCGACAGCTTCACCCACCGCGACGCCGACACCGGTGCGGAACGCCGGATCACCGTGCTCGGCACCGCGACAGGGCTGCACAGCCTGGTCGAGGTGCGGCGCGCCTATCCGGACGGGCTCGACGGCCGGGACGTGGCGTGGATGTGGCAGCGACTCCTGGTCGCCCTCGGCCTGACCCACCGCGCGGGTCTGGTGCACGGTGCGGTGCTGCCGTCACACGTGCTCATCGACCCCGACGCCCACGGCCTGGTGCTCGTCGACTGGTGCTTCTCCACCGCGCCGGGCGGCCGGGTGCCGGCGATGGTGCCCGACCACGACACCTGGTACCCGCCCGAGGTGCCCGACCGTGGCCCGTGCGGGCCCGGCACCGACATCTTCATGGCCACCCGCTGCATGACCTGGCTGCTGAACCGCGACGCCCCACGCCGGCTGCTCGACTTCGCCCGGGGCTGCCGGCAACGGTTCCTGCGGGCCCGCCCCGACGACGCCTGGCTGCTGCTACGCGAACTGGACGAGGTGCTGCACCGCCTCTACGGGCCGCGCACCTTCCGTCCCTTCACCCTCAACCCCTAAGGAGGCTGCCATGGGCAGCGGAGCATGGTCCACCGATGTGTACGACGCCGCCGACCGCTACCGCCGGGCCACCGGCACCAGCGCCTTCTCCTACAGCGACAGCGGAGCCCGGGTGGTGCACCCGGCGCTGGACCCGCGCGGCGCGGTCCGGGAGAGCCGGGACAGCGCGGAGCACCCGCAGTCGACCCCCGTCGCGGTCCTGTTCGACGTGACCGGCTCGATGGGGCACGTGCCCCGCGTTCTCCAGGCCAAGCTGCCGCAGTTGCTGGGGCTGCTGCTGCGCCAGGGCTACGCCCGCGACCCGCAGATCATGTTCGGCGCGATCGGGGACGCCACCTGCGACCGGGTGCCGTTGCAGGTGGGGCAGTTCGAGTCCGACAACCGGATGGACGACGACCTCGGCCGGATCGTGCTGGAGGGTGGCGGTGGCGGCCAGATGCGGGAGTCGTACGAGCTGGCGCTGTACTTCATGGCCCGGCGCACGGTCACCGACAGCTGGGAGAAGCGTGGCCGGCGGGGCTACCTGTTCGTGATCGGCGACGAGCTGGCGTATCCGCGGGTGAAGACCGGCGAGGTGAGTCGACTCGTCGCGGACGACCTGCGCGAGGACGTGCCGGTGCGGCAGATCGTCGACGAGGTCACCCGCCGCTGGGACACCTACTACCTGCTGCCCGCCGGCAGCCACTACGCCGGCAACCGCCGGGTGCTCGACTTCTGGCGTGACCTGCTCGGCCAGCACGCTTTGGAGCTGGACGACCTGGCCGCGGTCTGCGAGACCATCGCGCTCACCGTCGGTCTCGGCGAACAGGCGATCGACCTCGACCAGGGTCTGCGGGACCTGGACCGGGCCGGCTCGTCCGCCACCGGCACGGTGTCGAAGGCGCTCGCCCGGTTGGGCGGGAGATCGCGGGCCGAGGTGTCGGAGCTGCCGACGGGTCGGACCACCGGTCGCGGAGTGGTCCGGCTGTGACCCGGACGGCGGCGGGTGTGGTCCCGGGTGGCCCGGTGACCGGCGAGCCGGCGGATGCCGTGGCGGGTCGGTGGTCGACGGGCGGGCCGGCGGCGAGGGGGCCGCGCGGCCAGCACGTGATCGTGGTCGACCTCGGGTACGGCGACGCGGGGAAGGGCACCGTCGTGGACTGGCTCTGCGCGACCCGGCCGGTACGGACGGTGGTGCGGTTCAACGGGGGCGCGCAGGCGGCACACAACGTCGTGCTGCGCGACGGCCGGCACCACACGTTCGCCCAGTTCGGCGCGGGCACCTTCCGGCCCGGGGTACGCACCCACCTGTCCCGGCACGTGGTGGTGGACCCGCTGGCCCTGGCCGCCGAGGCGGACCACCTCGCCGCCGTCGGGGTGCCCGACGCGCTCGGCCGACTGACCGTGGACGGTGCGGCGCTGCTGGCCACCCCGTACCACCGGGCCGCCAACCGGGCCCGGGAGCTGGCCCGCGGAGCCGACCGGCACGGTTCCTGCGGGCTGGGGGTGGGTGAGGCCGTCGCGTACGGTCTCGCCCACCCCGACCAGGCGCCCCGGGTGGCGGACTGCCGCAGCCCGGAGTTGCTGCGCCGCCGGCTGACCGTGCTGCGGGACCGGCTCAGCGCCGAACTCGGCCCGCTGGACGCCCCGCCGGTCGCCGACTGTCTGCCCGCGTACCGGGCCTTCGCCGAGCGGGTGGAAATCGTGGACCGGGGCTGGCTCGTCGCGGAGCTGCGCGCCGGCACCTGCGTGTTCGAGGGCGCGCAGGGGGTGCTGCTGGACGAGTGGCACGGCTTCCACCCGTACACCACGTGGAGCACCACCACCGCCGCCAACGCGGAGGCGCTGCTGGCCGAGGCGGGGCTGGCCGGGTCGGCGACCCGGCTGGGCGTGCTGCGTACGGTCACCACCCGGCACGGGCCGGGTCCGCTGGTGACCGAGGATCCGGCGCTCGGGTTGACCGATCCGCACAACCCGACGAACCCGTGGCAGGGCCGTTTCCGATTCGGCCACTTCGACGCCGTCGCCCACGCGTACGCCCTGGCGGTCGCCGGTGGGGTCGACGGCCTGGCGCTGACCCACCTGGATCTCGTCGGTCAGGGTCTCGACCTGCGGATCTGCCACCGCTACACCGACTCGGACGGGCTGGTGCCCGGCCCACCCGGCGACCTCGACCGGCAGGCGGCGCTCACCACCCGCCTGCTGCAGGCCAGACCGGTGTACGACCGCCCGTCGCCGGTCGACTGGCCCACGGCGGTGGAGCAGACGCTGGGCGTGCCCGTCGTGCTCACCTCACACGGTCCCACCGCCGAGGACAAGCGGGTGCGGGCGGTTCAGCTCGACGCCGCCCGTTCCGACCGCGGCACGGTCACCCGGTCGGCGGTGGGTGGAAGGCCCCATTAGCGGTGATCCGTCCGTCCCGCCCCGATGTCCCCGCCCGACGGCGAGCATGTAGCCATGGAGGCCGCGCTCGACCTGCTCCGGCACACGCTCACCTCGCCGTGGGTGTATCTGCTGCTGTTCGGGCTCACCGCCGTCGACGCGGTCTTCCCGCTCGTGCCGGCCGAGGCGGCGGTCATCACCGTCACCGTCCTCGCCACCGGCGGCGAGCCGAATCTGGTGGTGGTGTTCATCGTGACCATGCTCGGTGCCGTGCTCGGCGACCACATCTCCTACGCCATCGGGCGCGGCGGCGGCTCCGGTCGGCTGGATCGTTCGCCGGAGAACAGCCGACGCCGGGCCGGATCGCAGTGGGCGCGGCGGGCGGTGTGCCGGCACGGCGGCGTCATCCTGACCTCCGCCCGGTACCTGCCCGGCGGGCGGACGGCGGTCACCCTGACCATGGGGGCGGTGCGCTACCCACTGCGCCCGTTTCTGCTCTACGACCTGATCGGCGGCGGCACGTGGGCGCTGTACTGCGTGCTGCTCGGCCTCGTCGGCGGGCTGGCCTTCGAACGCGAGCCGATCTACGGCATCCTGGCCGGCATCGGCCTGTCGATCGCGGTCACGTTGCTGGTGCAAGTGGCACGCAGGCTACGCCGCCGCGCCCACCACCGGGCCGCCCGGCGCTGAGGCCCGGCCGGTCAGGCCACGGGCGGATGCCAGGTCAGGCCGTGCAGCAGTTGCCCGGCGCCGAGCCAGGCGACGTTCATCATCTGGGTGGCGGTCTTCTCCGGGTCGGCCTCCGGATGGTCGGCCAGCCAGTCGGCAAGTGACTCGCTCGCACCGACCAGCGCGTACGCGACCACCTCCAGCTCGGTGTCGGCCACCTCGCGCCCCTCGGCGCGCAGCGCGTGGTCGAGCATCCCGGCGACCACCTCCACCAGCCGGGCCCGCATGACGGTCAGCTCACGCGCGAAGGGCTGCTCGGCGCGGGCCTGCCGGTAGAGCACCGCCCAGCCGTCCCGGTGCGCGCCGACGAAGCCGAGGAAGGCACGTAACCCGCGCCAGAGTCGCTCGTCGGCGGGCAGGTCGGGGGCGGCGGCACCGGCGATGGCCTCCACCATCCGGGTGCCCTCGCGGTGCAGACAGGCGACGAAGAGTTCCTCCTTGCTGCCCAGGTACGCGTACACCATGGGCTTGGAGATGCCCGCCACCTCGGCGATCTCGTCCATGCTGGCACCGTGGTACCCACGCCGGGAGAAGATCCGTACCGCGGAGTCGAGCATCTGCTGCTGCCGTACGGCGCGCGGGAGGCGCTTGAAGGCGGGACCGGTGGACACCTTGCGAGCATACCTACTCGTGCGTAAGGTTACGCACGAGTAGCCAATGTCCGAGAGGTGCCTTCCCATGACTGACTTCGACCCGGCCAACTTCGCCAACGTCGGCCCGAAGGAGTTCGCCCAGCTCGTCAAGAACACCCCGGAGAGCAAGCTGGCCGAGGTGATGTCCGGTGACCTGCGCGGCAAGATCCTCGGCGAGGTCTTCGGGCGGATGCCGCAGCTGTTCCGCGCCGACCGGGCCGGCTCCACCAACGCCGTCATCCACTGGAACATCACCGGCGCCCCGGACGGCGGTACCGACACCTACGAGGTGGTCATCGCCGACGGCACCTGCACGGTCAACGAGACCCCGCAGCACGACCCCCGGCTCAGCCTGACCATGGGCCCGGTCGAGTTCCTGAAGATCGTCTCCGGCGGCGCCAACCCGGTCATGATGTTCATGACCGGCAAGCTCAAGGCCAAGGGTGACCTGGGCCTGGCCGCCAACATCGCGAACCTCTTCGACATCCCCAAGGCCTGACATGGCCGAGTTCTCGCTCGACCTGAACGAGGAACAGC
Source organism: Verrucosispora sp. WMMA2044 (assembly GCF_027497155.1). Taxonomy (NCBI): domain Bacteria; kingdom Bacillati; phylum Actinomycetota; class Actinomycetes; order Micromonosporales; family Micromonosporaceae; genus Micromonospora; species Verrucosispora sp. WMMA2044. The sequence continues at coordinate 5,296,258 of NZ_CP114913.1, forward strand.
GGGATCTACGGGACTGGGTGCACGGCTTCGCCAGCGAGGTCGTGCGCCCAGCCGCGGCCGAGTGGGACACCCGCGAGGAAACCCCCTGGCCGATCATCCAGGAGGCGGCGAAGGTCGGGCTCTACGGCTTCGAGTTCCTCGCCACCTGCTGGGCCGATCCCACCGGGCTGTCGCTGCCGATCGCCAGCGAGGAACTGTTCTGGGGCGACGCCGGCATCGGGCTGAGCATCTTCGGCACCTCGCTGGCGGTCGCCGCCATCTACGGCGCCGGCACCCCGGACCAGCTCGTCGAATGGGTGCCGCAGTGCTTCGGTGACGTCGACTCCCCGGCCGTCGCCGCCTTCTGCAGCTCGGAGCCGGAGGCCGGTTCGGACGTCGCCGCCATGCGTACCCGGGCGACCTACGACGAGTCCACCGACGAGTGGGTGCTGCGCGGGCAGAAGGCGTACGCCACCAACGGCGGGATCGCCGGAGTGCACGTGGTGACCGCCTCCGTCGAACCGGAACTGGGCTCGCGGGGACAGGCCGCGTTCGTCGTACCACCGGGCACCGCCGGCCTCAGCGCCACCCGCAAGCTGCGCAAGCTCGGCCTGCGCGCCTCACACACGGCCGACGTCTTCCTCGACGACGTCCGGGTACCGGGCCGGTGCCTGCTCGGCGGCAGGGAGGCGTTGGCGGAACGCCTGGCCCGCGCCCGCACCGGGCAACGCGCCTCCGGCCAGGCCGCGATGCGTACGTTCGAGCTGTCCCGACCCACCGTCGGCGCGCAGGCGCTCGGCGTGGCCCGGGCCGCCTACGAGTACGCCCTGGACTACGCGAAGGAACGCGTCCAGTTCGGTCGCCCGATCATCACCAACCAGGCGGTCGCATTCACGCTCGCCGACATGAAGATGGAGATTGACGCCGCGCGGCTGCTGGTCTGGCGGGCCTCCTGGATGGGCCGGAACAACCGACCGTTCACCGCCGGTGAGGGCTCGATGTCCAAGCTCAAGGCCGGCGAGGTGGCCGTCTCGGTGACCGAGAGGGCGGTCCAGCTGCTGGGTGGTGCCGGCTTCCTACGGGACCACCCGGTCGAGCGCTGGTACCGGGACGCCAAGATCTACACCATCTTCGAGGGCACCTCGGAGATCCAGCGGCTGGTCATCTCCCGGGCGATCTCCGGGATGCAGATCCGCTGACATGGATCTGCCGTTCATCGTCACCACGCTGACCCGGCGGGGCCTGCTCGCCCCGGGTCGTCCGATCCGCGTCGCATCGCAGCTCAGCGCGCTACGCAAGTGGGGTTGGAGCCTCGCCGGTGAACTGCGCCAGGCGGCGGCCCGGGACCCGGGCCGGGTCGCCGTCATCGACGAGCAGGGCACCGAGCTGACGTACGCCGAACTGCTCGACCGGTCCATGCGGCTCGCCCGCGCGCTGCGTGCCGCACTCGGCGTCCAGGCCGGCGACCGGATCGCCGTGCTCGGTCGCAACCACCCGGGGCTGATCGAGACCATCGTCGCCGCCACCCTGCTGGGCGCGGACGCGGTGCTGGTCAACACCGGTCTCTCAGCGGCGCAACTGGCCACCGTGGCGCAGGAGCAACGACTGCGGATCCTGGTGCACGACGACGAGTTCACCGAACGGACCCTCGGGCTGCCGGCGGACCTGCACCGCCTCGACGAGCAGGCCCGAAACGAACTGATCGACACCGCGCTCCCCGGCGAGCTGCACCCGCCCGAGCGGGACGGCCGGATCATCGTGCTCACCTCCGGCACCACCGGTGCGCCCAGGGGCGCCCGCCGACCCACCCCGAACGGCTTCGGCCCGCTGGTCTCCATCATCGACCGGATCCCGCTGCACGTCCGGGACCGGGTGCTGATCGCCGCCCCGATCTTCCACACCTGGGGGTACGCGGCCCTACAGGTCTGCTTCGCCCTGCGGGCCACGATCGTGCTGCACCGACGCTTCGACCCGGCCGCCACCCTCGACGCCCTGGTGCGGCACCGCTGTCAGGCACTGTTCGCGGTGCCGGTGATGCTGCAACGACTGATTGAGCTGCCGCCGCCGGAGCACCGACCGCCGCTGAAGGTGGTCGCGGTGAGTGGCTCGGCGCTGCCCGGCGGGCTGCCGGCGGCGTTCATGGACACCTACGGCGACGTGCTCTACAACCTCTACGGATCGACCGAGGCGTCCTGGGCTTCCATCGCCACCCCCGCCGACCTGCGCCGGGCACCCACCACCGCGGGCAGGCCGCCGCACGGCACCCGGCTGGAGATCGTCGACGACGACGGTCGACCGGTGGCCGCCGGCCGGGTCGGGCGGATCCTGGTCGGCAACGAGATGCTCTTCGAGGGCTACACCTCGGGCGCCGACCGGGCTCGGCACGACGGCCTGCTGGACACCGGCGATCTGGGCCGGGTCAACACCGACGGACTGCTCTTCGTGGACGGCCGCGCCGACGACATGATCGTCTCCGGCGGGGAGAACGTCTTCCCCGCCGAGGTGGAACAGCTGCTCACCCAGCTCCCCCAGGTGCGCGAGGCCGCCGTCATCGGCGTACCCGACCCCGACTACGGCCAGCGGCTCGCCGCCTTCCTCGCGCTGTACCCCGGCGAGACCCTCGACGCCGAGGCGGTCCGCGAGTACGTCCGGCACTACCTGGCCCGTTTCTCGGTGCCCCGCGACGTCGTCTTCGTCAGGTACCTGCCCCGCAACGCCACCGGCAAGGTGCTCACCCGCGAACTACGCCGCTACTACGGCTGACGTCGGCAGAGGTACCACGACTTGCGGCAACCCGGGCCATCACCTCGGCGGGAAGGCCCCACTTGCCGCAAGTCGTGACGTCGGGGATCAGCGGTCGGTGGCGCGGCCGATGGCGGCGGCGACGCCGCCGACCCGGTCGGCGAGCAGGCCGAGCGCGCCGACCGCCCGGTCGACCGGGTCGTCGCCGGTGCCGCCGAGCGCCCGCGAGCGCTGGAAGGCGTCCTTCACCTCGGCCCAGCGGGCGGCCTGCTCCGGCGTGAGCCGACCGCGTAGCTCGGCGAGCTTGAGCAGGTTGGCCTCCGCGCCGGCCGCCAGGGTCTGCGCCTCACCCAGGTAGTGATCGTCGATCACCGCCTCCAACTCCTCGTCGGTGAGCACCGGGACGATCCGTTCGGCCAGCTTGTTCATGTTCCGGTACGACCCCTGTAGCTGGAACGGCGGTTCGGTGCGGGCGTCGTCGGACTGCGCCGCCGAGGCGATGTACGCCTGGTTGTTGGCCAGCACCACCTGCTGCACCCGCAGCAGCTTGCGCAGCACCGAGACGACCTGCTCCAGCTCCACCGGCTGGTACGGGTGGGACAGCTGGTCGGCGCGGACCGTGTCGTCGCCCCGAGCCATCCGCACCAGCAGCTCCAGGTCGGCCCGGTCCCGACCGGACAGCGGTGCCAGCACCGGGTTCGCGGTGAGCGCGTTCTCGACGTAGCTGAGCGCGAAGACCTCCTCCCGGCCGGAGAGCACGTCGCCGAGGTTCCACACGTCGGCCCGGTTGGCGAGCATGTCCGGCACCCGGAAGCGCCGGCCCGACTCGGTGTACGGGTTGCCCGCCATGCACACCGCGAACCGCTTGCCGCGCAGGTCGTACGTCCGGGTCCGGCCCTCCCAGACGCCCTCCATCCGGCGTTGCCCGTCGCAGAGCGAGATGAACTTCTGCAACAGCTCCGGGTTGGTGTGCTGGATGTCGTCGAGGTAGAGCAGCACGTTGTTGCCCAGCTCCAGGGCGAAGGAGATCTTCTCGACCTCCTGCCGGGCGGTGGCGTCTGGCGCCTCCGCCGGGTCCAGCGAGGTGACCTTGGTGCCCAGGGCCGGCCCGTTGACTTTGACGAAGACCAGGCCGAGCCGACTGGCCACGTACTCCATCAGGGTGGTCTTGCCGTAGCCGGGCGGTGAGATCAACAGCAGCAGGCCGGACTGGTCGACCCGCTTGCCGTCGCCGGTCGCGCCGAGCTGCCGGGCCAGGTTGTCGCCGATCAGCGGCAAATACACCTCGTCGAGCAGCCGGTTGCGGACGAAGGCGTTCATCACCTTCGGCCGGTACTCCTCCAGCCGCAGTCGCTCCCGCTCGACCTCCACCAGCGCGTTGCGTCGCCGCTGGTAGTCCCGGTACGCCGGCACCAGGTCGGTGCGGAACGTGCGGGTCCGGGCCAGCATCTCGTCCAGCCGTACGTCGAGAGTGGAGCCGTCGATGCGCGGATGCGCGCCGAGCAGGCCGCCGACCGTTTCCGTCATCGTCGCCGCGCTGTCCTCCCGCGCCAGGTCGGGGCCGCACAGCTCGACGGCGACCGCCTCCGGCAGGTCGTAGCCGGACAGGCCGCCGTCGTCGGTGGCCAGGAAGGCGGTCAGCCACGCCTCGATCAGCTGGTATCGGCCGGCCAGGTCGTCACCGAGCGCCCTCAGGTCGTCGTCGAACTCGCGGGAGGAACGGGACTGCGGGCCGCCGAGCGCCCGGCGGAACCGGTCCAGCAGGGCACGCGCCCCACCGCCGGTGACGAACCGCACCGGCGGTGCGGCGAGTTCGGCGAACAGGTACTCGCCGGCGAGCGCGGTGCCGCCGGGCGGCACCGGCAGTCCGGCGTCGCGCAGGAACACCTCGATCGCCTCGGCCAGTTGGCCGCAGAGCTGGTCGGTGGCGTCCGCGCCGTCAGGGCGACCGAACCGCGCCCGGGCCCGGGCCAGCGAGGCGGCGCGTGCCGTCCAGGTCGACCGGGCCGACTCGTCGGTGGCGTACCGCCAGAAGAGTTGGGCGGCGGCGCGGTCGGCCGGCGGGTAGCGCAACAGCCCCGCGCCGGCGTGCAGGCGCAGCAGTACCCGCAGGATCTCGGCCGCGTCGTGGTCGTGCACGCCGCGCTCGTAGCCCTCGTCGTAGCGGGTCTCGGCGATCCGCCGGACCAGTTCCCGCAGCCCGTCGACGTCCACCGCCGCCGTGTGCAACTCGTCCAGTCCGGGGCCGTCGCGACCGGCCTCGGCGGCGGCCAGGATCGAGGTGGCCAGGTACTCGGCCCGGTACACCTGCGCCGACTCGGAGACCAGCAACTGGTCCCAGAACCGTCGGGTCTGCTGGAACTCCTCGTCGCGTACCGGGGCGCGGTAGTCGGTGCCGGTCACCGCCACCACCATCCGGCCCTCGGCTGGCACCACCGCCACGTCGATCGGTTGGGTGTTCACCGCGAAGCGGTGCCGACCCAGCCGGATCGTCTCGCCGCCGTCGGCGTACAGGTCGAGCCGGTCGCGCAGGCCACGCCCGGCCTCCTGGCGGGCGGCCCGGACCCGGCCGTCCAGCTCCTCGGCCCGCACCGCGTCGCCGAGGGTACGCAGCTCCTCGACCACCGCGCGCAGCTTGTCCACCATCGGATCGGCCGCGAAGTAGGTGTTGATGTCGTCGAGCGAGCCGAGGGTGCCGGCTCGCCGGTGCACGCTGACCAGGATCCGTTCGGCGGAGGCGACGAGCCGGTCGGCGCGGCGGGCCCGCTCGTCGAGCAGCGCCTGCTTACGGGAGGAGAACGCCTCGTAGATGTCGGTGCGCCGGGTGGCCAGTTCGGCGAGGAAGTCGTCGAACTCGCCGAATCGGGACTCCAGCTCCTCCACCCGCAGCAGCAGCCGGCCCAGTTGCTCGTCGCAGCGCTCGGCGGTGTCCGCCGCCGCCAGCGCCCCGGTGACCGCCTGCCCGAGCAGGGCGAACTCGGCGGCGAAGCCGGCCCGGCCCTCCGCGGCGGCCAGCTCCCGGCGGCGCTTGTCCAGCACGGCGCGGGCCCGGTTGACCGCGCCCAGCACCTCACCGACGCGGCCCAGGATGCCGGTGCGGACGGTCGCGTCGGCGATGTCCAACCCGCCGACCACGTCGGTGATGGTCTGTAGTCCGTCGGTACGCGCGGCCAGCTCGTCGTGGACGGTGCCCGCCTCGGCCACCGTGCCGATCTCGGCGGCCTTCGTGGCGAGCCGCGCGACCTCCTGCTGGTAACCGGTGAACGCCTCGTCGCGGCGCAGGAACTCCACCGCCCGGCGACCGGCCACCGCCAGTTCCTCGTCGAGTCGACCGGCCAGCTCGTCGATCCGGGCGTGGTCGACGTAGCGCAGCTCCCGCAGCGTCTCCAGGTGCCCCCGGGCGCGGCGCAGGCCACCCAACTGGGTGACCCAGTCGTCGGCGGTCAGCGGCGCCTCGCCACGCGCCCGACGGGCCAGCGAGGCGATCTGCTCGGCGCTGTCGTCCAGTTCGGCACGGGCCCGCTCGGTGAGGGTCCGGACCTTCTCGTGCTCCTCCAGCACGGCCGCGGCGGTGCGACGCAGCCCGGCCAGCGGGGTGGCCAGGTCACCGAGGTCGTCCTCGCCGAGCCAGTGGTAGTGGTCGGTGATCCGGGCACAGGCGGCGAGCAACGCGTCGTAGACCTCGGCGGTGGCGGTGCCGTCGACCATCCGGGCCGCCGAGAGGCAGTCGGAGATGCCGCGTACCAGGTCGGCGTTGCCGATCCGCTCCAGCGGCCCGGTGCCGGCCGGCTGCGCCGCCGCGTACGCGTCCGAGACGTACGGCGTCTGCCAGACCTGCATCGGGTGGACCCGGGTCGGTTCCTCGGACACGGCCCGGAACACCACGAGGGTGCCGTCGTCGAACAGCGAGAAGCCGTGGCACGGGATCGGTGCGGCCACCTCCTTGCGGATCGCGTTGTACGGCAGCAGCAGGCTGCGGCCGTCGGCGCGGGCATGGAAGACGTAGAGCACGTCCTCGCCGTTCGGCGAACGCACCACCCGCTCGAACTCCAGCTCCGACACGTCGGTGTCGAACGTCCTGGTGACGCCGGTGACCAGGTGGTATCCGCCCGGAAAGATGATGCCGTGGTCCTCGGGGAGCCGCTGGCAGGCGACGCCGATGCCGTCGAGCCGGACCACCTCCCGGGTGAGCGTGTTGAACACGAGGTGCCGCCACTGCGTCTCCTTGTACGGCCGCAGCCGCAACAGGATCAGCGGCCCCACCCGGGCCCAGTGCACGTCGGCGTCGGCGAGACTCTGCAACGGCTCGTCCACCGGCTCGCTGTAGACGCCCTCGCCGACCTCGGTGTTGTTCTCCACCTTGACGGTCAGCGTGCCGCCGACCGTCTCCACGAAGACCTGGCCGTCGATCGAGATGTGCGGATGCCGGCCGAGGACGTGGTCCTCGCGGGTCGTCTCGGTCCACTCGAAGTCGTGTGACGGCGGGAAGACGTGGTCCCGCTCGCCCCGGCTGTCCAGGTACTCGGGCACCCCGTCGACGCCGACCCGCCACCGCAGCACCCGGATGTCCTCGGTGCGCGGACCGGTCTGGAACACCGCCAGCAGCCGACCGTCGACCCGACGCAGCTGCAGCAGGCGGGCCTGCCGGTAGTAGCGGTACAGCTCACCGAAGTCGCGGACGAACTGCGGGTCGCGGAGCAGGCCGGGCAGCTCGTCGTGGCCCGCCTCGTCGAACCGGAACCCGGCCACCTCCGGTCCGTCGTCACCGCCTTCGCCGGCTTCTCGGGACTCGCGACCGAACCGGTGCAGCGAGAAGACGTCGTCGACGGAGGTCTCCGGCTTCAACCCGATGAACACGTTGTAGCCGAACAGCATCAGCCCGCCCACCGAGACGATGTCCCGGGGTACGCAGTTGTGCTCCGTACGGATCCGTTCGGTGCTCAGCAGCCGCAGCTCGGTGCTGCCGAAGACCTCCAGCCGCCGGGCGTTGAGCGCCTCCGCCCGGCGGGCCAACTCGCCTGCCTGGGTGGCGAGCCGCCGACGCAGCACCTCGTAGCTGCCGTCGTCCAGGCCCGGCCGGGTGCCGACGTCCGCGGCTCCCGGCCCGGTCGGGTCCGAGACGGCCGGGGCCGGTCCGGCGTCGCCGGGCGTACGCCCGACGGCGGCCGGACCGGTGGTCGGCTCACTCACCGGCGCGCTGCCGTGGGCCGGTCAGGGCGGCGACCGGGGTCTCCGCCACGCCGAGGCGCTGCGCGGCCTTCAGCAGTTCCTGGAGCTTGCCCTTGTCCCCGCCGCCGGAGCGCATCTGCTGCATCAGGAACGCCGAGAGGGTGAGGTTCTGCACGTCGGCGCTGTCGATCGAGCCGACCATCCGGGCCAGGTCGTCGGTGAAGCTGGCGCTGCCGTCCAGCCACGGCTGGGCGAGGTTCTTCGCCACGTCGGAGTGGGCCACGAAACCGTCCACGCTCTTGCCGTACGAGATCGAGCTGAGCAGCCGGTCGAAGAAGATGCTGTCGCCGCCGACGATGTCGATGTTCGCCTTCTCCAGGCCGGTGGCGACCAGCTTGGCCTGCGCCTCGGCGACCTGACGCTGGGTGTCCAGCCCGGCCAGCCGGACCTCCTTCTCCAGTTCCAGGCGCAGCCGGTACTCCTCGTGCTCCCGGGTCGCGTCATCCAGCGCGGCCATCGCGGCGGCCTTCTCGGTGAGACCTTCGGCCTCGCCCTTCAGCTTCTCGCGTACCGCCTCGGCGGCGGCCACGGCCTTCTCCCGCTCGACGGCGGCCTCGGCCCGTCCGACCTTCTCGATCGCCTCGGCGCTGCGCTCCTGGACCTGCACCTCGGCCAGCCCGGCCGCGGCCGCCTCGGCCTGGACGCCTTCGGCCAGCCGGATCTTCGCGCGGGTGTCCAGCTCGGCGGCCTGCTGCCGGGCCTCGGCCAGCACCAGTTCCTCGCGGGCGCGGTGCTTGGCCGCCGCCTCGGCGGCCTCCGCCGCCTTGATGTCCTTGACCAGGTTCTCCTGCGCCTCGGCCTCGGCCTGGATGACAAGCGCCTGCCGGGTCCGCTCGGCCTCCTCGACCACCCGCAGCCGCTTGATGTTCTCCTCCTGCTCGGCCACGGTCTTCTCCACCGCGATCCGCTCCCGGATCACCTCGGCGATGGCCCGCTTCTCGGCCTCGACCTCCTTGTCCTTCGCGATCGTGCTCAGCTCGGTCTCCCGGTCCCGGCCGATCACCTCCAGCAGGCGGTCCTTCTCGATCCGCTCGGTCTCGATGGCGATGACCCGCTCACGGTTCTTCTCGGCGACCGCGATCTCCCGGGCCCGGTTCTCGTGCTGGATGCCCAACTGCTCGTCGGTACGGATGTTCGCCGTCTCCGCCCGCAGGCGCTCCTCCGCGCGTACCCGGGTGACCTCGGCCTCTTCGCGGGCCCGTACCGTCTCGATCTCGCGGCGCTGCTTGGCCTCGGCGTCCGCCTGCCGGCGCTCCAGCTCCAGAATCGCCTCCCGAGCGTCGACGTTCTGCCGGGTGATCTCCTTCTCCTCGCTGCGGCGGAACTCGTTGGTCCGCACGTGCTCCAGCGCGGTCAGCTCGGTGATCTTCCGGATGCCCTGGGCGTCGAGGATGTTCTTCGGGTCGAGCTGCGCCATCGGCGTCTGCTCCAGGAAGTCGATCGCCGCGTCCTCCAGGCTGTAGCCGTTGAGGTCGGTGCCGATCACCCGGATGATCTGGTCCCGGAACTCGTCGCGCTTGGTGTAGAGGTCGACGAAGTCGAGTTGCTTGCCGACCGTCTTGAGCGCCTCGGAGAACTTCGCGTTGAACAGCTCCTGGAGGGTTTCCCGGTCGCTGGCCCGCGCGGTGCCGATCGCCTGCGCCACCTTGATGACGTCCTCGACGGTCTTGTTCACCCGGACGAAGAAGGTGATCCGGATGTCCGCCCGGATGTTGTCGCGGCAGATCAGACCCTCGTTGCCGGTCCGTTCGATGTCGATCGTCTTGACCGAGATGTCCATGATCTCGGCCTTGTGCAGGACGGGCAGCACGACCGCGCCGGTGAAGGTCACGTCGACCCGCCGCACCTTGGACACGATCAGGGCCTTGCCCTGCTCGACCTTGCGGAACAGCCGGCTGACCATGAACACCACGCCGAGCGCGACGAGCAGGACAACGGCGAGGAGTACGCCTATACCGGTGGTGATGACATCCATGGCTGGGCGCGCGTGCGATGGCGACCGGCCGAGAAGGCCGGACGGGACGCCGCGCATCCTCCTTTCGGGGCGGCTCAGGGGCAGCGTGGGGCGGGCCGGCCGAAGGGGGTTGACCGGCCGCGCTCGGCGGGTTGGTGGTGAACTATTCGGGAACGTGTCTCAGCGGGTCGAAGGCGGGTCCGGCGGGCATCACCCAGAAGAACTCGCCGTCGGTGTCGTAGTCGTAGATCAACGCGGAGCTGCCGGCCGGCATCCGCTCGTCGCCCGGTTGCCGGATCTGCACCACCGCCGACGAACCGTCGGCCGCGGTCACCTCGGCCTGACCGAAGTCGGCGGTGACCGTACCGGTGCGTACGACGCAGAGGCGGCCGACGAAGGCGTGCCGGGTGGCGTCCGTCTCGGTGGGGAAGAGTCGGCTCAACGGCACCGCGACCAGCCGGGTCACCAGCCACGCGCAGGCCGCGGCGCCCAGCAGGACACCGACCGAGACGGCTATCCGGGTGCCGGAACCGAGCCCGAGGCCGTCCAGCAGGGCGGTGCCGGCGAGACTGACGAACCAGGCCACCGCCACGAGCAGGGAGAAGATGACGGCACTGGGCACACCGCCCAGGCCGAGACCGGCAAGTACGGTGCCCGGTACGCCGTCGACGTCGAGGTCGTCGCCGAGATCCAGCACGCCGGTCAACACCAGCAGCCAGTAGCCGACGACCACCACCAGAAGGAAGCTGAACAGCACGGTCGGAAAGCTGAGCGCCGCGCCGAGAAAGCCGGTCACCGCGTCCTCCTTCCCCGTCCCGGTGGCCCTGGCCGGCCACCGGCACGATGATCGTGACACGGGATGTCAACGGCCCACGGTGGCCGATCGGCCGGTCCAGCCGGCCTGAACGGTCGCCTAACCGAGATTGGCCTCGATGAGGGCGTCCAGCGTCGACCACCGGGTCTTTGCATCTGCTGCCGTCACCGCCAGGAACCAACAGCGCCCGTCCGGTGCCCACGCCGACAGGTACGCCGTGGACGTCGCCGGCTCGTCCGTGGCCAGCACCTCGGCACTGGTCGGGACGGTCACCTCGCGCGGTGTGCCGGGCAGGCCCGGTGGAGCCTCGAAATCGGTCACCGCCACCACCCGGGAAACCGGGCCGGCGCCCTCGTACGCCGACCGGGTGCCGGCCGGCACCACCTCCGGCCGGGCCATCCGCAGCACCGCGTTGGTGGCGTCGACCGGCAGCAGATCGGGCGGCAGGCCCCGCAGCTCGGGTGCGACCGGGCTGGCCGGAGGCCCGACGGAGGACGGCGAAGGTTCGTCGTGCCGTGCCGTCGCGGCCATGACCACCGCCAAGCCGACGACCGCGCACGAGGCGAGCGCGGCGGCGGTGGCCCGCACCCGGCGGCGATGGCGCAGCCGGGCCCGCACCGCCGGCAGCGGATCCGGCGCGGGCGCCCCGGGCTCGGTGGTCCACACCCGACGCAGCGCGTCCCGGACGTCGGTCATCCTGCCGCCTCCATCTCCGGGCGTACCCGGGCGATCGGCAAGCCGTCCCGCACGGTGCCGAGGGCGCGATGACGCAGCGATCGGACGGTCCCCGGGCGGCGCCCGATCGCCGCCGCGATCGACTCGTCGTCCAGGTCGTCCAGGTAGGTCATGACCAGTACCACCCGCTGCAACGGGGCCAGCCCGGCGAGCAGGCGGCGCAGGTGACCGTCGTCCACCCGACCGACCTCGGCACCCACCGGCCTTCCGGCGGTCGGCAGCGACCGGACCCGACGGGCGATCCTCCGCAGCCGGCTCACGTGCAGCCGGACCATGGCGACCTTCGCGTACCCGAGCGGACTGCCGTCGGCCAGGAGCCGATGCCACGACGTGGCCACCCGCACGTAGGTCTCCTCGAGGAGTTCCTCGGCCTGGCCCGGATCGGCGGTGACGGCGCGGGCGTACCGACGCAGCGTCGGTGCGGATTCGCGTACGAACGTCTCGAACTCGTCGGCGTCCATCCCACCTCCCTCACCGGTTAGAGACGCCACCACCGATGCGTCGAGTTGCCGTGTCGGCGGTTGGTTTTCCGACGCGTCACGGCACCGGTGGAACGAGCACCCTCGGCAACGGTAGGCATACCGACAGTGTCCCTTATCGACCTGCCCCGGCACCTGCCCATCAGCCGGGCAGGGTGATCCGGCCGTCGATGGCGGTGGCGGCGATGTCCCGGCGGTAGTGCGATCCGGGCAGCTCGATTCCGCGTACCACCTGGTAGGCGGCGTCGCGGGCGGCGGCCAGGTCCGGGCCGGTGGCCGTACCACAAAGGACCCGGCCGCCGGCGGAGAGCAGGGCGCCGTCGGCGGTCCGGCGGGCGGTGCCCGCGTGGATCACGCCGGGCTGTTCGCCGCCGGTGATCACGTCGCCGGTACGCGGCCCCGCCGGATAGCCCTCGGCGGCGACCACCACCGTCACCGCGGCGCCGGTACGCCAGCGCAGCGGCGGATGGTCGGCCAGAGTGCCGGTGGCGGCGGCGTGCAGCAGCCCACCCAGCGGCGTCTCCAGCAGCGCGAGCACCACCTGGGTCTCGGGGTCACCGAAGCGGGCGTTGAACTCGATCACGCGGGGGCCGTCGGCGGTGATCGCCAACCCGACGTAGAGCAGGCCGGAGAAGGGCGTGCCCCGGCGGCGCATCTCGGCGAGCGTCGGGTGCACCACGTCCCGCATGACCTCGTCCACCAGATCCGGCGGCGCCCACGGCAGCGGCGCGTACGCTCCCATGCCGCCGGTGTTCGGCCCGCTGTCACCGTCGCCGACCCGCTTGAAGTCCTGCGCCGGCAGCAGCGGCACCGCGGTCTCGCCGTCGGTGACCACGAACAGCGACACCTCCGGGCCGGCGAGGTACTCCTCGATCACCACGCGACCGCACTCGCGCGCATGCGCCTCGGCTGCGGCACGGTCGTCGGTGACCACCACGCCCTTGCCGGCGGCGAGCCCGTCGTTCTTGACCACGTACGGCGGGTCGAACCGGTCCAGGGCGGCAGCCGTGCTCGCCTCGTCGGTGCACGGGTAGGCCCGTGCGGTGGGTACACCGGCGGCGGTCATCACCTCCTTGGCGAAGGTCTTGGAGCCCTCCAGGCGGGCCGCCTCGGCCGACGGCCCGAAGACCGCGATGCCCTTCGCCCGAACCGCGTCGGCAACCCCGGCGACAAGTGGCGCCTCCGGCCCGATCACGACCAGGTCCGCGCCCACCTCGACGGCGAGCCCAGCCACCGCCACCGGATCGACCGGATCGACGGCCCGCAACTGCGCCACCGCCGCGATCCCCGGATTACCAGGTGCCGCGATCAGCGCCTCAACAGACGGATCATCGGCCAACGCCAGGGCGAGCGCATGCTCCCGCCCACCACCACCAAGAAGAAGAACCCGCACGCCGAGTCATCCTACCGACCCCGCCGCCAATCCCGTTGATCATGAAGTTATTGCCTCCGACACGCCGTAGCCTGGGCAACAACTTCATGGTCGGCCGCGCTCGGCGGCCATCTGCATGGCCTGTCGCACGATCCAGGGGATGTACTCGGCCTGGAGTGTGTCAGCCCAGGTGAAGCGAAGGACGGCCCATCCCGCGTTGAGCAGTCGGTTCTGCCGACGGCGGTCAGCGAAGACAGCGGCGGGGGCGCTGTGCGACCCCTTCCCGTCAGCCTCCGCGATGATTCGGTGCCGCCGCCAACCCAGATCACCGATGCCGAGCAGAGAGCCATCGTGGTCTCGTACCTCCATCTGAAGGACGTCGGGCGGGACCCGTCCGTCAACGCACCGCAACCGGGTGCGCGTCTCCAGCGGAGACTGTGCCCGGCAGTCCGCCTCAGCGAGGTAACCACGGGCCGCTACCGCCCCACGCCGTCCCCGGATGAGGCGATGGATGGCGGGCAGGTCTTCATCCCGGACCAACCTCTGGTTGAGCGCAGAGTCGACGAGGCACACCGCCGGATAGCGGGGCAACCTCAGGATGAGATCCGCGACTGTTCGTACCGGCACGGTGGCGGCGATCCCGGCAACCTCACCGAGTTGTGTCGGCTCGATCGCGAGTTGGTGCAGCGTAACCTGCGGATCGTTCGGTCTCACCGGCCGCGCGGCGATGCCGGGCACCGAAACGTGGATTTCCTCTGACCTCTGGACGCCGGCGATGTCATACAGCTCGGCGGCCGTCGCCAGCACCGCAGCGGCACCGGGGCCGAATGACGCGACCGCCGCCCTGATCCGCGCCCGGCGCGGCACCCCGTCGTGCAGATCAGCATCCACCAGGTAGGCACCTCTGGCCACCGTGCGCCACCGGCCGGCGCGGCAGAGCCGATGCACCTCGTGCACTGTCAGCCCGGCGGCACGGGCCTGAGCCAACGTGACCACCGAGTCCTGCCTGGCCGCCACCCGTCGGACCACCGTCAACGCATCCACCCGACTGACTGTCCAGGGCCACGGAGACCGACGAAACCCCCTGTGGAAAACCAGCCCCCGCCTGTGGATAACCCCGCCATCCTTATGCGTTGATCATGAAGTTATTGCTCCCGACACGCCGTACGGGTGACAACAACTTCATGATCAACGCGGAGGTGCGGGGTGGGGTGGGGTGGGGGTTAGGGGAGGAGGGGGTGGCGGGTTACGTTTTCTTCGCGGCCGGGGCCTACGCCTATGACGCTGACGCGGGTTCCGCAGAGTTCTTCGATGCGGGCGATGTAGCGCTTGGCGTTGTCGGGGAGGTCTTCCTCGGTGCGCGCCTTGGTGATGTCTTCCCACCAGCCGGGGTGCTCTTCGTAGATCGGGACGGCGTGGTGGAAGTCGGTCTGGGTCATCGGCATGTCGTCGACCCGCTTGCCGTTGATCTCGTAGCCGACGCAGATCGGCACCGTGGGCAGGCCGGTGAGCACGTCCAGCTTGGTGATCACCAGATCGGTGACCCCGTTGAGGCGGCAGGCGTACCGGGCGACGACCGCGTCGAACCAGCCGCAGCGGCGTTCCCGGCCGGTGGTGGTGCCGTACTCGTGGCCGACCTTGCGCAGGTGCTGACCGTTGTCGTCGAACAGCTCGGTGGGGAACGGTCCGGAACCGACCCGGGTGGTGTACGCCTTGCTCACCGCGATCACTTTCGTGATCGCGGTCGGTGGGATGCCGGCACCCACGCACGCCCCGCCGGCCGTCGGGTTGGACGAGGTGACGAAGGGATAGGTGCCGTGGTCCATGTCGAGCATGGTGGCCTGGGCACCCTCCAGCAGGACGGTGTCGCCACGGTCCAGGGCGTCCCAGAGCATCGCCCGGGTCTCCGCGATGTACGGCCGCAGCCGCTCCGCGTACTCCAGGTACTCCTCGATGGTGGCGTCGACGTCGATCGCCTTGCGGTTGTAGACCTTGAACAGCACCTGGTTCTTCTCGCGCAGCGCGAGTTCCAGCTTCTTGCGCAGGATGCCCGGGTCCAGCAGGTCCTGCACCCGGATGCCCATCCGGGCCACCTTGTCGCCGTACGCCGGACCGATGCCCCGGCCGGTGGTGCCGATCCGCGAACTGCCCAGGTACCGCTCCACCACCCGGTCCAGCGCGCGGTGGTGCGGCATGATCAGGTGCGCGTCGCCGGAGATCCGTAGCCGGGACACGTCGACACCCCGCTCGGCCAGGCCGTCGATCTCGGTGAGCAGCACCTTCGGATCGACCACCACACCGTTGCCGATGACGATCACGGCGTTCGGGGAGAGCGCACCCGACGGCATCAGGTGCAGGGCGTACTTCTGTCCGTCCGGGGTGATCACCGTGTGGCCGGCGTTGTTGCCGCCCGAGTAGCGGACGACGTAGTCGACCCGCTCACCCAGCTGGTCGGTAACCTTGCCCTTGCCCTCGTCGCCCCACTGAGCGCCGATGAGCACGATCGCTGGCATCTTCTCGCCTCCAGAAGGCTCGGGTGCCAGATGGCGACCGGTCAGCGAGCCCGGGGTGTCAGGTTAACAAGTAGTGACGGCACGACCGGCAGGGGTCGCGTCGGGAACAGCAGGAGGAGCTACCCGTGTACGACGTGGTGCTGCTCACCCTCGGCTCCGAGCGGGATGCTCCGGGAGCCGGGTGTGGCAGCGGCGGAGCCTGCTGTGGTGGTGGCGCCGCCACCACCGACGATCGCGAGGAACGCTGCGAGACGCCGCGCGTGCCGGTGCTGGCCTGCGCCGATGCGCTGACCGCCCGGGGTGCCCGGGTCGAGACGGTGACCGCCCGGTCGGACGCCGAGATCGACCAGGTGCTGGCCCGGCTGGACGGGCCGTCGCGCCCCGACGGCCTCACCTGGCCGGACGCCGATACCAAGACCCGCCTCGTCGTCGCCGTGGCCGGTGACGCACAGTTGCGTGCGGTACTCCGCCGCATGGTGCGGCGGTACGCGCCACCGCCCAGTCGCCGCCCGACCGACCTGGCCGGCAACCGGACGGTGCCGGACCTGCCACCGGTCGGCGTACTGCCGCTCGATCCGGCCCGCAGCACGACGCACCGCGACCTCGCCGCGCAGCTCGGGCTGCCCCGCGACCCGGCGGCGGTGGCCGCCGCGGTGCTGGACGGCGCACCACGCCGACTCGACCTGCTGCGTCACGACGGTGGCTCGGTGACGCTGGACGGCGCGCTGCTCGGTGCCGCCGGTGAGGACGGCACCCCGCTGCGCTGGCGCGGCCGGGTCGAGGTGGACGACGCCGTGCTGTCGAACGGCGACGAACCGTTGCTCGCCTGCGCGATCGGCAACGCGGGCGGCTACGCCCGACTCGACGACGTGACGCTGCTGGCCGGCCCCGACCCGACCGACGGCCTGGTCGAGGTGGCGGTGGCCGTACCGGTGGTCACCCGGTCGCGGTGGGGCCGGCGCCGGGTACGCCTGGAGGTCCGGCGGGCCCGCGGCCGGGCCGCGTCGGTGCTGCCCCGGGACGAGGCGGCGCTGCCGTATCTGGACGACGGTGTGGCGGGGCAGCTGACGCGCAAGCGGTCCTGGTGGACCGAGCCGGGTGCCTGGGCGGTCTGGGCGGCCTGACCTGAGCCGGCCGGCGCACCGGAGGCCCGGGTCGGCCACTGGGCCTATCCTCGTCAGGAGGAATGGGGAGGACACCGTGGTGGACGACAACGCCGACCGGGTGCACGTGCCCGGCCAGCATGGCATGCCGGAACGGGACATCGAACCACTCTGGCCGCCGGAGCAGATCGACGGCTTCGGCGCGCCGACGTGGGCCGCCCCGCCGCCGGTGCCACCCACCGTGCCACCTCCGCCCGCGCCGCCGTCGCCCGCACAGCCGACCAACCAGCCTCCGGTCACGCAGCCGACCGATCCGCCCCCGGTCGCGGGACCGGCCTATCCTCCCCAGGTCGCGGGACCGGCCTATCCGTCCACGACGGCGGAGCCGCAGCACGTGCCCGGACGGCCGACGCACGCACCCGGTGCACCTCCCTCACCCGCTGACTATCCGTCGCTGACGAACGGCGCGCCGAGCACCACCGGCTGGGAGCCGGCACCCCGACCCGGGCCCGGCCAGGTCGACCTGGACCTGCCCTTCACCCTGGACCGGCCCACCGCCGTCGCACCCACCCGCGACGGTGGGCCGACCGACTCCCATCACCAGGACCCGGCGGACGACGCGGCGGACCTGGTCGACACGGGTGCCGAGGATGACGCGGCCCCGCCGGTGGCCCGACCGCAGACGGAGTCGCCGTGGGCACATCCACCGCAGCGTTCCGGATCCGACCCGCTCACGCCCGCCGAAACGTCGGTCGGGCCGCCCCGCCCCACCTGGGCCGGGCCGGCCCAACCGCTACCGCCGATTCCGCAGCCGCTGCCACCCCAGCAACCCGGCCCGTACCCCTTCGTCGCGCCGCAGCATGGCAGCGCCCCGGTGCCGCAGCCCGGTGCTCCGCTGCCGCCCGTGTCGTCGGATGCCGATGTGCCGCCCGCGTCACCACCCGCCGGCCCGCAGCCGGCGGACGCCGGACCCGGCGGGCCGCCGCAGCCTGAGCCGCCCGCCCCACCGTCGTACGCGCCGGCGCCTCCCGGCCCGTTCCCACCACAGCCGGCCTGGCATCCCGCGCCGTGGCAGCAGGGCGCCCCGCCGACCATGCCGCCGGCACCCCAGCAGCCCTATCCGCAGACCAACACCGCGCCACCGGTGCCGTCGGCCTACCCGGAGCCGGCCTGGAATCCGGAGGCCGGTGCGGCGCCCACCGCCGAGGACTTCGCCCGCCGTCGGCAGGTACGCCCCGCCGACCCGGTCGCGACGACTGGGCTCCGCGCCGTGGTCAACAAGACGGGCCTGGTGAAGCTCCCGCCGGGCCGGCACGAGCTGGAACGCAAACGGGACATCGAGATGGTGCGCCGCAACTTCGGTGGGCTGCGGCAGGTCACCGTGGTCAACCCGAAGGGCGGCGCCGGCAAGACCGTCGCCATCCTGCTGCTCGCGATGACCTTCGGTCAAAATCGCGGTGGATACGTGCTGGCCTGGGACAACAACGAGACCCAGGGCACCCTCGGCATGCGCGCCCAGCAAGACTTCCATTCGCGTACGGTCCGGGACCTGCTCCGGGATCTCGGCCAGTTCCACGGCGCGCAGGGGCGGGTCGGCGATCTGTCGCAGTACGTCCGCTCGCAGGGCGAGGGGATGTTCGACGTGCTCGCCTCCGACGAGTCGGCCACCGGCGGCGAGATGCTCACCGCCGCCGCCTTCGGCGAGATCCGCGAGGTGGTCAGCCGGTTCTACAAGTTGATCTTCGTGGACACGGGGAACAACGTCCGGGCACAGAACTGGCAGGCCGCCATGGACGCCACCGACCAGCTGGTGGTCACCATGTCCGCTCGGAACGACTCGGCGGAGACCGCCGCCCGGATGCTCGACCACCTGGAACAGAGCGGACGGCACCGGCTGGTCCGGCAGGCGGTCACGGTGGTCTCCATGCCACCATCCCGCAAGGAGATCGACCTGCCGGCGATCCAGGAACACTTCGCCGCGCGTACCCGGGCGGTGCTGCTGGCCCCCTACGAGCGGCTCATCGACACCGGCGAGCCGCTGCGCTACGCGCACCTGTCGACGGCCACCCGCGACGCCTGGCTCAAGATCGCCGCTTCGGTGGCCGAGGGCCTGTAGCGGCCGCCGTCGCGCGCCGCCAGCCCGGGCGTACCCGGGGCCGGCGGCGGCACGTCGACGGGTCGGAGCCGGGGCGGGTGGTCCGGCCCGGCACGCGTCAGTTGCTGGCCAGCGCGTCGGCGGCGGCCGGGTCGCAGTCGCGGAGGAACTGGGCGCAGCGGGCCGCCTCGTCCGCCTCGGCGATCGCGTCCGCCGACCGGGACAGCACGTAGAGGCAGCGCAGGAAGCCACGGTTGGGCTCGTGCGACCACGGCACCGGCCCGTGCCCCTTCCACCCGCTGCGGCGCAGCTGGTCCAGTCCCCGGTGGTAGCCGGTACGGGCGTACGCGTACGCCGGCACGACCTGGCCCTGTGCGAACGCCCGGGCGGCGAGCGCCGCCCACGCGCCGCTGTGCGTCGGATACCGGGCCGCCACCTCGGCGAACGCCTCGTCGCTGCCGCTCTGCTCGGCTGCGACCAGCGCGGAGTCGGCCTCGACGTGCGCGGGCAGGAGCGTGGCGGGCGGCTCAGGTAGGAGGTTCTGCATCGCCCCATTCAACCCGCTTCGCACGGCGGCCCGCGAGGGGGTCCGGCGAGCCGGTCGGCTGAACGGCCGAGAGGGCGGTCACGCCTGCGGCCCATGCCGTCGCCGGGTCGCATCCACTACAACTATGGATCCGGAGCCTCCCCAGGAACCGGAACGCGGGAGCCCGGCCAGGCCGCCGGGCTCCCGTCTCATCGCTCGGTCACCCGGGGCCCCGTCCACGGCGTTGCGCCCGCCCGGCAGGATGACCCGATGCCGACTCCACCTCCCGCGGACGTGATCGAGCCGCACACCTGGACCGACGAGATCCAGACCCGGGCGGAGTTCGACCGGCGACTGGCCACCGGCAGCCTGGTCGGGCTCACCGTGCAGGGGCTCCGACTGGACCTGGAGCCCCCCGACCTCACCGGGGTCGAGGTGACCGGGACGCTCTTCGTCGGCTGTCGTTTCGCCTCCCGGCGGGTCGGCGCCGACCTGGTCCGGCGCGGCGCCAACGTGGTGCCGCCGTTCTCCGGGCTGCCGTACCCGACCCAGCCGTCCCACCTCTACACCCCGGAGGAACTCGCCGCCGGCTTCACCGAGGGCGGGTTCGCGGCGATGTACGACACCCGGGTGTACGCGCACTTCCGTGCGCACGGTGGCGCGCTACCCGACGTCCGGGAGGCGCTCGGCCAGCGGCTGCACGACCACGGGGTGGACAACGCGCTCGCCGACGCCACCCGGGCCTGGCTGACCACCCACGGGCCGCAGTCGGTGGTCGGGGTGATGGGCGGGCACGCGGTCCGCCGGGGCAGTCAGCCGTACCGGATGGCCGCGGTGCTCGGCCGGGAACTCGCGCGGGCGCACCGGCTGGTGGTCACCGGTGGCGGGCCGGGCGTGATGGAGGCCGCGAACCTGGGTGCGTACCTTTCGACCCGGCCGGCGGAGGACCTCACCGCGGCCATCGACCTGCTCGCCGCCGCGCCGGACTACACCGATCACGACCGCTACACGGCGGCGGCGCTGCGGGTACGGGAACTCTTCGGCCGGTCGGTCACGCCGCCGGCGAACGGCACCGAGCCGGTGACCGCCTATCGGGCCGACTCGGCCGCGCTGACCACCGGTGACCTGGACTGGGCGGGCTGCGGTGGACTCGCCGTGCCGACCTGGCTGTACGGGCACGAGCCGGCGAACCTGTTCGCGGGCCGGATCGCCAAGTACTTCTCCAACGCCATCCGGGAGGACACCATCCTGCGACTGGCCCGGGGCGGCATCGTCTTCGCCCCCGGCCGGGCGGGAACCGTGCAGGAGGTGTTCCAGGCGGCCACCAAGACCTACTACGGCACCGACGGCGCCAGCGGCGCGTACGTCTTCCTGGACCGCGCGTACTGGACGACGGAGCTGCCGGTGGAGTCACTGCTGCGCCCGCTGCTGGCCGCCTCCCCCTTCGGGGATCTGTCGGACACCGTGCACCTGACCGACGACGTCCACGAGGCCGCCCGCCTGCTGACGAGGTAGGAAGACGGAGCCCGCCTGTGGGGGCGCAACGGCACGGCGGCCGGCCCCGAGTCGGAGCCGGCCGCCGTCCGGGCGACGTCAGAACGTCACTTGGTCATCGTGGTGCCGGTGGAGCGCAGGTGCTCGCAGGCCTCCGTCACGCGGGTGGCCATGCCCGCCTCCGCGGCCTTGCCCCACACCCGCGGGTCGTACATCTTCTTGTTGCCGACCTCGCCGTCGACCTTGAGCACCCCGTCGTAGTTGCGGAGCATGTGGTCCGCCGCCGGGCGGGTGAAGGCGTACTGGGTGTCGGTGTCGATGTTCATCTTCACCACGCCGTAGTCGAGCGCCTCGCGGATCTCGGAGAGCAGCGAGCCGGAGCCGCCGTGGAAGACCAGGCTGAGCGGCTTCTCCTTGCCGTACTTGGCGCCGACCGCCTCCTGGATCTGGTTGAGGATCTCCGGGCGGAGCTTGACGTTGCCCGGCTTGTAGACGCCGTGCACGTTGCCGAAGGTGAGCGCCGCCATGTAGCGGCCCTTCTCACCCAGACCGAGCGCCTCGACCATGGCCAGACCGTCCTCGACGGTGGTGTAGAGCTTGTCGTTGATGGCGTTCTCGACGCCGTCCTCCTCGCCACCGACGACGCCGACCTCGATCTCCAGGACGATCTTGCCCTTGGCCGCCTCGTCGAGCAGCTGGGCCGCGATCTCCAGGTTCTCCGCCACCGGTACGGCCGAGCCGTCCCACATGTGCGACTGGTACAGCGGCTCCTGGCCGGCCTTCACCCGCTCCTGGGAGATGGCCATCAGCGGCCGGACGAACTTGTCCAGCTTGTCCTTCGGGCAGTGGTCGGTGTGCAGGGCGATGTTGACCGGGTACTTCTTGGCCACCTCGTGCGCGTACGCGGCGAACGCCACCGCGCCGGTGACCATGTCCTTGATCGAGGGGCCGGAGAGGTACTCCGCGCCACCGGTGGAGACCTGGATGATGCCGTCGCTCTCCGCGTCGGCGAAGCCCTTGAGCGCCGCGTTCAGCGTCTGCGAGGACGTCACGTTGATCGCCGGGTACGCGTACCGGCCGGCCTTGGCGCGGTCCAGCATCTCGGCGTAAGCCTCGGGGGAAGCGATGGGCATGTCGAACGCTCCTTACTTGCCGCTGTCGGCCGTACGGCCGCTGTTCTCCGTAGGGGCCCGGCCGTGCGGCCGCCTGTCCTACCTTGGGGGCCGGCCGTGCGGCCGCCTGTCCTACCGTGCTGCGCCGGACCGCGCTGTCCTCCGCGGGCAGTATCCCGTAGCGGCACCGGACCGGCACAACCGGGCCGGTTCACCGCCGGTCCGCTGAATCCGGCACCGCGACGCTGATCAGCCAGGTGACCACCGCCATCACGATGGCTCCCCAGAAGGCCGCCCAGAAGCCGTCCACCTGGAACGGCAGGTCGAGCGCCCGAGCGATCCGGTCGGTCAGCAGGAACAGCAGGGCGTTGACCACCAGGGCGAACAGGCCGAGGGTCAGCAGGTAGAAGACACAACCCACGACCCTGATGACCGGCTTGAGCACCGCGTTGACCAGACCGAAGATCAGTGCCACGACGAGCAGGGTGAACGCCGTGTCGTAACCGGTGCGCCCGGTCACCTCGACCCCGGGCACGATCAGCGTGGTGATCCACAGTGCGATGGCGGTCGCCGCCAGTCGGATGAGGAAGCCCACGGCAACCATCCTGGCACCGGCGACTGCCGCCGGTGGGTCGATTCGGCCGACTCGACCGCGACGGCGGCGTACCCTCGACGGCTCGGTGGCCGGCCGGTTGCCAGCACCGCGCCGGCACAACCCTTACGGTGGGTGGGTACCTGTCCGCCGACATCCCGGAGGCATCGAATGGGCCAGCCCGACGAGGACTTCGCCCCCGGCGACCACCTGAGTCCGGAGGAGCGCGACCTGGAGGCCGAGCCGGCCGACGCCGTCGAGCAGGCCGCCGTGGTCGACCCGAGCCAGGTCGACGTCGAGCCGCACCGTGGCCTGGAGGTCGACGACTGGGACGCCATGGAGCAGGCCCGCGTGGTCGGCGCCGACGAGGACGACTACCGCTGATCAACCTTTCGGTCGGACTTCACCCGGAACGGTCGGCACGGGCAGCGAGGATCTTGAAACTTCCTTAACATCCGGGGGCTTCACCTGCACCCTCACGGGAGGACCCCCCTCAATGCTCACCCACTCCACCCGGCGCCGGCTGGCCGGGTTGGGCGTGGCCGGCGCGCTGATCGCCGCCGTCGCCACCCCTGCCACCCCCGCCTCGGCCGAGGAGCCCGACATCTCCTTGGGCGTCTACTTCGGCGACAACACCCTCGCCGCCGGCTCGCCCGGAAAGGTCGACAGCCCGGTCCTGTTCGCCTCCTCCACGGTGGTGGTGCACGACCTGACCGTGCGCTACGACTTCACCGACCTCGCGGGCAAGGCGACCGTGACGTCGGAGAGCGACTCCAGTTACTGCTCGACGCCCGAGCCGAACGTCCTGGTCTGCACGGACCCGTTCGAAGTCGAGCTGTACGAGGACGGCTTCGGCGGCCTCTACTCCGTGGTCATCGCACCCACCAAGGACGCCAAGGACGGCGACGAGGGCACCGTCAAGGTGAGCCTCAGCGCCACCGGCTACGCGGCCGTGACCCACGAGGCCCGGGTGCGGATCGGCGAGGGCGTCGATCTGGCCGCCGGCCCCGAGGAGGAGCATTCCGGTAAGCCGGGCTCGGCGTTCACCATGCCGCTGCGGGTCGGCAACCCGGGCGACACCGTCGCCAAGGGTGCCGTCGCCGTCTTCTACAACGACTACGGGATCCAGGCCAACAAGCAGTATTCGAACTGCACGTACGAGGGAAGCTGGCTGCGTACCTGCCACTTCGACCGCCCGTTGGAGCGGCGTACCAGCTACGTCACCACCCTGTCGTACCGGATCGCGAAGGACTCGTTCGCGCCGAGCCGCGCGTACGGAGAGATCCTCTGGATGACTCCGGCCGAGTTCGAGGACTTCGAGGCGTACGCGAAGGCCCGTGGCGCGAGCTTCGGTGAGCCGGGCACCGGCGGAAAGCTGGGGTTGGACGAGGCCGGCCCGAGCATCGCGGCGCGGAGCTTCCAGGCGGACACCCAGCCGGACAACAACTGGTCGAGCCTGCGGGTGAAGGTCACCGGTAAGAACGGAACCGATCTGGCGGCGGTCGGCGACGAGGTGTCCGGCGCGAAGGGCGACGAGGTGGTGGCCACCGTCGGTTTCCGCAACAACGGCCCGGCCACCCTGGACTACGGCCGTTCCGGTTCCTCGGTCACCCACATGCAGGTTGGAATTCCGAACGGCACCACTGCGGTCAAGGTGCCCGACAACTGCTCCCCCGTGCGAAGCGAGAATGAGTGGGGCGAGCCGGGTGAGCCGGGCGCCCGCCTGTACCGCTGCTACACCAGCTGGTTCATCAAGGCCGGTGACGAGGAGATCGTGGAGTTCGGGCTCCGGATCGACAAGGTCGTGCCGAACGCCACCGGTGACGTCAAGGTCAACGTCGCCTGCCAGTGCGACGGCGGCTTCTACGCCGACCTGAAGCCGGCCAACGACACCGCCAAGCTCGTCGTCAACCCGAGCGGCGGCCAGGGCGGCGACGGCGGTAGTGGTGGTGACGGCGGCGAACTGCCGATCACCGGCGCCAACACCGCGCTGATCGCGGGCGTCGGCGGCGTGCTGCTCGCCGCCGGTGTGGCCGGCTTCGTGCTGGCCCGCCGCCGCCGTACCCACTTCACCGCGTAGCCCGACGCACCCGAACCAACAGCACCACCGGTGCCCCGCCGACCCCTCGGCGGGGCACCCCCCTTTCCCCGCCGCCGCAAGCCGGACCCCAACGGGTTTGTGGGGCAGCCCCGCCCGCGCAGGGATCAAGCCTGACCGCCCGGAGCGGGTGGGGCTGCCCCGCAAACCCCCACCGCACCCCGCCGAAAACAGGACGGCGCAAGATCGAGAGAGCTGACACCATGGGCGGGTGCTGCTCACCCTCACCACCACGCACCAGCCGGCGACGGACCTCGGTCACCTGCTGATCAAGCACCCCGACCGGGTGCACTCCTTCGACGTGCCCGTCGGCACCGCGCACGTCTTCTACCCGGAAGCGGACGAGCAGCGCTGCACGGCCGCGCTGCTGCTCGACGTCGACCCGTTGAAGCTGGCCACTGCCCGGGGTCGCGGCCGGAAGTCGACCACCGCTCCGGAGAGCTTCACCCTCGGGCGGTACGTCAACGACCGGCCGTACGCCGCGTCCAGCCTGCTCGCCTCGGCACTGTCGAAGGTGTACCGCTCGGCGCTGCGCGGCGCCTCCAAGGAACGCCCCGAGCTGGCCGCCCGAGGCATCCCGCTGGAGGTGCGGGTGCCGGTGCTGCGCTGCCGTGGTGGGGCCGACGTGGCGGAGCGGGTGTTCGGTCCGCTCGGCTGGGCGGTCACCGCCACCGCCATCCCGCTCGACGAGTTGCACCCGCAGTGGGGCGACAGTCGATACGTGGACCTGACCCTCACCGGCACGCTGCGGGTCGCCGACGCGCTCAACCACCTGTACGTGCTGCTACCCGTGCTGGACGACGCGAAGCACTACTGGGTGGCTCCGGACGAGGTGGACAAGTTGCTGCGGGCCGGCGCGGGTTGGCTGGCCGACCACCCCGAGCGTGGGCTGATCATCCGCCGCTACCTGGCCCACCGGCGGGCACTGGCGGGTCAGGCGATGGAGCGGCTGGACGCCCAGCGGCCCACCGACGAGCCGAGCGTCGACGACGAACTGGAGGACGCGGTACCGGCCGGGTCGGCGCCCCGGGCGTCGCTGGCCGCCCTTCGCCGGCAGGCGGTGCACGCCGCCCTTGTCGACGCGGGCGCCCACCGGGTGCTGGACCTGGGCTGCGGCGGGGGTGCGCTGCTGGCCACGCTGATCGGTGACCGACGGTTCACCGAGATCGTCGGCACCGACGTCTCCACCCAGGCCCTCACCCTGGCCGCGCGGCGGCTGCGACTGGACCGGCTGCCGGAACGCCAGCGCACCCGGGTCACGCTCCGGCAGTCCGCGTTGACCTACCGGGACGAGCGGCTGTGCGGGTACGACGCGGCGGTGCTGATGGAGGTCGTCGAGCACGTCGACCCGCCCCGGCTGCCGGCGTTGGAGGATTCCGTCTTCGGCTACGCCCGACCGACGACGGTCGTGGTGACCACGCCGAACGTGGAGCACAACGTGCGCTACGAGGGGTTGCCCGTCGGCGCGTTCCGGCATGCCGACCACCGGTTCGAGTGGACCCGCGCCGAGTTCGCCGACTGGGTACGGCGGGTCGGTGCCACGTACGGCTACTCGGCCGTGGTGCATGGTGTCGGCCCGGACGATCCGGAGGTCGGCGCACCCACCCAGATGGCCGTGTTCACCCGTGCGGAGGCAGCCCGATGACCGTCCTCGACATTCCCGAGCTGGCCCTGGTGACGCTGGTCGGCATCTCCGGCTCCGGCAAGTCGACATTCGCCGGCCGGCATTTCGCGTCCAGCCAGGTCCTCTCCTCCGACGCCTTCCGGGCGATGGTCGCCGACGACGAGAACGACCAGTCCGCCTCGGCGGAGGCCTTCGACGCGCTGCACTACGTGGCGGGCAAGCGGCTGCGCGCTGGCCGGCTGACCGTGGTCGACGCGACGAATCTTCAGCCACACGCCCGAGCCGCCCTGGTCCGGGTGGCCCGGGAACACGACGTGCTGCCGGTGGCGATCGTGCTGGACGTGCCGGAGGCGCTGGCCTGGGAGCGTACCGAGGCCAGGTCCGACCGCACCTTCGGCCGGCAGGTGCTGGCCCGGATGTCCCGGGACCTGCGGCGCAGCTACGGCCAGCTGGCGCGGGAGGGCTTCCGCAAGGTGCACGTGCTACGCGGCACCGAGGAGATCGAGGCCGCCGAGATCCGCTACGAGCGGCTGTTCAACGACCGGCGCGAGCTGACCGGGCCGTTCGACATCGTCGGCGACGTGCACGGCTGCCGGGTCGAGCTTGAGGCGCTGTTGACCCGGTTGGGTTGGCGGCTGGACCGTGACGACGCCGGCCGGGCGGTGGACGCGACGCATCCGTCGGGGCGTACCGCCGTGTTCGTCGGCGACCTGGTGGACCGTGGCCCGGACTCGCCCGCGGTGCTCCGTCTGGTGATGGGCATGGTCACCGCCGGGCACGCGCTCTGTGTGCCCGGTAACCACGAGCAGAAGCTGCTGCGCAAGCTGCGCGGTCGCAACGTCAAGGTGGCCCACGGTCTGGCCGAGACGCTGGCGCAGCTGGACGCGGAGCCGGCGGAGTTCACCGCCGAGGTGGCCGCCTTCGTCGACGGACTGGTCAGCCACTACGTGCTCGACGGCGGCCGGCTGGTGGTGGCGCACGCCGGACTGAAGGAGGAGTACCAGGGCCGGGCGTCCGGGCGGGTACGCGCGTTCGCGTTGTACGGCGAGACCACCGGCGAGACCGACGAGTACGGCCTGCCGGTGCGCTACCCGTGGGCCCGGGAGTACCGGGGTTCGGCGATGGTCGTCTACGGCCACACCCCCACCCCGGAGCCGGAATGGGTGAACAACACCATCTGCGTCGACACCGGCTGCGTCTTCGGCGGCCGGCTGACCGCGCTGCGCTACCCGGAGCGGGAGCTGGTCTCGGTGCCGGCGGAGCGCGAGTGGTACGCCCCGGTCCGGCCGCTGACCGCCGCGCCGGCCCGGCCCGACGAGGTGCTCGAGTTGACCGACGTGACCGGTCGGCGGCACGTGGAGCACGCGTACGGCTCGCTGACCGTGCCGGCGGAGAACGCCGCTGCCGCGTTGGAGGTGATGAGCCGCTTCGCGGTCGACCCGCGCCGGCTGGTGTGGCTGCCGCCGACCATGGCGCCCTGCTCGACGTCGCAGTTGGCCGGCTACCTGGAACATCCGGCGGAGGCCTTCGCCGACTACCGGGCGGCCGGTGTGGACCGGGTCGTCTGCGAGGAGAAGCACATGGGCTCCCGGGCCGTGGTGCTGGTCTGCCGGGCGCCGGACGGTGGTCCGTTCGGTCCGGGCGGCGGGGTCGTGCACACCCGCACGGGTCGGCCGTTCTTCGGTGAGCCGCTGGACACGGAGCTGCTGGACCGGGTACGCGCGGCGGTGACCGGTGCCGGGCTCTGGGATGAGTTGGCGACCGACTGGCTGCTGCTCGACTGTGAGCTGCTGCCGTGGTCGGCCAAGGCCACCGGCCTGATCCGCGAGCAGTACGCGGGGGTCGGCGCGGCTGGTCGGGCCGGCCTGCCGGTGGCGGTGGCGACGCTGGACGCGGCGATCGGGCGCGGACTGGACGTGGCCGAGCTACGCGACCGGATGGCCCGCCGCCGTGACGACGTGTCGGCCTACACGGCGGCGTACCGGGCGTACGTGGGCCCGACCGACGGGCTGGGCGGGGTGCGGCTCGCGCCGTTCGCGGTGCTCGCCGGGGCGAAGGGCAGCTACGGCGACCGCGATCACGGTTGGCACCTGGCGATGGCCGACCGGCTCTGCGCGGCCGACCCGGAGTTCTTCCTCCCGACCGGGCGGCGGGTCGTCGACCTGTCCGACGGTGCCGCGGTGCGGGAGGCGACCGAGTGGTGGCTGGCGCTGACCGGGACCGGCGGCGAGGGCATGGTCGTCAAGCCGTACGCGGGTCCGGCCGCCCGCAGCGAGCGGGGCTCGCTGCTCCAGCCGGGCATCAAGTGCCGGGGGCGGGAGTATCTACGGATCATCTACGGTCCCGAGTACACCGAGCCCGAGCAGCTGGCCGCGCTGCGGCGTCGGTCGTTGGGCCGCAAGCGGGGCCTGGCACTGCGCGAGCACGCGCTCGGCCTCGCCGCCCTGGACGCCCTGGTCGACGGTGCCCCGCTGTGGCGTCGCCACGAGTTGGTCTTCGCGATCCTGGCCTGCGAGTCGGAGCCGGTCGACCCACGGCTGTGACCTGGCCGGGCGGGCGACCGCGCCCCCGGTAGCCTGATTGACCGTGGCGGACGCCACACGGGCCAGTGATCGAGCGATTCACGGAACGGAATCTTCATGGCATTGGGCGAACGGGTAGGCCATGTCCTGCGCGGCGCGGCCATCGGCGTGGCCGAGGCCGTGCCAGGGGTCAGCGGCGGGACGATCGCGCTGGTGACCGGCGTCTACGAGCGGGTCATCGCATCCGCCGGGCATCTGGTGAACACGGTGCGGTACGCGGTGACCGACGTCCCGCGCGGGCGCGGGTGGACGCGGGCGGGGCACCAGCTACGGCAGGTGCACTGGGAGGTGGTCATTCCACTGCTGATCGGCATGCTGCCCGGCCTGCTGATCGCGGCGAAGCTGCTCGAACCGCTGCTGGTCGACCATCCGGAGCAGACCCGGGGACTCTTCCTCGGGCTGGTCCTCGCCTCGGTGCTGGTGCCGATCTCGATGGTCGGCAAGCCGTGGCGGGGGCCGGAGGTGGTTGCGCTGATCGTCGCCGGGGTGGCGGCGTTCGTGTTGACCGGACTGCCGCAGGCCACCATCGAACCGCACCCGTTGGTAGTGCTGGTCGCGGCGGCGGTCGCGGTCTGCGCCCTGGTGCTGCCCGGGGTCTCCGGGTCGTTCCTGCTGCTCACCATCGGCCTGTACGAGCCGACGATCAGCGCCGTCAACGACCGCGACTTCGGCTACCTGGCGATCTTCGCCACGGGGATGGTCATCGGTCTGGCGCTCTTCGTCAAGCTGCTCCAGTGGCTGCTTGAGCAGCACCGCCGGATGACCCTGGCGGTGATGGCCGGCGTCATCCTGGGCAGTCTGCGCGCGCTGTGGCCGTGGCAGTCCGAGGACCGGGCCCTGCACGCGCCGGGCGACCACGTGCCGTCCATTGTGGCGCTGTTCCTGATCGGCGTCGCCGTGGTCACGGCAATGATCATCGCCGAGCGTCGCCGGCTACGCCGGGCCGCCCGGGATCTCACCGAGGAGACGTACGAGACGCCGCACGTCCGCTGAAACCACCGCTTGGTGGCTGCCCGGATGGGCCGCCACCAAGCGGTTCCGGTTCAGCGAGCCTTTTTGGTGGCCCGCTTGCGCGGCGGGGTCAGCAGGTCGGCGATCGTGGCGATCGCGGTCGGGACCAACCGGTAGTAGGCCCACACACCGCGCTTCTCCCGTTCGAGCAAGCCGGCCTCGGTGAGGATTCGGAGGTGGTGGCTGACCGTCGGCTGGGAGAGGCCGAGCGGCGCGGTGAGGTCACACACGCACGCTTCACCCTCGGGTGCCGACTGGATCAGGCTGAGCAGCCGCAGCCGGGCGGGGTCGGCAAGGGCCTTGAGGACCCCCGCCAGCCGCTCGGCGTCGGCGCGTTCGATCGGCTCGCCAGCAAGCGGCGAGATCTGAGGCATAGTCATTTCGGCCAACGCAGTTCCCACGTATTCCATCCTTCCACCAGCAGCATCGATCCGCCTGCATATCAGCAGATCCGAATCGGCAGACTTTTACGCCACAAGGCCGAGGTCAGCCAACGTATAGGCCGCCCGATAGGGCAATCCGGCGGCTCGCACCGCGTCGCCGGCACCACGATCAACGATAACCGCCACCCCCACGACCTCGGCCCCGGCCTCGCGAAGGGCCTCGACGGCGGTCAGCACACTTCCCCCGGTGGTGGAGGTGTCCTCCACCGCCAGCACCCGACGGCCGGCGACGTCGGGCCCCTCGATCCGACGTTGCAGCCCGTGCGCCTTGCCTGCCTTGCGGACCACGAACGCGTCCAACGGACGCCCGGCGGCGTGCAGCATCGCGAAGGCGATCGGATCGGCGCCCAGGGTCAGACCGCCCACCGCGTCGTACGACCAGTCGGCGGTCAGCTCTCGCATCACCCGTCCCACCAACGGTGCCGCCCGGTTATGCAGCGTGACGCGACGCAGATCGACATACCAGTCGGCCTCCCGCCCGGAGGAGAGCACCACCCGGCCATGGACCACAGCCAGGTCGGAGATGAATTTGCGCAGGTCGTCGTGGTCCTCCATGGCGATAGAGGGTACTGCGCAAGTCTGTGGGCCGCGTGTGCGGGCCACGTCGGTCAACCCATCCGGTGGACCGATGAGTGGCGATGTCCGGTTACCCTACGTCGATCATCACGGCGGATCGAGTCATGTCTTCCTCTCCGCTGGACGGCCGACCGCCCAGGCCACCGGTCAGCCGCGGTCTCGGCCGATGCGGCCTCGGGTGTCCCGGGAGACGACCTCGAGCAACCGACGCGGAGCGTGCCGCAGGCCCGCCACGGCGAGCTTGTACTTCCACGACGGAACGCTCACCAACTTGCCTTTGTGCAGGTCACGGAGGGCCTCGTCGACCACGTCGGTGGCTTGGAGCCACATCCATCCGGGGGTTTTCGACATGTCGATGCCGGCTCGCTTGTGGAACTCGGTGCGGGTGTAGCCCGGGCAGAGCGCCATCACCCGTACGCCGAAGGGGCGGGCGGACTGCCCGACGGACTCGCTGAAGTTGGTGACCCACGCCTTGCTGGCCGAGTACGTGGATCCGGGCATCACCGCGCCGAAACCCGCGACGGAAGAGACATTTATCACTGCGCCGCTGCGCCGTTCGGTCATCGTGGCCAGCGCGGCGAGAGTCAGCCGCAGGACCGCGTGCACGTTCAGCCGCAGCAGCCGGGTCTCGTCCTGAACAGACGACCGGAGGAACGGCTTGTTGAGGCTGATGCCGGCGTTGTTGACAAGCAGCTCGACGGGTGGCCCATCGGCCAGCCGTCGTTCGACAAGGGCGCAGCCGTCGTCGGTGGACAGGTCAGCGGTGACGGTCTCGGTCTCCACGCCGTTCCGTCCGGTCAACTCGGCGGCCTGGGCCGCCAGCCGGGCGCCGTCCCGGGCGACCAGCACGAGGTGCCATCCGTCGGCGGCGAGGCGGGTGGCGAACGCCGCCCCGATACCCGCCGTCGCCCCGGTGATCAACGCCCATCGTTCGGTCGTCGGTTCGGGCGTCACGGGCGTCATCACCTCGGCGGGTACGGGGGCGACGGCGGCGCCCCGGGCGGCGGGTAGGGCTGGTACGGCGGTGCCGGCGGCTGATAGGGGTGCGGCGCCGGTGGGTGGCTGAACGGTGGGGTGGGCGGCTGGTGCGGAGCCGCGGGCTGCTGGGGTGCCGGCCGACGCCGGAACCAGGCGTTGGCCGCAGGCAGTGCCAGCAGCACGGCTACCACAAGGTAACCGAGCACCTGGGCGATCGAAAGGGTGGCGGTGAGCGGAATCCACCAGGACGGGTGGGCGTCCGGCACCAGAGCGAGCAGCTCGGCGGTCGCCCGGTCGTCACCGAGATCCAGGGGCGTCGCGCGCTGCACGATCAGCGTGGCCAGCCCACCACACCCACAGCACATGCCCAGCCCGGCGACCACCCAGGTCGCCACCCGAGCGGCCGGCAGGCGGGCGGCCAGGCCCAGCGCGAGACCGACGAGGAGCAGGCCGGCGAGGATGCTCAGCACCGCCGACACCACGACCGAGGCCCGCACCAGCGCCACCACCGCGTCGACCTGAGCGGGGTCGGCGTCGGTCTCGGCCGTCGCGCGGAACCGCTCCACCGTGCCGCTGACCGTCGCCAGCCCGGTTGCCGCGAACGCGAACGCGCCGAGCGCCATCACCACAAGCGTCACCGCCGCCAGCACGACCACCGCCGGCCGGCGGGCCGGTGCCTGTTCGGGGTACGACACGACAAGTCCCTCCGGTAGGCGTTCGGAAGCAACCTACTCGGAGGGACCCGTCGCGGTCGTGCCGTACGCGGGTGTCGACGTCACGGGGCGAGCCGAGTTTCAGGCGACGGCCGCCCAGGGACGCCGGCACCCGCGCCGAGCCACCGAGGGGTCAGCCGGGGCGATCGGTGGGCGGCTGCGTGCCGGGCTGCTCCGGACCGTCGGCCGGCGGGGTCTGCCCGCTCGGGTCTCCGGCCGCTGGCTGGCCGCCGGCGGCCGGCGGATAGCCGGGGTCGGCCGGCTGCTGCGAGGTGGCCGGGTAACCCGGCTCGGCCGGCGCGGTGCCCGGGTAACCGGGGGCCGGCGGGTAGCCGGGCTGGCTCGGGTACGCACCGCCGGGCGTCGGCGGCTCCCACTGCTGGGTCGGCTTGCGGAAGAACTCGTTCGCCTTCGGCAGTGCCAGCAGGATCAGCGCCACCAGCAACGAGATCAGGCTGATCACACCGAGCAGGATGGTGACCGGGGTGGTCCAGCTCGGCAACGCGTCTTCCAGCCGACGCTGGATCTCCTCACCGCTGGGCATGTCACCGCTGGTGTCGCCGGGCGTGCCCATGCTGCCGGCGAACCCGCTCAGCTGGCCGAACCCGGTGCAGCAGAAGAGGATGCCACCGACGATCCAGGTGGCGATCCGGGCGCCGTTCTTGCCGCGCAGGTTCAGCAGCCCCAGGCCGAACAGCGCGAACGCCGCCACCAGCAGGAAGATGGCGGTGCCGACACTGACGAGGACCACGATGTCGGCGACGTTCTGCGCCCCCTCGACGGTGGAGTCGCGGTAGGCGTCCTCCATCACGTCGCGGACGGTGCCGATGGTGGTCAGCGAGATGACCACGCCGATCAGTTGGCAGATCGCGAACAGCAACAGCAGGTAGGTGGATATCGTCACCACGCCCGGTCGCGACCGGGCCGGGGTGTTCTGAGGATCGACCATCTTTCTCCCTTCCTGGAACGCGCTTCACCGTATCGGCAACGGGCCATTCCGGCACGACGCGACGCCGAGCGGTGGGCGCGTCACCGGCCAGCCGGTCGGTGGGGATCGATCAGACGGCCGTTGCCCCGCTCAGGAGCCGCTCTGCGGGTGGACGGTCACCCCGTCGCCGTCCAGCCGTTCACCACGGGCCATCTCCCAGCCCGCCTCGCCGTACGCCTCGAAGGTGAGCCGTGCCCCGCCGGGGGCCCGGTAGTCGTGGTAGCGCATGGTGCCGCTCGGCGTCAGTCCGATGGATCCGGATGCGGTGTACCGGGCCTGACCTGACTCGTGCCAGCTGTAGCTCCGCCCGCCGGACTCCACCACCGGCGCCCCCGGCGTGACGGTCGCGTCACGCGGCGCCGACTCCCAGAGCACCAGTTCGAACGCGGGGCTCTCGGCGACCGAGAGCCGGCGCCGACCACCGTGCTCGTCCAGGTCGTCGAGGAGGTGCTCGGCCCACCTCCACTCGCCTTCCACCAGGCGGATTGAGCCCCGCACGGCGTAGGTGGCGTCACCGATCTCGACGATGTCCCCGACCTCGATCCGCCTCGGGTCACGTCGCTGCCCGCCCCCGGACCGCGGCTGCGGCCGACGGTCCGCCGCCGACCGGCCACGCCACCAGCGCAGCGCGCACCCGGCGACGACCAGCCCGACCAGGCAGCCGGCCACCAGGTACGTCGTCGTCCCGTCCACCGGTCACCTCCCGAGACAGTTCGGCGGAGACGTCGACCATGATCCGGGCAGCTGCCGCCCGCCGCCACCCGGCTACCGGTCGGCCTGATCCACCCCGCCGGAACCCGCACCCCCGTGCTCACCACCGCCGGGGGCGGTCGGCCCGTCCGACAAGGGTGGATCAGCCGGCGTCGGTGGAGTCTCCGGACCGGTAGGCGGGGCCGCCTGGGGCGGGAGGTGCCCGGCCGGATCCGGGCCGGGCACGGTGTACCCGGGCACCGCATACCCCGCATCAGGGGCGCCATACCAGGGCGGCGACGGATAGGCCGGCGGATATCCGGCCTGCGGTGGGTGACCGGACGGCGCGGGATAGCCGGGGTGGCTCATGGGCACGGGGTACCCGACCAGGTAGACGTTCGGTATGTCGCGCCCGGGCAGCGGCCAGGCCGTCGCGGGGTCGGTGCGGGGCACGAACCAGCGGTGCGCCGGCGGCAGCGCCAGCAGCAGTACCACCGCCGCCGTGAGCAGGAACACCAGCAGCACACCGAGACCCGTCAACGGGAGAAACACCTCGAACGCGTTCGGCTGGTCGTACAGGGCCTCGATGAAGTTCGACTCCTGCCAGAATTCGTCGTCCGGCGGCGGAACCTCCTCCGGATACGTCTCGTCGACGTACGGCCCGTCGGTCAGTGCGAACGCCAGACCGAACGGGATCAGGAACGCGCCGGCACAGCCCTGGACGACGCAGAGCAGCAGTTGGAGGCCGCCGGCCACGAAGACCATCACCCGGGCGGTGTTGCTGCCCCGGAGCACCCAGCCTGACGTGAGCCCCAACCAGAGCGCCAGCAGCAGGGC
Organism: Verrucosispora sp. WMMA2044; assembly: GCF_027497155.1. Lineage (NCBI taxonomy): Bacteria > Bacillati > Actinomycetota > Actinomycetes > Micromonosporales > Micromonosporaceae > Micromonospora > Verrucosispora sp. WMMA2044. The sequence goes on from NZ_CP114913.1 coordinate 5,331,537, forward strand.
CGGCACACCGAACACCGTCGCCATCATGGCGGTGTTCCAGCGTTCCGCGCGTACCTCGTCCGGGTCGGCGTCGGGCACCTGCCGCAGTGCCTTGTCGATCGCGTCGTTCCAGTCGACCGCCGCCAGCACCAGCAGAGTGACGAGGCCGAGCAGGATCAGCACGGTGGCGAGTTGCAGCCAGAAAGCCACGGTGACGGTACCGGGGCGCGGCGGCCGGGGCGGGGGTACGGCTGCCGACGGTTCGGCGGTCGCGGTCATGTCGCGGACGGTACGGACCGTTGGCAAGTCCCCGGCAGCTCCGTTCGGGTGAATCCGAGCGGCGGTCGGATCAGGTGGTGCCGAGGCGCTCGACGGCGTACGCGCCCACGGTGGTGCTTCCCATCACGCAGCCGGTCATGGTGCTCAGCTCCGCGGCGTCTCCGCGCAACGCCGTCCAGGCCGCCCGCCCGGCCGCCGGGTCGAGCCGCTCCAGCAGGGTGGCGGCGTACACGCGACCCGCGGGCGCGCCGCCGGTGAGCAGTCGGTCGAGCAGGTCGCGTACCTCCTCCGGTTGGTCGGTCACGGCCGCCGCGACGCGCTGGTACGCCTCGGTCTCGGGCAGCAACGTGCCCGCGATCCCGACCCGACCGAACGCCAACGTGTTGGCGTGACCGAGTTCCGCGACGGCTCTCGCCAGCTCCGACTCCTTCTTGCGGCGCATCCCGAACATCTCTCCATCCTCGCCCCGGAAGCCCGCCTCCGCTCGTCGGAGGCGGGCCCGGCGCGACAGGTTCAGCTGGACGTGACCGACAGACCGTCCTTGCTGTCCCGCAGGTCGACCCGCACCGTGTCGCCGTCGCGGACCTCGCCGGCGAGCAGCGCCCTGGCGAGTTGGTCGCCGATCGCCGACTGGACCAGCCGGCGAAGCGGGCGGGCACCGTAGATCGGGTCGTACCCGTGCTCGGCGAGCCACCCACGCGCGTCGTCGGTGACGTCCAACGTCAACCGGCGGTCCGCGAGACGTCGACTCAGCCGCGCCAGTTGGATGTCCACGATGGCCCGCAGGTCGTCACCGTGCAGGGCGGCGAAGACCACGATGTCGTCGAGCCGGTTGAGAAACTCCGGCTTGAAGTGCGACCGGACCGTGGCCAGGACGCCCTCGCGGCGCTGCTCCTCAGCCAGCGTCAGATCACTGATGACCGCCGAACCCAGGTTCGAGGTGAGGATCAGGATGGCGTTGCGGAAGTCGACCGTACGCCCCTGGCCGTCGGTGAGCCGGCCGTCGTCGAGCACCTGGAGCAGGATGTCGAAGACGTCCGGGTGAGCCTTTTCCACCTCGTCCAGCAGGATCACCGAGTACGGCCGGCGGCGAACCGCCTCGGTGAGCTGGCCGCCCTCCTCGTAGCCGACGTAGCCGGGCGGTGCGCCGACCAGGCGGGCCACCGAGTGCTTCTCGCCGTACTCGCTCATGTCGATGCGGACCATCGCCCGCTCGTCGTCGAAGAGGAACTCGGCGAGCGCCTTGGCCAGCTCGGTCTTGCCGACACCGGTCGGGCCCAGGAAGAGGAAGCTGCCGGTCGGGCGGTCCGGGTCGGCGACTCCGGCCCGCGCGCGTCGGACGGCGTCCGAGACCGCCGCGACCGCCTCGGACTGGCCGACCACGCGCCCGCGCAGCGACTCCTCCATCCGCAGCAGCTTGGCGGTCTCACCCTCCAGCAGCCGGCCGGCGGGGATGCCGGTCCAGGAGGCGACCACGGCGGCGATGTCGTCCGCGCCGACCTCCTCCTTGAGCATCGCGCCGGCGGACTGCAGCCGAGCCAGCTCCTCCTCGGCGGTGGCCAGCTCGGCCTGGAGCGCCGGGATCCGGCCGTACCGCAGCTCGGCGGCGCGTTCCAGCTCGCCGTCACGCTCGGCCCGTTCCGCCTCGCCGCCGAGCCGCTCCAGCTCCTCCTTGGCGGTGGAGAGCTTGGTGATGTGGCTCTTCTCCAGCTGCCACCGCTCGGACAGGGCGGTGAGCTGCTCCCGCTTGTCGGCCAGTTCCTTGCGTAGCCGCTCCAGGCGCTCGGCGGAGGCGGCGTCCGGCTCCTTGGCCAGCGCCATCTCCTCGATCTCCAGCCGGCGCACCGCGCGCTCGATCTCGTCCACCTCGACCGGCCGGGAGTCGATCTCCATCCGGAGTCGGGACGCCGACTCGTCGACCAGGTCGATGGCCTTGTCCGGCAGGAACCGGTCGGTGATGTACCGGTCGGAGAGGGCGGCGGCGGCAACCAGCGCGGCGTCGGTGATGCGTACGCCGTGGTGCACCTCGTAGCGCTCCTTGAGCCCGCGCAGGATGCCGATGGTGTCCTCGACGGTGGGCTCACCGACCAGCACAGGCTGGAAGCGGCGCTCCAGGGCCGGGTCCTTCTCGATGTGCTCGCGGTACTCGTCGAGTGTGGTCGCGCCGACCATGCGCAGCTCACCGCGGGCCAGCATCGGCTTGAGCATGTTGCCGGCGTCCATCGAGCCCTCGCCCTTGCCGGCGCCAACGACGGTGTGCAGCTCGTCGAGGAAGGTGATGACCTGCCCGTCAGAGTTCTTGATCTCCTCCAGGACGGACTTCAACCGCTCCTCGAACTGGCCCCGGTACGACGCACCGGCGACCATCGCGCCGAGATCGAGCGAGACCAGCTTCTTGTCGCGCAGCGACTCGGGCACGTCGCCGGCGACGATCCGCTGGGCCAGGCCCTCGACGATGGCGGTCTTGCCCACGCCGGGCTCGCCGATCAGCACCGGGTTGTTCTTGGTACGCCGGGACAGCACCTGGATCACCCGACGGATCTCGGAGTCCCGCCCGATCACCGGGTCGATCTTGCCGTCCCGGGCGCTGGCGGTCAGGTCCACGCCGTACTTGGTCAGCGCCTGGTAGGTCTGCTCCGGGTCCGCAGTGGTCACCCGACGATCACCGCCGCGTACCGTCGGGAAGGCGGCGACCAGGCTCTCCTCGGTGGCACCGGCGGCCTTGAGCGCGGCGGACACGGCCCCGCCGACCCGGGCCAGCCCGGCGAGCAGGTGCTCGGTGGAGGTGTATTCGTCGCCCAGGGGGCGGGCAATCTGCTCGGCGGCACCGATGGCGTTGACGAACTCGCGGGCCAACGTCGGCTCGGCGATGCTGGACCCGCGTGCGGCGGGCAGCCCGTCGACGGAGCGCTGGGTGGCGCGGCGCAGCTCGGCCGGGTCGGCCCCGACGGCGCGCAGCAGGCCGGCGGCGGTCGAGCCCTCGGTGTCCAGCAGCGACAGCAGCAGGTGCCACGGTTCAACGGTGGCGTGCCCCCGCTGGTTCGCCAGGGCGACGGCGCCGGTGATGGTCTCGCGGCTCTTGGTGGTGAGGCGTTCGGTGTTCATGGGCTCCCCTGGATCGGTGTGTCCACTGGTACCGACAGAACCAGAGTTGAGTCTATTCCACTCAACCCAAGCGGTGTGAGCTGTGTCACTAGTTGCCGGACGCCAAGTACCAGGTCCGGGTCGGCCCCGCAACACGCTCGAAATACCTCGCCGGACCGAAACGGAGATCCACCGTCACACCGCGTCAACATCATGGCGGCCCGCCCGCGCCGGGCGAGCGCCGCCGAATTCTCCCGACCGCCGACATTCGCGGAGGCCAGCCACTGATGATCGTGCGGCGATACCGCAGCACCCCTCGAATGGCAAGGCCCCTTTACTGAGGGTTCCCACCAGCTGATTACGGGTGCGTTTTGTCACCCCGACGAGGGGTTCCCACCCAGATCCGATTGTTGAAGCTTGGGAATAGACCTCAACCACTCCTGAAAGGACGGGGCACATGCGCGTGACGACGCGAGTCGCGAGTGTTTTCGCGATGGCGGTGGTAACCGTGGCCGGAACGGCCAACGCCGCGCACGCCGCGGAGAAGGACGAGTCGACCGCCCTCACGGCACGGGGCCAGGCCGCGTACCAGCAACAGGGGCGTACCCTCGCCGCCGCCGGTGACTGCGGCGTACGGGTCGACCTGCCACACGCGTCCTACACCACCGACAACCAGATCCACACCAGGGTCGAGTCCTTCTGCCAGGGCAACACGATCGCCAACAACACGATCACCGGCAAGAGTTACCGTTCCCGCTGGTACGGCTGGGAACACATGAAGACCAAGACGACCGGTCCGAAAACTGCTTGGCGTGTTCGGGTGACCGTTGACGTCAATTGCGACAACGGCTCCTGGCACCGGTGGCGGACCGAAGGATTCGGCAGTGGGATTCTCAACGGACAGCCGGTGAGCGCCGCGGCCTACGAAGAGAACGACGACGAGATTCAGTGTGGTTCCAACAACTGATTCCCGACCGGGTACGTATCCGTGGCGCGGGGCCGTCATCGCGTGTGCCAGCGCGGTGACGGCCGCCGTCATGGTGCTCGGCGCGACGGGCTGCGGTCCGGCGCCCGGGCAGAGCGACGGGCCGACCGGCGGCACCCGCCAGGACGGCGACACCCCCTACCTGTCCGACGCGCTGCTCACCGCTCCGCTGGAGCCGCCGGCACTGAGCCTCGTCGCCGGGGCACGACGAGAGCCACTACGAAGAATCATGGTGGACTGGTCGGCTCGTGGCGGTCCGGTCACCGGCCCGCCACGACACGTCGACTGGCCCGCGGCCCGGCTCACCGGGACGACCCGACGAGTGACCATGGAGTTCGGGACAGCACAGTTGCCGTCCCGCGTGGTCCTCTACCGCTATCCCGGCACGGGAGCCGACGGGATCCCGGACGAGGACGCCGGCACCGAGACGATCTGCGGCTACTCGACCCCGGCCGCGTCCTGCTCGCGCACCGGTGGCGGTGACCGGCCGGCCCAGGTAGATGTGGCCCTCGACGTCGAAGCGGGCGGGTACTGGGTCGTGCACGCTGCCTGGCCCGTACTCGTTGGTCGCAGTTCCACCGAGCAGGTGCCCGTCGTGTCGGCATCATGGGTGGTCAGAGTCGACCAGATGGAGGGACGGCATGCAGATCAACGTGACGAGGTGGCTGTCCCTGGTGACCCGTGACGCGGTGGCGTCGGCGACCGCGAGCGTCGGCACGACCGGGCCGGACGGCACCGTCCAGCACCTGTCCGAGCACCGGCTGGCCGCTCCCGGCCTGCTGCGCTGGTCGTACACCGTCAGGGACGCCGACGGCGAGGTGCACCGCCGCTGCGACGGCCGGCACCTGGTGCAGGTGAGCGGCGACGGCGAGCAGCTCAGCTCCCCGGTGCCGGAGGAGGACTCGCGGGACGACCCCCGGTACTTCTACTCGTGGCCGGCGGTCGTGGACGCCTGGTTGGTGGAGTTGCTCCGCCCGGTGGACCTGCTGTCCCGGGTCGTGGTGTCGGCGGTGACCGAGCCGGACGCCACCGGCCTGGTCCACATCGACGCCAGCCCGCTGGGTAACGAACCGTCGCCGTACAACGGCTTCGCCCTGCCGGACCGTCGGAGGCTGCGGATCGTCCTCGACCCCGAGCGGGGCTGCCTGGTCGCGGTGACCGTGAGCCGCGTTGACCGGCCCCCGCTGACCTGCCGGCTCACCGAGTTCGGCTGAGCCGTCAGGCGGCCGTCGCGCGTGTCGTACCCGCTGCGCCGGCTCCGTACGTCCGGCGGCGTGCCGGTAGCGTTGCCGGGGTGCGAGTACGTGTCGAACAGACTGCCTTACCGGGGATCGGTGTCCGCCACGAACTGGTGACGGAGTCCGGCCGTCGCCTGGGCGTGGTCTCCCATCGCAGTGGCCGCCGGGACCTTGTCCTGTACGACCCGGACGACCCGGACGCCAGCGCGGCGGACATCCCGCTCACCGATGACGAGGCGGAGGCGCTGGCCGACATCCTCGGCGCGTCGCTCATGCTCGGCCAACTCTCCGGGCTACGCGAGCAGGCCGCCGGGCTGCTCACCGAGCAGATCGCCATTCCGGCCTCCTCGCTGTACGTCAACCGGCCGTTGGGGGACACCAAGGCCCGGACCCGCACCGGCGCCTCGATCGTGGCCGTGCTGCGCAACGGCGAGGTGAACGTCTCGCCGGCTCCATCGTTCCGGTTCGCCGCGGGCGACGTGGTGGTCGTCGTCGGGACCCGTCACGGCCTCGACGCCGTGACGGCCATCCTCGCCGACGGCGATCCGGACGGCTGAGGCGCGGATGCACGAGACCACGACCCTGCTTGTCGAAGTCGGCGCCCTGCTGTTCCTGCTCGGTCTGCTCGGGCGGCTCAGCCGCCGGATCGGCCTGTCACCGATCCCGCTGTACCTGCTCGCCGGACTCGCCTTCGGCCACGGCGGCATCGTGGAACTCAACGCCAGCGAGGAATTCTTCGCCGTCGGCGCGGAAATCGGCGTGATCCTGCTGCTGGTGATGCTCGGCCTGGAGTACTCGGCCACCGAACTAGTCGGCAACCTGCGGGCGTCCGCGCCCGCCGGGCTGATCGACGCGCTGCTCAACGCCTTGCCGGGGGCGGCCTTCGCGCTGCTGCTCGGTTGGGGCTGGGTGTCCGCGGTGGTGCTCGCCGGGATCACCTGGATCTCGTCCTCGGGGGTGATCGCCAAGATCCTCGCCGACCTGGGCCGGCTCGGTAACCGAGAGACACCCGTGGTCCTCTCGGTGCTGGTGATCGAGGATCTGGCGATGGCGTTCTACCTGCCCCTGGTGACCGCCCTGCTGGCCGGCGTGGGTGTGGCGAAGGGCGGCGTCGGCCTGGGTATCGCGGTGGTGACCGTCATCGCGGTCCTTGTGGTCGCCGTCCGGTACGGCAAGCAGATCTCCAGACTCATGTCGGCCGACGACGCCGAGGCGCTGCTGCTCGGTGTGCTCGGGCTGACCCTCCTGGTGGCCGGCATCGCGGCGAAGCTCCAGGTCTCGGCGGCGGTCGGCGCGTTCCTGGTCGGCATCGCGCTGTCCGGCCCGGTCGCCCACCACGCCACCGAACTGCTCACTCCGCTGCGGGACCTGTTCGCCGCCGTGTTCTTCGTCTTCTTCGGCCTGGTCACCGACCCTCGGGGCATCCCGCCGGTGCTGCTGCCGGCGCTGCTGCTCGCCTTCGTGACGATGGGCACGAAGACGTTGACCGGCTACCTGGCGGCCCGGCGGGCCGGGATCGCCGAGCCGGGACGCTGGCGGGCCGGGTTGGCACTCGTGCCCCGGGGCGAGTTCTCCATCGTCATCGCCGGGCTGGCGGTGGCCGCCGGCGGCGTCGATCCGCAGTTGGCGGCGCTCGCCACGGCGTATGTACTGATCACGGTGGTGACCGGGCCGATGCTCGCCCGGTTGCCGGATCTGGGCTGGTTCAAGCAGTGGCTGCGGGCGCGGGCCCGGGCCCAACGGGCGCGACCGGCACCGGTGGCCGACCGGGCGTGACCGCTCACCGGCCGGTGAGACCGTCCGGACGGCCCCCGTCGACCAACAGATGCCGAATTGCTTCCCGCAGGGTCTACCGGTACTCACCGGTACCGCGTTAACGTGTCGCCCCAGCAGCCAGGTTCCCGGTGGGCGCACGTCCCTGCGGGCGGAAGCGGAAGGTTGGCCGGTGAGCGTGCAGGAGTCAGCGTTCCACGGCTTCGCCAACCCCGTCGATCCGAGCCCGGCGGAGTTGCGAGCGTGGGCCTACCAACCCGACTCGGTCCCGTTGACGTCGATGCCGCCGGACTGGGACCTGCTGGTCTCCGGTGACCGGCTGGTGACGACGCTGTTCGATCTCGCCATGGACACCCGCTGTCCGGCGCGTCGGTTCGCGCTGCACTGCCTCTACATCTACGCCGCCGACGGGATCCGGACGAACTTCCGGGCACACCCGAAGCGTCGCTTCCGGAAGCTCGTCGACCAGGCCGAGCGCAACGGCGACGAGTTGATGCGTACCTGGGCGCACAACAGCCGGGTACTGCTGACCCGGCCGGAGCTCTTCGTGTACCGGGAGTGGTGCGAGGGTGGGCTGGTCCGGGAGAATCGCCGACTCTGAACGTGCCGAACGGGCCGGGACCCCCCGTGGCTCCCGGCCCGCACGTCGGCGGATCGTCAGCGCGACCCGCCCCGCTCACGACGGTGCTGGTCACTGCGCACCTGGCCGGCACCACGACCGACCCGGCCGCGTTCCGTGGCGCCCCGGTCGACGGATCTGTCCGCCTGGCTCTGGCCGGAGAGACGTCCCTTGGTGATCCGGTCGAACCGGTGCTGGACGCTCTCAGCCAGGTCGTCGAGGCGTTGCTCCGTCTGCTCGGCCACCTTCCTCGCCGCTTCCGTCATGGCTCCCCCCGCCAGATCGGAGTCCGGATTGAGTTGGTTTAGACGTTATTTCTGAAGGCTAGTCGGGACAACCCGTCCGGCGCTCGGGTTTGCGGAAATACCAGCAGCGCAGGGTCGGCGGACACGCGGAAAGGGTGTGGCTCCGCCTGGCGGAGCCACACCCTTTCGGCGATGGCGGGCGTCAGCGCCCGGGGCTGCGTCGGGGACGCCAGACCACCAGGGCGGTCGAGGTCTGGTTGGTGGGTACGAGATCCCGGCCGGGGAAGCGGGCCAACGACTCCAGCTCGGCCATCCGGCGGTACGCGGCGTCGAGCTCGGCCTCCAGCTGGGCGACCCGCTGCTGCGCCTGCTCCAGCAGTCGCTCCAGCCCGATGATCCGCTTGATCCCGGCGAGGTTGACGCCGTCGTCCTGGCTGAGCCGCTGCACCTCGCGCAGCAGCACCACGTCCCGGACGCTGTACCGCCGACCACCACCGGCCGCCCGGCCGGCCTGCACCAGGCCGAGCCGGTCGTACTGGCGCAGCGTCTGCGGGTGCATCCCCGCCATCCGCGCCGCGACCGAGATCATCAGCACCTTGGCCTCGTATGCCGGGTCATCCGAGCCGACGAACCCGTCCATCCCGTTCACCTCCGCACCGCTTCACCGATCAACCGAACCGACGCACCCGCGCGTCGAGATGTTCCCGGGCCGCCGGCGGGGTCTGCTCGGCGAACGTCTCCAGAGCGGCCCGTGCCTCGTCCGAGATCCCCGCCGGCACCACCACGTCGAGGGTGACCAACAGGTCACCGGCCTGGCCGTCCCGGCGGCTGACACCCTTGCCCCGGGCACGCAGGATGCGACCGCTCGGCGTACCCGGCGGCACCCGCAGGGTCACCGGACCGTCGAGCGTCGGTACCCGCAGATCGGTGCCGAGGACGGCCTCCGCGAACGTGATCGGCACGGTGAGCGTGAGGTCGTCGCCGGTGCGCCCGAACACCTCGTCCGGCCGGACCTTCACGTGCACGAACAGATCACCCGCCGGGCCGCCGCGCTCACCCGGCTCACCCCGGCCGGCCAGCCTGATCCGCTGGCCGTCGGCCACCCCGGCGGGAAAGCGGACGTTGAGCGTACGGGTCTTGGTGACCCCGCCGGTGCCCTGGCACTCCGGGCACTTCTCGTCCACCACCGTGCCCACGCCCTGACAGTTGCGGCAGGGCTCGGAGAAGCTGAACGCGCCCTGGTTCCGGTTGGTGACCCCGGCGCCGTGGCAGACCGGGCAGGTGCGTGGCACGGTGCCGGGCTTGGCGCCGTTGCCGTGGCAGGTGTCGCAGACACCGGGTGCCCGCAACGTCAGCGGCAGGGTCACGCCGCGTACCGCGTGGTCGAAGTCGAGCGCCACTTCGGTCTCGATGTCCCGGCCCCGGGCCGGACCGGGCGCGCCCGCACCCCCGCCGCCGGAGAAGATCGAGCTGAACAGGTCGGAGATGTTGCCACCGGCGAACCGGCCGCCACCTGCCTGCGCGCCACCGAACAGGTCGGAGACGTCGAACGGCACGCCGCCCGGCTGGCCGCCCTGCCGGGCACCACGCCGGAACGCGCCCGAACCGAACAACGAGCGCATCTCGTCGTACTCGCGGCGCTTGGCGTCGTCACCGAGCACCGCGTACGCCTCGGACACCGCCTTGAAACGCTCCTCGGCCTTGGCGTCACCGGGGTTGTGGTCCGGGTGCGACTCGCGGGCCAGCTTGCGGTACGCCTTCTTGATCTCATCAGCCGGCGCGGCCTTCGCCACGCCCAGGACCGCGTAGTAGTCCTTCTCGATCCAGTCCTTCGAACTCACCCGTACACCTCCTCCCCACCGCCGGGCCCGGTCCGCCCCGCCCGCCGGGTCTCGGCGGGCGGGGCGGCCAGGTCACCGTCGCGCACTATTCCGGGTCGGCGACCGCGACCAGCGCGGGCCGCAGCAGTCGCTCACCGACCTGATAGCCCCGACGCATCACCTGTACGCAGGTCGGCTCGGTGACGTCGGCCGAGGTCTGGTGGGCCACCGCCTCGTGCCGCGTCGGGTCGAACGGGTCGCCCTGCTCACCGAACGGGGTCAGCCCGAACTTGCCGAGCGCGGTGACGAGCTGCTCGGCCACTGAACCGAAGGGGCCGACCAGGTCGCCGTGCTCCCGAGCGCGGTCGAGATCGTCCAGGATCGGCAGCAGCGCGGCGAGCACGGACCCGGTCGCCTGCTCGGTCACCAGGCCACGGTCGCGCTCGACCCGCTTGCGGTAGTTGGCGTACTCGGCCGACACCCGCTGCACGTCGCGGGTGCGTTCGTCCAGCTCGGCGCGGAGCGCCTCCAGCTCGGCACCCAGCCCGCCGGCGGCCGGCTCGGACGGCTCCCCGACCGGCTGTGCCGGCGCGTCCACGACCGGTGGCCCCTCGGTGGACGCGTCGCTCAGTGCGCTCGCCTCGACCTCGATCGAGTCGACCACGACCTCGGCCTCTTCGACCAGACCCTCCGCCGGCACGTCCGGCCCAGCGTCGGCGGCCGTGCCGTCCGGTTCACGGATTTCACTGATCTTGCGGTTGTTGCGGATGACGACCCGCGGCGCGTCGCCGGTGGCCGGCTCGGACGCCGAGCCACCCGGCGCCGACCCGGTATCACCCGGGTCGGCGGCTCGTGGCTTCTCCGTCATACGACTACCTCATCCCTCTGCCCGTGCGCTCGGGTGGCCAGGACCGTCACTTCTTGTCCTCGTCCACGATCTCCGCGTCGACCACGTCGTCCGCACCGGGCCGCGCGCCACCGGCCTGCGCGCCACCGGCCGCACCGGCACCGCCGGCCGGACCGTCGCCGGCCTCGCCACCCGGCTGGGCCTGCTCGGCCTGCTGGGCGTAGAGCAGCGAGCCCGCCTCCTGGGAGACCTGCGCGAGCCGCTCGTGCGCCGACTTGATCTTCTCGATGTCACTGCCACCGAGAGCGCCACGCAGCTCGCCGAGGGCCTCGTTGAGCTTCTCGCGGTTCTCGGCGGGGAGCTTGTCACCGTTCTCGGCGAGGAACTTCTCGGTCTGCCACTGCAGAGCCTCGGCCACGTTGCGGGTCTCGGCCTCCTCGCGGCGGCGCTTGTCCTCCTCCGCGTGCTCCTCGGCGTCCCGGCGCATCCGCTCGATGTCGTCCTTCGGCAGCGACGAGCCGCCGGTGATCGTCATCTTCTGTTCCTTGCCGGTGCCCAGGTCCTTGGCGTGGACGTTGACGATGCCGTTGGCGTCGATGTCGAAGGTGACCTCGATCTGCGGCACGCCGCGCGGGGCCGGCGGGAGGCCGGTCAGCTCGAAGGTGCCGAGCTTCTTGTTGTACGCGGCGATCTCACGCTCGCCCTGGAAGACCTGGATCAGCACCGACGGCTGGTTGTCGTCGGCGGTGGTGAACACCTCGGAACGCTTGGTCGGGATGGTGGTGTTGCGCTCGATGAGCTTGGTGAAGATGCCACCCTTGGTCTCGATGCCCAGGCTCAGCGGCGTCACGTCGAGCAGCAGGACGTCCTTGACCTCGCCCTTGAGCACGCCGGCCTGCAGGGCAGCGCCCACCGCCACGACCTCGTCCGGGTTGACGCCCTTGTTCGGCTCCTTGCCGGTGAGCTGCTTGACCAGGTCGGTCACCGCGGGCATCCGGGTCGAGCCACCGACGAGGATCACGTGGTCGACGTCGGAGACCTTGATCCCGGCGTCCTTCACGGCCTGCTCGAACGGGCCCTTGCAGCGGTCCAGCAGGTCCTGCGTCATCCGCTGGAACTCGGCCCGGCTGAGGGTCACGTCCAGGTGCAGCGGACCGGCCGCCCCGGCGGTGATGTACGGCAGGTTGATGTTGGTGGTGGTGGCGGCGGACAGCTCGATCTTGGCCTTCTCGGCGGCCTCCTTGAGCCGCTGCATCGCCATCTTGTCCTGCGACAGGTCGATGCCGTGCTCGCCCCGGAAGGTCTTCACCAGGTGATCCATGATCCGCTGGTCCCAGTCGTCGCCACCGAGGAGGTTGTCACCGCTGGTCGACTTGACCTCGATGACGCCCTCGGCCAACTCCAGCAGCGACACGTCGAAGGTGCCGCCACCGAGGTCGAAGACCAGGACGGTCTGCTCCTTGGAGCCCTTGTCCAGCCCGTACGCCAGGGCTGCCGCGGTCGGCTCGTTCACGATCCGCAGCACGTTGAAGCCGGCGATCTCACCGGCCTCCTTGGTGGCCTGACGCTGGCCGTCGTTGAAGTAGGCCGGGACGGTGATCACCGCGTCGGTGATCTGCTCGCCCAGGTAGGCCTCGGCGTCCCGCTTGAGCTTCATCAGCGTCCGGGCCGAGATCTCCTGCGGGGTGTACTTCTTGCCGTCGATGTCGACGGACCAGTTGGTGCCGATCTCCCGCTTGACCGAGCGGATCGTCCGGTCCGGGTTCGTCACCGCCTGGCGCTTGGCGACCTCACCGACGAGCACCTCGCCGTTACGGGCGAACGCGACGATCGACGGGGTCGTCCGCGAGCCCTCAGCGTTGGCGATGACGGTGGGCTCACCGCCCTCCAGAACGCTGACGCAGGAGTTCGTCGTGCCGAGGTCGATACCGACCGCACGTGCCATCTTCGCTTCCTCGCTTCGTTACGTTGAGCAGGTGACGGGCCCTCCCGTCCCGCTGCGCGGCACCTGCCGTCCGCAGCGACCCCACCTCAAGTTGAGTGAACTTGACTCAATAGTGCCACGCCCTCGGAAATCGTCAAGTCAAGGTTGAGTCGGATCGACGCAACCCACCAGTCCTACCGACCGGTTGTCTTACCTTGTGTCGGTCGGGCACGCTTTAGCGGTGACGACGCACGGCGATTCCGCCTCACCGTCCGGCGCGCCCGCCGTCGCAGCCCGCACCGGGTCCACCGGCGCCGGCGAGGACCGGCCCGCGCCCACCGGGGACGACACTCTGCCAGACGCCCTGACCAGCCTGCGCGCCGCGATCGGGGCGGCCCGGTTCCCGCTGGCCCTGCCCTCGGCCGAGCTGGCCGCACGCACCGTCGCCGCCCTCGCCGACCAGCTCGACGACTACCTGCTGCCCCGCCTGGCCCGCCTCGACGCACCGCTGCTCGTGGTGGTCGGCGGATCCACCGGTGCCGGCAAGTCGACCCTGGTCAACAGCCTGGTGCAGGCCCGGGTCAGCGCGGCCGGCGTGCTGCGACCCACCACCCGGTCGCCGGTACTGGTCTGCAACCCGGCCGACTCGGCCTGGTTCCGCCGGGGCGAGCTGCTGCCCGGGCTGACCCGCACCAACCAGCCCGGCGACGATCCCCGCACCCTGCACCTGGTCACCGCCCCGGCGCTACCCCCGGGGCTGGCGTTCCTGGACGCCCCCGACATCGACTCGGTGGTCGACGCCAACCGGGCCCTGGCCAGCCAGCTGCTCGCCGCCGCCGACCTCTGGCTCTTCGTCACCACCGCCGCCCGGTACGCCGACGCCGTCCCCTGGGAGCTGCTGCACAACGCCCGGGCCAGGGGTGCGGTCCTCGCCCTGGTGCTCAACCGGGTGCCCGCGGAGGCGACCGACGAGGTGGCCGCCCACCTCGCCGAGATGCTCGCCGAGCAGGGCCTCGACGCCGCGCCGCTGTTCGTGCTCCCGGAGACCTGGATCGACGGGCAGGGGCTGCTACCGGGCCGCAGCACCGCACCGCTGGCCGACTGGTTCGCCCGGCTCGCCGCCGACGCGGAGGCCCGTGCGGCGGTGGTCCGGCAGACCCTCGGCGGCGCGCTGGCCCTGCTGCAACCCACCGTCGAGAGCCTGGCCCTCGCCGTCGACGAGCAGGTCACCGCCGCCGACGCGCTGGACGACCGGGTACGCGCGGCGTACCGGGCCGCGCACCGGACCGTCGAGCAGGGGCTGCGCGACGGTCGACTGCTCCGTGGCGAGGTGCTCGCCCGTTGGCAGGAGTTCGTCGGCACCAGCGACCTCTTCCGCACCCTCGAGGCGCGGATCGGCCGGCTACGGGACCGTGTCATGGCCTCCTTCTCCCGCCGCCCGGCCCCCGCCGTCGAGCTGCGCGACGCGATCGAGTCGCAACTGGTCACCCTGCTGCGCGGGGTGGCCGCCGAGGCGGCCGAGCACGCGTACACCGGTTGGAAGGCGCACCCGGCCGGCGCGGCCCTGCTCGAACCCGACCTGGCGCACCACGCCGCCGACCTGCCGCAGCGCGCCGAGCGGCTGGTGCGCGACTGGCAGCGCGGCGTGCTGGAGCTGGTCCGGGCCGAAGGTGGCGACCGACGCTTCGTGGCCCGGACGGCGGCGTACGCGGTAAACGCCACCGGACTGGCCGTGATGATCGCTGTCTTCGCCTCCACCGCCTTCATCCCGACCGGGCTGGAGGTCGCCACCGGGGCCGGCACCACCCTCGCCGGTCAGGCGGTGCTTCAGGCGATCTTCGGCGACCAGGCCGTCCGTACGCTGGCCAGAAAGGCCCGCGAGGACCTGCTGGAGCGGGTGACGGTGCTGCTGGACGACGAGGCCACCCGCTATCTCACCCGGACCCGGCAGACCCGACCGGCGGCCCGGACCGCGACGGCGTTGCGCCAGGCGGCCGAACGGGTCGAGGCGGCCCGGTTGCGCAGCGGCTTCGCCGACGCCGCGCCCGTGCTCAGCGCCCAGACGACGGGCGTCGACGCCCCGGTGACCGATGGGGAGCGGCCGTGACCGGCATGGGCGGACGCCTCCGCGAGGCGTTGCGGATCGCCGACGGGCGGGTGGACGCCGACCAACTGGTCGCCCGGCTGGAGGCAGTGCGGCGCTTCCTCGGCATCGTCGACGGGCACCTGCCGGACACCCCGCTGGTACCGGCCCGCACCCTTGTCGAACGGGCCGGCACCCGGCTCGCGCTGTCGCGCGACCACACCGTGGTGGCGCTGGCCGGAGCCACCGGCAGCGGCAAGTCGAGCCTGTTCAACGCGATGGCCCGGATGGACCTCTCACCCGTCGGGGTACGCCGACCCACCACCGGGGTTACGCACGCCTGCGTCTGGGGCCCACTCGACGGGGGCACCCGGCTGCTCGACTGGCTCGGCGTGCTGCCCCGCCACCGGTTCGTCCGGGAGAGCCTGCTCGACGGCGACGACGAGTCCACGCTGCACGGGCTGATCCTGCTCGACCTGCCGGATTTCGACTCCGTCGAGCACTCGCACCGGCTGGAGGTGGACCGACTGCTCGGCCTCGTGGACCTGGTGGTCTGGGTGGTCGACCCGCAGAAGTACGCCGACCGGGTGATGCACCGCGGCTATCTCCGCGAGTTCCACCGGCACCGGGACGTGACGGTGGTCGTGCTCAACCAGACCGACCGGCTGCCGCCGGCCGAGGTGCCCCGGGTACTGGCCGACCTGCGCCGCCTGCTCGACGCGGACGGGCTGGCCGAGGTGCCGCTGCTGGCCACCACCGTCGCCGACCCGGACGGCCCGGAGCGGCTGCGGGCGGCGCTGGAGCGTACCGTCGCCGAACGACAGGCCGCGCTGCGTCGCCTCTCCGGTGACGTCGACGCCGTCGTCGATGCGCTGGACGACATGGTCGGCGCGCCCCGCACCGCGCTCGCCGCCGACGATCCCGCGGTCACCGCGCTGGACCGTGCCCTGTGCAGGACAGCGGGAGTGCCGACGGTCGTGGCGGCGGTCGAGCAGGCGTACCGGCATCGCGCCGCGGCGGCCACCGGCTGGCCCCTGCTGCGGCTCTGGCGGCGGCTGCGGGCCGATCCGCTGCGCCGGCTGCATCTGCCCGACCGGCGGGCCGGCGGTGACCCGGCGGAGAGCCTGGTGGCCGCGACCTCGGTGCCCGAGCCCAACGCGGCCGACAAGTCGGCGTTGGCGTTGGCCCTGCGGACGGTGGCCGAGCGGGCCGGGGCCGGGCTGCCGAACGCCTGGCCGGACGCGATGGCCGCGGCGGCCCGCTCCCGCCTCGGCGACCTGCCGGACGCCCTGGACGGCGCGCTGGCCAGCACCGATCTCGGCGTCGACCGTCCCCGTGTCTGGTGGCGACTGGTCGGCGGGGTGCAGTGGCTGGTGACGCTCGCCGCGGCGGCCGGGCTGGGCTGGCTGGTCCTCGGCTACGCGATGCGGGCACTCGGGTTGCCGGAGCTGCGGCACCCGATGGTCGGTGAGGTACCGGTGCCGACCCTGCTGCTGCTCGGTGGACTGCTGACCGGGGCGCTCGTCGCCGCCCTGACCCGACCGCTGGTGAGGTGGGCCGCGCGGCAGGCTCGCCAGCGGGCGGAGGCGCGGCTGACCCGGGCCGTCGCCACCGTCGGTGAACAGCAGGTGCTGGCCCCGGTGCGGGCGGTGATCGCCGCGCACGCCGACGCACGTACGGTCCTCGAGGTGGCCCGACACCGCTGACCCGGCCGCCGAACGTTCCTGGACACCGCGCGATCGGCGTAGGGTCGAGTCATGGCCACGCCACAGACCCCTTACGACGCGGTGCTGCACGCCGCACGCGACGTGACCAAGCTCGACTCGGCCCTCGACGCGGAGATGCTCGGTGCGGCCCTGCTCGGCAGCGTGTACGAGGTCGCCGAGACGGACCGGGAGGCGGCGGTGCGCGACTTCGTGGGCGAGTTCCTCGCCGCCACCTCGCGACGACGGGCGGTCGCGGCGACGACGGTCCGCGCCGTCTTCGCGGCCCTGGTGCCGGACGCGGCGGGTGCGGACCGGGTGCGACCCGGTGCGACCGCACCGGCCTGGTCCGGGCAGCTCGGCAAGGTGCACGTCACCGGCACCTGGGCGTACGGCGACGTGTACGGCGACCAGACCTCCTACCTGGCCACGTTCGCCTACGACGATGCCACCGGTGGGCCGGAACACGCCCTGGTCGCCCTGATCGACCACAACATCGGCATCACCAAGGACGTCTTCGTCGGCGGTCCGGCCGGCCGGATTCTGGAGCAGGTCCGGCAACTGTGCGCCGAGGACGAGCTGACCTGGTTCCGGGAGGAGAGCCCGACCCGGATGCGCGACCAGGTGAGCCGGCATCTCGCCGTGACCGACCATCTGGGCCAGCTGCCCGGTGCCGCCTCACTCGCCACCGACCGGGCGCTGGTCGGGGCCCGGCTGGCGGTGCTGCCGGCCGCGACCGCACCCCCACCCCGGCAGGCCGACGACCCGTTGCCCGACGCCGAGCGAGCCGCGGAGATCCGCCGTTTCCTGGGCTCACCGGACGCCGCCCGGGCCGGACTTGACGCGGTCGACGATGCCGAACTGGCCTCGCTGCACTTCTGTCTGGGCCTGCTGCTCGACCACGCGGCCACCTTTCCCGACGCCGACCCGCTGCGGTGGAGCCCGACGGTCGCCGGCCTCTTCCTGCTCGACTGGGTGCACCGCCGTGCCGTACTCGACATGGACGACGCGGCGATGCTGCCCCGGGTACTGCGCGCCTGGGCCGGATACGCGGCCCACCGGCGTGGGCTGCCCGAGTCGGCGGCTGCCGCCACGGACGCGGCGATCGAGGAGATGGTGCCGGAGTTCGTCCGCCTCTACGCGACCGGCGAGCGGCGCAGCCCGGCCACCGCCGCGGTGGCCCAGTTGATGGCCGACGGCATCGACCCGGACGATCCGGCGGCTCTGGACGCCTGGATCGAGGCCAACCGGCACCGTCTCGCCGACGACGGCTGACCCGCACCCACGCTCACCGGACCGCCCCGCGTCCGGCACCGCCGGTCAGGCCGGCACCGCCCGTTGAGCCGGCGGGCCGGCAGTGCCCCCGCAGGCGGAACGCGTCCGGGTGCGGGCGCTGCCGGTGCGCTCGGATGTGCCGGGCGACAGCGGCCCGGCCACGAGGGTGGCCGGTGGGGGCTCCGGCGCGGACCCACCGCCGCTCGGGGTGGCCGACGGACCGCCCGGCGCGGTCGGCGCGGCGGACGCGGAAGGGCCGCTGGATGTGCTCGGGTCGGTCGTCGGCGACGGGTCACCCGACGTGGTCGGTGCGGCGGACGCCGTAGGACCGTCCGACGAGCCCGGATCGGCGGACGCCGAGGGATCGGTTGACGGGCCCGGGCCCGCGGTGGGCGGGTCGTTGGACGCGGTCGGATCGGCCGAGGCGGTCGGATCGGCCGAGGCGGTCGGATCGGCCGAGGCGGTCGGATCGGCCGAGGTGGTCGGCGTGGGCGAGCCGCTGGTCGGGGCCGGCGAGGGTGTCCGGGTCGGGACGGGCGCCGGGCGAGGGGCCGGTGTGCTGGTGGGTGTCCGGGGGGCCGGCGCGGTCGTCGGCGCGCCGGGGCGACGGGCCGGCGTGTGCTCGACCGGTGGACCGACGATCGTCGGTCGGGGCGTCGGCAGCACGGGGACGACCGGCGGCGCCGCCGGTTCGACCGAGGGCACCGCGGTCACGATGGAGGTCGGCGAGCCGCTGGGTGGCGGTGGGACCACCACCGGTCCGACCGAGGGTGTCGGGATGAACGGCGTGCTGCCGTCCGGCAGCGCCGTACTGCCGACGGTCGCGGAGCCGGTGCTGATCGCGGCGAGGACCGGCATCGAGGCGGTGCCCGCGAGCAGCGCCACCGTCAGCAGATAGCCCCGGGTGGGCCCGGCGGTACGCACGGCCCGGTGCGCACCCACCACGCGCCGGTAGCCGGGCGCCCGATGCCGGCCGAGGATCGGCGCACCGGGGCCTTCACCTGGTTCGGACACCACGCACCCCCTCGTCGTCACCCCTGGTCGAAGCCGCCCTCCGGGCACCCTCGCGGGCCTTTCGGAAGCTGGAGCCGACCCGCGCGATCAGCCTGGGGCAGTGACTCTGCGTCAGCCAAGACCACACCGCGTGTCGACACGCGTATCTGGCCGAATGGTGACGAACCACCACCGCAACGGCCGCGAGTCGCTCGACCCGACACTGCGGCACTTCGGGTAACGAAGCGGGCTGGCCACCGGATGCGGGGCGGGCGGGGTGTGGGACGCCTCACCTCTGATGCGAAACTGGAGTTACGGCGGCAGCGCAGCCGCGACCTCCGCGCACCCACGCGGTAGGCGCGACTGGGCACCGGCGCTCCCGAACCGGGTTCGGCCAGAATCCGGCTCATGCCGCGCGGCAACCCCTACCGGGGTCAGGCGCGGCCGCCAGGAACCATCCCGGCACCAGCCGGGACGGGCGCACGAGTCGCGCGGCCGGGTGACCCCCCGGTGCCGACGCAGACACGACAGGGAGAGACGGATGGCAAAGGGCGACCCCGGGGCTCCGGCCCGCGGCCGGCGAGCCGCACCCCGATCCAGGAAGGCCACCACCGGCGATCCGGAGCTGGTGCAGTTGCTCACGCCCTCCGGCGAGCGGATCGAGAGCGTGACCGGCCCGGACGGCACCGAGTACCGCGTCGACTTCACCGACGAGGAGTACCGCGGCCTCTACCGCGACCTGGTGCTCGTCCGGAAGCTGGACGCCGAGGCGACGGCCCTGCAACGGCAGGGCGAGCTGGGCATCTGGGCGAGCCTGCTGGGCCAGGAGGCGGCGCAGGTCGGTTCCGGCCGGGCGCTGCGTACGCAGGACATGGCCTTCCCCACCTACCGCGAGCACGGCGTGCTCTACTGCCGTGGCATCGACCCGATCATGCCGCTGGGCCTGTTCCGCGGGGTCGACCAGGGTGGCTGGGACCCGAACGAGTTCAAGTTCAACATGTACACCATCGTGATCGGCGCGCAGACCCTGCACGCCACCGGCTACGCCATGGGCGTCGCGATGGACGGCAAGACCGGCACCGACGACGGCGAGGCGGTGATCGCCTACTTCGGCGACGGTGCCACCAGCCAGGGCGATGTCAACGAGGCGTTCGTCTGGGCCGGCGTGTTCAACTCACCGCTGGTGTTCTTCTGCCAGAACAACCAGTACGCCATCTCCGAGCCGCTGGAGCGACAGACCCGCATCCCCCTCTACCGGCGGGCCGCCGGCTTCGGGTTCCCCGGCATCCGGGTCGACGGCAACGACGTGCTGGCCACGTACGCGGTGACCCGGCACGCGCTGGACAACGCCCGGCACGGGCAGGGCCCGAGCCTGATCGAGGCGTACACCTACCGGATGGGCGCGCACACCACCTCCGACGACCCGACCCGCTACCGGATCGCCAGCGAGGTCGAGGCGTGGCAGGCCAAGGACCCGATCGCCCGGATGAAGGCGTTCCTGGAGCGGGAGAAGATCGCCGACGCCGGGTTCTTCGGCGAGGTCGACGAGCAGGCCCGCCGGGAGGCGGTGGACCTGCGTGAACGGGTGCTCGCCATGCCGAACCCGGATCCGGACACCATGTTCGACCACGTCTACCCCAACGGGTCGCCGCTGCTCGACGAGCAGCGCGCGCAGTTCAGCCGGTACCTGGAGTCGTTCGAGGGGAGCGCGCACTGATGGCCACGGAGACGCTCACCCTCGGCAAGGCCCTCAACGCCGGCCTGCGCAAGGCACTGGAGAACGACCCGAAGGTCGTCATCATGGGCGAGGACGTCGGCAAGCTCGGCGGCGTCTTCCGGATCACCGACGGGTTGCAGAAGGACTTCGGTGACCAGCGGGTGATCGACACCCCGCTGGCCGAGTCCGGCATCATCGGCACCGCGGTCGGCCTGGCCATCCGGGGCTACCGTCCGGTCTGCGAGATCCAGTTCGACGGCTTCGTCTACCCCGCGTACGACCAGATCGTGTCGCAGGTGGCGAAGATGCACTACCGCTCGCGGGGCAAGCTCAACATCCCGATGGTGATCCGGATCCCGTTCGGCGGCGGCATCGGCGCGGTGGAGCACCACTCCGAGTCGCCCGAGGCGTACTTCGCGCACACCGCCGGGCTGAAGGTGGTCTCCTGCGCCAACCCGCAGGACGCGTACGTGATGATCCAGCAGGCCATCGCCTCGGACGACCCGATCGTCTTCCTGGAGCCGAAGCGGCGTTACTGGGAGAAGGGGCCGGTCGACCTGGACGCCCCGCTGTCCGAGGCGTACCCGCTGCACGCGTCCCGGGTCGCGCGGGCCGGCACCGACGCCACCCTGCTCGCGTACGGCCCGATGGTGCGTACCTGCCTCGACGCGGCGACCGCCGCTGCCGAGGACGGACGGAACCTGGAGGTCATCGACCTGCGCACGCTCTCCCCGCTGGATCTCGGTGTGGTGTACGAGTCGGTGCGTCGTACCGGTCGCGCGGTGGTGGTGCACGAGGCGCCGTCCAACCTGGGCATGGGTGCGGAGGTCGCGGCCCGGATCACCGAGGAGTGCTTCTACTCGCTGGAGTCGCCGGTGCTGCGGGTGGCCGGCTTCGACACCCCTTACCCGGCGGCCCGGGTGGAGGAGGAGTACCTTCCCGACCTCGACCGGGTGCTCGACGCCGTCGACCGCACCTTCGGCTGGTGAGCGGCATGTCGCGGATCAAGGAATTCAACCTGCCCGACCTGGGCGAGGGTCTGACCGAGGGCGAGATCCTCGCCTGGCTGGTCAAGGTGGGCGACACGATCGAGCTGAACCAGCCGATCGTCGAGGTGGAGACGGCGAAGGCGGCCGTGGAGATCCCGGCGAAGTGGGCCGGCCAGGTCCAGGCGATCTTCCACCCGGAGGGCTCGACCGTCGAGGTCGGCACCCCGATCATCGCGATCGACACCGAACCGGGCGCCGGCCCGGTCGAGCAGTCCACCACCGGTGCGCCAGCCACTGACCTGCCCACCCCGTCGGCGGCGTCGTTGGCCGCCGTCGAGGTCGCGCCGACCGAGGGTGCGGTCGAGCCGGGCCTGATCGGTGGTCCCGCCCCGGGTGGCCGTACCGCCGTTCTCGTCGGGTACGGCCCGCGTACCACGGCGGCGAAGCGTCGCCCCCGCAAGGGCGCGGCTCCGGCCGCTTCCGCACCGGCGGCGGTACCGGCCGCACCGGTCCAGCACAGCCCGGTGCCGGTCGTCCCGGCACCGGTGCAGCCCCCGCCTCCGGCGGTCAACGGCAACGGCCGGAGCAGCGGACCGGTGCTGGCCAAGCCGCCGGTGCGCAAGCTCGCCAAGGACCTTGGGGTCGACCTGAGCACGCTCACCGGGTCCGGCCCGTCGGGCTCGATCACCCGGGAGGACGTACAACGGGCGGCGGCCCCGGCGGCGACCGAGCCGCTGACGGTCACCAGCCCGGTCAGCTCGGCCGCGAGTTTCGGCGCGGATCGCGAGCAGCGCATCCCGGTCAAGGGCGTACGGAAGCTCACCGCCGAGAACATGTCCCGCTCGGCCTTCACCGCCCCGCACGTCACCGAGTTCCTGACCGTGGACGTGACCCGCGCCATGAAGGCGCTGGACCGGCTGCGCGGGCGGCGGGAGTGGCGTGACGTACGGGTCTCGCCGCTGCTGCTGGTCGCCAAGGCGGTGCTGCTGGCGGTCCGGCGGCACCCGATGGTCAACTCCAGTTGGGCCGGCGACGAGATCGTCGTCAAGGAGTACGTGAACCTCGGCATCGCGGCGGCCACCGAACGCGGCCTGATCGTGCCGAACATCAAGGACGCTGGCCGGTTGACCCTGCGTGAGCTGGCCGACGCGATGACCGACCTGGTGCAGACCGCCAAGGCCGGCAGGACCTCGCCGGCCGACATGTCCGGCGGCACTCTGACCATCACCAACGTCGGGGTGTTCGGGGTGGACACCGGAACGCCGATCCTGCCCCCGGGTGAGTCGGCGATCCTGGCGTTCGGTGCGGTACGCGAGCAGCCCTGGGTCCACAAGGGCAAGGTCAAGCCGCGCCTGGTCACCACGCTCGGCCTCTCCTTCGACCACCGGATCATCGACGGTGAGCTGGGGTCGAAGTTCCTCCGTGACGTGGGCGACTTCCTCGCCGATCCGGAGGCGGCGCTGCTCGCCTGGACCTGACGCGTCCGTACGGCTACGGCCGGTGTGCCACGGGTTGCCGCCCGGCGCACCGGCCGTTTCCGTTGGGCGAAGAAAAGGTTGCCGACACGGGTTGCCGACCTAAGATTCGTAGGCTGGTGGCTCAGCTCACCTAATAATCGCTGGAAAATCCGGCCCCACTGCGCTTCAATTGAGGAGACGACGGGACGACAACCGAATAGCCAGGAGGAGAGACACCATGAGCATGATCGAGCGAATCCGCAACCGCCGCGACGCCAACCGCCGCGCCCGTGCCATCGAGCGGGCCCTGCGCTCCGCCAGTTCGCCCGCGGTCCGCGACGAGATCCTCGCCATCGCCCAGCGTCACATGCACTGACGCCACACGACGTTATCCGCCTCCTCCAGATCGACGACCCGCCCGGGCACACCGGGCGGGTCGTCGGCGTTACGACCGGCCGCTGACACCGGGATACCGCCCCGACGCAGCGCCCGGTACGGTGGGGCTCGGTCGTCGTCCGCGCTCGGGGCAGGCCGAGGCGATAGAAGCACCTCGACACCGCCCGGCGACGGACAGTGACGATCGAAGCTCCCCGGAAGCCCACCAGCGGCTACCGGGATACGGTGCGGGGAGCCGGCATCGCCGGTACGCCGGCACCGCCGGCTGCCCTGCCGAGACCATCGGCGACGGCGGCCGACATGTGATGGAGGAGGCGCACGCATGACGTCCGAGGGCCCGCACCGCCCCGGCCAGGAGCCGGACGAGGCGCCGCCGGGCGGCGGCGGACCGGCGCCGTACGGCGACCGTCCGACTCAGCAGGACAACGGGTACGGCGCATCCGCCCCCGACCTCGGTTGGGCTCCGCCACCACCCGCCCGCCCGGACACGTCCGCACCAGCGTGGGCGAACCAGCAGGGCAACGCGTGGGGCAGCGCCCAGGCGACCCGTCAGGCGGAAGCCGTGCCCGGCAACTGGGACCAGCCCGCCGGCAGCCAGCAGCCCTGGGCACCCCCGGGAGACCAGCCGCAGCAGCCGACCCCGGGTTGGGCGCCGGCCGGTCCGCCCACATCGGAGGGGTCCGCCTGGGCGAACGGCGACCAGACCGCGCCCGCGTGGGCCACCGATCCCGCCACTGCGGACACCGCGCAGCCGGCAGAGTGGACGCCGAACCAGCCGGCCGCCGGCCAGCCCGACCGCGCCAACGGTCAACCACCGGCAGGCCAACCGGACTGGACCACCAGCCAGCCGGGCTGGGCCAGCGGTCAGGCCGGCGCGGGCCAGTCCAACTCGGCAGCGCCCAGCGGCTGGGGCGGTCAGCAGCCTGACTGGGCCGGCGTGCCCCGCAGCGACGATCAGACCCCCGGCTGGGCCTCGACCCCCGGTCAGCCCGAGCCGCCCCAGCCGGCCTGGGCGCAGAACGACCAGCCGACGCCCGCCCGCGAGCCGGCGGCCCGGGCCAGCGCTCAGGTGCCCGTCGCCGACGCGGGTCAGCAGCAGCGGCCCACCGACGGGTCGTCCCCCGCCGAGGCGTGGCCCGCCGAGCAGTCGGAGCAGCCCGGCTGGGCGGCCGGCCAGCGGCGGGAACCCGCTGGCGGATGGGCCAGCGACCAACCGGTGGAGGGCTGGCACGCGGGCGGTGACCGGCCGTCGCAGCCCGACTGGGCCACCCCCGCCCGGGAGGAGTCGCCCGGTTGGGCTGGCGGCAACCCGGCTGCCGGGCCGCCGCCGTCCTGGAGCCCGTCCGCCGAGCCGCTCCCGTCCCGTAACGCCGCCGACCGAAGCGCCATGCCCGACATCCAGCCGTGGGCGCCCGGAGAGGCGTGGGGTCAGCCGGCCGCGGAGCCCGGGGCACCCCGAACCAACACCGAGCCCGATCCGGGTCGGTCCGACGATCCGGTCTATCAGCCGGCACCCGCACCGGGCATCTCCCCGGCCAACATGGTGCCGTTGCCGCCGCAGGAGCAGCGAGTGCCGGGTGCCAGCCTGGCCGCCACGCCGCCCGCGGACTTCGCGCAGCCCTCGCCGTTCAACGACGACCCGGCCGGGTCGGCCGGTGGCCCGGCCTGGGGTCACCCCGAGCCCCGACACGACGAAGCGCAGTCCCCGGCGATCCCGGCGCCCCGTACCTCTCCCGAGGCCGAGGGCCGGCCCGCGTCGCCGGCCGGCGGTGCTGTCGCGGCAAGCGCCTCCGTGCCACTGTCCAGTCGGGTCATGCCCCCGGCCGACCACCCGGTTCGCCCGGCCGGTTCGCCCGCGCCACAACCACGGGTGTACGGCCGGCCGGCCCGCACCGAGCACACCGAGGAGCCGGCACCGGAGCACGACGAGCAGCCGCTGGTGCCCCGCTTCGACCAGGGTCCGGGTCGGTTCGACGTGGACCCGGGCGCGGCGCGCGGCGATCAGGGCCCGGAGCGGTACGAGCCGACCCCGGAGCCCCGCTTCGCCGACCGGGAGCCGCCGATGGGCGGGCCGAATGCCTTCGCCGGTCCGGCCGCTCCGGCGTCGCCGGCTGCCCCACCTCCCTTCCCGCCGGGCATTCCGTCCTTCGTCGACGCGCCGCCAGCCAACCGGCCGGTCAACGGCGTACGGCCGCACCCCGAGCCGGACCGCCCGGCCGACCCGTTCGGCGGCGCGCCGCGTGACCCGTTCGGTGCGCCGGGCAACGACCCGTTCGGCGGGCCGTCCGAACGCCCGGGTGGCACCCACGGCGCCCCCTTCCGGTCCGAGCCGGGCGGCGAGCACAATCCGGCGTACCCTCCGCCGCCGCAGTCCGCACCGCCGTGGAGCCCGGGTCCGGGCAGCGGATCGGGCGAGGCGGAGCAGGGCCGCTTCGACGCCTTCAAGCCGGTCGCCGAACCGGCTGCGGAAACCCCGGCACCGAAGGTACGCAACGGACGGGTACTCGCCGCGGTACTGGTCGCCGCCGTGCTCATCCTGGCCATTCCGCTCGGCCTGCTGATGCTGCTCGGCATGATCGGCGGGTCGGACGACGCGAACGCCTTCGACCCGCCGATCGGCTCGTGCGTCAAGCGTTCCGGCAGCACCGCGGTGGCCGCCGACTGCGCCGAACCGGAGGCGTTCAGCGTGGTGTCCAAGGTCGAGTCGAAGGACAAGTGCCCCGACCCGGCCATGCCGCATGTGGACCTCCGTGGCGCCACCGCCAACCCGGTTCTTTGCCTCAAGGAGGCGACCGGCGGCTGAGCCGGCCTACCCGACGGCGGGGTCACGGCTCGTCCGTGACCCCGCCGCCGCTGTTTCGGGGCTCGCCCTGCCCGCCGGCCAAGCTCCCAGTTCGCGGCACGTCGCGGCGTCCGGCCGGCGTGAGGGCCCGCGTTGCCGCAATCCGTGTCCGTCGCCGCGCCGGCCCACCCCTTCACGCTGGTGGGCGTCAGCCGGTAGGGCACGATGGGGTCATGAGTGCACGCGTGCGGGCTCCCGAACTGCGGGGTCGAGCCTGGTTGAACACCGGCGGGCGGCGGCTGACGCTCGCCGACCTCCGGGGCAAGATCGTCATAGCGGACTTCTGGACCTTCTGCTGCATCAACTGCCTGCACGTGCTCGACGAGCTGCGTCCCCTTGAGCAGAAGTACGCCGACGTCCTCGTGGTGATCGGTGTGCACTCGCCGAAGTTCGAGCACGAGAAGGACGCCGACGCGCTGGCCGCCGCCGTCGAGCGGTACGGCGTGCACCACCCCGTCCTCGACGACCCCGAACTCGACATGTGGCAGCAGTACGCGGCCCGCGCCTGGCCGACCCTTGCCGTGATCGACCCGGAGGGGTACGTGGTGGCCACCATGGCGGGCGAGGGCCACGCCGACGGGCTGGCCCGGCTGATCGACGACCTGATCGCCACCCACGAGGCCAAGGGCACGCTGCACCGGGGCGACGGCCCGTACGTCCCGGTCACCGAGCCGGAGACCACCCTCCGCTTTCCCGGCAAGGCGGTGGCCCTGCCCGACGGCGGCCTGCTGGTCTCCGACTCGGCGCGGCACCGCCTGGTCGAGCTGGCCGCCGACGCCGAGACCGTCGTCCGGACCATCGGCACCGGTGAGCGGGGCCGGACCGACGGTGGTGCCGGTGCCGCGACCTTCTCCGAGCCGCAGGGGTTGTGTCCCCTGCCGCCGCACGTGGCCGAGGTCGCCGGCTACGACCTGGTGGTCGCCGACACCGTCAACCACCTGCTGCGGGGCGTCCGGCTGGCCACCGGCGAGGTGCTCACCGTGGCCGGCACCGGGCGGCAGTGGCGGTCGACGGTCGACGACCACGCGCACGACGCCCGCTCGGTCGACCTCTCCTCTCCCTGGGATCTCGCCTGGTACGACGACAAGATCGTCATCGCCATGGCCGGCATCCACCAGCTCTGGTGGTTCGACCCGATCAAGCGCACCGCCGGCATGTACGCCGGCACGACGGTCGAGGCGCTGCGCGACGGGCCATTGGCCGAAGCGTGGCTGGCCCAACCGTCCGGGCTCGCCGTCTCCACCGACGGCAGCCGGCTGTGGGTCGCCGACAGCGAGACCAGCGCCATCCGCTACGTCGAGAACGGTGTCCTGGGCACCGCCGTGGGTCAGGGCCTGTTCGACTTCGGGCACGTGGACGGGCCGGCGGCGCAGGCCCTGCTCCAGCATCCGCTCGGCGTCTGCGCCCTGCCCGACGGCTCGGTCCTGATCGCCGACACCTACAACGGCGCGGTACGCCGGTACGACCCGGCCGATGACCGGGTCGCCACCGTCGCCGCCGGTCTGGCCGAGCCCAGCGACCTGGTACTCACCGCCGACGGCGCGGTGCTGGTGGTGGAGTCGGCGGCGCATCGGATCACCCGGCTGGCTCCCGGTGCGCTCTCGGCGGCCGGCGCGGAGACCGTCGACGGTCCCCGGCACCGTACCGAGCGCAGGCCGACGGAGTTGAGCGCGGGTGAGGTGGTGCTGGACGTCGTCTTCACCCCAGCCCCCGGGCAGAAGCTGGACGACACCTTCGGACCGTCCACCCGGCTCGTCGTCTCGGCGTCGCCGCCGGAGCTGCTGGTCGAGGGGGCGGGCACCGGCACGGAGCTGTCCCGACGGCTGGTGATCGACGGATCGGTGCCCGACGGGGTGCTTCAGGTCACCGCCCAGGCAGCCACCTGTGACGCCGATGTGGAGCACGCGGCCTGCCACCTCACCCGGCAGGACTGGGGCGTACCGGTGCGGGTGGTCGACGGCGGCGTCGGCCGGCTGCCGTTGGTCCTGCGCGGCATGGACGCCGGCTGACGCCCGACCACGGTGCTCCGCCTCGCGCCTCAGGCGAACGGGGCGGGGGTGACGCCCGCGTCGACGAGGGCGGCGCGGACGAGTTCCGCGGCGGCCACCGCGCCGGGGCTGTCGCCGTGCAGGCAGACCGACTCCACCACGCACGGGACCGTACCGCCGTCGACGGTGACCACGACCCGCTCGGTGGCCATCCGCACCGCCCGGCGGGCCACCTCCTGCGGGTCGGTGACCAACGCGTCCGGGGAGGTACGCGGTACCAGTCGACCGTTGGGCAGGTAGTTGCGGTCGGCGAAGCCCTCGGCCACCACCCGGATCCCGGCGCCCTGGGCGAGCTGGGCGAGGACCGAGCCGGGTGGGCAGAGGACGGGCAGCTCCGGGTCGTAATCCTCGATCGCGGCCAGCAGGGCCGCCGCCGGCAGTTCCTCGCTTGCGGCCGCGTGGTAGAGCGCCCCGTGCGGCTTGAGGTAGCGCACCCGGGTGCGGTACGCCCGGCAGAAGGCGTTGAGCGCCCCGAGTTGGTAGAGCGCCTCGTCACGCAGCTCGGCGAACTCGTACTCGATGTGTCGCCGGCCGAAGCCGGCGAGGTCCCGGTAGCCGACCTGGGCTCCGACGGCGACTCCCCGCTCGGCGGCGGCGGCGCAGACCCGGCGCATCGTGGCCGGGTCGCCGGCGTGGAAGCCGCAGGCGACGTTGGCCGAGGTGACCAGGTCCAGCAGGGCCTGGTCGTCGCCGAGACGCCAGATGCCGAAGCCCTCGCCGAGGTCAGCGTTGAGGTCCATGAAATCTCACCGTAGTGCCTGGGCGGGCCTGCGCGAGCGGGGTCACGTCCGCCACCACCGCGATGACCGGGTATCCGCCGGTGGTGGGATGGTCGGCGAGGAAGACGAGTGGTTGACCGTCCGCCGGCACCTGCATCGCGCCGAGCACGAGTCCTTCGCTCGGCAGCTCCCCGGCGACCGAGCGGGGTAGCGGCGCGCCGCTCAGGCGCGCGCCGACCCGGTTGCTCAACGGACTCACCTGGTACGCCGTGCCGAGCAGCCGGTCCAGTGCCGCCGGGGTGAACCAGTCGTGCCGGGGTCCGAGTCGTACGGTGAGCCGCAGCTCCGTCGGGTACGCCACCGGCACGGTGAGGTCGACGGGGGCGGGCGGGCCGGCGGGGGCACCCAGCGGCAGCTGGTCGCCGTCGCGTAGCGGGGCCGGCCCGAGCCCGGCGAGGGTGTCGGTGGAGCGGCTGCCGAGCACCGGTGCGACGGCGATGCCACCGGCCACCGCGAGCCAGCAGCGCAGGCCCCGTCGGGCGGGACCGATGCGCAGCACCGCTCCGCGCGGGACGGCCAGTGGGCGACCGGTGTCGCCGGGACGCTGGCCGACCCGCACGTCGGCGTCGGCACCGACCACGGCGACGGTGGTGGCCCGGGTGGGTCGCAGCTCGCAGCCGGTCAGGGTGATCTCCAGCCCGGCCGCCTGCTCCGGGTTGCCGACCAGGCGGTTGGCCAGGCGCAGCGCCGCCGGGTCGAGGGCACCGGAACGGGGTACGCCGAGGTGTGCCCAGCCCGGCCGGCCGAGATCCTGCACGGTGGTCAACGCCCCGGCCCGGAGCACTTCGAGGCGGCCGCTCACCGGTCCACCAGCCGGACCCGGGTGCCGGGACTGAGCAGGGCCGGCGGGTCCGCCGTCACGTCGAAGAGGGTCACCTCGGTGCGTCCGACCAGCAGCCAACCGCCGGGGGACGCGGTGGGGTAGATGCCCGCGTACGGGCCGGCAAGCGCGACCGAGCCGGCCGGCACCCGTGGCCGGGGTGTCGGCAGTCGGGGCACCGCCAGTTCGGCGGGCAGCCCGGTGAGGTACCCGAAGCCGGGTGCGAAGCCGCAGAAGGCGACCTGGAACTCGGTGACCCGCAGGCGACGTGCGACCCCGGGTGCGTCCGTGCGCCAGTGATCGGCCACCCGGGCCAGGTCTTCCCCGTCGAAGGTCACGGGCACCTCGACGAGACGGGCGGGTGCGCCGGCGGTTGGCACGCTCGCGGCCCTTTCGGCAGGTGGCGCGGTGGTGGTCCAGGTGGCGATCCGGGCCGCGGTGGCCGGTGGGTCGGGTACGCCGTCGAGCAGCACGGTGGCGGCGGCCGGCACGATCTCGACGGCGACCAGTTCGCCGAGTTCCCGGCGGCGCCACAGCTCGGCCCGCCACGCCTCGACGGCGGCGGCCACGTCGGTTACCGGTCCGGCGGCGCCAGCGTCCTCCGGCCGGGCGAGGTCGAGCAGGAGTGCCTGGGTGCCGACCGTTCTGATCCGCATCCCGCCATCCTCCCGGACGAGCGGAAACGTCCGCGTCGGCCACTTGTCGGACGGCGTGACCAGTTGCACTACCCGAAAGTAACCTACGCTGCCGTAACCTATGGGCGTGACCACCTCCGCACGCCCCCGGCTCAAGCCGGTCGACATCGGGAAACCCCGGATGCGCGGCTGGCTGCACACGTACGCCTTCTTTGTCGCCCTGGTCTGCGGCATCGTGCTCTGTTCGATCGCCGCCACCCGCCCGGGCTGGACCCCCCTGATCAGTTCCGCCGTCTACAGCTTCACCGTCTGCGGTCTCTTCGGCACCAGCGCGTTGTACCACCGTCGGGTGTGGTCGACCCGCGGATACGCGGTCATGCGCCGGATGGACCACTCGATGATCTTCCTGTTCATCGCCGGCACGTACACACCGTTCTGCCTGCTGCTGCTGGAGACCCGGTCCGCCGTCATGATGCTGTCGATCGTCTGGGGCGGCGCCCTGGGCGGCGTGGCGCTCAAGCTGATCTGGCCGCACGCCAACCGGTGGATCTCCGCGCCGCTGTACGTCGCCCTCGGCTGGGTCTCGGTGGCGATGCTGCCCGACATCCTGCACCAGGGCGGCGTCACCGCCCTGGTGCTGCTCGCGGTGGGCGGCGCGATCTACACCGTGGGGGCGGTCTTCTACGCGCTGCGCCGCCCCAATCCGTGGCCCACCGTCTTCGGCCACCACGAGTTCTTCCATGCCTGCACCCTGGTCGCCGCCATCTGCCACCACATCGCCATCTACTTCGCACTGTTCGCCTGAAGCCGGCGTACGACGACAGCGGGGGTGGTGAGCCTCGTCGCTCACCACCCCCACTGGGTCCGTCGGGTGCGGGTCAGATCGTGGGACCGGGCCGGCGCACCTCGCGGTACTCCTGGACCACCCGGTCGTCCCGGACCGGCACGGCACGCTCGGCCACCACCCGTTCCTCGCGCACCGGCGCAACGACCGCACGGCGACGCGAGTTCCAGAAGTAGAGGGTCACGATCAGCCCGGCGACACCCGCGAGCATCAGCACCCAGCCGACGACGCTCAGGTTGAGCCAGCCCAGGTCCGCCTCCACGGCGAACGCGAAGATCGCACCCAGCGCGATCAGGAAGATACTGCCACCGATGCCCATCTCGTCGTCTCCTTGGCTATCGAAGCTGGCATTCCACTCCGCCGCGGCCACGGATGAGGTTGCGGCACCGACCGACTTACCCCGGCACGGAGATCGCCAATCGGGCAAGCTGGAGACATGACGGACAGCCCGCCACACGAGCGGACACTGGTGCTGCTGCGGCACGCCAAGGCCGAACCGCCCACCACGGACCGTCCCGACGTCGAACGTCCGTTGGCCGCTCGCGGCCGGGCGGACGCCACGGCGGCCGGGGCGTGGCTGGCCCGGCAGGGGCTGCTGCCGGACGTGGTGCTCTGCTCGGCGGCCGTACGAACCAGACAGACATGGCACGACGTCCAGTCGGGCATCACCGGCGCATCACCGGAGAGCGGGCCGGCCGGCCCGGCTCCGGCGATCCGCTACGAGCCGGACGCCTACGAGGCGCACCCGGAGGATCTGCTGCACCTGCTCCGACAGGTGGCACCTACCGCGACGACGGTCCTGCTGATCGCCCACAACCCGGGTGTCTCACTGTTGTCCGAACTGCTCGATCCGGTCCGGGCGGATCCGGAGGGGTTGCGTACCGGTGGCCTCGTGGTGCACCGCACGGCCGCGCCCTGGGCGGAACTGAGCCGCGGCACGGCCCGGATCGAGACACGACACACCGCACGCGGCTAGCAGGGCCACGTGCGGTGTATGTGGTCGCTCAGCTCGGTGGCGCGGTCGGTGGTGGTGGATCGGGCGGTGGCGGCATCATCGCGGTCGGATGCGAGAGCCGGTTCTCCTCCACGATCAGGGTTCGGGCCCGCTTGCGCCGGTCCTGCCAGAACCAGAGCGTGGTGAGCAGCACGGCCAGCCCGGCCAGGATGAAGACCCAGCCGACCGCCCGCAGGTCGACCCACCAGACGTTGGCCCGGATGGCGAAGGTCAGGATCGCGCCGATCGCGATCAGGAAGATCCCACTACCAATGCCCATGTGCGCGGCACTCCCCCGTGCGGTTGCTCTGGGCGTACTCGGACTGGCCCGCCACGCATACCCACCCACCCCCCAGTTACCCCCACCCAACCCCCACCGACCACCCGTTGATCATGAGGTTAGCGGCAGTTCTGGAGATCAACTTCGCCGCTAACCTCATGATCAATAAGACGGGGAGTGGAGTGGGGTGGGGTGGGTGTTAGAAGGCTTCCTCGGGGAGGTCCATGATGTCTAGGTCGGTGGATTCGATGATGCGGCGGTCGGCGCCGATGCGGGGCAGCACCTCGCGGGCGAAGAATCGGGCGGCGGCCACCTTTCCGGTGTAGAACGCCTTGTCCGCCGCGGTCACCTCACCGGTGAGGGCCTTCAGCGCCACGTCGGCCTGCTTCTGCAGCAGCCAGCCGACGACCAGGTCACCGAGGGCCAGCAGGAAGCGGCGGCTGCCGAGCCCGACCTTGTACAGCGCCCGGGTGTCCCCGCTCTGCGCCTCACCCAACCAGCCGGTCATCACGCCGAGGATGTTCTGGATCTCGGCGAGTGCCTTGCCGAGCGCCTGACGCTCCTCCTTGAGCTGGCCGTTGCCCGCCTCGGTGGCGATGAACTCCTGGATCTCGCCGGCCACGGCCATCAGCGCCCTGCCGTTGTCCCGGACGATCTTCCGGAAGATCAGGTCGAGGCTCTGGATCGCCGTGGTGCCCTCGTACAGGGTGTCGATCTTGGCGTCCCGGACGTACTGCTCCAGCGGGTAGTCCTGGAGGAAGCCGGAGCCGCCGAAGGTCTGCAGTGACTCGTGCCCGAGCAGCTCGTACGCCCGCTCCGAGCCGACGCCCTTGACCAGCGGGAGGAGCAGGTCGTTGACCCGCTTGGCCAGCTTGATGGCCTTCTCGTCACCGGCCGCCTCCGCCATGGCGACCTTGTCCTGCCAGGTGGCGGTGTAGAGGACCAACGCCCGCAGGCCCTCGGCGTACGACTTCTGCAGCAGCAGCGAGCGACGCACGTCGGGGTGCGCGGTGATGGTCACCCGCTCGGCGGTCTTGTCCGCCATCTGGGTCAGGTCGGCGCCCTGCACCCGGTTCTTGGCGTACTCCAGGGCGTTGAGGTATCCGGTGGACAGGGTGGCGATGGCCTTCGTGCCGACCATCATCCGGGCGTACTCGATGATCATGAACATCTGCCGGATGCCGTCGTGCTTCTCGCCCAGCAGCCAGCCCTTGGCCGGTACGCCGTGCTCGCCGAAGGTGATCTCGCAGGTGTTGGAGACCTTCAGGCCCATCTTGTGCTCGACGTTGGTGGCGAAGACGCCGTTGCGCTCGCCCAGCTCGCCGGTGTTCTCGTCGAAGTGGTACTTCGGCACGACGAACAGCGACAGGCCCTTGGTACCCGGGCCACCCACACCGTCCACCCCGACCGGGCGGGCCAGTACGTAGTGGACGATGTTGTCGCTCAGGTCGTGCTCGCCCGAGGTGATGAAGCGCTTGACGCCCTCGATGTGCCATGAGCCGTCCGGCTGCGGAATCGCCCGCGCCCGGCCGGCACCCACGTCCGAGCCGGCGTCCGGCTCCGTGAGCACCATCGTGGAGCCCCACTGCCGGTCGATGAAGAGCTTGGCCCACTTCTTCTGCTGCTCGGTGCCCTCGACGTGCAGCACGTGCGCGAAGGACGGGCCGGAGGCGTACATCCAGACCGGCGCGTTCGAGCCGAGCACCAGCTCGGCGAGCGCCCACCACAGCGCCCGGGGGGCGTTGGTGCCGTCCAGCTCCGAGGGCAGGTCCAGGCGCCAGAACTCGGACTCCATGAAGGCCCGGTACGACTTCTTGAACGACTCCGGCAGCGGTGCGGTGTGCGTGGCCGGGTCGAAGACCGGCGGGTTGCGATCGCTGTCCTGGTAACTGGCGGCCAGGTCCTGTCGAGCCAGCCGGTCGACCTCGGCGAGGAAGCTCCGCGCGGTGTCGACGTCGAGGTCGGAGTACGGCTCCTGGCCGAACGCCCGGTCCGCCCCGAACACCTCGAACAGGTTGAATTCGAGGTCCCGAAGGTTGCTCTTGTAGTGGGTCATCTCGCTGGCCCCGCTTCCGGACAGGTGTTACCGATCAGTAACCCTGACTCTATTACTCGCGGGTAGGCAGCGACAAGCCGGTTCCGCCAGTGACAGGCATTACACACCTGCCGTTCGGGTCCGCCGGCCCCCTCCCCTCGATTTCTCACCCTTCGGCGGCGCCGACCTCCCAGCTCGGCACCGCCGCCGTCGTCTTGCCAGGTGAGCCGGTGTACTCCATGAGGACCAGCGCGATGTCGTCGTCGAGCCGGCCGTGCACCCACTCGACGAGGGCGGTCTCCAGCGAGGCGAGGCCGTCGCCGACCGTACCGTGGCCGAGCAGCCGCCAGGCCCGGTCCGCGGTGGGGAAGAATTCGCCGTCCCGCCGGGCCTCGCCCAGCCCGTCGGTGAACAGCAACAACCGGTCACCCGGCTCCAGCCGTTCGACCCTCGGCCGGACCGTGGGCATGAACCCCAGCGGAGGCGCCGGCGCCGGTGGCTCAAGAGAGATCACCGCGCCCCGGCGCAGCAGCAGCGGTGCGGGGTGCCCGCAGTTGACGATGGTGAGCGTGCCGCCGCGCTCCTCGACCAGGGCGGCGGTGACGAAGTCCTCGTCGCCGACGTTGCGCGCCACCGCCCGGTCGAGATCCGCCACCACGGCCCGCAGGTCGGCCCGCTCGTACGCCACGTGCCGGTACGAGCCCAGGACGATGCTCGCCAGCCGGACCGCCTCCAGGCCCTTGCCGCGCACGTCCCCGATGATCATCCGAACGCCGTACGGGGTCTCGATCGCCTCGTAGAGGTCGCCGCCGATCTCGGCCGTGGCGGTTGACGAGATGTACCGGCCAGCCACGGAAAGAGCGCCCACCCGAGGACCGAGCGGACGCAGCACCGCCTGCTGGGCGACCATGGCCAGCTTCGACAGCTCGGCGATCTGCTCCGCCTGCCGCTGCCGTACCGCCGCCACCGCCCCCGCGATGCCTGTGCCCAGCGCGATGCCGGCCACCGCGACCGCGGTGGAGAGCGAGACCGTCCGCTCGGCCAGGGCGAAGGTCGCCCCCAGCACGGAGGCGGCCGCACCAACGCCCAGCACGATCCGCCACGAGGCGAGCGCGGCGGCCAGGAACGGCGCGGCGACCATCAGCGCGATGTAGTTCGCCGTACGGCCGTCCGCCAACTCGACCGCCGAGACGATTGCGAGCAGGACGAGGGCCGCGCCGAGGCCGGCGCGGGATCCGGGGCTCAGCGGGCCGCGGCCCGGCTGGAGGAGTTGCGTGCGTACATCCGACAGCATGCCCGATGTAGGTGAGCGAAAGAATGAGCCAGGCCCCTCGGACCAGACGGATCTTGTCGCGAGGAGCCGGAGCCGGAGCCGATCCCGACGCTGCACCGGCTCAGCCGAGCACCTCGTAGCGGACCTCGATGTGACCGAGGTCGAGCGACGCGATCTCGGCGAACGCGGCCCGCGCCAGGTCCAGGCAGCGCCCTTCGATGAACGGACCACGGTCGTTGATCCGAACGGTGACCGACTCGCCGTTGGCCGGGTTCGTCACCCGCACCTTCGTGCCGAACGGCAGGGTCTTGTGGGCGGCCGTCAGGCCTTCCGGATCGAACGTCTCGCCGTTGGCGGTCAGCTGACCCTGCCAGTAGAAGGACGCACCGCAGGAGCCGGTGTCGACCACCGGGCGGGACGTCGTCTTCTTGGCCGTCGGCTTCGGCTTCGGGCTGGCCGTACGCTGCTTGCTGCGGGACGGTGCCTGCGCGGTGCGGCTCGGCTTCGGGCGGGCCGTCGGGCTCGGCGAGGCGCTGACGCCGGGGGTCGGCGACGCGCTCGGCGAAGCGGGGACACTCGTCGCGGTGGTGGGCGACAGGTCGATCGCGGCCGGTCGCACCGGCTCCGACTCGGCGGTCAGCCGAACGGCACCTACGGTGCCGCCGACGGCGAGCGCGACCGCCACCACGGCGCTGGCCGTGAGCCCGGCCGGCGAGGTGAACCTGCGGGTACGGGAGTGCCTACCAGCCACCAGCCCGGTCCTTTCTCAGCGGGTCAAACCGGGTCGGACCATAACGAGAGAAGCACTTCCGAAGTCAACGTGATCATGGCGCTATGCCCGCAATTGTGGCTATACGTGCAGCCGATCATCCGATCCGGCGTGGGCCGGGCGGGCGGGTGTCCGGCAGGTGCCTGGCGCAGGATGGTGTCATGCCCGCTGAGCTGAGAAGACGTCTCGTCGAGCTGTTCGAGTGGGTCGATCCCGGACCGGGGGCGAGTCACCTGGTCAGCGACACCTCCGGGTGGTGGCGGGATCCGGGGACGCTCGCCGCGCTGGGACCGGCGTTGGTGGCGCCGTTCCGGGCCACTCGACCCACGGTGGTCGTGTCCCCGGCGGTCACCGGGTTCCTGCTCGGGCCGTTGGCCGCCACCGCTCTCGGCGTGGGGTTCGTGGCAGCACACAAGCCCGGTGACGGACGGTTGCCCACCGGCTCGCTGACCTGGGCGCAGAGTCCCCCCGACTTTCGCGGTCGCCGGGTGGACCTCGCGGTGCGAGACCGGCACCTGGGTCCCGGAGACCGGGTACTGGTGGTCGACGACTGGGTGGACACCGCCGCCCAGGTACGCGCCGTCTACGACATCTGCGCGGCCCGCGGTGCCGACCCGGTGGGCACCGCCGCCGTGGTCGCCACCTGTCCGCCGGCAGTAGCAGCCGACCTACGACTGACCGCCCTCCTAACCACCCCCGACCTCCCCACCTGAACCCCCGGCCGATCCGGCTGATCATGAAGTTGTTGCCCCTCGCTTCGGCGTGGCGTGACTACAACTTCATGATCAACGGGGTGAGGGATCGAGGTGGGGGTCAGCGGACGAAGTCCTCGACCACGCTGCAGACCTGGCCGAGCGCCTCGGCGGAGCGGGCCAGCGGCCCGGGCACCATCAGCGCGTGGTCGGCGCCGGGGATCTCCAACACGTGCGGGGTGAGCCGCCGGGCGACCCCGCCGTCCCAGGACGAGTCGGCGGTGCCGCCGACCAGGATGAACGGGGCGGTGGCCCGGCGCAGCGCGTCGACCAGGTCACCCCGGTGCAGCAACGGGGTGAGCCAGACGGCGGGCAGCCCCCGCCCTGCCGCGAGGGGCGCGGCGAGGGTGCCGAGCGACTTGCCGACCAGCAGGTCCGTCCGCTCGGTCAGGGTCGGGGAGACCTGATCACACACCCACCTGCCGATGGTGTCGATGTCGAAGTGCTCCGGCACCTGCCAGGAGATCCCGTGCAGCCCGAAACCGACCCGGCGCAGCGCCTCGCCCAGGTAGAGGAAGAGGGGGTACCGGGTGTCGTACCCGCGTCCCGGGATGAGCACCGCGCGTCGGTCCGCCATGGACATCTCCTTGTCGTCGGCCATCGACCGTACCCCCAATCGCACCCCCGCGGGCCGGCTCGGCGCACCGGGAACGTCGGCGATGTCGCGCCGGGACCGGGCGGTAGCCTCGACAGGATGTGGCCACGGATCGGCGGTCTCCGCGCACTAGCCCTCGGCACCCCCGGTGACCTGCGGTCGCGCCTCAACAGCCTGGTGCTGGGTGGCGTCAAGACCGCCACCGCCGGCCTGCTCGACGAGTACGCCGAGGAGGACGAGGAACTTGAGCACGTCGGCGAGCGGCTGGTCCTCGTGGACGACGCCGACTCGCTGGTGGCCGTCGTCGAGGTGACCGGCGTCGAGGTGACCCGGTTCGCCGAGGTGCCGTGGGACTTCGCCCGCGCCGAGGGCGAGGGCGACCGCTCGATCGAGGAGTGGCGGGCCGGACACGCCGCCTACTGGGCTCGCGTCGGCACCCCGGTCACCGACGACAGCGAGATCGTCTGCGTACGCTTCCGCCTGGTGTCCGCCGGAGCCGGCGGCATCGCCACCGGCGACCTCGGCACCTGAGCCATCCGGCTCGCAGTCCCGCGCCGCTGCACCGACCCGGCGGTGCGCCGGCTCATCGACGCAGCTCGGGCAGGAGACGGGTGGCGACCTCCACCAGGACCGCCTCGTCACCGGCGTACCAACTGCTCGCCCGTGGCCAGTGCGTGATCACATCGGTGAAACCTAGCTTCGTCGCCCGCTCCACCTGATCGGCGAAGAACTGCGCGCTGCTCAACGAGAAGACCGGTGCCGAGTCCAGCGAGAGGTAGCGGTCCAGGCTGGCCGGGTCCCGCCCCTGCGCCGCCAGGGTCGCGTCGAGCCGACTGGTCAACTCGGCCACCCCGGTCCACCAGTCGTCCAGGTCGTCGACGGCGGGCCCGGTGGTCACCCAGCCCTGCCCGAAGCGGGCCGCGATCCGCATCGACCGGGGTCCGTTGGCGGCCACCACGAACGGCGCCCGGGGTTCCTGCACGCAGCCCGGATTGCTCCGCGCGTCGACCGCCGCGAACCAGTCGCCCCGCCAGGTGGTGCCGTCCCGCCGCAGGATGGTGTCGAGCAACTCGGTGAACTCGGCGAACCGGTCCACCCGTTGCCGTGGAGGCAGCGTCTCACCGCCGAGGACGGCGGCGTCGAACCCGATGCCGCCTGCGCCGAGGCCGAGCAGCGTCCGCCCGTCGGAGACGTCGTCCAGCGCGGTCACCTGCCGGGCAAAGGCCGCCGGATGCCGAAAGTTCGGTGAGGCGACGAGTGTGCCGAGACGGATCCGCTTGGTCACCGTCGCGGCGGCGGTCAACGTGGTCATCGAGTCGAACCAGGGCCCGTCCACCAGATCGCGCCAGCCCAGATGGTCGTACGTCCAGGCGTGGTCGAACCCCCACTCGTCGGCTCGTCGCCACCGGTGCCGCGACACCGACCAGCGCTGGTCGGGCAGGATCACGATGCCTATCCGCATGATCGCCAGCGTACGCGGGGCCATGGTCGCACCTCCGGTTCACGGGCGGGGCCCGGCCCGAGGACCTCTCCTCGGACCGGGCCCCTGGTGGTTCATCGGCGGGCGCGTCAGTCCCGCCGCGCTCACATGAGGGCTTCGACAGCTGCCGGCGCCCGGGTCAGCGTCACCGTGGTCGCAGGAATCTCGACCTGCACGGTCTCACCCTGGTAGTTCGGGTCGTTCGCCCAGGCGCTGCCGGTGACCTCGACCTTCCCCCGCTGGAACGGGGTGGTGCCGGTCGGGTCCGCCGTGGCGGACCACGACGCCGTCTCACCCTGGACGCAGTCGACCCGGCCGCTGAACGGGCCACGAATGATGACCTTGTTCTTGACCTGGGTGACCAGGCCGCTGAGTTGCACCGTCGCGTCCGCGTTGCAGACCACCGTGCCATGCACCGTGGCCTTGCCGTTCAGCTTGCTGAAGACGCCGTCCGCAGCTGGCGTGACGGTGAACTCCAGCGGAGCCGGCGGCGGCGGATTGCCGATCACGACCCGCCCGCGCAGAGCCGGCGTGCCGCCCTCGCAGTGCTGCTCGAAGGTGGCGTCGAGCCGCTCCACGTAGCCGTGCGGGCCGAAAGCCACGTCGGCGACCACGAACGAGCCCGTGATCGTGTTGCAGCCCCGACCGTTGCCGCTGATGTCGATGCCGGCACCCGCACCACTGAACGGTGCGCGGGTGGCGTCCGGGTAGTTGCCCACGGCGAGCTGCTGCCCAGCCGGCGCCTTTAGGTCCATCGACCACCAGTCACCGTTGCTGCCCTCGATCGACAGGTAGACGCCGCGAAGCTGGTCGTCGGCGCGGATCGACATCCGGTCGCCTGCGGCGACGTCGTAGCTGTAGGTGGCGCCTCCGGTGATGTAGTCGCCCGGATCACCGGTCATCGTGAAGGTGCCGGCGATCACCGGCTCCGCCTGGGCCGCAGCCACCCCCGTCAGCAGGCCGGTCGCGGTCACGACGCCCGTGATGAGCGTTGCCGCGATGGCCCGCCTGGTGCGCATGGTCATGGATGCCTCTTTCTCCAGGGAATAGGCGTTCCTCGCTGGAGAGCCTAGGAACGGCGGGCCGGCCGCATGACCCCGAGGGTCAAAGTGGACAGTTGGCTCTCTTCGGCGCTTCGGCACCAATCCGACGCCAGACTGCCGGCCGACGCGCAGGTCCTCAGCGACGGTCACGAGATTGACTGACCGCCCAGACACCACCGGCGATGGCCACCGCAGCCGGCAGGAGGCAGCAGAACGTCAGGACGATCAGGTGCCACGGCTTGAGAGCTCCCATGACCGTGAGGATAGGAATTCCGGGCAATGAGGGACGCGACGCGCCGCAGACCGAGTGCCAGCAGACCGGGATGCCGGCGGGCTATGGGACCACCGCGTCATGAACGACACCGCAGGGCGCTACCGAGTGGCCCGTGGGGTGCTCGGGGCGGCGGAACGTCGAAGGCCCCGGCGGACATGCGTCCTGGCCAGGGCCTTCAGATCCGAGCGGGTGACGGGAATCGAACCCGCACTGTCAGCTTGGGAAGCTGATGTTCTGCCATTGAACTACACCCGCAAGCGAAATCACTCTACCCGAGCCGCCCACGCTGATGCATCCAGGGCTCCACCCCCGCGCGCTGCGCGTCGCGGTCGGTCCGAGACAGCAGGATCCCCGATGTTGCTGCGTCGCGGCGGGCCGGAGGCAGCAACATCACCGAAAGTGCGTGGATCTTGGACTCCGGGCGAGGTGGCCGGACGGACCGGCAAGAAGTTTCAACACCGCAACATATGGCCATGTTCAAATCTGTCTATCGGTTGTAACGTCTGCCCCACGTTTTCCGCACGGCGCGACACAACCCCCGGTCGCGTCGCCAGAAAGAGGTGGGCATATGGGACTGCGTCCCGTCCTGCTGAACCGGCGTACGGCCGGCATCGCATCGACGTCGCTCGCACTGGTGCTCGGCGTGGCCACGGTCGGCCTCCTGCCGGCCGCCACCACGACCGCGAGCCCGGCGGCGGCCGCCCTCACGGCCGACGAGGTGTGTGAGGATCCGACGGGCACCCTGGCCCGGGCCAAGGGTGGCAGCGCCGTCAAGCACGATCCGAACCAGTTGACCCTCGCCCAGGTGCACCAGCGCGAGGCCGAGTTCGCCGACATCCTGCAAGAGCGCGCCAAGCGAGTTGGCCAACGCACGCTGAGCGCCCAGGCCGCTGCGGCCTCGGTCACCATCCCGGTGGTGGTGCACGTGATTCGCCGCGACACGACCCGGGCCGGCGGAAACATCCCCGACTCGATGATCCAGTCCCAGATCAACGTGCTGAACCAGTCGTTCAGCGGTGCGACGGGTGGCGCCGCGACCGCCTTCGCGTTCCAGTTGCAGAGCATCAACCGGGTGACCAACTCGTCGTGGTACCCGATCCGGCAGGGCTCGTCGGCCGAGCGGCAGATGAAGACCCAGCTGCGGCAGGGCAACAAGGCGACGCTCAACATCTACCTCGGCGCGCTCAGCAACAACCTGCTGGGCTGGGCGACCTTCCCGCAGCGCAGCCTGAACGTGATGGACGGCGTGGTCGTGCTCAGCGAGTCGCTGCCCGGCGGCACCGCCACCAACTACAACCAGGGTGACACCGGCACCCACGAGGTCGGCCACTGGCTGAACCTGTACCACACCTTCCAGGGCGGCTGCTCCGGCAGCGGTGACCAGGTGTCGGACACCCCTGCCGAGGCCTCGCCGGCCAGCGGCTGCCCGACCGGCCGGGACACCTGCTCAAGCTCGGGCCTGGACCCGATCACCAACTTCATGGACTACTCGTACGACGGCTGCATGTACCAGTTCACCCCGGGCCAGGCCACCCGCATGATCAACGCCTGGAACTCCTACCGCGCGGCATAGCGCGTTCACCGCACCGCGTACCGCAGGTGCCGGCTCCGTCGAACGGGGCCGGCACCTGCGCGTGTGGGTCAGGCGGCGCGGCTGTGGTGCCGCCCGGAGTGGGCCGGCACCGGGCGCGCGGCCTGGGGCGTGGCGCCCGCCGGGTCGAGCCAGACCTGGACCGCCGGACGGGCCGCCAGCTCGCTCGGCCCAGCCACCGACTGCTCCCGTCGGGCCAGCATCGCCACGTCGACCGTGAACTCGAACAGGCGCCAGTCGGCGTGCGGGGCGGCCCGCGCCGCGAACGCCAGCCGGGCGACGGTGGCATCGTCCGTGACGGGCCGGGCGCGCCCGGCGACGTACGCCTCGTCGTCGCTCTCCTCCGGCGGGAACGAGTGCAGCGCGTAACGGCCGTCGCGCTCCAGGTCGCGCCGCTTCGGTGAGTCGATCACGAAGCAGTAGAGACCGTCGTCGGTGATCACCGGAGAGACCGGGTGCACCCGGGGTCCGCCGTCGGCGCGGACCGTGGCCAGGTAGCCGAAGCCCGGGCCGTACTGCTGCATGAGAAGGCGGATCCCGTCGGCGAGTCGAGGCTCGTCAGCGGCGAATTCGGACCAGGAAGCCATGCCGACATCCTATCGAACACACGTTCGAAGCGGGTAGTCCGGCACGCGTGTCGCATACCGGCAGCTATGGTGTGGCGATGCTGCTCTCCGACCGCGACCTGGTCTCCGAGATCAAGGCGGGCACCCTGGCGCTCGAACCGTTCGAGCCCACCCTGGTGCAGCCCTCCAGCATCGACGTACGTCTGGACAAACTCTTCCGGGTCTTCAACAACCACCTCTACACCCACATCGACCCGGCCACCCGACAGGACGACCTCACCTCCGCGGTCGAGGTGCCCGACGGCCAGGCGTTCGTGCTGCACCCGGGCGAGTTCGTCCTCGCCTCCACGCTCGAGGTCATCTCGCTGGGCGACCAGCTCGCCGGCCGCCTCGAAGGCAAGTCCAGCCTGGGACGGCTCGGCCTGCTCACCCACTCCACCGCCGGCTTCATCGACCCCGGCTTCTCCGGTCACGTCACCCTGGAACTGTCCAACGTGGCAAACCTGCCGATCACCCTCTGGCCGGGGATGAAGATCGGGCAGCTCTGCATCTTCCGGCTCTCCTCGCCGGCCGAGCATCCGTACGGCTCGGCCGTCTACGGCTCCCGCTATCAGGGTCAGCGCGGCCCGACGCCCAGTCGTGCCTGGCAGAGCTGGCGCACCTGGCCCACCCGCTGACACCGCAGATCCTCAGCCGGGCCGGCCGAAACTGTGCACCGGGCTGCTGTCCAGCCGCTTCATCTTGACCGGTTGACCCGCCCGGGAGGCGTGCACCACCCAGCCGTC
The DNA here is from genome assembly GCF_027497155.1 of Verrucosispora sp. WMMA2044. Lineage (NCBI taxonomy): Bacteria > Bacillati > Actinomycetota > Actinomycetes > Micromonosporales > Micromonosporaceae > Micromonospora > Verrucosispora sp. WMMA2044. The sequence continues at coordinate 5,375,348 of NZ_CP114913.1, forward strand.
GCCGACGTACATCCCGACATGGTGCAGGTCCCGGTAGTAGAAGACCAGGTCGCCGGGGCGCAACGCGCCGCGACTGACCGACTCGGTGACCCGGCGCTGTCTCGCCGCGTTGTGCGGCAGTGCGACACCGGCCCGCGACCAGGCGGCCAACGTCAGCCCGGAACAGTCGTACGCGTCGGGCCCCTCGGCGCCCCAGGAGTACGGCTTGCCGATCTGGGCGCAGGCGAAGGTCACCGCCTCGCCGGCCGCACCACCCGGGTAGCTGGCCGGGCAGGGCGCCGGCCGTAGCGGCCCACCACCACCCTTCCCGTACGCCCGCAGCCGGAGCCGTTGCAACCTGTCGATCTCGGCGTCGATCTGTCGCCGCCGCTCGGCGAGATCAGCCTCGGTACGGGTCAGCTCGCCGATCGTGCGGTCCAGGCCGGCCTTGGCGGCGGCGAGTTCGTCGCGCAGGTCACTCGCGTGCCGCACGTCCTGCTGCTGCACGCGGGCGTACCGGTCGAGCAGCCCGAGCTGCTCGACCACCTCGCCCGGCGACCGGCTGCCGAGCAGCGTGTTGACGACCCGGACCTGTTCGCCCTTGTACGCGCGGGCGGCGAGCTTGCCGACCCGGTCCATGGCCTCGTCCACCTGGCGTTGCAGCGGTGCCATCCGGGCGGCCAGCGCGTCCGCCTCCCGCCGCTTGCCGGCCAGGTCCTGCCGGGTCGCGTTGTGCTGCTCGATGACGGGTTCGAGCCGATTCCAGTCCTCGTCGATCTGGCGCTCGATGTCGGCGACCGTGGGCTCGGCCCGGGCCTGCGTCGCGCCGCCGACCAGCATCACAGCGGTCGCGGCCAGGCCGGCGAGAATGCAGCGGTACCAGCTGGAACGCGGCGCCGCCGTCGGTCGGCCGGGCATCCCCGGCCGCAGTGACGGTGGCCGCGGGGCATGGTCTGCCACCGGGCTCAGCACTCCTTCTTCCGCTACCGCCTACCGGGTTAGCTGACGGGTTCGGGCGGGAAGGGACGCCCTACCGTGACCGTCACGGATTCACCCCGGGTACCTGGTTCCCCGGCTCGCTGACGAGCGATTCGGCGGTGTCGGACCGTTACCGCCCGGGCTGGGCGGACCTGCCAGCGGCCGACGATTGCCCAGCGTAGGGACGATCGGCGTCGATACGCAACACAACCGCACCGTTACCGTGGGTGCTGATACCCGACAACGGCGAGGGCCCCCGTCGACTTGACCGGGGGCCCTCGGGCGTTCCTACGCGACCGCTCAGCGGACGCTGGTGGCGGCTCAGCCGGGGCGGCGGAAACCGGCGACCGGCATGGTCGTGATGGGCGAGACGTTCACCGGCTTGCCGGCGCGAGCCGCGTGCACCATCTGGTTGTTGCCGAGGTACAGCCCGACGTGGCTCACGTCGCTGCGGAAGAAGACCAGATCGCCGGGACGGGCATCGGCGCGGGAGACGGCCTTGCCCTCGTTCCACTGGGCACCGGTGAAGTGGGTGAGGTAGATCCCCGCGGCCTTGTACGCGTACTGGGTCAGACCCGAGCAGTCGAACGAGTTCGGGCCGGTGGCACCCCAGACGTACGGCTTGCCGACCTGGGCGCACGCGGTCCGGATGGCCGTGCGGGCGGCGTCGCTGACCACACCGTTGATGGTCGGGCAGTTGGTGGTCTTCACCGTCGTCACCGGCAGCGACTTCTCCAGCCGCTTGATCTCGGCGTCGATCTGCTTCTTCTTGGCCGCCAGCTGCTTCTGCTTCGCCTCCTGGTCGGCGATCAGGGCGTCGAGCTTGGCCTTCTGGTCGTCGTACTTCTTGCGGATCTTCATGACGCCTTCGAGCTCGCGGCGCTCCTGCGAGGCGAGCCGGTCGAGAAAGGCCATCTGCTCGCCGAGCTCGTTCGGCTTCGAATTGAGCAGGACGACACCGATCTCCTTGGACGGGCCGGTGATGTAGTACCGGGAGGCGAGATCGGCCACCCGGTTCATCGCCAGCTCGGTCTCCAGGGCCAGCGGCTGGATCTTCTTCTCCAGGCTCTTCGACTTCTGCTTGTTGACCCGCAGCTGGGAGCGCACCTTGTTGTACTGCTCGATGGTGGGTTCCAGCTTCTGCCACTGCTTGTCGATCTGGGCCTCGATCTCGTCGACCGAGGGCTCGGCGTACGCGGGGGCGGCGAGCAGGCCGGCACCGACCGCGGCGGCGGCGACCAGGACGACCAGCCCGCGGGCGGCCCTACGCAGGCCACCCGGACGGGATCGTCCCGGCGCACGACGATGGAGGGGCATGGTTGCCACCGGCAGCGTCTCCTTTGCAACCGACCACCGGGCGTCCCGCGAGAGGTATGTGGCGGGATCCGACGACCCATGGCGGTCGGTGCCCCACATTAGGGAACGGTAGGTGGGGAATCAAGGCGACCAACGGCTCATTCACCTTTGCGCGACGGTACGCACACAAAGGGTGTCGGCCGATTCGTTATAGTTACGTACGCCAATACAAAACCGGGCGGGGCGGCACTGGATAGGGGTGCCGCCCCGCCCGGTGTGTTCGGGCCGGTCAGCCGGCCACCGGCGTGGTCTCCTCGGCGCCGCCGACCTGCTCGGGCTTGACCGAGCGGAGCAGAACGCTGGCCACGTCGATGACCTCGACCTGCTCTCCGGCACCCTTGCCGTTCACCCCGTCGGTGAGCATCGTCGAACAGAACGGACAACCGACGGCGACCGTCCTCGCCCCGGTGGACATGGCCTCCTCGACCCGGTCCACGTTGATCCGCTTGCCGATGCGCTCCTCCATCCACATGCGGGCACCACCCGCACCGCAGCAGAAGGAGCGCTCGCTGTTGCGGGGCATCTCGGTCAACTCGCCCTGGATCGCACTGCCGAGCACCTCACGCGGCGGGGTGAAGACCCGGTTGTGCCGGCCGAGGTAGCAGGGATCGTGGTAGGTCACCCCGCCGTCGACCGGCTGCACCGGGGTGAGCCTGCCGGTGGCGACCAGGTGGGCCAGCAACTGGGTGTGGTGCACCACCTCGAACTCGCCGCCCAGCTGGCCGTACTCGTTGCCCAGGGTGTTGAAGCAGTGTGGGCAGGTGGCCACGATCTTGCGCTTGGCCTTCTCCCGGCCCTCGAACGCCTCGTTCAGGGTCTCGACGTTCTGCTGGGCGAGCATCTGGAAGACGAACTCGTTGCCGATGCGGCGGGCCGGGTCACCGGAGCAGGTCTCCCCCTCACCGAGGATGGCGAACGAGACACCCGCCTCGTTGAGCAGGGTCGCGACCGCCCGGGTGGTCTTCTTCGCCCGATCCTCGAACGCGCCGGCGCAGCCCACCCAGAACAGGTACTCGAAGTCCTCGATCTCACCGACCCGGGGCACCTCGAAGTCGAGCCCCTTGGTCCAGTCCTCCCGGGTGTTCTGCGGCGCGCCCCACGGGTTGCCCTTGTTCTCCAGGTTGCGCAGCATCACGCCGGCCTCGGAGGGGAAGCTGGACTCGATGAGCACCTGGTAGCGACGCATGTCGACGATGTGGTCGACATGCTCGATGTCCACCGGGCACTGCTCCACGCAGGCACCGCAGGTGGTGCAGGACCAGAGCACGTCGGGGTCGATGACGCCACCGGACTCGGCGTCACCGATCAGCGGCTTCTCCGCCTCGGCGAGAGCCAGCACGTCGAGGTGGGCGAGTTGCGCCGCGGTGGCCTTCTCCTCACCGGTCAGGTCCTTCCCACCACCGGCCAGCAGGTAGGGCGCCTTGGCATACGCGTGGTCACGCAGGCTGAGCACCAGCAGCTTCGGCGACAGCGGCTTTCCGGTGTTCCACGCCGGGCACTGCGACTGGCAGCGGCCACACTCGGTGCAGGTGCTGAAGTCCAGCAGCCCCTTCCAGGTGAACTGCTCGACCTGGGCGACGCCGAACTGATCCTTCTCCGGGTCGGCCTCCTCGAAGTCGAGCGGCTTGCCGTCGCTCATCATCGGCCGCAGCGCGCCGAGACCCGAGCCGGCCGCACCCGGCCTGCGCTTGAAGAAGATGTTGGGGAAGGCGAGGAAACGGTGCCAGGCGACACCCATCGTCACGTTCAACGAGATCACGATGACCCAGACCATCGAGATCGAGATCTTGACGAGCGCAGCGACGCTGACGCCGGACTCCCAGCCGGGGAGCGCGGCGCCGACGGCGTGACTGAGCGGGGTGGCCCAGGTGGGGTACTCGAAGTGATCGGTGGCCACCTTGAAGCCCCGGATCAGAAACCCCATGACCAGTACGGCGAGGACGACCGCCTCGACGAAGTAGCCCTGCCACATGGTGGAGCCGGTGAACCGCGACCGGCGTCCCGCCCGGTTCGGCCGATTCGCCAGCCGGATCGCGATCAGGACGCCGATGCCGACCACGCCCAGGATGCCGATCCACTCGGTGACCAACCCGTAGAGCGTCCAGCCGCCGATCAGCGGCAGCCCGCCGGTCGGCGACACCACCTCGAAGTACGCCTCGAGCACCAGCAGCGACAGCACGACGAAGCCGACCATCACGAACCAGTGCGCCGCACCCACCACGCTCCAACGGAGCATCCGGGTGTGCCCGGCGGTCTCCGCCAGCATGGTCCTGGTGCGGCTGATCTTGTCACCGGAACGGGTCGGATCGGGCTGACCCAGCCGGATGACGGCCACCATCTTCGAGACCGCGCGTACCGCAAGCCACACCGCAACGGCGGTGATGGCGGCCGCGAGGATCGTGGTGACGATCTGGACGCTGCCCATCGAGTTGGCCTCCCGGTCTGCTGCCTGTCGACGGCTCGGCGACCGGCGGCGTCGGTGCGATCGTCGACCAACGCCGCCGCACCTCAACCTGATCGGTCGATGACCTCGCTCCGCTCGGTCATGCAGTGCAGCCTACGCGCAAGGTTACCCAGCAGTAACGTGAGTCATCTCGCACCCGGGGCCACGCTGCCCTTGGCACACCTTAGGAGGCCGGCGGCACCGCCGCTCGGGCGGGCCGCCGGAGGTGCCGGGCAGTCACGGCCTTGAGCTGCGGGTCAGCGCCAGCGGGAGAGCACGATCAGGGAGGCGACCATCGCGCCGAACCCGACCGCCAGGTTCCAGTACCCCAGCTCCATGACCGGGTACTCCTGCTCGGAGAGGTAGTAGACCACCAGCCAACCGATGCCGAAGACGATCAGCGACACCGCCAGAACCGGCAGCCACACCGGGCTGGGCTTGTTGGTTGCCGCGGTCGTCGCCGTCGGGCGGACGTCCGTGGGCGGGGTGTACACCTTCTTCTTGCGGACCTGAGACTTGGGCACGGCGCTCTCCAGAGGGGTTACGACCTCGTCCGGCCTGACAACCGGGCGCGAGGGCGACGGTCCATGGCCAATAATGTTCGACAGCTAGCGTAGTCCGGAACACCCGTCCGATCCACGAATGAGGTGAGACCGGTACCGGGCAGCACCGGAAAACGGCAGCAGGACGACCGACGCCGCGCCCCGCACCGGGTAGCGTCGGAGCGCGACGAGCAGGGGGGGACTGGCCCGTGGAGTACACGTCCGGCGCAGCGTCGTGGCAGAAGGCGCTGCGACGACTCGTCGCCGGGTTGCTGCCCCGGCGGCCACGTCAGCGCCGCCCGTTCTGGTCGGTAGGTGTGCCGCTGATCGCCCTGGCGGCGGGCCTGCTCTTCACCACGACGGCCACGACGGCGGGCGGCACCGCCCTGCGTGAGGATCGCCGACCCCAACTGACCGAGCTGATCGAGGATCGCCGCGCGCAGGTGGCGGCGAACGAGCAGCGGGCCGCCACGCTGCGCGGCGAAGTGGAAAGCCGGACAGCCGTCCTGGCCAACTCGAACGGCCCGATCCGGGAACAGCAGCAGCGGGCCGACGCCAACCGGGCCGCCGCCGGCTTCACCGCCCTCACCGGCACCGGCCTGACCGTAGAGCTCAACGACGCACCGCAGTTGAGCAATCTGCCCGAAGGTGCCTCCAACGACGACCTGGTCGTCCACCAGGGCGACGTGCAGGCGGTGGTCAACGCGCTCTGGGCCGGCGGTGCCGAGGCGATGTCAATCATGAACGTGCGCGTCCTGACGACCAGCGCGGTACGCTGCGTGGGTAACACCCTGCTGTTGCACGGCCGGGTGTACTCCCCACCTTTCAAGATCGTAGCAATTGGCGATCCCGCCGCACTCCGGCAGGCCCTCGCCGCTTCCGAGGGAGTCCGGTGGTTCAGGGACGCGGTCGACAACTACCAACTCGGCTACTCAGAGACCCCTGGCACCGTCACGGTGCCCGCCTTCGAGGACTCCACCACCCTGCGTTCGGCGACGGTGCCGGCGGTGCCGCAGTGAGCCCCCGGTGAGCCCGCAGTCAGACGGTCGGCACCGCGACCAGACCGACGAGCCCACCGCCTTCCTGCCCAAGGTCGACCGGGCCGAGTCCGCCGACGCCCGGACGGCGGGTGCCTGGCCCGACCCGGTGCTGCCCACCCGGTCCGGACCATCGCCGGCACCGCACGATCCGTCGCCGACCCCAGCTCGGCGGCCGACCGATCAGGCTGCCGCCGGGGGTCGGCTGCCGGACGGCCAGCGGCCGACCAACTCCGGCCGTTTCGACGGGACCGCCGAGCCCACCTCGCCCGCCGGCTCCGGCCGATGGGACCCGGCACCGCCGGCGCACCAGTGGGACACCGCCGCGACCACCGGTCGTGGCGCCAACCAGTGGGATCCGGCACCCGGCGCGCAGCGTCCAGCGGATCCCGACCGCACGGCCAACCAGTGGGACTCCGTGCCCGGTCCGGTTCGTGGCGCATCCGGTCCGCCGCAGAGCGCGGGAGACAACGACCAGTGGCATGGCGTGCCCCTGCCGTCGGGTCAGCCGGACATTCCGGTAGGGCCCACGCCGTGGCACGGCGCCTTCCAGCCCACCCGGCGCCCGAGCGACCCCCAACAGCAGCCACCGAGCGGCAGCCGCCCAACAGCCCCGGACGGCGGTCACGCCGGATCCGGTCATCCGGGCGTCACCGGCACCCCACCGCCCTGGCCCGGCACCCAAACGCCCGGTCCGAGCCGGGCCGGGACCGCACCGACGCCACCCAGCGGTGGCGCGACCTGGCCCGACCGCGAGCCGCCGAGGCAGCCTGGCGGGGCCACGAACCCCGCCACCGTACGCCCGGCCACGCCACCGACCGGTCCGTCACCACAGCCGTCGCCAGCCACGCCGAACCCGCAGTTCGGCGCACCCCACGGTGAGCACGCGCCGCGTCCCGGTGCCGGCCAGGCCGGCACCGCAGCGTCGGCACCGCAGCCGCCACGCCCCGGGTCCGGGCAGCCTGCCGGCGCAGCGCCAGCATCGCAGGCGCCGTTCGTCGGACCGGCGAGCACCAACGGCCCGGTCCAGCCGCCGCGTCCCGGCCAGCCAAGTCAGGACAGGTCGGCACCGCAGTCGCCACATGCCGGGCAGGCCGGCCAGGACAGGCCCGCCGGGAACGGTTCGGCGTACCCGGTGCCGGGCCAGCCGCCGGCCGTACCGTCCTGGTCCGCCGAGAGTCGGCGCGCAGCGGGCGTCGAGCCGGCACGGCAGTCGCCGGAACGCGCACCCGGTCAGAGTGACTGGTCCGGTGAGGGCCCGACCGCGCTGATACCGAAGGTCGGCGACGTCGCCGGTCCGGCAGCCGGCCGGGGGACGGAGTCGACCAGGGCGACTCAGGCGACGAACGGCCATCCCGGCACTGCGGCCGTCCCGGGCAGCCCGGCGGCCACGGACCGTCCGGTCAACTCCACCTCGGGTCAGCAGGCCCGCCCGGCGGCACCCGGCCAGCCGACGGCACCGGGGCAAGCTCCCGCACCCGGCCAGCCGTCCGCGCCGGGCCGGTCGGCCGACCCGGCGGCGACCGCCCTCATCCCGGCGGTCACCGCCGCCAGGCCGAGCGCTCCGCCGGTCCTGGACTCGACCGCCCTGATGGGTGCCGTACCTCGGCCGCCCAGGAGCGAGGAACCGTCGGACGGTGCCGACCAGCCCGCCGAGGCACCGAAGCCGCGGCGTGGCGACCGGGTGGTGCAACTACGCCCCCACCAGACGGGTGAGGGCTACAAGAGCGTCTACTCGGAGCTGACCCGACCGTCGCTGTGGTCCCGGGTACGCACCGGTCTCCGGTTCAGCGGCGAACTGCTGATCACCTTCGGCCTGGTGGTGCTGCTCTTCGCCGGCTACGAGATCTGGGGCAAGTCGGCGATCGTCGACGCCCACCAGGGCGAGCTGAGCGAGCAGTTGGCCCAGGCGTGGGCACCCGAGCCGGTGACGGACCCGACGGTGTCCGCGTCGGCCAGCCCGTCCGTCAAGCCGAAACCTGCGGTGCAGGGCACCCCGATCGCCGGCCTCTACATTCCGAAGTTCGACAAGGAATGGATCGTGGTCGAGGGGGTCGGCCAGCAGGACATCCGGTACGCGCCGGGGCACTACCCGGACAGCGCCATGCCGGGCCAGGTGGGCAACTTCTCCGTGGCCGGGCACCGGAACCGGGCCACCTTCTGGCGGCTGGACGAGCTGCGTGAGGGCGACCCGATCCTGGTCGAGGGCCGCAACGAGTGGTACGTCTACCAGGTGACCGAGAGCCTGGTCGTGAAGCCGACCCAGGTCGAGGTGGTGGCTCCGGTGCCGGGTCGTCCGGGCGAGAAACCGACCAAACGGATGCTGACCCTGACCACCTGCAACCCGAAGTTCGACAACTACGAGCGGTTGATCATTCACGCCGAGTTGACGCGTACCCAGCCGAAGGCCGAGGGACGCCCGGCGGAGCTGGGGACCTGACGATGTACGCCTGGATCTGGCGCAAGCTGCCCTTCGGGCTGCCCGGCAAGCTCGTCGGCAGCCTGCTGCTCGCCACCACCATGGTGGCGTTGCTGTGGTACGTGGTGTTTCCCTGGGCGGAACCGCTGCTGCCCTTCGACGACGTGCAGGTGACCCAGGAGGACTCCGGCGTACCGGGCGGGCCGGACGGCGACGTCGGGCCCGGGGACGACGGCGCGGTCGAGGACGCCCCACCGGGCGACGAGCACGACCTGCCGTACGACACCGACCGGAACAACACCCCGCCACCGGACGAGGACGAGTGAGCCCGATGCGCGTCCTGGTGATCGACAACTACGACTCGTTCGTCTTCAACCTCGTGCAGTACCTCGGCCAGCTCGGCGTGGAGTGCGAGGTGCGCCGCAACGACGAGATCGAGGTGGCCGAGGTGGGCCGGGTCGGTGCGGCCGGCGTCCTGCTCTCCCCGGGACCGGGCACCCCCGACCGGGCCGGCGTCTGTCTCGACGTGATCCGCGAGTACGCCGGCAAGCTGCCGATCTTCGGGGTGTGCCTGGGTCACCAGGCCATCGGCGAGGCGTTCGGAGCGACCGTCACCCGGGCTCCGGAGCTGCTGCACGGCAAGACCTCGGAGGTCCGGCACGACGACACCGGCGTCCTCGCCGGGCTGCCCGACCCGTTCACGGCGACCCGCTACCACTCGCTCGCCGTGCTGCGGGAAACCCTGCCGACCGAGCTGGAGGTGACCGGCTGGACGGCCTCCGGGATCGTGATGGCGATGCGACACCGCACGCTGCCGATCGAGGGCGTCCAGTTCCATCCCGAGTCGGTGCTGACCGAGGGCGGGCACCTGATGCTGGCCAACTGGCTCGCCGCCTGCGGTCACCCCGAGGCGCTGGAACGCGCCCCGGAACTGGCCGCCGAGGTCGACGCCCGCCGCCGCGCCGCCTTCGCCACCACCTGAGAATCAGGTCTCGGGGTCGTCACTCCGGTCCCTGGCGGCGGTCAGCGGGTCAGCGCGTCGGAGACGGCGGGATCGGCGGGTGAGGTGACGGCCGGTGGCCGGTCGCGGACGGCGTCCCAGGCCGCCTTGCCGCTGGCGAGGTAGTCCCGGGCCGCCTTGCGCACCAGCAGGCCGGTGCCGCAACCCGAGCAGCGGGCGGTCACCCCGTCGGCGTCGATGCCGACGTGCCGGCACAGCGTCACCGCCCGGGACAGGTGATACGACTGGGTGACGACGAGGGCACGCTCGATGCCGTACACCTGGCGGGCCCGCAGGCAACTGTCGTACGTGTCCAGCCCGTTCGGGTCGGCGACGACGCGCTGGGGTTCGACGCCGAGCTGCTCGGTCAGGTGAGCGGCCATGATCGCCGGTTCGTCGCCGGACTGGCCCGCACCGTCGCCGGATACGAGCACCACCCGGGCCTTACCGCTGCGCACCAACTCGGCGGCGGTCTCCAAGCGGCCGGCGAGCCGGACGCCCGGCAGTCGACCGTCCTCCGTCACGGCCGTACCCAGCACGATCACCACGTCGGCGGTCGGAGCCTGCGCCGCCGGGTGGACGTGGCCACGCGCACCGACTGTCGTCCAGAGCCAGGGCAGGCTGACGGTCAGCAGCAGCGCGACAAAGACCGGTACGGCCAGCCGCAGCAGGCGTCGCCGCCGGCGCTTCACCAGGTCGACCGGAGGGGTCGGCGGCGTCACTCCCCGAGACGGAACGGAGAGAAGGAGGGCAGGAGCCCGCCGCCACCACCCTCGTCGTCATCGTCCGGCGGCGGCGTGGTGGGAGCACCGGAGGTCGGCGGGGTCTGGGTCGGCGGATCCGGATCCTCCGGCTCCGGCACCGACACGATGATCTTCACCGTGCTGCCCTTGGTGCGCTCGGCGTTGCCGTTCGGACTCTGGTCGACCACCCGCCCGGCCTCGTCGGCGGGCACCTCCGGACCAAGGTCGGTTTCGACGTCGAAGCCGGCGCGCTCCAGGGTCCGCTCCGCCTCCGCCTGGGGCAGGCCGACCACCGACGGCACCGTCGCCACGTTGCCCCTCGATACGGTCAGGGTGACCTGGGTGCCTTCCGCGACCTTCTCGCCCGAAGGCGGGTCGACCTTCAACACCTGGCCTTTTGTGGCCGAGTTGTCGTCCTCCTCGATCTTCACCTTGAGTTTGAGGTTCTTGAGTTGGGTCTCGGCGGCCTCCTGGGTGCTGCCGACGAGGCCGTTGGGGATCTCCACCTCGGGCTTGCCACCGCAGATGCGTACGGTCACCGTGCTGTTCGGTGCCGCCCGCTCGCCGGGGGGTGGGGACTGGTTGGTGACCGTCCCCTCCTTGCAGTCCGAGGTGAACTCCGGATCGCCGAGTGCCGGCACGAAGCCGTCCCGCTCGATCTGGGCGAACGCGTCGGCCCGGCTGAGCCCGGTGACCGTCGGCACCGCGACGTCCTGCGGCTCGTCGCGCTGGTTCAGCAGCAGGGCGGCGACCAGGGCGATCACCGCGAGCACGCCGAGCGCGGCGAACGTGGCGATCAGCCAGGACGACGCCTTGCGCTGGCGCGGATCACCCACCCGGGCGGGGATCTGCCGGGTCTGCGTCGCGCCCCCCGCCGGGTAGCCCGGGTGGCCGGCCGCGGCCATCGCCACGGTCTCGTCCTCGCGCATCACCGGGGTCGCCAGCACCGGCCGGCCGGCCGCCGCGCGGAGCAGGTCCGCCCGCATCTCGCCAGCGCTCTGGTAGCGGTTGAGCGGATTCTTCGACAGTGCCTTGAGCACGATCGCGTCGACCGCCGGGTTGACATCCGGATTGATGTCGCTCGGGGTCGGCGGAGCCTCCCGCACGTGCTGGTACGCCACGCTGACCGGGCTGTCGCCGACGAACGGCGGATGCCCGCAGAGCAGCTCGAAGAGCACGCAGCCGGCGGCGTACACATCGGAACGGGCATCGACCGCCTCGCCGCGCGCCTGTTCCGGGGAGAGGTACTGCGCGGTGCCGATGACCGCGCTGGTCTGCGTCATCGTGGTGGCGCCGCTGGCCAGCGCCCGGGCGATGCCGAAGTCCATCACCTTGACCTGGCCGGTCTGGGTGAGCATCACGTTGCCCGGCTTGATGTCGCGGTGGATGATGCCGTGCCGGTGGCTGAAGTCCAGCGCGGCGCAGATGTCGGCGGAGATCTCCAGCGCCCGCCGGGGCTGCAACCGGCCCTCGGCGCCGAGCACCTCCTTCAGCGTGCGCCCGTTCACGAACTCCATCACGATGAACGGCAGGGTCTCGCCGGTCGGCGCCTGCTCCTCACCGGTGTCGTAGACGGCGACGATGGCCGGGTGGTTGAGCGAGGCGGCATTCTGCGCCTCCCGCCGGAAACGCATCTGGAAGGTGGCGTCCCGGGCCAGGTCGGCGCGGAGCATCTTGATCGCGACGTCCCGACCGAGCCGCAGGTCACGGCCGCGATGCACCTCGGCCATGCCGCCGTACCCGAGCAGCTCGCCGACCTGGTACCTGCCACCGAGCAGGCGGGCCTGCGCTGTCATCGCGTCTGTCGTCCTTCGCTCGTCGTCGTCACGTCGCCGCCCGGTCGGGGCTGATCCAGTCGACGGTACGCCGTATCGACCAGATCGTCTCGCCCGTCAGGCCGCAGCGCGTCGGACGTCACCGTTGGCACGGAAACTGTCCCCGGCGTGCCCGCGCCGAGGTTGTTCCGCAGTTGGTAGGAAATCACGCCGGAGCAGATGAGGACCAGTGCGCCAAGCATGATGACCAGGAAGACCATGCCGGATCGTGACCGTCGGGGTACCGGGCGTGACGGTCCGGGCTGCGGAGCGTACCCGGGCGGGACCGTGGCCGCCCCGCGCGGGTAGCCGGCGGCGGCCGGTGCCACTGCGGTGGGACGGTGCGGGGCAGCCGGTGGGTGGCTCGGCGGCGGTCGGTGCCCCATGGCCGGCGGATGCGCCGGGGCCGGGGAGTGCGGGGCCGCCACCGGACGCGGTGCCTGCGGCGGCGGAACCTGCGCGCGGCCGGGTGCCGGGGAGGCCGGCGCGGCGGAGATCGGTGCGGCCTGCCCACCGGCCCGGGCCTGCCGGGACAGCGCGGTCTTCAACTGCCGGGCCGCACCGGCCAGCGTCGCGGCGCTCGGCCAACGATCCTTCGGGTCCTTCGCCAACGCCCGCTCGACGAGCGCGCGGACCTGGGGCGGGATGTCGGAGGGCAGCGGCCGGGGCGTCTCCCGGACGTGCCGCATCGCGATGTCGAGAGGGTTGTCACCCTCGAAGGGCCGCCGGCCGGCGAGGCACTGGTAGGCGACCACGCCGAGCGCGTAGACGTCGGAGGCGGGGGTGGCGACCTGGCCGGTGGCCTGCTCCGGCGAGATGTACGACGCGGTGCCGAGCACCGAGCCGGCCGCGGTGAGCTGCCCGACCAGGTCCGACCGGGCGATGCCGAAGTCGGTGAGCACCAGCGTGCCGTTGGGGCGGACCAGCAGGTTGCCGGGCTTCACGTCCCGGTGCACGATGCCCTTCACGTGCGCGGCGTGCAGCGCGTCGGCGGCCTGGGCGACGAGCGCCATGGTCCGCGCCGGGGTGAGCCGGCCGACCCGACTCAGCGTCGCCGAGAGGGGATCGCCCTCGACGTACTCCATCACCAGGAAGGCGATGTGCTGGTCGTTGCCGAAGTCGTAGACGTCGACCACGCCGGGGTGGTTGATCGTGGCCATGGTGCGGGCCTCGCCGCGGAACCGCTCGGCGAAGCCGGGCTCGTCCAGCAACGCCGGGAGCAGACTCTTGACCGCCACCGTACGACCGAGCACCTGGTCGGTGCCGCGCCAGACGTCGCCCATGCCGCCGCTGGCGATCCGCTCGTCGAGGCGGTAGCGGTTACCGAGTTGGACCCCCGGACTGAGCATGTCAGCGCCCCCCGGGCTCGGCGATGGCGGCCCGCATGATCTGACCGGCGATCCGGGCGGCCTCGGCGCTGCCGCCGCTGCCCGCCTCCTCCAGGACGACACAGACGGCGGAGACCGGCTTGCCCTCGGAGTCGAGCGCGAAGCCGATGAACCAACCGTGGTCCGGGCGGTCCGGCGCGGACTGTGCGGTACCGGTCTTGCCACCGACGGTGTAGCCGTTGATCCGGGCGTTGCGGCCGGTGCCGTTCTCCACCGCGCTGACCATCATGTCCCGCAGGTCGGCGGCGACCTGATTGCTCACCGGCCGGCGCAGCTCGCGCGGGTTGGCGGTGTCGTAGACGGTGGTGCGGTCCGGTGCCAGCAGCTGACGCACCAGGTACGGCCGCATCTGGCTGCCGCCGTTGGCCACCGCGGCAGCGATCATGGCGCCCTGCAACGGGGTCATCCGCACGTCCCGCTGCCCGATGGAGGACTGCGCCAGCGCCGCCGGGTCGGGGCCGCCGTCCGGGTTCTCCATGCTGCCCGTCCGGCTGGCCGCCACGCTCAGCCCACCCTCGCCGAGCCGGCCGACGGTGAGGTCCTCCTGCTCGAACCCGAACTGCCGGGCCTTCTCCTTGAGCACGTCGGGACCGAGCTGGACGCCGAGCTTGGCGAAGCCGGTGTTGCAGGACTCGGTGACCGCGTTCATCAGGGTCACCTGGGACTCGGGGCAGATCGACGGCGCGGCGTTGCGGATCGGCTCGCCGGAGGTGGGCGGGGTGTAGCTCGATCCGGCCGGGATGTTCGTCTCCTTGGTGATCCCGTTCTCCAGCGCCGCCGCGGCCACCACGATCTTGAAGGTGGAGCCCGGCGGCAGCACCTCGCCGAGCGCCCGGTTCCGCAGCGGTCGTCCCGCCTCCTGTTCGAGCCGGTTGTACGCGGCGGTCGCCTCGTCGGTGTCGTGGCTGGCCAGCGGGTTGGGATCGAAGCTGGGAATGGAGACCAGTGCCTGCACCGCCCCGGTGGCCGGGTCGAGGGCGATCGCCGCGCCCTTGGTCGCCCCGACGTTGTTGCCGCGCAACTCGTCGTACGCGGTGTCCTGCGCCCGCTTCGACAGGGTCAGCAGCACGTTGCCGCCGGCGGTGGTGTCGCCGGTGACCATGTCCCGCAGCCGGTTGACGATGAGCTGGTCGCTGGTGCCGGCGAGGAAGTCGTTCTCGGCGCGCTCCAGCCCGGTGGCGGCGCCGTTGACCGGCTCGTACCCGAGCACGTGGGCGTACTTCGCGCCGCCCGGGTAGGTACGCAGGTACTTCAGCTCGCCGTCGGTCTCCTTGCTGACCGCCAGCGCGGTGCCACCGGCCTCGATGTTGCCGCGCTTGCGGTCGTACTTGGCGACCTGGACCCGACCGTTGTAGTCGCTGGTGCGGTACTCGTCGGCCTTGTAGGCCTGGATCCAGTTCAGGTTTGCGAAGAGCAGCCCGAACAGGACGATCACGACGACGCCGACCCGACGCAGCGGTGCGTTCACGGCTTGATCACCTCCGTGGGGGCACCGTGCAGCTGCTCGGGCGGCCCGGATGGGCGGGTCACCTTGCCGCCGGCACCGTCGACCGGCCGGCGACCGGCGTCGGAGACGCGCAGCAGCACCGCGATGAGCAGCCAGTTCGCCATCAGCGAGGAGCCCCCGGCGGAGAGGAACGGGGTGGTCTGACCGGTCAGCGGGATGAGCTTGCTGATCCCGCCGACGATCACGAAGACCTGGAGCGCGAGGGTGAAGGCCAGGCCACCGGCGAGCAGCTTGCCGAACGAGTCCCGGACCGCCAGGGCGGCCCGCAGACCCCGCTCGACGATGAGCAGGTAGATCACCAGTAGCGCGGAGAGACCGAAGAGGCCGATCTCCTCACCGATGCCGGCGAAGATGAAGTCGTTCTGCACCTCCGGCAGCATCAGCGGCTGACCACCGCCCGGCCCGGCACCGAACAACCCGCCGGAGCCGAGCGCGAGCAGCCCCTGCACCAGTTGGTAACCGTCGTCGTAGGGCTGGGCGAACGGGTCGAGCCAGATCTGTGCCCGCAGATAGAAGTTCGCGAACGGACCGCCCACCGCCTCGCCGAGCACGTACGCGAGGTAGGCGCCGCCGAAGAAGAGGACCAGGCCGATGAGCAGCCAGCTGACCCGCTCGGTGGCGATGTAGACCGTGGCCACGAACATGCCGAAGTAGAGCAGCGAGGTGCCCAGGTCCTTCTCGAAGACGAGGACCAGCAGGCTGATCACCCAGACGACGAGCACCGGGCCGAGGTCGCGCCCGCGCGGGAAGTCGATGCCGAGGAACCGGTGGCTCGCCAGCGACAGCACCTCGCGCTTGCGCACCAGGTAGTAGGCGAAGAAGACCAGCAGGGCGAGCTTGGCGAACTCGCCGGGCTGGATCGAGAAGCTGCCGATGCGTACCCAGAGCTTCGCGCCGTTGATCTCGGAGATGCTGGCCGGCAGCACCGCCGGCAGCATGACCAGCACGATGCCCGCCAGACCCAGGGTGTACGCGTACCGGGAGATCGACCGGTGGTCGCGCATCAACGCCAGCAGGCCGCCGGCGAGGACCACCGAGATCAGCGTCCAGGCGAGCTGGCGGCCGCCGGTGCCGGCGAAGATGGCCAGGTCGGCCCGCTCCTCGGGGGCCGCGTTGGCGAGGTCGAGCCGGCGCAGGAAGCCGACGCCCAGCCCGTTGAGCAGGGCCACCGCCGGTAGCAGCGCCGGATCGGCGAAGGGCGCCAGAAACCGGATCACCAGGTGCATGCCGAGGAACACCGCGGTGAGCGTGGCGGCCGGCACCCAGAAGCCCGGCGTGACCGTGTCGAGCACGTTCGCCTCGACCATCGCCCCGTACGCGGCCACCAGCGCCATCGCCAGCAGCAGCAGCGACAGCTCGGCGTTGCGGCGGGACCGGGCCATGCGTACGCCGGGTCGCTCGCCCGCGGTCGCGGGCGAGGATGCCGGGGTGGCCGCTGCGGTCACGATCGTCCTCGGGTGGGAGCCGGTGCCTACTCGGGCGACCGGCAGGCCGCCGGGTCGACCGTGGGCGTGAAGGTGTCGACGGGGGGCGCGTCGGGAGTGCTGTCCGGCGCGGCGGCGGAGGCACCGCTCGGGGTGCCCGTCGCCGCGCCGCTCGGTGACGACGAGACGCCACCCACCTTGCTCGGCGAGCCGGCCGGGGCGCTCGGCGATCCCGTCGGCGCGCTCGGCGTCGGGGACGGCGATCCGACGAGCGAGGGCGTGGGGCTCGGTGTCGGCGGACAGATCGGCTTGAGGTTCACGTTCGTCGGGCTGTCCATCGTCAGCTCCGCCAGCCGTCGTTCCGCGTCCGGCTCGCTCTTGGCCGGAATGCCCTGTTTCACCTGCTCCTGCGCGGCCAGGGTGAGGTCGTCCAGTTGGGCTTCGCTCTCGGAGTGCACGCTGGAGAGGTCCATCCCGGCGATCTGACCCTGGACGCCACGGAACACGGCCACCTGGCCGTCCTCGGTAGCGCCCACGTAGTACTGGCGCTGCGTGTAGCTCCACCCGGCGAAGACACCACCGCCGACGATCACCAGCAGGGCGGTCGTCATCGCGAGCGCACGCAGTGGGCGCCGGCGCGCCTCGGGCTCGTCGTCGGCGTTCGCGGCGGAATCGTCGGGCGTCGGCGGCCGGGGCGCGGAGAGCGCCGAGGCACGGGCCGCCGGGGTGGAGACGTCGGCCGAGGTGGCCATCCCCCGGTCCCGGGCCGCCGCACCGCCGACGATCGGGGCCGCCTCGACGATGTCCCGGTCGGTGGCGTCGGCGATGATCACGGTGATGTTGTCCGGACCGCCGCCGCGCAGGGCGAGCTGGACGAGCCGCTCGACACACTGCTGCGGGTCCGCGTACTCCCGCATGGTCTCGGCGATGGTCTCCGCGCTGACCACGCCGGAGAGCCCGTCGGAGCAGATCAGATACCGGTCGCCGGGCAGCACCTGCCGGACCGAGTACTCCGGGTCGATGTCGCGGCCGTCCAGGGCCCGGGTGAGCAACGAGCGCTGGGGGTGGCTGCTCGCCTCCTCCGGGCTGATCCGGCCCTCGTCGACGAGCATCTGGACGTAGGTGTCGTCCTTGGTGATCTGCGCGAACTCTCCGTCGCGCAGCAGGTAGGCCCGCGAGTCGCCGATGTGGACCATGCCCAGCTTGCTGCCGGAGAACAGGGTCGCGGTGAGCGTGGTGCCCATCCCCTCCAACTGGGGGTTGGCCTCCACCGTCTCGCGGAGTTGCTGGTTGGCGGTGCCCACGGCGGAGCGGAGCGCGTCGACCAGGGCGTCGCCCGGGACGTCCTCGTCCAGTGGCGCCATGGCACCGATGACAATGTTGCTGGCGACGTCACCGGCGGCCATACCGCCCATGCCGTCGGCAACGGCGAGTAGCCGCGGCCCGGCGTAGACGGAGTCCTGATTACCGTCTCGGATCAGACCGCGGTCGCTGTGGGCCGCATAGCGCAGGGTCAGAGTCATGGCCGTAATTCGAGAGAGGTGCGGCCGATCCGGATCGGCACGCCGAGGGGGACGGGGGTCGGTCCGGTGACCTTAGCGCGATCCAGGTACGTCCCGTTAGTCGAACCCAGGTCCTCGACGAACCACTGCCCGTCCCGCGGCACCAGCCGGGCGTGTCGCGCGGACGCGTAGTCGTCGGTGATGACGAGGGTGGAGTCCTCGGCCCGACCGATCGTTATCTGCGCCTCACCCAACGTGATCCGCGTGCCGGCCAACTGGCCCGCGGTCACCACCAGCTGGTGCGCCGCCCGCCCCCGCTTCACCTTCGCCGGCTTCGCCGTCGCCTGACCTGTCGACGCGCCCACCGCCCGGGGCGCGGCCACCAGCCGACCCGAGCGGGCCCCCGCGAAGAGGTCCCGCCGGATGACACCGACCACCGTGAACACGAAGATCCACAGCAGCACGAGGAATCCGAACCGGGCAACGGTGATAACGAGTTCCGGCAAGGCGGATCAGCCGTCCACGCGGAAGGTCAGAGTGGTCGTACCGAGCTGGATCATGTCACCGGGGTTCAACGCCACGGCGGAGACCCGCTGGCCGTTGACCATGGTGCCGTTCGTCGAGCCGAGATCGGTGAGCACGACCTGCCCGCCGTCGAAGTCCAGCCGGGCGTGTCGGCGGGAGATGCCGACGTCCGGCAGGCGCAGGTTGGCCTGGTCGCCTCGACCGATCACGGTCGAACCCATCTGCAGCGGATAGGTGCGGCCGTCACCGGAGACCAGCCGGATGTTGCGCCCGCCGCCGTGACCCGGCGGCGGGCCGTAGCCGCCACCCTGGTCGTAGGACGGGTAGCCGGGCGGGCCGGCGTCGTATCCGGGCGGACCGGCGTCGTAACCGGGCGCCGAGACCGGGGCGACCTCGCCACCGGTGTAGACCTCCGCAGTGACCCGGAACATCCCGGTGTCCAGTCCTTCACCGCGCTCGATCTCGACGATCACGTCCCCGTAGACCGTCCAGGCCTGCTCGCCGATGAACTCCGCCTGCGACTGGGCCAACTCCTGGGCCAGCGCGGCGGCGTACGGCGCCAGCCGACTGTGGTCGTACGGGGAGAGATCGATCACGTAGCGGTTGGGCACCAACGTACGCCCACCAGCGAGGATGGCCTTGTGTGCCTCGGCCTCCCGCTGCATGGCGTTGAGGATCTCCACGGGGTGGACCACCCCTTTGAAGACCTTGGCGAAAGCCCCTTCGACCAGGCCTTCCAGACGCTTCTCGAAGCGTTGCAGCACGCTCACCGGCTCCTCCTCGGGTCCCGAGGACATGATGGTATCCGTCCAGAGCGCACGCAGCTCACACGCCGCTCGGCCGGCAGGCCACGGCCCGTTCGGACGGCTTCTGATTGTCGTGCTACTCTTTCGTCCGCCACGAACGGTAACCGCTGCGAGCAGCGAAAGCCATTCGCGGCGACAGACCGAGGTCACGTAGCATGGCCGAGGCTCGCCGGTGACCGGCGAGGCCGGTGCAGGCCACGTTCATCGAGGTCAAGCCACGGGGAAGTGGCGGAATGGCAGACGCGCACGGTTCAGGTCCGTGTGTCCGAAAGGACGTGGGGGTTCAACTCCCCCCTTCCCCACCACAGCCGAGGGCTCCGCGGAATGCGGGGCCCTCGCTCCGTATCGGGGCGTGCCGGACGTCACGCTATGCTCCGATGGTTTCTGCCTCCGACGCACCAGGAGTGGCATGTGAGTGTCGCATTCGTGACCGGGTCGGGCGGGCTGATCGGCTCCGAGGCGGTCCGGCATTTCGCCGGCCTCGGTCTCGACGTCGTCGGCATCGACAACGACATGCGGCAGGAGTTCTTCGGCGAGGAGGCGTCCACCGCGTGGAACGTCCGCCGGCTGACCGACGAGCTGGGTGAGGCGTACTCCCACCACAGCATCGACATCCGGGACCGGGCGGCGCTCGGCGCGCTGTTCGGCCGGTACGGCCGGGACGTGGCTGTGGTGATCCACACTGCCGCACAGCCCTCGCACGACTGGGCGGTACGCGACCCGTTCACCGACTTCGACGTCAACGCCGCCGGCACGCTCAACGTGTTGCAGAGCGTCCGGGAACACTGCATCGACGCCCCGGTCATCCACTGCTCCACGAACAAGGTCTACGGCGACCGGCCGAACAGCCTGCCCCTGGTGGAGCTGGCGACCCGGTGGGAGATCGAGCCGGGCCACCCGTACGAGCAGGGCATCCGGGAGGACATGTCGATCGACGCCTGCCTGCACTCGATCTTCGGCGCCTCGAAGGTCGCGGCGGATGTGATGGTGCAGGAGTACGGCCGCTACTTCGGCATGAAGACGGCCTGCTTCCGGGGCGGGACGCTGACCGGGCCGGCGCACTCGGCGACCGAGCTGCACGGCTTCCTCGGCTACGTGATGCGGGCGAACATGGAGCGCCGCACCTACAAGATCTTCGGTTACCAGGGCAAGCAGGTCCGGGACGCCATCCACAGCTCGGACGTGGTGTCCGCGTTCGAGGCGTTCTTCCGCAACCCCCGCTCCGCCGCCGTCTACAACCTCGGCGGCGGCCGGCACTCGAACACCTCCAACCGGGAGGCGTTCACGCTGGCCGAGCAGATCACCGGCCAGGAGATGATCACCGAGTACGTCGAGGCCAACCGGATCGGCGACCACAAGTGGTGGATCGGCTCCAACGAGGCGTTCCAGGCGGACTATCCGGACTGGAAGCAGGTGTACGACGTACCAATGATCATGCGAGAGATCTACGAGGCCAACGTGGACAAGTGGGTGCCGGGGGCATGACCAAGAAGAACGTGCTCGGTGTCCTGGTCGACGCGACCGACTACGCCGAGGCCACCGAGCGGGTGGTGGCCGCCGCACAGGAACGCCAGCCGTTGGCGCTCACCGCGCTGGCCGTGCACGGCGTGATGACTGGCGTGCTGGACCGGGCGCACAACGCCCGGCTCAACTCCTTCGACGTGGTGACCCCGGACGGCCAGCCGGTGCGCTGGGCGCTGAACCTGCTGCACGGCGCGGGGCTCACCGACCGGGTCTACGGGCCGACGCTGACCCTGCACGTGCTCTCCCGCTTCGCCGACGAAGGGCTGCCGGTCTACCTGTACGGCTCGACCGAGGAGACCCTCACCCGGCTGATTCCGGCGCTGGAGCGGATGTTCCCGGCGCTGAAGATCGCCGGGGTGGAGGCGTCCAAGTTCCGCGGTGTGCAGCCGGGCGAGGACGTCGAGATCGCCGACCGGATCAAGGCCAGCGGCGCCCGGCTGGTCCTGGTCGGGCTCGGCTGCCCCCGGCAGGAGATCTTCACGTACGCGATGCGCCCGCTGCTGGACATGCCGATGATGGCGGTCGGCGCGGCCTTCGACTACCACGCCGGGCTGCTGCGTCAGCCGCCGCCGTGGATGCAGCGCGCCGGGTTGGAGTGGTTCTGGCGTCTCGGCCTGGAGCCCAAGCGCCTGTGGCGGCGCTACGTGATCCTGAATCCCGCGTACCTGGGTCGGCTGTTCGCGCAGAAGACCGGGCTGTGGAAGGCCCGGCCACCCGCGCCGGCCACCGAACGTCCGACCGAGTTCGCGGTCTGACCCGAGTCGACGAACGGGCCCCGGCGTAGCGCCGGGGCCCGTTCGCCGTACCGCACGTCAGAGGGTGAGCGTCCAGGTGTTGATGTACCCGGTGTCACCGCCGTAGACGTCGCGAACCTGGAGGCGCCAGGTGCCGTTCGCCGCCTCGCTGGACAGGTTCGCCGTGTAGGTGGCGTTCACGTTGTCCGTGCCGTCGAAGATGCTGCTGTTCTTCAACCGGTACGACGAGCCGTCCGGAGCGAGCAGGTCGATGACCAGGTCGCCACGGTAGGTGTGCACGATGTTCACCGCGACGGTCGAGCTCGACGAGGCGTTCCGGTTGCAGCCGGAGATGGTGATCGAGCTGGTCACCGCCGAGCCCGAGTCCGGGATCGACACGTCCGTGCCGTTGGTCCCGGAGCAGCCACCGCCGCTGCCGCCGGTCACCGTGAGCGAGTACGTCGCACTCCTGGTGCCGGAGGCCGCGGTGCCGGTGACGGTCACGGTGTACGTGCCGGCCGGCGTGCTGGCCGAGGTGCTGATGGTCATCGTGGACGATCCGCCGGAGGTGACGGTGGCCGGGCTGAACGAGGCGGTCGCCCCGGACGGCAGGCCGCTGGCCGAGAGGCTCACCGACTGGGCGGAGCCGTTGGTGGTGGCGGTGGCCACGCTGGCGCTCGCCGAGCTGCCCGCCGTGACCGAGCCGGAGGTCGGCGACACCGAGACCGAGAAGTCGTTGGTCGGCGGCGGGGTGCTGCCGTTGACCACGTAGAGCAGCCGGTTCGGGGTTCCCGTGCCGACGTTCGAGATCACGTTCGGGGTGGAGTTGCTGACCAGGTAGTCCCGGACCTGCTGGGGCGTCCAGGACGGGTTGGCCGACAGCACCAGCGCCGCCACACCGGCGACGTGTGGCGAGGCCATCGACGTGCCGCTGATGGTGTTCGTCGCGCTGTCGCTGGTGTGCCAGGCGGAGGTGATGCTCACCCCGGGCGCGAGGATGTCCACACAGGTGCCGTAGTTGGAGAAGCTGGCGGCGGCGTCGTTGCTCTGGGTGGCACCGACGGTGATCGCCGGTGCGGCCCGGGCCGGCGAGTAGTTGCAGGC
This sequence comes from Verrucosispora sp. WMMA2044, assembly GCF_027497155.1. Taxonomy (NCBI): domain Bacteria; kingdom Bacillati; phylum Actinomycetota; class Actinomycetes; order Micromonosporales; family Micromonosporaceae; genus Micromonospora; species Verrucosispora sp. WMMA2044. Next base: position 5,398,173 of record NZ_CP114913.1, read on the forward strand.
GTTCTGCCGCTGGCCGAGGGCGTTGCCGTTGCCGGCGGCCACCGCGTACGTGACGCCGGAGTTGATGGAGTTGACGACCGCGTTGTCGACCGCGGTGTTCGCCCCGCCGCCGAGGCTCATGTTGGCCACGGCCGGCTTCACCGCGTTGGCGGTGACCCAGTCGATGCCGGCGATCACACCGGCGTTGGTGCCGCTGCCGGAGCAGTTGAGCACCTTGACCGCCACCAGGCGGGTCGCCTTGGCCACGCCGTACGCCGAGCCACCGACCGTGCCGGCCACGTGCGTGCCGTGGCCGTTGCAGTCGGTGTTGTTGGAGTCGACCGTGTTGGTGCCCCAGGTCGCCCGACCGCCGAAGTCCGAGTGGGTGGTCCGGATGCCGGTGTCGATGACGTACGAGGTCACGTTCGTGGCCGTGTTGGGGTACGTGTACGAGCTGTTGAGCGGCAGGTTCCGTTGGTCGATCCGGTCCAGGCCCCAGGACGGGGGGTTCGTCTGGGTTCCCGCGATGGAGACGACGTGGTTCTGTTCGACGTACGCGACGGCCGGGTCCGCGGCGATCCGCGCCGCGGCGCGCGCGCTGACCCGCAGTTCGGCACCACGCACGGCGGCGCTGTAGGTCCGGGCCGTGGCACCGCCGTGCCGACGCAGCAGCCGGTCCACCGAGGAGCCGACGGACGTACGACTGACCTCGCTGTCCTTGAACACGACGATGTAGCTGTCCTTGACCGCGGTCGCGCCACCGGCGCTTCGGACGGTGCCGACCGGCTCGGCCGCCATGGCCGGCGTGGCCGCCGCCACCATGGCCAGTGCGGCCAGCCCGACGAGCACGGATCTCTGTGGAAGAGCCATCTTCCTACCTCCCTCCGACCGGCACCGAACGTCCACCTGCTCGTGGCAGATTGATCGATGAATGCCGATCACGGTGAGGGTAGTTGGATGTGTGCGGACAGTTAAACATGTCGGATCCCTCATAACACTGGCGAGATGGTTCCCCTACGGGGGACGGGTACGGGAGGAACGGGGGACGGACCCGGATTCGGTGGGCCGGAAATCGGGCAAGGCTGATGGCCATGCAGAGCCATCTCGCCCTCCTGCTTCCGGTCGCCGCCGTCTGGTTGGCCGCCGGCTATCTCGCGGACGGGCTGCCCCGCCTGCGCCATGCGCGCGAGCTGCGTCAGCAAGCCGGCCGGCTGCTCGCGCTGACGTTCACCGGGCTCGGTCTGACGCTGGCTCTGCCGATCGCCGGGCTGGTCACCGTCGGGCCGACGGTGGCGGATCGAGCTGCCGACGGGCTGACGCTCGCCGCCGTACCCGCCCTGCTGGTGGCCGGCTGCACGGTGCGTCGGTTGCGCCGGTTGTGGGCGGGAGCCGGCGCACTTGCCGTGGCCGCCGGGACACCGGCCCCGCACGGGCTGCGGGCCGCCGCCGCCCACCCGCTGATCGGACTGCCGTTGCAGGTGACCGGTCTGGCGCTGCTGCCGGCGATGATCACCGCGAGCGGTGCCGGCCAGTATCTCGGCCCCGCGGCGACCGGGCCGGCGATCACCATCGCGGCGCTGGCCGTCGCGGCCATCGGCGTACGCCACGCGTTGCGGCACAACCGGTTCGCCGAGCGGGCCATGCCCGAACGGGTGGCGTCACCGCGCCCGGCCGCCGGAGCCCTGCACGTATAGCAGTTCGAGGATCGCCCTGGTCGCCTCGAACCAGCGGTCGAGCCACCCGGGTGGCGGCACGCTGCCCTTGGGCGGCAACTCCATCAACAGCCCACGCAGCAGCGGATGGTCCACCAGGGAGCCGTCGTCCACCGTCGACCAGCCGGTGGCCGGGAAGGACGGCTCGGTGAGTGGATTCGGGTCCAGTGACGGCAGGGTGAGCGGCGACGGCGGCTCCGCGGTCGCCGGGGTCTCCCGGCCCGCGTGCTCGGTCTCCGCCGACACCACCTCGGTCAGCACGGTGTCCCGCCGGGCCCCGCGATACTTGCCGCCGAACCGTTCCGGCTTTCCCGGCCCGTTGGTGAGGTTCTCCGACCCGATACTCGTCATCCGTCTCGCCTGCCTCGCTCGGTTACCCGCCCTGCCGGGGGGATGTCGACCAGCGCGTACCGAGAGGTACAACGACACGGGCACGATGTGGCGACGGCAGCCGGCGCCAGCACGCGGGGCTGTGGGCCGTCGCCCACGCCGTCCGACTCTGCTGTCCGTCACCACCGTCGGGTAACGGCAGGATCCCCGCTCGGCCACCGGCCGGGCGGGGATCCGTCGTCACCGTCCCCGGGGCACGTCAGACCCGGGGGAACGCGCCGTCCCTGGTGCTGGCGACGAAAGCGTGCCAGTCGCCCGGCGCGAAGACCAGGGCCGGTCCGGCCTTGTCCTTCGAGTCACGGACGCCGACCGCCCCGGTCACGTACGCCACCTCGACGCAGTTGTCGCAGTTCGGCCCGCTCTTCGAGCTCTTGAACCACGTCGCCTGCGCCAGGTTCACGGAGAATCCTTGCGTCGCCACTTCCACAACGGCTCCTCTGCCAGTCTCGCGATGTACTCCACGGACTCCTCCGGACGTTCGGCCGCTGCTCGAATGTGATCGAAGATGAAGCTGTACTTCTGTAGTTCGTCGCTCTTCTCCAGGAAGAGCCCACCCGTGGCGTTCTCCGCGTACACGACATCCGGATCACCGGATTCGGGGAAGCTGAGGATCGTGAAGGTGCCGTCCATGCCGGCGTGCGCTCCCACCTCGAACGGCAGGACCTGAAGCGTCACGTTCGGCAGCTGGGCCACCTCCACCAACCGTTTGAGCTGGTCACGCATGACCGTGTCCCCGCCCACCGGACGGCTCAACACCGCCTCATCGAGCACCACCCACAGATCGACCGGATCATCCTGGGTCAACAACGACTGACGGCCGAGTCGGACACGCACCCGTTGCTGTACCTGTTCCGGACTGAAATCGGGGCGGGCCGCGCGGATCATCGCGCTCGCGTAGTCCTCGGTCTCCAGCAGCCCCGGCACCACCTGCTGCTCGTAGGCGCGAATCGAACTGGCCGCCGCCTCCAGGCCCACGTACGCCCCGACCAGCACCGTGCTGTACGGATGCCACCAGCCCTTCTGCCGCGCCTCACGGGCGATCTGCACCAGCTCGTCGCTCTCGGCACCCACCACCCCGTAGATCCGGAGCATGTCGCGCACGTCGCGGGGCGTGGCGGTGGTGTGGCCGGTCTCGATCCGCGACACCTTGGACGCCGAGCACTCCAACTGCTCCGCCACGGACTCGATGGTGATGCCGGCTGCCTCGCGCTGGCGGCGCAGTTCCGCGCCGAGCCGGCGCCGCCGGATGGTCGGGCTGCGCCGCTCGCTCACCGTGTCACCTCTCCGCCTCGACGCGCCGCGCTGACCGCCCGCCCACGGCGCGATCCTCCCGGCGAGCGTTCGCGGCATGGGTGGTCCGGTCGTCGGCCGGCCGCGGCGGGCGAAACCGGCTCTCAGTGTGCCGCCCGGGTGGCGGCCCGTTCAAGCGCCGTTTCGCGCGAGCCGCTCACGTATCGGCAAAAGTCGACGTGCAACTTGCATGAAGCACCCTCCTGATGCACTCTGTCCGTATGACCCGGGTTACTGACCGTCTCCGATCCGTCTCCACGCGTGATCAACGTTGCCGGGCGACGGACCAGGAGTCCCTCCGGTCGACACCCGCCAGCCCGGCCCGCGGGATCGGGAGCCGCTCGCCCACGTGCGAAGACGACACCTCCTGATCAACCGACCGATCGCGCAGGAGCCCGCCATCAGCGGCTCCGCACTGACGGACCGGCCAGCCACTCCGGCCCCCGAGACACGACCTCGTCGCCGGAGTCGCACAACCCCCCATCATTCCCAGCCGGCCCTTCCCCGCCGGCCGACCCTTCCAGGAGCCCATGTGCTTCCCCGCTCCGGTGACGTACTGCACGTGACACGCGCGGCGAGTGTCCAGTTCCGCAGACCCATCCTGTTCCGGGTGATCCGGGTACTCGACCGGCCGACCTACGACGGTTGGCTCTGGCTCGAAGGCTACGAGTTGAACGCGACGGGGGACGCGGTCAACCGTCGATCGATCTTCGTCCAGCGGGCCGGGCTGCGGCAGGTCCAGGCCGCTCCACAGCCGCGTCCGCACACCGTACGGTCGGCCCGCCGGCCGGTCGCACGGACGCCGGTTCGGGTGCACTGAGCATCACGAACCTGAGGTGAAAAGGATTCGGGGGGCATGCCGCCGACATAGAATCGGTATGCCCACCCCGGCATGACTGAACCCCGCGCCTCCCGGACCCCGAACCTGGGATGGCCATGGTCAATATGTCCGCGCGGGAGCCACGCCGGCCCCGCATCGCCTACACCTTCGGGCTCCTGGCGCTTCTCGGTGCCGTCACCACCCTGGTGGTGCTGGGCCGCGACCCAGCCCTGTCGTCCACCCGGCTGGCCGAGCCCGTACCGGCTCCGGAGATCACTGTCGTGGAGAGCGAACCGGTCGAGCCGGACACCGCGACGACCGATGGTGTCTGGGATGCCTTCGCCCACGACGGCTTCTTCGGCCAGCCAGCCGACCGACCGACGGAGTCCTCCGACTCCTCGCAGCCCGCATACCCGACCGACGAGGAAGCGCCGGCCAGGGCCACGGGTGACCACAGCCGGGAGGAACTCAGCCGTTCGCTGTTCTGGTCCGGGGTGTTCGGGCTGGCGATCTCCCTTGCCGGCCTGGGTCTGGTCGGTACCAGACGCCGCATGTGGTGACCCGGGCGATCAACCCGTGGGACTCGCCGTCGCGGTCGGCTCGGTGGTCGGCTCGTCCGTCGTCGGCGACGGACTCGGGCTGGCCTCGGCGACCACCAGCCGAACCTCGTCGCCGGCCGCCACCAACTCGCCGGCTCCGGGGTCGGTGGCGATGACGGTCCCCTCCGGCTGGTCCGACGGGCGGTACTCCACCTCATAGTCGAGGTCGAGCCCGTCCAGGGCCGCCCGTGCCGCGGCCTCCGGCAGACCCACCAGCGGCGGTACCGGCACCTGGGCCGGCGCGGCGCTCGTCGTCGGTGCCGCTGACGGGGACGCGGTGGTCGGCGACGGCGACGCCGTGGTCGGTGGAGCCTGGGTGGTCGGCGAGGGCGACTCCGACGGCCCGTCGTCGTCGAGCCCTTGGCTGGCCAACCAGAACCCGCCCCCGATCAGCCCGACCAGGAGCAGCAGCAGGACGCCCCAGAGAATCGGCAGCCACCACGGTCGGCCCGGCTGCTCGTCGGCGTACCAGTCGCCGCCGGCCGACTCACGCTCCACACCCGGCCGCACCGAGGGGACCTCGGCACGCCCGGACCACGCCGCCGGACCGGAAGGCTGGGTCGGCGGTAGCTGCGCGGTGGCGTCTGCCGGTGCTCCCGCCGCCCGGTCCATCGGCGCGGTCGCGTCGGGTGCCTGGGCCGACGCTCCGGCCACGCGGTCCATCGGCGCCGTCTCGTCCGGCGTACGCCCAATCGGCGCGGTCTCGTCCGGCGTACGCCCAATCGGCGCGGTCTCGTCCGGCGTACGCCCAATCGGCGCCGTCTCATCCGGCGTACGACCAAGCGGCGCCGTCTCGTCCGGCGTACGCCCGAGCGGCGCGGTCTCGTCCGGGTTGTCGCCGGACGGCGAGATCGGATGGGTCCGGTCGTCCGGTTGCCCGTCGGTCGACTCCTGGCGCTCGTCGCTCACGGCACGTCCTTTCCGCCGATCGGGCGGGCAACAGGCCCCTCGACGGTCAACCTAGCGGTTCTGCCGGTCATCGGTCGGCATCAGCGTGTCGGGTGCGCGTCACGGCGCCGGAGCGCTCGCGTCCGCACTCGGCGGCGTGCCGCACCGGAGCTGGACCACGTCGTTCCACCTGCCGACCGTGCCGGCCGCCGGTTGTTGTGCGGTGACGGTGCCGGAGCGCCCGCCCGGATAGCGTGGGGAGAAGCCGTCGTCGACGAGTTCGGCACCGGCCTCGTTGCACTCCTCGCCGATCAGATCCGGCACCTCGTTCGGCGGTGCGGCCCCGGCAACGTTGATCTTTACGGTGACCCCACGCCGCACCGGTGTGCCCGGGGCCGGGTCGGTGCTGCGCACGCTGTCGCCGTCGCCGCTGCCGAAGACGAGTTGCCAGCCCAGGCCCAGGTCGCGCAGCTTCTCCCGGGCCTCCTCGAAGTCCATGCCGACCAGGTCCGGAACGGTGAGTCCGGTCGGCCGCGACGGGCTGGGGCTGCTGCTCGGCCGGGTCGGGGTGGTCGACGTCGGCGGTCTCCGAGGTGGCGAGGTCCGGACGGTGGGCGTCGGGGTGGGGGTGCCGGTCGCGCCGGAGGACACCGGGTCCGGTCCCGCCTGGTCGCCGGCGAGCACCCAGCCCCCGGCGGCACCGATGATCGCGAGCAGCACGGCGGCGACTCCACCACCGATGACCATTCTCGTCCGGTCCGGGGCGGTACCACCGCCCCCCGGCCGCCCATCCGTGGTTCCGTCCGTCATCCCGCCCACCGCCTCATTCCCCCGCGACCGTACCGACCGGGGCCAAGCACTCTCCGTGACCATTGCCGGTCGATGCCGCGCACGACTCGCCGCACCGACCACAGGACGTTACGCTGCCCGGCATGGCCAGACAGGGCTGGGGAGGATTGATCGCCACCGCGGCCGGCGTGGCAGCCGGTGCCGGTGCCGCCCAACTGGGTTTCGGTTACGGCCTGGGCATCCTCAACTGGGCACCCCCTGAGGCGACCGCCGGCACGGCGGCCTGGGTGGCGAGCCTGATCTGGGCCACCTGGATCGCCGCCACGTCGACGATCTTCGGAGCGGTCTGCGCGCAACGGCTGCACGACCGTCGCCGAACTGCGGCTCCCGGCACAGCGGCGGTCGGTGGGCCGGTGGCGTCCGGCCCCGCAGCGCCGTCCGCTGCCGCAGCGGCGGTCAGCGGACCGGCCGCGTCCGACGGTCCCGTTCCGCCCTCCGGCGCGCTGCCGTCCGCCACCGCCGAGCAGGCCGGTGGCGGGCTGCGGGGAATCGCGCTGGCCGTGGCCGCCGGCCTGGGTGCGCTGATCACGGTGCTGCTGGTCGCCGTGCCGGCGCGGGTGGCGGTGGTGCCGGACACCCCGTCTCCCCGGGACATGGCCGCCGGGTACGCGGCGGTCGGCGTCCTGATCGGGACACTCGTGGCGATCTGGGCGCTGCGGTGCCGCGCCGCCGCCACGAACGTCATCGCCACCGCCGGCTGGCTCTGGCTGCTCGCGGTCATCGCCGTGGTCGACTCGGTGCTCGCCGGTCGCGGGCTGACCACCGCGCAGCTCGGCATCTGGCAACTCAGCTCGGACAGCGAGCAGTTCTGGGTCCGGGACTACTTCTACTGGCCCGGTGCGGCCCTGTCGCTCGGTTCGGCACTGGTGATCGGCGCGCTGGCGGCCCGCGGCGGAGTCCGCGCGACCGACCGACGGGTCGGTGCCACCGCCTCGGGCGCCGCCGGTCCACTGCTGGTGGCCATCGCGTACTTCCTCGCCGTGCCGAGGCTCACGGCGATCAGCCCGGAACAGGTGTCCGCCCACCTCACCGCCCCGTACGCGGTGATCGTCGGCATCGGGGGCTCGGTCCTGGTGGCGGCGCTGGCCCAGCGGTCGGCCCGGCTGGCGGCCCGCCGGTCGAGCGGCCCCGACGCGGCCCCCGTAGTGCCCCGGCAGCGGGTCGGCGACTCCGACCGGCACACGCCCGGGGCCGAACCGGATGTCGACCGGCCCGCACCGGACGCCGAGCGCTCCGGAGCGGGTGCCCCGCTGTCCTCGGCGGGTGCCGCGCGGTCCTCGGCGGCCGGCGACCGGCTCGACCAGACGGTGGCCGGCGAGCCGACGGCGGCCCGCAAGGAAGCCGCATCGGCGGGAACCACATCGCGACCGGCAGTGGTCGAGCCAGCGGCGGTGAAGCCGGCAGCACCGAAACCGGCAGCGCAGCCCTCGGCAGCGCAGCCGGAAAGGCCGGCGGAGGCGGGCGGGAAATCCGGGTCCTCGCCGTCCGAGGCGTCGTCCGGCAGCGAGGAGACGTCCGAGGGCGGGATCCGCCGCGGTCGTCCCCGGCAGCGAGGGCGCTAGTCTGGATCTTGGCACAAAATGGCCCGTCGAGGGGCGATCCCGCACCAGGATCCGGCGAGGTGCCGCATCGCTCAGTCGAGCGGCCAGGTGTGCACCGGCTCGTTCGTGTACTGCAACTCCGCGTAGCGCTGGAGCATGTGGTGCAGCGCGGCCCGACGATCCAGGCCGAGGTGCCGCTCCGCGGCCCACACGGTGGCGGTCTGCCAGACCGCGCCGTTGCGGCCGGTACGACAGCGTTGCTCGATGATGCCGAGTAGCCGGTCCCGGTCGGCGGCCTCGACACCGAAGCCGTCGAGGCCGGCTGCGGCCAGCGGCAACAGCGTGTCGAGCACCAGCGTGGTCACCGGCACCTCGCCCAGCTGCGGCCAGTGCAGGATCGCGTCCATGCCCCGGCGGGCGGCCGCGTGGAAGTTCTCCTCGGCGGAGCTGAAGGTGAGTTGGCTCCAGATCGGCCGGTCGGCCTCGGCCATGCCCCGGACCAGCCCGAAGTAGAAGGCGGCGTTGGCCAGCATGTCCACCACGGTCGGGCCGGCCGGTAGCACCCGGTTCTCCACCCGCAGGTGGGGACGGCCGTTCATGATGTCGTACACGGGCCGGTTCCACCGGTAGACGGTGCCGTTGTGCAGCCGCAGTTCGGCCAGCTCGGGAACGCCGCCGGCGTGCAGGACCTCCACCGGGTCCTCGCTCTCGCAGATCGGCAGCAGCGGCGGGAAGTAGCGGACGTTCTCCTCGAACAGGTCGAAGATCGAGGTGATCCACCGCTCACCGAACCAGACCCGGGGCCGTACGCCCTGTGCCTTCAGCTCGTCCGGCCGGGTGTCGGTGGCCTGCTCGAACAGGGCGATGCGGGTCTCCGCCCAGAGCTGCCGACCGTAGAGGAACGGTGAGTTGGCGCCCACGGCCACCTGGGCGGCGGCGATCGCCTGGGAGGCGTTCCAGTAGTCGGCGAAGCTGTCCGGCGCCACCTGGAGGTGGAACTGGAGACTGGTGCAGGCCGCCTCCGGCGCGATGGAGTCGTTGTGCGTACGCAGTCGCTCGACGCCGCGGATGTCGAGCTCGATGTCCTCGCCCCGCGCTCCCACGATCTGGTCGTTGAGCACCCGGTACCGCTCGTTCGTGGAGAGGTTGTCCGCCACCAGGTGTCGCTCGTTCAAAGTGGGCAGGATGCCGACCAGAACGATCCGGGTGTCCGAGCGTGCCGCGCGTTCGTTGGCCCGGTTGAGGCTGGCGCGGAGGTCGCGCTCGTAGTCGGCGAACCCGTTGCCGGAGATCAGTCGGGGATTGGCGTTCAGTTCCAGGTTGAACTGGCCGAGCTCGGTCTGGAACAACGGGTCGGCGATCGCGGCCAGGATCTCCTCGTTGCGCATGGCCGGCTCGGCCGCCTGGTCGACCAGGTTGAGCTCGATCTCCAGCCCGGTCATCGGCCGGTCGGCGTCGAAGCCGAAGTCGTCGAGCATCAGCGCGAACACGTCCAGGCAGCGACGGACCTTCTGCCGGTACCGGACTCGATCCTCACGGGAGAAGGAGGCTCGATCGACGTCCCTGCCCATGCTTCCTCCCGGCGCGCGACGCCACGGAACGGTGCCGCTCCGCAGCGCACTGTGAACCATACTCGTTGGAAGCGTCGAGCCCGGCCGCCCCGAAGATCGGTCCATTGCCGCAGTCCGCCCGGCAGCGGCGATCGATCACGTCGCCCCGACCAGGTCGGTCGCCTCCGCCGGAGTACCTACCCAGCCACCCTGCGGAACCCCCGCCGACCAGCGACGAACAAGTTGTGACAATTCGCACCGGCACCCGAGGGCGGAACCCGACCCGGGACAGCCGACAGGCCCGCGCGGTGCGGGCGCGGGCCTGTCGGGGCGTACGGATCAGGACTGCCGGATGGCCTCGCCCTCGATCTCGATCTTGACCTTCTTGCCGACCAGGACGCCGCCGGACTCCAGGGCCACGTTCCAGGTCAGGCCGAAGTCCTCGCGGTCGATCTCGGTGCTCGCCGAGAAACCGAAGATGTCCTGGCCGAAGGGGCTGCGGCCGACACCCTCGAACTCGACCTTGAGGTCGACCGGACGGGTCACGTCCTTGATGGTCAACTCGCCGGTCAGGACGAACTCGTTGCCCTCGTGGGACTTCACGCCGGTGCTGCGGTACTCCAGCGTGGCGAACTTCTCGGCGTCGAGGAACTCGGGGCTGCGCAGGTGCGCGTCCCGGTCCGCCTGGGCGGTGTTGATGCTGGCGGCCTGGATGGTGGCGGAGACCGTGGACTCCAGTGGCTCCTCGGCGATGGTGATGGTGGCGCTCGCGTCAGCGAACTCGCCGCGAACCTTGCTCACCATCATGTGCCGGGCGACGAAGCCGACCCGCTTGTGCGCCGCATCCAGCAGGTAGGTACCGGCCGCCGGGATGGTGAGGCCGTTCCACTCGCGGGTAACCGGCTCGGTGCTGCTGGTCATGAGAGACTGCCCTCCGGGAGATATTGTTTAGTAGCCCAACGGCTGCGTCAGCAACTATAGCCTTGGCAATATTCCTGGTGTCAAGTATTGGTACGATGGACCGGTGGAAGCGAACACGTTCGACGACCCTCGGATCACGGCTGTCGGCCTGCTCTTCGAGGTGCACGCCGGGCTGGCCGCCCGATTCGCCGCCCAGCTGGAGGAACACGGCCTGTCATCGGTCGAGTTCGAGGTGCTGACCAGGCTCACCCGGTCACCCGAGAATCAACTGCGGATGACCGATCTTGCCGCCCAGACCTCACTGTCCACCAGCGGCGTGACCCGGGTGGTCGACCGGATGGAACGCGACGGGCTGATCACCCGCCGTGCCTGCCCCTCCGACCGGCGCAGTTCGTACGCCGTGGTGACGCCCGCCGGCCTGCGCCGGCTCGACGAGAGCCTGCCCGGGCATCTTCAGCTCATCGAGGACTGGTTCACCGGGCAACTCGACCCGGCCGCGCTGGACGCGCTCCTCGACGGCCTGCGGCGGATCCGCGACGCCGTGCACCCCTGCGCGACCGCCGGCAGTCGATCCGCCGCACCGGGGGAGACACCGGGCGAGTGCGCCGAGGACGAGGTGGAACCGCCCACGGCGGGTGGCCAGCCGCGTCGTTGAGAGACCCCTCGCGTCGTCCGCGCCAGCGGTTGCCGCCGTCCTCGACGAGGTGTGGACCCTGGGTGTGCACGGCACCAGCCGAGCGTCACGGCACCGGCAGAAAGACCGGCAGAACCACGGGGTCAATAGGCGATAGCCCACCAAACCCGACAGACGGGTCGGCTGCGCCTCGCTAGTCTCGCAGCGGCGGGGGCAGCGGGGGGCACCGGCGCGGGCGATGAGCGAGGGGTGGCAACAGGGGGCTTCCTCGCCCGCGCCGTCCCCGTCCCCGCCACCGTGCTTCGTTCGTGGTGCTCACCGCCCGTCCACCGTCGGGCCGTTCCGGGTCACCGACAGCACGTAGAGCAGTTCCTCCTCGTGTCCGAGCAGCCGGACACCGCCCTCCCGGCAGGCCACCTCCAGCCGGTCGAGCACGCCCGCGTCGGAGGTGCTCGCCGCCAGCCCCACCAGAGCCTCCACCACCGTGCGTCGGTCTCGTCCGGCCTCGTCCGGCTCCGCTGCGGCGGCGAACCACTCCGCCGCGACCTCCCGATCGCCCCGGTGCAGCGCCAAGTGGCCCTCGATCAGCGCGCCGGTGCCGTCGAGCGGGCGCAACTCGGCCAGCACCTCGGCGGCCTCGACCGCCCGACCGTCCTGGGCGAGTGCCAGACCCAGCGTCCCCAGCACCTCGCGCCGACCGCGCGGGGTACCCAGGTCGCTGAGCGCGGCCAACACCCGGCGAGCCTCGTCGACGGCGTCGGCGTACCGGCCGTCCAGGCGGAACACCTCCGCGACGGTGCCCCGGGCCAGCAGCCGCAGCCGCTGCTCCGCGCACTGCCCACCGAGCCGGTCCACCACGGCCAGCCGGCGACGGGCGGCGGCCAGGTCACCGATTCTCATCTCGTGCCACGCCAGCTGGTGCTGCGCGACCGCCATCTGGCGGGTCAGTCCATGCTCGGTGGCCAGGGCCAGTACCGCCTCCGCCTGCTCCCGCGCCTGGTCCGGTCGTCCGGTCGCGGCCAGCAGGACGCCGAGCACCGTGCGCGCCGCCAACTCACCCGGCACGTCACCGAGCCGACGGAACTCCGCCAACGCCGCGCGGGCCGTCGGCAGCTCCGTCGCGGCCGCACCGTGCTCCCCGGCGAGCATCGCCACACCCACCGAGGCCCACGCGCGCAGGGCCGGATCGGCGTCGGCGGTACGCGGGTCGGCCAGCAGGCGCAGCAGCCACTGCCGACCGACCACGTCCCGCCCGCGTAGCCGCCACCACCGGGGCAGGCTCACCGCCAGGCGTAACGCGGTCAAAGGATCGTCGACCGCCGCGTACGCCAGGGCCGAGCTGATGTCGCCGGTGATCTCGTCGAGACGGTGCGCGGCGGCACTGGCACCGGCGCCCGTCAACCCCGGCGCGGTCCGCTCGACCAGCCGGGTCACCACCCGCGCGTGGCGACGTCGGATCACCGTCGACTCGCCGGTGCCGGACGCCTGCTCGACGGCGTAGTCCCGGACGGCGTCGACGAGCCGGAACCGGTACGAGCCGCCACCCCGTACGCTCAGCAGACCGAGATCGAGGAAGCGGTTCAACAGCGGCACCGGATCGACGCCGGTGCCGGCGAGCATCTCCTCGGCCAGTTCCACCGACCATCGGTTGCCGAAGGCAGCGAGCTGGCGCAGCGCCGCCCGGTCCTCGACGGCGAGCAGGCGGTAGCTGGTGGCCACCGCGTCGCGCAGGGTCTCCGCCACCGCCGTGCGAGCGTCGTCGCCCCGGGGCCGTGGCTCCCAACCGCTGTGCGTGGCGGCCGAGGTGTCCAGATCCAGTACCCGGTCGCCGTACCGGTCGAGCAGTTCGGTGAGGTCGAGCAGCCGCCCGCGCGCCGCCATCAGTTCGATGGCCAGCGGCAGCCCACCCAGCCGTCGGACCAGGGCGGCCAGCGCCGGCAGCTCGGTGTCGTCCGGCGGTTCGCGCCGGACCTGGGCCAGGCGCGAGGTGAACAGGGTCACCGCCGGATAGCCGGCGAGGGTGGCCGGATCGGTGTCGCCCGGTGACGGCACCTCCAACGGCGACACGGGGCGCACCCACTCACCCGGCAGCCCGACGGGATGCCGGCCGGTGACCACCACCCGCAGCGACGGCACCGCACCGACGAGCCGCCGCAGGGTACCGGCCACCGGGTCGGGTGCCCGCTCCACGGCGTCCACCAGCAGCAGCGCCCGACGGTCGCCGAGCCGAGCGGCCAGCTCGGCGTCCCGGGCGACGCCGAAGACCGTCATCACCGCGGCGTGCACGTCGGCCGCGTCCGACCCGGCACCGATCAGGACGCCGGCGACGCCGCCGGGGTGGGTGGACGCGGCGGCGTGCACCGCCGCCAACGCCAGTGCCGTCTTGCCGACGCCGGCCAACCCCACCAGGCTCACCACCCGGGGACCACGCGGATCGTTCAGCAGCGCGGCCAGTTCGGTGACGTCGTGCTCCCGGCCGATCAGTTCCGGTGGGGGCGGCAGCCCCAGCGGGGTACCGACCTCGGGTTGGGCGGTCGCCGGCCCGGTGCCTCGGGCGGCGGCCAGGAATGCCGCGCGGGTGGGTCCGGTCAGTCCGAGCGCCTCGGCGAGCAGTTCGACGGTGGTGCGCTGTGGCCGGGTGGACCGGCCGCGTTCCAGATCACGGACCGTCCGCACCCCGACGCCGGCGCGGGCGGCCAGCTCAGCCTGGGTGGCGCCGGCAGCCAGCCGATGCGCCCGCAGCAGCTCCGGCAGACCGGCGTGCGGCGGACCGGATTGACGATCATGACCGGGAGCCATGGGCACGGACAATACGGGCCAGGCCCGACATCGGACACGGGATCGTCGGCCACCCGACGATGCCGTGCCGAAAGCCGACAACGACCGGCCGGGCACGGACAGCCGTCGATGATGGCGGTGGGGCCCCCGGGCCCGCCCCGGACGGAACCGGTCACCGACCGGGCTGGCTCACATCCCCAGGTCGCGAGCGATGATCATGCGCTGCACCTCGGAGGTGCCCTCGCCGATTTCCAAGATCTTGGAGTCCCGCCAGAACCGGGCCACCGGGTACTCGTTCATGAAGCCGTACCCGCCGTGGATCTGCGTCGCCTCCCGGGCGTTGTCCACCGCGATCGTGCTCGCGTGCAGCTTGGCGATCGCCGCCTGCCGCTTGAACGGCTCGCCGGCCAGCATCCGGGCGGCGGCGTCGTAGTAGGCGAGCCGGGCGGTGTACGCCTTCGCCTCCATGTCAGCGATCTTGAACTGGATCGCCTGGTAGTTGCCGATCGGCTGACCGAAGGCGTGCCGCTCCTTCGCGTACTTGATCGACTCGTCGACGCAGCCCTGGGCGAGGCCCACGGCCAGCGCGGCGATGGCGATCCGACCCTCGTCGAGGATGCGCAGGAACTGGGCGAAGCCCCGACCACGCTCGCCGAGCAGGTTCTCCGCCGGCACCCGGCAGTCGTCGAAGGTCAGCTCGTGGGTGTCCGAGGCGGTCCAGCCGACCTTGGAGTAGCCGGGCGCGACGGTGAAGCCGGGAGTGCCGCTGGGCACGATGATGGAGGACAGTTCCTTCGTACCGTCCGGGCGGGTGCCGGTGACGGCGGTGACGGTGACCAGCGCGGTGATGTCCGTGCCGGAGTTGGTGATGAACGCCTTCGAGCCGTTGATGACCCATTCGCCGGTCGCCTCGTCCAGCACCGCCCGGGTCTCGGTGCCTCCCGCGTCCGAGCCGAAGCCCGGCTCGGTCAGCCCGAACCCGGCCAGCGCCTCGCCGCTGAGCAACCGGGGCAGCCACCGCGTCTTCTGCTCGTCGGTGCCGAACCGGTAGATCGGCATCGCGCCCAGCGAGACCGCCGCCTCCAGGGTGATGGCCACGCTGGAGTCGACCCGGGCCAGTTCCTCCAGGGCCAGGCAGAGGGCGAAGTAGTCGCCGCCCATGCCGCCGTGCTCCTCGGCGAAGGGCAGGCCGAACAGACCCATCTTGCCCATCTGGCGGATGACCTCGTACGGGAAGGTGTGCTGCTCGTAGTGCTCGGCGATGACCGGCGCGACCACCTCGCGGGCGAAGTCCCGCACACTGTCCCGCAGCGCCTCATGCTCCTCGGAGAGCCGGAAGTCCATCGGGTTTCCTCCTGTGTGGACGGCCCGCCGGGCGCTCGTGACGCCGGGACGGGAACGTGCTGATGCCGGACGGACGACTCAGACCGGGGTGACGCCGTGCCGTCGCCGGGAGAAGTGCCGCTGCTTGCCCCGGGCGGCGGCGAACCGGCGCACCAGTTCGGCACGAAGTTCCTGCGGCTCGACGATCGCGTCGACCACCAGTTCGCTGGCGAGTCGTACGACGTCGATGTCCCGCTCGTACTCCTCGCGCCGGGCGGCGACGAACGCGGCCCGCTCGGCCTCGTCCTCGATCGCGGCGATCTTGTTTGCGTACACGGCGTTCACCGCGGCCTCCGCACCCATCACAGCGATCTTGGCGGTGGGCAGGGCGATGGTGGCGTCCGGTTCGAAGCCCGGCCCGGCCATGGCGTAGAGGCCGGCGCCGTACGCCTTGCGCACCACCACGCAGATCTTCGGTACGGTCGCCTCGGAGATCGCGGTGATCATCTTGGCGCCGTGCCGGATGATGCCCTGCTTCTCCACCGCGCTGCCGACCATGAACCCGGGCACGTCGCTCAGGAACAGCAGCGGCACGTTGAACGCGTCGCAGAGCTGCACGAACCGGGTCGCCTTGTCGGCCGAGTCGACGAAGAGCACCCCGCCCTTGAACATCGAGTTGTTGCCGACCACGCCGACGACCTCGCCGTTCAGCCGGCCGAAGCCGATGGTCAACTCCTTGGCCCAGAGGGCCTGGATCTCGAAGAAGGAGTCCTCGTCGAGCAGGCCCTTGACGTACCGCCGCATGTCGAACGCCTGCCGCTCGCTCGCCGGCACCAGCGCGGCGAGGTCGGCCTTTGCCGGTGCCTCGACGGCGGGGGCGGCGGGCGGCTGCTGCGTCCAGTTCGCCGGCAGGTACGACAGGTAGCGCTTCACCACGTCGAGCGCCTCGGCCTCGGTCTTGCAGAGGAAGTGGCCGACGCCGGACTCGGCGCAGTGCACCCGCGCCCCGCCCATCGCTTCGAGAGTGGTCTTCTCACCGGTGACCATCTCGACCATCCGGTCCGAGCCGAGGTACATGCTGGCGTTGCCCTCGACCATGGCGACCACGTCGCAGAACGCCGGAATGTACGCCCCGCCGGCCGCGCTCGGCCCGAACAACGCGCAGACCTGGGGGATCGAGCCGGAGGCGCGGACCTGATTCCAGAAGATCTTTCCGGCGCCACGTCGCCCGGGGAACAGCTCGACCTGGTCGGTGATCCGGGCACCCGCCGAGTCGACCAGGTAGACCATCGGTACGCCGGTGTCGTACGCCCGCTCGATGATCCGGATGATCTTCTCGACGGTACGGGCGCCCCAGCTGCCGGCCTTGACGGTGGAGTCGTTGGCCATCAGGCAGACCTGACGACCGTCGACGGTCGCGGTGCCGGTGACCACGCCGTCCGCCGGCAGCCCCTCGGCCAGCGCGTTGGCGTAGAGGCCGTCCTCGACGAAGCTGCCCTCGTCGACCAGCAGCGCGACCCGCTCGCGGGCGAACAGCTTGCCCTTCGCGGCGTTCGCCGCGTGGTATTTCTCCGCGCCTCCGGCCCGGACCCGCTTACGTAGCTGCTCCAGCGCCTCACCGTCAACCGTCACCACGGCCCCCCACCCCAAGCAACCTGAACGATCGTTAGGCTACCCCACTCCCACCCACCCCCGCACCACCCACCACCCTCCCCAGCCCCGCGCGATCTTGCACTTCCGGTCGCCGAAATACCGGACAACAGCGGATCTGCCCCGACTGAAAGTGCAAGATCGCGAAGCGGGTGGCGGGGGCGGGGGTTTAGTGGGGGGTCAGGCGGGTGCGGGGGCCGGCGCGGAGGACGCCGGAGGGGAGAGTACGGGCGGTCAGGTGCTCGGCCAGTTCGGCGACCTCGATCAGGGCGTCCAGGTCGATGCCGGTGTCGATGCCCATGTCGTGCAGCATGTGCACCGCCTCCTCGGTGGCCAGGTTGCCGCTGGCACCGGGCGCGTACGGGCAGCCGCCCAGCCCGCCGACACTGGCGTCGAACTCGGTGACCCCGAGTTCCAGGGCGGTCAGCAGATTGGCCAACGCGGTACCCCGGGTGTTGTGGAAGTGCAGCAGCACCGGCACATCGGCGTTGCGGTCCCGTACGGCGGTGAGCAGGTCACGGACCCGTCGGGGCGTACCCATGCCGGTGGTGTCGCCGAACGCGACGCGGTCGGCGCCGTCGCGGACCACCCGGTCCACGATGGCAGCCACCCGCGCCGGGTCGATGTCTCCCTCGTACGGGCAGCCGAAGCTGGTCGCGACGATCACCTCGGCGCGGGCACCGGCACCGTGCAGCAGGTCGATCAGCTCGGCGATGTCGTCGAGCGACTCGTCGGTGGACCGGTTGACGTTGCGCCGGTTGTGCGTGTCGCTGGCCGAGACGACCACCTCGATCTCGGTGAAGCCGGCGGCCAGGGCACGCTGCGCGCCGCGCGTGTTCGGCACCAGCGCGGAGTAACGCACCCCGTCCACCCGCTGCGCCCGTCGCCACACCTCGTCGGCGTCGGCCATCTGCGGAATCGCCCGGGGGTGCACGAACGACACCGCCTCGATCCGGCGCACCCCGGTGCCCGAGAGCGCGTCGAGCAGCCGAACCTTGGCGTCGGTCGGGATCGGTGCCTCGTTCTGCAACCCGTCGCGCGGCCCGACCTCACGGATGGACACGTACTCCGGCATCTCCGCCATCCAGCCACCTCACTGTGACACGTCCCGTCGCCAACACCCCCAGCATGTCACGCCCCACCCCACCTCACCCCCACCCCTTTCCCCCGGCGATCATGAAGTTGTTGTCCACGCCACGCCGGGCGAGGCACAACAACTTCATGATCAACCGGCCGAGGGGGTGGGAGGGGAGGGGGACGGGAGGGGGACGGGAGGGGGACGGGAGGGGGACGGGAGGGGGACGGTTAGCGGAGGCGGGAGACGATGGTGGTGTCGTAGTTGCCGGAGAGGAACTCGGGGTTCTCCAGCAGGTCGGCGAAGAAGGGGAGGTTGTGCTTGGGGCCGGCCAGGTCGAAGGCGGCCACTGCGGCGCGGGCGCGGGCGATGGCCTCGGTCCGGTCCTCGCCGTGCACGATGAGCTTCGCCATCAGGCTGTCGTAGAACGGGGTGACGGTGTTTCCCTCGGCGTAGCCGGAGTCGACGCGGACGCCCTCGCCGGTCGGCTCCACCCAGGTCCTGATCGTGCCGGGGCCGGGCAGGAACCGCTTCGGGTCCTCGGCGTTGACCCGCAGCTCGATGGCGTGACCACGCACGGTCAGCGCGTCCGGGTCGAAGGTCGGCGGCAGGCCGGCGGCCACCCGCAACTGCTCCTCCACCAGGTCGATGCCGTGCACCAGCTCGGTCACCGGGTGCTCCACCTGGAGCCGGGTGTTCATCTCCAGGAAGAAAAATTCGTCAGCGCCAGAGCCATCCCCCTCGAAGTCCCGCTGACGCGGAACCAACAGGCACTCGACGGTGCCCGCGTTGCGGTAGTTCACCGCCTCACCCGCCCGAACCGCCGCGGCAAGCAGGCGGGTGCGTAGTTCCGGCGACACCGCCGGGGAGGGCGACTCCTCCACCAGCTTCTGGTTACGCCGCTGCACCGAGCACTCCCGCTCACCCAACGCCACCACCCGACCGTCGGCCAGACCGAGGATCTGCACCTCGACGTGCCGCACCCGGGGGAAGTACCGCTCCAGCAGCACCGAGCCGTCGCCGAACATCCGCTCCGCGAAGGCACGCACCTTGTCGTACTCGGTGCGCAGCGCGGCCTCGTCGACCGCCACCCCCATACCCATGCCCCCGCCACCGGCGGCGGCCTTCACCATCACCGGGTAGCCGATCTCCGCCGCCGCCGCGACCGCCGCCGCCAGGTCGGCCGCCGGCTCGGTGGTCCCGGCCGCCACCGGCACGCCGGCCGCCGCCATCAGGTTCCGCGCATTGATCTTGTCGCCCATCGCGCTTATCGCGTCCGCGCCGGGCCCGACCCAGATCAGCCCGCTGGCCTCGACGGTACGGGCGAAGTCGGCGTTCTCCGACAGGAAGCCGTACCCGGGGTGGATCGCCTGCGCGCCGGTCGACCGGGCGGCGGCGATGATCGCCTCGGTGTTCCGGTAGCTCTGTGCCGGGTTGGCCGGCCCGACGCAGACGGCCTCGTCGGCCTCGGCGACGAACGGCAGGTCGGCGTCGGCCTCCGAGTGCACCGCGATCGCACGTACCCCGAGCCGCCGGGCGGTGCGGATGATCCGACGGGCGATCTCACCCCGGTTGGCGACCAGCAGCGACTCGATCATGGCTCCTCCGAGCGTTCCATTGTGTGGGACGCGGGCTAGCCAATCACGTCACAGCGGACCCGTGAAAGGCCCCCTGCCGACGCCTCGGTTCAGCGGCGGGACGAGCCGGACGCCGACGGCGACAGGTCAGGCGGGCTCGGTGGGGGCGAGCAAAGCGGCCAGCGTGGCTGCCCGCAACAGCTCGGCCCGCCGCCGGTGGTCGACCTCGCCGCCGAGGAACGGGGTGGAGTTCATCAGGCCGAACGCGGCGTGCGCCAGCACCCGTCCCTCACCGTCGGGCAACCCGGGATGCAGGGCGGTCAGCACGGTGACCCACTCCTCGACGTAGAGCCGCTGAAGTCGGCGGATGCGCCGCCGGGGCTCCTCCGGCAGCCGGTCCAGCTCGTGCAGGTGCAGCGCGATGACGGCCGGATTGGCGAGCGCGAAGTCGACGTGGAAATCGATGAGCGACTCCAGCGCGGCGCGCGGGTCGTCGGGATGGGCGGCGCGGCGCTGCCGTCCGCCGTCGAGCAGTCCCTCACTCACCGGCGTCAGCGCGGCGACGAGCATCGCTTCCTTGCCGGCGAAGTGGTGGTAGAGCGCCGGGCCGGTCACCCCGGCAGCCGCGCCGATGTCGTCCATCGACACACCGTGGTAGCCGCGGGCGGCAAAGAGACCTACGGCGATCTCAAGAATCTCGTCCTTGCGGGATCGGCGTCGTCCCGCCCCCGTGGCCCCGCCGGACGCGCCCCGGGCCTGCTGCTCCACCGTCACCGGGCCAGCCTAGACCCGACCGTCGACAGCGTGCGGCCGTGGTTACCCGCCGGTCCGACTGCCGGGAACGATGCCTCACGTCGGGCGTTGGTCGAGGCCGGAGAGCCGCACCGCGATCCGGTGCCGCACCGGCGGGAGCATCGAGACCAGGCGGAGCAGTAGGTCCCGGGCCGGCCGGACCGACGACGGCACGGTGGCCAGCCGGGTCAGCCGGTCGGCGAAGCTGGCCACCTCGTGGGCGAGCGGGCGGCGTCTGGCCGCGTACTCGTCCAGCCGGGTCTCGGCGGCTCCGGCGAGCACGTCCGCCAGGGTCTCCCCGAGGTCGACCGCGTCGCTGATGCCGAGGTTCATGCCCTGCCCGCCGGCCGGGCTGTGCACGTGTCCGGCGTCGCCGGCCAGCAGCACCGGTCCGGAGCGGAACGTCCCGGCGACCCGTCGGTGCAGCCGGAAGCGGGAGGACCAGAGCACCTCGCGCACCTGGTCCGGCCGTTGCCGGGGGCCGCGCTCGTCGAGCAGGCGTTGCAGGTAGCTCGCGTCCGGCTCGGCGGGTGGATCGGTGACGGTGGCGACCAGGCGTACCCGCCCGTCGGGCAGCGGCGCCCAGACCAGCGGCCCACCCCGGGCGAGGAAGATCGACGCGCCGTCGCGGGGGAGGCCGCTGTCGACGCGTACGTCGGCCAGCACGAACGACTCCTCGGAGCCGGCCGGCCCGGTGAAGGTGATGCCGGCCAGCTCACGGACGGTGCTGTTGATGCCGTCGGCACCGACCACCCATCGGGCGCGCACGTTCGTGCCGTCGAGGTCGGCCACCGCGCCGTCGCCGTCGGGGTGCAGACCGGTGAGCCGGTACGGGCGCAGCACCGGCACGCCGGCCTCGGCCAGCCGCTCGGTGAGCACCTCCTCGGTCACCGACTGGGAGACCATCAACGCGTACCGGTGGCGGCTCGGTAACCCGCCGAACGGCACGGTGACCAGCACCCGGTCCCGGTCGCGGACACTGAATCGGGCCGACCGCAGCCCCCGGGCCACCAGTGCCCCGCCGGCTCCGATCCGGTCGAGCACCTCCAGGGTGTACGCGTGCACCACGGCGGCCCGCGACGTCTCCGCCGGCTTCTCCCGCTTGTCGACCACGGTCACCTCGACTCCACGCCGGGCCAGGGTGAGTGCGGCGGTGAGCCCGGTCGGGCCCGCGCCGACGACCAGGACGTCCGTTCGTTCGGGCAGCATCACGACCTCCTCGACATCTTGCCAACAAGCGTTGGCCAACATTTGTTGGCAACGGTAGGCCGCCCCGGATTGGGAAGTCAACAGGCGTTGGCATACCGTCGGTCACATGACGGAGGACGGCGGGCGACGCGGCGCTGGGCCGGCGGCGGGCGGCGGGCGGCGCAGCGCGGAGGCGACCCGCGCGGCCATCCTGCGGGCCGCCCGGGACCGCTTCGCCGCCGACGGGTACGACCGGGCGACGATCCGGGCCATCGCCGCGGACGCCCGGATCGACCCGTCGATGGTGATGCGGTACTACGGCAGCAAGGAGAACCTGTTCGCCACGGCGGCCGAGTTCGACCTGCGGCTGCCCGACCTCAGCGGCGTGCCGGCCGATCGCCTCGGCAGGGAGCTGGTCAGCTACTTCTTCACCCGCTGGGAGGGCGACGCCACTCTGCCGGCGCTGCTGCGCACGGCGAGCACCAACCCCAGCGGGGCGGAACGGGTACGCGCCATCTTCACCACCCAGCTCGGCGTGGCGGTCGGCCGGGTGGTCGCCGACCCCACCGAGGCCCCCCGGCGCGCCGGCCTGGTCGCCAGCCAACTGCTCGGCGTCGCCCTGACCCGCTACGTCCTGCGACTACCTCCGATGGTCGACATCTCCCCCGCCGACCTGATCACCTGGCTGGCCCCCACCATCCACCGCTACCTAACCGACCCCGACCCAGCCTCGCACTGAACCCACCCCGTTGATCATGAGGTTAGCGGCGAAGATGATCTTTATCCCTGCCGCTAACCTCATGATCAACACCCTGTCACTTCGGGTTGGGGCCCTTGACGACGGGGGCGCGGACGAGGTTGCCCCATTCGGTCCAGGAGCCGTCGTAGTTGCGGACCTTCGGGTAGCCGAGCAGGTGCCGGAGGACGAACCAGGTGTGGCTGGAGCGTTCGCCGATCCGGCAGTAGGCGACGATGTCGTCGTCGGCACTCAGGCCGAGCTGGTCGGCGTAGATGGCCCGTAGCTCGTCGGCCGACTTGAAGGTGCCGTCGTCGTTGGCGGCGGACTTCCACGGCTTGCTCACCGCGCCCGGGATGTGACCGCCGCGCAGCGCACCCTCCTGCGGGTAGTCCGGCATGTGCAGCATCTCGCCGGTGTACTCGCCCGGCGACCGCACGTCGACAAGCGGCCGACCGGCGTCGACGTGCGCCGACACCTCCTCGCGGAACGCCCGCACCGGCGCGTCGTCGCGCTGCGGCACCGGATAGTCGGCCCGGGGCCGGTTCGGCTTGTCGCGGGTCAGCTCCCGCCCCTCGGCGATCCACTTCTGCCGGCCGCCGTCGAGCAGCCGCACATCCTGGTGACCGAAGAGGGTGAAGACCCAGAGGGCGTACGCCGCCCACCAGTTGAAGTTGTCGCCGTAGAAGACGACCGTGTCGTCACGGCCGATGCCCTTGGCGGCACAGAGTTCGGCGAACCGTTCGGCGTCCAGGTAGTCCCGGGTCACCTGGTCGTTCAGCTCCAGATGCCAGTCGACCTTGACGGCACCGGGGATGTGACCGCTGTCGTAGAGCAGCACGTCCTCGTCGGACTCGACGACCACGAGACCGTCGTCGCCCAGATGCTCGGCCAGCCAGTCGGTGGTGACCAGTCGCTGCGGGTCCGCGTACGACTGAAGTCGGGGATCGGGATCGTTCGGCACAGACATGTTCCCCAACGTACGCCGCGCTCCGGTCGCCCCGAACGTGTTCTCGTTGACCAAGAAGTTTTGGTCTGCGTAGCCGCTGATCACGACCGAAGCTTCTTGATCAACGCGGCGGGGGTGCGGGTGGGGGTTAGTCGGTTAGGGGGGTGAGGGTGGGGCGTTTGGCGGTGCGGGTGTCGCCGGACGAGCGGCCGGTGAGGCGGCGTTTGATCCAGGGGGCCAGGTGTTGGCCGGCCCAGCGCAGGTCGGCGGTCCGGGCGGACAGCCACGGGGTGGGCTCCGGATTCGGCGGGACCAGCAGCCACTCCTCGTCGCAGCCGACACCGAGGGCGTTGAGCACCTGACCGGCGACGCGGCGGTGCCCGGCCGGGGACAGGTGCAGCCGGTCGGTGCTCCAGAGCAACGGGTTCAGGTAGGTGTCGTCGGCGTACAGGTCGACCAGGATGGCGCCGTGCCGCTCGGCGGTCTCTCCCACCGCACGGTTGAGCAGTGCGACCCGGGGCGCGATCAGCCGTTGGCCGGGCAGCCGCGCCATCACGTCGGCGAACCGGAACAGCAGTACGTCGGCACCACCGCTGCGCAGCCGGCGGACCACCTCGTCGAAGCGGGTCACCAGGGCGTCCGGGTCGAAGTTGCGCCGCAGCACGTCGTTGCCGCCCGCCGCGAAGCTGATCAGGTCGGGCTTCATCGCCAACGCCGCCGGCACCTGCTCGGCCACCACGCTCGGGAAGGTCCGCCCCCGGATGGCCAGGTTGGCGTACGCGAAGTGGGGGCCAGCCTCGGCGGCGAGCCGGGTGGCCACCAGATCCGCCCAGCCCCGGAAGCTGCCGTCCGGGTAGGCGTCGTCCAGGCCCTCGGTGAAGCTGTCCCCGACCGCGACGTAACTGCGCCAGCGCACTGCTCACTCCTCCGACGTGCGAGTAGGGAAGGAACTCCTGCCTACCACCGGAAGTTTTGCACCGGTCGTCCGCGCGGCGGTGTCCCGCGCGGGGGAACGTGGCGGACATCATCGAGGTGAGTGGGGTCCACGCGCCGGCTCCATCGCGAGTAGTGTCCCGAACCACACGCTTCGTTCATGCTTCGTTCACCCGAAGGATTCTGCTGTGGCCGTTGGTCGTCGCTGGCTGTCACGCACAGCCGCTGCCGCGCTGCTTCTCATTGGCGGGATCGCTGTTCCCGCCGGTCCCGCCTCGGCGGTCGACCCGGAGCCGAAGTTCACCTTCGAGCTGACCGGCACGACGATTCCGGTCGGGTTCACCAGCAAGACGCTCCACCTGAAGGTGACCAACCTGACCGACGAGACCCCGAGTGTGATCCAGTACGACGTCCGGCCCGATGAATTGGCTTGGCGGGACAGAGCCTGGTTCCTCTGGGGGGAGGGCGGTGGTTCCGGCGAGTGTGATGGCGACTCTGCGGGTTGGTACTGCCGCGCCGGCGCCGGCACGTCCACGGCTGCGGAGCTGCTGCCGGCGCCCGGCGGCACGGTGGACTACCCCATCTCCATCAGTACCGGATCGATAAAGGAACCCTTCGAGGGCAAGGTCCAGATCGAGGTCTACATGATCTGGGGCGAGGACGGCGAGCGGGTCACCGAGACCAGGGAGTTCACCGTCACGCTCGTCGACGATGCCGAAGCCGACCTGGCGGTGGTGGCGCCGGACGTCAGGCAGTCGGTGCGCGTCGGTGCCGACGGCCGGCTGGAGTCCACCGGGACGTTGAATCCGGGTGAGACGGGCGCGGTGCGGTACCGGATCGTCAACCACGGCCGCAAGGCGGTAAGCGGCGTCACCGTCGACCTGCGCCTGCCCGAGGGCGTGACCTTCACCCGACCGCCGCAGGAGTGCGCGGTCGACGACGATGGGCGGTCGGCGGTCTGCACCTACGATTCGCTCGCGCTCGTGCCGGTCGGTGAGGACACCGAGCCCAACGACGACGTCCACTCCGCTGTCGAGCTGTACAACCTGGTGACGGTGCCGGCCGACATCGAGGCGCCGGTCACCCTGGCTGGCGGGAGCGTGCAGGTCGAGGGCCTGACCGAGGGCATCAGCGCCCGCTCCGCCCCGAAGCCGGCCGTGCTGCCGGCGAACGCCGTCGCCGTACCGGCGGCCGACGTCGACGCCAGCGACAACCAGGACGGGTACGCCGTCGTGGTCGCCGCGAAGAAGGACGACGACAACGGCGGCGGGGGTGGCCTGCCGGTCACCGGGCCGCAGGCCGGGCTGATCGCCGGAGCCGGCCTCGCCATGGTCGCTGCGGGCATCGTGCTGCTGCTCGCCCGACGCCGCCGCTCGGTCGCGTTCGTCTCCGGGGACGACACCACCGCTTCCTGATCTGCTCAATCTCAGCCCACGCCGGGCCGGCCGACCTCAGGTCGGTCGGCCCGAACCCAAAGCACGTCAGGCTCCGCGGCAGCGGCCGGTGCAGGCCGGCGGCAACGCGACAGCCGTCATGACGCGGTGGCTGGTTCGGGTCGGGCATCTCCACCTCCTGCGGCTGAGGGAAGGGGCCGCCCCGCCACGGGGGAAGGCGGAGCGGCCCCGGTGCAGCCCCACCCCGTCCCCGATGGATGGGAGCAGGACCGCCGAGTGACAGTGTGGTGACCGGACGACTACTCTCGGAAGGCATCGACATCGGCCGTGGCGCGACCGCCGCCCGGCCGGGAAGCCCACCTGAGCAGCCGATCGATCGTGGAGGCAGTGTGGAATCCGAGCCGACCGCCGAGTTGATCCGGGCCCAGTTGCGTCGGCTGCGGCTGGCCGCCAATCTGACCCAGGAGGACTTCGGCAAGCAGGTGCACTTCTCCGGCTCGCAGATCTCCGCGATCGAGTTGGGGCAGCGCCCGTTCGACCGGCTGTTCCTCAAGCGGGCCGACGAGGTGCTGAACAGCGACGGCCTGCTGCTGGGGCTGCTGCGCATCGCCGAGCTGCACGGCCAGCCACACTTCCTGCGGCCCTGGCTGGACGCCGAGCGCGTCGCCCAGCAGTTGCGCTGCTACCACCCGACGTTGGTCCCCGGTCTGCTCCAGACCGAGCACTACGCCCGCGCGATGATCCGCGCCGACGACATGTTCAGCGACGATGAGGTGGAGCGGCGGCTGGCGGTGCGGATGGACCGGCAGGCGATCCTCACCCGGCCGGAGCCGCCGATCCTGGTCGCGGTGATCGAGGAGGCAACGCTGCGCCGGGCCGACGAGAGCTTCCGGGGCATCATGGCGCAGCAGATCGCTCACCTGGTCGACTGCGTGCAGCGCGGCGGCGTGCTGATCCACATCATCCCGGCCGAACTAAGCGTTCATGTAGGACTGGACGGTCCGCTCACTCTGGCCCGGGGAGCCGAGGGTGACTGGGTCGGCTACCTGGAGAACCAGGTCGGCGGCGCGACCATCGACAGGGCCGAGGAAATCGCTACGCTGCTGGCGAGGTGGGAGGGAATCCGCAGCGTCGCTCTCCCCAAGGGACAGTCCGAGCTGCTGATGAAGGAAGTGATGGAGTCGTGGTCCACGATCTGACCGGGGCGACCTGGCGCAAGTCGACCCGTAGCGGCACCAGCGAGTGCGTCGAGGTGGCCGACAACCTGCCCGGCGTGGTCGGCGTCCGCGACAGCAAGGACGCGACCGGCCCGGTGCTCACCTTCGCCCCGGCCGCCTGGCGTCGCTTCGTCGCCCACGCCAAGCTCAGTTGACCCACTGACCCACTGACCCACTGACCCACTGGTTCAGCGGGAGGCGATCGTCAGCACGGCGTCGGCGAAAGCCTGCGGTGCTTCCTGCGGAAAGTTGTGCCCCACCCCGCCACCGACCGCGCGGTGCTCGTACGGGCCGGTGAACTGCTTGGCGTACGCCTCGGGTTCCGGGTGGGGTGAACCGTTGGCGTCCCCCTCCAGGCTGATCGTCGGCACGGTGATCGGCGGCCGGTCGGCCAGCCGCTCCGCCACGTCCGCGTACTGCGGCTCCCCGTCGGCGAGGCCCAGCCGCCACCGGTAGTTGTGGATGACGATGTCGACGTGGTCCGGGTTGTCGAGCGCGGCCGCGCTCCGGTCGAAGGTGGCGTCGTCAAAGTCCCACCTCGGCGAGGCCGTCCGCCAGATCAGCCTGGCGAAGTCGCGGGTGTTGCGCGCGTAGCCCTCCCGGCCGCGCTCGGTGGCGAAGTAGTACTGGTACCACCAGGCGTACTCGGCCGCCGGGGACAGCGGCACCCGACCCGACGCCTGACCGTCGATCAGGTAGCCGCTCACCGCGACCAGACCATGGCAGCGCTCCGGCCAGAGCGCGGCCACGATGCCGGCGCTGCGGCCACCCCAGTCGAACCCGGCCAGGGTCGCCCGCTCGACTCCCAGCGCGTCGAGGAACGCCACGGTGTCGACCGCGAGGGCGGCCGGCTCGCCGTTCCGCATCGCATCGGCGGACCGGAACCGGGTGCTGCCGTAGCCACGCGCGTAGGGCACCAGCACCCGGTGACCGGCGCTGGTCAGCAGGGGCACGACCTCGGCGAAGCTGTGGATGTCGTACGGCCAGCCGTGCAGCAGGAGCACCACCGGACCGTCCGGCGGACCGGCGTCGACATAACCGACGTCGAGCACACCGACCTCGACCTTCCGCACGTCAGTGAACAACGCTCCCACCCCCACACCGGTCAACGCGCCCACCCCATACCCGAACCTAGAACGTCGAATTCGTCACTGAGCGAACTTCCACAGATCTTGGTTCGGGAACGCCCCGTCGCGGGCGCCGCCGTACCAAGATCCGCATCAGGGACGGATACGGGAGATTACCCAGGCGAGCAGGCCGGTGACGACACCGACGATGACGCCGGTGAACAGGCTGCTGATCGCGGCGAAGAACCGCACGATCACCGCCTGCGCCTCGGGCGCGAGATCGGTCAGGTTGCCGCCCAGGGTCGGCTGCTCGTCGAAGGCCACGTGCCAGAGCAGCTGATGGGTCAGGGCCAGCAGGACGCCGTACAGCAGGCCGACGACGAGCAGGGTCAGAAACGGGTCAGGCACCCGCTTCACCAGCGCCACGGTGATCCACACGATCGGCGGTACCACCACCAGCAGCAGATTGACGAAGGTGCCCTCGTGCACCAGATCCAGGTCGTGCAGCACCACCCGGGGCAGGCCGAGCAGTGCCAACCCGAGCAGGGTGAGCAACGGAAGCCCGAGAGCCGGGCGAGGTGACATGGTCATGCCGGCAACGCTAGGAACGATCGGTGACCGTGCCATCGGCCCCGGATCGCGGTCACGGTACGTCGGTGAGCGATCCCCGGTGTCGCCTTCCGACGACTCCGGTGGCCCCGACCTCGCCGTACGCTGATTTCGTGGCCGGCCAGTCGACGCAGCGGAGGGTACGTCCCTGGGTCACCGACGCGCTCCTCGGCGCGGGCGTGGCCGGCACCGTGTCGATCGTCATCACCGCGAACGAGGGTGGCCGGCACGGACCGGACCAGCTCGCGTACCTGTGGGCGGTGGGCCTGGGCGCGTTGATGCTGGTCCGGCGGCGCTACCCGGTGCTGGTGCTGGCCGTCAGCGTGCTCGGCCTGTTCGCCTACTACGCCGCCGGCTACCCGGCCATCGGGCTGGCCGTGCCGGTCGCCGCCGCCCTGTTCTCCGCCGCCGAGCACGGCCGGATCGCCGCCTCGATCGTCGCCGCCGTGCTGGTGGTCGTGGTGTCGGTGGTCTTCCGGCTCGCCGAGGGACAGGATTTCTCCTTCGTCGTCGGCTACGAGCTGGCCGGGCACGTCCTGCTGATGGGTGCGGCGATCGCCCTCGGCGACAGCCTGCGCTCCCGCCGCGCCGCCCAGGCGGACGCCCGCCGGATCGCCGAGCTGACCGAGGCCCGGTACCGGCAGGAGGCGCAGGCCCGCCTGCGGGACGAGCGGATGGCGATCGCCCGCGACCTGCACGACTCCCTCGGCCACACCACCTCGGTGATCGCGCTGCACGCCGACGTCGCCCGGGAGGCGCTGGGCCGGGACGAGACCGCCGCCCGATCGGCGTTGGAGCTGATCCGGTCCACCGCCCGCCGCAGCATGGACGACCTGCGGCGGACGGTGGCCCTGCTGCGGTCACCCGGTGACCCGCCACGCACGGTGGTCTCGCTGGCCAACCTCGACGCGGTGACCCGGGCCGCCTCGGCCGCCGGGTTCGACGTCGACGTGCGGGTGGTCGTCGACACGCCGCTGCCGGCGCCGGTGGAGGCGGCCGCCTTCCGGATCGTGCAGGAGGCGGTCACCAACGTGGTCCGGCACTCCGCCGGCAGCCGCGTCCAGATCCGTGCCGAGCAGCACGGCGACCAGCTCACCGTCACCGTCACCGACACCGGCTCCGACCCGGCCCCCGGCACAGAACCGACGCGCGGCGCAGGGTCGGCCGAGCCGCCGACCTACCCCGAAGCCGCGAACGGCCGGGTCGAGCCGCCGGCGACGGCCCGGTCCGCGCACGGCATCGCCGGTATGCGGGAACGGGCCGAGAGTCTCGGCGGCACGCTCACCGCCGGGCACCGGCAGACGGGATTCGAGGTACGCGCGGTGCTGCCCCTGCGGGAGCCGACGTGACGACCGTGCTGGTGGTCGACGACCAGGATCTCGTGCGCGCCGGGATACGCACCCTGCTGGCGGCCGACCCGCAGCTCACCGTGGTCGGGGAGGCCGCCGACGGTCGTTCCGCGCTGCGCCTGGCTCGCCAGTTGCGGCCGGACGTCGTACTCATGGACATCCGGATGCCGGTGATGGACGGCCTGGCCGCCACCGCGGCGATCCGCGCCGACGATGCCCTGGCCGCCACCCGGGTGCTGATCCTCACCACCTTCGACGACGACGAGGACATCGTCGAGGCGGTCGGTCTCGGTGCCGCCGGCTACCTGCTGAAGGACACCCCCTCGGACGACCTGCGGCGGGCGGTGCACACGGCCGCCGCCGGCGGGAACCTGCTCTCGCCGACGGTCGCCCGCCGGGTCATGGAACGGCTCGCCGCCACGCCGAAACAACCGCCGCCCGATCCCCGGCTCTCCGTGCTCACCGACCGGGAGCGGGCGGTGCTCGCCCGGGTCGGCCTGGGCGAGACCAACGATGAAATCGGCCGCGCCCTCTTCATCAGCCCGGCGACCGCCCGCACCTACGTCAGCCGCCTGCTCACCAAACTCAACGCCCGCGACCGCACCGCCCTAGCCGTCATCGCCCACCGCGCCGGCCTGACCACCCCCCACCCGTAACCACCCCCAGGGGCGGTGGGGGGAAATGGGTCGGTGGGGTGGGGGGTGGGGTTCTGGGGTGCGGGGGTGATGCTGCGGATGTCGACGTCGCTGATTCGGACCCTGCGCGAGGATCCGGCGGACGCGGAGGTGCCGAGCCACCGGTTGCTGCTGCGGGCCGGGTACATCCGGCGGGCGGCACCGGGTGGCTACACCTGGCTGCCGCTGGGCCGGCTGGTCCTGGAGCGGGTCACCGAGATCGTGCGGGCCGAGATGGCCGCGATCGGCGACCAGGAGGTGCACTTTCCGGCGCTGCTGCCCGCCGAGCCGTACCGCACCAGCGGGCGGTGGACCGAGTACGGCGACGACATCTTCACCCTGGCCGACCGGCGCGGTGCCGAGCACCTGCTGGCACCGACCCACGAGGAGTTGGCCGCGCTGCTGGTCAAGGAGCTGTTCACCTCGTACCGCGATCTGCCGGTGACGCTGTTCCAGATCCAGACCAAGTTCCGCGACGAGGCCCGTCCCCGCGCCGGTCTGCTGCGCGGACGCGAGTTCCTGATGAAGGACGCGTACTCCTTCGACCTGGACGACGAGGGCCTGCGGGCCGCGTACGGCCGGCACCGCGCGGCGTACCAGCGGATCTTCGACTGGCTCGGCCTCGACTACACGGTGGTGCACGCCATGTCGGGCGCGATGGGTGGCTCCGCGTCCGAGGAGTTCCTGGCCACCACGGCGGTCGGCGAGGACACCTACGTCGGCTGCACCGACTGCCACTACGCGGCGAACACCGAGGCGGTGACCACGCCCGCACCGGCGGCCGGCGACCCGCAGGCGCAGCCGGCGCCCGAGGTACACGACACGCCGGAGACGCCGACCATCGCCAGCCTGGTCGCGCTGGCGAACGACCGCCGGCTGGCCGGCCGGGACGACTGGTCGGCCGCCGACACCCTGAAGAACGTCGTGCTGACGGTACGCCGGCCCGGCGCCGAAGCGCCGGAACTGCTGGTGGTCGGGCTGCCCGGAGATCGGGAGGTCGACCTGAAACGGCTGGCCGCCGCGCTGGCACCGGCCACGGTGGACGTCTTCGACGCCTGGGACGAGCATCCCGAGCTGGTGCGGGGCTACCTCGGACCGCAGATCCTCGGCAAGATCGGCGTCCGCTACCTGGTCGATCCCCGGGTCGTGCCGGGCACGGCCTGGCTGACCGGGGCGAACGAGCCGGGCCGGCACGCCACGAACGTGGTGTGCGGCCGGGACTTCACCCCGGACGGCACGGTCGAGGCCGCCGAGGTACGTCCCGATGACCCCTGCCCGGCCTGTGCCACCGGCCGGTTGACCATGCGCCGGGGCATCGAGATCGGACACATCTTCCAACTCGGTCGTCGCTACACCGACGCCTTCGCGGTGGACGTGCTCGGTCCACAGGGCAAGCCGGTCCGGCCCACCATGGGCTGCTACGGCATCGGGGTGTCCCGGGCGGTGGCGGCGATCGCCGAGCAGCACCACGACGATCGGGGCCTGGTGTGGCCGACGTCGGTCGCGCCGTGCGACGTCCATCTGGTGGCCGCCGGCAAGGGTCCGCAGCTCGACGCCGCGCTCGACCTCGGCGCCCGGCTCGCCGAAGCGGGGCTGCGGGTGCTTGTCGACGACCGGACCGCCGTCTCCGCCGGGGTGAAGTTCACCGACGCCGAGCTGATCGGCATCCCCCGCACCGTCGTGGTCGGACGCCGCCTGGCCGACGGGTACGTCGAGGTGCGCGACCGGGTGACGGGGGAGCGCACCGAGCTACCCGTGGCGGACGTGCTGGAGAAACTGTTGCACGGGTAGGCGGAAACATGGTGTAGCCGTCAGGTGACGGGGTAACGCATCCCGATCGGCTCAACGTTGCTCTGGAGGGCTCTCTGATGACCGGTTACCGGGTCGCTGACGTGATGACCAGGCAGGTGATCTACCTGCCGGCGGAGACCACCCTCGACGAGGCGGCCAGGGTGATGAAGGAGGCCGACATCGGCGACGTCGTCGTCACCGACGGCGCGAACCTGGCCGGCATCCTGACCGACCGCGACATCGTGGTACGCGCGGTGGCGGAGAACGCCGACGCCAGCACCACCACCATCGGTTCGATCGTCACCCGCGAGGTTGTCATGATCGAGCAGTTCTGCACCGCGGGTGAGGCCGCGTCGCTGATGCGTGAGCGCGGCATTCGGCGCGTGCTGGTCTGCGACAACGAGCGCAAGCTGGTCGGCATCGTCTCCCTCGGCGACCTCGCCATGCAGCTCGACCCCACCTCGGCGCTCGGCGAGATCAGCGAGCAGTCGCCCACGGTGTGAGGAAGGCCGCCGGTAGCCTGGCGGGATGCCCGAGATGCCGAGCAAGCTGGCCGAGATCGTCGACGAGTTCGCCGCCGCGCCACGTGACGTGGTGCTGGAGATGCTGCTGGAGTACTCCGACGCCGTGCCGCCGCTGCCCGCCGGGCATCCCGGGCACGAGGGCATGGAGCAGGTCGTGGAGTGCCAGACCCCGTTCTTCCTGCGCGCCGAGGTGACGTCCGAGGGCACCGTCGACACCCTGTTCGACTGCCCGCCGGAGGCACCCACCACCCGGGCGTTCGCCGGCATCCTCGCCGAAGGGCTGGCCGGTGCCACCCCGGAACAGGTCCTCGCCGTCCCGGACGACCTGTACCAGCGGATGGGTCTGGCGCAGGCGATCAGCCCGCTGCGGGTACGCGGCGGCACCGCCATCCTCGCCCGGCTCAAGCGGCAGGTGCGCGAACAGACGGCGTGAGCCGGGCGGCAGTCGGGAACAGACCTGCCGGTCAGCGGGTTGTTCCCGGTCATGGAGATCGACATCTACGCCGACGTGGTCTGCCCCTGGTGCTGGATCGGCCGCCGCCGACTGGCGCAGGCACTCGCGTCGTACGACGGCACGGTGACCGTCCGGCACCGGCCGTTCCAGCTGGACCCGTCGCCGGTGCCGTCGCCGCGTCCGACGCTCGACGTGCTGGCTGAGAAGTTCGGTGGCCCGGAGCAGGCCCGGCAGATGGTCGCCCGGGTCGCCGAGGTGGGCGCGAGCGTGGGTCTGGACCTGCGCTTCGACCGGGCGATCGCGGCGAACACCTTCGACGCGCACCGGCTGACCAACTGGGCCGGTCAGCGGGACCGGGACGGTGAGCTGGTCGAGGCTCTGCACCGGGCCCACTTCACCGACGGCGTCGACATCGGCTCGCGGGAGGCGCTGGCCGGGGTGGCCGCGACCGTCGGGCTGGACGGCGACGAGGCCCGCCGCTTCCTCGACTCCGACGAAGGGGTGGCCGAGTTGCGGGCCGAGCTGGCCGCCGCCCGGCAGCTCGGGGTGACGAGCGTGCCCACCTTCGTGCTCGCCGGCAGGTACGGCGTCACCGGGGCGCAGGAACCGGAAACCCTGCTCGCCGCTCTTGCCGAGGTGGCGCAGCGCGAGGCCGCCGCACACTGACAGCCATCGACGTCGTTGATGTTTCACGTGCAACGACATCGATTCCGGTCGACGGTCAGGCCGGTCTGGCCAGGTCCTCCACCACCCGCGCGCCGGGCAGCGCGGCCAGCGCCGCACCCGGCAGCGCGATCTTGCTGTGCCGTACGCCCGACCCGATCACCACGTACGGCGTGGTCACCACCCGCGCGTCGACCAGGATCGGCCACTGCAACGGCAGCCCGATCGGGGTGATCCCGCCGTACTCCATGCCGGTCAACTCCACCGCGTCGGCCATCGGCGCGAAGCTCGCCTTGCGGACGTCCAGCGCCCGGCGCGCCACCCCGTTCACGTCCGCCCGGGTGGTGGCGAGCACCAGGCAGGCCGCGTACCGGGTCACTCCCTCGCGCTTACCGGCCACGACCACGCAGTTGGCCGACTCGTCCAGCCCGACGTCGTACGCGGCGCAGAACGCCGCGGTGTCGGCGAGGTCGGCGTCGATCGGCGCGACCAGCACCGCGTCGACGTCCACCGGCGCGTCGGCCGGCCACCGGGCGAGCGCGGCGGCGACCGGCGCGGCCAACAGGTCGGTACGGGTGCGGGCGGGCTCGGTCTTCAGCGTTCCCATCACGCCTGTGATCGTCGCATCCGCAGCCGGCGACGCGGACCGGGGACCGGAGGCCGGCAACTCAGCCCTCGCTGGTCAGGAAGCCGTGTCGTTCCAGCATCGCCCGGTCCCGGGAGGCGGCCATCTCCTCCGCCCGCGCGGCCTGGACCCGGCGCACCTCGATGTCCTCCATCGCGTGCCGCACCGCGAGTCGGATCACGCCGTAGAGGAAGACGAACCCGCAGACGTACAGGAGACTGGTGATGACGAACGTGAGCATGGCTCGACGGTAGGGCGAACGTGAACCCGAGCAGGTGTCATCGCGCCGCTGTTCGCCCGTACGTGTCGGACAGGTAGTCGGCCCAGGTCCGCCGGCCAGCCGGTCGGGCGTCGGTGACCAGGCCACCGCCGCGCAGTTCCCGGCCGAGGCGGCCGGGGAAACGGATCGGCAGCAGCGGGCGACGGGAGCCGCGCGCCTGCCGCCAGGCCCGCACCGCAGCGTCGAAGCGCTGCACCTCGGGGCCGCCGTACTCGACGATGCCGCCGCGTGCCCCGACCCGGAGCAGCTCGACCAGCTTGTCCGCCACCTCGCCGACGTCGACCGGCTGGGCCAGCACCGCCCGGTCACCGATGACCGGGCCGAGTTTGCTGGACAGCCGCAGCAGCTCGTCGACGAACGGGAAGAACTGGGTGGCCCGCAGCACCGTCCACGGCACCGTGCCGTCGGCGATGACCCGCTCTGCGGCCAGCTTGTGCCGGTAGTACGAGTAGGGCACCCGGTCCACGCCGACGATCGAGACGTAAACCAGGTGCTGCACTCCGGCATCGGCGGCGGCATCGACCAGACGGCGGGTGCCGAGCACGTCGATCTGGTGGGTTCGCCGGGTCGGCGAGGACGCCAGGTGCAGCACCGCGTCCACGTCGGTCACCGCCGCGGCGATCCCGTCGCCGGTGGCCAGGTCCGCCACCACCCACCGCACCCCCGATCCGGTACGCGGCCGGCGGCTGGTGGCCCGCACCTCGTAGCCCGCGTCGACCAGCCGGGGCAGCACCTCCCGGCCCAGCGTGCCGCCCGCCCCGGTCACCAGTACGCGCATGTCGACCTCCCTCGTCACCTGCCCGCTCGACGGAACGAGCCGTCCTCGACGTGACCGGCTGTGAGCGGACTCACTTCGCCAGGTCGAGCACGGTGATCACCACGAAGAGCCCGATGACCGCCTCGCTGACCAGCCAGGAATGGCTGTTCGCCCAGTCCCGCAGACGCGGCAGCACGGCCGCCGCCCGGCGACCGAGCAGCAGCAACGCCAGCAGCGGAAGGGCGAGCAGGGCCAACGTGAGCAGCACGAAGGGCAGCAGGTGCCACCACGGCAGATCGTGCCGAGCGGCGCTGGCTCCGACGGTGGCCATGGTCAGGTCGTCGGAGGGCATCCCCAGGAACAGCAGCAGACCCACCTTCGCCGCGTACCCGGGGCCAGCGTGCTGGAGCTGACCCATCCACCGAGGCGGCCCCGCGTGCCGGCGCAGGAACACCACCACCGCCAGCACCGCGAGCAGCGCCAGCACGAACCAGTCGATCCACCGCTCGACGGTGCCCCGACCCGCACCGGTGAAATTGATCTTGAATAGGTGGACCGCCAGCCAGGCCAGCGTCGTGCCACCGAGGACGACGAGCGCCGCACCCGCCAGATAGCCCAGCGAGGCAGCCCGTGGCCGGTCGGACGAGGCGAAGAAGACCGCCGCCACCAGTTGCGTGCCGGCGACCATCACCACAGCCAACGGCAGCAGCGTCAGGAAGGTCATCGCCAGCCCATCCTGCCGGCTACCCCGACCGCGCACCGCCACTTCCGCAATCCGCCCACCACCCGGCCCGGTCAGCAGGCACCCGGACCGGTCAGACCGACACCGCTCCCGGCAGACACCCGGCCCGGTCGGACCGACACCGATCGGCAGGCACCCGGCCGTCAGACCGAGACCGGACGCGGCGCCGGCACGACCCGACCGGCGAGCAGCGCACCAACCAGGGCGAGTCCGGCCGCCACGGCGAGAGTCAGCCCGTAGTCGAAGCGGCCCGGTGCCGCCCCGGCGGCGAGCACCGCACCGGTCAGCGCCAGCACCGTCGCCGACGCGAGCGAGTCGCACAGTTGCAGCGACGAACTGTTACGCCCCTGCTCGCCGGGAGCCGACAACTCGAGGGTGAGCGCCGACAGCGACGGAAAGAGCAGACCCATGCCGAGCCCGGCGACCGCCCAGCCGAGAATGCCCACCCATACCGGCACCGCCGGGACGACGCAGCCGCCCACCACCGCGGTACCGGCCGTGATGCAGGTGAGGCCGGCCCTCGGCAGGGTGCCCCGGGACCGGGGTGACCGGATCCGCGCCTGCAACCACGAGCCGAGCGACCAGGACAGCGCCCCGGTGGTCAGCACCAGCCCCGCCGCCGTCGGCGTGAATCCCCGCTCCCGCGACAGCATCAACGGGATCACCACCTCGGCACCGACGAACGCGGCCGAGGCCAGCCCCCGCAGCCCGACCACGGTGGGCAGGCCGCGACCGGCACGCAGGAACCCGGCCGGCAGCAGTCGCGGAACGCAGCTCACCATGCCGACCAGGGCGAGCCCGACCAGCGAAGCGGCGGCGACGCCACGCTGCTGACCCCCGATGTGCAACAGAGCGGCGCTCACCCCCGCCCCGCAGGCCCAGCCGATCCGCGCCAGCGCCCCGACGGAGCGGCGGACCGGACCGGCCACCCCGATCGACCGCAGCCCCGGATGGATCAACAGCACCGCCGGCACCGCCACCACCGGCACCGCCAGGAACACCCACCGCCAGCCGACGTGCTCCACGACCAACCCCGCCACCACCGGACCGACAAGCGACGGAACCACCCAGGCCGCAGCGAACGCGGCGAAGATGCGGCGGTGCAACTGCTCCGGGTACGCCTGCCCGACGATCACGTACAGCGCCACCGACAGCAGGCCCGAACCGAAGCCCTGCACGATCCGACCCACCACCAGTGTCGCCATGTCGGTGACCGCGCCGGCGAGCAGCAACCCGGCGACGAACCCGGCGAGACCTGCCCACATGGGCGCACGCGGACCGCGACGGTCACACCAGATTCCGGAGAGCACCATCGCCACCACGCCGGCCGCGAACGGACCACCGAAGGCGATCCCGTACAACGCGAGACCGTCCAGGGCCCGGGCGACCGTGGGCATGGCGGTGCCGACCGCCAACGCCTCGAACGCCAGCAACGAGACGAGCGCCACGCTGCCCACCGTCATGGCCCGCAGTCGAGGGGCGAACAGCGACTCGGCGGGGACCGGGGACGGGGCGATCAGCATGGGGCAAGCCTCGGACCTCAACCCGCCTTCAGGTCAAGGGTGACGCGGCTTACCTCAGGCCGACTCCAGCGCCTCGCCTAGCCCTTTGGCCAGACCGGACAGGTGCTGGTCGGCCAGCAGGTGCCCGGCCGTGATCACCAGCGCCAAGGGCCACTCGATCACCTGGAACGCGGTCAGCACCCCGATGCCGGCGTAGTAGGTCAGCTTGTCGGGTGGCGGCACCGCCACCTCCCCCAGCCACGGCACGTTCACCCGGCGGGTGAACGCCTGCAACGTCTCCCGGGTCCCACTGAGTTGTCGTGTCAGCGCACTCATCTCGCCTCCCCTACCGATGACGCCCACCTCGGATTCCTCCGCCGCAGCCGTCCATGCCCGGCCGAGCAGGAAACTTTTCCCAGCTCCGAGGGGCATAAGGGACGTCCGGCCGGGAAGCCAGGCCGCCGGGCACGAACGGTGGGAGGCGAAATGCGGTTTGGCGCCGTCGGAGTACCTCCGGTGGTGGAAGCCGCCTCCCACCGCGTCGGTGCCACCGCGACCCGGCTGGCCCGGGCGGCCGGGCTGACCAGCCGGCGGGTGTGGTCCCGTCCCGGCCGGCACCACATCGAGGTCCACGGTGTCTGCCAGGACGGCGGCGACACCCTCGCCCGTCAGGTCGAGACGGCG
Source organism: Verrucosispora sp. WMMA2044 (assembly GCF_027497155.1). Classification (NCBI taxonomy): domain Bacteria; kingdom Bacillati; phylum Actinomycetota; class Actinomycetes; order Micromonosporales; family Micromonosporaceae; genus Micromonospora; species Verrucosispora sp. WMMA2044. The sequence goes on from NZ_CP114913.1 coordinate 5,436,679, forward strand.
TTGGAACGAATGCCGGGAGTCACCTGGGCGCGGGTCAACGCCCCCTCCGGCCGCGTGGTCGTCGCCGTCGACACACCGGGACCGAAGGTACGGGAGCTGGTCGCCACCATCTCCCGCGTCGAACGGACCTGCCCACACGAACCGGATCCGGAGATCCCACCGCCGCACCCACCCGAGGAGGGTCCACGGACCCCGCGTACCCTCGGCGCCCTCGCCTCCGACGCGCTCGGCCTGACCATCTCCGCGGCCACCCGGATCCTGCCCGTCACCCCGGTCCCCGGCGAGGTCTCCGGACTGCTCACCGCCATCGACCTGCACCCGAAGCTGCACGCCCTCGCCGGCCTCGGACTACGCCGCGACCCCCGCGCCGAAGTCCTCTTCCCACTCGCCGAGGCGGTGGTGCAGGGCCTCACCGGCGGCTGGACGGGAATAGTGCTCGACGGCGCACAACGGATCGTGCAGTGGGGTGAGGGGCTGGCCCAGCTGCGTGCCTGGGAGAAGGCCGAACCCCGGCTCACCGGCGACCCGGACCGCGCCGTCGCGCGTACTCCCGACTACGAGCGGCCCTGCCCGAAGCCCGACGGCTCCGTCGAGCGGTACATCAACCGGATGCTCGCCGGCGGCGCGGCCGCCTTCGCCGCCGCGACGCCCGTGGTGGGCCCGAAACGGGCCGCCGCCCTGTGCCTGTCCGCGCTGCCCAAGGCGCCCGGCAGCGGACGCGAGGGGTACGCGGCCCAACTCGGCCGGATCCTCGCCCGACGCGGCGTCATCGCGATGGACCGCAGCGTGCTGCGCGAACTCGACCGCATCGACACGCTGGTACTCGACGCCCGGATCCTCGGCTCCGACCGGGGCGTCCTGGCCGACCTGGCCCCGCTACCCGGAGTCGACACGTCCCAGGTCGCCGCCCAGGCGTTCACCCTCTTCGAACCGGCCGCACCGCACGACGTACACCAGCTCGACGGTTGGCGGCTCGGCCCGCTGGACCGGCTCGACGTGCACGACCCCGGCGACACCGACGACAGCCGACGGCTCCGCGCACGCGGCGGCACCCTGCTCGGCCTGGCCCGGGCCGACGCCCTCACGGCCGTGCTGCGGGTCGAACCGGAGCCGGCACCCGGTGTCGAAGCCCTGCCGACCGTCGCCCGGCAGGCCGGTCTGCGACTCGTCGTGGCCGGCGGCGACCCGCAGCGGTACGCCTCCGCCGACGCGCTGATGCCCGGCGACGACCAGCTCACCGAGTCGGTACGCGCCCTGCAACGGGAGGGCGCGGTGGTGATGCTCGTCAGCGGCGACCGCAGCGCTCTCGCCGCTGCCGACTGCGGCCTGGGCCTCGCCGACCCCGACGATCCACCGCCCTGGGGGGCACACCTGCTGGTCGGTACCGACCTGCGGGTCGTCTCCCTGCTCATCGAAGCGGCCGGGGTGGCCCGGCGGATGACCGCACAGAACCTGCGCATCGGACTGGCCGGCACCGGCCTCGGCGCCCTCGGTGCCCTCACCGCCGACCCGGCCCTGCTGCCCGGCCGTGCGCTCGCCTCGGTCAACGGTGCGGCGGCGCTGGCCTTCGCACACGGTGTTTGGCGGGCCGGTCGGTTGACCGAGACGAACGTCGCGCCCGCACCCGCGATCACCGCCTGGCATCTGATGCCGGTGCCCACCGTCATCGACCAGCTCGGCACCGGCCGCGACGGGTTGACCGAGACCGAGGCCGAACGGCGACACTCCGCTCGCCCGGGTCAGGCCGCCGGCCCCGGCGGGCTGCTCCGCGCCTTCGTCGACGAACTCGCCAACCCGCTCACCCCGGTGCTCGCCGCCGGAGCGGTGCTCTCCGCCAGCTTCGGCTCCCTCGTCGACGCCGCCCTGGTCGGCGGGGTCGTCGGAGCGTCCGCGCTGGTCGGCGCGGTACACCAGCGCAACACGGAGAAGTCGCTGGCCGAGCTGCTGTCCCGCTCAGCGGTGACCGCCCGGGTCCGCCGCGACGGCGTCGAACGGGTGGTACCCGCCGACGACCTCGTCCCCGGTGACGTGATCGTGCTCGAATCCGGCGACGCCGTACCCGCCGACTGCCGGGTGTTGACCTCCGTCGGACTGGAAGCCGACGAGTCCTCCCTGACCGGTGAGTCCCTGCCGGTCACCAAGACCGACCAACCGGTGGTCGCCGCCGCCGTGGCCGAGCGCTCCTCGATGGTCTACGAGGGAACCAGCATCGCCGCCGGCCGGGGCGACGCCGTGGTCGTGGCCACCGGCGCGGACACCGAGGCCGGACGCAGCCTCGCCCTGGCCGGGCAGGCGCCACCGGTCAGCGGGGTCGAGGCCCGCCTGGGCAAGCTGACCCGCACCGCCATCCCACTCGCCGCCGGGTCGGCGGTCGCGGTGGCCGGCGCCGGGCTGCTGCGGGGCGTACCGCTGGCCCAGACGGCCGCGACCGCCGCGAACCTGGCCGTCGCCTCGGTGCCCGAGGGACTGCCGTTCCTGGTCAGCGCCGCCCAACTGGCCGCCGCCCGACGACTCGCCGAACACGGTGCGCTGGTCCGCAACCCGCGCACCATCGAGGCGCTGGGCCGGGTCGACGTGCTCTGCTTCGACAAGACCGGCACCCTCACCGAGGGGCACCTGATGCTGGCCGGGGTGGGTGACGCCGGCTCGTACTCCCCGCTGGAACACCTCGACGACCGGTTGCGACGCACCCTGGCCGCGGCGTTGCGGGCCACCCCGGCGGCCGACGACCCCGAGGAACTCTCCATGCAGACCGACCGGGCGGTGCTGCGGGGCGCCCGCGCCGCCGGTGTCGAGGAACACGACGGGGCGGCCGGCTGGCGGGCCGTCGGTGGTCTCCCGTTCGAACCGTCGCGCGGCTACCACGCCAGCGTCGGAAGAACCGACGGTGGGTCGCTGCTCAGCGTCAAGGGCGCACCGGAGGCGGTCCTGCCCCGCTGCACCGCGAACCGCGTCGCCGGACGCGACGAACCGCTCGACGACGCCGGCCGCGCCGAACTGCACCGGTTGCTCGGCGAACGCGCCGGTGCGGGACACCGGATCCTCGCCGTCGCCGAGTGCACCGTCACCGACCCGGACATCACCGACGAGGGCGTACGCGGCCTGGTCTTCACCGGGTTCCTGGCCATCGCCGACGGAGTACGCGCCAGCGCCGCGCCGGCCGTCCGCCGGATCCGGCAGGCGGGCGTGCACACCATCATGATCACCGGCGACCATCCGGCAACGGCCGAGGCGATCGCCGCCACCATCAGCGACGGCGACGCCCAACGGGTGGTCACCGCCACCGAACTCGATGAACTCGACGACAATGCCCTCGCCGAGCGGCTGGCCGGCACCGACGTGGTCGCCCGCTGCACCCCGGCCCACAAGGTCCGCATCATCCAGGCGTTGCAGAAGTGCGGTCGGACCGTCGCGATGACCGGCGACGGCGCCAACGACGCCCCCGCCATCCGGCTGGCCGACGTGGGCATCGCCCTCGGCCAACGGGGCACCCCGGCGGCGCGTGCCGCCGCCGACCTGGTGGTCACCGACGACCGGCTGGAGACCATCATCGCCACCCTGGTCGAAGGGCGGGCGATGTGGTCCTCGGTCCGCCACGCGCTGAGCATCCTCGTCGGCGGTAACCTCGGCGAGATCGCGTTCAGCGTGCTGACCGCCGCCGCCACCGGCCGAGCCGCGCTCAACGGACGCCAACTGCTGCTGGTCAACCTGCTCACCGACCTGGCACCCGCACTGGCCATCGCCGTGCGGCCGCCCGCCGGCGACCACGCCGACGGGCTGCTCCGCGAAGGACCGGACAGCTCACTCGGTCAGACCATGACCCGGGAGATCGGGTTGCGGGCCGCCGCCACCACCCTCGGTGCGACCACCGGCTGGACACTCGCCCGCTACACCGGCACCCGGCGACGCGCCGGCACCGTCGCCCTGGTCTCCCTGGTGGGCACCCAGCTCGGCCAGACCGTGCTGGCCGGCGGCACCAGCCCGACCGTGCTCGCCTCCACCGCCGCGTCCTTCGGCGTGCTGGCCGCGGTCGTGCAGACCCCCGGACTGAGCCAGTTCTTCGGCTGCACCCCGCTGGGACCGGTCGGCTGGACCATCGCCACCGGATCCGCGCTCGGCGCCACCCTCGCCAACGGCGCCCTCACCCGCCTCGTCGCACGCTTCCCGCAATCCGAAGGCGAGCAGGCCGAAGGCGAGCAGGCCGGCGACCAGCGGGACGACGGCGACGGAGTCGACGGCGGGCGAGCGGACGACCAGCCGCACGTCGGCTGGCCGACCGACAGCGGACGGGAAGCCGCTGCGCACCCCGGGTGACCCGCGTCAGACCTGTTGCTCGTGGGCGGCGGGATCCCAGGTGGCTGCGGCGCGGCGCAGCCGGTCGTTGACCGCCCGCCCCACACCGGTGTCCGGTACCGGCTCCGCGACAATCTCGGTCACCCGGGCGGCGTCCAGTCGATGCAGCGCGTCGAAGAGGCGGGCCGCCGCCTCGGTCAGGTCACCGGAGGCGGAGAGCACCTCCACCGCCGCCCAGTCGCCCGCCGGCCGGTCCCGGAACGCCAGATACCCGCGCCCCGCACCCACCGGCCCCGCGCCGGACACCAGCCGCAACGGCGTACGCGGCGCGTAGTGCGCGGCCAAGGTGCCCGGTGCGACCGGCTGCCCCGAGCTACCTGGCCGCACCGTCACCGGCCCGGTCACCTTCTCCAACTCCTCGACCGGCAACGCACCGAGCCGCAGCACCACCGGATGATCCCCCCGGGCGTCCACGATCGTCGACTCGATCCCACAGCGGGTCGGCCCGCCATCGAGCACCATGTCCACGGCCGCACCCAGCCCACGCACCACGTGCTCGGCACGGGTGGGACTGAGCTGGCCGAACCGGTTCGCGCTAGGCGCGGCCACCGGAACCCCGGCAGCGGCGATCAGCCGCCGAGCGTGCTCGTGATCCGGTACCCGCACCGCCATGCTGTCCAGCCCGGAGGTCACGATCGGCGGAATCTCGGCCGGTCGATCCACGATCAGGGTCAACGGCCCCGGCCAGAACCGGGCGGCCAACGCCGCCACGGCCGGCGACACCGGCCCCACAAGCGGCTCCAGGTCCGCCGCGTCGGCGAGATGGGTGATCAGCGGATCGAAACTCGGCCGCTGCTTGGCCTCGAAAATCCGGGCCGCCGCCCGCGCGTCCAACGCGTTCGCACCCAGCCCGTAGACCGTCTCCGTCGGAAAGGCCACCAAGCCACCCGTACGCAACACGGCAGACGCCTCGCCGAGGTCACCATCGGCAGGCAGGACACGAGGAGATCCCATGCTCACCCCTCCGACGCTAGCCTGCCGCCGACCACCTGCCCTGCGTCACCCCGGACCACCGCTCGCTGATTTCAGCGCTGACAACGTCGGCTCCTCCCGCGGAGAGGGAACCCTCATCGCAGCGGTTGTTGGTCATCAGCTCGCGAAATCCGGAAACAGGAGCAGGTCGAACCACAGTCCCTGACCGTCGAGTTCCAACGGCTGGCTGCTGCCCGAGAGGCTGGGCGGGCCGGCGTAGGTGCCGGTGAGGGTGTAGAGGCCCGGGTCGACGGCGACTTGGAAGATGCCGTCCGGGCCGGTGACAACCTCTACCCCAGCCGGCTCCAGTCGGATCGTCGCCCCCTCCACCGGCAACCAGGTGTTCGCGTCAATGGCTCGGCCCTGGAGGCTCCAGACGGCGTAGACCGTGAAGGCGCCCTGCGTCATGGGGCTGATCCGACCTCTGCGGTCGACCGACACCGCGTACACCGGACGCTCACCGGTCACGTTGCCTACGTCGATCGTCACAGTGGCTGTTCCGTCCTGCGCAGCCGGCACCTCGCTGCCCAGGGTGGTGTTGCCGACGCTGTACCGAAACCGGGTCACCGGTCGCTCACCGCTCACGCCGAACCGGATGGCAAGCTGACCACCTGCGGAAACGCTGTTCCCGTCCGGGAAGTCGACTACTGGCGGACCGGGCACCTTCGCCTCGACAGCCGCCGACGCCGGCGACGCCATCAGAGTCGAGCCGGTGGCGAGCAGAAGCAGGGAGGCGGCCATCCCAACGAGCCTGCGGCGAGTTGAACGGGTGCGTGCACCCAACGTTGAATCGACAGACATCCGAGCCCCCGCGTCAATACGTCATGGAAAGATCAACTTAGCCAAGAGAATGCCACCCGTCAATGCTTTTGGAAGGCGCCGCCTGCTCGAACCGCACCTCGCCAGAGCTACTGGCGGGGGAGGGCTCAGTGGCCGAGGCGCGACGGACGCGAATGGTCTCCGCTGCCCAGCGGAGACCTCTACACCTCGGGCCAGATCCTCCACCGAAACCAGCACGGCGGACGGACGGCCGTGCGCGTCACCCGCTCGTGGTGGTCGTGTACCCGCCCCACCAGCTCAGAAAGCCCGATGGTTCACATGAGACCAGATATCGCCACATACAGCAGGCCAGAAAGATGCGTGGAGCCCAGGGGACTCGAACCCCTAACCCCTGCCTTGCAAAGGCAGTGCTCTGCCAGTTGAGCTAGGGCCCCGTCGCGGCGTTGGTGCCGCAGGTCAGAGCGGACGGTGTCAGCGCAGGTCCGGCGAGGTGGTCGCCTCGTGCCAGAGGGCGCGCTCGTCGTTGGCTTCCTTGACCTTCTTGGCCACCACCGCGGCCACGCCGACGACACCGACCAGGATCAACAGCTTCTTGAACATCGGGGCTGCCCCTCACGCTCGACGTGCCGTCGGACCATGTGCGGTGGGGCTAGCTGGAATCGAACCAGCGACCTCAGAGTTATCAGCTCTGCGCTCTAACCGACTGAGCTATAGCCCCGCGTAGCGACGAGCAAGGTTAACCCATCCGCCCAGCGCCCCCCAAATCGGGGCCAGGCCCACCAGCCACCCCACGCCGCCCCCTGAACCTACCCGAGTAGCAGGACCCGGTACACCGGGTTAACCGTGTGCACGACCCCCGGCGGACCCCTCCCGCCGGATGCGGCATCCCGCGCGATCCGGGCCGCCGCAGACCCCCGCATACGGCATCCCACGTCGGACCCAGCCGCCGACCCCGTGCGGACCTGGCCGCCGGAGACGTCGGTATGCGGCGTCCGCACCGGCAGAGCGGGCGCTACGGGTACGGAAACGCCGGCCCGCATCGCCGTAGAGGGCGGCGCGGGCCGGCGTCGACGAACGGGTCAGTCCCGCTCGGCGAGGGTCAGCTCGATGCCGCCCACCAGGTCGGCGCAGACGTTGTAGACGAACGCACCGAGGGTGGCCAGCGCGGTGAACAGCACGACGTTCACCAGGCCGATCAACGCCGAGCTGAAGATCACACCACGTGCGGTGATCTGGAAGCCCTCCGTGCCCTGCCCGCCACCCGCGTTGACCAGGTCACCGAGGCTGTCGTTCACGCTGCTGAACACGCCCATCGCGTCCAACGCCAGGTACAGCACCGAGGTCGCCACGACGATGACGATGAACAGCACCACCGACACCGCGAAGGCGAACTTCATCACCGACCACGGGTCGATCCGCTTGAGGTTCAGCCGGGCCCGGCGCGGCCCGCGCGAGGCGGCCGAGCTGACCGAGGTACGCGCCGCGCGTACCGCCTCACCGACCCGTGCGGCACCCACCGCGGAGCTGACCCCCGGCGGCAGCCCGCCACCGTTGGCCGGGCGACCGAGCCCGAACGACCGGGTCGCGTCCGGCTTCGGACCGACCCCGGTCACCCGGGGCTGGGTGCCGGTCGTGCCGGTGCTGGCCGCCGGCAGAACCCCGGTGGTGCCCGCCGAAGGCTTGCCGGCAGGAACAGCCGCGGACTGGGTAGGTGACGGCTTGCCGAGGGGGCTTGTGCTGGCCTCCGTGGCGCTGCCCCCGTCGGTCGACTTCGCCTCGGCGTCGTCGCCCTCCGGCCCGTCCGTCGGCTTGTCGGGTGGCGGGGCCATACCGGGAGCCCGGGTGAATTTCGGGGCAGGCGCGTCGGCAGGGACGGTGGCCCGACCCACGGCCGCGCGGCCGGTCGTTGGCGTGCCGCTCTTCGCGGCCTCCTCGTCGACCGGGTTGGCCGAGGTCCCCGCGTTCCCCGACTTCGCCTGTGTCTCCGTCATTCAACTAGTCCTGTTCGTCAGGCTCGTCGGCATTTCGAGCAATCGCCACGATAGTCACGCCGTCCGGAAGGTCCATCAGCTTGACCCCCATTGTGTTCCGGTCACGCGTACGGCGTACAGGCTTCACCGGAGTCCGGATGACGCCACCGTTGCTGGTGATAGCGAACAGCTCATCGTCCGGGTCGATCACGACAGCGCCGACCAGACCACCGCGTCGCTCGGTGATCTTCGCAGTCAGCACACCCTTACCTCCCCGGCCCTGCACCGGGTATTCCTCGATCGGGGTACGTTTCGCGTACCCGCCGTTCGTGGCCACGAGAACGTCCAGACCCTCCCGGACGACCTCCATGGCCAACAGCTCATCTTCCTCGCTGAAGCGCATGCCGATCACGCCGGAGGTCGCCCGACCCATCGGGCGCAGGGCCTCGTCCGTGGCGTTGAACCGGATCGCCTGGGCGTTCTTGGAGACCAGCAGCAGGTCGTCGGTGGGGCCGGCGAGCGCAGCACCGACCAGCTCGTCCTCATCGCGCAGGTTGATCGCGATGATGCCGCCGGACCGGTTGGAGTCGAACTCCTCAAGCCGCGTCTTCTTCACCAGACCGTTCTTCGTCGCCAGGACCAGGTAGGGAGCCACCTGGTAGTTCGGGATCTCGATGATCTGTGCGATCTGCTCGTCCGGTTGGAAGGCGAGCAGGTTGGCCACGTGCTGACCCTTGGCCACCCTACTGGCCTCCGGAAGCTCGTACGCCTTGGCCCGGTACACCCGCCCCTTGTTCGTGAAGAACAGCATCCAGTCGTGCGTCGAGCAGACGAAGAAGTGGCTGACGATGTCGTCCTGCCGCAACGAGGCGCCACTGACACCCTTGCCGCCCCGCCGCTGCGAGCGATAGAGATCAACCTTGGTTCGCTTGGCGTACCCGGTCCGGGTGATGGTGACGACCACGTCCTCCCGCGCGATGAGGTCCTCCATCGAGACCTCACCGTCGAACGGAATGATTTTGGTGCGTCGTTCGTCGCCCCACTTGGCGACGATCTCCCCCAACTCCTCCGAGACGATCCGACGCTGCCGCTCCGGCTTGGCCAGGATGTCCTTGAGGTCGGCGATCTCCACCTCCAGCTTGGCCAACTCGTCGAGGAGCTTCTGCCGCTCCAGCGCGGCGAGCCGGCGCAGCTGCATGTCCAGGATCGCGGTCGCCTGGATCTCGTCGATCTCCAGCAGCCGGATCAGACCCTGCCGGGCGTCCTCCACCGTCGGCGAGCGCCGGATCAAGGCGATCACCTCGTCGAGCGCGTCCAGCGCCTTGGCCAGGCCGCGCAGAATGTGCGCCCGCTCCTCCGCCTTACGCAGCCGGAACGCCGTCCGCCGCCGGATCACCTCGATCTGGTGCTCGACGTAGTAGCGGATGAACTTCGCCAGGTTCAGCGTGCGTGGCACCCCGTCGACCAGCGCCAGCATGTTGGCGCCGAAGGTCTCCTGGAGCTGGGTGTGCTTGTAGAGGTTGTTCAGCACCACCTTGGCGACCGCGTCGCGCTTGAGCACCAGCACGATCCGCATGCCGGTACGCCCGGAGGACTCGTCGCGGATGTCGGCGATCCCGCCGAGCTTGCCCTCCTTGATCAGCTCCGCCATCCGCTCGGCCAGGTTGTCCGGGTTCACCTGGTACGGCAGCTCGCTGACCACCAGCGCCGGCCGACCCCGCTTGTCCTCCTCCACCTCGACCACGGCCCGCATCCGGATCGAGCCGCGACCCGTGCGGTACGCGTCCTGGATCCCCGACTGTCCGACGATCAGACCGTGGGTGGGGAAGTCCGGGCCCTTGACGATCTCCAGTAGGGCTTCGAGAGTGGTGGCCTCGTCGGCCTCCGGGTTCTCCAGGCACCACTGCACCGCCGCGCCGATCTCGCGCAGATTGTGCGGCGGGATCTTGGTGGCCATGCCGACCGCGATGCCCTCGGACCCGTTGACCAGCAGGTTCGGGATCCGCGACGGCAGGATGGTGGGCTCCTTGGCCCGACCGTCGTAGTTGTCCTGCAGGTTGACGGTGTCCTCGTCGATGTCCCGCAGCATCTCCATCGCCAGCGGGTCGAGCTTGCACTCGGTGTATCTCATGGCCGCAGCCGGATCATTTCCGGGCGAGCCAAAGTTGCCGTTGCCGTCGACCAGGGGGTAGCGCAGTGACCAGGGCTGGGCCATCCGGACCAGCGCGTCGTAGATGGGCGAGTCGCCGTGCGGGTGGAACTGGCCCATCACGTCGCCGACGACCCGGGAGCACTTCACGTAGCCCCGGTCCGGCCGGTAGCCGGAGTCGAACATGGCGTACAGGATCTTGCGGTGGACCGGCTTGAGCCCGTCCCGGACGTCCGGCAGCGCCCGCCCGACGATGACGCTCATCGCGTAGTCGAGGTACGAGCGCTGCATCTCCACCTCGAGCCCGACCGGCTCGATCCGGTCGCGCGAGACGACGGCGGCCAGCGGCTCGGGGACCTCGGGCGTGTCAGGTGTGGACTCGGGGGAATCGGTCACTGTTAACCCTTATCAGACTGAGTGTCGCTTTTGCGCTGTGGATAACGGCTGTGGATACCGGCCAAGCTGTGGATAACTCTGTGGACCCGTACCGGGCCGGAACGCTCCGGCCCGGTACGGCGTCCGTCAGATGTCCAGGAAGCGCACGTCCTTGGCGTTGCGCTGGATGAACGAGCGGCGCGCCTCCACGTCCTCGCCCATCAGCACGCTGAACAGCTCGTCGGCGGTTGCCGCGTCGTCCAGGGTCACCTGGCGCAGCGTACGGGTGGCCGGGTTCATCGTGGTCTCCCACAGCTCCGGGTAGTTCATCTCGCCGAGACCCTTGAACCGCTGGATGTCGTCCGGCTTGGCGCTCGCCTTCTTCTGCTGGCGCAGCGCGATCAGCCCGTCGCGCTCCCGGTCGGAGTACGCGTACTGCGCGTCGTCGCCCTTCCGGTTCCACTTGATCTTGTAGAGCGGGGGGGCGGCCAGGTAGACGTGGCCCAGTTCCACGAGTGGGCGCATGAAGCGGAACAGCAGGGTGAGCAGCAGCGTCTGGATGTGCTGGCCGTCGACGTCGGCGTCGGCCATCAGCACGATCTTGTGGTACCGCAGCTTCTCGATGTCGAAGTCGTCGTGGATGCCGGTGCCCAACGCGGTGATCAGCGCCTGCACCTCGTTGTTCTTCAGCACCCGGTCGATCCGGGCCTTCTCCACGTTCAGGATCTTGCCGCGGATCGGCAGGATCGCCTGGGTACGCGGGTCGCGTCCCTGCTTGGCCGAGCCGCCGGCCGAGTCACCCTCGACGATGAACACCTCGGACTCGCGCGGGTCGGTGGACTGGCAGTCGGCCAGCTTGCCCGGCATCGAGCCGGACTCCAGCAGCGACTTGCGTCGGGCCAGCTTGCGGGCCTGTTGGGCGGCGATCCGGGCGCGGGCGGCCTGGGAGGCCTTGGTGATGATGATCTTCGCTTCGGCGGGGTTGCGGTCCAGCCAGTCGACCAGCCGGTCGTTGCAGACCCGCTGGACGAAGCTCTTGACCGGCGTGTTGCCGAGCTTGGTCTTGGTCTGGCCCTCGAACTGCGGGTTGGTCAGCTTGACCGAGATGATCGCGGCGAGGCCCTCGCGGATGTCCTCGCCGGAGAGCTTCTCGTCGCCCTTGAGCAGCTTCTTTTCCGCACCGTAGCGGTTGACGACGCTCGTCAACGCGGCCCGGAAGCCCTCCTCGTGGGTGCCGCCCTCGTGCGTGTTGATGTTGTTCGCGAAGGTGTAGACCGACTCGCCGTACGACTCGTTCCACTGCATGGCGATCTCGAGTGACATGCCCTCTTCCTCGGCCCCGTACTCGATCACCGTCTTGTGGATCGGGGTCTTCGAGGCGTTGAGGTGGCGAACGAAGTCGGCGATGCCGCCGTCGTACTTGAAGGTGACCTCGCGGAGCTTGCCCTCCTCGCCCTCCGCGACCCGCTCGTCCAGCAGGTGGATGGTGAGGCCACGGGTCAGGAACGCCATCTCCTGGAGCCGGCGGTAGATCGTCTGGAGGTCGAAGTCGACGGTCTCGAAGACGTTCGGGTCGGGCCAGAAGGAGACCGCCGAGCCGGTGCGGTCGGTCGGCTCGCCCTTCTCCAGGGTGGTCGGCTTGGAGTGGTGGTACTGCTGCCGCCACACGAAGCCGTCCTTGTGGATCTCCACCGCCATCCGGGTGGAGAGGGCGTTGACCACGCTGACGCCGACGCCGTGCAGACCGCCGGAGACCGCGTACGCCTTGCCGTCGAACTTGCCGCCCGCGTGCAGGACGGTCAGGGCCACCTCGACACCCGGCTTCTTGAGCTTGGGATGCAGGTCGACCGGGAATCCCCGGCCGTTGTCGGTGACCCGGACGCCGCCGTCGGCGAGCAGCACCACGTCGATGGTGTCGCAGTAGCCGGCCAGCGCCTCGTCCACCGCGTTGTCGACGACCTCCCACACGAGGTGGTGCAGGCCGCGTTCGCCGGTGGACCCGATGTACATACCGGGCCGCTTGCGGACCGCCTCCAGCCCCTCGAGAACGGTGATCGACTCGGCGCCGTACTGCTGATTGTCCTGCGCTGCCACCCTCGGCCACTTTCTCGCGCCCGGCGCGCCACAGGGCACGTCGAACGCGGGTTCGGCGGACAGACACGACGTCGGCACGCGGACCGGCACCGGGGACAAATCCGGGGTACGGGTCGAACGCGCCGGTCGCCGCGGTCGCCCGCGGATCGCGATCGGCTCGACCCGAGTCGGACGGATGATCGCGGGCCCGCACCGGACCCGTGACCCGTCACTCCGCACCGGGTCTTCGTCTCACGCCAATCTTACTGTGCGCGGGCGATAGAACCACCACTCGGCACCCCTTCGCAGCGGCTCAGATCTCCGTAGCGGGCCGAATCGCGCTGTCCGCGACTCCCCCTACACGCCACGGCATGATCAACGGATCTGTCGCGTGACGGCGCTGCCGGGTGCGGCGGTGAGCGCTGGGCGGTAATGGTCGGTACGACCCGGGACGGGCGATCCTCGACCCTCGGGTTGCCGGAGCGGCCTTGATCTTTCACCGTTGGAACCGGACGATCGACCCGATCCACTCGCCCGTGCCTTGAGAGGTGACACCAGATGGGGCTGGACAACGTCGCGGTTCAGTGGCCGCGGACCGGCCGCTTCTACGACCCGGTCGCGCCGGCCGAGTTCGTCGACTTCGGCGACATCGTCGAGGTGCCGGGAATCTCGGCGCCGACCGCCGCGCTCGCCGAGCTGATCGCGAAGACAGGCACGGTCCGGGCCACCGCGTACACCGAGGTGGTGGATCTGATCCTCGGCCTCGATGGTGTGCTGTACGCCACAGACGCGGCCGCTGAGGACGAGGATCCGGTGATCGACCCGGACGGGTGCGGTTGGATCGCGGGCGGCATCGAACGTTTCGTCGCCGCGCACCGTCCGCACGGTGAGGCGGTCACCTTCGACTCGGTGGGTACGGTGCTGCGCTCGCTGCTGGCCGACGGTCGCCTGGCCGAGCAGCAGCTGCGGTGGCTGGACAGCCGGCTGGACGCGCTGCGCGACGACAGCGGTGCCGCGCCCCAGTGGACCTTCACCTGCGCGGAGCTGAGCGTGCTCGCCGCCTTCTACCGGCGCTGCGCCGACAACGGCTTCGCCATCTACGCCGAGTCGGCGGCACCTCGCCGGGCGGCGCAGTCGTAGCGGTCGCGCCGGCACCGGGCGGGCTGGCCGGTCAGCCGTAGGTGTCGCGGGGGCCCCGGCCACGTACCCGGCGCGGGCCACGTGACCAGGAGGGCGCCGCCGGGCCGTGAATGTGAAGTTTGCGAACCACGTTGTGGCCGATCTCGCGGGCGATCTGCTGCAACAGCGAGCCGGCGAGCAGCCGTAGCTGCGTCGCCCAGGCCGTGGAGCGGGCCTCGACGGTCAGTTCGCCGTTCTCCAGCTTCACCGGCCGGCTGTGCTGGGCGACCTCCGCGCCGACGACCCGTTCCCAGGCACCGAAGACGGTGGCCTCGGCGGCCGGCTGTTGCCAACCCCGGGCCTTCACCAGCCGGTTGAGCACGGCACCGAGGGGTTGCGGATCGCGGGGGTCCGGGCCGGGGCCGGAGTAGCCGCGCAGCCGACGCTCACCGTCGCCGGCACCGGTCGCGGTGCGCCGCCGGGGACGGCCGGCGGCTTCGCGCCGCGCCTTCGCCGCGTCCAGCACCGCGCGGGCCAACTGCGGCCCGGTGGCACCCTCGCCGCCGTCGGTCACCGGCACGGTGTCGCCGGACGCCGCCGTGGGCGCTGCGGCTGTCGGCTCCGTCGGGCGGCCGGCGGGCTTGTCGGTTCGGCCGCCGTCGCCGGTGCCGCCCTTTCCCGCGGTACGCGCACCGCGTCGCCCAGTCGACCCACGCGGCTGCCCCGGGGGCGCGCTGTCCGGCTGCGGTGGTTCAGTCGGCACGACGTACCGCCCCCTCCGTCACCTCGTACCGGGCGCCCCGCAGGGCGGCTGGCACGTCGTCGGCGACCGCACAGGTCACCAGCAGTTGACTGGCGCCGCCGACCAGTTCGGCGAGCCGGTCCCGCCGGCCGGCGTCCAGTTCGGCGAAGACGTCGTCGAGCACCAGGACCGGCTCGATGCCGTCGTCGCGCAGCAGGTCGTAGCCGGCCAGCCGCAACGCCAGCGCGTACGACCAGGATTCGCCGTGGCTGGCGTAGCCCTTGGCCGGCAGCGGGCCGAGGGTGAGGGTGAGGTCGTCGCGGTGTGGGCCGACCAGGGTGGTGCCACGTTCGATCTCGGCGGGGCGGGACTCCGCCAACGCGCTGGTGAGCACCGCCGCGAGGGCGTCCCGGTCGGTGGTCGGTTCGACGAGGTCCACCGAGGGCCGGTAGCTGATTCCCGCCGCGCCCCGGCCCGCGGCCACCGCGTCGTACGCCTTGGTCACGTGGGGCGCGAGGGCGGCGACCAGTTCCAGCCGCCCGGCGAGCAGCTCGGCGCCGTGCCGGGCCAGGTGGGTGTCCCAGACGGCGAGGGTGGACAGGTCGCCGCCCCGCGATCCGCCGGTCTTTCGGGCGAGGTACGCGGTGCGCAGCAGCGCGTTGCGTTGTTTGACCACCCGCTCGTAGTCGGCGCGCACCCCGGCGTAGCGGGGTTGGCGCAGCACCAGCAGGTCGTCAAGGTAGCGGCGGCGCTCCGCCGGGTCGCCCCGGACCAGTTCGAGGTCTTCCGGGGCGAACAGGACCAGCCGTAGCGCGCCCAGCACGTCGCGGGCCCGGCGGGCCGGGGAGCGGCCGAGGCGGGCCCGGTTGGCCTTGCCCGGGACGATCTCCAGCTCCACCAGGAGTTCGCGGCCGTCGTGCACCACCGCGCAGCGGATCACCGCGGCGGCGGCGCCCATCCGCACCAGCGGGGCGTCGGTGGCGACGCGGTGGGAGTCGAGTGTCGCGACGTAGCCCAGCGCCTCCACCAGGTTCGTCTTGCCGACGCCGTTGGCGCCGATCAGGACGTTCGGGCCCGGTTCGAGGTCGACGTCGATCCGCTCGTAGGAGCGGAAGTCGACAAGTTCGAGCCGGCGGACGTACACGGGGCCGCGGCGCCGGTCAGGGCTTGCGTACGGCGTGCCCGCCGAACTGCTGCCGCAGTGCGGAGACGGCCTTGAGCGCCGGAGAGTCCTCCTGCCGGGAGGAGAACCGGGCGAACAGCGAGGCGGTGATGACGTTCAGCGGCACGGCGAGCCGGACCGCCTCGTCCACCGTCCAGCGCCCCTCGCCGGTGTCCTCGGTGTAGTCGCTGAGCTGGGTCAGCTCGGGGTCCTCGTCGAGGGCCCGGTCGAGCAGGTCCAGCAGCCAGGAGCGGACCACGGTGCCCTCGCGCCAGGACTTGATCACACCGGGCACGTTCGTGACCAGTTCGGAGGCGGACATCAGCTCGTAGCCCTCGGCGTAGGCGTGCATCAGGCCGTACTCGATGCCGTTGTGCACCATCTTGGCGTAGTGGCCGGCGCCGACCGGCCCGGCGTGCACGAAGCCGTAGTCGCCGTCGGGCTTGAGCGCGTCGAAGATCGGCATGAGCCGGTCGACGTGGTCCTGTGCGCCGCCGACCATCAGGCCGTAGCCGTTCTGCCGGCCCCACACCCCGCCGGAGACGCCCACGTCGACGTAGCCGATGCCGCGTTCGTGCAGCCGCTCCGCCCGCAGGGCGTCCTCGCTGAACCGCGAGTTGCCGCCGTCGATGATGAGGTCGCCCTCGTCGAGCACGGCGGCCACCTCGTCGATGGTGGCGTCGGTGACGGCGGCGGGCACCATCACCCAGACCGCCCGTGGCGCGTCCAGCTTCTCGGCCAGTTCAGCCATGCTGGCGACATCGCTGCGTTCCAGGTTGTGGTCGAGACCGACCACCTCGTGACCGGCGGTGCGCAGCCGTTCGCGCATGTTGCCGCCCATCCGGCCGAGTCCTACCAGGCCGAGCTGCATCTCTGGTGACCTTTCGTGGGTGCGGTTGGCTCTGCCGGTCAGCGGGACACGCGGATCGGCATGATGAGGTACCGGTACCCACCGATGAGCTCGCCATCCTCCCCGGCGGGAGAAATGACCGCAGGCTTGAAGGCGTCGACGAAGTGCAGCACGGCGAACTGGGTGCCGAGGTTGGACAACCCGTCGATGAGGTACTGCGGGTTGAAACCGATGGTCAGCGGTTCGCCGGTGAAGCTGGCCTCCATGGCCTCGCTGGCCCGGGCCTCCTCGGTGCCGCCGGCCTCCACCACCAGCCCGTCGGCGCTGAAGCTGAGCAGCACGGGGGTGGCGCGTTCGGCGACCAGGGCGACCCGCTTGACGACCTCGATGAGGGTGCTGACCGGCACCCGTGCCTCGGCGTTGTGGCTGGCCGGGAAGAGCGAGCGGACCGGCGGGTAGTTGGCGCCGTCGAGCAGCCGGCTGGTGGTGCGTCGGGTGCCACCGGAGAAACCGATCATGCCTTCGCCGGCGGCGCCCTGGGACAGCGCCAGGACGACCTGGCCGCCGAGGGGGCCGAGGGTCTTGGCGGTGTCGTTGAGCGTCCGGGCGGGGACCAACGCGTTGAGGCTGATCTCCGGGTCGTCCGGGTTCCACTCCATCTCGCGCAGGGCCAGCCGGTACCGGTCGGTGGCGAGCATGGCCAGGTTGCCGCCGGACAGTTCGATGCGTACGCCGGTCATCATCGGCAGCGTCTCGTCGCGGCTCGCGGCGACCGCCACCTGTGCCACCGCCGCGGCGAACGCCGCCGCATCGACGGTGCCGGCGCTGGCCGGCATCTCGGGCAGGGTGGGGTAATCCTCCACCGGCATGGTGGGCAGGGTGAACCGGGCGCTGCCACAGACCAGTTCGAGATGCGCGCCGACGGCGGCGATGTCGACGGGCTTGGCGGGTAACGCCTTGGTGATCTCGGCGAGCAGCCGCCCGGAGACCAGCGCGGCGCCGTCGGCGTCGCCCTGCACCTCGACGGTCACCTGGCTACTGACCTCGTAGTCGAAGCCGGAGACCTGCAGGCTGCCCTCGGTGACCCGCAGCAGCACCCCGGCCAGCACCGGTACGGACGGCCGGTTGGGCAGGCTCTTCGCGGTCCAGGCCACGGCCTCGGCGAGCGCGTCGCGCTCCACTCGGAACTTCATCAATGCCTCCGCGTCGACGTCGACGTCGTCAACTCTCTCATGCCGGACGCTGCCCACCGACCCGCCTGGCGTGCGGGTACCCCTCGCACCTTAGGGCGCGAGCGTATCGGCTGTGTGTCCGACCCCATGGTTCGTGTCACTGCTGACGGGTCTGTCCCGGCAGCTGTCGACCGATCCACAGGAAGTCCAACGGTGATGATTGGTTTTTGTTCTTTCAGAAGAGATAACTCATCGTCTTCATCGCACCTGTGCAAACTGTGGAGAACCCGAGTACGGGCAGGTCAGGTGCGTTCTCCACAGGTGGGTTCGTTGTGGATGAGCGGGGGTAAAACCCGCCTGGCGATCCACAGGTGGCTCCCGTGCACACGGTTGTCCACCGTCGTCCACCGGTTGTCCACCGGTAATCCACCGACTTTCTCCCCAGACCTGTGGATCGCCGCGCGCGTCTCGTCCGCCGTCATCCCCAGAACCTTCAACAGCTTCCCCACAGGCGACCGGTCGGCGGTGGACAACGGCGGTGGTTGTCCCCAGGCGTCCACAGCGGTCCACAGCATTGTCCCCAGGGTTTCTCCACAGGCTGTGGGTAACTGGGTGTTGACGGCGCGTGTTCATCCACCGACGGTGGACAACAAGCTGTGGACAACGAGTGGCGCGCGGTGTGGACACGCCTTCGATCGTGTGGCCTATACCTCGTCGAGGGTCAACCCGGTGAGCACGAAGAAGGGTCCGACCGTGATCGGCCGGACCCTCACCGTGGTCGTGCGGGGGGCGTACCCCTCAGGTGTTCTGCTTGATCCGGTTGGTCAGCTCGGCGATCTGGTTGTAGAGCGAGCGCCGTTCGGCCATCTGCTGGCGGATCTTGCGGTCGGCGTGCATCACGGTGGTGTGGTCGCGCCCACCGAAGGCCTGGCCGATCCGGGGCAGCGACAGGTCGGTCAGCTCGCGACACAGGTACATGGCGACCTGGCGGGCGTTCACCAGCACCCGCGACCGGGAGTGCCCGCGCAGGTCCTCCAGGCTGACGCCGAAGTAGTCGGCGGTGGAGACCATGATCTGGTCGGCGGTGATCTCCGGCCCGGTGCCGTCCGGGATGAAGTCCCGTAGCACCTCCTCGGCCAGCGACAGTTCCACGTTCGACCGGGTCAGGCTGGCGAACGCGGTGACCCGGATCAGCGCCCCCTCCAGTTCCCGGATCGAGTTCGACACCCGGGAGGCGATGAACTCCAGCACGTCCGGTGGGGCGAAGAGTCTCTCCTGTGCGGCCTTCTTCTGCAGGATCGCGATCCGCGTCTCCAGATCCGGTGGCTGGATGTCGGCGAGCAGGCCCCACTCGAACCGGGTCCGCAGCCGGTCCTCCAGCGTCGCCAGCTGCTTGGGCGAGCGATCTGAGGTGATCACGATCTGCTTGTTGGCGTTGTGCAGGGTGTTGAACGTGTGGAAGAACTCCTCCTGGGTCCGCTCGCGGTTCTCCAGGAACTGGATGTCGTCGATCAGCAGGATGTCGACGTCGCGGTAGCGGCGTTGGAAGGCACTGGTCTTGTCGTCCCGCAGCGAGTTGATGAAGTCGTTCGTGAATTCCTCGGTGGAGACGTACCGGACCGAGCGGGCGTTGCCCAGCGTGGTGGCGTAGTGGCCGATCGCGTGCAGCAGGTGGGTCTTGCCCAGTCCCGAGCTGCCGTAGATGAACAGCGGGTTGTAAGCCTTCGCCGGTGACTCGGCCACCGCTACGGAGGCGGCGTGCGCGAAGCGGTTGGACGACCCGATGACGAACGTCTCGAACATGTACTTCGGGTTGAGCCGGTTGCCGCCACTGTCCGCGCCGGTGGGCAGTCGCCGATCGTCTCGGCCGACCGGTCGGTGATCCGGACCGCCGCGGCCGGGTCCGCTGTCGGTGGCGCCGTCGGCCGGCATGGCCCGAATCACGTGCTGGTCGCGGGGCGAAACGCCGGAGTCGTCGCCGTAGCGGGACGCGTACCCGCGCGGGCCGGTGGTCCCTCGGTCCAGGTGTCCACCCTGATCGGCGAAGCCCAACCGCTCCGACGCGCGCCGTCCTGTGCTCTCCGCCGGTGGGACGGGCTCGCCGAACCCGGCACCGAAGAGGCTCTCCTGTCCGCCGGGGCCAGCGGTACGGGAATCGTCCTCGACGGGTGGTGCGTCCGGCGGTGCCGGCCGGTCGAACCGGCCCGGGTGGGGCTGCTCGGGAATCAGTGGGAGCTGCCGTCCGCTGTCGGGACCGGTCGACCGGTCGGCCGACTCGCCGGCACCGTGGTCCATCGGGTCCGATTCCGGAGTGCTGCGGTAGACGGTGCCGGTGGCCCGGCCATCCTCCGGTACCCGGACGGTGACGGCGACCTGGACCGGTCGGCCCAGCCGGCGGGTCAACGCCTCGGTGATGGCCGGGCGCAGCCGGGACTCGATCACGTCCCGGGTGAAGGCGTCCGGCACGGAGAGCAGGACGGTGTCCTCGACGATCGCACGCAGGCGAGTCAGCCGCAGGTATGCCCGCTGTTGCGCGGAAATGATCTCGTCAGCGAGTTCGTCGGTCGTCGCCGTCCACACCGCGGCAAGGTCGGTCGTACCGGCCACCGTCGTGCCACCCCCTCGCCTCTGCTCCCGGACGCCGCCGTCTTCCGGTGGCCCGATACCGGCGGGCGAGATGACGCCACCCACCCGATCGCCGCACCCGGTCGTTCTCCACAAGTTATCCACAGCCTGTGTACCGACCGATTGTGGCCGCCCGCCGATCGCGGGTCGGACCTGCCCCCTGCCGTGGCCGGGCACTGAAGCGGGGTTCACCGTGCCGAACGATTCACCACCGTGTCCGGTCTTGCCTGCCGGCGACATCGGCGAAACTCCGACGCTGACCGCAATCGGGCACGGTAACAGCGTTGTCGCCGCGTCTTCAACCGCCAGCGCGGGTCGCCCCTGTCGGCATCCGTGAAAACCGCCGCTTCGGTCGTCTCCCGTCGCAGCTCACCGCCGCCGTGACCGGGTTTGACGCTGATTGCCCCCCCGGCCTAGGCTGGAGGGGCTGCTCTCACGCCCTCTGCTAGGGTGATGGGTGCTCGCTGCCCGCGGTCGCGCACCGCACAACCGAGGTCACGCACCGCAGGGCAGCACCGATCGGGGCTGCCGCAGCGGCGGCCCGGACCACCACGACCCGGCGATCCACTCGTCCGGGGCGTCCGACAACGGAGAGCCTGACGTGAGCAAGCGCACCTACCAGCCGAACAACCGCCGGCGCGCGAAGACCCACGGCTTCCGGCTGCGCATGCGCACCCGGGCCGGCCGCGCCATCATCTCGACCCGTCGCGCCAAGGGCCGCGCCCGCCTGTCGGCCTGAGGCCGGTCAGGTCCGCTCCGGAGGACGTGACGTCGTGCTGGCGGCCGCCCAACGACTGCGGCGCAGCAGCGACTTCGCCGCAGCGGTTCGTGGTGGTCGTCGAGCCGGTCGCGGTGCCGTGGCCGTCCATCTGACCGTGCCGGGCACAACCGGATCCGACAACGCAGCGCCGAAGCCGGCGCGGGACAGCGCGGAGGCAGACTCCACGCCAGTGTCCCGCGCCGGCTTCGTCGTTTCCAAGGCGGTCGGACCGGCGGTGGTCCGCAACCGGGTCCGCCGCCGGTTGCGGCATCTGACCCGCGAACGCCTCGTCGACCTGCCGGCCGGAAGCACCCTCGTGGTACGCGCCCTGCCGGCTGCGGCCGACGCCACCTACCAGCGACTCGGCGCCGACCTGGACGCGGCGCTCGAGGCCGCCCGGGCCGGTCGGAGACGGCGGCCCCGATGAGTGCCGAGCAGACGCCGTCCGGCCCGGCTACGCCCGGTGCCCGGGTGCTGACCCTGCCCATCATCGCGTACCGTCGGTGGATAAGCCCGGCGTTGCCGGCCCGCTGTCGGTTCTACCCGTCGTGCAGCGCCTACGCCCTGGAGGCCGTGGCCCGGCACGGTGCGCTCCGGGGAGCCGGTCTGACGGTCCGGCGGCTGTCGCGCTGTCACCCATTCCATCCTGGCGGATACGACCCGGTTCCGGAGCCGGGCGACCGTCGACCTGCCGACGTGACTGGAGCCTGAGAATTGAGTCTCGACTGGATCTACTACGCGATCTCGTGGATCCTGCTGGCCTGGCACTCGGCCTGGGACGCCATCGGCATTCCGGACGGCGCGGTCCTCGGCACCAACTGGGCGTGGATCCTCGCCATCGTCTTCCTGGTAGTCACGGTCCGGGTCATCCTGTTCCCGGTCTTCGTCAAGCAGATCAAGTCGCAGCGGGCGATGCAGGCGCTCCAGCCGCAGGTCAAGGCCCTCCAGGAGAAGCACAAGGGTGACCGGGAGACGCTCCAGAAGGAGATGATGGAGCTCTACCGGAAGGAAAAGGCCAACCCGCTCATGGGCTGCCTTCCGATGTTCCTCCAGATCCCGGTCTTCCTCGGCCTCTTCCACGTGCTGCGTCGCCTGAACCCGGACCCGGCGAAGAACAACAAGGACATCTACGGCTGGACGGTCGACCAGTTCAACAGCGCCTCGGACGCGACCCTGTTCACCGCCCCGATCGCCAGCAAGTTCGGCTCGACCGCGGCGGAGCTGGCACAGCTCGGTGCCAACGGCACCGTCGTGAAGATCATGGCCGGTGTCCTGGTGCTGGTGATGATGGGCACCACCTACCTCACCAGCCGCCAGATGATCCTCAAGACGGGTTGGGCGGAGGACCCACAGCAGCGCATGATCCAGCGCCTGATGCTCTACGGCATCCCGCTGTCCCTGCTGGTTTCCGGCGCCATCTTCCCGATCGGTGTGATCATCTACTGGGTCACCAACAACCTGTTCACGCTCGGGCAGCAGCAGTGGGTGCTGCGCAAGTTCCCGCCGCCGGTGACCGCGACCAGCGCAAAGCCGGGCACCTCGGCGCGTAACGGCGCACAGCCGGCAAAGACCAGCGGGTTGTTCGGCCGGAGCAAGCCGACCCCGGCACCGCCGCCGCCGGCCGCGCCGAAGATCGCCGGCCCGAAGCCGGGTGCCAAGCCGGTCAACCCGAAGAAGGGCCGCCCCGCCAAGCGGCAGGGCTGAATACGTCCGGGCCGCCGCCGGGAGACCGGTGGCGGCCCGTTGCACGCCGTGCGGCCGCCGTATGGCCGGCGCCGGTGCGCGAAGCGTCACCCGTGCGGTGGCGGACGGGCGAGACTGCCCCTACAGACGTGCCCGCGGGCACCGGCGACGTCCCGCCGGCCGCGGGAAACCAGCGGACCCGAGGTCCGGCCGAGCGAGTACGGAGATGACACCGTGACCGACACCAGCATCCCCCGCGCCGACCAGCCCCTGGACGACGAGGAGCCGACCGCGGCGGCTCCGGTCGGGGGCGAGCCGGAGGAGACCGACGCCGAAGCGGCACCGAGCAAGACCGCCGGCGAGAGTGACCTGTTCCGGCAGAGCGAGATCGCGGCCGACTACGTGGAGGGGCTGCTCGACATCCTCGACTACGACGGCGACATCGACGAACTGGTGTCGGGCGGCCGCCCGGTGGTCGAGGTCGTCGGCGGACGCCTGCAGAACCTCGTCGGCCAGCGCGGCGCCACTCTGGAGGCACTTCAGGAACTGGCCCGGCTCGCGGTGTTCCGGCAGACCGGCGCACCGAGCCGCCTGCTGCTCGACGTGGGCGGGTACCGCGCCAACCGGCGGAAGGAACTGGCGGCGGTTGCCCGCAACGCCGTCGAGAAGGTCAAGGAGCACGGGGAGCCGGTGCGGCTGGAGCCGATGTCGGCCTTCGAGCGCAAGTGCGTTCACGATGTGGTCAACGCGATCGACGGGGTGGAGAGCGAGTCCGAGGGCGTCGAGCCCAGCCGGCGCATCGTCGTCCGTCCCGCGGACTGACGGGTGACTCGACAGCAAGCCAGCGGCAGCGCCGCGTCCGGCCCGGGTGGTACGCCGCCCGGGCCGCCGGCTGTCCCGCCGGACCCCAGCACTGCCGTGCTACCGCCCGAACTGGCCCCGGCGGCTCGCCAGCTGTTCGGCGTACGCCTCGACGTCGCGGCCGCGTACGCCGAGCTGCTCGCGACCGACGGTGTGGTGCGCGGGCTGATCGGCCCCCGCGAGGCACCCCGGATCTGGGACCGTCACCTGCTGAACTGCGCGACGGTGGCCGAGCTGATCCCGCCGCGCGCCAGCGTGCTGGACGTGGGATCGGGTGCCGGGCTGCCCGGTCTGGTGCTCGCCATCGCCCGGCCCGACCTGGCGGTGACCCTCATCGAGCCGCTGGCTCGCCGTACCGCCTTCCTGGAGGAGGCGGTGGAGGCGCTCGGACTGACCGACTCGGTGCGGGTGTTTCGCGGCCGGGCCGAGGAGGCCGTCGGGAGGGCGGATGCCGTGCCGGGCGAGGTGGTCACCGCCCGGGCGGTGGCGCCGCTGGACCGGCTGGCGAGTTGGTGCCTGCCGCTGACCGGGGTGGGTGGTCGACTGCTCGCCCTGAAGGGTGCCTCCGCGGCGGAGGAGATCGCCGAGCATGCCGAGGCGGTGCACCGCCTCGGTGGTGGTCGACCCGTCTTGCACCGATGTGGTGCGGGCGTGGTGGATCCGCCGACCACCGTGGTCGAGATCGTCCGGGAACGGACCGCCGGTCCGGCTCCCCGTACCTCGTCGAGGAAGTCGCGTTCGCGTCGCCGGTGAGCCGGGTCGGGACCTGGCCTCTGGTGCTGCGGCTGTCGCAGCTGACTTCGGATCGTCGTTCCTGCTGCTGACGTGCGTCTTCACGCCGTCCCCGTCGTGTGGGGCGGGGTTTCGGGGCGGTCATGGCCGGTTCCCCGGGCAACATGCGACCGGCGGGTTACGAACCCGACGTGGACCGGCCGCGCCCGTGCGCCGTAGGCTGGCCGCGCGTCGATAGTGTGGAGCGGGCGGCGATGGATTTCCCTCCGGGGCCCGACCGCTCCCGCCGGGCGGTACCTCTGCGGAGAGCACGCGAGTGGCCCGGTTGACGGGTGCGGACCGACCATCCGAAGCGGGCAGGGATGACAGGTGCATGACGACGGCAGGTACGACGATCCGCGCGTGACCGGGTCACCGGGTGACCCTGTTTCACGTGAAACCGAATATCCGAACTGGCGGCCCTCCGAGGTGTCGCAGAGCCCACCCGAACCCGGTCGTAACGCGCCGACGTCGGGTGTTCCGTGGTCGGGGGCCGGCGAGGGAGCGGACGCGAGTGGTCGCCCGATCAACGCGTCCCCGGACGCGCGGGTGATTCCGATTCGCCGGAACACCTCCGCCTCCGCACGGTTCGAGGCGGCGGCGGCAAACCCCCCGACCTCCGCGATGGTGCCGGATCCTCGACCGGCTTCCGACACGCCCGCACCTGCGGATGGTTCCTACGCAACAGCCGCGACCGAGGCCGCGTACGTTTTACGTGAAACCCCGACGCGCGAAGAGGATGACCCACCGTTGGCTATGGAGGCGATGCGCGCCGTGCAGATCCTGAATCCCAGTGGCGAGGTGACCATGCCTCGGCCCGACCGGACCCGGGTCATGTGCGTCGCGAACCAGAAGGGCGGCGTAGGTAAGACCACGACCACGGTCAACCTCGCGGTGGCGCTGGCCCTGCATGGCAACCGGGTGCTCGTGGTCGACCTCGACCCGCAGGGCAACGCCTCGACCGGGCTGAACGTGCCACACCACACCGGCGTGCCCGACGTCTACGACTGCCTGATCAACAGTGTGCCGCTGGAGGACGTGACCCAGGCGGTGGAGGGCATTCCCAACCTCTGGTGTGTGCCGGCCACCATCGATCTCGCCGGTGCCGAGATCGAGCTGGTCTCCGTGGTGGCCCGTGAGTCGCGGTTGGACCGCGCCATCACCGCCTACCCGGGGCACTTCGACTACGTGTTCATCGACTGCCCGCCCTCGCTCGGTCTGTTGACCGTCAACGCGTTGGTGGCAGCGCAGGAGGTGCTCATACCTATCCAGTGTGAGTACTACGCGCTCGAAGGGCTCAATCAGCTCATCAACAACATCAACCTGGTTCGTCAGCACCTCAACCCGCAGCTTGAGGTCTCCACGATCCTGCTCACCATGTACGACCGCCGTACCCGGCTCGCCGACGCGGTCGAGCAGGACGTCCGGAACCACTTCGGAGACAAGGTGCTCGAGGCGGTGATCCCGCGTAACGTGCGGGTCTCCGAGGCGCCCAGCTACGGCCAGTCGGTGATGACCTACGATCCCGGTTCGCGGGGCGCGACGAGCTACTTCGAGGCCGCGCAGGAGATCGCCGAGCGGGGCGTCAAGGAGCCGGTGAGCCGGAATGCGTAGTGCGTACGAGGCGCTGGGAGGCGTGGCATGAAGAACCGTCCACGGGGCGGTCTGGGGCGGGGCCTGGGGGCGCTCATTCCGACCGGGCCGGCGCCGGACGCTGGCGCTGGCACCCTGACCGGGGGAACGGGTGGGTCGACGGCCGTTGCGGCACCGACCGTAATGCCGGTGTCGGCCCCGCCGATCGAACCTGAGGCGACCCTGAGCCCGGTGCCCGGCGCCCGCTTCGCGGAGATCCCGGTCGACTCGATCGTGCCCAACCCGAAGCAGCCTCGCCAGGTCTTCGACGAGGAGGCCCTGGAGGAGTTGAAGACCTCCATCCAGGAGGTCGGCTTTCTTCAGCCGATCGTGGTGCGGCAACTCGACGGCGAGAAGTTCGAGCTCGTCATGGGCGAGCGCCGGTGGCGAGCCGCCCAGGCGGTCGGCCGGGAGCACATCCCGGCGATCGTGCGCGACACCCGAGACGACGCGATGCTGCGGGACGCGCTGCTGGAGAACATCCACCGGGCGAACCTCAATCCGCTGGAGGAGGCGGCCGCCTACCAGCAGCTGCTGGAGGAGTTCGGGGCCACCCACGAGGAACTCGCCCGGCGCATCGGTCGCAGTCGGCCGCAGATCTCGAACACCATCCGGCTGATGAACCTGCCGGCCCCGGTACAGCGCCGCGTCGCCGCCGGTGTCCTGTCCGCCGGGCACGCCCGGGCGCTGCTGAGCCTGGAGGATCCGGAGACCCAGGAGCAACTGGCACTTCGGATCGTCGCCGAGGGCCTGTCGGTCCGGGCGACAGAGGAGATCGTCGCGCTCGCCCTCAACGACGGGCCGGGCAAGAAGGAGTCGGCGAAGCGCCGCCCGAAGCCACACGCGCCCGCGCTCACCGATCTCGCCGACCGCCTCTCCGACCGGTTCGACACCCGGGTGAAGGTGGACATCGGGCGGAGCAAGGGCAAGATCACGATCGAGTTCGCGACCGTCGACGACCTGGAGCGAATCGTCGGCATCATCGGAGTGGAGCGCGAAGAGTCGGAAGACTGATCCACGAATCGACAAGGCCGCCTCGCCAGGCACCTGACGAGGCGGCCTTGTCGTCTCGGCAGCCGCAGCGCGCACTACCGGTCCCGCCTCAGTCAGCCGTCAACTGCTTAGTGCCCGCCCGCTCGCCGGCCCCGATCGGTTGCGCGGCCGGACGGCGTTCAGTGAAGCGGTGGCGGTTGATTCTGGCCGACGACGCCACGCGGCTGGTGTGTGTCAGGTAGGCCGCCGGTGGCCGTCCGAGCTGCGTGTCAGGTAGGCCGCCGCTGCGTATCAGGTAGCCGCCGGTTGCCGGCCGTGCGCGGCGATCCCGGTGGAACGTTCCTGGGCGCCACACCAGTCACCGATCGGCGAGGGCGAGCAGCAGCACCGGCCCGGCGGTTTCCAGTTCGGCATGAACTGGAGCGACTACTCCCGCTTCCGTCGGCGACATCTTCGGCGCCCCCTGGCCATCAGCCTGCGGAGGCAGGTCAACGACGGCGAAGACGGCGCTCTCTCGGCGGTGGCGTGTCGGTTGTTGCCTCGGTCGGCGCGACGCCGCTGCGGTGCCCTGATCCGGCTCCCGGGGCGACGGGTGGAGGTCGCAGCGTCAGTCGCCGGGCATTCTCCGACTTACGGCATGTCGGACCCTTGGACCGGAGCTACGGCGCGACATACCGCAAGCTGTGACCGGCAGCCGGGGTCCGACATCGAGCGGAGGTGCTCGCGGCGGTTCTTCGGCGTCGGGCTGCCGTCGAGCACTGGATCGCCAGGACCGCTACGTGGTGCCGGCTCGCTGACCAACGAGGGCTGCCCGTCCTCGCTTGGTGCCGTCGCGGACGGCTGCCACGGTGGACCGTTGCGAACGGGCAGGCGTCGAATCGGGGCGGACGAGACACGGGTGATCCTGCCGACCACCGGGTGGTTCGAGGCAGGGATACCGCTCGGCCGAAGCCGGAGCAGAATCCCGGCCAGGTCCGCCGCCCGGTGGGCTTTCGCAGCGGTGCCCGGGTAGCCGGCAGGTGCCGAAGCGGTGGCGTTTCACGTGAAACGGCTCCGGCCCAGCCGGGAGTCCGCCGCTTAACGACGAGGCGTCGCCAGGTGTGCCTCGGATCGACCCGACACCCGACGACCGTCAGCGGACAGGCGGGGATCGACCCGACACCGGCAGCCAGGCGAGTGCCGCGCAAGTTGGCCGACGGACTCACGCTGTCGACGCTCGGTCGGCGCCTACGGGTGCCGGCAACTGGTATGGGCCAACGGCCAAGAGGGTGCCCAGTCGGGCAGACCCTCACCGCCTGTCCGCTGACAGCCCGCCGGACCGTCCCCGCCTTACCCGTGGATGTTCCGCAGGGGCCTCCAGCCATCCCATCGGTGTCTGCTCGGCCGCCCCTGCGGGGGAGTCGCCCGCCGTCTGGCCGCCGGCCTTCCCGCTGAGCGCCCTGCCCGGACGCTCATACGCCTGAGACGTGTTCCGCGACCCGTCACCCCCGGTCCCGGCGGTAGCCGAGGTCCGCCCGGTGGCGCCGCCCAGGAAGGCGGAGAGGGCGCCGGACGTCAAGTGGCCATTCAACCCGCGGGTGAGCCGGGTGTTGGCCCAAGTCAGGAACTCGGTCGCTGAACGGCGGGATGGTTCACGAGCGCGGCCAGCGGTGTCAGTCTGCCCACGCCCTGCCCATCGGCGCTCCACTGTTTCACGTGAAACAGTGGAGCGGCCCGGCTTCACTGGCGCGGCGCCCGACCGGTCGCCCGGCCTACCCACTGCCGGCCACGCCGGGACTGCGCGGCGTCATTGTTATCCACATCAGTTGTCCACAGGGCCGAGCCGTTTCACGTGAAACACAGGCCGAAACCCCTTGTCGAACGGGGACATCGGTAGGGATGCCGTTACCCGGCCGCCTGTGGATAACTCTGGGGAGAACCGTTCGGCGGTTCGGTCCCGCCATTCGAGCCCGCCTAAGAGTCGAACCCGATTCGGGTAGGGACACTGGTCCCAGACTCGGTTAGGGTCAGCGTCGTGCACGACACCCCTCCCTCAGTCCCGGACTTCACCCAGTGGCCGTCCTTCCCGTTCGAAGGTGACCTCCGGGTCAAGCCACTCGCCGACCCGGTCCCTGTCGAGCCACCGCGCAAGGGTGAGGCTCACCGGGAATGCACTGCCTGCCAGGCGCCCGACGAGGCCTACATCTGGGTCGGTGAACGATGGCGCGTGCGGGCCATGGATCGACCGACCGGGCTGCCCATGGTCCTCATTCTGGAGTCGCGGTCGCACCTCGACCTCGGTGACCTACCGAACCTGCTCGCCGCCGAGTTGGGCGTGATGACGGTACGGCTCGAACGGGCCATCCGGTCGCTGGACGGCGTGGCGCGCGTCCACGTCAACCGGTGGGGCGACGGGTCCGCCCACCTCCACATGTGGTTCCTCGCCCGACCGTACGGTCGGCTCCAGCTCCGTGGCACCTTCCTCTCGCTCTGGGACTCGATTCTGCCGCCGATCTCCGAGGAGCAGTGGCGGGAGAACCTCGCGCTCGTGGCGGCCTGGCTCGCCGAGTTCGGTGGGCGGCCACTAGCCGAACCGCCCCGCATCCAGTGGCAGGCGCCGTCCAGTCTGGCCGCGCAGTCGGCCTCGCCGACCGAGACGAAGCCGGCAGAGGGAGGGTCGCTGCTGGACGCCATCGGCGAGACGGCCGAGCCACCCGATACTCCGGGCGCTGGTGTCAGCGCGGAGTCGCCAGACGCGCCGGTTGCGGTTCCTGCGAGCGACGCGGCACCGGACGCGGCGAGCGACGCGACACCGCAGCGGGAGACGGGAGCGGACGCGGCCGAGGCGGCTCGCCCTGAACGAACGACGCAGCCGGTTTCCGGGGCCACAGTCCCAGGGTCGAAGTCCGGGAACGTCAGAGAGGTCTCGCAGCTCGATACCACCCCGGGCACCGAGACCGCCCCAGCCGCCGAAACCACCCCGGACACCGAGAGCCCTGCATCCAGCGAGACCACCGCAGACACCGAGAGCCCCGCAGGCACTGGCAGCGGACGCAGAGTCGATGCGGCGGAGCCGGAGCACGCTCAGGCGGAAACCCCGGACGTTGGCCGGCCGGCGTCATCCGGTAAGCCGGGCTCCGGGGGCGGGCAGCGATAGGGCCGGAGGGACCGTGCCGCACCTCGGCACCTCCGGCACCCGAATGAGCCCCAGGTCCGCCGGCGATCCGGCTGGTGCACGACGGCGTCGGACCGGCACTGCCCCCGCACCCGCGACCGCATCGACACTGCGGCCGGGAGGCGATGACGCCGTCACCGACGGCCTTGTGGGCCAGCGCGGCGGGGACCGCCGAGTCGACTCCGCCGCTCCTTGCGGACGGGGACCCGAGTTCAGACGGTGGGCGGCCTGCCGGGTGGGGGAATCAGCGGGCCGCGGCGCGGGCGACCAGGTTGCCGATCATGCCGCCGAAGTCGAGACCGGCGGCCTGTACCGCGAGCGGCAACAGCGACGTCTCGGTCATGCCCGGCGAGACGTTGACCTCGAGCACGTGTGGCTGACCGGTCGAGTCGACGATCAGGTCGACCCGACTGAGGTCACGCAGGCCGAGGGCGGTGTGGGCGGCCAGGGCGACCTGGGCCACCGATTCGGCGACCGTGGGCTCCAGGCGGGCCGGGGTGTGCCAGGTCGTCCGGCCCGCGGTGTAACGGGCCGCGTAGTCGTACACCCCGTTGCGGGGCACGATCTCCACCGCCGGTAGCGCCTGCGGGCCGTCGCCGAGGTCGACGACGGAGACGGCCACGTCCATGCCGGGAACGTATCGCTCGACGAGCGCCGTCGAGTCGTACGCGAAACAACCCACCATGGCAGCCGGCAGCGACGCCGCATCCCGGACCACGGCGGCGCCCAGTCCGGAACCGCCCTGGGCCGGCTTCACCATGAGCGGCAGCCCCAACCGGTCGACGATGCGGTCCAGCACGGCCACCGCGCCGAGTTCGCTGAACCGGTCGTGTGGCAGAGCGACCCAGTCGGGAGTGGCGATGCCGGCCTCCCGGAGCACGGCCTTCGCCGACGGCTTGTCCCAGGCGAGACGGGACGCCCGGGCGTCACAGCCGACGTACGGCACGCCGCACAGATCCAGCACCCCGCGCAACGACCCGTCCTCGCCGGTGGCGCCGTGCAGGGCGATCACCACGGCGTCGGGCGGATCAGCGACAAGGGCCGGCAGGAGGGCGACGTCGGCGTCGCGCAGTTCGGCCTGCATCCCGACGGCGCGCAGCGCGTCGAGCACCCGGCGGCCCGAGCGCAGCGACACGTCACGCTCGTACGACAGGCCACCGGCGAGCACCAGCACGTGGAGATCGGTGGTTTCGGGGCCCGACACGGCGGGTTCTTCGGCAGCGGTGACACCCATGCCGGGCATCATGCCAAGTCTGGTCCTGGCGCGTCCCAGCCGGTCCTGCCTCGCCGGGCGCCGGCCCCGCCCACCGCACCGAACACCCGCCGCATGGCGATGTCCTGTTCCATCACGCTGGCCAACCGGCGGACGCCCTCCCGGATCCGCTCCGGTGGCGGGAACGAGAAGTTCAGCCGCATGTGACCGTTGCCGCTGCCGTCGGCGTAGAAACCGGTGCCGGGCACGTACGCGACCCGCGCGGCGATGGCCCGGGGCATCATTGCCTTCGAGTCCAGCCCGTCGGGCAGCGTGGCCCAGACGAACAGCCCGCCGCCGGGCACGGTCCAGCGGGTGCCGGCCGGCATCAGGTCCTCAAGTGCCGTGAGCATCGCGTCCCGCCGCTCCCGGTAGACCTCCCGGTAGACCTTCAGCTGCTCGCGCCAGGGCATGGTGCCGAGGTACGTGCTGACGGCGGCCTGCGCGTACGCGCTGGGACAGAGAATCTGTGCCTCGCTGGCGATCACCAGCTTGTCACGCACCGCGTGTGGCGCGAGGATCCAGCCGACCCGCAGCCCCGGCGCGAACGTCTTGGAGAAGGTGCTGAGGTAGAAGACCCCGTCCCGCCGCCGCGCCCGCAGCGGCGCGGGTGCCTCGCTCTCGAAGCCCAACTGGCCGTACGGGTCGTCCTCGACCACCAGCAGCCCGGCGCGCTCGCAGATGTCGAGGACCTGTTCCCGCCGCTGCTCGGTGAGCGTCACGCCGGTCGGGTTCTGGAAGGTGGGGATGGTGTAGAGGAACTTGACCCGCCGTCCGGCCCGGGCCTGCTCCGCGATGGCGAGTTCCAGCGCGGCCGGGATCAACCCGTCGTCGTCCATCGGCACGTGCACGACCTGCGCCTGGGCGGCCTGGAACACCCCGAGTGCGCCGACGTAGGTCGGCCCCTCGGCGAGCACCACGTCACCCGGGTCCAGGAAGAGACGGGCCACCAGGTCGAGCGCCTGCTGCCCACCGACGGTCACCACCACGTCCTCCGGGGAGGCACCACAGGCGGCGTCGATGCCGGAGAGGGCCATCACCTCGCAGATCCGCTCACGCAGCTCCAGGGTGCCCTGACCGATGCCGTACTGCAGGGTGGTGCTGCCGTGCTCGGCGCCGAGCCGACCGAGCATCTCGCCGACGGCATCCAGCGGCAGTGCGGCGATGTACGGCGCGCCACCGGCGAGGGAGACGACCTCCGGTCGGCTGGCGACGGCGAACAGGGCCCTGATCTCCGACGCCGTCATGCCCCGCACCCGGCGGGCGTACCGGTCGGTGTAGTCGTCGAGTGTCGTGCCGGTCATCACATCACCTCGATGGCTGCTCGGACGGCTCCGGTCCCGGATACCCAGGACACCGGCGACCATGGCGTACGGCGCGCCGAATGTCGATCGTAGCCGCCTTGCACACCCCTATGCGCCCCTGATTATTCGTGCGTCCACATCCCGGACCCCGAGCCGGCACCCCTGAGGTGCACGTTTACGCTTACCCTCCCCAGTCGCCGACCGGCGGCGTACGATCGCTCGTCGGGGGCAGGAACACCGGCGGTGCCGTCCGGGCCGGTCCCACCTCCGAGCCTAGTGTGGGGAAGCGCCAATGTCGCGACGTCTGGTCAGCCTGACCCTGGACACCCTGGAGGACCTGCCCCGGCCCTGCCGTCAGTGTGTGTACTGGGAGCTTGACCCGGTTTCCGCGGACCGCGCCTGTGCCGCTGGCGACCCTGGCCTGGAGAAGGAGGCGTGGGTCTCGCAGACGCTGCTCGAATGGGGTTCCTGCGGCAAGCTGATCTACATAGACGGGATGCCTGCCGGATTCGTGATGTACGCCCCGCCGGCCTACGTGCCCCGGTCGATGGCCTTTCCGACGTCTCCGGTCTCCGCCGACGCGGCGCTGCTGATGACCGCGAACGTGGTGCCCGCGTTCGCCGGCGGCGGCCTCGGCCGGATGCTGGTGCAGGGGGTGGCCCGCGATCTGACCAAGCGCGGGATCAAGGCGATCGAGGCGTTCGGCGACGCGAAGTTCGGTGACTCCGCCGATCCGGACGGAGCGTGCGTGGCACCTGCCGACTTCTTCCTCTCGGTGGGCTTCAAGACGGTTCGCCCGCATCCGCGGTTCCCCCGGCTACGGCTGGAGCTGCGGACGGCGCTGAGCTGGAAGTCCGACGTCGAGTACGCGCTGGAGAAGCTGCTCGGCTCGATGAGCCCGGAGACGTTGCTGCGTCCGGTCCGACCGACACCTGCCACCCGCTCCACGACCGGCTGACCGGCCGGCGTCGACGGCACCGGGCACCCGGCCGGACGTCCGCGCCCGAATCGGGCGGGCCGCTCAGTCCACCACGGTGCCGGCGGCGACCGCCGCCCGCAGTTCGCTGACGTCGATCGAGCCGGTCGGCACGTCGCGTTCGATCGGCAGGTACATCCGCTGCACCGCGGCCACCATCGCCTCGACCAGCTTGTCCCGGAACCGGGGAGCGATCAGCCGTTCCCGGTCCGTCGGCGAGGTGAGGTAGCCGACCTCGACCCGGACCGCCGGCATCCGGGTGATCCGGAGCAGGTCCCACGCCTTGGCGTGGGTACGGCAGTCCCGCAGCCCGGTGCGCGCCACGATCTCCCGCTGGACCAGCCCGGCCAGCCGTTCACCGGTCGCCGAGGTGACCCCGTTGTCGGTGCCGTAGTGGTACGTGGCGACGCCCTCGGCCATCGGGTTGGCATGGCCGTCGGTGTGCAGCGAGATGAACACGTCGGCGCCGAGCGAGTTGGCCAGTTGCGCCCGGTCGATGTCGGGCAGGCAGGTCTCCGGCGACGGTCCCCGGGTGAGTTGGACCCGTACCCCGGCCGCGGCGAGGCGGCCTTCGAGCCGGCTGGCCAGATCGTGCATCAGATCCGCCTCGGTCCAGCGCAGCGGGCCGTCCGCCACCACCACGCCCGGGTCGGTTCCGCCGTGGCCCGGGTCGATGACCACGGTCCGACCGACCAGGGTCGGGCCTGACTGCCGGATGGCGTCGGACTCGCGCAACCACTGCGGCCGGCCGCCGACCACCTTGCGGCCCAGCCGGCGCAGGGCACCCATGGTGTGCGGGCCGCAGGTGCCGTCCGGGACCAGTCCCACCTCACGCTGGAACTGGGCCACCGCCCGGGAGGTGCGGATGCCGTAGATGGCGTCGGCCCGGCCGGTGTCGTATCCCATCTCCAGCAGCCGCTCCTGGAGCGACCGGACATCCTCGCCGGTGAGCGGCACCGGTACCGCGTGGTAGAGGGTGCGGGCGCCCAGCCGCCAGCGGGCGGCGTCGAGGGCCCGCCAGGTCTCCGCACCGACCCGACCGTCGACGCTGAGTCCTCGCGACTGCTGGAACGCGCGGACCGCCCGTTCGGTCGCCGGGTCGAACTCGTCGCTGTGCGGGCCGGTCGCCTTCGACAGCAGGTCGAGACCGGTCAACACCGCGCGGATCTCGGTCACCGCGGGTCCCCGGTCACCGGGACGGATCGGACGCACGCACGACCCCCTCTGCACGGTCGGTGGCTGCCGGGCCCCGCCGACGGTTGCCGCCGTGGGCGGGGACCAGGTGCTCACCGGCGTCCGGCGGCCCCGGTTCGAGGTTATGCGCTCACCGATCCGCTGGGGTGGTGGGCGGCGAAAAACGCGTCGACCCCGTGCCGGTGGGCCCGGCACGGGGTCGACGGCGACGTCGTCGCTGGGGGTCAGAGCGCCGATTCGATCAGCTTGACCAGTTCGCCCTTGGGCTTGGCGCCGGCGATCGACTGCACCGGCTCACCGTTCTTGAACACGGTGAGGGTCGGCACCGACATCACCCGGTACGTCCGGGCGGTCTCCGGGTTCTCGTCGATGTTGAGCTTGACGATGCTGACCTGGTCGCCCATCTCGCCGGCGATCTCCTCCAGCAGTGGCGACACCTTGCGGCACGGCCCGCACCACTCGGCCCAGAAATCCACCAGAACCGGCTTGTCGGACTTGAGCACGTCCGCGGCGAAGCTCGCGTCGGTGACCGACTTCGTTGCTCCCACTGTTGACCCCTCCTCCTGCGTTGTGTCTTCAGCCCTTGGGCAGCGTGGCGATGAAGCGTTCCGCGTCCAGGGCGGCCGCGCAGCCGGTCCCGGCCGCGGTGATCGCCTGCCGGTACGTGTGGTCGACCAGGTCACCGGCGGCGAAGACACCGGGAATGCTGGTCCGGGTGCTGGGGGCCTGCACCTGCACGTACCCCTCGTCGTCCAGCTCCACCTGGCCACGGAACAGTTCGCTGCGTGGGTCGTGACCGATCGCCACGAACACGCCGGTGACGTCGAGCACCTTGGCCTCGCCGGTGTGGACGTTGCGCACCCGTACGCCGGAAACCTTGCCGTCCGCGCCGAGCACCTCCTCCACCACGGTGTTCCACTCGACCTTGATCTTGTCGTTGCTCAGTGCGCGCTCCGCCATGATCTTGCTGGCCCGGAACGTGTCCCGGCGGTGCAGGATCGTCACCGAGTCGGCGAAGCGGGTCAGGAAGCTGGCTTCCTCCATGGCCGAGTCGCCGCCACCGACGACCACGATGTGCTGGTTGCGGAAGAAGAAGCCGTCGCAGGTGGCGCAGGAGGAGACGCCGTGGCCGAGGTACTCCTGCTCACCGGGCACGCCGAGCGGGCGCCAGGCGGAACCCGTGGCGAGGATCACGGCCCGGGCGCGGTACGCGGTCTCGCCGACCCAGACGGTGCTCACCGCACCGGGGTGACCGGTGTCGGTCAGCTCGACCCGGGTGACGTCGTCGGTCAGGAACTCGGCGCCGAACCGCTCGGCCTGCTTGCGCATGTTGTCCATCAGCTCGGGGCCGAGAATGCCGTCGGCGAAGCCGGGAAAGTTCTCCACCTCGGTGGTGGTCATCAGGGCGCCGCCGGACTGCACCCCCTCGATCACCAGTGGCTTGAGGTTGGCACGCGCCGCGTAGACCGCCGCCGTGTAACCGGCCGGCCCGGAGCCGATGATGACCAGGTTGCGGACCTCGTCCACTGCCGTCTCCCAATCGTGTTGACTGTCGTCACCGGCGTACCTGCCGATGCCGATCCGAGTGCCGACGCGGCGGCAACTGATGTGCAGAACGTCATCGTACGAAGCGGGAATTCCCGAGCCGGTCACCCGGTGGGTCAGGTCACGTGGACGGTCAAAAGTCCGGCGACCGCAGGATCACCCTACCCGCGTACGGTAACGGGCGTCCGAGCCGGACCCGGGTACCCCGCACTCCGGGCCGCTGACCCACGCCCAGCTCGTGCCGGAGGCGTCGGTGAACTGGAGAACCAGCGCCGGCATCCCCTGGAAGCGGGCGTACTCGACGACGTCGAAGACCAGCGGTCCGCCGCCGTGCTCCGCACCGACCTCCGCGAGGCAGGCACTCAGCGC
The DNA here is from genome assembly GCF_027497155.1 of Verrucosispora sp. WMMA2044. Taxonomy (NCBI): domain Bacteria; kingdom Bacillati; phylum Actinomycetota; class Actinomycetes; order Micromonosporales; family Micromonosporaceae; genus Micromonospora; species Verrucosispora sp. WMMA2044. The sequence goes on from NZ_CP114913.1 coordinate 5,473,515, forward strand.
CGTCTGGTCGCCGAGCCGGGCCAGAGCGTCCGGACCGGCCGGGCCTAGGCGTTCCTGGTTCTCGGTGCCGACCCCCGGACCACCGTCGGTGGAGAACTGCCGGATGCTCGGCGTCAGGCGGGCCAGCGCCTCCGGCGTGTAGTCGGTGGCGCTGCGCTGCGGGGAGCCGAGGATCCGGTAGGGAGCACCGCTCGCCGCGGCGGCACGTTCGGGCGCCGACTTCGTCTCCTGCCGGCCCCCGGAGTCCTGCGGGAGCGCGTGCGGCACCGCGGGACTGACGACCCGATCGTCCAGGGCGGTGTCGGTGGCGACATCGTCCCCCCGGCCGGGCTGGAACAGTTGAAGCGCGCCCAGACCGACCACGGCGGCGGTGGCGAGAGCAACCGGCCCGGCAACCCGGGCCCAGCGGCGTCGTCGCGACCCCGGCCGCGACGACGAGGTCCGATCCTGCCCCGGACGCGGCGGCCCACCCGGCCGCCGGGGACCACCCAGCGGCTGGGTCGGTACGACGGTCACCTTCCCGCCGCCCGGCGTCAGGCCGGGGTCGGTGACGGCGGCAGTCCCGTCCCCGGTGGCCGCTGGTGCCCGCTCCGGGTGCTCGGCAGCCGCCGTCGTCGGCGCGGTCCCGGCGGTGGGTGGGTCGGCGGTGGGTGGGTCGGCAGCGGCGAGGGCAGCGCTGATCCGGCCGGTGATCTCCGGCGGAATCTCCAGCGTCGGCTCACCCCAGCAGACCAACTCGGCCTGGACGCGGTCGACGGCCGGGGCCAGGAGGGCGTGGGCGCGGGCCCACGCCGGGTCCTGCGCCACCCGCCGGGCGATCTCAGCGTGCTCGGGGGTGCCGTCCAGCGCGCCGCCGAGGTAGTCGGCGAGCAGGTCGTGGTCGACCGCGCTGAACTCCCCGGCGCTCACGCTTCCTCCTGCTGGTTGGCGGTCGGTCGGGACCGCCCCGACCCCGATCGGACGCCCGACGGTTCCTTCGGGTTCCCGCCGGTGACGTCCGGCACGTCCGGGCGGGAAGCGCCCGCCGGCCCGGCGCCCGGCCGCAGGTGGCCGAGCGTGACCGCGAGCCGGGCACGGCCCCGAGCGCAGCGACTCTTGACCGTCCCCTCGGCGACGCCCAGGATCCGCGCGACCTCGGCGACCGGGTAGCCCTGCACGTCCACCAGTACGAGGGCGGCCCGCTGCTCGACTGGCAACGCGGCCAGGGCGTCCCGGACGACCATCGCGGTGTCGTGGTCGGGTACCGGTGCGGCCGGCTCCACGCCGCCGGTGGCCGGACCATCCTCCGGGCCGTGCACCCCGTCGGGCAGCGGCACCGTCGGGTGGGCCCGCCGACGGCGGATCCGGTCGAGGCATGCGTTGACCACGATCCGGTGCAACCAGGTGGTGACCGCCGAGTCACCCCGGAACCGGCCGGCCGCGCGATGGGCGGACAGCAGCGCGTCCTGCAGGGCGTCCGCGGCCTCCTCACGGTCGCCGAGCGTACGCAGGGCGACCGCCCACAGCCGGTCCCGGTGCCGGCGGAACAGCTCGCCGAAGGCGTCCCGGTCACCGGAGACGTGGGCGCGCAGCAGATCGAGGTCGCTGACCGTGTCCTCCACGGAAGCGGCGCCCGTGTGGTCGCGTCCGGCGTCGCGTACCTCCATCACCCGACCCGGTGGCAGCCGCCGTGCTGACGTCTCATGAACCCTGGACCGTGATCTCCTGCACCCCGATCTTGAAACCGCCACCGTTCGGCGGCAGCTCGGTGATCCAGAACAGCAGGTAGCGGTACTTCTTGTCGGCGTCGAAGCCGTCAAAGGTCATCGTGGTGCCGTCGTGCTCCTCGAAGGGCTGCCCGATCTTGTTCTTCAGGTACGCCGTGAGCACCTCGTCGTCGCCCGAACTGGACGACGGGGCGTTGGTCGTGCCGGTGAGCAGTTCCGCCGAGGCACCCCGGTCGGAGAGGTTGACCTGCACCGACTTCACGGTCCGCTCGGTGCCGAGGTCGATCCAGACGCCCATGCCCCGCTTGAGGTTGCCGAACTTGCTGCGGTTGTAGGTCTCGGTGGACCAGCCCTCGTCCTGGTCGCCGTCGAAGACCTTCTCGGCGTCACGCACCTCGGTCCGGTTGCTGCTGTCCGGGTCGATGATCCGGGCATCGCTGATCTTGAGATTCCGGACCGCCGGCGCTGCCGGCTCCTCGCTCACCGGCGCGCTCGACGTCGGCGCCGCGACCGGGTTGGTCTGCGGGTCCCCGTCGTCGTCGCCGAGGGTGCTGATTCCGATCAGCAGCCCGATCAGGGCCACCGCCAGCAGCCCGGCGATGCCCAGGGCGACCTTGCGCCCGCCGGCCGCGGCCAACGGTGACGGCTCCTCGCCGGTCTCGCCGGCGAACCGCAGCGGGCCGCCGTTGTCGAGGTAGTCGTCGTCGGGCACGTCGAGCCGGGCCAACTCGGCCGTCAGCACGTCCGACGGGGGCGGGGCGATCTCGGCGTCGAGCAGATCCATGGTCAGGTCGTCCAGGTAGGCCGGCACACCGGCCCGCACCTGGCGGGGCGCCGCAACCGCCCCGTTGGCATCGCGTACCGCGTCGGGAATGGCCGCCCGTCCGTGCCCGGCCGTGGCACCGCGCAGTGGCGCCTCGGTGTGCGGCCAGTAGCCGGTCATCGCGAAGTAGAGGATGCCGCCGACGGCCCGGACGTCGCTCTCCTGGCTGTCGTCACCGTCGGTACGGGCGTCCGCGAGCACCACCCGGCCGTCATCGCTGATCATCACCGTGCCCGGGTGCACGTTGCCGTGCACCATGCCGGTGGCGTGCACGGCGGCCAGGGCGCTGGCGACGGAGTTACCGACGGCGGTCGCGCGGGCGGCGTCCAACGGCCCACCCGCGACAAGGTCCCGCAGCGACTGACCGTCGACCCATTCGCGCACCACGTAGGCCCGCTCGGCCTCGTCGATGGCGTCGTACACGCCGACGAGGTTGGGGTGTACGACCCGGCTGGCGGCGACCGCGGCCTGAAGCATCTCGGTGGCGGACTCGCCGCCGGGGTAGCGCATGACGACCGCGACGGGCCGGCGCAGCACGACGTCGACCCCACGCCAGACCAACCGGCCGGCGCTGTCGTTGTTGATGTGCTCGACCAGTTCGTAACGTTCGGCGAGGATCTCACCGGCCGTCGGAGCACCGAAGGTCATGACCGGCGGAGTGGTCTCGTCCGCGTCCTGACCCTCGCCGACCTGGGTCACCCGTCCTCCCTCGGTGATCGTGTCGATCGATGGACCCGCGCTGCTGGGCATCTGCTTCCCGCTCCGCCTTCGTCTGGTACCGGCCGGCCGGTCGCAGCAGGGTGCCGCGCGCCGGTGTCTGCCGTACCCGTCGAGTGCGACCTTACCCGGGATGGCCCGGTCCCCGACATGTCATCTTCCCGCCGTCAGGTGGCGGCGAGGTCGGCGGTCGGCGGACTCGTCCCGTTAGCCCCGTTGTCGGCCCCGTTGCTGGTACATGTACCAGCCAATCTAGAGGTTGACCACAATCGGCTCCGGCCGGGGCGGAACCGGTCGCGTCGGCGAGTTCGGTAGCGCCGGATTCCCCGTCAATCGGGCGGGCATACTCGGCCGTCCGGTTGGTTATCCACAGGCCGATCCGTCAGTTGAGCGGCGGCGCGCGGAGTTATCCACAGGTACATCCCCAGCCTGGTGATCCTTGGTCACGCTGGGTGCACGGCGGACCGGACGGTTCAGCGGCCGAGCCGGCGGCGGACCATGCCGACCACCTCGGTGATCTCGGAGATCCGCAACACGGTCGCCAGGCCGAGGTAGGTGCCCCCGATGACCGTCCCACCAACCAGCAGCTGCACCATCGACGCCAGCCAGGTCGGCGTGTCGCCGCCGGGCAGCAGGGCGACCACCAGCAGGCCGACCAGCGCGGCACCGAGCGCGGCGACGGTCACCCGGCCGAGAGTACGCAGGATCGCGCCCAGCTCGATCGGACCGACCCGGGGGCGCAGCAGCCAGGCCGAGGCGATGGCGGCGGCCAGGTAGGAGACCGTGTTGCCGATCATCATCCCGGCTGCCGTGAAGCTCTGCGAGAAGATCAGGAAGAGCGCGATCTGCACCCCTACCCGCAGCGCCACCACCGGAATGTTGATCAGTGCCGGCATCCGGGTGTCCGGCAGCGCGTAGAAGGCGAAGGTGAAGAGCTGACTGATCGCGAAAGGGACCAACCCGATCGCGGCGACCAGCAGCACGGTCGACGTGGCGGCCGCGTTGTCATCGCTGAAGGCTCCGTAGCGGAAGACCACCACCGAGATCGGGGTGGCCAAGACCGCGTAGCAGACCGCGATCGGGGCGAGCACGGCGCTGACGGTTCGCGTACCCCGGCTCAGGTCGCTTGTGAAGTCGCGGAAGCGGCCGTCGGCCGCAGCGGAACTCATCCGGGGCATCAGCGCCGTGATGATCGAGACAGCGATGATGCCGTGCGCCATCATCAGCAGCAGGAAGACGTTGTTGTAGATCAGCAGGCCGGCGTTGTCCTCGCCGGCCGCCCGGGTCAGCAGGTTGACCACCACGAAGAGGCCGAGCTGGTTGACCGCCACGTAGCAGAACATCCAGCCGCCGAGTCGAGCCAGTTCACGCAGTCCGAGTTCCCGGAAGTCGAACCGCAGCTTCCACCGGAAGCCGACCTTGCGCAGCGCCGGCAGCAGACCGGCGGCCTGCACCGCCACACCGAGCAGCGTCCCACCACCGATCAGGAGGACCTGGTTCAGTCCCACGTCGGCGGGCTGCCGGGCCTGGGCGCCGAAGACCACGATGTACGTGCCGAAGGTGGCGATGGCGACCAGGTTGTTCAGGATGGGCGCCCACATCGGCGCCGCGAAGTGGCCCCGAGTGTTCAGGATGGCCGCGATCAGCGCGCTGATGCCGGTGAAGAAGAGCATCGGCAGCATCAGGTACGACAGCCGGGTGACCAGGCCCGTGTAATCGTCGTCCTTGCCGCTGGCGTAGAGGCTGGTGAGCACCGGTGCCGCGATCAGGGCGATCGCCACGGTCGCGGCGAGCGCGACCACCGCCAGGGTCAACAGCCGCTGCGCGTACGCCTGACCCCGGTCGGAGTCCAGCTTGCTCCGGCGGACCAGCACCGGAATGAGCACGCTCGTCAGGATGCCGCCGAGCAGGAACTCGTACACCTGCTGCGGCAGGAACATGGCGGTGGTGAAGACGTTGCCGATCAGGTTGCCGAGGGCCGCGCCGATCATGAGGTTGCGGAGGAAGCCCGTACCCCGGCTGACCAGGCTGCCGATCGCCATGATCGCGCTGTTCGCGGCGACGCTGCTCTCCGCCACCTGCTCCTGCGGCGGTGCGACCGCCTCGGCCGCCGGCTGGTTGAGCGGTTCGGCGGAGATGAACGTGGCTCCGTCACCGGGCCGGCCGCCGGGCGCGCCGCCCTGCTGGGCGTTCGCGCTGCGGTAGAGCCCGCCGCTCATCTGTGCCTCCAAGGGGTACGCCGGAGCCGGCACCGGCCCGCACGCCACAGACCTTAGTCAACCGTCGACCGTTACCCGCGCCCGGCGGAGGAGATGCCGGCCAGGACCGATAGGCTGCGGATCCGATGTCCGAAGCCGCCGCATCCCACGCCACCGACCGCCGCGATCTCACCGCCGCGCAGCGCAACGCCGTCGCCGAACTGCTCCGGGTCTCCCCGGTGGCCGACGAGTTGGGCCGCCGATTCGCCGCCGCCGGTCACGAACTGCACCTCGTGGGTGGTTCGGTACGCGACGCCCTGCTCGGCCGGCTCGGTGAGGATCTCGACTTCTGCACCGACGCGCACCCCGACCAGACGCTCGACATCGTGCGGGGCTGGGCCGAGGCGATCTGGGAGACCGGCCGCGAGTTCGGCACCATCGGCTGCCAGCGTGGTGGCCTGCGACTGGAGATCACCACCTTCCGCGCCGAGTCGTACGACCAGGTCAGCCGCAACCCGGTGGTCGCCTACGGCACGAGCCTGGCGGAAGACCTGCGCCGGCGGGACTTCACCGTCAACGCGATGGCGGTGAGCGTCCCGGAGCACCGGTTCACCGACCCGTACGGCGGGCTGGCCGACCTGGCCGCGAAGATCGTGCGTACCCCGGGTACGCCCGCCGAGTCGTTCGGCGACGACCCGCTGCGGATGCTGCGGGCCGCCCGTTTCGCCGCGCAGCTGCGCTTCGCGGTGCACCCGGACGTGCGGGCGGCGATGACCAGGATGGCGACCGACCTGGACCGGATCACCGCCGAGCGGATCCGCGACGAGTTCACCAAGCTGCTCTGTGGCGCAGACCCGATCGCCGGCCTGCGGCTGCTCGTCGACACCGGGCTGGCCGAGCGCTTCCTGCCCGAGTTGACCGGGCTCAAGCTGGAGATCGACGAGCACGCCCAACACAAGGACGTCTACGAGCACACCCTCACGGTGGTCAGCAACGCCGTCTCGTACGAGGAGGACGGACCGGACTTCGTGCTCCGGATGGCCGCGCTGATGCACGACGTGGGCAAGCCGGCGACCAAGGCGATCGGCCCGGACGGGCGGGTCAGCTTCCACCACCACGAGGTGGTCGGCGCCCGGTTGACGAAGGTGCGGATGAAGGCGTTGCGCTACCCCAAGGACGTCACCGCGAAGGTGACCACGCTGGTCGGGCTGCACCTGCGCTTCTACGGGTACGGCCGGGGCGAATGGACGGATTCGGCGGTGCGCCGGTACGTCACCGACGCCGGTGACCTGCTGCCCCGGCTGCACAAGCTGACCCGCTCGGACTGCACGACCCGCAACCGGCGGAAGGCGGCCCAGCTGGCGGCGGACTACGACGCGCTGGAGGAGCGGATCGCCCGGATCGCCGCCGAGGAGGATCTCGCCCGGGTCCGGCCCGACCTCGACGGAAACGCGATCATGGAGCTGCTCGGAGTGCCGCCCGGGCCGGTGGTGGGACGGGCCTGGAAGCACCTGAAGGACCTGCGGCTGGAGCGGGGACCGCTGGATCGTGACACGGCCGAGGCGGAGCTGCTGCGCTGGGCCCGCGACGAGGGCATCGTCGGCTGACCGCAGCCTGATCGGCGACGCTCGTCCACTTCGGATGCGCAAGGCCTGACGGTCGATACGACGAGACGCTTACGTTTCGACCGAAAGGTTGACGCGGCTCTCTCCGTACTCATTCATGATGTTGGCACGTCCGCTGTCCGCTGCTCGGCAGCCGGAGCCGGACGATCCAATGTTTGTCCGACCGTCCATGGGACACGGTCGACGACCGACGGGGGTAACACCTAGTGAAACGCCGTGGCGTACTGCGCCGCTCGGCGGCGGCGGGGCTCGCCCTCGCCACCGCCTCGTCCATCATCGGCGTCGTCTCCGGCGGTGCCGCGACCGCGGCCCCGGCCGACAACCAACCTCGTCGCGAGCTGATCGGCAAGACGGGAGCCGGCATCGTGCCGGGCCGTTACATCGTCGTGCTCAAGGACCGGGAGGCCACGCACAGCTCGGTCCGGGCGACCGCGTCGGCGTTGAGCCGCGCCAACGGTGGCAGCGTCCGGCTGGTCTTCGGCAACGCCCTCAAGGGCTACTCGGCCGCGCTCAACCAGCAGCAGGCGGAGCGGCTGGCCGCCGACCCCGCCGTCGCCTACGTCGAGCCGGTCCGGCGCCTGTCGGCCAACTCGACGCAGAGCAACCCGCCGTCCTGGGGCCTCGACCGTCTGGACCAGGCCTCCGCGAAGCTGACCAAGACATACAAGTACCCGAACACCGGCAGCAAGGTCACCGCCTACATCCTGGACACCGGCATCAACGTCAAGCACCAGGACTTCGGTGGACGAGCCAGCATGGGCTACGACGCCATCGACCCGGAGGCGGACCCGGCCGGTGCGAACGGGGACTGCAACGGCCACGGCACGCACGTCGCCGGCACCGTCGGGGGCGCGACGTACGGGGTGGCCAAGGGCGTCAAGCTGGTCGGCGTACGGGTGCTCGACTGCGACGGTTACGGCACCACCGAACAGGTCCTCGCCGGCATCAACTGGGTGACCACGAACGCCAGCAAGCCGGCCGTGGCCAACGTGAGCCTGGGTGACGTCACGGCCATCCCGTCGATCGACGAGGCGGTGAAGCGGTCCATCGACTCCGGTGTCACCTACGCCATCGCCGCCGGCAACGCCTGGATGGACGCCTGCAAGGCGTCACCGGCGCGGGTACCGGACGCGATCACCGTGGGCGCGACCGACCGGGTCGACATGCGCGCCTGGTTCTCGAACTACGGCAAGTGCGTCGACGTGTTCGCCCCCGGCGTCAGCATCGTCTCGGCACGGCACGACAGCAACACCGGCGGTGTCGGGTTCAGCGGCACCTCGATGGCGGCTCCGCACGTGGCGGGCGCGGCGGCTCTGCTGCTGCACACCAATCCCACCTGGACGCCGAAGCAGGTACGCGACCGGATCGTCACCACCGGCATCGCCGGGGTGGTCTACGACACCAAGGGTTCGATGGACCGGCTGCTGACCGTGGGTTCGGTGACCCCGGTCCGCAACGGGTACGGCTTGAAGGCCGTCGCGAACGGCCGGTACGTCACCGCCGCCAGCACCACGAAGGCGCTCGTCAACAACGGCACGAGCATGGGTACCGCGCAGCGGTTCGACATCGTCAACGCCGGCGACGGCCTGGTCGCGCTGCGCTCGAAGCAGACCGGCCGCTACGTGGTGGCACCGAGCAAGGGCACCCTGCCGCTGATCGCCAGCCACAAGACGATCGTCACTCCGGCCAAGTTCACAGTCGTGAACCACACCGACGGCAAGGTCAGCCTCAAGGCCAAGACCAACGGGAAGTACGTGACGGCGTCGACGACCGGCACCGCGGTGCTCCGGGCGAACCGGACCAGCATCGGCACCAACGAGAAGTTCACCCTCGAGGCACCGGCGCCGGTGATCAGCATCAGGTCCAAGGCCAACAACAAGTACGTGGTGGCTGCCAGCAGCACCAAACCGCTGGTCGCCAGCAGTACGAGCGTCACCACCTCGGCGAAGTTCCAGATCGTCAAGCAGGGCGACGGTTTCTTCGGCCTCAAGGCGCTGTCCAACGGCCGGTACGTCACCGCGGCGAGCAGCGGCACCAAGCCGCTGATCGCCAGCAGCACGACGCTCGGACTCTGGCAGACCTTCGACTTCGTGGACTACAACGGCGACGGAACTGTCTTCTTCCGGGCCAGCGACGGCCAGGCGGTCTCCGCCGGGACGTCCGGTACGAGCAACCTCATCTCGAACAAGACGATCAGGTGGACGGCCTTCGAACTGGGGCTGGGCAAGGGTGAGAAGTTCACCGTCTCCGCCGCCTGACCAGTATCTGACCTCTCCCGGCGCCCGCCGGAGCAACCCGGATTCCGGGACGCTCCGGCGGGCGCCGGCCTTTGCGGCCCGTGTGCAGCAGTGGACAATGGCGAGATGCGTTGGACGGTGCTCGACTCGCCGATCGGGGAGTTCTCCGTGGCCACCGAGGGAGACAGTGTCTGCGGGGCGCACTTCGGCCCGGTGCGCAACGGGACGACCGAGCCGGCCGACGAGACCTCCCGGCGGGCGGTGGCGGAACTGCGCGCGTATTTCGCCGGGGAGCTGACCGACTTCGGGGTGCCGGTGAGCGTGCCGCGCGGCTCCGATTTCGAGCGGGCGGTGTGGCGGGAGATGACCCTCATCCCGTACGGCGAAACCCTCACCTACGGCGAGGTGGCCCGGCGGGTCGGTGATCCCGGAGCCGCCCGAGCGGTCGGAGTGGCCTGCAACCGCAACCCGATCCCGGTGATCGTGCCGTGTCACCGCATCATCGGCGCGGGCGGAAAGCTGGTCGGCTTCGGTGGTGGCCTGGACCGCAAGGTCAAACTCCTGGAGCTGGAGGCCCGGGTGGCCCTGCAGCGCGCCTGGTCCTGATCAGCTCGGCGCGGGCAGGCAACCGCCGTCGGCGATCCGAGTGCCGATCTCCACCGTGACGTCGTGCTGGCGGACGCTGCCGAAGACACACGCCCGGCCGGTCCACCCCGCGAAGATCAGCCCGTCGCCGGGGCCGAGGTCGAGGCGTCCGGGTGGGCGCACGGTGACGTCGGTGAGGCCGGTGGCGGTCACCACCCGCTCCACGGCCTCCTCGTCGGGTGCGTCCCGGCCGCCGGCGGTCAGCAGATTCAGGCCCTTGAGCACCTCGGCGGCACAGGCCCTGGCACCGGCAGCCGTCGCGGGTTCGAGCGTGCCGCGCTGCCGGAAGGCGTCGTTGGCGGCCTGCTGACGGCGGAGCATCTCCTCGCGTGCCCGCTCGTCGGCCATCGGATGTCCGGTGCCCAGCGGTGTCGGTGCCGTCGACGCGCCGAACGGGATCGCGGTTTTCGTCGCAACCTGCGGCGGTGTGGCCGCTGCGGCGGTACAGCTTGCCTCGGCCACCGACGGCAGGGGGTCGGGCGGCACGACGTCGCTGCCCGAATCGACCGCCGGACGACTGCCCGGGACGGCGCAGGCGTACAGGCTGGTGGTCAGCAACACGCCCGCGAGCGCGGCGGCGATCCGGCGTCCCGACCTGGCGGCGTGCGTGGCGTCGGTGAACGGCACGGCGCTCAGCCTAGCGTTCCACCCTCGACCGCGCGGTCCGTGCGCGTGGCGTGGCAGCTCGTACGCCCGGCGACGGCGAGGGCCGGGCCCGCACGGACCCGGCCCTCGCCGGTGCTGCTGGTGGTCGGCGCGTCAGCGCTCGACCTCGCCGGCGATGAACGCCTCGACGGCGGCGTGCGCGTCGTGGTCGGCGTACTGCACGGGCGGGGACTTCATGAAGTACGACGAGGCCGACAGGATCGGGCCGCCGATCTTCCGGTCCAGCGCGATCTTCGCGGCCCGGACGGCGTCGATGATGACACCGGCCGAGTTCGGCGAGTCCCACACCTCGAGCTTCAGCTCGGCGTTGAGCGGCGTGTCACCGAACGAGCGGCCCTCCAGGCGGATGTACGCCCACTTGCGGTCGTCCAGCCACGGCACGTGGTCGGACGGGCCGATGTGCACGTCGCTCTTGGCCATCTCGTGCGGCACCTGGGAGGTCACCGACTGGGTCTTCGAGATCTTCTTCGAGACCAGGCGGTTGCGCTCCAGCATGTTCATGAAGTCCATGTTGCCGCCGAAGTTGAGCTGGTACGTGCGCAGCAGCTCGACACCCCGGTCCTCGAACAGCTTCGCCAGGGCGCGGTGCACGATGGTGGCGCCGACCTGGCTCTTGATGTCGTCGCCGACGATCGGCAGGCCCGCGTCGGTGAACTTCTGCGCCCACTCGGGGTCGGAGGCGATGAAGACCGGCAGGGCGTTGACGAACGCGCAGCCGGCGTCGATCGCGGCCTGGGCGTAGAACTTGTCGGCCTGCTCCGAGCCGACCGGCAGGTACGAGACGACCACGTCGACCTGCGCGTCACGCAGCGCCTTGGCCACGTCGACCGGCGTGGCGTCCGACTCCTCGACGATCTCGCGGTAGTACTGGCCGAGGCCGTCGAAGGTCGGGCCGCGCTGCACGGTGACGCCGGTCGGCGGCACGTCGCACAGCTTGATGGTGTTGTTCTCGCTGGCGACGATCGCCTCCGCGAGGTCCATGCCCACCTTCTTGGCGTCGACATCGAACGCCGCGACGAACTGCACGTCAGAGACGTGGTAGTCGCCGAAGGTGACGTGCATGAGACCCGGGACGCGGTCGTTGGGGTCGGCATTCCGGTAGTACTCGACGCCCTGTACCAGGGACGAGGCGCAGTTACCCACACCGACGATGGCGACGCGGACGGAGCCCATCGCGTGTGCCTCCTTCTTCTTTGTCACGGCCGCTCTGTCCTGGTCTCACCAGGCGGAGGCGGGCTGTTGTCTTGTCGTGGGCCGCCGGCCGTCCCGTCGTGCGGGACCGTCGGGGCACGGCCGGAGCGCTCGTTGGCGATGAGCTCCTCCAGCCAGCGGACCTCACGCTCACAGGCCTCCAGGCCGTGGCGCTGCAGCTCCAGGGTGTACGCGTCGAGGCGCTCGGCCGCGCGGCCCAGCATGTCGCGAAGGCCCTCGCGACGTTCCTCGATCGTGCGGCGGCGACCTTCCAGGATTCGAAGTCGGGTCGCCTGGTCGGTTCGGGAAAAGAACGCGAAGTGCACACCGAAGCCGGTGTCGCCGTAGGTTTCCGGCCCGGTCTGTGCGATGAGCTGGGCGAAGCGTTCCTTGCCTTCCGCGGTGATTTCGTAGACCACCCGACCTCGTCGGCTGGTCAGCGCGGGAACCTCCTCGGCGGTGGCGGGTGTCTCGTCGGCCTCGGTGATCCATCCCGCCGCCTGCAGCCGGCGCAGGGTCGGATAGAGCGAGCCGTAACTGATGGCGGCGCGGATCGCCCCGAGCTTGGCGGTGAGCTCCTTGCGCAGCTCGTAGCCGTGCATCGGGGCCTCCTGCAACAGGCCGAGGATGGCGAGTTCGAGCACCGGCCACCCTCCCTTTACCCTGTGCGTGAAGCGCTAACCGCCACGATGTATCGGAGCGATACATCGCACCGTAGCGTCTCGTTCCAGTCTGGGCAAACCCCCGTTCCGATGTCCTCCGGTCACGGATCGTCACGGTGGTCGCCTCGTCAGATGAGACCGCGTACCCTTTGCCGCATGCGTACGCAGCGCCAGGTCGTCGACTACTCGCTCCGAAAGCGAGCGGCGCTGCGTGAGCTCCTCGCCGGCCGCGTCGGCACCTATGACCTGTGCGACGCGTCGCCCTACCTGAAGAACGCGGCTCGGTTCCACGGCGAGTCCACCGACGAGCGGTGTCCGATCTGCCGCAGCGAGAACCTGACCCTGGTCCACTACATTTACGGGGACGAACTCAAGCAATCGGCCGGCCAAGCCCGTAATGTGGCTGAGCTGACCGTGCTGGCGATGACGCTGCGTGAGTTCCAGGTCTTCGTGGTGGAGGTGTGCCTCGGCTGTGACTGGAACCATCTCGTCGAGCAGTACCTGCTCGGGCGGGACGGTCTGACCGGCGTCGCCGACGGCGACCCGGAGCACGGTGAGGCGAGCGGCATGACCGCGGACGGAACGGGTGTCCGGCGAAGGCGAGAGGCGCAACGGTGATTCGAGCTCGATCGGTCAGCCCCGGTCGCGTGCGACGCGGCTGGGGCGACCGACGGCTTGTAGGTCTGAATGGTCCGATTGATGCGGATCTGACGCCGGAACGACGGCACCCCCGTGCCGTGCTCGCAGGTGTCAAAACTCACGGCAAACCGGTGGCGGTGCGACCGCGCCCCACCGCGACGGCAGGGTGTGAGGAATGAACTCGTACGGCGATCCCAGCTCCTCGCGCGGCCGGGCCTGGACTCCAGGCCAGGACGACCCGGGGCAGGCGGACGACGCGTACCGCCGCCCGGGTGGTGAACCGCGCGGAGTCAACTGGTCGACCGGGCCGGAGACCTCCGGCCCGTCGGCCCGTGCCTCGGTCGGCGGCCGTGCCTCGGTCGGTGGCTCGGCGAGCGTTCCGCCGCGGGGCGGTTCCGCCGGCGCGGCACCGGTCGGCCGGGCCGGTCCTGGCCGCGCCTCCGTGCCGGGCTCGCCAGCCGTCCCCGGCCGTGCCTCGGTGCCGGTGTCGCCGGCTGGCCCCGGCCGTGCCTCGGTGCCGGTCTCGCCCGCACCGGGCCGCGCCGGCCGTGCCTCGGTGCCGGTGTCCCCGGCCGGTCCTGGTCGTGCCTCGGTCGGCGCCGCCGCTGTCGGTGCGGCATCAGCCGGTCGGGCGAGCGTCGGGTCGGCCTCCGTGAATGGCGTCGGTGGTCGGGCCGCGGTGGCCCGGGCAAGCGTCGGCGGCCCTGGCGGACCGGGTGGCCCCGGTGGACCGGGCGGACCGACGGGGCCCGGTCGCGGCGGGCGTGACCCGGGTGCGGTGGCTCGGGCCCGCAAGCGCAAGCGGATGAACATGCTGATCGCCGGCTTCGCGGTGTTCATCATGCTGGCCGGCATCGGCGTGGTCGGGTTCACCTACTACTCGACCAACGTGGTGCTGCCCAAGGAGATCCCGCTGCCGCTGTCCACCACCGTCTACGCCAAGGACGGCAAGACGGTGGTCGCCAAGCTCGGCAACGAGAACCGCACCTTCGTGACCATCGACAGCATCCCGCAGCATGTGCGCGACGCCGTGGCCGCCGCCGAGGACCGCAACTTCTACCGGCACTCGGGCGTCGACTACAAGGGCATCGCCCGGGCCGCTTGGAACAACCTCTCCGGCGGCGACAAGCAGGGCGCGTCGACCATCACCCAGCAGTACGCCCGCAACGCCTACGAGAACCTCCAGGACGACAGCTACGCGCGGAAGGTGAAGGAGGCGATCCTCGCCTCCAAGCTGAACGACAACTACACCAAAGACGAGATCATGGAGAACTACCTCAACGTGATCTACTTCGGTCGTGGTGCGTACGGCATCGAGGCGGCGGCCCAGACGTACTTCAACACCAGCGCCAAGAAGCTGACCGTGGCCCAGGGCGCGGTGCTCGCCGCGCTGATCAAGCAGCCCGTCGCCAGCGCCACCCACAAGGGTTTCGACCCGGCGACCAACGAGGTCGACGCGAAGTCCCGGTGGGAGTACGTCCTCAACGGGATGGTCGAGGAGGGCTGGCTGAACGCCCCGGGCAAGAAGGAGCGACCGACCGAGTACCCGAAGGTCCAGAAGCCGAAGGAGAGCAACGGCTTCGGTGTCGCCTCCCCCCGCGGCAACGTGATCAACTACGTGCGGCAGGAGATGGAGGAGTGGGGCCTGTGCACCAACTACGGTGCCGAGGGCAAGCCCAGCTGCGTCGACGAGCTGCGTGAGGGCGGCTACCGGATCACGACCACCATCGACCCGAAGATCCAGAAGGCGCTGGAGTCGATCGCCCAGGTCGGTCGCAAGGGCACGTTCCTGGCGAACCAGCCGGACAACCTGATGCCGGCGGTGGTGTCGGTCGAGGTGAAGACCGGCCGCGTGCTGGCCTACTACGGCGGTAACAGTGGCGCCAACTTCGACTACGCGGGTCTCAACACCGACCAGAACGGCAAGCTCGTCGGTGGTCATCCGCCGGGATCGTCGTTCAAGGTCTACACACTCGCTGCGGCCATCGACGCCGGCATCTCGGTCAAGTCCCGCTGGGACGCCACCCCGTTCAAGCCGGAGGGCTTCGAGAAGCCGATCGTGAACGCCAACCGGGACGTGCGGCAGAGCTGCAACAAGTCCTGCACCCTGCAGCAGACGACCGTGCTGTCGTACAACGTGCCGTTCTTCCACATCGCGGAGCAGATTGGCACGGACAAGGTCATCGACATGGCCCGTCGGGCCGGCATCCGCACCATGTGGGACGACAAGCAGCGGGCGCACGACCTCATCAAGAACAAGCCGAGCGAGCTCGCGCCGAAGTACTTCGACCGGGTGGCTGCCTACGGCCAGTACCCGATCACCGTGCTTGACCACGCCAACGGCCTGGCGACCCTCGCCAACAGTGGCAAGTACAACAAGGCGCACTTCGTCCGGATGGTGGAGAAGCAGAACAAGGCAACCGGCAAGTGGGACAAGGTGCGCGGCACGGGCGAGAAGCTCGCGCCCAAGCAGGTGATCAAGCCGGAGGTGGCCGACGAGGTGACCGCGGTGCTCAAGGAGATCCCGGGCAAGAACAACGCCAGCCTGGGTAACCGGCAGGTCGCCGGCAAGACCGGCACCTGGGAGCTCAACAACACCGACAAGAACCAGGACGCCTGGATGGTCGGCTACGACAAGAACGTCGCCACCGCGGTCTGGATCGGTAGCCACGACACGAAGAAGCGGGCCATCGTCGACCGGGGCGGTAGCAACATCGGTGGTGGCACCCTGCCGGCGCAGTTGTGGAAGCAGTTCATGGAAGAGGCGCTGAAGGGTTACGACCCGTCCGACCTGCCGGACGTGACCGGACTTGGCGACGAGGACGCCGGCAACGGTGAGGAACCGCCGCCGCCTCCTCCTCCGCCGGGTGGCGGTAACCAGCAAGACTGCAACCCCATCGACCTTCTCTGCCAACTCGGTGGCGGCAACAACGGTGGGAACAACGGCGGCAACAACGGTGGAAACAATCCGATCACCCCACCCGATCGTGATGATCAGGGGCCGGGTGGCCCGGGCGGTGGAGGCGGCGGCCTGCTACCACCCAGAACGACGAGTCGGGAGTAGCTCCCGCTGACGCCGCGGGCGGTTGGAGAATTACTCCGGCCGCCCGCGGCGCTGTAGGGAGGGGACGATGATGCCCCGGTACGCTGTCCTCCTGCGCGGCGTCGCTCTGGCGACCCGTCTGGTCAGTACTTGCTCGTCCACCAGGTGGTGGGACCGGCGCTGGCTTCCGCCCGAGCGAGCAGGTTGGCGTCGTTCACCATATTGGTGTAGTAGGCGCCGGCGAAGCCGCTGTACGAGGTGCGGACCCGCCCGTCGAGGTAGTAGCTGCGTACCGTCGGGTAGTAGAAGTCGTTACCCACCCGCGCCCATGCGGTCCGGCACCGGGGGCTGTAGCGCAACTCCAGGCTGATCCCGTCGTTGTTCGACGCGACCGTGCGCGCGTCGTCCGAGCAGTAGTGGTAACAGGTCGAACACCCACTGTGGTAGATCCTGAACGTCGCGGGGTTCTTGCCGTCGCAGGTCGCACCGCAGCCGGTAGCCAACAGCTCGACTTCCGGGATCATCGTGGCCTTCGCCGGGTCGAGATCCTCGGCCTTGAGGGTGGTGGTCTCCCCGGCCGTGGTTTCCGCCCCGGCAGGGGCTGTCGGCGCGGCGGCGGCCGCCTGCGGAGCGGCCAGGCTGGCGGTGAAGCAGAGTGCCAGCACGGCGGCCAGCCGGGCGCTTCTTCTTCTGAACAAGGCAGTCCCTCCAACTCAGATGGGTTGCCGTCGATGATTCCGGTGCCGCCCACTGAGGCGTCATCGTCGGATCACCATCGCCGCACCCCAATGTCCGGGCATACGGTGGGGGCGGTCTCCGATCGGCTCAGCGCACTCGGCTACCGCTGGAACTGACCGGCGCCCGTAGCGCCAACCGGCGTCCCCGCCCACGCGCGGGGACGCCGGCCGTCCGGAAGGAGAGGGACGTGGTCGAGCAACCGCCGGGACCATCCGAGTCGCCGCGCGCTTCGATGCAGGGGCCGAAACGTGTCGACAACAGACTGCCCGCCTCCTCGTTCTGGCGGGTCGCGATCGCGGCGCTGCTCGGCGCGGTGATCGGCACCGTGATCGGGGCGACCTGGCGGGCACTCACCGAGTCCGATCGACCGGCCGAGGACATGATCGCTCTGAACCTCCTCGCTTGGCTGGTCGGTCTTCCGGTGCTGTTGGTGGTGAGCTGGGTGGTGCTGGCGCTCACCGGTCCGGCCTGGGTGGCGCCAACGGTGACGATCGCCGGGCTGACTGCCGGAGCCTACGTCGAGGGCCTCTACCAGAAGGTCGCCGGCTCGTCGGACGCGACACCGGTCGCGATCTGCGCCTTGGCCTGGGGAGCCTGCTACACGGCCGTCGCGCTGGCCTGTCTTCCCGGGTTGTCCCGAGCGGTCCGCGGCGCACTTGCCGCCCTGCTCACCACCCCGGCGGTCCTGTTCCTCGTGCTCTGAGCCTCCGTACCTGGTCGCGGACGGCCGCCGGCTCCTCAGATGCGGCATGTCGGGGCTTCCGGCGTCAGGGACACCGCGACATGCCGCAGACCGCGAGCGCCGGGTGTCGGTTGCCAGGTGGCGGAGGTGCCCACACACCGGCGGCAGCGCCTCGGGGATTCGCGGCGGTTTCGGCTTCAACGCGGTCACCGGATACGGCAGGATGCACGGTCATGAGCACGAAGTCGACGCCAGGCATCGATGGATCGGATGCCCCCGATCACCCGTCCCGCTCCGACGGCTTCGTCCGGGGGCTTTCCGGGCTGATCGGCGGTCCGCTCGGTGACCACGCGGTCGCCCGTGACCGGCCCGTCGGCGCGGAGAACCGGTTCTGGACGGCGGTACGGATCGTCCTGGCGCTGACCTGCCTCACGTTGGCCCTGCACTGGGTGCAGAAGTCACCCTGCCAGGACGGCGCGTGGGTGAACAACGAGCAGTACACGCGCTTCTGCTACACCGACGTGCTGGCGCTCTACTACGCCGAGCGACTCAACGAGGGGGCGGTGCCCTACCGGGATCACCCGGTGGAGTATCCGGTGCTGACCGGGTACTTCATGGGGGCGCTCGGGTTGCCGGTCCACTCGGCCGGCGACGGCAACCCCGACATGAACCAGGGTCAGTGGTTCTACAACCTCAACGCACTCGTGCTCGGTGCGCTGGCGGTGGTCACCGTGGCGGTGATCCTGGCGCTGCGCCGTCGGCGCCCGTGGGACGCCGCGCTCTTCTCGCTCGCTCCGGCGCTGCTGCTCACCGCCACCGTCAACTGGGATCTCCTGGCCATCGGGCTCGCCGCGTTGGGCCTGTTGGCCTGGGCACGCTCCGGACCGGGCCCGAAGGGTACGCGCCTGGTGGCGCTCTCCGGAGTGTTGCTCGGGCTCGGTGGTGCGGCGAAGATGTGGCCGTTGTTCATCCTCGGACCCATCCTGGTGCTCGCGTTACGTGCCAACCGGATCCGGGCCGCGCTGCTGTCCATCGGCACGGCGGCGGCGACGGTGGTGCTGGTGAACCTGCCGGCGGCGATTCCGTACCGGGACAACTGGGACCGATTCTTCGAGCTGAACACCACCCGTCCGATCGACTGGGGCACGTTCTGGTACATCGGTCGCTACCTGGACGGGAAGTTCGGCGACCCGGCCAGCGTCGGGCCCTTCCAGTGGCTCGACGCCAACATCCCGACGCTCAACTACCTGTCGTACGCCCTGTTCGGGCTGGCCTGCCTCGGCATCGGTGCGCTGGCGCTGCTGGCACCGCGCCGCCCCCGACTCGCCCAACTCGCCTTCCTGGTGGTCGCCGCCTTCCTGATCTTCAGCAAGGTCTGGTCGCAGCAGTTCGTGCTCTGGCTGCTGCCGCTTGTGGTGCTCGCCCGGCCCAGGTGGGGAGCGTTCCTCGTCTGGCAGGCCGCCGAGGTCTGCTACTTCATCGCCTTCTACGGCCAACTGCTCGGCGCGTCGACCGGCACGCCGGTCTTCCCGGAGGGCGTCTTCGTGTTCGCCGCGAGCCTGCGCCTGGCCGCCGTGGTCGCCCTGGTCGTCCTGGTCGTCCGCGAGATCCTCCACCCGGAGCAGGACGCGGTACGCCGTACCTATGCCGACGACCCGGACGGCGGCCTGCTCGACGGCACCCCCGACGCCTCCTGGCTGGACCGATGGCGAAGCCGCCGGTCGACCGACGAGCAGACCCCGACGCCGGCGGCCAGCACCACGTGAGCCGACCCGCGCTCAGAGACGGAAGACGACGACGTCGCCGATCTCCTCACGGGTGATGCCCAGCCCGTCGACCGGTGCGTCGACGCTCACCTCCCACGGGGTGCCGGCGATCTTGTCACGCAGCACCAGGACGTTGTGCACGCCCAGCGTGCGCAGGTAGTCGACGCTGGTCTGGTCGGGGAAGGTCATGGTGACCCGGCGTACGTCGTCCAGTTGGCGTGGGGTGAAACCGCTGCCCCCGTTGACGATGTCCTGGAACCGGGTGGTCGACCACAGCATCACCGGCTGGTCGTGGTTCTGCCCGCTGGGCAGGACGAGCAGTGGGCCGTCGACCGAACGCATCGCCGCCGGCTGCGCCGGCACCACCGGATGAGGTGTGGTGTTGGTGCCCTCGGCGATCACCAGCAGCAGCGGCACCAGGGTCGCCAGACGCAGCCAGGGGCTCGGCCAGGAGGGAATCCGCTCGGCGTAGATCTCCCGGACCCGCACGGCGAACGCGCTCACCGCACCCGCCGCGAGCAGCCCGAGCAGCAACGTGGCCCACAGCATCAACCGGCCCGGGGTCCGGATGCCGCTCCAGCCGGGCAGGTGGTCGAAGAGTGGCACGTAGGTGAAGCGACCGCCGAACAGCTCGGTGCCCATCGACAGGGCCATCGCGACCAGCACGCCGGCGAGCAGCAGGAGCCGTTGACGGAGCTTCCAGACGGAGAAGAACAGCCCGCCGAGGGCGAGCGCGTACAGCACGAAGCCGGGCAGCAGCGTCATCTCCGGATGCCACGGCAGCAGCGAGCGTGCACCTTCGTGCAGCCCACCCCAGAGGAGGGACTCGGCCGGGGCGGTGACGAAACCGGTCGCGGGCGGTGAGAAGACGGCGATGTCGTCGATCGTCCGCTCCGCGTTCGGGTGCAGCTGCGTGACGGTGAAGTACGGGATGGCCATCAGGACGCCCACCCCGGCGAAGATCAGCCCGCCGATCAGGTCGGCGACGAACAACCGCTGGCCGAAGGGGCGCTTGAGCCGCCAGAAGATCCGTTTCGCGTACCAGACGACGGCGGCCACCAGGACGATGCCGGCGAGCACGTACGCGAACGGCAGGCCGATCCCGAATCCGAGACTGAGCTGCCAGGCGGCCACCAGCCAGCCGGCGTACACCCAGCCCTCGTGCCGGCGTTCCGGTCGGTAGCCGTGCCGCAACGACCAGCCGTGCCCCCGGGCCAGCATGGCCAGCGCCAGCGGAATACCGCCGTTGGAGACCACGTGCAGGTGGCCGGCCTGCGCCAGCAGCCACGGCGCGTAGGTGTAGGCGGCACCGGCCACCGCGGCACCCGTCCGGCTCGCGCCGAGCTGCCGGGCCAGCACGTACGCGCCGAAGGTGGCGAGGGCGTGCGCCAGCACGAACATGATGTTGTAGCGAACGAGGGCGGCCTCGGGGCCACTGCCGATCATGCCGGCCGGCGCGTATCCGAGCAGGGTGTCGGAGAAGGCGAAGCTCCATCGCTCGGGGAAGAACGCGTTGGCGTGCCAGAGCTGGGCCGGTTCGGTCAGCAGGATGTGCCCGGACCAGGCCATCTGCCAGGCCTGGAGGCTTGGATCCCAGTAGTCCTGCGGAAGCGTGTGTGCCGGGTAGCGCAGCGTCGGCCAGGTCATCAGCACGGCCAGCGCCAGTGACGCGACGGCGGCCAGCGTCCACTCGTGGATCAGCAGCCGGCCGACCCGCCGGCCCAGCCGCCCGTACCAGGTGGGCACCGGTTCGGGGGCGGGCCCGAAAGCGGCCCACGGGTCCGGCTTGCTCTCGCCCTCCGCCGGGGTGCCGTCGGGCTTGCTCCCACCCTCGGCCGACTTGCCGTCGGACATGCCGCCGCCGTCCGCGCCGGCCCCGTCGCCGCCCGCCGTCTTGCCGCCCTCGTCCTTCTTCCCGGCCTCGTCCTTCTTCCCGGCCTCGTCCTTCTTCCCGGCCTCGTCCTTCTTCCCGGCCTCGTCCTTCTTCCCGGCTCCCGGGGCCGTCCCGGTGGCGGCCTTGTCCCGGTCGGTGCCGTTGCCCGTGCTGGCCTTCTTGCCAGCAGCGGTCCTGCCGGCGGCCGTGTCCGCTGAGGTTCCCGCCCTCTTGCCCGGAGCATCGTCGGCGCTGGTGCGCTTCCGCGCCGTGCGATCCGCGTCGACCGGACCGCTTCCGGTGGCCCTGCCCTGGTCAGTCTCGTCGAAGGCGCTCGCGCGGACCTTGTCGCCCGGGTCGCGCCGGTACTGCCTGTCGGTGCCGCCGGGCGCCGGGCCATTGGTGGCCCGAGCGTCGCGCGAGGTCGGCCTGGGGCCACCGGAGGCGGACTGGTCCGTGGTCATCGTGCTCCGGTCTTCCCGTCGAGTTGCCCGCGCAGGAAGGCGATGTCGCTGCCCTGCCCGTCGACCCCGCCGGGTGTCTCGACGATGACCGGCGCACCTGCCGCGCGGATCACCGCGACCAGGAGATCCGGGTCGATGGTCCCGCTGGACAGGTTGTCGTGGCGATCCCGCCCCGACCCGAACCCGTCCTTCGAGTTGTTGGCGTGCACCAGGTCGATCCGACCGGTGATCGCCTTCACCCGATCGACAAGACCGAGCAGTTCCTCCCCGCCGGCATGGGCGTGGCAGGTGTCCAGGCAGAAGCCGACCTCCTGGTCACCGATGGTGTCCCAGAGTCGGGCGAGTGCGTCCAGCCGCCGCGCACACGCGTTCTCACCACCGGCGGTGTTCTCGATCAGCACCGGAATCCCGAAGCCGCCCGCCTCGGCCGCGTACGCCAGGGCCTTGCGCCAGTTGTCGAACCCGGTCGCCGGGTCGTCACCGGCGTTCACGTGCCCGCCGTGCACGATCAGGCCTTTGGCGCCGATGGCCGAGGCCGCCTTGGCATGCGCGAGCAGCAGTTTGCGACTGGGGATTCGGATCCGGTTGTTGCCGGTGGCGACGTTGATGACGTACGGCGCGTGCACGTAGACGTCGACGTCGGCACCGCTCAGCGCCGCCGCGTCGGCGCGGGGCTGCGGTGCCTTCCAGCCCTGGGGGTCGGAGAGAAAGAACTGCACGGCGTCTGCCGCTCGGGCGGTCGCCTCCGCCAGCGGGTCGGTCGGATCGACGTGGGCTCCGATACGCATGCAGGCGAGCCTACGTCCCGCCTCGGACGGCCGGGGCGATGCCCGCTGTCCGGCCGCGTCACCGGCACCGACGGTAGTCGTTGATGCCAATGGATCCTCCGGTCACGGCGACCCGGCCGGAGCTTCGACAGGGAAATTGTCGGTAATTCCGGGATTTGCCCCGTGAAGCACCGGCTTCCGCGATAACGTCAGGTAACAACGTGATAAAGCTCCGCGGGGCGTCTCCGGTCCAACCTCATCGGTGTGGTCGTTCCTCCCCAGGTCCCACCCAAGGAATGCGGACCAGGCGCCCCGCGGCCCCGTGGCCGGGGGTCCGCGCCGACAGTGACGTCGGCGCGGACCCCCGGTTCGCGTGCCCCGCCACCTCGGGGATGGTGATCGTCGGGGCCGGGTATCCTGGTCCGGTTGTCCGTCCCCGGTCGGGTTCCCCCGGTGCCGGAACGGGCCACGACGCACGACCTCCTGCCACGGAAGGACCGTGGCCGCATAGCCCACAGGAGGTGAGCACGTCTTGCGTCATTACGAGATCATGGTGATCCTCGACCCCAGCCTCGAGGAGCGCACCGTCGCCCCGTCGCTCGACACGTACCTGAATGTGATCAGGACCGCGGGTGGCTCGGTGGAGAAGACCGATGTGTGGGGCCGCCGGCGCCTCGCCTACGAGATCAACAAGAAGGCCGAGGGCATCTACGCCGTCATCGACCTCCAGGCGACGCCGGAGGCGGTGGCCGAGCTGGACCGCCAGCTGCGGCTCAACGAGTCCGTGCTGCGTACGAAGGTCCTCCGGCCGGAGATGCGCTAGCAAACCCACCCCGGCCCCACCCGGATCAGCCTCACCGTCACTGTCGGAGGGTTCTGAGAACCTGTACGGCAGAACGGATGAGCGCGCGAGGAGTTGGTCATGGCAGGAGACACCACCATCACGGTCATCGGCAACCTGACCGATGACCCCGAGTTGCGGTTCACCCCCTCCGGTGCCGCGGTCGCCAAGTTCCGGGTCGCCTCGACGCCCCGGTTCATGGACAAGGCCTCCGGTGAGTGGAAGGACGGCGAGCCGCTGTTCCTCTCGTGCACCGTCTGGCGGCAGGCCGCGGAGCACGTGGCGGAGTCGCTACAGCGCGGCGCCCGCGTGATCGTCTCGGGCCGGCTGCGTCAGCGGTCCTACGAGACCCGCGAGGGTGAGAAGCGCACCGTCATCGAGCTGGAGGTCGACGAGATCGGCCCGTCACTGCGCTACGCCACGGCGAAGGTGCAGAAGATGTCCCGGTCCGGCGGCGGTGGCGGCGGCTTCGGTAGTGGTGGCGGTGGTGGCCAGGGCGGCGGAGGCAACTTCGACGACCCCTGGGCTTCGGCCGCACCGGCCCCCGCACGTTCGGGTGGCGGCAACTTCGACGAGGAGCCTCCGTTCTAATGGCGCCGAGCGCCCGTGATCGTAAACCAGGAGCAAGAGCAATGGCGAAGGCTGCGGCACTGCGCAAGCCGAAGAAGAAGGTGAACCCGCTCGACAAGGACGGGATCACCTACATCGACTACAAGGACACCGCGCTGCTGCGCAAGTTCATCTCCGACCGCGGCAAGATCCGCGCTCGGCGGGTGACCGGCGTCACCTCGCAGCAGCAGCGGCAGATCGCGCGTGCGGTCAAGAACGCCCGTGAGATGGCGCTCCTGCCGTACACCGCGACGGCCCGCTGAGAGAGGCACCGACATGAAGATCATCCTGACGCAGGAGGTGTCCGGGCTCGGTGCCCCGGGCGACATCGTGGAGGTCAAGAACGGCTACGGCCGTAACTACCTGCTCCCGCAGGGCTTCGCGATCGCCTGGACCAAGGGCGCGGAGAAGCAGGTCACTCTGATCAAGCGGGCCCGTTCGGCCCGCGAGATCCGCGACCTGGATCACGCCAACGAGGTGAAGGCGCAGCTCGAGGCCCTCAAGGTGACCCTGAAGGCCCGTGCCGGTGAAGGCGGCCGGCTCTTCGGCTCGGTCACCCCGGCCGAGATCGTCGACGCCGTCAAGGCGGCCGGCGGCCCGTCCCTCGACCGGCGGCGGCTGGAGGTTTCCGGCCACGTCAAGTCGATCGGGTCGCACCCCGTGCGGATCAAGCTGCACCCCGAGGTGACCGCCACGTTCAACCTCAACGTCGTGCAGGGCTGATACCGGCACCGGCGAACGACCCGGGGCCCGCACCGTCCACCGGTGCGGGCCCCGCGTCGTCTCCCACGGAGTACCCGTCAACCGATGGGCTGGCCGGTCACCGCACTGATCATCACCGTCGAGAGGCCGCCACCCACCACGGCGGCAGCGAGCGCCACAGTGGTCGGACGCCAGGTCGTACCCACCCGACGTAGCAGCGTCGCGATCGCCAGACTGCTGACCAGGGCCAGGCCGAACCGCGGCAGCCCGCCCACCATCGCCCCGAACGCCCGCGCCCGGGGTGACTCACACCCACCGCCACTGATGTCGGTCACACAGCCCACGGGTGGCGCCCCGTCCAGGGTCAGCAGCCAGACGAAGACCACGACCGCCGGTAGGACGTAACAGGCCGCCGTGTAGAGCAGCGGCAGCCAGGGACCACCCGGATCGGGATCGAGCAGGTCGTCTTCCAGTCGGCGGTTCCAACTGGCGTTGCCCACCGACTCGATGCGGCGTCGTACCGCCGCCATACCGACCGGCCCAGGCTGCGGCACCGCAGCGGTACGCCGCCGGGGCACCGACCGGGGACGCGGCGCCGTGTAGCCCACCACCGGCGACCGTGGTGCCGACGCGGGTGCGTCCACCCAACGTGGATCATCACCGGCAAGTCGGGTGCCCGGCCAGAAGGTCTCCTGCGGTGGCTCAGGTTCCGGCCGGCTGCTCCACGACCACTGCTGGACACCAGGTGCGCCATCCGACCGGGGGTGCTCCGTACGATCCCAGCGGTCCGGCTCGGAATAGTCCTCCCACCGGTTACGGTCTCGCTGCCGTTCCCGTCGATCGAGCTCGGGGTCGCGGTCCCACTGGCCCGTGCTGTCCGGCTCCAGCCACTGCTCCGACGCCGACGACTGAAGCCACTGGCTGGTGCTGTCGGCGTCCCAGGGGTCGACCGGGGCGGAATCGGCACGACGGTCAAGACCGGCGGGCTGCTGCCAGGCGTGCAGACCGGAGGCGTCCCACGGATCCACCGCGGGTGGTCGTACCTCGGGTTCCGCGGCTCGATCCCACGGCTCCGTCGCACGGTCCCAGGGATCCACGGCCGGACCGGGTGCCGGCTCCGCCGCCCGCCGCCGACGTCGCGGCGTCGGGGCGGCGGCCGGCTCCGAGTCGGACGTCTGCGCGGCCTCGTCCTCCAGCCCGGACCAGGTCACCTGGTGTCGGCGGGACTGTGCGCGGCGGGGACGGCTCTGCGGCGTCACACCGGAGACCGGATCGTCCTCCTCGGCCCGGCGGCTGCCGACGTACCCCTCCTCCTGTGGACGGTCGAAGGTCCACTCGCGGGTATGGTCGGACTGCGGTGCCACCGCGGGCGACGAGGCGATGGCGCGGGGTTGGGGATCCCGCCAGTCAGCCTCCTGGGAGCGCCGGCTGCGCTCACTCCGGTAGACCCCTGACGATCGTCGGCCGCCGTCGCCGTAGCGCGGCCGGTCGTCGTCATCGTCGTCCGGTGCGGCATGCCGACCACCGCCGTCGACGCTGCCAACGCCCGACTCCAGCGCCCAGCGCGGCAGATAAGGCTCGGCCGGCTCCTCCTGGCCACGCTCGATCGCTCGCCGACGGCTCGGGGTGCGATAACGCTCGACCGCCGAGTCGTAACGTCCGGCCCGTGACTCCTCGACGGGCTCGGCCCACGAAGCGGTCGGTCGCCGCTCGCGCGGACCGTCCTCCCCGCGTGCCCAGTCCCGGTAACTCACGGCCGGAGCGTGACCCTTCTCAACCGAACGTGCAATCCGCTGTCCAGGTGTAGCCGTAGGCCACCGATCTTACGGGAGGTTCAGGACAAAGCCCTACCCGGAAATTCCCTCCACAGGCTGGGGAAAGAGTTTGAGCAGGTCACAGCAGTATCGGCGAGAATTCCCCATCCGTTATCCACACCCTGTGCACACGCTACGCACATGCTTGTCCACCTGAGTCCACAGGTTGTCCCGAGGCTCATCCACCGCCACGGTTGAGTGGCTGACCTCGGACTCCGTATGGTGGCCACGACCTGCTGATCCGATGGCCCCCGATCGAAGCGGCCGGTCGACGTTGTCGCACCCGGGCGGTAAGCCTGGAACCGATCCGACGCAGTGGAGGGGGGCCCGGTGTCGGTCACCGACGACAGGCGGACGGAGTCGTTCCCGGCTGGCGGGCAGCAGTCCGGCAACGGGCCACGCGACGGTCAGTTCGACAAGACGCCGCCGCAGGATGTGGCTGCGGAGCAGTGCGTCCTTGGCGGCATGCTGCTCTCCAAGGACGCCATCGCCGACGTCGTCGAGATCCTCAAGACCAACGACTTCTACCGGCCGGTGCACGCCACCATCTTCGACACCATCCTGGAGATCTACGGCAGGGGCGAGCCGGCCGATGCCATCACAGTCGCGGCGGCACTCGCCGACTCCGGCGATCTGGCTCGGGTGGGTGGCGCTCCGTACCTGCACACGTTGATCGCGAGCGTGCCGACCGCCGCGAACGCCGCCTACTACGCCCGGATCGTCAGCGAACGCGCGGTGCTCCGACGTCTGGTCGAGGCCGGCACCCGGATCGTCCAACTCGGCTACGGGACCGCGAACGGCGGCAGTCGGGACGTGGACGACATCGTCGACCTGGCGCAGCAGGCCGTCTACGACGTCACGGAACGCCGGGTCAGCGAGGACTTCGCGATCCTCGCCGACATGCTGCAACCGACGCTCGACGAAATCGAGGCGGTCGGCGCCCAGGGCGGCGTGATGACCGGCGTGCCGACCGGCTTCACCGACCTCGACCGCCTGCTCAACGGGCTGCACGCCGGCCAGTTGATCATTGTGGCGGGGCGACCTGGCCTTGGAAAGGCGCTGGCACTCGACACACCCCTGCCGACCCCCACCGGCTGGACGACGATGGGTGAGGTGCAGGTAGGCGATCAGCTGATCGGTGCGGACGGCCGCCCCACCACCGTCACGCACGCCTACGAGGTGCGCCACGACCGCCCCTGCTACGAGGTCGAGTTCTCCGACGGATCAGTCATCGTCGCCGATGCCGAGCACCTGTGGACGACGACCACCCGGGCCTCACGCCGCCAACAGAATGAGCTCCGGCCGCGCTACCAGTGGGATGCCTCGGCACGCGCCAAGGCGGCAGCCGTACACCGGGCTGTCACCGCCATCCCCGACCGGCTTGTCACCCACCGGGAAGCCGTGGAGATCGCCGGATCCCGGTTCCGGTACGTCCTGCACGTAGTGGCGGCCAAGGTGGGCATCGCCGGCACGGTCGAACGTCAGTACTCGCGAAACGGCAAGCCCTGGCGTCGGACGGTCGACGCCTACAGCGCCCATGCCCTGTTCGACGCCCACCTGAGCCGGGTGAGTCGGGTCATGAACAGCAATACGACTGTGGCACACCCTCGGGCCGTAACTACCGAACACATCGCCGCGACACTGCGGCATCCGGCTGACGGGCGCGCAAACCACGCGGTGACCAATGCTCAACCGCTGTCCCTTCCCGCCCGCGAGGACCTGCCGATCCCCCCGTACACGCTTGGCGTGTGGCTGGGCGACGGGCACTCGGCAGGTGCCCGGTTCACGTCGGCGGACCCGGAGATCGCACAGTATGTCGAAGCCGATGGCTTCATCGTCGCCCCGGGAAGCGGGACCTACTCCTACGGCATCAAGCTGCCACCGCGGGCACCACTCGACGATCGTCGCTGCATCGTCTGCGGCGTCATCTTCACTCCCCGCGCGTCTGCGGTAAGAACCTGCGGAAGGACGTGTGGCGCCAGGTCGAGGGGCATGGTCGGGACCGCCGACCGCGGAGGCTGCGAGACCTGCGGTACGACAACGAAGTCGAGCTGGAACGGCGCCCGCCACTGCGCAACGTGTCACCGGTTGCGTGGCTCGTTCACCGGGCTGCTTCGAGCCGCCGGTGTCCTGAACGACAAGCACATTCCGCAGCCTTACCTCCGAGCTTCGGAGGAGCAGCGACGGGAGCTGCTGGCGGGACTGCTCGACACCGACGGTACTGCTGCGGCAGCCGGACACGTCCAGTACACCACCACCTCGGAGCGGCTAGCCAAGGATGTGTACGAGCTCGTCGTCAGCCTGGGCTACCGATGCTCGATCAACCGCAAGCGAGTCAACGGCCGTACCCCCGAAAGCTCGACGGCTTTCACATTGAGCTTCTCGACGGCGGACGAGGTATTCCGGCTGACCAGGAAGCGGGAGTCGCACGCTACGCGCCGACACGCGGTCGGCCGGGCGGGTACCCGATCCCGCTACATCGTGGATGTGCGACCGGTGCCGAGTGTCCCCGTGCGGTGCGTCACGGTCGACAATGAGGATCACCTTTACTTGGCCGGTCGATCAATGATTCCCACGCACAACAGCACCGCGAGCATGGACTTCGCGCGCAACGCCGCGATCCGCGCCAACCAGGCATCGGCGATCTTCTCGTTGGAAATGAGCAAGGTCGAGATCGTCATGCGGCTGCTCTCGGCCGAGGCCCGAGTGCCACTGCACGTGCTGCGAAGCGGGCAACTGTCCGACGACGACTGGACCAAGCTCGCCCGATGCATGGGTGAGATCAGCGAGGCGCCGCTGTTCGTCGACGACACGCCCAGCATGAACCTGATGGAGATCCGGGCGAAGGCCCGTCGGCTCAAGCAGCGGCATGACCTCAAGTTGATTGTGGTCGACTATCTCCAGCTGATGACGTCGCCGAAGCGTACCGAGAGCCGGCAGCAGGAGGTCGCGGACCTGTCGCGTGGCCTGAAGCTGCTGGCCAAGGAGGTCGAGTGTCCGGTCATCGCGGTCAGCCAGCTGAACCGTGGCCCGGAGCAACGTACCGACAAGCGCCCACAATTGTCTGATTTGCGCGAGTCCGGCTCAATTGAGCAAGATGCCGATGTTGTCATACTTCTGCACCGTGACGACTACTACGACAAGGAGTCGCCGCGGGCCGGGGAGGCGGATTTCATCGTCGCCAAGCACCGGAATGGTCCGACCGACACGGTGACCGTCGCCGCTCAGCTGCACCTGTCGCGCTTCGTCGACATGGCGATCGTCTGACCTGGCCCAACCGAGTCCGGGCTCAGCCGAGGTTCACGGGCTCAGCCGAGCACTGGGAAGCGGGCGGCGAATTCGCCGAGAGTGCGCCGCTCCGGTTCACCGAGCGGCAGCCGCCCGGTGGCCCTGAGCAGGTAGTCGTGGTCGTTCCAGCCGTCCAGTCGGGTAACGGCGCCGCCGAGCAGGGCGTCCACGGTGGCCACCGCGACCCGGGTCGCGGCCGGCCCGGGCGCGGGCGCGTCCGGTAGATCCAGGACCAGGTCGAGGTGGTGGACTACAGCTTCGGTGGTGAAGGTGTCCAGCAGGTCGGCTACCCGCAACACGTGCCCTTGAGTGGTGACGAAACCGGCCGGATCCGCCTTACCTGCGGCGCGCGCGGCGGCCGGTGCCGTGTCGGCCCAGAGTCGAACCACTCCGGACGGGCTGTCGAATGCGGCCGCAGAGCGACGGGCCCACCAGGCGTGCCGGGCGCTCCCGTCGCCGCCTGGAAAAGAGTGCCAGTAGCTGACGGAGTCCACGGTGGCCGGTCCGTCGGCGGGGCTGGCCAGCGCGACGAGCGCCCGCTGCGCATCGCAGAGCACGTGAAAGAGCAGGTCAGCGACCAGCCACCCGCGACAGCGGGTCGGTCGCTGAAGATCGCTGTCGTCCAGGTCCGCCACCACGGTGCTGATGCCGTCGTACGCGTTGGCCAGTGCGATGTGCGAAGCTCGCGACCCCATGCCGGCAGCGTCCCACAGCCGGCGACCGCCGGCGCGTTCAGCGACCTGTCGGGCGGTGCCGGACGGGCGCGGCTTCAGCCGGGCATCCCGACGGGCTCAGGCGATCGACCGGCCGGGCTTTCCGAAATGTGGCTGGCTGTGGCGGTGAGAGACCGGCCGGCCATTCGGCCGGACCGGTCTTCCGCGGCTGAACGGCTCAGCCGAACATCTCGTCGAGGAAGCTCTTGCGCTTCTTCCGGCGGTAGTGCCCGTGGTAGCCGTAGTGCTGCTGACCGTGGCCGTAGGCAGGTGCCGGGGCCGGGTAGCCGTGCGGCGGTGGCGGGGGCGGCGGCACGGCACCGTAGCCCGGCTGATGTGGCGCGGGCGGCGGAGGTGGGGGCTGGTAGCCGCCCGGCCGGGGTGCCTGCTGGGCCGGCTGCGGCGGGGCAGGGGTCTGCTGCGCGCTCCAGTTGGCCTCCGCCTCGAACAGCTTCTCCAGCTCACCCCGGTCGAGGAAGATCCCCCGGCACTCGCCGCACTGGTCGATGACGACGCCGCTGCGCTCGTACTGACGCATTTCTCCGTGACACTTGGGACAGGTCAGGCTCATTGTTCGACGGTACCTGGTCTACTCACGCGGACGCGGCCAGCGCCTCCGTCACCTCGTCGTCGGAAACCTCGTGGAAGTCGTCGTAGTACGCCCCGACAGCGGTGAAGGCTTCCGGCCGCTGGGCACAGATCACCTGGTCAGCCTCGCCGGAGAGCGTCTCGTACGCGTCCTGGGCACCGACCGGCACGGCGACCAGCACCCGACGGGCGCCGAGCTGACGGGCCACCGCCACGGCGGCCCGGGCGGTCGCCCCGGTAGCCAGCCCGTCGTCGACGATGACGGCGGTGGCGCCGGTCAGCTCCAGCGGAGGCCGGCCGGTCCGGTAGAGCTGTTCGCGTCGGTCCAGTTCCGCCTGTTCCCGGCGCTGTACGTCGGCCATGTCGGCGGAGCTGAGCTGCCCGGCCACCACGTCGTTGAGCACGCGTACGCCGGCCGGACCGAGCGCGCCGAAGGCGACCTCGGGAGCCCACGGCATACCGAGCTTGCGGACCACCAGCACGTCCAGCGGTGCGCCGAGGCGTTCGGCGACTACCTGGGCGACCGGCACGCCGCCGCGTACCAGGCCCAGCACGACGACGTCCGGTTCGCCGATCAGGGCGGTGAGTCGGTCGGCGAGCACCCGGCCCGCCTCGTTGCGGTCGCGGTAGGTGGTCATGCCTTCAGGTCTACGCCCTGCGGGTCGTCTTCGCTCGCCGGTTGCCGGATCCCGGGAACGTCGAGTGCCGCTGCCCAGACGAGGAACGCCA
Organism: Verrucosispora sp. WMMA2044; assembly: GCF_027497155.1. Classification (NCBI taxonomy): domain Bacteria; kingdom Bacillati; phylum Actinomycetota; class Actinomycetes; order Micromonosporales; family Micromonosporaceae; genus Micromonospora; species Verrucosispora sp. WMMA2044. The sequence goes on from NZ_CP114913.1 coordinate 5,505,241, forward strand.
CCGGATAGAGCAGATAGCCGAACCGGGTGCTGGGCATCAGCAGGATCGCCACGAGCAACCCGTACCCGCAGACGAGCGCCGCGGCGCGGGCGGTGCGGGGCGGACGGCGGGCGAGCCGGACGGCGATCACCGCCGCCGCGGCGACCAGCAGAGCCGCCGCCACGGCCCGACCCGCCGGCAGCGCCTCGGCGATCAGGTGACCGGGGAACGGTGACTGTGCCGGGCTGGAGACCAGACCGTGCCCAAGGGGGAACCGCAGCACGTTCTCCACCAGGGCGTCTGAGTCCACCAGCAGGGTGGGCAGCAGCGCGGCGGCGGGTACGCCCAGTGCGCCGGCGGCGACGCGCAGGCCGGCCCGGCGGCAGATGCCCCAGCTGACCAGGACGGCGGCGACCGGCCAGGCGAAGAGTTTCAGCGCACCGGCGAGCCCGACGGCGACGCCGGCCCAACCGGGTCGAGCGGTGGCGGCGAGGGCGAGGGCCAGCAGGCAGAGCGCGAGTACGGGTAGATCGTCGCCGCCGGTGGCGAGGGTCAGTGCGCAGATCGGCAGGACGGTGGCGGCCTGTACCCCGCGCAGTACGGCCGCGGCGTGCCCGACCGTCGCCATCCCCTCGGGTCGGCGCAGGACGCGGACGGCGAGCAGCAGGGCGAGGGCGGTGCCGACCGCGAACCAGACCCGGGCGTCGCTCCACCACGCGTCGCTGGCCGCGCGAGCCAGCCCGAACAGGGCCATGCCCGGTTGGTACGGCGTGTAGCCGAGTAGTTGTTCGCCGGGCGGCAGCGCGGCGATGGCGTCCGGCCCCAGGTAGGGGGTGCCGGTCTCGACCAGTCGCCGCCCGGACTCCTCGACGACGAGCACCTCTTCCTGGGCCCGGTCGGTGCGTCCCGCCGCGCGCTGCACGCTCTGCACAACGAGGGGAAGCAGGACGACGGTGGTCCAGGTCAGGACGGTGACCAGCCAGCGTGCGGGCACTCCGGTCAACGCCGAGCCGGGCCGGTGGCGCCGCAGCATTAGTTGACCGAGCGCCATGATCGCCGCGGCGAGGTAGCCGAACGCGGCCACGCCGCCCCACGCTCGGTGCGGTAGGAGGGTGGAGGTGGCTGCGGTGATCGCGGCGAAGGCGGCGGAGACCGCGTAGAGGCCGAGGTCGAGAGCGAGTCCTCCGGCGGCGGTGTCGAGCCGGTGCGACCACCCGGTACGGCGGCGGGTCGGGGTGGTGGTGCTCACCCGGGCAAGTCTGTCAGGCCGGCTGGTGACGGCCCCGGCCACCCTGTCGGCGTCCCTGTGGTAGCCGGACCACCGCGCCGGCGTCGTGCAGGGCGACCGCCAGGTGGCCGGTCCGGCCGCCGGTGCCGCGTTTGAGGGCGGCGAGCAGTGTTCCGGCGGGCAGCGGGCGCGCGAAGAGATGACCCTGGCCGGCGGCGCAGCCCAGTTCCCAGAGGGTGTGTCGCTGCGCCTCCCGCTCCACACCCTCGGCCACCACGGCGAGGTCGAGGCTGCGACCGAGATCGAGGGTGGAACGGATGATCGCGGCGGCCTCGGTGGAGGATTCCATGGCGGTGACGAAGCTCCGGTCGATCTTCAGTTGGTGCACCGGGATGCGGGAGAGCAGCGAGAGCGAGGAGTATCCGGTGCCGAAGTCGTCCAGGGCGAGCCGGACGCCGCCAGCACGTAGCCGGGTGAGAACCTGGTCGACGACGTCGAGCTGACTGAGGGTGAGGGTCTCGGTCAGTTCCAGGATCAGCCGGTCGGGTGGCAGGTCGTGGGCGCGCAGCCGAGCCAGCACCGAATCGGGGAACCGGGTGTCGAGCAGGCTGCGGGGGGAGACGTTCACCGCCACGGGTACGTCGAAGCCGGCGTCGCGCCAGGTGCCGGCGGCGACCAGGGCCTGGTCGAGGATGGCCTCGGCGAAGGCCGGAAGCAGGCCCGAACGTTCGACCGTCTCCAGGAAGCGCAGCGGGTCGATCATCCCGTGGGTGGGGTGACGCCATCGGGCCAGCGCTTCGGCGGCGATGACCTCACCGCTGCCGAGGTCGACGATCGGCTGGAACTTGACGGTGAACTCACGGTCGGCCACGGCCCGGGTCAGGTCACCGCCGAGGGTGAGACGACCCAGGTCGGCGGTGTCCCGGGCGGACGCGTAGCTGGCCAGACGCTGCCCGGCCCGCTTGGCCTGATACATCGCGACGTCCGCACGCCGGAGCAGTTCGACCATGCCGCCGGTGGCGGGGGCGGCGGCGATGCCGCCGCTGGCCTCCACGTTGATCCGCATGCCGTCGAGGTCGAAAGGTTCGTGCAGCGCCGCCAGCAGCGTCTCGGCCCGGTGCGCGGCGACCGCGGGCGCGGGCAGGGCGCGCATGAGTACGGCGAACTCGTCGCCACCGAGCCGGGCGACCAGGTCCTCGGCGTGGGCGGCGGCCCGCAGCCGTGCGGCGACAGCGGCCAGCATCTGATCACCGGCGGTGTGGCCGAGGGTGTCGTTGACCTCCTTGAAGTGGTTCAGGTCGATCAGCACCAGGGCGGTGACCCCGTCGGCGTGCCGTTGGTCCAAGTGGTCGTTGCCCGCGTCGAGCAGGTGACGCCGGTTCGGCAGGCCGGTCAGCGCGTCGTGCGTCGCGTCGTGTGCGTGGGCCTGGGCAACCCGGGCGAGTTCCGCGTACGCCTGGGCGTTGCGGATGGCGGTGCACAGCGCGGAGGCGAAGGTGTAGAGGGTGTAGTGCTCCCGCTCGGAAAGTTTCACCGGTCCGCGGAAGCGCAGCCGCAGCATGCCCACGTCGACCGTCTTGTCGTGCCCTTCCAGGCGGGCAGGGACCACCGCGCCCTGGACGGTGGTGGGCTCGGCTGCCGGTCCGTCGTATGTGACGCCGTCGGCGCCGCCGCGCACGACCCGGTCGGTGTCGCGCAGCTCGACCTCCACCTCGTCGGCGGAGAAGAGTTCGGCCGCCCGGGTGACCGCGGTGGTGAGGACCTCGTGCAGCTCGACCACGTTGAGCGCGTCGGTGGTCTGGGCGAGCCGCTGCCACACCTGCTGCTCGGTGCGCTGCCGAATCCTGCCGGAGTACGCCAGGTGCAGACTGAGCACCAGCGGCGGAACGGCGAGCAGCAACCGAGTGTCGATCTCCAGCAGTAGGAGAGTGCAGAGGGCGACGGCGAAACGTACGCAGAAGCCACCGACGCGGAGGTCCAGGTTGTCCCGGAATTGTCGGGAAATCCTGGTTCCGGTGGCCAGGGCGATGACCGGAATGGCGAGGAGGTCGTCGACGAGTGCGGCGGCCAGGTAGGCCAGCGCCAGCATCAGCGACATGCGGAGCAGGTCCTCCGCTGGCCGGGACCAGTCCAGGAGCGCCAGGGTCGCACCGGCGGCCCCGGCGACGAGGATGTTCTTGCCAACGCCGAACGCCCTCTTGATGACCGGCAGCCGGAACGATGCGATCGCGACACCAAGTCCGGTACACAACACCACCCAGGATGTCGGAGCGACGGCCACTCCGATCACGATGGCCATCTCGTTCCAGTTGATCTGGTGGGTGGTTGACCGGATGCGTATTCGCGCCTTGACCGACGTGCCCACCGCGATCATGAAGACCACCGTCGCGATGGTCGCGAAGTCGTCCAGCGACCTCGGTGTGGTGGAGGTCAGGATGAGTCTTGTCGATGCGAGGACGACTATCCCTGCCGATGCGACGACGAGACCGACGAGCAGCCGTAGCCGCCGATCGGTCTCAGTGCCGCCTTGCCCGAAAAGTGTCATGACACCTCAGGTCGCGCCCTTACCTCAGGTCACCCTACCTCGGTAAGGCCGGTCGGGAAGTTTGTTGGAGCCTCAGGCCCACTCGCTGCCTTTCATGTCCTACTCCTCACTCGTCGGGAAGCGGGAATCCTGATTGAACGTGCCCGCCTCGCGTGATGGGAGGAGCTTAAGTAGAGAACCTGATGCTTAGCGATAATAAATGTCGCTATGCTCTCTATCAGCCAATACCGTCCTGATTCGTGACGTTCTGTCTATGATGTCCGTGCGCAGCGTTCGATCAGAAGTACGCGTACAGGCTGTTTTCGGTGTTGGTCGAACACAAAGAAGATCCTGCTACCCGTCAGTGTGACGGGTCAAACAGGTGCCGCGCACCGACGAAGTGGGCCGACTGCAATACCGATACGTCCGCTGCTCCACGTTGGGGTCGACGATCTGTGGGTGCGCCGTTCAACCGCTGTCTGGGCCGCCCCTACACCATTGTCCGCCGCGGTCGAGGAGGCGAGAGTGCGTAAAGATTCGAGGTGCTTCGTCTTCAGCTGTTCCCTAAGACGTAACCTGTGCTCCCACCCCGAAAGCCTGCTCCGTTTCTTGCCGCTCCGGTTGAGCTCGCCGTGACGGAGTGCAACATGGCGGGTGCCGGCAGCGTTAAGCTGCATACGGTGATCCTTTGAATGCGGTCAGAGGGGTCGGGTGCAGATTCAGCTTCTCGGCGGTCTCGCGGTGCGCCTCGGCCCACAGGCGTTGCCGCCCGGAACGCCCAAGCAGCAGACCGTCCTGGCCATGCTGGCCTGCAACGCGGGGCAGTTGGTGTCGGTCGAACAACTCGTCGACGAGCTGTGGTCCGATAACCCACCTCCCTCCGCTATCCCGAATGTCCGTACTTATGCGGCTAATTTACGGCGCGGTCTTGAGGCGATGTTTCCTGATCGGGACGTGCTGATCCGCGCTCGGAACGGTTACCGGCTCGATGTCGAGTACTCGGACGTGGACCTTTGCGCCTTCCGCGCAGAGGTGACCGAGGCACGGCGACTCCTCAGCGTGGACGAGCGGGAGGCGGTGCGACTCGTATCCCGTGCGCTGGCCCGCTGGCGCGGACCGATGCTCGCCGGGACAGCCCTCGGACCCGGGCTCTCCGCCCAGGTGGCCGCCGCGACCGAGGATCGGCTACTGGCCACCGAGTTGTACGGCGAGCTGCAGGTCCGGCTCGGCCACTATGACGAGGCACTGCCGGTGCTACGGGAACTGCTGACCATGCATCCGCTGCGGGAGCCGGCTCACCTGTTGCTCATGCGGGCGCTCCACCTGGGGGGAGACGCCGCCGGTGCCGTGGCGGCGTACACCGCAGCTCGTCGAACCCTGCGAGAACAACTGAACGTCGAGCCCGGGGAGGAACTGCAACGGTTGTATCGAAGTATCAGTCGGCAGGACGCCCGGTCTCGCCGGTCCGGAGCAACCGGAGCGCTGGGTAGGGAGTCGGCTGTTGCCGACGACCAGGAGTCCCGACTGCTCTCCTACCTCCCGCGGACGGTTCCGGACTTCGTGGGCCGTGCCGACGCCGTTGAGCACCTGCTGTCCATGACCCTGCGGGCCGGCGAGCAGAACTGCGCAGTCCATCTCGTCGACGGCATGGCCGGCAGCGGCAAGACGACGCTTGCGGTACACGTCGCCAACCGGCTCACCGACCGATTTCCGGACGCCCAGTTGTTCATCGACCTCAAAGGCCACGACCCCGCCGAGAAGCTGGACAGTCCGGTGGCTCTGGCGACCTTGCTGCGGCAACTCGGCACACCCGCCGGTCGGATACCGCCGGACCCCGGAGACCGGCTCGACCGGTGGCGTCGCGACCTGGCTGGTCGCAAGGTGATCATCGTGTTGGACAATGCGGCCGACGCCGCGCAGATCCGGCCTCTGCTGCCCACGGCGCCGGGAAGCCTGGTGATCGTGACCTCCCGTCGACGGATCAGCGGGCTTGACGTCGATCCGCCGGTGTCCCTGCCGCTACTCGACCCGGCGGAGGGTGTCGCACTGCTGGCGTCCACAGCAGGGTCGGAGCGGGTGGCTGCGGAGCCCGAGGCGGCAGTGGCGGTGGTGCAGAGCTGTGGTCACCTGCCGCTCGCGATCCGGCTTGCCGGTTCACGGCTCGCGCATCGTCCGAACTGGCGGGTGGCGGACCTGGCAACGCTGCTGGCGAGCAAGGCGCGCCGGCTGGATCACCTGACCTCAGGGGACCGCAGTGTGGCCGGTGCGTTCGCCGCCCTGTACGCCTCGCTGGACGAACCAGCGCAGCGACTCTTCCGACTGCTCAGCGTGCATCCGGGAGACGAGTTCGGCCTGCTGGCCGCCAGCGCGTTGGCCGGCCTGTCGCTCGACGAGACCGCCGACGTACTGGACGCCCTGCTGGACTCCCACCTGATCGAGGAGTTGACGGTGGGGCGTTATCGGATGCACGACCTGATTCGGCAGTACGCCAATGATCTGTCCAACCGGGTGGACCAGGCGAGTGTGCGAAGAGCGGCGCTCGCGGATCTTCTCGATCTGATGCTGCACATCTCTTTTCCGGTGGCCGACAACCTCGAGGTGGGCCGTACCGGTATCCATGTCTCGCTCGGCTCCGCGCGTCGCCCTGACCTGGTCGAGATGCAGTACGACGCTGCCGAGAAGTGGCTGGAGACCGAGCGGTCCAACATGGTCATGCTCGTCGGCCGGGCCCATGACTGGGATTTCCACCAGGAAACGTGGCAGTTGGCGCGGATTCTGTGGCGTTTTCTGTACACGCGGGGATGCTATGACGACATCGTCATGACAAATCGCCAGGGTCTTGCGGCCGCGGAAACGATCGGCGACGAGAAGGCCATGGCCGTGATGCACAACTATCTTGCCTCGGCCTATCTGCGGACCGGCAACTATCCAGGTGCGTTGGCGCACGTGGACAAGGCCGTGGAGATTTGTGAGCGCCGTGGTGACCGAATCAACCACGCGCGGTATCAGGCGAATCTGGTAGCAATCTACTGGCTCCTCGGTGAACCCGAGAAGGCGGTGACTACGGGACTGCACCGCATGCGAAAGGGCACCATTTCGGAAATCCATGAGACCGCCACTCACCTGCCGAACCTGGGCTTGTCATTGGCGTTACTCGGAAGATACGACGAGGCGCTGCGCGTGCATCGCCTGCACCTCTACCTCGGACGCCAGTTGGGTAGCCAGTTCCATATACTCAATGCGCTCGGTCACATTGGTGCGGTCAAGTGCCGCATGGGGCAGTACGACGTGGCAGTCCGCGCATTGCGTACGGCGCTCGTCATGCGGCAACGCACCGGACACCGTTACGCGGAGCCCGAGGTCCGGAACGACCTCGGGGTGGCCCTACGTGGTCTCGGGCGCACGGGTGAAGCGGTCCGCGAGCACGAGGCCGCCCGGAGAATGGCAGCCGATGCCGGTGAACCCCACGTGGAGGCGGCGGCCCTGAACGACCTCGCGTTGACCCTTGCCGGTTCCGCGGAGACCCCACGGTTGATCGAACTGCACCGCGAGGCGCTGCGGGTAGCCACTCGGGTGGCGCACCCCTATGAACAGGGGCGCGCCCTGGCTGGGTTGGCCGAACACTTGTGGACCATCGATCCGACCGAGGCCCTCCGGCACTGGACGCGGGCGTTGGCGATCTTCCGACGGATGGGGGTGCCAGAGCGGATTGACGTCGCCCGGCGCATAGCTGAAGCCGAAGCCCAGCAGCCGGCGGAAAGCCTGCATCGACCGCCGTCCGCGCTGTCTCTAGCCCTGCCTCACGGGGGGTTAGAAATTGAAGATTGAGGTGCTTGGCGGCTTTCGAGTCTCGTTCGGCTCGTCCGGGGTGGACCTCGGCACGCCGAAGCAACGAACCGTTCTGGCCAAGCTGGTGATGAACCCGAGCCGGACGGTCGCCATAGAGGGGCTGATCGACGAGATCTGGCCCGACGACCCGCCGCGCTCGGCCGTGCCGAATGTGCGGACCTACGCCGCAAACCTTCGACGGACCTTCGAGGCGCACGAAGCTGGCCGGGGGGTGCTGGTACGTCAGCGTGGTGGGTACCGACTGGAGATCGCCACCGACGACGTGGATCTGTTCCACTTCCTCGACCAGGTCGATCGAGCCCGTCAGCTCAACATCCGCGACGAACCCGAGACCGCACGGTCGTTGCTGAGGCGGGCGATGCCCCTCTGGCACGGGCCACCTCTGCTGGGTGTGCCTCTCGGAGCTTCGCTGGCTGCCGACGTGGCGGCGGCTCAGGAGCAGCACCTCCTCGCCGTGGAGATCCTCGCGGATCTCCACCTCGCGGCGGACCGCGTCGAGGAAGCCCTTCCGCTGCTGTGGCGAACCGTTGCCACCCATCCCATTCGTGAGCCGGCGCTGCTGCTGCTCATGAGAGCCCTGCATCGACGCGGTGATGTGACAAGCGCGATCTCGGTGTTTCGGTCCGCGGCCCGAGTGATGCGGACCGAACTCGGCGTCGAACCCGGACCGGATCTCCGACGACTGCATCAGGAGATGACCGAGCAGCGACTGGCCGCGGTGCCGGCCGCCGTCTCAGCCGCATCTGGTGGCAGCGACGGGTCGAGCGCGCGGACCTCGGCGGAACCCGACACCGGTCGGACGGATTGGGACTGGCTACCCAGACCGGTGGCTCATTTCGTTGGCCGGGAGGCCCTCGTCGAGCGGATGGTCGGCCGGAGTCGAGCCGGCGCAGGCCCGGCACCCGTCGTTCACCTGATCGACGGGATGGCGGGCAGCGGCAAGACGACCCTCGCCGTGCAGGTCGCCAGACGCCTGGCGGCCTCGCACCCGGATGGTCAACTCTTCGTCGACCTGCGCGGTCACGACGAGGGCAACGTGATGGATCCCGCCACCGCCCTCGTGGTGCTCCTGCGCCAGTTGGGTGTGCCGGCACCCCGAATTCCAGTGGATGTCGACGAACGGCGGGGGTTGTGGCGCAGGGAACTGTCCGCTCGCCGTGTGGTAGTCGTGCTCGACAACGCGGCGGACAGTGACCAGGTTGCTCCGCTGTTGCCGGTCACCGCGTCGTCGGTCATCCTGATCACCTCCCGTCGTCGACTTCTCGACCTGGATCTCGGGCCTCCCGAATCCCTGTCGGTGCTGTCGCCCGAAGAGGGCGTCCGCCTGCTCGCGGTCAGCGCTGGCGAAGAGCGGGTGCACGCGGAACCTGAATCCGCCGCAGAGATAGTCCGTAACTGTGGTTACCTGCCGCTGGCGATCCGGCTGGTCGGGTCGCGACTGGCTCACCGACGCAACCGCCGGTTGGTCGACCTCGCCGCTCGTCTGGCCGCGAATGACTCTGGGCTGGCCAGCTTCGGAACAGGTGAGCGCAGCGTCGCTGCGGCCTTCACCGCCTCGTACGAGCCGTTGCACGAGGTGAGTAAGCGGGTGTTCCGCTTACTGGGTCTACACACCGGACATTACTGCACCAGCATGGTGGCGGCGATGTCCGGCCTGTCGTACGCGAAAGCGAGTCATGTCCTCGACGATCTGGTCGACCGTCACTTGGTCGAAGAATCGGAGGACGGTCGTTACCGGATGCACGACCTGGTTCGACAGTTCGCCCGCGAGAAGTGCCTGGAGACAGATTCGGTGGAGGTGCGAAGAGCTGCGCTCGCCAGTCTGCTCGACCAGGTCATGCAATTGTCGATCGTCGCCACGACGTCATTGAACAGGCTCATCGACATCTACCGCGACATTGGCGACGTAGCGCCGGAGCGACCCGATATCCTGCCTGGTTCCGAGACGGTCGACATCGACTGGGTCGAGCGGGAGCGGGGCAACCTGAATCTGTTCATCGAACTGGCGGCGAAGAACTCACTCCACGGCTACACCTGGAAGATGGCCCGTGTGCTGTGGCGCTTCTACTACGTACGTGGCTACTTCGAGGATATTCAGCGTACGCACGAGTTGGGGCTGGCCGCCGCAGAGCAGGCGGGGGACGGCCGGGCCGTCGGCGTCATGAAAAATTACCTCGCCTCGGCGTTGATCAAGACCGGTTCGCATGACCAGGCGGTCCGGTGCCTGAAATCTGCGCTGGTGGATGCTGAATCAATCGGCCACCGTGGAGACATCGCCCGGATCCGGGGGAACCTGAGCGTGGTGCACTGCTTGGTGGGTGATTTTCACGAGTCCGCCGATCTCGCGCTGGCGGCACTACGCGACCTTCCGATGCGGCTGATAGGCCAGGTTCGGGTACACCTGCCGAACGTCGGCATCGCCCTCACCTGGTTGGGTCGCTACGAGGAAGCGCTGCGGGTGCATCGCTGTCATCTGCTCTGGGCGCGGGTGGAAGGTGACCGATACCAGATCGCCAACGCATTGAGCCACATCGCCGCCGTTCGCACTCGCAAGGGTGAGCACGCCCAGGCACTGCGGCTGCTGCGATCCGCCATGATCCTTTATGCCGAGACGGGGCATCGGTACGGAGAGGCCGACGCGCGCAGCGTGATGGGCATGGCTTATCGCGGCGTGGGTCTGCTCGCGGAGGCCCGGCGGCAGCACGAGTTGGCGCTGGAACTCACCGGCCACTCGGCCGAGCGGCAGGCGGAGTGCACCGCGTTGAACGAGTTCGGCCTGACGCTGGCGGCCGACGGCGACATCGACGCCGCCGTGCGGGCCCACAGGCGAGCGCTCGACCTGGCGGTCCGGATCGACAACCGTTACGAGCAGGCCCGGGCGCTGGCCGGTCTGGCCGAGCACCTGCTGGTCGCGGACCCGGCCGAGGCGCGGCGACATCTGGAGCGCGCACTGGTGCTCATCGTGCCGACCGGGGCACCGGAGCGGTTCGAGATCGAGCACCGTCTCGCCGAGCTGAAGCGGCGCACGCCGACCTGCTGATCGCCGGACCTCTCCGGCCCTCGTCCTTATCGATTTCTTATCGCCGGGGTCGTTAGCCTCCCGGACGTTCGCCGACGGGGGGAGATCCGACAGTTGCCGGATCTCGTCGCGACCCCTGCCGCCGGGTCTACCCCAGCAACCGGAGGCAGGCCGGTCTCGGAAGGAGCGGCGCGGGAGCGCCGCTCCTTCCGAGCGCCGTACCGACTGTCGCACGGCACGGATAGGCTCGCGACCGTGACCGAACCTGCCCAGCTCACCCACGTCGACACCGCCGGTGCGGCGCGCATGGTCGATGTTTCCGCCAAACAGGTCACCGGTCGTGCGGCGACCGCCGCCGGCCGGCTGCGGACCACCCGTGAGGTGATCGACCTGCTGCGTGGAGACGGCCTGCCGAAGGGCGACGCCCTGGCGGTCGGGCGGCTCGCCGGGATCATGGGCGCCAAGCGCACTCCCGACCTGATTCCGCTGTGCCACCCGATCGCCCTGCACGGTGTCACCATCGACCTGACGCTGACCGCCGACACGGTCGAGATCACCGCCACCGCCCGTACCGCCGACCGCACCGGCGTGGAGATGGAGGCGCTGACCGCGGTCGCGGTCGCCGGGTTGGCTCTGGTGGACATGGTCAAGGCCGTGGACCCGGCGGCCAGCGTCGACGCGGTCCGAGTGCTGCGCAAGGAGGGCGGCAAGACCGGCCTGTGGCAGCGCCCGGAGGACCGGCCGTGATCCGCGCCCGGGTGGTGGTGGCCTCCAACCGGGCCGCCGCCGGTGTCTACGCCGACACCAGCGGCCCGCTCCTCGTCGCCGGGCTGCGGGAGTTGGGCTGCGCGGTGGACGAACCGGTGGTCGTGCCGGACGGCGACCCGGTCGGCCAGGCGGTCTGGGCGGCCGTGGCGGACGGCATCGACGTGGTGCTGACCAGCGGCGGCACCGGGATCACCCCCACCGATCGCACACCCGACGTGACGCGGGCCCTGCTCGACTACGAGATTCCCGGCATCGCCGAGGCGATCCGCGCGCACAGCCGCGACAAGGTGCCTACCGCCGTGCTCTCCCGAGGGGTGGCCGGGGTGGCCGGCCGCACGCTTGTGGTGAACCTGCCCGGCTCGACCGGCGGGGCACGGGACGGCCTCGCCGTGCTGGGACCGATCCTGGCCCACACGGTCGATCAGCTGCGCGGTGGTGACCACCCGGCGGCCGGTTAGGCTCGGCCGGTGAGAAAGGAAACCGCCTCCACCGACGAGGTCTCCGCGCCACCGCCGGCCGACTGGGCGCAGGCCCGCTCCCGGGTGCACGCGGCCGGCCTGGCCGCCGCGCTGCCCGCCGTCGAGCTGCCACTCGCCGAGGCCGACGGGCACACTCTCGCCGAACCACTCACCCCCCGGACCGACCTGCCGGCGTTCCCGACGTCGAGTGTGGACGGCTGGGCGGTTCGTGGTGCCGGCCCGTGGCGGGTCGTCGGGCGGGTCCTCGCCGGCAGTACGGCTGCCCCGTTGACCGAGGACGGAACGACGGTCGAGATCGCCACCGGGGCGATGGTGCCGGCGGGTGCCTCGGCGGTGCTCAGGGTGGAGGAGTCGAGGCGTACCCCGGCGGGGTTTGTCGACGGCGTGCCGCGTGCCACGCCGGAGTGGCGGCGGCCCGGCGAGGAGGCGACCGCCGGTGAGGAACTGCTGCCGGCCGGGACACCGGTCGACCCAGCGGTGATCGGTCTGGCCGCCTCGTGCGGCCTCGACACGCTGCGGGTACGCCGGCAGCCTCGGGCCGCACTGCTGGTCTTCGGCGACGAGCTGCTCACCGCGGGCCCGCCGGGCGACGGGCGGGTCCGTGACGCGCTGGGCCCAGCGGTGCCGGGCTGGCTACGACGGTACGGCTGCCGCATCGATCCCGACGGCGTGGTCGGCCCCGTCGCCGACACGCTTGACGCTCACGTGGCCGCGCTGCGCGCCGCCCTGGACCACGCCGAACTGGTCTGCACCACAGGCGGCACCATGCACGGCCCGGTCGACCACCTGCACCCGGCGCTGGCGACGTTAGGTGCGGAATACGTGGTCAACACGGTCGCGGTGCGTCCCGGCTTCCCGATGCTGCTGGCCAGGTTGGTCGGTGCCGACGGTCAGGTCCGGTTCGTGGCCGGGCTGCCCGGCAACCCGCAGTCCGCCGTCATCGCGCTGGTGTCTCTCGTGGTCCCGCTACTGGCCGGGCTCGCCGGTCGGTCGTTGCCGACACTTCCGCACGCCGTCCTCGCCGAGTCTGTTGCCGGCCGTGGCAACCAGACCCACCTGGCGCTGGTGCGGCTCGACCGGGTCGCCGGGACGGCCCACCCGGTCCGGCACGTCGGTTCGGCCATGCTGCGCGGGCTCGCCAACGCGGACGGGTTCGCCGTGATCAGCCCCGGCACCACCGGCTCGGTGGGTGATCGGGTTCCGATCGTGCCGTTGCCGCTGCTACCTGGGGAGCGGGCATGGTGACCGTCATCAGCACCGTTACCGACCAGCCACTGGATCTCGCCGCCCACGAGGCGGCGGTCGCCGACCCTCGGGCCGGCGCGGTGGTGTCGTTCGCCGGGGTGGTGCGCGATCACGACCACGGGCGGTCGGTGGTCAGCCTGGAGTACGAGGGCCACCCGAACGCCGCGAAGGTGCTCCAGGAGGTCGCCGACGAGATCGCCGCCGACCCCGACGTGTACGCCGTGGCGGTGTCGCACCGCATCGGCCCACTGGCCATCGGCGACGTGGCCCTGGTGGCGGCGGTCAGCACCGCCCACCGCGCCGCCGCGTTCGCTGCCTGTGCCCGGCTGGTGGACGAGGCGAAGGCCCGGCTGCCGATCTGGAAGCGGCAGGTCTTCACCGACGGCACCGAGGAGTGGGTGAACTGCCCCTGAGCGGTGGGCCTAACGCCGTCCGTACAGCATCGAGGCGCGCGCCGCCCGGTCGGTGTGGAAGGCGGGTTCCGCCCCGGGCCGCCACGGCAGTGCGGCGACCAGCAGGATCAGCGCCAGCGCCAGGGAGTTCTCCATCAACGCGCCGAACAGGCCGTCCTGGTAGTGGGAGACCTCCGGCAGTTGGTGCTCGTACGGCCAGATGGGCGAGATCAGGAAGAGCAGGTAGAGCCCGATGGCGGCGATGCCGTGGCGGAATCCGGTGAGCGTCGGGTACCAGATCGGTGGTCGGAGGGTGGCGACTCCCGGCGGCCCGCCGTACGGCGTTGACGCGGATCGGATCGGCCCCCGGCTGGCATCGTGCCGACGGATCGCGTTGTCGGCCAGGACGATGATCGCCGGGATCACCCAGACGAGGTGGTGCGTCCAGGAGATCGGGCTGATCACGTTGGCGGTCAGGCCGACAAGCGTGAAGGCGGTCAGTTCGTCGCCGTCGGAGTGGGCGTTGGACGCCCGTGACAGTCCGAGCGCCAGCACCAGCACGGAGAAGGCGAGCCAGAGCAGGCCGGGGGTCTCGATCGAGTCGTAGAGCCGGGCCAGCAGACCGGCCAGGGACTGGTTGGGCGTCATGTCGGCGGCGCCCACCCGTTCGGTCTGCCACAGCACGCTGCCGAAGTAGTCGCGGGACTCCGCGCCGACGATGCCGAAGCTGCCGATGGTCACTCCGACGGCGGTGCCGATGGCCGTCGCGGCCACCCGCCACTGTCGAGTGATCATCAGGTAGAAGATGAACAGGGCCGGGGTCAGCTTGACGGCGGTGGCCAGGCCGATGCCCACGCCGGCCCAGGCACCGCCGTAGACGAACCGCAGCAGCGGGCCGTCGTCCTCGGCCTGGTGGGTGCCGCGGCGTGAGCGCCAGCGCAGGGCGACCAGGTCGGCCAGGATCAGGGCGAACAGCAGCAGGTTGACCTGCCCGTAGCCGAGCGTCTCCCGGGTGGGTTCGATGGCGACGGCCAGCGGCGTGGCGATGGCCACCGTGTACCACAGTGGCCAGCCCAGCCGGTCGACGATCGGGCGCAGCAGCGCGGCCAGCACCACGGCCAGCGCGGCGATGCTGACCGCGGCGTTGACCAGACCGGCCAGGGTGACCGGCAGGTGCGCCATCGGCAGCATGGCCAGCCCGGCGAAGGGAGGGTAGGTGAAACCCAGGGTTGTGTCGGGCGCTACGAACTCGTACAGCTCGTGACCGCTCGCCCACCAGACCACCGCGCCGTGGTAGATCTTCATGTCGAAGAAGTTGTACGGACGCCCGAAAGCGCCGATGGCAAGCCATGCGGCGTAGGCGACGGCGGCGACGATGCCCGCCCGTACGACTGTCCTACGATCGATCCCACGCGTTACGCGACGGACTGTGGCGAGGCGGTCCAGCCCTCTACCGACGATCGTCGGCATGGCGTGGCCACCCCCGTACCAAGGTCGTCCTACCCGTCCAGGTCCAGTACGGAGCCTAGAACGGCGCCTCACGTCAGTGCCTCCCGCGTTATGCGACCGTGTCCGATCCCACACATTCTTTTGACATTTCCACCGCGTTAACGCCTACCGGACGGTTCAGGTGATTCGCGGCCTTAGCCTGGGTGGGGGTGGTTGGATCGCAGCTCAGCGGGGGTGAGGGGGACGCCTACCGCTCAGCCGGGCAGCCGCCGAGCGGTGGCGGCGGACCGGAGGGCGATCCGGGCCTCCCGACGGGCGGTCCGGACGGCGCGGCGCACCGACCGTCGCGAGTGGCCGATGCGGTGACCGGCCCGCCAGCGTAGTCCGGGCTTACCCTCCGTGTCCGCGGCGGCGAGCAGCAACCCACCGAAGAGACCGAGGTTCTTCAGGAAGTGGATCTGGTTGTTGCTCTTCGCTGCCGGGTCGTCGTTGAGCCAGAAGGGGTGCCCGGCGAGGGTGACCGGGATCAGCGTGCCGGCCAGCACCAGGGCCGCCAGCCGGGTGAACCGCCCGGTGGCCAGCATGAGCCCGGCACCGAGCTGCACGGCCGAGTTGGCTCGGATCAGGGTTTCAGTATCCGTGGGGATCCGCGGATGCGCCCGCTCCAGCAGCGGCGTCACCCGATCGGTTATCGGTTTCGCGGTGGGCGTCAGGCGGCCGGGGTTGGCGAAGTTGCGGGCGCCGCTGACCACGAAGATGCCGCTCAGCATGGCGCGGGCGAGGGATCGTACGGGCGTCATGGAACAGTCATACCCTGTCCGGGGCGTGACTACGCCCCGCAACGGGGTATGTCGATCGATCGAGTGTGTCGGTGCCGCCGCGCCCGGAATCGAGGACCGTCGCGGATGGACGGGTCTTCCGGGGTACCCTACGCCGCGTGACGACCCTGCGGCTGCGACCCGAGGACCCGGCCGACACCGGCGCGATCCGCCGGGTGCTGGCCGCGGCGTTCGCCCGACCCGACGTCGCCGTCCCACCGGAGGTACGCCTCGTCGACGAGCTGCGGGGCAGCGACGCGTGGCTGCCGGAGCTGGCGATGGTCGCCGAGTACGGCGGGGAGATCGTCGGTTGTGCCCTGCTCACCCGGGTGCTTGTCAATTCGGGCACGGCCAGCACACCGGCGCTGGCATTGGGCCCGGTGGGTGTGGCGCCGCACCGGCAGCGGATCGGGCTCGGCACGTCGGTGGTGCAGGCCGCCCTGGAGGCGGCTACGGAACTCGGTGAGCGGCTGGTGGTGGTCCTCGGCGATCCGGCCTACTACCGGCGCTTCGGCTTCAGCCGGGCCGACCAGTTGGGCCTGACCAGCCCCTGGTCCGGCCTCGGCGAGCCGTGGCAGGCACTGGTGCTGCCGCCGGCCACCAGCGGCGAGCCGCCACCCCCGCGGGGCGAGGTGGTCTTCCCACCGCCCTGGTCCAAGGTCTGACCGCTGTCTCACCTGGACTCGCCTGCCATGTCACAGCTCGGACCGCTGACCGACCACACGATGCGGATCGCTCGGTCCGGCGCGGCGAGTTCATGTGAGTGGCTCGACAGGACCGCAGGAGGGCATCGACCACCGAATGCCGTGCCGTGGCGCGCCGCAGCCGCGCCAACTCTGGCCGGTCTCCGTGGAGATCCAGCTCAGGCGGGCTGGGTGCGCAGGTAGCGGCCGAAGTGGGGGACGGTGAAGGCGACCGTGCCGCGTTCCCCGGAGTAGATCAGCCCTTTCTTGATCAACGCATCCCGAGCCGGCGAGAGGCTGGCAGGCTTACGGCCGAGGGCTCGGGCGATCTCCGAGGTCGGCACCGCCGCGTCCATGTCGTCCCGGCCGCCGCCGTCGTTCTCCCCTTCGACGAGCGACAGCGTCGCCATCGCGCGCATGTACTCCCGCTCGGCGGGGGTGGCCCGCTCGAAGCGGGAGCCGAAGAAGCCCACGGCCAGCTCCGCCTCGGCCTCCGGTGCGGCGACGCGTACGTCGGCCGGGGTGATCGGTGACCGGGGGGCGTGGTCCCAGGTCGCCTTCCCGTACGCCTGCACGAAGTACGGATATCCGCCGGACTTCTCGTAGAGCAGGTCGAGGGCCTTTGCCTCGTACGCCACGTCCTCCCGCTCGGCCGGCGCGCAGAGTGCGTGGTCGGCGGCGATCCGGTCGAGGCGGTCGATGCGCTGGTAGCGGAACAACCGCTCGGAGTACGACTTCGCCGCGCTCAGCACCGCCGGCAGGTGCGGCAGCCCGGCCCCGACCACGATCAGGGGCGCGCCGAGCTGCGAAAGCTCGTGGCAGGCGGCGCAGAGCGCGGAGACGTCCTCCGGCCCGAGGTCCTGCATCTCGTCGATGAAGATGGCGACGCCGGTGCCCACGTCGCTGGCGACGGAGGCGGCGTCGGTGAGCAGTTCCACCAGGTCGATCTCGATGTCGCCGGAGTCGGCCCGCCCACTTGCCGCTGGCACGTCGATGCCGGGCTGCCACCTGTCGCGCAGCTTCGGAGCGGCCCCACCCCGGCCGGTCGGCGCGCCACGTTGGGCGAAGGCCTTGAGCACCCCGAGGAAGGCGTCGATCCGCTCCGGTGCCCGGTGCCTCGGTGCCAGCTCCCGGACGGCCATGTGCAGGGCGGCGGCGATCGGTCGGCGCAACGACTGATCCGGTCGTGCTTCGATCTTTCCGCTGCCCCAGAGCCGGTTGATCGCCTGCGAGCGCAACGTGTTCAGCAGGACGGTCTTGCCGACGCCGCGGAGCCCGGTGAGCATCAGGCTGCGTTCCGGTCGGCCGCGGGCGATGCGTTCCAGGACGATGTCGAAGACGTCCAGTTCCCGCCCCCGCCCGGCGAGTTCGGGCGGACGCTGGCCGGCGCCCGGCGCGTAGGGGTTGCGGACCGGATCCACGCATCGCAGAGTATCGGGCCGTCTAGAGGAGAGGCTAGACATGGATAGACGGCGGTACCGGCGTGTTGCCCTCGACCAAAAACTAGTGCTGTCTAGCCTCCAGGCTAGACAGCACTAGTTTCGGTGATAGGTCCTCAGCCGCGCTGCTTGAGGCACAGCACGAAGTCGAGCGAGTCCAACTCGCTGTCGTAGAAGTACCAGTTGGTGTAGCCGTCGACCGCCGCGCACTTCTCCTCGGCGTCACGCTCTCCGCTGGTCTTGCCGTCGATGCGCCGCAGCACCTCGTACGACCTCGGCGCACACTCACTCAGCAGCAGCCTGGGCTTGCCGCCGGCCCCCGAGTCGTTGCGTACACACTGCCCCGCCTGCACGAAGCGGGGGTCGGCGGAGGATGCGGCGGCCGGGTCGTCGGGCGCGGTCTCGTCGTCCTGAGCGTCCGGGGCGGGTGCCCCCTCCTCGGTCGGCGCGGCCACCGGAGTCGGTGCCTCGCCGTCCCGCCCGAGCAGATAGAGCGCCGTCGCACCGCCCAGCATCAGCACCAGACCGGCTGCCAGCACGACAAGCATCCGTCCGCGCCGGCGCGGTGGCGGTGGCGCGGGGGTGCCGGCGTACCCGGTCTCCGCGTCGTGCTGGTGGGCGGACCGCCCCCAGGTATCCGGAGCCTGTGGGAGGTGTCCCGGGCCGGTGGTGCCGTACCAACCGCCGCCGTGACCTGCGGAGTCGTAGGACTCGCCGGGCCCGTAGCGCTGTCCACCTCCGTGGTCCCGGCTGTACCCGTGGTCCTGACCGCTGCCGGGGTCCTGGCCGTACCCGTAGTTCTGTCCGGGGGCGCGACCGTGGGACTGGTCGCCGTACGGGCGACCGAACTCGCGGGTCTGGTCCGGGTCGTGCGGCGGCGGTGCGTCGGGCGGCCGGCCGTGGCCGTACCACTCGCCGGGTTGCGGCTCGTGCCACGGCTGCGGGCCCGGCCCCGGTGGTCCGTAGTTCGCCATGCACGCCCTCCTGAGCCTCGGGTGGAGCCGGTGGGTGGTCGGACGACCAACCGGCACCGCCACCGTCACCGTAGTGCGTGCGGACGGTCCAAGGTGGCACAGCCGCCGAGCCGGTCGGCAACCCGACCGGCCCAGGTGCGCTGTCTGGACAGCGCACCAGCGTCAGATGAGGCGCAGCTGGCGGTCCTTGGGTCGCCGGGGGCCCGCGCTGTCGCCGAGGCGTTCGAACAGGCCCGGGTCCACCGCGTCGATGAACGGTGACGGGCGGCAGTCCCGCTCCGAGCCGTGCCGGAACCGACGGGCGGCGTGGCTGACGTAGAGCCGGTCCTGGGCCCGGGTCAACCCGACGAAGAAGAGTCGCCGCTCCTCGGCCACCGCTGCCTCGTCGGTCGGGGCGCCGGGCCAACGCAGTGGCAGCAGCCCGTCCTCGACACCGACCAGGAAGACCACCGGAAACTCCAGACCCTTCGCGGCGTGCAGGGTCAGCAGGGTGACCGCCTCGGCACGCGGGTCGATCGCGTCCACCTCGGCGCCGGTGGCGAGCTGTGACAGGAACATCTCCAGGTCGTCGCCGCACCGGCGGGCCAGCGGTGTCAGCAGGTCGACGGCGGTCCGGACGTCCTCCGGGCGTATCCCGCCGGACCCGTCCAGGGTCGGGATGGCGAACCGGTCCGCGAGCACCTGGCCGGCGAGGCGTACCCGGGCGGGCAGGGCACCCTCGACACCGGGGGCGTGCCGCAGCTCGCGAGCGATGGCGGTGACCCCGGGGCGGTCCCGCAGCCGGTCGTGCGAGCGCTTCTGCACCGGGATGTTGGCCCGGGCCAGCGCGTCCACGATCGGGGCCGCCTGCGAGTCCGTGCGGTACAGCACCGCGATGTCCGAGAAGGACAGCGTGGTCGACCGGCCGTCGATCCGGCCGGAATCGAGCGACCGGTGGGACAGGCCACCGACCAGCTCGTCGACGGTGCGTACCACGAAGTCGGCCTCGTCCGCGACGGAGGTGGCGGCGTACCGGCCGACCAGCGGGGCCTCCGGGTCGAGCCGGGCCGGATCCAACCGGCGACCCCGCACCAGCGATGACGGCGCGATGGCCTGCACCGCGGCGGCCAGGATCGGCGCCGACGACCGGTAGTTGCGGTTGAGCCGGACCAGCCGGGCATCGGTGAAGTCCTGCGAGAAGCGCAGGAAGTACCCGACGTCGGCACCACGGAACGAGTAGATCGCCTGGTCCGGGTCGCCGATCGCGCACAGGTTGCCGTCGGGTGGACTGAGCAGGCGCAGCAGTTCGTACTGCACCGCGTCGACGTCCTGGTACTCGTCGACGAAGATCCACCGCCAGCGCTCGCGGTACCGGTCGACCAGCCGCCGGTCCTGAAGCAGCAGCGCCACCGGCAGGGTGAGCAACTCGTCCAGGTCCACCAGACCCTGTTTGCGCAGCAGCGTCGTGTAACGGGCCGGATCGTCCCCGGCCTCGGCCCGCACGGCGGCCCGCTCCGCGTCGTCGGCGATCCGGAAGCCCTCGACCAGCCCGGCGGCCTGGGTGTTCTCCCGCAGGATGGTCAGCCCGAGCGAGTGGAACGTGCCGACGGTGACGTCCTCGGCGACCGGGCCCAGCAGGCCGTCCAGGCGGTGCCGCAGTTCCTCGGCGGCCCGCCGGGTGAACGTGATGGCCAGGCACTGCTCGGGAAAGACGTTCAACTCGGCGCACAGGTACGCGATGCGGTGGGTCAACGTGCGCGTCTTGCCGGTACCGGGACCGGCGACGATCAACAGCGGACCTCCGGGGGCCGAGGCGGCGACCCGCTGCATCGCGTCGAGCCGGTCGAGCAGGCCGGTGCCGACCTCCTCCATGCCGGCGAGCATCGGTTCGAACGGCTCGTGCGGAGAGGGTGCCGGCGCGATCGGCGGTGCCGGGACCGCCGGCCTGCGCTTGGGCTCAGGCTTCGCCGGCGGGCGCTGCGCACCGGTCGCCGGCTTCGTCGCAGCACCCGTCTTGGCCATGGACTCCGAGGCACGTCGCGGTGCGGGCACCACCGGTACGTCGAACAGCGTCTCCTGCCCGGCGGACACCCCGGTGCCGTCGGTCAGCTCCGTCGGGTCGAACAGGGTGATCACGCCGTACTCGCCGTCGTAGCCCGGCACCCGGCGGACCTCACCGCGACGGAGCCGGCCGATGCCCTCGGCGAGCAACTCGCCGCCGATCCGGCCGATCTCGTCCAGCGGAACGCGAATCAGGATCTCCAACTCCGCGCCGAGCGCGGCGACCAGCTCGGTGAGCTTCCCCTCGACCCGCTTCGAGCGCGGACCAACCTTGTGGATCTCACCAAGGATCTCGGCGAGCTGGATCAGGTGGGTCACGTCGGGAGCGTGCTGCGGCCGGTACCCCTCGGGCCGGTCGGCCAGATCCTCGACCCGACTCAGTACGCCCACCGTCAACGGCTTACCGCACTCCGGGCAGCGTCCGCCGGCCTCCCGGGTCCGTTCCGGTGCCCAGTTCACCCCGCACAGCCGGTGGCCGTCGGCGTGGTACTTGCCCTCCTCAGGGAAGAACTCGATCGTCCCAGCCAGCCCGTCACCGGTACGCAGCGCCTCCCGGATGGCGAAGTAGTCCCGGGCCGAGGCGAAGACGGTGGCCTCCCGGGCGAGGGCGGGTGGTGAGTGCGCGTCGGAGTTGGAGACCAGCCGGTAGCGGTCCAGGCTGCCCACCCGCCAGTTCATCGCCGGGTCCGAGGAGAGCCCGGTCTCCACCGCGAAGATGTGTTCGGCCAGATCGGCGTAGCAGTCGGCGATCGCGTCGAAGCCGGACTTCGAGCCCAGCGCCGAGAACCACGGCGTCCAGATGTGCGCCGGTACCAGGTATCCGTCCCCACTCGCCTCCAGCGTGATCTCCAACAGATCGCGCGAGTCCAGACCGAGGATGGGCCGGCCGTCCGAGCCGAGGTTGCCGATCCGGCCGAGCGCGGCGTTGAACCGGCCCACCGCGTCCAGGTCCGGCAGGTAGATCAGGTGATGAACCTTGCGGGTCCGGTCGTCCCGCTTGTAGATCGTGGAGATCTCCACGCTGAGCATGAACCGGACCGGATCGCCCTCCGCCTCGCTGGCCAGCCGGGGCGGCAGCCGACGGGCGATGTCCCGCTCCGCCTGCGGCGACAGCCGGTACAGGCCCGGCTCGGCGGGATGCAGGGTCTCCCGCAGGTGGTCGTACCAGGCCGGATGGGTGAAATCACCGGTACCGAGGACCGCGATGCCCTTGCGTCGCGCCCACCAGCCCAGGTTCGGCAGGGTCAGGTCGCGGCTACAGGCCCGCGAGTACTTCGAGTGGATGTGCAGGTCCGCGACGAAGGGCGACAGGCCACCGGGGGGTACGGCGCTGAACGGGGGCACGCCGCATCCTGTCACGACCGGCTGCGCTCCCGCGCGCCGCCACGCACGGAGGTGAGCTGCGCTATGCCGAATGAAGCTCGACGAGGGTGACCTGAGGCTCCGCGCCGACCCGTACCGGAGGCCCCCAGAAGCCGGCGCCGTTGGTCACGTAGACCTTGGTCCCGTCCACCTCACCGAGCCCGGAGACGACCGGCTGTTCCAGCTTCACCAGCAGGTTGAAGGGGACGATCTGACCGCCGTGCGTGTGGCCGGACAGTTGCAGGTCGACCCCGTACCGCGCCGCCTCCAGGGCCGCCACCGGCTGGTGGGCGAGCAGCACCACCGGCCGGGACGGGTCACGGTCACCCAGCGCGGCGTCGTAGTCCGGCGGCGCGGAGACACCGTTGCCGACGGCGGAGACGTCGTTGACGCCGGCCAGGTCGAGCACTCCACCACGGGTGGCGATCTCCAGTCGTTGGTTCTGGAGCACCCGCAGCCCGAGCCGGTCGACCTCGGCCACCCACTCCTCCACCCCGGAGTAGTACTCGTGGTTGCCGGTGACGAAGTAGCTGCCGTGGCGTGCTTGCAGGTCGCGCAGCGGTGCGGCGTCGTCGCCCAGCTCGGCCACCGTGCCGTCGACCAGGTCGCCGACCACGGCGACGATGTCGGCGTCCAGCCGGTTGATCGCGGCCACGATCCGCTCGGTGTGCGCCCGGCCGGTCAGCGGGCCGATGTGGATGTCCGAGACGGTGGCGATGCGCAGGCCGTCCATGCTGCGGGGCAGCTTGGCCAGCCGGATCTGCACCCGGTCCAGCCGGGGCGGACCCAGCGCGGTGCGTACGCCGTAGCCGACCAGGCCGGTGGCGGTGAGTCCGGCGAAGATCGCGGCACCCCGGGCGAGCAGCAGGCGGCGGCCCGGATCGTGGTCGGGGCCGACCGCGCCGGCGGCCGGTCCATCCGTCGGACCGTCGGCGGTCGGCTGGGCCGGTGCACCCGGCGCGGCCGGCTCGTCGTCGGCCGGCTCGTCGGTCGACGACCCGGGCACGGGGGCGGCGGCCGGGCCGACCAGTACCGGCTCCGGAGCGACCAGGACCGACCGGCGGCGCAGCACCAGCCGCGCCACCACCATCGGGACTTCCAGCACGACGAGCAGCACCAGCAGGTAGAACATCAGCGCGAGCCAGAGGTAGCCCGGCCAGGCTAGCCAGTACATCCCGGCTCGGGTGCCGACCATCGTGGCCGGCACCAGCAGGGCCAGCACCACGGCGGTGACCGTGCCGGCCCGCCGCCAGCGTCCGGCGGTGGTGGTGTCCTTCACCAACCGTTTCCACAGGTAGAGATGGATCAACCCGGTGATCACGGCAAGGGTGGTGACGAAGCCGAGTACCGCGAACACGTGTGGCTCCCCCTCAGCCGCCGGCGAAGGGAGGCAGGACGTCGATCGTCGCCCCGGCCGGCAGCGGCTTCTGCCGATCATGACAGGTCACGCCGTCGATCAGAAAACTCGACACCGCCAGCACCGGTGCCAACCGGCCGCCGTGCCGCTCGGCCAGCTCGGCCACCAGTTCGTCGAGCGACCGACCAGCGGTGGTGGTCTCCTCGGCGCGGCCGGCCGCGGCCCGGGCCCCGGCGAAATAGCGGACGGTGACGCTCGCCACGGTCAGCCTCCGATGGCCGACATCGGCCGGGTCGGTTGCAGGAAGGACGGGTCGTCGATGCCGTGCCCGGCCCGCTTGCCCAGCGTCGCCGCCCGCCAGCGGCGGGCCAGTTCCTCGTCGTCGGCTCCGGCCCGCAGCGCACCGCGCAGGTCCGACTCCTCGGTGGCGAACAGGCAGTTGCGGATCTGCCCGTCGGCGGTGAGCCGGGTCCGGTCGCAGTCGCCGCAGAAGGGCCGGGTCACCGTGCCGATCACGCCGACCCGGGCCGGGCCGCCGTCGACCAGCCAGGTCTCGGCGGGCGCGGTGCCGCGTTCGGTCGGGTCCGGGCTGAGGTCGTACGCGGCACGCAGCGCGGCCAGGATCTCGTCGGCGGTCACCATGGCGGCGCGATCCCAGCCGTGCTGCGCGTCCAGCGGCATCTGCTCGATGAACCGCAGCTCGTAGCCGTGGTCGAGGGCGAAGCGCAGCAGCGTCGGTGCCTCGTCCTCGTTGACACCGCGCATCAACACGGCGTTGATCTTGACTGGCGTCAGCCCGGCGGTGGCCGCGCCGGCCAGACCGGCCAGCACGTCGGCCAGCCGGTCCCGACGGGTGAGTCGGGTGAAGCGTTCCCGGTCCAGCGTGTCGAGCGAGACGTTCACCCGGTCCAGTCCGGCGGCGCGCAGCGCGGGGGCGAGTCGGTCCAGGCCGATGCCGTTCGTGGTGAGCGAGATCCGGGGGCGCGGGTCGAGGGCCGCGACGGCTTCGACGATGCCGACCAGACCGGGACGGATGAGCGGTTCACCGCCGGTGAACCGCACCTCGTCGACCCCGAGCCGGCACACCGCGACCCGGATCAGCCGGACCACCTCGTCGTCGGTGAGCAGTTGCGGCCCGGCCAGCCAGGGCAGCCCCTCGGCGGGCATGCAGTAGGTGCAGCGCAGGTTGCACTTGTCGGTCAGCGACACCCGCAGGTCTCGGGCGACGCGGCCGTACCGGTCGACGAGGCCGGTGGGCGGGGGGAGGCTCACTGGTCGACGGTAGCGCGACCGACCCCGTTCAGGGCGTCCCGGGCGCTGCGGGTTACCGAATCGCGGTACGCGGCACCGAAGAGCGCGGTGTGCACGAGCAGCAGGTGCAGCTGGTGCAGCGGCACCCGGGCCCGCCATCCGTCGGCGAGCGGCCAGCTCTCCTGGTACGCCGCCATGATCCGGTCGTGGTGCGGCGGGCCGCCGAAGAGCGCCAACTGGGCCAGGTCGGTCTCCCGGTGCCCACCGTGCGCCGCCGGGTCGACCAGCCAGACCCGGTCGTCGTCACCCCAGAGCAGGTTGCCCGGCCAGAGGTCACCGTGGATGAGGGCGGGTGGCTCGTCACCGCCGAACTCGTCGACCCGGGCGATGACCTGCTCGACCAGGGCCGCGTCGGCGCTGGTGAGGGCTCCACCGTCGACCGATCGGCGCAGGTAGGGCAGCAGCCTGGCCCGAGCGAACCACTCCGGCCACGGGCCGTCGTCCGGCGTGTTGTCCGCCGGCAGCGCGCCGATGAACCCGGGCCACCGAGCGCCGAACGCGTCGGCACCAGCCCGGTGCAGTCCGGCCAACTCCCGCCCGAGACGGTCGGCCGCCGCCGGGCTCGGCTCCCCCGGCTCGATCCACTGAAGGGCCAGCAACTGCGGCAACGCGACCAGCACCTCCGGTACGGCGACCGCATCGGCCTCGCGTAGCCACCGCAGCCCGGCCGCCTCGGCGGCGAAGAATCCCTCCGGCACCGGCCGATCCGCGTGCTCCGGCCAGGACTTCGCGAACACCGAGTGACCGTCGTCCAGGGTCAACCGGGAAGCCGCGCAGATGTCGCCGCCGGACACCGGCGTCTCCCGGATCCGCTGATGGGTCAGGAAGGTGGGCAACTGCTCGGGATGCGCCCGCAGGTACGCCAGATCCATCCCCGCAACGTATCGCCAACGGGACGGCTTCCACTTCCCGACGGCCGCCGATTCCTCGTGAGCAGCGAGAACACTCTGTGTAACTGTGGATAAGCGGCGTGTCGTCCACAGGGGCAGCGGCGCGGGATGCCGGGCTCGCAGGCTGCCTGCATGAACTCGACCGAGCTGCCCCGACTGTCCGTACGCTCTCCCGCCGACCTCATCGCCGCCGTGCCGTACCTGCTCGGCTTCCATCCCACCGACAGCATCGTGGTGGTGGCGCTGTCCGGTAAGCGGATCGTCTTCGCCGCGCGCGGCGACCTGCCCGGCGACGCCGACCCCTACGAGCCCGGTCAGCACATCGCCGCGGTGACCGCCCGACAGGGTGCCGACTCGGCCACCGTCGTCGGGTACGGCCCGGCCACCCGGGTGACCCCGGCGGTGGACGCGGTCCGGGCCGCGCTGGCCGAGGCGGGGCTGGCCGTGCTCGACGCGCTGCGGGTCACCGACGGGCGGTGGTGGTCCTACCTCTGCACCGAGCCGGAGTGCTGCCCGCCGGAGGGCACCCGTTACGACCCGCAGTCCAGCGCGGTGCCGGCGGCGGCGGTCTTCGCCGGACAGGTTGCCCTGCCCGACCGGGCGGCCCTCGCCGCACAGGTGGCTCCGGTCGGCGGGGAGACGATGCGGGTGGCGGTCGAGCAGGCGGAGCAACGTCTCACCGACCTGCTGGCCGCCGCGCCCGCCGCCGACCTGCTCGGTGCCCGGACCCTACGGGCGGCCGGCACGGCGGCGTTGCGGGCCACGGTGCGGCGCCACCGTGCTGGTGAGCGGCTGACTGACGACGAGCTGGCCTGGCTCTGCCTGCTCCTCACCCATCTGCCGGTACGCGACCACGCCTGGGAGCGCACCGACGGCCGGGACGAGGACATCGCGTTCTGGGCCGAGGTGTTGCGCCGCGCCGCGCCGGAGCTGATCGCCGCCCCGGGTTCCCTGCTCGCGTTCGCCGCCTGGCGGGACGGGCAGGGCGCGTTGGCGGCGGTGGCCCTGGAGCGGGTGCTGACCGACCATCCGGACTACTCGCTCGCCGTGCTGCTGGACGACCTGCTTCGCCGGGGAGTGCCACCGTCCCGGCTGGACGGCTGGCCGGCGACCGGTCTGCCGAGAGCGCGGCGTCGGGCGCGGCGGCGCGCACGACGGCGTCCTCGATGACCGGCTCCCCGAACAGAGCCCAACCGGCAGGTGTCGGCGGCGTCTGCTCGACGCCGGCGCTACCGTCCAGGGCGGTGGGACGCGGGCGATCGGCGGGGTCACCGCCTTGGCGGCGGTGCCGGATAATCGCCGCATGCCCGAGATTGCTCCTGGTACGGCATGAGCCTTGCCCTGCTGCTGTCCCTGGCCGGGCTGGCGCTGGTGGACAGCACCAGCATCGGCACCCTGTTCATCCCGGTGTGGCTGCTGCTGGCACCGGGGCCGGTGAGCGTCCGGCGGGTGATGATCTACCTCGGCACCATCGCCGGCATCTACTTCGTGGTCGGGTTGCTGCTGTACTTCGGTGGTAGCGGCTTGGCTGAGCTGCTGGGCGGTGCGCTGGACAACCGGCCGGTGCTCTGGGGTCAGCTGGTGCTCGGCGTCGGCCTGCTCGTGCTCAGCTTCCGGTACGACGGCAAGCGGGGTGCCGGTACGGGTCGGGTGCTGCGCTGGCGGGACCGGGTGACCGCCGGTGACTCGTCGTCGCGTTGGCTGGTGGGGTTGGCGCTGTTCGCCGCGTTGGCCGAGGTGGCGACGATGCTGCCGTACCTCGGCGCGCTGGGTCTACTCGCCACCTCCGGCCTGGCGGTGCCCACCAGCATGGCGCTGCTCGTCGGCTACTGCCTGGTCATGGTGTTGCCGGCGATGCTGTTGCTGGGCGCCCGGGTGGCCTGGCCGAGGCTTGTCGAGCCGGTGCTCGCCCGGCTCAACGCGTGGATCGTCCGCTCCTCGGGCAGCATGCTCGGCTGGGTGCTGGGCATCGCGGGTTTCCTGATCGCTCGGGACGCCGCGGCCCGGCTGGAGCTGTTCGAGATGCTGGCCAACCGCTGACGGTGGGCCGGGACGCGGTCAGTCGGCGACCCGGTGCCCGCCGGTGTAGACGTTCATCGTCCGCCCCCGCAGGAACCCGACCAGGGTCATTCCGGCCTCAGCGGCCACGTCGACCGCGAGGGTGCTCGGTGCCGACACCGCGGCGAGCAGCGGCACCCCCGCCATCCACGCCTTCTGGGTCAGCTCGAAACTGGCCCGACCCGACACGAGCAGCACCTGCCCGGTCAGCGGCAGCCGATGTTCGCGTACCGCCCAGCCCACCACCTTGTCGACCGCGTTGTGCCGACCCACGTCCTCGCGCAGCACCACCAGCTCGCCGGCCGCGGAGAACAGGCCCGCCGCGTGCAGACCGCCGGTGCGGTCGAAGCCCCGCTGCCCGGCCCGCAGCCGCTGCGGCAACTCGGCCAACAGCTCCGCCGGCACGCTGAGCGGGTCGTCGCCGACGTCGTACCGCGACCGGGTACGGACCGCGTCGATGCTCGCCTTGCCGCACACCCCGCAGGCGCTTGTGGTGGGGAAGTGCCGGGTCGGGTCGGTCACCGGGTCCGGTACCCCGGGCGCCAGGGTCACGTCGACCACGTTGTAGGTGTTCGGGGTGTCGGTGCCGGCACACAGCTGCGCGGTGGACACGTCGTCCGCGGAGCGGATCAGACCCTCGTTGAACAGGAAACCGATGGCCAGGTCGAGATCGTCACCCGGGGTACGCATGGTGACGGTCAGCGGCGGACGACGCCCAGGTCCGGCGGAACCGACCCGGATCTCCAACGGCTCCTCCGCGGCGAGCGTGTCCGGTCGCCGCACCCGGCGTCGGCCGGTCTCGGCCGCGTCCAGATCCACCCGCACCACATGACGTCGATCCGAGGCCCGTCCCACGTCATCCATCCTGCCTCGGGTCACCCGACCTGCGGCACGCCGCCCCGACCAGGATGCGCCGGTTGCGCCGCGCGGATGATTCGTCCGTGCGTTCAGCTCGACAGGGGCTGGCCACCATGTCTGCCTCCGGGGGCGTGCGGGCGGCTAGCGTGGCGGCATGACGGCGTACGCGGCGGTGGTGCTCGCCGGTGGGGCGGGGCGTCGGATGGGCGGGCGGGACAAGCCGGTGTTACCGGTCGGCGGGGTGCCGATGCGCGAGCGGGTGCTGACCGCCGTGGCCGACGCGTCGCCCCGCATCCTGGTCGGCCCCGGACCGGCGATCACCGGAGTTCGGCTGGCCCGGGAGACGCCACCGGGCGGCGGACCGGTGGCCGCCGTCGCGGCCGGGCTGGCCCTGCTCGACCCGGAGGTACCCGTCGTCGCCCTGCTCGCCGCCGACCTGCCCCTGCTGACCCGGGACGCCGTCGGCGACCTGCTGGACCACCTGCACGGCGTCGACCGTCCCCGGTCCGCCGAGCCGGCGAGCAGGCGAGGGCCGGGGACGGTGACGGTCGACGGAGCCTGCTACGTGGACCGGTCGGGGCGACGGCAGACGCTGTGCGGGGTGTGGCGGTCCGCGGCCCTGCGGACGGCCGTCGATCGACTCACCGTTCGACGCGGCGGTGCGGTGGCCGGTGCGCCGCTGCGGGAGTTGCTCGCCGGCCTCACCGTGCGCGAGGTGACGTGGCACGGTGCCGGCCCGGAGCCCTGGTTCGACTGCGACACTGAGCGTGACCTACGGCGGGCGGAGGAGTGGACACGATGACGGTGCTGGACGACTGGGTCACGGCCGCCTGTGCGGAGCTCGGTCTCGATCCCGCGGAGGTGCCGGTGCCGACCGTGCTGGATCTGGCCCGCGACGTGGCTCACCAGGTGCTGCGTCCCGGTGCGCCGGTCTCCGCGTACCTGCTCGGTCTGGCCGTCGGGCGCGGCGCTGATCCGGCCGTGGCCGTGGCCCGGCTCGCCGGGTTGGCCGCCAGCTGGCCGGTGGAACTGGGCGGCGATCCGCACCCGCGGGCGGACCCGGCCGGCCCCGACCACGGTTGACGGCCGCGTTGTCCGATCACGGTCCGGGCTGATCCGTCCCGGCGGCCTGCTGGGTAGGGTGACCGGAACGGACGGAGGCGATCATGACGGCTGACCACCCCTCGGCACCGCCCGGCACGCCGGTGCACCACGAGTCGATCCTGCTCGACGAGCCGAGCACGGCCGACCTGCGGGCGAAGGTGACCGAGGCGTGGCGGGACTTCGCCCGGGCGTTGGCGGAGCGGCTGTCCACCCTGCCGCCGGGCGCGGAGGTGGCACTGACCCTCGACCCGACCGCCTCCGGCACCGACGACGCCGTCTACTCCGTCTACGTCGAGGTGCGCAGCGACGGCCGGTTCGCCGCCCGGGCGGTGGGCAACGCCGCGCTGCCGCAGGGGTACCGGCTGGACCGGGCGGCGGTCGCGGACATGGTCGCGCTGGGCTGGTCACCGCCGGGTGTGGTGGACGGCTCGGGGGACCACTTCGGGTTGGACGCCACGGCGGACGAAGCCACCCGACTGGCCGCGCTGCTCTCCCGGACCCTGCGCGACATCTACGGTGCCCCGCACCCGGCGTTTCTCGTGTACGCGATCGCTGACGGCGAGGGCGAGCCGATCCCCGGCAAGGCGTTGGGGACGGCCCGCAGCGAGGTGAACCTGGCCCGTGAGATCGGCACCGAGCTGGAGAAGGCACTGGCGGCGACCGACGAGGCCGATGCCGATACCGAGGTGCTGGATCTGGCCGAGCGGGTACGCACGGTCGTCTCGACCATGCTCAAGTCGGACTCCGACCGGCTCCAGGTCGACTCCGACGGCGACATCAACATCCGGGCCGGCTCGGCGATGGTCTTCGTCCGGGTGCGGGACAATCCGCCGCTCGTCGACGTCTTCTCGCCGGTGCTGACCGAGGTCGAGCCGACCGAGCGGCTGTACGTGAAGCTCTCCGAGCTGACCAACCGGATGCCGATCGGGCGCCTCTACTGTGCCGACGACACGGTGTGGGCGTCGATCCCGGTCTTCGGGCGCAATTTCCAGCCGACGCACCTGATGCTCGCGGTGCAGGTGATGACCGGGCTCGCGGACGAGTTGGACGACCGCCTGCACGGCGAGTTCGGCGGCAAGCGGTTCTTCGGCGAGGGAGACAAGCCGGGACGCGGCGAGCACCGCACCGGCATGTACCTCTGAGGGTGGTCAGCGCACGTCGAGCAGGGTCTTGCCGACCGTCGACCGGGCCTCGATGGCCGCGTGCGCCTCGGCCGCCCGAGCCAACGGGAAACGCTGGCCGATCACCGCGCGCAGCCGCCTGGCCGCACCCTCCGCCAGCGCCCGCTCGGTGTACGCCCGCAGCTGGGCGGGGGTCGGCGTCGGCCGGACCAGCGTCACGCCCCGCTCGGCGGCGACCCGCGCGTCGATGCCCGCCCACTCACCGCTGGCCAGCCCGAAGCTGAACATCCGCCCGTCCCGGTCGAGCAGGTCGAACGCGTCCCGCCCGATCGGGCCTCCGA
Organism: Verrucosispora sp. WMMA2044; assembly: GCF_027497155.1. Classification (NCBI taxonomy): domain Bacteria; kingdom Bacillati; phylum Actinomycetota; class Actinomycetes; order Micromonosporales; family Micromonosporaceae; genus Micromonospora; species Verrucosispora sp. WMMA2044. The sequence goes on from NZ_CP114913.1 coordinate 5,536,529, forward strand.
CCCCGTCGAAGACCACGTCGACGGCACCGGTCGCCGACCGTACCCGCCCGACCCAGTCCGGCTCCCGATAGTCGACGGCGATCTCGGTGCCCAGCGGAGGCAGCAGGGCTACCTTGCGGGTACCGCCGGCGAGGCCGACCACCCGTGCTCCGGCGGCTGCGGCGAGCTGGACGAGCAGGCTGCCCACCCCACCGGCGGCGGCCTCGACCAGCACCCGGTCGCCCGACCGGAGTTCGGCCGCCTCGGCGAGCATCAAGGCCGTACGACCGTCGGCGAGCAGGGCCACCGCCTGGTCGAGCGGCAGCCCGTCCGGCACCGCAACCGGCAGCGCCGCGTCCACGACGACCCGCTCGGCGTACGCGCCGGAGCCGCCGGTGCCGCTGACCACCCGTCGGCCGACCAGGTCCGGGTCGACACCCGGCCCGATGCCGCTGATCAGACCGCCGACGCCGTTGCCCGGGATCACCGGCAGCGTCGCGCCGGACGGGCCGAAGCCGGTCGCCCGGAACTGGGTCTCCACGAAGGTGATGTTCGCGTGCGCCACGTCGATCAGCACCTGTCCCGGTCCGGGCACGGGATCGGGTGCGGTACCCGGCACCAGCTTCTCCGGACCGCCGAACTCATGGATCCACACCGCCTGCATGTCTCCCCCTAACCGCCGCTTCCCGCCGAGTCGACCAGTTGAAGCGTGGTTGAGGTCAAGGCGGGTGGGGCCCGGAAACCCCGAGAAACCGGGCCCCACCCGCGCGGGAGGAAAGTTCAGGTTGCGGCGATCCAGGCGAGGCTCCGGGCCGACGCCGGGTCGGTGGCGCGCAGGCCCGCCTCGGAGACCGTCCAGAGCACGTCGCCGACCACGAGGGACCGTCGTACCGGCGGGCCCCACCGCCGCCGGCTGCTGTCGCCGCCGACCGGGTGGGTCACCTCGCCGATCTCGCTGACGGTGTCGCCGCTGACCCGCAGCAGCCGGACACCGGCGTCGACCGGCAGCGCCACCAGGCCGGTGTCCGGGCGGTACAGGAAGGCGTGCGGGTCGTGCTCGGCGTGGGACCACCCGCCGGGCAGGTGCCACTGGTCCAGCCGGTCCGGCCGGCCGGGATCACGGACGTCGAAGAGCGAGACCTGCACGCCCTTGGTCCTGCCCCGGGCGTCGGCCTCCTGCCCGACGCCCAGCAGGCGCCCTTCGGGCAGCGGGTGCAGGTACGCGGAGTAGCCGGTGATCTTCAGCTCGCCGGTGACCACGGGCGCGGCCGGGTCGGCGAGGTCGAGCGCGTAGAGCGGATCGGTCTGCCGGAACGTCACGACGTACGCGACCGGGCCGAGGTAGCGCACCGAGTAGATCCGCTCACCCCGCCCGAGGCCGCCGACCACGCCGACCGGCAGCAGCGTCCCGTCGTCGCGGCGTAGCACCCGAACCGCCGACTCGGATTCGCTACCGTCGTCCCGGAATTCGCCGGTGGTGGTGGCCACCCGAAGGTGTCCCGCCCACTCGGAGAGCGCGTACTGGTTGATCAGTCGGCCGGGGACCGAACCGGCGGCCAGGAAGCGGGGACGCCCCGGCGCGGCGGTGTCGAACTGGTAGATGTCGGTGACCGGCTCGGCCGACGACGGCCGCCAGCGCGGCTTACCGGTGATCGGCTCCGGACGTGGACCCGCCAGGTAGAGGCTGGTCGCCGTGCCGTAGACGGTGTCGGTGTCGGCGGCCACCGAGACCGGATCACCGTCGCCCAGCCGGTCACGGGTGAGGTCGAAGCTGAGCACGGTGAGGGTGGACCAGCCGGTCATCCGCTCGGGTCGACTGAGCCGGTCACAGCCGACCCGACCGGTGTGCCGCTCCGGTCCGGCGGTCCACTCGTACTCCGGCAGCCATGCCTCGACACCGGCCCGGGCGATCACCTCGCGGTTGCGTTCGGTGCGGACCTGGTCGGTGCCCTCGGCCGTCAGCGGGAACTCCAGCCGGGCCGACGAACGGACCGCGACCCGGGCCGTGTCGCCGGTCAGCCGGGCGTCGACGGTGCTGCCCTGGATGCGGTACGTGCCGAGCACCACGGGACGGCCGGACAGGCCGATCAGCAGCAGGCGGGCGCCGCCGGGACGCCTGATCGAGCGCAGCGCGTCGGCCGGACGCGGCGGATCCTCGCCGAGTACCAGCGCGCGGTCGCCGAGCAGCAACAGCCGGTGGTCCTGCCAGCGCAGTTCCTCGTGACCGCCGGCCAGGTCGAGTCGGCCGGTGACGCGGCGGCTCACCGGATCGACCACCCGCAGCACCCCGCCGGTGACGGTGACGATCCGTCGGCCGTCGGTCTTCACCAGGTCGGGTTCGTCGGCGCCGGCCTCGTGGTTGTTGGTCGTCGAATAGTCTGCCCCGGCGTCTCGACCGGCGGCGTCTCCCGGCGCTCCGGCGAAGGTACGGGCCGCCGACTCCGCGCCACCGATCGCCGCCTTCAGCACGTCACCGGGCAGGCCGTAAGGGCCGACCGAGGCGGTGGCCGCCGCCCGCAGCTCCGTGAGGGCGTCGGCGCAGGAGTCGAAGGAGACCAGGCCGACCGGCACCATCGGTGCTCCGGCGGTGTCGGGTCCGGTCGGCGGAGGTTGCGTCACGGTCATGCTGCCGGCGAGCAGAGCGAGCGCGACAAGCGACCCGCCCGCCGTGGCGACCTTGGTTCCCCGTTTCATGGCCGGTTCGACGTGGTGGCTCCGCGTTCGGTTCCAGCCCGGGTGGGCTGTTGCGGTTTCAGCCGGTGGAGGGGCCCACGCCGGGAGACTCGACCAGCCGGGAGAGCACGATGGTGCTGCGGCTGGAGGTCACGAACGTCTCGGCCCGCAGCCGCTCCAGCGCCTCCTCGAGGTGGGCGATGTCGGCGGCCCGCAGGTGCACCAGGGCGTCGGCCTCCCCGGAGACGGTGTACGCACCGACCACCTCGGGATGACGGCGCACGGCGGCGCCGATCTGCGCCGGGGTGGTCCGTCCGGCGCAGAACAGCTCCACGAACGCCTCGGTGGTCCAGCCGACCGAGGCCGGATCCACGATGGCCGTGAATCCCCGGATCACGCCGGCGGACCGCAGTCGATCGACCCGCCGTTTAACCGCCGGAGCCGAGAGCGACACCCGGGTGCCGATGTCGGCGTACGAGGCGCGGGCGTCAGCGACGAGCAACGCAATGATTCGCTGGTCAACGGCGTCGATCTGCAATGTTCCGCCTCTGGGAAGCAATGTTTGCGGCTGTTACCAAAGTTCTACCCTACCTACTCTTGGTGACCGTGAACCAGCAGCGCGTGCCGCGAAAGCGGACATATCTCATGTGCTCCCCCGAGCACTTCGCGGTCGAGTACGCGATCAACCCGTGGATGGACGTGACCGCCTCGGTCGACGTGGAGCTGGCGGTCAAGCAGTGGGACCGCCTGCGGGAGACCCTGGTCGACCTCGGCCACGAGGTGCATCTGCTGGTACCGGAGCCAGGTCTGCCCGACATGGTCTACGCGGCCAACGGTGCGTTCATGGTCGACGGCACGGTCTACGGGGCACAGTTCAAGCACCAGCAGCGGGCCGCCGAGGCGGCCACGCACCGGGCCTTCCACGAGTCGCAGGGCTGGCGGTTCATCGCGCCGAACGAGACGAACGAGGGCGAGGGCGACTTCGCGTACCTGCCGGAGGCGCACGGCGGGCTGATCCTGGCCGGGCACGGCTTCCGTACCGAGTTGCCGGCGCACGCCGAGGCGCAGGAGGCACTCGGCCGGCCGGTGATCTCACTGCGGCTGGTCGACCCGCGCTTCTACCACCTGGACGTGGCGCTCGCCTCGATCGACGACGGCAACATCGTCTACTACCCCGGTGCCTTCTCCGCCGCCAGTCAGCGGGTGCTCGCCCAGCTCTTCCCGGACGCGGTGCTGGCGGACGACGAGGATGCCCTCGCCTTCGGGCTGAACCTGGTCAGCGACGGCGCCAACGTGGTGCTCAACAGCGAGGCCACCCGGCTCGCCGGTCGGCTCAAGGTGGCCGGCTACACCCCGGTGCCGGTGGAGCTGGCCGAGCTGAAGAAGGGCGGTGGCAGCGTGAAGTGCTGCGTCGCCGAGCTCCGGTACTGAGCCCAGACCGAGCGACGAGGCCGTCCCTGTCCGGGGACGGCCTCGTGTCGTTGCACCACTCAGCCGAGCGTGGCCAACTCGTTGACCAGCACGTTCGACACCACCTGGCCGTCGCGCTGCACCTCGCGCAGGTACCACTTCTGCTGCGGCGTACGTGGCTGGTTGAACTGCCAGGCACCGCGTGGACTGTCGATCTGCCCGATCCGGCCCAGCGCGAGGTTCACCTGCTGCGGGGAGGGTGCCTCGCCAGCGAGACGGATCGCCTGGTCGAGCACCTTGGCCGCGTCGTACGAGGCCATCGCGTACGTGGTCGGCGAGGTGTTGTGCTTCTTGCGGTACGCCGAGGCGAATCGGCGGTTGGCGGCGTTGTTGAGGTCGGCGGAGTAGTTCAAGGCGGTGCGGATGCCCAGTGCGTCGCTCGTCGGCCGGATGTCCTCCAGCACCGAGCCTTCGGTGAGGAAACCGGGGGCGTAGATCCGGCCGCGGAACCCGGCGTCACGCAGCTGCATGATGAACTCCACGGCCGCCGTGCCGGAGTAGAAGCAGAAGACGACCGACGGGTTGCCGGCCAGCGCGCGGTTGATGTCCGAGACGTAGGCGGTCCTGCTGGGACTGCTGTCGCCGGAGGTCCAGACCACCGGGGAGGCGATCCGCGGGTCGGATTCGCCGAACTCCTCACGGAAGCCACGTAGCACGTCCTCGACGCCGAGGACCCCTTCCGGCAGGATCGTGGCGATCCGGTCGGCGGCGGTGAGTTCGTCCTTCAGGTAGCGACCGAGCGCCCGGCCCGCCTCGTCGAGCACGTACGAGGTACGCCAGATGTACACGACGCTCTGCAGGCTCGGTGGGGAGGCGTTGGAACCGATCAACGGGACTCGGGCCTGCTCCACGATGTCCCGGATGCCGAACATGACCGCCGAGCTGGCCACCCCGGTCAGGGCGAGCACGCCCTGCTTGAGCAGTCCCTCGACGGCGGCCTGTCCGGACTTGACGTTGTCGCCCTCGTCGGCCGTGATCAGGTCGACCGGGTGACCGCCGAGCTGCCTGTCGTTCAGGTCCAGGTACAGCTCGAAGCCGTTGGTGAGTTCGTCGCCGATGGCCTTGCCCGCACCCGACTGTGGCGCGATGAGCCCGATCTTGACCGGGCTCGCTGAGCTGGTGACCTCGGGCTCGGCGTCGGAGCCGCACCCGGCGACGAGTCCGCTCGTACCGATCGCGGCCAGCAGCTGGAGTGCCCGCCTGCGGTTCATCTGCGACACCGGGTTCCCTTCGAATGTGTTGCCGGGCGCATCCGCCCCTTCGGCGTTCTACCTGCTCGGCGACGCTGCGTCAATGGCTAGTGATCTTCGTGCAGAGACCGCAACGCGGCGGTAACTTCCGGCCATGCCGACGAGCCGGGGGCAATAAGACCGAAATGCTCGCAATCTGGCAGCTCAATAAGGCGGATATCGGCTCCCTTGGCGCGGGTGGACGTCACGTAACTTCGAGACAGGTCGATGGGGACCTGCTGATCCAGCGTGCCGTGCATCACTACCGTGCGTGGCCGTAGGGGGACCAGGGATCGTGGATCCGTCGTCGCGTACCGCTCCGGCACGTCGGCCGGGCCGCCGCCGAGCAGCGCGGCCACCGCACCGGCGTCCAGGTCCAGCCGGTACGCCTCGGCCAGGTCGGCGACCGGAGCGAGGGCCAGCACCCCGCCGACGGCACCGGGTGCGTGGGCCGCCGCGTACAACGCGAGGTGCCCGCCGGCCGAGTGACCGAGCAGCAGCGGCGGCGTCGAGGCGATCCGGTCCGACAGGGCGGCCTCGGCCAACCGGGGCAGCGCGGAGACTCCCGCCAGGACGTCGGTGAGGGTGCCGGGCCAGCCACCACCGGGCTGCCCGGTCCGCCGGTACTCCAACTGGGCCACCGGGTAGCCGAGCGCGGCCAGTGCGCTCGCCAGCGGACCGGTGTGCCGCCGGTCGTACTCCGCACGCCAGAAACCGCCGTGCACCACCACCACCAGCGGCCGGGGCGGCCCGGAGCCGGCCGGGCGACGCAGATCGGCGATCTGGTCCGGGTGTTCGCCGTAGGCGACGGTGACGTCCGGTTCAGGCGCGGGGCGAGTCAGCACCGCCCGGGGATCGGAGGGCATCGGGCGACGGTAGCGCGCTTCACGGCCTGCCGGGGGATGGGTGCCCGACCGGGGCAGCGGCAGCGGGCCGGCGGGCAGGGCGGGGCGCCACTGGGTAAAGATGGAGGGCATGACCGAAGCGCACTCCGCTGGACAGAACGACGAGCCCGACCGGGACGGTGCCGGACGGTCCGGAACCGTGGTGGTGGTCGGACCGGACGGCCGGCCCGTCGGCACCGTGCAGACCGAGGACGGACCTGGCGAGGACCCGTCGCGCCTGGTCGAACAGCCGGCCAAGGTGATGCGGATCGGCAGCATGATCAAGCAGCTGTTGGAGGAGGTCAAGGCCGCTCCCCTGGACGACGCCAGCCGGCATCGGATGCGGGAGATCCACCAACGGTCGATCGTCGAGCTGAAGGAGGGACTCGCCCCCGAGCTGCGCGAGGAACTGGAACGGATCTCGCTGCCGTTCTCCGAGGACCAGGCACCGAGTGAGGGCGAGCTACGCATCGCCCACGCCCAGCTGGTCGGCTGGCTGGAAGGACTGTTCCACGGCATCCAGGCAGCTCTGGTCGCGCAGCAGATGGCGGCCCGGGTGCAACTGGAGCAGATGCGTTCCGGCCGGCAGGCGCTGCCCAGCGGTCCGGCCGGGGCGATGCTGCCCGGAATGCCCGGCATGGGTCAGCCGAGTGGCGAAGGACACAGCACCGGCCAGTACCTCTGACCACCGTCCCGGTGCGGTCGCGCTCGCCGCGCGTCGCACCGGGACGACTCACCGCACGCCGAAGACCTTCTCCAGGTACGCGGCCACACCGTCGGACGAGTTCGCCGGGGCTACCTCGTCGGCGATCGCCAGCACGTCCGGGTGCGCGTTCCCCACCGCGACGGCGCGTCCCGCCCAGGTGAGCATCGGCAGGTCGTTGGGCATGTCGCCGAAGGCCAGCACGTCCGGCGCCGCGACGTTGATGCGGTGGCAGTACCAGGCCAGGCCGGCGGCCTTCGTGACCCCCGCCGCCGAGATCTCCACCAGCCCGGAGTGTGACGAGTGGGTGGCCTCCGCGAGCCCGGCGAGGGCGGCGGCGACCAGCCGGGTGAAGCGGTCAGGGTCCTGCTCACCGGCCCGCGCGAGCAGTTTGACGGCCGGCACCGACAACAGCTCCTCGGCGGTCTGCACGGCCCGGATCGCCTCGTCGTCGGCGTCCCACCGCAACGGGTAGTGCGCCTCGTGACGCATCTCCCGACCGTCGACGATCTCCACGGCCAGGCTCACCCCGGGTACCTCGGCCCGCAGGCGGCGGACCACCTCGGCGAGCAGTTCCGGGGCCAGCGGGTCGGCCCGCAGCACCTCGTCGGTGGTCGGGTCGTAGACCACCGCGCCGTTGGCGCAGATCGCCGGCAACGGCGCGGCCAGCTGGTCGTACACCAGCCGGAGCCAGCGGATCGGCCGGCCGGTGACCAGCACGACCGGGGTGCCCTGGTCGGCGACCCGGGCCAGCACGGCGGCGGTGCGGGCGCTGAGGGTGCGGTCGTCGCGCAGGAGTGTCCCGTCGATGTCGGTGGCGACCAGGTGCGGCGTGGAGTCCATCACCGGGACAGTAGCCGGTCGAGATAGATCGCCACCCCGTCGTCGTCGTTGCGCAGGGTGATCTCGTCGGCGACCGCGCGCAGGCTGGGGTGGGCGTTGGCCACGGCCACCCGCCCCCAGCCGGCCCACTCGAACATCGGCAGGTCGTTCGGCATGTCGCCGAAGACCAGAACCTCCGCCGGGTCCACGCCGAGGGTCTGCGCGATGACACTGAGCCCGGAAGCCTTGTCCACCCCGGGCGGGCAGATCTCGATGAAGCCCAGGCCAGCCTGGGTGAGGGTGGCGAGGTGTGGCGGGACGATCCCGCGGGCGGTGGCCAACAACTCGTCCACATGGTGATCGGCGGTACGCGCGAACGCCTTGATCACGTCACCGGCGAGGCACTCGGCGCGGCTGCGCACCTCGAACGCGTCCTGATAGGGCCAGGCGGGGTGGTAGTCACCCCAGAGCGGGGCGTCGTGCTCGTCCGATGCCTCGACCATGACCGTCAGCGGGCCGACCGCGGCCTCCAGTTCGGTCAGCAGGACGGCCAGCACCTCGCTGGAAAGGCGTTCGTCACGGAGCACCACCGGTCCGTCCGGGTCGCTCTGGTCGACCACCCGGCCACCGCCGGCCAGCACGAGGAAGTCGGCGGCGCGGATGTCGTTGCGGGTCAGTTCGGTGAGCCGGGGGCCGCGACCGGTGGCGCCGACCACCGGGATACCGGCGGCGCGTACCCGGTCGAGGACCTCGTGGGTGAAGGCCGACACGGTGTCGTCGCTGCGGACGAGCGTTCCGTCGAGGTCGGTGGCGATCAGCTTGGGCAGGCCCGGGCGGGTCATCGTTCCTCCTTCGCCCGCCGCCGTCGCGACCAGCCGTTCACCTCGTCGATTGGCGACCCGGCGTGACGGCGGGCAGCAACCGTACCTCGTAGAACCGGTCGCAACCATGGCTTCCAGGCGAATCGGGTGCCAACGGGCGACGCACCGGAGATGACCTCTCGACCAGGACCGGTGGATCAGTCGGGCGGTGCCTCCCGGGCGAAGGGCACCGTCGGTGTGACGGTGATGTCCGCAGGCGGGCGTTCCCCCTCCGGCTCCGCGTCCGGCGGCGTGCGGCGCCGGCGCGGCCCGTCCACCCCTGGCCGGGTTTCGGCCGCTCCGGACGGGGTCCGCAGGAGCGCGGCCGCGAACAGCCCGACGGCGACGAAGGCGACGATCAGGCCGCGGCCGTACTCGACGTCGACGGTCAGTTCCGGGTTCAGGTACATCCCCCGTCCCAGGGTGTCGTCGAGCGCCGTCGCGGTCGTGGCCAGCAGCGCGAGCACACCCGCGGCGAGGGCCAGTCCGGCCACCCGGGCATTCGCCCGGACGGGGTCCGTGCCCCGCACCGCGAGGGCCACCGTCGCACCGAGCGCGAGTAGCCCGACCAGGTACGCCGAGCCCAGCCCGAGGTCGGAGACGCCGCTGGTCACCTGGAGCGGGGTCTCCGGGTCCGGTCCGCCGTTGGGGATGGTGATCGTCGACCACTCGCCGAGCAGCGACGCCAGGGCTGCCGCCACACCGAGCCCGGCCAGCAGCACCGGCACCCGGTGGTCCCCGCCGAGGCCACCGAGAGCCCGCCGGAACCGGCCGGTCGCCGGCGACTCGTCCTCCGCACCCCACTCGATGACGCTGGCGTCGTCGGAACGGTCGTCCTGACGGGGGATGGGGAGGTCGTGGGTCATCACTCACCCTCTCCTGGTGGCCGGGGACGCCGGGCGTCCGCCGCGCCGCGGGGTCCGGGTCGCATCATGACACAGCCGGGACGCGACGCCGAGGAACGACCGCGTGGCCACCGGTGGTCGGTCGCCTGCCGGCCGTCGGTGGACTAGCGTCAGGTGCATGCCTATCCGTACCGCTTCCGCACGCTGGCAGGGCAACCTCACCGAGGGGTCCGGCACCATCCGCACCGGCAAGGGCGGGCTGGAGGGGAACTACTCCTTCAAGTCCCGTTTCGAGGAGGGTGAGGGCACCAACCCCGAGGAACTGATCGGTGCCGCACACGCCGGCTGCTTCTCGATGGCCTTCTCCAAGGCGCTTGCCGACGCCGGCACGACGCCCACCTCCGTGGAGACCACCGCGAAGGTTCACCTCGACAAGACCGACGCCGGGATGACCGTGACCCGGATCGAGCTGGACACCGTCGGCGAGGTGCCCGGCATCGACGAGGCGCAGTTCGCCAAGCTGGCCGAGACCGCCAAGCAGAACTGCCCGATCTCCCGTCTGCTCTCGCCCGGCGCCGAGATCACCCTCACCACCCGCCTCACCTCCTGACCAACCCCCTCCCATCCGCGTCGATCTTGCACTTTCGGTCTCCGGTACGCGGCTTCCGTGCCGGTTCGCGGCGACCGGAAGTGCAAGATCGCGGGTGGGGTGGGGAAGAATGGAGGCGTGGCGGTGGAGATGGGGCGGGAGCGGTTCGAGGAGCTCGTGGGGGAGGCGCTCGACGAGGTTCCGGAGGAACTGCTGGCGCTGATGAACAACGTGGTGATCCTGGTCGAGGACGACCCGCCGCCCGGGGAGGATCTGCTCGGCCTGTACGAGGGACACGCGTTGACCGAACGTGGCTGGGACTACGCGGGAGTCCTGCCGGACCGGATCCTCATCTACCGCAACCCGATCCTGCGCATCTGTGCCAGCGACGAGGACGTGGTCGACGAGGTGGCCGTCACGGTGGTGCACGAGATCGCCCACCACTTCGGCATCGACGACGCGCGTCTGCATGAGCTGGGCTGGGGCTGAGGGCCGCCGCCCGGGGTTGCGGGCCGGCCCTACCGTCTCGGCCAGGTACGGCGAGTACGGGAGGAATCATGCGCAGCGAGCTGTTCTCGGCGGCGAATCTGGAGCAGGAGTCGACGCAACCCGGCATGCGGTTGCAGAACTCCAAGATGTTGAAGATCGAACTCGACGGTGAGGCGATGGCCAGGGTCGGCTCGATGGTGGCCTACCAGGGGCAGGTGCAGTTTCAGGCGCTCGGCTCCGGCGGACTGGGCAACTTCATCAAGCAGAAGCTCACCGGTGAGGGCGTACCGCTCATGAAACTCACCGGACGTGGCGACGTCTTCCTCGCCGACTTCGCCAAGGATGTGCACGTCATCGACCTGGAGCCGGGCGACGCCCTGTCCATCAACGGCTCGAGCGTGCTCGCCTTCGACGCCACTCTCCGCTACGACATCAAGATGGTCGGCGGGGCCGGCATGGCCTCGTCCGGCCTGTTCAACTGCGTCTTCACCGGGCACGGCAGGATCGCCGTCACCACCCGGGGAACGCCGGTCGTCCTCAACGTCGACGCGCCCACCTACGTCGACCCGCAGGCCGCCGTCTGCTGGTCGGCGAGCCTGCAGACCGGCTATCACCGGGCCGACCAGCTCGGGCTCGGCACGCTGCTCGGTCGCACCACCGGTGAGGCGTACACGATGAGCTTCGCCGGTCACGGCTTCGTCGTCGTCCAGCCCTCCGAGGAGCCACCGATCATGGGCAGCGGTCAGCAGGACCAGGGCGGAGTGCTCGGCGGCCTGTTCCGCTAGCCGGTCCGGACGACGGCTCACGCCTGCCGGCGCAGCCCGACCCGGTTGCACCGGCAGGCGGCGCGCCGGGACGCTCAGGTCAGCTCGCCCGCGCGTAGCCGGGCGAGCCAGGCCGCGGCGTCGGTGTAGTCCGCGTCGGAAGGACCTGCCGGCGCGGCCACCGGCCGCTCCCTGGTCGACCCGTCCCAGCGGTGTCGGGGATACGAGCCGAGGAAGCGTACGTCGGCGCAGACCCGGCGCAGCCCCTGCAACGCCTCGCCCATCCGCACGTCCGCGACGTGACCGGTGCAGTCGAGGAAGAACACGTATCGGCCGAGCGCCTCCCCCGTGGGCCGGGACTCGATCCGGGTCAGGTTGACGCCCCGGACCGCCAGTTCCATCAGCACGGACAGCAGCGCGCCCACCCGGTCGTGCGCGATGTAGACGGCGAGCGACGTCACGTCGTCGCCGGTGGGCGGTGGAGGCGGCCCGGGCCTCGACACCAGCGCGAAGCGGGTCACCGCGTCCGGATGATCAGCGATCTTGTCAGCCAGGACGGCGAGCCGGTGTCGGGTCGCGCCGATCGGCGCGCAGATGGCCGCGTCGAAATCACCGTTGGCCGCGCCGGCTGCCGCCGCACCGTTGGACAGCACGTCCACCACGACCGCGTCCGGCAGGTGCGTACGCAGCCAACCTCGGCACTGGGTGGACGCCTGCGGATGGGCGGCGACGCTGCGCACCGACGGCAGCGGGGTTCCCGCGCGTGCCCCGAGCACGAACTCCACCGGCAGGATCACTTCCCGGGTGATGACCAGCGGCTCTCCCTCGGCCAACTCGTCGAGGGTGACCCCGACCGCGCCGCCGATCGAGTTCTCCAGGGGCACCAGAGCCGCATCGGCCTCGGCGGCGCGGACCGCCTCCAGCGCCTCACCGACGCTGCGGGCCGACGTGCGGCTGCCCCGCTCGGCGGCCGGCACGGTACGCAGCGCCTGCTCGGCGAAGGTGCCCTCGGGGCCGAGGTAGACGAAACGGGTCGGCGGCGTTCCCGGCATGTGCTCAGCCTACGCACCCGGAGTCGGCGACGAACCCGACGGCGTGGGTGACGGGGTCGACGGCGTCGGCGACGGCGGGGGGACCGGCACCGGAACGCCGCCGCCGTCGCTGCCACAGGCCAGCGTCTGGATACCGGGCGGACTGGCGACCCGTACCTCGGCCGTGCACACGTCGGTGCCGGCGGTCACCAGGCGCAGGGTTCCGGCTCGGTCCCGGGTGACCACCTGGAGCGGTTCGTAGCCGGCCACGTCGAGGGTGGTCAGGTGCCAGTCGGCGGCACACAACGGACCGTTGCCGACGCTGACCCGGGCGCTGCCGGGCAGCAGCCCACGCCGACCTCGCACCAACTCGATGATCCGCTTCGCGGACGGTTCCCCGGTGCAGGCCACCGCGACCAGCCCGGGGTCGGTCGAGGGGGTGGTCGGCACGGCACCGGGGAGTACGCCGAACGACGGGGTGGCGGGGCTGGTCGGGCTGCTCAGTGTCCGGGTCGGCACCCGGGTCGGCAGGCCGCCGCTGTCGCGTACCTCCGGGGGCGCGCCGCATCCGACGGTCAGCAGTGCGGCCAGCATGGTGACACCGACCAGTCGGCGGTGCCGCGGGCGGGGGCGGAGAGCCACGTCGGCAGCGGACCGGAAGCCGGTGGTCGGCCGGCCGGGGACGGCGTGGAACGGCGAGGTGGGCGGCACGGGGGTGGTCCTCATGACGGGAGACACGACAGTGGCGGGAGCCGAGCCCATGGTAGGAGGAAGTCAGACCTCGGAGAAGAACGTGAGGGAGCCGGCCACCGCGCCGTCGGCGACCACGGGGGTGGAGATCGCGTCCACCGTGGCGTCCGGTACGTCCTCCGTCGCCGCCTCGATCCGGAGCAGACCACGGGCCAGCCGGCCGGAGGTGAGCGCCAGCAACGGCGGAATCTTGTCGATCTCGGGCTCGGCCAACTCGCCCCGGTAGGCGGTGAAGTCGAGCAGTCGCAGCCCGCCGTCGAGCAGCGGCAGACCGATCACGTCCTCCGGTGCGCCCAGTTGGAGCAGCTCACAACCGGCGGCGGAGACGGCCAGCACCCGGGTCTCGGCGTCGATCAGCAGGCAGGGCTCGTGGGCACTGGAGACCGTGGCCGACCAGCGGCTGATGTTGTCGCACCCAGGCTCTGTCGGTGTCCCCCCGGAGGGCGCGAACACTTCCGAGAGCGAGAGTTCGACGTGGGCCACCGAGCCTCCTATGCACACCGACGATCCGTCCACGCTAGCCGGTCGCGGCAGCGACCGCCGACCGCGTTGGAAGTACGGTTGCGTCGGTGTTGATCAGTGCCCGGTCGGCGACGGCGCGGGCCGGCGGAAGCTGGGCCGCCCCGGCCGCGTGGCGTCGCCGCTGACGTTACCGGCGGCCGGCCGGCTTGTCAGCGGCCATTCGGCCGTCCTCGTACCACCGGTAGTCGGCCGCGGGTGGGTAGCCACCGTTTCCCCAGGTCCCGGGGTGCTGCGCGACCCGGGACAGCTTCTCGGCGGTGGCCGGGCTGATCCGGTTCCCGCCGGCCACCAGCAGTCGGTCGAGTTCCCGGTGGGTCGCCATCAGGCAGTCCTTGGGCAGGCCGTAGACGCTGATGACCCCGGATCCCACGAAGGTGAGCACCGGGGTCACCGGGATCGGATGACCGACGGCCTCGCTCAGCGCCTTGCTCGCCCGTCGGGCGTCGCGACGGGCCTCGGCCACGTACGGCGGGCGCTTGCCGTTGATCTGCACCACGTCGCCGGCGACCAGAACGCGGGCGCGGCCGTGGTCGGCGATGGTGACGGCGAAGAGCCCACTCGGGCCGATGGCCAGGAACCCGGCCCGGTTGTCCGCGGGGTCGTCGAGCAGGACGTCGGCCGCGTCGGTGCGGGGCCAGTCGATGACGTGCCAGGCCGGCCCGAGGTGGTCGAGCTGACCGAGTGCGCGGGCGCCGGCCGCCTCCAGCCGTCGCGCGCCGCGCTCCGCCCGGCGGCGGCGGGCCCACTCCAACGGAGACGGACGAGGAGTCGCGACCACCCCGGGAGACTCGACCCGGGGGTGCGGTACCGCCACTGGCGGCAGCGCCCTGGCGGACGGTACGGCTCGACGTGCGGGGAAGACAGTCATCGCGACCTCCGGCAAAAGGTCCCTCGAAGTTACGTTCTCACTACCCTACGTTGCCAGTCCCGGTGGTCGGCAAGCCGGAGCGCCGGAATGACTGTGGATGAATGCCATATTCACCCACGGTTGTTTTACCGGATACCGCCAAACCCTGCCCTACGCTGCGGGGGTGAGCCACTACGTGGACAGTGAGGTCGGCCGGCTCGGCACCGTCCTGTTGCACCGGCCGGGGCCGGAACTCGCCCGACTCACCCCGCGCAACAACGACTCGCTGCTCTTCGACGCTATCCCGTGGGTGGGCCGGGCGCAGGAGGAGCACGACGCCTTCGCGGGGGCCCTGCGGGAACGCGGCGTCGAGGTGCTCTACCTGACCGACCTGCTCACCGAGACGCTGGCCGTGCCGGATGCCCGGAACGAGCTGACCGCCGAGGTGCTCGACTCGCCCCGGCTCGGCGACGCCCTGCGCGCCCGGGTCGCCGCGCACCTGGCGTACCTCGATCCGGCCGCGCTGGCCGGCGTCCTCGTGGCCGGACTGGCCCACGAGGAGTTGCGGGTAGGCCGGGACCGTCGAGGTGGCCTCGTCTACACCCTGATGGACCGACACGACTTCATCATCGACCCGCTGCCCAACCTGCTGTTCACCCGTGACTCGTCACTGTGGATCGGTGACCGGGTCGGCGTGACGAGTCTGGCGATGCCCGCCCGGCGGCGGGAGACCACGCTCACCGATGCCATCTACCGCCACCATCCCCGGTTCGCCGGCACCGAGTTCGTCTACCGGCCGGGCCTGGAGCCCCTGGAAGGCGGTGACGTGCTGCTGCTGGCACCCGGGGTGCTGGCCGTCGGTGTCGGTGAGCGGACGACTCCCGCCGGTGCCGAACGCCTCGCGCGGCGAGTCTTCGCGGCCGGACTGGCGCACACCATCCTCGTCGTACCGATCGCCCAGGAACGGGCCACCATGCACCTGGACACGATCTGCACGATGGTCGACACCGACGCGGTGCTGATGTACCCGAACGTGGCCAGCACTCTGTCGGCGTACACCGTCATCGCCGGCGCTGACGGCGAGGACCCGCGGGTGGACGGACCGTCGCCGTTCCTGCGGGCCGCCGCCGATGCGATGGACCTGGACCGGCTACGGGTGATCGACACCGGGCTCGACCCGGTGACCGCCGAACGGGAGCAGTGGGACGACGGCAACAACACCCTGGCACTCGCGCCCCGACTCTGCGTCGGTTACGAGCGCAACGTCGAGACCAACGCCCAGTTGGAGCGGGCCGGCATCGAACTCATTCCGATCGCCGGCTCGGAGCTGGGCTCGGGGCGTGGTGGCCCCCGTTGCATGTCCTGCCCGATGCTGCGGGAGCGCAGCCCGGTCCGGTCCGGATGACCGGCGGGTGGCTCAGCGCAGGGTGAGTTGGCGGCCGAGCAGCCCCTGCCGGGACCGGCGGGCGTCGGCGTCGAGCGGGCCGGTCTCGGACAGGGCGTCGGCGTACCGCTTGGCGAAGTCGGCGACCGGCTGCTCCCAGTCACCCGCCGGAGTGTCCTCGGGCAGGTCCCAGACCGGCACGAGTCGCCCGTGGGCCCGGAACATGCCGGCGAACCGGGTCGCCTCGCCGAGGGTCAGCGAGCCGGCCGCGCCGAGCCGGGCCAGTGCGTCCAGGGCGGCCTCCTCGGCCTCCGGCAGCACCCAGCGGACGTGGGCCTTCTCCGACACCCGGCACCAGTACGCGGCGCGTGCGGCGGCCAGTCGCTGCGTCGGATAGATCGCCGCGTTGGCCCGCTCCAGGGAGGCGCGCACGGTCGGATCCTCGGCGGCTTCGGGAGCCAGCCAGAACTCGAAGCCCTCGTGCAGGCTGATCTCCAACGGGCCGTCGACCAGGATGTCCTGCAACCGGGGACCCGGGCCGGGCAGCGGTGGCACCGCGACCTGCGCGCCCGGGGCGGTACGCAGTGCGCAGAGCAGCGACTCGGCCAGGTCGCGAGAGACGTCACCGGACTGGAGATGACGTTGAAGCCCGATGAAGATGTGACCGTCGTCCCGGCTCATCGCGGGAGCGGCCATCGGCAGCACGGTGGCCAGGGTGACCGGCCGGTCGCCGTGCTCGTCGACGAGTGCCGGGATCAGCCGCAGTGGCGCGGAGGCGGCCGGCACCAGCTCCCGCAGGGCGATCCACTCGGGCTCGTCGACCAGCCCCTCGAAGGGCCGGGGAACGAAGACGTCCCGGATCCGTTCCCGCTTGCCGGCTGTGGCCGCCCGCTGGTTCTTTCGACGCTTGCTCACGGCGACACAGCCTAGAGCCCTCCGGCGGCCGGTGGGGGCCGGACCCGCCTCCGCGCCGCGACAGCGGGTCGACCTACCGGTTCAGCCGGTCGTCACCAGCGCCGGCCGGTCGCCGACCGGATCGAAGTCGGCCCAGACGCTCTGGCCGAGCCCGTCGCGTTCCACGCCCCAGCTGGTCGCCAGACCGGAGACGATGTGCAGGCCGCGCCCGTCGGCCGCGTCCGGGTCGGGTGGGCGGACACGTGGGCCGCTCGCGGCCCCGCCATCCGTGACCCGCAGTCGCAGTTGCGGTCCCTCGGGCGGGTAGCGCAGCCGCCAGGCGACCCGGACCACGCCGCCCGGCAGCGGGTCGGCATGCCGGACCGCGTTGCCGACCAGCTCGGCCAGGACCGCCACCAGGTCCGCGAGCATCGCCGGGGAGACGGTTCCGGCCAGCTCGGCGGCGAGCCGGTGCCGGGCGATCCGCGCCCCACTGGGATGGTGCGGCACCACCACGCACCACGCCCGTTCGACAGCTGTCGTCGCCACCTCTGCCCCTCTTTCGCCCCGTGACCCCCACTGTCACCTGCGGGGCAGCCGCACCTCTGCGACCGTACCCCCACCACTTCTCGGACGAAGGAATACCCAGCCATTCTGTTGTTCAACGATCCGGCGGACCAGATAGAGGCCGAGACCGGTGCCGGGATAGCGACGCCGGTCGCCGGAGTCGCCCTGCCAGAACCGGTCGAAGGCCCGTTCCACGTGCTCCGGGCGTACGCCGATGCCCCGGTCGGCGACCCGGAAACAGACGGTCTGGCCGTCGGCACCGGCGGCGACGTCGATCGGGGAGTCGGGTGGGGAGTACTTGCCGGCGTTGGTGACGAGTTCGGTGAGCACGGTGGCCAGGCTCTGCCGATGCCCGATCGCCCTGGGCAGCTCGGCCGGCACCTCCAGGGTGGTCCGCCGACGCAGATCCGTGGGCAGGTCGTCGATCGCGATCCGCAGCGTCTCGGTCAGGTCGAAGGGGGCCGGCGGTCCGTCGCCCGGCCACGCCTCGGCCGCGGACGAGAGCAGCCGGTCCAGCAGCCGGGCCAGCTCGTTGGCCCGCTGGCCGATGACCCGGGCCGCCTGCCGCCGGTCGGTCTCGCTGAGCGACTCCCAGTGGTCGGTGAGGGTGTCCGCGTAGCCCTTGATGACGGTGACCGGGGTACGCAGTTCGTGGCTGGTGACCGCGACGAAGAGATCCCGTTCGTGGTCGTGCCGCTGCTGGTCGGTGATGTCCCGGAAGGTGACCACCCGCAGGGCACCGGGGCCCGGCAGCTCACCGGAGGTGATCCGCAACCAGCGTCCGCCCGGCAGTCGATGATCAAGAACCTGCCCCGACGGCGGCAGCGGGAAGGGTAGCGGTTGGTTGATCGCCTCTGCGGTGGACCGGCCGGTCACCTGCGCGGCGGCCGGATTCCAGAGTCGTACGTGGGCGTCCCGGTCGACCACGGCCAGGCCGTCGGCGAGCGCCGCGACCACCGGTCCGTCGCCGTGCACGGGCAGGCCGCTCTGGTCGCCGTACATGTGGGCGATGCAGGAGCCGAGGTATCCGACCACGCCGCGTTCCTCGGCCGTGGGTTCCTCGTCGCCGGCGAGGTAGAGGGCGTGCAGGCTGCCGACGGTGTGGCCACCGATCTCGGCCCGGGAGACGACCATCCGCCGCAGGCCGCGCTCGGCCAGTTCGCTGGCGAGCGCGTTGGCGAACCGGTCGGTCCGTACGCACTGCACCCGGGGACCGGCGAGCAGGCAGATGGTGGCCGGGTCGTTGGCGGGCAGCGGCCGGCCGACGGTCCACTCGGCGGCACCGGTGGCGGCGATCACCCGGCCGCCGCTGGGCGCCAACTCCACGAACGCCATCCCGGCGGCCCCGAGCGCCGGCTGGGCCACCCGGAGCAGCTGGGTCAGCACCGGCAGACCCGCGTCACCGGAGTTGATCATCTCGATGACGGCGGTGTGCCCGGCGATCAGAGCCGAGTAGTCGGTGCGGTCCGGCATGACCCGAGTGTGCCTGCCGACCGCGCTTGCGGGCACCCCCGGCCCGGCTGCGATTACCGACGCAGCCGGGCGAGAGTCTGCGCCGGACGGTCGGTGATCACGCCGTCCACCCCGGCTGCCAGTACCAGGTCGAGGTCGGCCGGTTCGTTGACGGTCCACACGTAGACCTGGTTGCCGGCTTGCCGCAGCGCCGGCACCAGGGCCGGGCGGGCGCGGACCAGCGCGATCCCCGGTCCGGCGATGCCGGCACCGAAGGGCAGCCGACCCATGGGCAACCACCGGGGGAGCACTTCCAGCAGGAGCACGGTCGGTAGCGCCGGGGCCAGCGTCCGGATCCGGCGCACCGCCAGCGGGGAGAAGGACATCACGGCGACCCGTACGGGTGCGTCCGGACGCGGCTCGGCCAGCCCGTACCGGTGCAGCAGGGTGACCAGCCGCCGCTCCACGTTGCCGCCGTAGCGGGACGGATGTTTGGTCTCCACGAGCAGCCGGACCGGCCGGCCGGCGGCCAGCACCGCCTCCAGCAGCCGTTCGAGGGTGAGCAGCCGGGTGTGTGAGTCGTCGAGCACCTCGTCGCCGTTGGCCGGAACACCCCCGGGATGCCAGGAACCGAAGTCCAACTGCTCCAACTCGGCGAGCGTACGGGCGCTGACCAGACCGCGGCCGTTGCTGGTCCGGTCCAGCCGCCGGTCGTGTACGCAGACGAGGTGCCCGTCCCGGGTCAACCGGACGTCACACTCCAGCCCGTCGGCGCCCTCGTCGAGGGCGCGTAGATAGGCGGCGAGGGTGTGCTCCGGCAGGTCGTACGAGGCGCCACGGTGGGCGAAGACGAGGGGTCCGGCCACGGTTGGCGCCCTACAGGACCCGGCCCGGCTGCCCGTCGGAGCCGACCACCGGCCGACCGGCCGCCGCCCAGTCGCCCATCCCGCCGGCGACGTTGCTCACCTGTTCCCAGCCGTTGCGCAGCAGATACGCCACGACCTGAGCAGATCGACCGCCGGAGCGGCAGATGACGGCCACGTCGCGGTCCGTCGGCACCTCGGCCAGGCGGGCGGGGAGCTCCATCATCGGCAGGTGGTGGGCGCCGGGAGCGTGACCGGCGGCCCACTCGTCGTCCTCCCGGACGTCGAGCAGGTACGTCTGATCGCTGATCTCGGGAACGGTCACGGTGGGTATCTGAGGTCCGAACACGGGTACCAAGCCTAGAACCTCGCCGCGCGGCTGCCCCCGCGACCGCACGGCGAGCACCGCCCGCGCCCGGTCGGTGTCGGTCAGAGCCGGGTCACCCAGCGCGGATGGGCGCCGGCCCACTCCGACATCCGGCTGCCGCGTACCGCCGCGAACAGCCCGTCACCCTCGTCGTCGAGCCGGACGTAGGACACCTGGTCGATCATCTGAGGGTAGGACGGGACCTGTACGCCCCGTAGCCCGTCGGTGGCCAGGCCGTGCAGGGCCAGCAACAGGTCCTCCACCGGGACACCGTTGGTGTCCACGGTCAGCGAGCCGCCGACGGCCCCGATCAGCCGGTGCAGCCGTACCGGGTCGGTGCGGAGCCGGGTCTCGCCGGCCTGTTCCAGCATCGCCCCCAGCAACTGCTGCTGATGGGTCTGCCGGTCGTAGTCGCCGCCCGGCAGGTCGTAGCGCTGGCGCACGTAGTCCAACGCCTGCGCGCCGTCCATCCGCTGGCAGCCCGGCCGGAAGACCCGGTCGGTGTGGATCGACCGCACCTCGCTGCGTACGCACATCTCGACCCCGCCGAGCAGGTCGATCACGTTTCGCAGGCCGGCGAAGTCGACGAGTGCGGCCCCGTCGAAGCGGATGCCGGTGAGTCGGGCCAGGGTGGCCGAGAGCAGGTGCGCACCGGGCTGGCCGCCGCCGCCGTACTCGTACGCCGTGTTGATCTTGTCTTCGCCGCCGGGGTAGCCGCCGCCCGGTGGAATGGCCACCAGCAGGTCGCGCGGCACGGAGACCAGGTAGCCCTCGCGTAGCCCGGGCGGCACGTGCACGATCAGGATGGTGTCGGTGCGCTGTTCGGAGTCGGCGTCACCGGGACGCCGGTCCGAACCGACGAGCAGGTAGTTGAGCGGGCCGTCCAGGTCGGTGCGGTCGGCGCGGGCGCTCGGGTCGAGCAGCTCCGCCCGGGTCATCGTGGCTTCGTACCGGTCGGTGAGCACCCGCAGCCCGACCACGGCGAGCGTGGCCAGGAGCAGCACGCTCAGCCCGATGCCGAGTAGCACGCGGGGCCATCGCGGTCGTCGGGCCTGCGCGCCCGGCGACCGCTTTCCGCTCGTACGCCCCGTCCTGGCCGTGACGTCCCTCCCGCAAGGCCTGACATGAGTCCTTCTCACATCAGGTTACGGAGTCATCACCGGGAGTGTCGGCGGTTCGGCCATCGCGAGCCGGCCGGTCACTTCCGCGAGGAGATCACCTCGGGGTTGTAGAACACGAACTCGGCGAGCTTGTCCTTGCGAACCGCCTGGAACATGTCCAGGGTCTGCTCGCTCAGCGCCTCGGTGCCGTTGCCCTTGGCGTTGTACGTGCCGCCGTTGGTCTTCAGCATGATCAACTCGTTGCCGGTCACCCCACGCATGGTGAACACGAAGTCCTCCACCGGCACACCACCGGTGTCCAGGATGAACGCCTTGCCGGCCGCCTTGATCAGCTGGTTCAGCTTGACCGGGTTGGTCAGGCTGCCGTTCTGGGTGGCCTTCTTCGCCATCGCCTTGATCAGCTGCTGCTGGTTCTGCTGCCGGTCGTAGTCGCTGTTCTTGAGGCCGTACCGCTGGCGGGAGAAGTCCAGGGCCGCCCAGCCCTCCATCTCCTGGCAGCCCTTCTTGTGCACCACCGGGGTGCGGGGCTTGCCGGTCTTCTTGGCGTCCGCGTTCCACATCGGCTCGCCGTCGACGTACGACATGTGGATCGAGGTGACCTCCTGCTTCGGGCAGATGCGCACCGAGCCGAGGGAGTCGATCACCTTCTTGAAGCCGCCGAAGTTGATGATGGCGGCACCGTCGAAGCTGACCCCGGTCATGCCCTTGATGGTCTGCGCCATCAACTGGGCACCGCCCTCCCAGCCGCCGCCGTTCTGGGCACCGGCCTGGAACGCGCCGTTGATCTTACCGACGCCGCCCGGGTAACCGGTCTTCTCGAACGCCGGGATCCGCGCCTCGGTGTCCCGGGGGATCGAGATCAGGTACGCCTGGTCGTGGGTGGCCGGGATGTGCAGCACGATGATGCTGTCCGCGCGTACGTCGTCGGCCGCCCAGCGCTCCCGGGCGTCGACCCCCAGCAGCAGCATGTCGATGGGGCCCTTGAGGTCGGCCCCACCCTCCGCGGAGGTCTTGCCGGCCTCGCCGAGCAGGTTGCGCTGGGAGATGCTGCCGGTGGCCTGACTGATCACCGCCTTGCTGCCGACGATCGCCACACCGCTCGTCATCATCAGCGCGGCACCGAAGACCACGGTGAGTCGGGCCCAGAGGGGATCCTTGCGCCGGGTGCGCTTCTTGCCGGATTTGCCGGGCCCGTCGTTGCGGGTGGGCGGGGCGGCGGACGCGCGCGGCGGCTCAAGCAGGGAGGGGCTGTGAACCGGCATGCGTGCTCCAGCTCGTGTACGCAGAAGGGGGCGGGAACACTTTACGTTCGCATTCCGGTGCTGGCGAGTTCACGTGGTGTCCAGTTCACGTTCTTTACCACGTCATCCTGCCGAAATGGCCGATCGTCCACAGCAAAGTAGACGATCGGCCGTTCCTGGCGTACCGGTCGTGGTCAGCCGTTGCCGGTGGTCGACTGCTTGTTGGCCCGCATCCAGTCGGCCATCGTGTCCCCGGCCATCGCCCGGTACATCGTCAGCGCCTTCTCCCGGTCGGAGACGACCACCGACTCACCGTTGATGGTCTGGCTGCCCAGGTGCGGACTGGTGACGAAGGTCAGGTTCTCGCCGCGCAGATTGCGGAACTGCACCGCCATGTCGGTGAGCGAGAAGCCCTGGTCGACGGTGACCGCTTCGGTGACCGACTGGAGGAAGGCGTTGAGCTTCTTCGGGTTGGTGAGCGTGCCCGTGCTCGCCGCCTTGTCCATCAGCGCCCGGAGGAAATCCTGCTGGTGGCGCATCCGGGCGAAGTCGCCGTCCGGGAACTGCTTGCGTTGACGGATCCAGTCCAGGGCCTCGGCGCCGTTCATGTGGTTGGTGCCCTTGGTGAACTTCCGGTACGGCTTGTGGATCGAGGTGACGGTCCGCTCCACCTCCAGGTCCACCCCGCCGAGGGCGTCGGTGACTTGCTTGAACCCGGCGAAGTCGATGGCCATCACGTGATCGATGTGCACGTCGGTGAAGCACTCGACCGTGCGTACCGCCAGGGGTAGACCACCGAACGCGAACGCAGCGTTGATCTTGCGTCGTTGACCCGTCTCACATCCGGCACCGGCGCTCTCCGGGATCGGCACGTACAGGTCCCGGGGGATGGAGACGAGGTACGCCTGCTTGTGGTCGGCGGGGATGTGCATGACGATGATCGTGTCGGCCCGCCACTCACCGGCCCGGTCCATCGGCGCGTCCGGATCCCGCGAGTCGGTGCCCACCATCAGGATGTTGAGCGCACCGTTCACCGCCTTGGCCGGCCGGTCGCCGGTGATCTCCGAGAACGGGTCGGTGCGGGCCATGTTGTTGTCCAGGCTGCGGGCGTAGAACCAGGCACCCGCGCCGCCGATCAGGGCCAGCACGAGCACGGCGACGCCGGCCACCAGTGCGATGCGGCGCCAGTGCGGTCGCCGCCGTCGCGGCGACGGACCGCCACCGGGTCCACCCGGACCCAGCGGACCGCGCGGTCCTCCCGGGCCGGCGGGCGGGACCGGCTCGTCGTCGTACGCCGGGTGCCACCGGGTGTCGGCCGGTCCGCCGGCCCGGCCCCCGCGTCCCGGGCCCGGCACTGCCGCCCGGCCGGCGCTGCGGTGCAGGTGAAGGGCCGGCAGGGCGGCGGAAATGGTCGCTGACATGTAACTCAATGTACGCAGCACGAGCCAGTCTCGCCCCTACCGCGGTTTCCGGGGACGACGGCGGTGTCGCCCCTGCCCCGTCCGTGCGACTACCCCAGCCGCTTGCGGAAGTGTTCGATGGTGCGCCGCAGTCCCTCCTCCGGCGCGACGGTCGGCTCGTAGCCGAGCGCTTCCCGGGCGAGGGTGAGATCCGGACGACGCATCTCCGGATCGTCGGCGCTACGCGTGACGAATGTCACCTGAGAGCGGCTGTCGCAGAGCGACACGATCGTCTCGGCCAGCTCCCGCATGCTCATCTCGTGCTCGGTGCCGCAGTTCACCGGCCCGCTCTCGGTCGAGTCCAGCAACAGCAGGATGCCCCGGACCAGGTCGGCGACGTAGCAGATGGAACGGGTCTGGTTGCCGGTGCCGTGCACCGTGATCGGCTCGCCCCGCATCGCCTGCGAGATGAAGGTCGGGATGGCCCGCCCGTCGTCGGGCCGCATCCTCGGCCCGTAGGTGTTGAAGATCCGCACGATCGCGGTGTCCACGCCTCGACTGCGGCGGTACGCCATCGTCGCGGCCTCCGAGAAGCGCTTCGCCTCGTCGTAGACGCTGCGAATGCCGATCGGGTTGACGTTGCCCCAGTACGTCTCCCGCTGCGGGTGTTCCTTCGGGTCGCCGTACGCCTCCGAGGTGGAGGCCAGCAGGAACCGGGCGCCGTCGGCTGCGGCCCGCTCCAGCAGGTGCAGGGTGGCCACCGAGCCGACCCGCAGGATCTCCACCGGCAGCTTCTCGAAGTCCGTCGGGCTGGCCGGCGAGGCCATGTGCAGGATCGCGTCGAACCGCTCCGCCACCGCCGGATGGCTGGGCAACCCGTCGGAGATGTCGGCCTCCACCAGCGTGAAGGTCGGCGTGTCGAGCAGGTGTGCGACGTTCTCCTTGGACCCGGTGACGAAGTTGTCGAGGGCGACGACTGTGCAGCCGCGCTCGATCAGGGAATCCACCAGGTGCGACGGGACGAACCCGGCCCCGCCGGTGACCAGGATGCGGTGACCGGGACCGAAGCGCTGCTCAACCTTCATGAGTTGTCAGCCTAAAGGAGCCCGGTGGCCGGTCCGTCGGGACGGTCAGGCCAGTCCCCGGTAGCGGCCCCGGTGATGCAGCAGCGGTTCCACGTCGTCGGTCAGTTCCACCCGCTCGATGGTCGCCTCCACCAGCAGACCCCAGCCGTACTGCCGGGCACCGTCGAGGCGGCAGCCGGCCCAGCCGCCCGCGTCGTCCGGCACCGGCCCGTACGGCGTGTCCAGCCAGCCACCGATGGCGAACAGGCCGCCCGGCGAGGGGAACAGGCCGGCGAACCGGTCGGCGAGCTGCCGGTGCGACGGACCGAGCGGGGCCACGGCGAAACGGCCGGCCTCCTCGACCGCCGCCCACAGCTCCGACTCGGCGTCCACCAGCCCGAGCAGTCGGCCCGGCTCACCCTCGGCGACCAGGGTCGACGACACCGTCAGGCCGGCCGGCCCCGGCGCCGTCCAGAGGGTCACCGGCGCGGCGAGCCGGCCCCGCAGCCGGCGTACGGGCGAACGATCCTCGGCCGGCGCGGCGAACGGGTCGGTGTGGTGGATCCGGGCACCCGGCTCATGATTCACGTGAAACATTGTGACCCGTCCGCCCGATTCGCGGGCCTCGGCTACAGCTCGCGAGATGCGGCATGTTGGGGTGTCTCCCGGTAGGGACACCGCGACATGCCGCATCTGGTGCGACGGTCAGCGGCGGGGAGTGACCAGGGCGAGCAGTTCGGGCTGGCGGCGGTCCAGCACGTCGCCGGCCAGGTACGCGCCGAGCAGCGCCGCGCCGACGCCGTAGGCCACGCCCAACGGCAGGCCCAGCCAGAGCCACGCGTCGCCGAGCAGTGCCGCGGCGAGCACCATCGGTGCGGCGAGCGCCCCGGTGGCCACCATGGCCAGCAGGGTCAGCATGCCCTTGACCACCCCGGCTCCGCTGTTCATCGCGAACGGGTTGCTCGTCTCCGGCAGCGAGTACGCGCCCAGCACCGAGACGAACGAGTTCACCGCCAACCCGGCACCGTAGGTGGCGACCAGAGCACCCGCCATGAATCCGATCCACGTCGGCTCGCCGAGCACCAGCGCGATCACCACGGCGACCACCGCCAGCATCGGCAGCACGTAGAGCGAGAACGCGGTGATCCGGGCGCGCAGCTCCAACCGCCCCGGCACACCGGCCACCACGTTCGCCGCGTACGCGCTGCCGTCGAAGCCGAACTGGTTGGCCAGCGTCACCGCGGCGAGCAGACCGACGAAGAGCATGGAGAGGCTGACCAGCACCGGCGAGGAGTCCCCGGCGGCGCTGAAGCCCTGCTCGCTGTCGAACGTGAAGCCCTGCCCACCGAAATTGACCATCACCGGCACGAAGAGACCGACCACCGCGATGGTGATCAGGTTGGCGCGTCGTCGGGCGTCCCGCCACCAGTAGCGGGCCTCCCGGGCGACCAGGGCACCGAACCGGTCCCGGTGCAGCCAGCCGGTGGCCCGGGGGAAGAGCTGGGCCACCACGCCGCCGGTGACTCCGGGCCGTGCCCGGGTGGGTCCGGCGGTCGCCGCGCCCACCATCGCCGACTCCAGCGAGCGTGACCACCAGGCCAGCAGCGCGACGATCGTCAGCACAGTGATCAGCAGCTTCACGGGCGCGGCCCAGGCCCGGCCCTGCGCCACGTCGATACCCACCGTCCAGGGGGCACCGAGGGGAGTCCACCCGATCACCGTCGCCACGCCGGTGAGCCGGTCCCAGTCGGTGTCCTGGATCGCGGCCACGCCGGCGAGCTGCAACGGGCCGAGCGAGGCGGCGAGCACCGCGAGCAGGACGGCGGCCAGGTCGCGTACCCGGCGGGAGCGGAGCATGGAGGCGAACGCGCTGGTCACCGCTCGGGCACCGGCGACGCAGAGGAGCAGCCCGCAGACCACCCCGACGGCGGCGACCAGGGCGGCCGACCAGCCGCCGAACACCCCGGCGGTGACCACCAGCCCGGAGAGGGCCAGCAGCGCGGCGACCGTGGGCACGCTCACCAGCGCCGCCGCGAACAGCCCGGTCACCAGGGTGCGTCGGGACAGCGGCAGCAGCGCGAAGCGGGCCGGGTCGAGTGTCTCGTCGACGCCGAAGAAGACCAGCGGCAGCAGCAGCCAACCGAGCACCGTCAGACCACCGGCGAACGCGGCGACCAGCAGGGCGTACCGGTCGTCGCCGGCCAGCCCGGGAGCGGCCAGGCCGAAGAAGGCAGCGACCGCGAACCAGAGCCCGATCAGCGAGCCGACCAGGAACAGCGCCACCCGCCAGCCCTGACCGCGGAAGTTGTTGCCCATCACCCGCAGCTTCAGCTTGACGAAGTGACGCGCCGAGACCGACCGCACCTGGCTCGCCGGTGCGGTCACCGGGACAGCCACGCCAGCTCCTCACCGGTGGCGGTACGCCCGCCGACCACCTCGACGAAGACGTCCTCCAGCGAGCGGTCGCCGCGTACCTGCTCCAGCGTGCCGACCCGCTTGATGGTGCCGGCGGCGAGGATCGCCACGTGCGTGCAGAGCCGTTGCACGACCTCCATGACGTGGCTGGAGAAGACCACCGTCCCGCCGCCGGCCACGTACCGCTTCAGGATGTCCCGGATGAGTGCCGCCGAGACCGGGTCGACCGCCTCGAACGGTTCGTCGAGCACGAGGACCCGGGGACCGTGCAACAACGCGCAGGCCAGACCGATCTTCTTCTTCATGCCCGCGGAGTAGTCGACCACCAGGGTCCGGCCGGCGTCGGCGAGGGCCAGCACGTCGAGCAGCTCCGCCGCCCGCTGGTCGACCACGGCCGGGTCCATGCCGCGCAGCAGACCGTGGTACGCCAGCAACTCGGCCCCGCTGAGCCGGTCGAACAGGCGTACCCCGTCCGGCATGACGCCGAGCAACTGCTTCGCGGTGACCGGATCGGCCCACACGTCGTGGCCGAGCACCCGGGCGCCGCCGGAATCGGGCCGTAGCAGCCCGACGGCCATCGACAGGGTGGTGGTCTTGCCGGCGCCGTTCGGGCCGAGCAGCCCGTAGAACGAGCCGGCCGGGACGTCGAGATCCACGCCGGCCACCGCGACCTTGCCGTCGAAGCTCTTGGCCAGGCCGCGCAGCGCCAACGCCGGGTGCTCACCAGTCATGCGCCCGACCGTATCCCGTGCCGACCAGCCCGCCGCCCGACCGGAGGAGGATCCGCAGCTCATCCCCGAGGCGGACCAGCGCCGAGCCGGTGCCGCAAGGGCGAACTCACGAGTGGAGGGCGTCGGGGGCGTGCAGGCGGAGCATGGTGCGGCCGATGTCGGTCGGGGCGCGACGGCGGGTGGCCAGCGACACCGCGATCATCACCGTGAAGGCAAGCGGCACCGTCCAGGCGGCCGGCTGGGCGATGAGGGTGGCCGGCCAGCCGGTCAGGGCCGGGCCGAGGACGGTGACCAGGACCGACGCCACGGCGGCCCCGCCGCCGACGAGGATCCCGGCGGCGGCGCCCGCGTCGGTGAGACCCCGCCACCAGATGCCGAGCACCAGCAGCGGGCAGAAACTGGACGCGGCGACCGCGAACGCCAGGCCCACCACCTGCGAGACGTCCAGACCGGAGACGTTGAGGGCGAGAACCGTCGGCACCACCCCGGCGATCACCGTGGCCAGCCGGAAACCGCGCACCGAGCCCCGACCGAGCACGTCGGTGGAGATCACCCCGGCGACGCTGGTGAGCAGCCCGGACGAGGTGGACAGGAAGGCCGCGAACGCCCCGGCGGCGACCAGCGCCGCCAGTAGCCGGCCGGTGGTCCCGGCACCGAGCGCCGCCTCGGGCAGCAGCACCACCACCGCGTCGGTCTGGCCGGTGACCAGCAGTTGCGGTGTGTAGATCCGGCCCAGTACGCCGTAGATGGTGGGCAGCAGGTAGAAGACCCCGACGAGGGCCAGGACCACCAGCGTGGTCCGCCGGGCGGCGGCCCCGTCAGGGTTGGTGTAGAAGCGGACAAGCACGTGCGGCAACCCCATGGTGCCCAGAAAGGTGGCCAGGATCAGCGAGTACGTGCCGAACAGTCCCCGGTCGTCGGAACCGGCGTCGCTGGGCAGCAGCCAGTCGGCGGCCCCGTTGGCCACCCCGGAGACCTCCGGCACCGGTTCACCCTCGGCGAAGCTCAGCTCGTCGCCGGGGCGTACCTCCAGGGTCTGACCGTCGGAGAGGGTGAGCACGGCGCGTTGCTCGACCACCACGGTGGTCGCCGTCCGGAACGTGGCTCCGTCGGGCGGGGTCACCGCCGGGCGACCGTCGGCCTGCCACTGCAAGGCCAGGAAGATCGCCGGTACGGCCAGCGCGGTCAGCTTGAGCCAGTACTGGAACGCCTGCACGAAGGTGACCGCCCGCATCCCACCCAGGGCCACGTTCGCGGTGACGACGGCGGCCACCACCAGCGCGCCGACCGGGTACGGCGAGCCGGCCAGCGTGGCCAGCGTCAGACCGGCACCCTGGAGCTGCGGCACCAGGTACAGCCACCCGATGAAGATCACGAAGACGGTGGCCAGCGTCCGTAGCCTGCGGGAGCCGAGCCGCAGTTCGCAGAAGTCGGGCAGGGTGAAGGCGCCGGACCGACGCAGCGGCGCGGCAACGAACAGCAGCAGGGCCAGGTAGCCGGCGGCGAACCCGACCGGATACCAGAGCACGTCCACGCCGTACTTGAGGATCAGCCCGGCGACGCCGAGGAAGCTCGCCGCCGACAGGTACTCGCCGCCGATCGCGGCGGCGTTCCAGGTGGGGCTGACCACCCGGGAGGCGACCAGGAAGTCGGAGGTGGTGCGGGCCAGCCGCAGCCCGTAGAAGCCGATGGCGACGGTGACCAGGGTGACCGCCACGATCGCCGGTACGACGAGACCGTTGCCCACGTCAGCGCTCCGGCCGCTGGACCAGGTCGGTGAAGTCCTGCTCGTTGCGCTCGGCCAGGCGGACGTACGTCCACCCGACGGCGACCAGGAACGGGAAGGAGAGCACCCCGAGCAGCAGCCACGGCAGGTTGACGCCGAGCACGGTCATCCGGCCGACGGAGGGTGCGATGGCGAACAGCCAGGGCAGCCCGCCCAGCCCGACCATCACCACCGCCGACAGTTGCAGGGCCAGCGCCAGCTGAGCGCGGACCAGGCCGCGAACGAGCGCCTCACCGACCCGGGTCTGCTGGGTCAGTTCGGTGTGGGTGCCGGCGGGCCAGCGCGACCGGCGGGACACCTCCGCCAGCACCACCCGGGTACGCGCCGGTGGTCCGGATCCGGCGGTCGCATCGGGAGTTCCGGCGGGGTCGGGGCGGCGGGGTGCCGGCGGTGCATCCTCGGCGGCCATCCCGGCAGTCTCGTCGGCCCGACGGGAATGTCAAGCGGCCTGTGGACAACGGTGTGGACAACCGGTCGGGCCTGTGGACAACCCGGTGGACAACACCGTCGGTCAGCGGCTCCACTCCTGCTTGGCGGCCCGGACCAGCTTGTCCTTCAGCTCCCGGGTGTGCCGCCGGCTCACCGGCAGCTCGGTGTCGTCGATGACCACCACGTAGCCGGAGTTGACCAGGCGGAGTTCGGCGATGAGCCGCAACTGCACCAGGTACGACCGGTGGATCCGGACGAACCCCGCATCGGCCCATCGTTCGGCGAGCGTCGCCAGGGAGACCCGTACCAGGTGCGACCCGTCCGCCGTGTGCAGCCGGGCGTAGTCGCCCTGCGCCTCGACCCACCGCACCGCGGACCGGGGCAGCATCCGGGTGGTGCCGGCCAGCTCGACCGGGATGGTGGGATCCTCCTCGGCCCGGGCCAGCGCGGCGGGATGGGTGGGTACCACCCGCGAGCCGACCACCCGGCGCAGCGCCTCGGCGAGCCGCTCGGCGCGTACCGGCTTGCGCACGTAGTCGGTGGCGCCCACGTCGAAGGCGTCCGCGGCACCGTCGTCGTACGCGGTGACGAAGACGATCGCCGGGGGGCGGGCGAAGCGGCGCAGTACCCGGGCCAGCTCCATGCCGTCCAGCCCGGGCATCCGGATGTCCAGGAAGACCACGTCCACGTCGTCGTCGCGCAGCACCCGCAGCGCCTCGGTCGCGTCACCGGCCGTGTGCAGCCGGGCCACCCGGGGGTCGGCCCGCAGGTGGTACGCCAACTCGTCGAGTGCCGGTGGCTCGTCGTCGACCGCCAGCACCCGCAGGAAGCCGGTGCCGGGGGCCGGGCCGGAGCCGGTCACGAACCGGCCCGTACGCCGGGGTGGAACTTCGGCACCCGCATGCTCACCTTCGTACCCGAGCCGACGCCGGTCTCGACGACCAGGCCGAAGCCGTCGCCGAAGACCGACCGCAGGCGCTCGTCGACGTTCGACAACCCGACGTGCTGGCCCGGATCGTCCCCCGGGTCGCCGGTCGACCCGGCCAGCTCGGCGATCCCCGCGGTCAGCGTGGCCGGATCCATCCCCACTCCGTCGTCCTCCACCGTTATGTGGCATTCGGCGCCCGCGTCCCGGGCCTCGATGCTCACCATGCCCGTGCCCGGCTTGCGCGACAACCCGTGGCGTACCGCGTTCTCGACAAGTGGTTGCAGGCACAGGAACGGCAGGATCACCGGCAGCACCTCGGGGGCGATCTGGAGCCGCACCTGGAGCCGGTCGCCGAACCTGGCCCGTTCGATGGTCAGGTAGCGGTCGATCGAGCGCAGCTCCTCGGCCAGCGTGGTGAACTCGCCGTGCGCCCGGAACGAGTACCGGGTGAACTCGGCGAACTCCAGGATCAGCTCCCGGGCCCGTTCCGGGTCGGTACGGACGAAGGAACCGATCGCGGTCAGCGCGTTGTAGATGAAGTGCGGGCTGATCTGGGCGCGCAGGGCGCGTACCTCGGCCCGGGCCAACCGCTCCCGGGACGAGTCCAGCTCCGCCAGGGCCAGTTGGCTGCCGGCCCAGTGGGCGGTCTCCAGGGTGGCCTGGACCAGACCGGGTGCCGGTGCACCGTCGGTGACGGCGACCAGCGCACCGGCGATCCGGCCCGACGCCCCACCGAGCGGGGCCACCACCGCGCCCCGGACCGGACAGTCGATCCGGTCGCAGGTCAGCTCCGCCTCGCCCAGCACGGTGGAACGCTCGGAGGCGATCACCCGTCGGGCGGCGGTCCGGAGCTGCTCCCGGTGGTGCGCGCCGCGTCCGTCCAGCGCGAGCAGGTCGTCGGCGTCGGTCAACGCCAGCCCTTCCGCGCCGACCAGGGTGCGCAGGTGACGGGCGGCCTTCGCCGCGCCGGCCGGGTTCAGCCCGGCCCGCAGCGGTTCGGCCGCCAGTCCGGCGGTGTGCAGCACCTCGTAGGTCGCCCGTTGCCCGGGCGTGGCGATGCCGCGCCGACCGCGCAGCCGGCCGACCGCGTACAGCGCCCCGGCCAGCACACTGACCAGTGAGAAGACGCCGATCACGGCGGAGATGTTGCCACCCACGTCGACGATCCTGCTGGTTGCGGACGCTGCGGGAAAGGGGTGGACGCCGGTCAGTAGGCGCCCTTGCGCGCGACCACCACGCCGACCGTGCGCCACAGGATGCTCAGGTCGTACGCCAGCGACCAGTTGTCGACGTAGTACAGGTCCAGCCGGACCGCCTCGTCCCAGGAGAGATCGGAGCGACCAGACACCTGCCACAATCCCGTCATTCCCGGGCGGACCAGCAGTCGGCGTCGCACATCACCGAGGAAGTCACCGTCGTCGGCGGGCAGCGGACGCGGCCCGACCAGCGACATCTCACCCTTGAGCACGTTGATCAGCTGCGGCAGCTCGTCGAGCGACGAGGCGCGCAGGAAACGGCCCACCGGGAACACCCGTGGATCCTGCTTCATCTTGAACAGCATGCCGTCGGTCTCGTTCTGGTCGACCAGGCTGGCCAGCCGGTCCTCCGCGTCGACGTACATGGTCCGGAACTTCCACACCCGGAACGTGCGCCCCTCGTGTCCCACCCGGGGTTGCCGGAAGAAGACCGGACCCGGGTCGGAGATCCGGATCGCGATGGCGATCGCGATGAACACCGGGATCAGCGCGAGCAGTCCGAGCCCGGCGGCGACCCGGTCCATCATGTTCTTGGCCAGCAGCGCCGGCCCGGAGAGGGTGGGCTCCTCGACGTGCAGCAGCGGCAGGCCCTCGATCGGGCGGATGTGCACCCGGGGCCCGGCGATGTCGGTCAGCTGTGGGGCCACCACCAGGTCGACCCCGGAACCCTCCAACTGCCAGGCCAGGCGGCGCAGCTCACCGGGCTCGGCGCTGGCCGAGCCGCAGACCGCGATGGTGTCCGCGCCCATCTCGCGGACCAGGGCCAGCACGTCGCGACCGGCGTACACCGGGACCGGAGTCTGCACGCCCTTGGCGGCCGCGTACCCGTCGGTGATGTGGATGGCGACCGGGACCAGCCCGGCGGCCGGGGTGCGGGTGACGGCCGTGTACACCTCCAGGCACTCCGGCAGGGTGCCGACCAGCACCATCCGGTGCGCCGCCTGCTGGATGTTGCGCCGGACGGTGTGCAGCACGAAACGGGCCAGGATCCGGCCCAGCAGGATCAGCAACAGCGCCAGCAGCAGCGCCGTGCCGACGGTGAACCGGGACAGGTCGGTCTTGGTGGCGAAGGCGAGGAACGACAGCGCCGCGCATACGGCGACCCCGGCCCGGATCACCCGCTTGAACTCGTCCGGCCCCAGCCCGAGACAGCGCCGGTCGTAGGCCCCGTTGAACCAGAGGGTGACCAGCCAGCCGAGCGGCAGCAGCAGGAACGCCACCGTGTAGAACCAGGTCGGGTCGTTCTGGGCCTGGTGGAAACCCGCGGTGGCCTGGTCGAAGGTGCGGATCGCGGTGTAACTGGCGAAGGCCGCGGCGGCGAAGTCGAGCAGCAGCAGGATCGCCGTGTACGGCCGGTGCCAGCGCGACACGCGCCGCCGGGCCCGGGCCCACGCCGATCGGGGTACGCCGTTCGGAGACGGCGGGTTCGGCGGCTGGATCTCGAAGCTGTCGACGTGCCGCACGAGTCTGCTCCGGCCTTCGTTGGTCACCGGGCGCTGGAGGCTAGCCGTCACCTCACCCATGTCCTCCCGCATGACCCATGGCGTTCACTCGCCGTGACCGCCCGGGTCGCCCACCGTTCCAGTTTCCCACGCGAGTTCCGTTCCGTCGCCGACCCGAGGGACATTGCGCGGCGGCCACCTACCGCCTGGGATCTGGCCGGCCCCATGCCATTCGGAAGCCGGGGACCGGGGCCACTATACCGATGGATGGCGGCCCCGGTAGAGCGCCGGACCGGTGGTTGCGCACCGCGCGTCCGATTCCGCTCCGTAATCAGTGAGTGGCGTTACTCACCGTACGAGTCTGGACAACCGTCGGTCAGCAAGGGGCTTTCCGCCGGTCTGGCAGGTCGGGCAGTACTGGAGGCTGGAGTCGGCGAACGAGACCTCCCGGACGGTGTCGCCGCAGACCGGACAGGGCAGCCCGGTGCGGGCGTGCACCTTCAGCCCGGACCGCTTCTCGCCCTTCAACTCCGCCGCCCGCTGCCCCAGCGACCTGGTCACCGCGTCACCCAGCACCCGACGGGTCGCCGCGTGCAGGGTCGCCATCTGATCGTCGGACAGCCGGTCGGTCAACGCGAACGGCGACAGCTTCGCGGCGTGCAGGATCTCGTCGGAGTACGCGTTGCCGACCCCGCCGAGCACCGACTGGTCGGTGAGCACCCCCTTGACCTGGCCCCGGCGGCCACGCAGCGCGCTGGCGAAGGTGGCCAGGTCGGCCGAGAGCGCGTCCGGCCCGAGCTTGGCCACCCCCGGCACCGCCTGCGGGTCCGTCACCAGGTAGGCGGCGAGCTTCTTCTGCGTACCGGCCTCGGTCAGGTCGAAGCCGGAGCCGTCGTCGAGGCGTACCCGGATCGCGATCGGTCCCTTGCCGGGGCGTAGCGGAACGGTCGAGGCGAACGCCTCCCGGTAGTGCAACCAGCCGGCGCGGGCCAGGTGGACCACCAGGTGCAGACCGCCGTCGAAGACCACGTCGAGGAACTTGCCGTACCGCCGGGCGTCGATCACCGCCCGGCCCGCGACGGCGGTCGGCGCCGGGTCGTACGTCTTCAGGGCGCTGATGGCGGCGACCTCCAGACGGTCGACACGCCGGCCCACCGCACGCTGTCGCAGGTAACCGGCGAGCGCCTCCACCTCCGGTAGTTCGGGCATCGTCCAACGGTAGCCTTCTTTCCCGTGAGAATCGTGGTGGCGCACAACCGGTACCGAGAAGCTCAGCCGTCCGGTGAGAACACCATCGTCGACGCCGAGATCGCCCAGCTCACCGCCGCCGGGGTGGAGGTGCTGCCGTTCCTGCGCAGTTCGGACGAGATCCCGACGATGCCGAGGACGGCGAAGGCGCTGCTGCCGATCTCCCCGATCTACGCACCGCGCGCCCAGCAGGAACTGGGTCGGCTGCTCACCGAGCATCGCCCGGACGTGCTGCACCTGCACAACCCGTACCCACTGCTGTCGCCCTGGGTGGTGCGGACCGCGCACCGGCACGGGGTGCCGGTGGTGCAGACGGTGCACAACTACCGACAGGTCTGCTCCTCGGGGCTGTACTTCCGGGACGGCATGATCTGCCAGGACTGCCGGGGCCGGGCCCTGGGCGTGCCGGCGGTGGTGCACCGCTGCTACCGGGGATCGCGGGCGCAGAGCGCGCTGATGGCCACCACGCTGGCCGTGCACCGGGGCACCTGGAAGTCGGTGGACCGGTTCATCGCGCTGACCACCGCGGTCGCCGATCACCTGCGTGACTACGGCATCCCCGATTCGCGAATCGTCGTGAAGCCGAACGGAATCCCCGACCCGGGCGCGCCCGCACCGCTGGGCCAGGGTTTCCTGTTCCTCGGCCGGCTCTCTCCCGAGAAGGGCCTCGACCTGCTAGTGGAGGCCTGGCGGCGACACCCGGACGGCGCCTTGGGCCCGCTGCGCGTCGCCGGAGACGGTGAGCTGCGCCCGCTTGTCGAAGCGCTGGCGGCAGAGCGCTCCGACGTGGCCTACCTCGGCCCGCTGGACCGGGCCGGCGTCCGGCAGGCGCTGGCCGACAGCGCCGTGGTGCTGGCGACGTCCACCTGGCACGACGTGCTGCCGACCGTGATCATCGAGGCGTTGGCCAGCGGCCGGCCGGTGCTCGGCACCGCACTCGGCGGCATTCCCTACCTGGTCGGCGCGGACACCCCTCGGGAGCCCGCCGGTACCGGTCCGGCCGTGGCCGCCTCGGCGTCCGCCCCAGCCGTCTCCGGTGCCGTGCCCGGCTCCTCGGCCCCGGACTCCGGCGACCGGCCCGACGCCGGGTCCTCGGTACCGGGCAACGCTGCCGGGCAGCGGTGGGCGGTGCCGGCCGGTGTGATGACCGGCGAGGCGGGCTGGGTCGTGCCGCCGGAGCCGGCCGCCCTGGCCGCCGCCCTGCCGATGGCCGCCGCCGGTGCCTCGGCGCTCTCGACTGCCGCCCGGCTGCGTTACGAGCGCAACTTCCACCCGGACACCGTCACCAAGCGCCTGATCGACATCTACGCCGGCCTGCGCCGCTGAGGGCGGCACGGCTTGCGGGATGTCGCGGCTTCCGGCGACAGGAAGCCGCGACATCCCGCATCTCACGAACGGGTGCCGCGACGTCGGTCAGCGGAGGCTGGCGCGGGCCGAGAAGGCGATGCTGGCCAGGAGGAAGCCCCCGTTGACTGCGGTGAAGGCGATCATGACCCAGAGGGTGAGGGCTGGGGCCAGGGCCAGGACCAGGGCGGCCACGAAGATGACGGCGCCGTAGTCGCGGACCAGCTTTACCAGGCGTACGGGCAGGCTGGTGGAGGTGACCATGCTGGCCGCGTTCGGGCCGGACTGCATCACCGAGGTGACCAGGTTGACCATCCAGGTGCCTGCGAACGCCGCCACCAGCCAGGCCGGCGTCGCCGGCTGCTGCGCCACGGCGGTGGCGGACAGGGCGGCGACCAGGGCGATCTGGGCGGCCACGTCACAGAGCACGTCGACCCGGGCGCCCGCCGCGCTGCCCTGCCCGGTCACCCGGGCCAGTTGACCGTCGGCGCAGTCCAGGGCGTACGCGATCTGCCAGCCGACCAGGGCGACAAGCCCGACCACCGGAGCCGGCACGTCCCCGCTGGCGACCGGGCCGGCGAGCGCGACCACGGTGACCGAGGTGGCCAGCCCGAGCAGCAGGTTGGTGATTGTCAACGCGGTCGGCCGGAGCCCGAGACGCTGGGCGACGAGCGCGAAGACCGCGCCGATCCACTGGCTGACCGACTCGCTGAACAGGCCACCGCCCCGGTTCACCCGGTGGAAGTCGGTGACCGTGGGGTGGGACGGCTCAGCCAAGGTGCTCACGAAGGGCGTCAACGTAGTCTCCCAGCCGGGTACGTAGGTCGTCGGCGGACAGCGCCAGGTGCTCGAGGATCGTGTAACGGTCGGGCCGGGTGTTCGGGGCGAAGGCCACCGCCTCGACGAACTGCTCGTCGGTCAGCCCGAGGTCGGCGGGTCGGGTGGACAGCCCGTGCCGGTGCAGGCAGCGGGCGAGCTGGCCGAACCGTTCCAGGTCGCCCCGGAGGAAGGTGCAGAACAGCGCGCCGAGGCCGGCCTGTTCCCCGTGCGAGGCGGTGCTCGGGAAGAGGTGGTCGATGGCGTGCGAGATCTCGTGGTCGCCGCCGCTGGCCGGCCGGCTGGACCCGCAGATCGACATCGAGATGCCGCCCAGGATCAGCGCCTCGGCCAGCGTGGTCAGGAACCCGTCGTCGGTGATCTTCCCGGGATGGTTGACCAGCGCCTCCGCGCCGGTGCGTGCCAGCGTCACGGCCAGCCCGTCGATCGGCTCGCCGCGCACCTCGTGGGCCAGTTCCCAGTCGGCGCAGGCGCTGAGGTTGCTCACCGCGTCGCCGATGCCGGCCTGGGTCTGCCGATCCGGGCCGTTCTCCACGAAGTCGAGGTCGACCAGGACGGCGATCGGGATGTGCACCCCGTACGAGCCCTTGCCGCCCTCGTGCGTCAGCGACGCCACCGGAGAGGCGATCCCGTCGTTGGCGAGGCTGGTCGCCACGGTGACCATCGGGATGCCGTAGCGGGTGGCGGCGTACTTGGCGGTGTCGATGGTCTTCCCGCCACCGATACCGACGACGGCGTCGTAGTTGCGGCGACGCAGCTGGTCGCCGAGCTCGTTGGCGGAGTCGACGCTGCCGCCGGCGACGGTGAACACGTCGGCCGACCCGAGCGAGGGCCGGCACAGCTCGACGATCTTCTCGCCCTGACCCGGGCCGACCACCACCGCGACGTCGCCGCCGCTGGAGATCCGGCGGTCGGCCAGCAGCGAGCCGAGGTCGGCCACCGCACCCCGGCGGACCTCGATCGACAGCGGCGTCGCGACGGTACGGGCTAGTAGCGGCACGCGATCTCCCGCGCCCGGGCCAGGTCGGCGTGGTTGTCGACCTCGACCCAGGCCACATCACCGATCGGTGCGGCCCGGACCTCGCCGCCACGGTCGGCGAACTCCTGGTACCCGTCCTCGTAGTACAGGTTCGGGTCACGTCGCCAGGTCGCCTCCAGGGCGTCGGCGAGCGCCTCGGCCACCTGCGGCTCGATGAGGGTGGCCCCGATGTACTCGCCGTACGCCTCGCCCGGGTCCATCAGCTTGGTGATCCGGGTGAGTTGGCCGGCGGCGTCGAAGGTGGTCTTCATCTCCTCCTCGGCCAGCGGCTTGAGGGTGTCGACCGCGAGCAGCACGCCCGGCCCCCGCTCGGCCAGCAGGGTCTTCTCGATGCTCACCGGGTGCACGGTGTCGCCGTTGACCAGCAGAACGCCTCGGGAGAACCAGTCACGCGCCAGCCAGAGGGAGTACGCGTTGTTCCACTCCTCGGCCTTGTCGTTGGGCACCAGGGTGATCGTGACGCCGTACCGACGCTCCAGCTCCGCCTGGCGTTCGCGGACGGCGTCGGCGGCGTAGCCGACCACCACCACGACCTCGGTGAGCCCCACCTCGGCCAGGTTGCGCAGCGCGATGTCGAGGATGGTGATCTCACCGTCCACCGGCACCAGCGCCTTGGGCAGGGTGTCGGTGTACGGGCGCAGCCGGCGACCCGCGCCAGCTGCCAGCACCATTCCGACCATGCCCGCATCAGTTCCTGTTCTCGCAGCGTTCACCGAAGGAGGATAGCGCCGCCCGGGGCGGCGCCGTCGCCGGTCAACCGGCCACCGGTCGTCCCCGTCCGGCGGCAACCCCGGTCAGCCCCGGCAGAACCGCCGGGTCGGCTCGTCACCCGTGTACCGGGGCCCGACCCTCACGAATCGGCGGACCGCAGGACGGCGAAGGCCCGCTCGGCGATGTGCCGGATCAGCCCGTCGTTGACGTCACGGTGCTCGTCGAGCAGGTCGAGGTCGCCGGGGCCGAGCCAGCGGTACTCGGTGTGCTTGCCCGCCTCCAGCACGGGAGCGGCCAGATCGCCGTCGACCCGAACCAGCCAGTCACTCTCGATCCGGGCCAGGCCGTCGTCCCCGACGTAGCGGTACTCGCCGATCTCGGCGATCACCTCGGTGACCCGCCAGCCGGTCTCCTCGGTGACCTCCCGATGCAGCGCGTCCTGCACGGACTCGCCCGGTTCGAGGTGCCCGCCGACGATGTCCCAGCAGTTGGGGAAGAGCCGCCGGTGTGGCGAGCGGCGTTGGAAGAACAGGCGTCCGTCGGGGGCGACGATCAGCGCTCCCGCGCAGCGCAGCGGCTCGGTGGGCACGTCAAGCAGAGTAGTCGCGACCGTACCGGCACGACGATGTCCGGTCTTGTCCTGGAAACCTGCGGGGCTCACCATTGCGGGTAACCGGGTGCAGCCGTCCCAAAGGGGTGATGTGTCATGCAGGTTCGGGAAGCCATGTCCAGTGAGATCCTCGTGGTCGGTCCGGAGCACACGCTCCGGCAGGCGGCGCGGATGATGTCGGAGCGCCGTATCGGGTCGGCAGTGGTGATCGACCCGGATTCCGAGGGGATCGGGATCATGACGGAGCGCGACGTGCTCAACGCGATCGGAGCCGGGCTCGACTGCGATATAGAGCGGACCGGGGCCCACCTGACCTGGGACGTCGTCTACGCGGGGCCGGAATGGACGATCGAGGAAGCGGCGGCGGCGATGGCTCGGGGTGGCTTCCGGCACCTCGTCGTCCTCGACGGTCGTGAGGTCGCCGGGGTGATCTCGGTACGCGACATCATGCGGGTGTGGGCGGCAAGCCGGATGGTCGGCACCGGCTGACCACGGTGGGCCGTCGGTCGATCCGTCGCGGGTTGGGCGGGCTGATCGGCGGGTAATGCCCTAGCTGCGGGCGCGGGCGGAACCTGTCCCGCGTGGGGAGGCGTGATGCGTGGCGCGGACCGGTTGATCCAGCAGCAGTACGAGATGCTCTTGCGGCGGGACGTGGCTTGCCTGCCGGAGCTGTACGCGACGGACGCCCACTACGCCATGCCGGGCGTCACGGTGCGTCCGAGCGAGTTGCCGGCCCTGCTGCGTACCTGGACTGGCGCCTTTCCCGACCTGCGGGTCGAGCCGCTCGGTGCGGTACGCACGGCCGGTGGCGCGGCGGTCGAGCAGTTGCTGACCGGCACCCACACCGGCGTGCTGCACACCCCGTTCGGGACCGTCGCGCCCACCGGACGGGACGTCGCCTGGGAGGTGGTGGACGTGGTCCGGGTGCGTCGGGGGCGGATCGTCGCCTGGCGGTCCTACTTCGACTGGGGCCAGCTGATGACGCTGTTGGGTCTGCACGTGGCGGGAACGTCCCGGCGGCCGTCGGAACCGGTGGGCGTTCCGGCCTGAGCTGCCGCACAGTCGGCGCGGGCGGGTGGGCCACCGGACGCGACCCGTTCACCCGACCCGGTGGCTCAGGATGCGGACATCGCCGTGCCTTCCGCGCACGTCCCACCTCCGCCCGTACGCTGAACAGCCATGACCGCCGAGCAGCTGATCTCCTTCGCCCGTGGCGCCCCCTCACTGGACATTGTCGATGTCGAGGGGCTCAAGGCCGCCGCCGTCCGCGCCTTCGACGCCGACCCTGCCGGGGTGACCGCGTACGGCACCTCCGTCGGTTACGTCCCGCTCCGCAAGTGGATCGCCGAGAAGCACGGTGTCGAGGCGGAGCAGGTGCTGGTCACCAACGGCTCGTTGCAGGCCGACGCCTTTCTCTTCGACCACCTGGTGCGCCCCGGCGACGCGGTGGTGGTGGAGCGTCCCACCTACGACCGCACCCTGCTCAACCTGCGGAACATGGGCAGCGAACTGCACGCCGTCACCATCCAGCCGGACGGGATGGACACCGCCGAGCTACGCAAGCTGCTGGAGTCCGGGGTGCGCCCCCGGCTGGCCCACGTCATTCCGAACTACCAGAATCCGGCGGGCGTGACGCTGTCCCTGGAGAAGCGTCGCGAACTACTCGACCTGGCCGCCGAGTTCGGCTTCACGATCTTCGAGGACGACCCGTACGCCGACATCCGGTTCCGGGGTGAGGCGCTGCCGTCGATGCTGTCGATGGACACCCGCAACGTGGTCGTGCACGCCTCCAGCTTCACCAAGACCGTCTGCCCGGGCGTTCGGGTGGGCTACCTGGTGGGTCCGGCCGACCTGATCGGCGACATCGCGAAGAAGGCGACGAGCCTCTACATCTCGCCCGGCATGGTGTCCCAGGCGATCGTGCACCAGTTCTGCGTGTCGGGGGACATCGACCGGTCGATCGAGACGGTGCGGGCGGCCCTCGGCGAGCGCGCCACGGTGCTCGCCGAGTCGCTGCGCCGGCACATTCCCCAGGCCCGGTTCGTGGAGCCCGACGGCGGCTACTTCCTCTGGGTCGAGTTGCCGGAGGACGTCGAGGTCGACCGGCTCGCCCCGGCGGCGGCCGAGCGTGGCGTCGCGGTGGTCAAGGGCAGCGATTTCGTGCTGGACGGTGGGCGGCACGCCCTCCGGCTGGCCTATTCGGCGGTCACCGCGGACCGGATCGACGAGGGCGTTCGGCGGCTGGCCGAGGCGATGGCGTCGGTGCGTGACTAAATTTCTGTCGGCTTTCCGACAGAATGGCGATACCGGCCGGCTCGGGTATCCCGCTGACGCGACTCGGGGCCCACAATGCTGCGAGCGTTACTCACCACGCGTAGGCACAACCCCCCGCCCCCACGGCGCCGGGCGGGCCGGATCACCCCTCACCCCCCGATGCGGTCCGGTCCGTCCGGCGCCACCCCCGGCCGTCCGACCATGATCGCTGTGGCGGCGTAACCTGCAAACCGCAGCCGGCGGGGGGAGGGCGTGATGACGGAGCGGACGCGGCGCACGGGGGCGACCGCCCCGGCCACCGCTGGCGACCGGACCGCGAGCGCCAACGGCAGCCGGGCCCTGCGGCCGCGGAGCTGGTCGCCGGTTCGGGCAGTGACTCGTCGGCTCAGCCCCGACGGATCACAGTCCGGCCAGCCGTCGACCGAGCGGCGACGCAACGCCGTGGTCGACTGCGCGCTCTACCTCGACGGTCAGCGGCAGGCCGGCGACTGGGACTACGCCGACGCGCTCGCCGCGGCGCGCAGCGCCGAAGCGGGTTTCGTCTGGCTCGGTCTGCACGAGCCGGAGCTGGCCGAGATGACCGACATCGCCACCACCTACGGGCTGCACGAGCTGGCCGTGGAGGACGCGGTCAAGGCTCAACAGCGTCCGAAGCTCGAACGTTTCGGCGAGGTCAGCTTCCTGGTGCTGCGCACCGCCCGCTACTGCGAGCACACCGAGCTGACGGAGAACTCCGAGGTGGTGGAGACCGGGCAGGTGATGCTCTTCATCGGCCCGCAGTTCGTGATCAGCGTCCGGCACGGTGACGCCTGCCGGCTCGCGCCCGTCCGCGAGGAGCTGGAGGCTCGCCGGGAGCTGCTGCTCAACGGTCCCTGGGCC
This sequence comes from Verrucosispora sp. WMMA2044, assembly GCF_027497155.1. NCBI lineage: Bacteria > Bacillati > Actinomycetota > Actinomycetes > Micromonosporales > Micromonosporaceae > Micromonospora > Verrucosispora sp. WMMA2044. The sequence continues at coordinate 5,579,268 of NZ_CP114913.1, forward strand.
GTCGCGTACGCGATCACGGACCGGGTCGTCGACCTCTACCTGGAGGTCGCCGACCAGCTCGAGGACGACATGGACGTGCTGGAGACGGAGGTGTTCGACCGCCAGACCAGCGGCCGGATCCAGCGGATCTACCAGATGAAGCGGGAACTGGTCGAGTTCAAGCGGGCGGTGATGCCGTTGCAGCGGCCGCTGGTGACGCTGACCTCGCAGATGAACCGGGACGTGCCCAAGGAGGTACGCCGCTACTTCCGGGACGTGCAGGATCACCTCAGCCGCACCGTTGAGCAGGTCAACTCGTACGACGACCTGCTCAACTCGATCCTCCAGGCGCGGCTGGCCCAGGTCACTGTCGACCAGAACAACGACATGCGCAAGATCGCGGCCTGGGCGGCCATCGCCGCCGTGTGGACCGCGATCGCCGGCATCTACGGCATGAACTTCGACTTCATGCCGGAGCTGAGGGTGACCTACGGCTACCCCGTGGTGCTGGCCCTGATGCTCAGCATCTCGTTGGCCCTCTACCGCTGGTTCCGCCGCAACGACTGGCTCTGACCCTCGCCCCACCCGACCGCTCGCCGCGCCGTCGCGTCGACCATGAAGTTGTTGCCGCGCTCACCGGAGTGTCGCGGCAACAACTTCATGATCAATCTCGGTGGGGCGGGAGGGGTCAGGCGCGGGTGTTGGACTTGTGGTTGGTGGCCTTGCTCAGGTCGTCGGCGGGGCGGCCGGTGGTGGTGCGGGCACCCTCGGCGACCGAGGGGACCTTCCCGGTGGTGGCGACGCCGGACGGGGCGGTAGCGGTGGTGGCGCTGTCGCTGGCGGCCACCGCCGAGCTGCCCGCGCCGGTCGAGACCTTGCCGGCACCGGCCGGACCGGCCGTACGCACCTCGATGGTCTCCACCTCGTCGTGCATCGGCTCAAGCGCGGCACCCGTGTCGTACTCGGCCCACTCCTGCTGCTCACGGTGCCGGCGCAGGGCCATCGCACCGGCGAGCCCGGCCACCGCACCGGCGGCCAACAAGCCGAACATGGTCCCGCTCCGGCGGGACTTCCTCTTCGCCTTCATCTTCTTCGCCTTCCTGGTGACCGCGGCCTGCTTGGCGAGGGCGGTCTTCTTTCCCTTGACGGCCCGATCGGCCGCGTCGGACTGCGCGTGACGTACGGCCAGAGCGAGCGGCGCGAGAGCGGCGGCCGTCGACGCGAGGCCGCTCGATGCCCGATCCCGGACCACGACGGCGGTCGGTGCCACCGCGCCGCGGGCCGCCTGGAATCGCGGGCCGACCGTGTCGCCGGCTCCCCTCGCGGCATGCGTGGCGGCCTGCCTCAGGTGACCGATGCTGCGATTGAGTTCGGCCCGGGCCAACTGCGCCTGGCTCTTGCGCCGCCAGTTTCCAAACACGGTCCCACCTCCTGGGAGTTGCTCTGTCTCATCCTCCACCTTCGGATGCCTCCGCATGTCCAGATCGGGCACATGGGAGGATCCGCATGGAACTGACCAACGAGTAAGGAGTACCCGTGGCCGAGGCTGTCTACGCCACCGTGCACACCAACGCCGGCCCGATCCGGCTGGAACTCTTCGCCAACCACGCGCCGAAGACCGTTCGCAACTTCGTCGAGCTGGCCGAGGGCACGCGTGAGTACACCGATCCGCGGACCGGGCAGCCGGGCAACGGTCCGTACTACGACGGCACCATCTCGCACCGCGTGATCAGCGGTTTCATGATTCAGATGGGTGACCCGACCGGCACCGGTCGTGGCGGGCCGGGCTACACCTTCGCCGACGAGTTCCACCCCGAGCTGCGGTTCGACCGGCCGTACCTGCTGGCGATGGCGAACGCCGGGCCCGGCACCAACGGCTCGCAGTTCTTCATCACCGTCTCGCCGACGCCGCACCTGAACAACCGGCACACCATCTTCGGGCAGGTGGCCGACGAGCAGTCCGCGAAGATCGTCGAGGCGATCGCCAACACCCCGACCGGTCCCAGCGACCGGCCGCTCCAGGACGTCGTCATCGAGCGCATCGAGATCGAGCGCTCGGCCTGACCCGCGCTGGATCCGGCCCGCCGGCCGAGGCTGGGCGCGGCGGGCCGGGCGCGGGCGACCTGTACGGACCGGGACATGCCTCGACCCGCCTGAGCGACGGCTCGGGGTACCTTTGCTCGCATGACTGAGCGCTCGGGTGCCTGGGGCCAACGATGAGCGAGTCCCCACCGACCACGCCGGCCTGCTATCGCCACCCCGGCCGGGAGACGTACGTCCGCTGCACGCGGTGTGACCGGTCGATCTGCCCCGACTGCATGAACGAGGCGTCGGTCGGGTTCCAGTGCCCGGAGTGCGTGTCGGAGGGACGCCGCAGCGTGCGGCCGGCGCGTACCGCCTTCGGTGGCGGGGTCGTCGGTCGACACGGTTACGTGACCAAGACCCTGATCGCCCTCAACCTGCTGGTGATGCTGGCGTCGATCGCCTCGGACCGGGGCGGCGACGCGGCGGCCGGCGGTAACGGCTTCGGCGGGCTGATGGGCGGCGGCACCCCGTTGACCGAGTGGGGCGCGGTGCTGGGTCGGGCGATGTTTCTCGACGGCACCGTCGGCGGCGTCGCCGAGGGCCAGTGGTACCGCCTGATCACCGCGATGTTCCTGCACTACGGCGTGGTGCACCTGCTGCTGAACATGTGGGCGCTCTGGGTGCTCGGTCGTTCGCTGGAGGCGGTGCTCGGGCCGCTGCGTTTCGCCGCGCTCTACTTCATCGCCGGCTTCGGCGGCAACGTCGCGGTCTACGTGTTCAGCGCGCCCAACCAGATGTCGGCGGGAGCGTCGACCGCCATCTTCGGCCTGTTCGCGGCGATATTCGTGATCATGCGGCGACTCGGGCGGGACACCTCGGCCATCGTCCCCATCCTGGTGATCAACCTGATCTTCACCTTCACCGTGCCGCAGATCTCGATCGCCGGTCACCTCGGCGGCCTGGTGTTCGGTGCGCTGATGGCGCTGGTGCTGGCCTATGCGCCGCGCTCGCGCCGGACGCTCGTGCAGGTCGCTGGTGGCGCGATCATCGTGGTGCTACTGCTCGGGATGGCCCTGGTTCGCACCGCCGCGCTGCTGGGCTGACGCTGCCCGGCACCGTGCCGGCGGGACCGGGCAGCACCGCCGGCCCACGTCGCCGGCCCGGGTGCGCGGAGCGGATCAGCCGGTGCCGCCGGGACTCGCCGCCCGGGCGGCGCGCAACGCGTCGGCGACCTCGGCCGGATCGGTTCCGAGATCGAGCCGGCTGAACAGGTGCAGCGAGTCGCCCGTGTCGATCTCCAAGGTCGGTCCGGCGAGTCCGCGCCCGGACCGACGGTGCAGCTGGATGTTCTCCACAGTCGGCCAGGGCAGGTGCCGTCGGCTCAGCATCCCGGCCGGCACGGTGACGCCGGTCGCGTCCACCGCCAGCCGCACCGGCGCGAGCAGATCCCGCAGGCCCCAGCCGACGAGGATCACCGCGGCCAACCCGCCGAGCACCGGCCGGAGCGGGTCCCCTGCGGCGAGCAGCATCCCCAGGGCGAGCACGACAACCGCGGCAGCCAGCTTGAGGACGGGTAGGGCGGGTGGCACCCGCCACCGCTGTGCGATCGTGTCGTCCGCCACGGCACCAGCATGCCAGCGCCGCCGGGAACCGGCATCCGCCCCGGGGCCGTGCCCGAGGGCGGGGTCGGGGAGGACGGCCAGGGTGGGCGTAGGATCGGGAGCAGCCCAAGTTACCGGGGAGTAGACATGAGTGACGCGGTTATCGTCGGTGCGGTGCGCACCCCGGTCGGGCGGCGCAAGGGCAGCCTGGCCACGGTGCACCCGGTGGATCTGTCCGCACACGTCCTGCGCGCCCTGGCCGAACGCACCGGGATCGATCCGGCCCAGGTGGACGACGTGGTCTGGGGCTGTGTGTCGCAGGTCGGCGAGCAGTCGTGGAACGTCGCCCGCAACGCCGTACTGGCCGCCGGCTGGCCGGAGTCGGTGCCGGGCACCACCGTCGACCGGCAGTGTGGTTCCAGCCAGCAGGCCCTGCACTTCGCCGCAGCCACCGTGCTCTCCGGTCAGGCGGATCTGGTCGTCGCCGGCGGGGTCGAGTCGATGACCCGGGTGCCGATGGGCTCCAGCGTCGCCGGCGGGATGCCGTTCAGCGAGCAGATCCTGAGCCGCTACCGGGGGGTCGAGGGAGTCGCCGAGGACTCCCCGCTGCCCTTCAACCAGGGCGTGGGAGCGGAGCTGATCGCGCAGCGCTGGCGCCTGTCCCGATCCCAGCTCGACGAGTTCGCGCTGACCAGCCACGAGAAGGCCGCAGCCGCGCAGGACGCCGGAGCGTTCGAGGCTGAGCTGGCCCCGGTGGCGCTCGCGGACGGCGGCAAGTTCGCGGTGGACGAGGGCATCCGGCGCGACACCTCGCTGGCGAAGCTGGGCGAGCTGCCCACTCCGTTCCGCCCCGACGGTGTGGTCACCGCCGGCTCGGCCTCGCAGATCTCCGATGGTGCCGCCGCGCTCGCGGTAACCACGAGCGAGTGGGCCAGCCGACACGGGCTGCGCCCGCTGGCCCGCGTGCACACCGCCGTGGTCGCGGCCGACGACCCGGTCGCCATGCTCACCGCGCCGATCCCGGCGACCGCGAAGGCGCTGCGGCGCGCGGGGCTGGGCATCGAGGAGATCGGGGTGTACGAGGTGAACGAGGCGTTCGCCCCGGTGCCGCTGGCCTGGTTGGCTGAGACCGAGGCGGACCCGGAGCGGCTCAACCCGCGCGGCGGCGCGATCGCCCTCGGGCATCCGCTCGGTGGCTCCGGCGCCCGGATCATGACCACGATGCTCGCCCACATGCGCGACAACAACATCCGCTACGGCCTCCAGACCATGTGCGAAGGCGGCGGAATGGCCAACGCCACCATCCTCGAACTCCTCTAACCACCCACCCACCCACCCCACTACGCCGGGTTGATCAAGAAGTTTTGGTCGGGCTGAGCCGATCGGTGACGCAAACTTCTTGATCAACGCAGTTGGTTCGGGGTGGGGTCGGGGTGGGGTGGAAATTGCAGAAAGCAGGTTGAGGGCCGCGTCACTGTGGGGGCAGGGTCGTTGGGCAGGTCATGGACGTCTTCTCCCGAACGTTCCTTCCGGCCGCCGCCGAGGCCGGCCTGGCGGTGCAGACCGCCAGTCGGCACATGCCGGTGTTCCGTCGCTGCGTGGGTTCCGGCGACGCCACCGTCCTGGTCACCCGGTGCAGCCGGCCCGACCGGCCGGTCCACGGGGAGTATCTGCTGCTGCTCACCCATCGACGGCTGGTGGTCACCCGGCAGACACGGGTGCTGCATCGGCTCCGTCTGCACCTCAACACGGAGCTCCGCGAGCTGAGCCACGTCACCTGGAGCCCCGACCCGCGACTGCGCTGCGTCGAGCTGGCCGCCACCGCGATCGACGGCATCCGCGAGCGTTTCCTGATCCGCACCCAGCATCCGAAGCAGGTGTGGCAGTTGGACGCGTTGCTCGATCACGCCTTCCGTACCCGTGTCCGCAGCGCGCAGCCACGGGTCGTGACCACCGTCGCCGAGCCCCCCACCGTACGGCCGGTCGCCTTCCAGCCCGTCGTGGCCCGCTGAGCGGGTCTTCTTACCGAATCCGAACACGACCTGCCGCTGCCGGATCCCGTCGATCGGCAATCATGGCCCAGTGACCGCCGAGAACCCACAACGCGGGCTGGTCCTCGTGGTGGAGGACGAACCGAGCATCGCCGACCTGGTCCGGCTCTACCTCAGCCGGGACGGTTTCGGCGTACATGTCGAACGGGACGGCAGCGCCGGTCTCTCGGCGGCTCGCCGGCTGCGTCCGGTGGCCTGCGTGCTCGACATCGCCCTGCCGGGTCTGGCCGGCACCGAGATCTGCCGTCGGCTACGCGAGGCCGGCGACTGGACCCCGGTCATCTTCCTCACCGCCCGCGACGACGAGGTGGACCGCGTCGTCGGCCTGGAGCTGGGGGCCGACGACTACCTCACCAAGCCGTTCAGCCCCCGGGAACTCGTCGCCCGGCTGCGGGCGGTGCTGCGCCGCGCCGCAGGCCCGCCGGGCGGTGCCGGGCAGCCCGTCGTGCTCGGGCGGGTCACCGTCGACCCCGATCGCAGGTCGGTCACCGCCGACGGCGTGCCGGTGCAGCTGACCTCCACCGAGTTCGACCTGCTGGCCCACCTGATGAGTCGGCCGGGCCGGGTCTTCTCACGGGAGGAACTGCTGGCCGCCGTCTGGGGGTACGCGGCGCACTCCGGCACCCGTACCGTCGACGTGCATGTGGCGCAGGTGCGGGCGAAGCTCGGTGGTGCCAGTGTGATCCGGACCCATCGCGGAGTGGGATACGCCGCCGATGGCTGACCGTCCCGGCCGTACGCTCACCGCTCGCGCGGTGTTGGTGACCTGCGCGGTGGCCCTGGTGTCGGTGCTGGTCACCGCGATGGTCGCGGTGCCGGTGGCGGTCCGCGCCGCCGAACGGCGGGACCGCCAGGCGCTCGCCGCACAGGCACAGGTCGCCGCCGAGCTGCTGCGGGCGCGCCCCGGCCGGGTCCGCGAACTGGCCGGCGAGCGGTTGATCCGCCAACTCGGGAACCAGGGCACCACCATCTTCCTGATCTCCGGCGGTGAGGTGGACCGTGCCGGCCTGCCTCCGCAGGTGGTGAACCGGGTGTCCAACGGGCGGAATGTCTCCGGTCGGCGGTTGGTCGACGGGCAACGGGCGCTGGTCGAGGGCCGGGCGCTGCCCGGCGGCGACGGCGTGGTGCTGACCCGTCCACTCGGCGCGGGGGTGTGGCGTCAGGTGCTGCGCGGCCTCTGGCTGCCGCTGCTGGCCGGGATGGTCGCGGGTGCGGTCGCCGGTTCGCTGCTCGCCCGCCGGCTGGCCCGGCCGATCCGCCGGGCGGCCCTCGTCGCGGCCCGGCTGCGAGCCGGCGACCGCACCGTCCGGGTGCCGGTCGAGTCGCCGGCCGAGGTGGCCGACCTGGCGTACGCGCTGAACGGGCTGGCCGCCGCACTGGCCACCAGCGAGGGACGACAGCGGGAGTTCCTGCTCTCCGTCTCGCACGAACTGCGTACCCCGCTCACCGCGATCCGTGGCTACGCCGAGGCGCTGGCCGACGGGGTGGTGGAACCGTCGGCGGCGGCCGAGACCGGTCGGACCATGCTCGACGAGGCGGAGCGCCTGGACCGCCTGGTCACCGACCTGCTCGCCCTGGCCCGCCTGGAGGCGGTCGACTTTCCCCTCGAACCGGTGCCGGTGGACCTGGTCGCCCTGGCGGCTGACGCCGGCCGGACCTGGGCGGACCGGTGCTCCTCGGTCGGGGTGACGTTCCGCACCGAGCTGCCGGGGCAGCCGGTGCCGGTGTACACCGACCCGGGGCGGATCCGGCAGGTGATCGACGGGCTGCTGGAGAACGCGCTGCGGGTGGTGCCGCCGGGTGCGCCGGTGGTGCTGGCGGTCCGGCCGGCCGGTGCCGACCCGAGCGCCGGTGGAGTGGTCGAGGTCCGCGACGGTGGACCGGGGCTGACCGACGACGACCTGACAGTGGCCTTCGAGCGTGGGGCGCTGCACCAACGCTACCGGGGGCTACGGAAGGTCGGCAGCGGGCTCGGCCTCGCGCTCGCCGCCGGCCTGGTCCGCCGGCTCGGCGGTGAGACAAGCGCCGGGCACGCTGCCGAGGGCGGTGCCGCGTTCACCATCCGGCTGCCGGGATTCCTTACCTGACCCGAACGTCGGCCTGACGGTCGGCTCATCCGGTCGGTCCACGCTGAGGGGACGGATCCGCGCCGGCCGTGACGCGGCGCCACGAGATCCGGCGGACCAGCACCGACGAGAGGACGAGGAATGGCACGCAGAGGATCCTTCACCGCCACCGGCGCGCTACTGGTGACGGTCGCGTTGGCCGCCGCCGGCTGCGGGGTGGGCCGGGCCGAGCGGGACGCGATGCAGGACAGCGCCGTCGAGGTGGTCGCCGCGATGGGCTCGGAGGGCCAGGCACTGGCCGCGCTCGGTCTCGACCCCGAGGAACTGGACGCAGACCCGAGCACGGCCGCGCAGGTGGAGCCGACCCCGAGCGCGGCCAACAAGCGCAAGGAGCGGGTCGAGGAGTGGCGCAAGCGTCGGGCGGCCCGGGTGCTGCTGCGCAAGAATACGCTGCACGGCGACGTCGTGGTGCAGACCAAGGACGGCGGCACGAAGACCGTCTCGGTGCAGCGCGGCGAGGTGACCGCCCTCGCCGACGACAAGATCACGGTCAAGTCGGCCGACGGCTTCACCAGGACCTGGACCTTCACCGACGACCTGCGGGTGGTCGAACGGCGCAGGTCGATCGCCGCCACGGACATCAAGGTCGGCACCAAGCTGGGCGTGGCCGGGACCGTGGCCGGCGAGCAGGCGCAGGCCCGTCTGATCGTCGTACCGTTCAAGCAGAAGTGACGGTGGGCCCGCCGCGTCCAGGTGATCAATCTTGACCACCCGGACGCGGCGGGCCCACCTGCCCTCGGTATCAGTAGACCCGGGAGCCGATGAAGTCGTCCCGCCCGTACCCGACGGGCTGGGCGAACGACCGCGACTCGAATGACCACTGCTGCCGGGAACTGCTGGAGCAGGTGGCCAGCCGCAGTCGGGGCGTACCGAGCAGCGGGTTGTCGAAGGCCAGGCAGAGGTTGGTGGCACCGGCGGCGCGGATCTGGTTGCCGGAGATGGTGAACCGCTGGTTGGTGCCGCCGTGGCAGTCGTAGACGTTCACCGCCGTGCCGGACCGCAGCGAACCACCGGCCACGTCCAGGCAGCGGTCGTGGGAGAGCTCGGAGTGCAGCGACTGCCGGGTCGGGTCGTACCAGAAGCCCTGGTTACGTCCGCCGTGGCAGCGGTACGACTGCTGCGCTGTGCCGTTGCGCGAGTTGTAGCCCTTGCCGTCCACACAGGTGCCGGTGGCGGCGTTGCGTAGCTGCCGGAACTCCATCAGTCCGGGGTAGAGCTGGCCGTTGCCGGTGCTCGCCGGGTCGACGCAGGTGCCCTGCTGCTGGCCGGAGGCGTAGAACTGGGTGATGCACTGGGCGAACATGCCGTGTCCCCGGTAGTTCGGGTGGAACGACTGGCGGGCCGCGTTCTCGTCCCAGATCCCCACCTCGATGTAGAGGCCGCGTACCGAGGTGTTGTCGGTGCAGACCTCGTGGCCGTGGAAGAGGCGGCTGGCGTCGAGGTAGCGGGTGCCGGTGTTGGCCGCCGCCGCCCGCAGCGCCGACTCGAACAGCGGCACCGCCTTGTTCCGGGCGAACGCGGCGTCGGCGAGGTACAGCAGGCAACCGCCGGAGTACCAGCCGGGGAAGTTCGGGTTGTCCTCCACGTCCGGACTGGCCGGGCTGGAGTACGACATGAACACCAGCTCGTAGTCGGAGCTGAGGTAGCCGGCGTTCGTCATGGTCCGGCGGATGTCGGTGAGCGCCTCCTCGACGGCCCGGCGGCTGCCGTCGGTGCGTACCGTCCACTGGTCGGTGTAGGTGGGCCAGCACGGCCCCTGGAAGAGGACGCGGCGGAGCGCGCAGTCGGTGGCGACCGGGCCGAACTGGATCGTGCCGTCGCCGTTGGCGCCGGCCACCACCCAGATCAGCTTGATCTGCGTGTTGCGTGCCTTGATCGCCAGGTGGTCGCCCTGGTTCAGCTCGTTGTGCTGGGTGGGACCACCGGCGATCAGGTTCCACGGGGTGGCGCCGGAGCAGGCGATGTTGTAGCGCTCGTCGGCGGCGATACCGGTGCGGAATACCGCCTGGTCGTACGAGCGGTCGCACCAGTTGCCCGGCTGGTGGGTGCCGGGCACGTAGTTGCCGACCCCCTCACCGGAGATCTGGCTGTCACCCATGGTGACCAGTGCGGTGCGGCGCTGGTCGAGCGGCCGGATGCCGGGGTCGCCGTAGAGCGCGGTGGCTTCGGCGGCGCGGATGGTTTCGAGGTGGGCGGGGAGCGGCTGGACGGCGGGACGGTCGGCCGCGGCGGCGGGTGAGGCCGTGGCCAGCATCGGCAGGACGAGAGCGGTGGCGAGGACGGCGACCTCGGCAAGACGCCGTCGAGGTGTCCGTTCACGCCTGGCGTGGGTACCAGACATCGACGCACTCCTTTCGATCCGATCGCGGGACGTCGATCGGGTTACCGGACGGTAACGCGTGCGATGCAGGTATGTGAATACGTCTCGGAATACTTGCGTGCTGCGGCGAACCGGGCCAATGGTCCTTTACCGGCCCGGACCGCTCGACGTGCCGCGCTGACCGGTCACCGCTGCTCCGGCAGGGCGTAGCCGACGTAGCTGCGGAACTCCAGCCGCCAACCGGCGGGCACCAGGTCGGCGCAGAGTTTCCGGCTGCCGACACAGAGGATCGCGTCGACCGAGGCCGGATCGTCCGGTGGCCGATCGTCAAGCACCGACTGGAGCGCCAGCAGGTCGGGCGGGTTGCCGTCCGCGTCGCGGAGCAGCAGCCACCAGGGGTACTCCCAGTCGTCGTTGCGCTGGGACAACCCGATCCGGCGCGCGTCGGCGGCCCGGACCGCGTCGGCCGCCCACCGGTACTCCTCCGCCCACTGCGGACGCCGGATGAACCGGCTCTCCCAGTCGGAGGTGGTGAAGACCGAACCCGCGCCGACCAGTCGGCGCGGAAAGCCGTACGACACCGCCAACACCCCGGCCAGTGCGCAGGTGGCCAGCACCGTCACGGCGAGCCCGGCGGCGACCGGTCGCCGACCGCCGGTGCCCGCCGGATCACCGCCCCGGACGCCGGACGCGACCCGACCCGAGCAGCGGAAGAAGGCGTCGAGCCAGAGACCGGCCAGCGGCACCGAGGCCGCCAGCGCGTAGAGGATCAGCCGGTTCCCCCACGGCTGCCACTTGATCATCGCGGTGTGCAGCACCACGGCGACGACCACCACCAGGGCGTACGCGCGCAGCGCCCCCGCCGCGCCCGGACTGACCCGGGCCGGGCGGCGCAGCGCCGCCACCGCGCCGATCAGCGCCAGCGCACCGGCCAGCGGGAAGGCCACCCGGTCCTCGTCGGGATACCAGGACGCGACCGGAAAGATTTCCCGGCCGAACGTGATCGCGCGGTCCTGCGGGTCGACCCCGATCAGCCCGGCCAGCCCGATGATCGCCTCGGCGGACACCTCGCGCAGCGGCGCCAGCGGAGTGTCCAGCGCGGTGTGTCCGATCCGGAGCGCGTTCACCAGGACCGACGGTGGGTCGTGGCGTTCCATCGGCACCGACTCGCGCAGCCGCTCCGGTCCCAACGGGTGGCCGAACTCGACGTACACCCGGCCCAGGAAGGGGCCGACCAGCGCGGCGGCGACCAGCAGGATCAGGACCGAGGCGCCGACGGTACGGGTGATCCCGGCGACCGGGGCCCGGCGGCGCGTGGTCGACCTGTCGAGGTACGCCAGGCGTAGCTGGCCCACTCCCCAGAGCACCAGCAGCGGACCGACCGCGAGCAGTCCGCTGGTCTTGGTGACCGCGGTCAGCCCGGTGGCCGCTCCGAGCGCGAGCAGGTCACCCAGGTGCGCACGTCGGCGCAGCCCGTCCAGCGCGAGCGTGCCGGCGCAGAGCACCCAGGCGGCGCAGACCAGATCGGTCTGGGTGCTGGTCGCCTGCAGGGTGACCATCGGCGTGGTGGCCAGCACGAACACGGTGAGCAACTGCGCCCGCCGGCCACCACCGAGCTGCGCGGTCACCCGGGCGGCCGCGAGCAGGCAGACCAGGCCGGCGGCCCACTGCACCAGGTGGTGCAGCGCGTCACCACCGGTCAGCAGCCGCAGGTGCAACAGCAGGTATTCGGCGCCCGGCGGGATGGTGACCTGCCGGTGGATCGCGGTCGCCCAGAACGTCAGATCGCCCTGGGCCACCCACCGTTCCACCTTGGGCAGGTGGTACGTCTGCGAGTCGTAGTTGTTCGGCGCGGCCAGCAGGGCGATCAGCAGTTCGACCAGGACCAGCCCGGCGACCGTACCGGCGAGCAGCCGTTCCCCACGGCTCGCCGTACGCCAGAAACCGCTGGCGGCGCTGCGCCAGCCGCCGGTCGTGGCGGCATCCGGCATGGTGTCCGGATGGGCCGGCGCCGGACGGTCCGGACCCACGGTGACCGTACCGACCGTCGCCGTGGCCCCCGACGCCTCGCCGGCATCCGCCGGCGGTCCCGCCACGCCGGACCGAGCAACGCCCGCCAGCGACGGGGGCGTGCGACCACCGGCGGTCACGGCGCCCGGGAGCCCGGCCGCGGCACGTTCGCGGATCCGGTTGTCGACCCGCCGTCGCCACACCGCCGCCAACGCCGCCACGATGAGGAAGCTCAGCCAGGTCAGCGCGAAGGCGGGCGCGGTGAGCAGCTGCAACGCACCGAGTACCTCCACGGTCGCCACCGCGAAGGTGCCGACGACAAGGGTCGCCCGGAGCACCGCGAGCCGTCGGGGTGCCACGACGCCCACGTGTCGTGGCCGTAGAGCCACGCCGAGTAGAACGAGCACGGCGAGGGGAACCAGGACGAACGGGAAGCCGGCGGCCGACATGGCCGGAAGTAAACACCATCAGCCTGGATGCCTGAGCGTGGATCGCCGTCGGTGGTCGTCGCCACCTGGCTGACCTGCCGGGCTAGGCTATGGCCGACACATTGCCCGCCCTCGTGGAGATTCCCGTGAAGCTGTCGATCCTCATGCCGGTCTACAACGAGGAAGAACGCATCGCGGATGCCCTCAAGCAGGCGCTGGCGGTGGAGTATCCGTGCGAGATCGAGCTGCTGGTGGTCGACGACGGCAGCCGCGACGGCACCGGGGAGATCCTCGGGCGCGCCGACGATGCCCGGCTGCGGGTCATCACCCACCAGCGCAACGCGGGCAAGGGCGCGGCGATCCGTACGGCGGTGGCCAACGCCGACGGCGAGTACATGGTCATCCTCGACGCCGACCTGGAGTACGACCCACAGGACATCCCCAAGCTGCTGGCCCCGGTGCTGGACGGCCGGGCGACGGTGGTCTACGGCAACCGCACCTTCGGCAGCCACAGCGCTTACAGCTTCTGGTACGTGATGGGCAACAAGGGCGTCACCATGGCGGCGAACGTGCTGTTCAACTCCTACATCGGCGACCTGGAGACCTGCTTCAAACTGATGCCGGTCGCGCTCTACCGCTCGCTCGACGTGCGTTCCCGAGGGTTCGGCATGGAGGCCGAGGTGACCGGCAAGCTGCTGCGGCGCCGCATCCGACCGTACGAGGTGCCGATCAGCTACCGGGCCCGGGGACGCGAGGAAGGCAAGAAGATCACCTGGCGGGACGGCGTCGAGGCGCTCTGGATCCTCGGCCGCGAGCGCACGCGTCGCAATCGCGGCACCGCACCCCGCTGACCGTCCTGCCGGCCGCGCCACGAGTCGGGTGCGGGCCGCGGCATGTCGGGCCGTACGTCGTTCGTGCGGACCGCGACATGCCGCGAACCGGGCAGCGCTCAGACCAACGCCGGTGACAGGAAATCGGTGATCGAGCGGCGCAGCCCGGCCGCGTCGAGCCCGTGCCACCGGGCGTGGTCCGCTGCCGAACCGTAGCGGCGCAACTCCTCGCGACGAACCCCGAGCGCCGCAAGCCGGTGCGGTCGGTCGGCCAGCGCAGCCGAGACCAGCCGGGCCGAGGTGCCCGCCAGGTACGGCTCGACCAGGATCACCGCACTGTCCACGAGCGCCCGTAGGCCGGCGGTGTCGAACGGGCGGGGTCGGTGGGTGTACGCCACGGTCACCGGCAGGTCCGCGGTCGCGTCGAGGGCCGCGTCCACCGTGGGACCGACCGCCACCAGCAGCGCCGCCCCCGGCCCGGCGTCCCGGAGCACCCGCAGGTCGCCCGCCTCCGGGTACGCCCGCGCATTGGTCTGCGTGGAGAGCCGCACGTATGCCGAGCCCTGGCCGCAGACCACGGCGCGCAGCAGCCCGGGTACCTCGTCCCGATGCCCGGGCACGTGCACCGTCCAGTCATGCAGGGTGTCGATCAGGGCGACGTCCGCCGGGCCGAGATGGGTGCGCCCCGCTGCCGCCCGGTCGTACGACGCCCCGACGCTCACCAGCACCGCGCCGACCCCCTGATGGTCGAGATCCAGCTTGATCTGCTCGTACGCCCGCTCCACGAGGAACGGTGCGTAGCTGTGCACGATGGGGCGCAGCCCGGTCAGTGCCAGGCCGCCCGCCACCCCTACCATGAGCTGCTCCCGGATGCCGACGTTGACAACCCGGTCGGGGTGCCGGGTGGCGGCCGGAGCGAACGCCTCGGCGGAGATGTCGGCCAGCACGACGACGGTCCGTGGGTCGTCCAGGAACTCGGTCGTGGTGGCCACGAAGGTGTCCCGCACGATCACTCACCGTCCCCGACGAGCGCGACGACGACGTGCGGCCGGTGACCGTGGTGTCCGGTCAGTGCCGGGTGGAGGGCGTCCCGGTCCCGCCCGTCCACCGTCGCGGCGGTCCAGCCGTTGGCGGTGAACCGGGTGGCCAGTCCGCCCGGCCAGCCGTGGGTGGCGGAGAAGTTGTCGACCACGATCGCGGTCAGGTTGCCCAGCCCGACGGCTCCGGCGTACGCGATGGCCTCGTGATTCGAGCCCTCGTCCAGTTCGGCGTCGCCGAGCAGCACGTAGACCCGGGGAGCGAGCCGACCCTGGGCGCGTAGCCCGAGTGCGCTGCCGACACCCAGCCCCAGACCGTGCCCGAGCGAGCCGGAGCCGATCTCCACGCCGGGGATGAGCGTGCGGTCCGGGTGGTCGCCGAGCCGGCTCGACGGCCCGCCCTGGTCGTCGAGCCAGTCCGGCGGAATGAAGCCCTTCGCGGCGAGCAGGGCGTAGTAGCTGGCCACCGCGTGGCCCTTGGAGAGCAGAAAGCGGTCCCGGTCGGGGTCGTCGACGGTCGCCGGGGTGATCCGTAGCACCCGGTCGTAGAGCACCTGGAGCACGTCGAGGGTCGACAGGACGTTCGCACCGAACTTCCGACCGGCGCGAACGCGCTCCAGCAGCGGTGCGAACTGGTCGCGTCCGTCGATTGGCGCGGCGGCCTCGGCGACCCGGGCCGTGGTGGCGGATGTGGTCATGCGGATAGCCTGCAAGTTGAAGCGGGGTTCAACTCAAGGCGACGTGATGCAGGAAGCATTGACCATCGGCCAACTCTCCGCCCGCAGTGGGGTGGCGCAGTCCGCGCTGCGCTACTACGAGCGGCTGGGGCTCATCCGGGCCGAGCGGACCAGCGGCAACCAGCGCCGCTACCACCGCAGCGAGCTGCGCCGGGTGGCGTTCATCCGGATCGCCCAGCAGGTCGGCATCTCACTTGAGGAGATCCGGGCCGCGCTCGACTCGCTGCCCGCCGCCCGTACCCCCACCGCCGAGGACTGGGCCAAGCTCTCCACCACCTGGCGGGCGAGACTGGACGAGAAGATCCGGCTGATGAGCCGGCTCCGCGACGACCTGGACGCCTGCATCGGCTGCGGCTGTCTCTCGCTGCGGCGCTGCACCCTCTACAACCCCGAGGACAACCTGGCCGGCGAGGGCCCCGGGGCCCGCCTCGTGCTGCCCGGCTAGTCTCCTGCCCGGCTGCCCGGCTGCCCGGCTGCCCGGCTGCCCGGCTGCCCGGCTGCCCGGCTGCCCGGCTGCCCGGCTGCCCGGCTGCCGGTGTCCGGCACGTGACGAGGCTCAGCCGACGGTGAGCAGGACCTTGCCGACGTGCTCGTTGGACTCGACGAGCCGATGCGCCTGCGCCGCCTCGGTGATCGGCAGTCGCCGGTCGATCACCGGCCGCACCCGGCCCGCCTCGACCAGCGGCCAGACCTGCTCGCGTACCCCGCGTACGATCGCGGCCTTCTGCCCCAGCGGCCGGGACCGCAGCGCGGTGGCCGCGACCGTGCCGCGCTTGGTCAGCAGCGCACCCAGATCCAACTCACCCTTGCGACCACCCTGCATGCCGATCACCACCAGCCGCCCGTCGGCGGCCAGGGCGGCGACGTTCCGGCCCAGGTAGGACGCGCCCATGATGTCCAGGACGACATCCGCGCCCCGGCCGTCGGTGGCTCGCCGGACCTCCTTGACGAAGTCCTGCTCCCGGTAGTCGACGAGCAGGTCGGCACCCAGCTCGCGCAGCCGCTCGTGCTTGGCGGCCCGCGCGGTCGCCACCACCGTCGCGCCGAGCGCGGCACCGAGCTGGATCGCGAAAGTGCCGATGCCGCTGCCGCCGCCATGCACCAGCAGCGTCTCGCCGGCAGCCAGGCGGGCCACCTGCACCACGTTCGACCAGACCGTGCACGCCACCTCCGGCAACGCGGCGGCGTCGACCAGGTCGACGCCGGCCGGCACCGGCAGCAGCTGCCCGGCCGGCACCGCCGCCCGTTCGGCGTACCCACCGCCGGCCAGCAGCGCGCAGACCTGGTCACCCACCCGCACGCCGGCCACGTCCGGACCGGTCGCGCTCACCACCCCCGAGCATTCCAACCCGGGGTACGCGGACGCGCCCGGCGGAGGCGGATAGTGCCCCTGCCGCTGCAACAGGTCGGCCCGGTTCACCGCGGTCGCCCGTACGTCCACGACCACCTCGCCCGGACCCGGTTGCGGATCGGGCACCTCGCACCAGGTCAGTACGTCGGGTCCGCCAGGCTCCGCAATGGTGATCGCTCGCATGGCCCAGTCTTACCCCATCCCGCCTCCGGTCCACGTCCCTGGACCCGTCCGGGTTCGCCCGCGCACGGGGTGGCTCGGCGTCGCTGGTACCCGGGGCGTGGCAGACTAGGCACGGCCGCGCACGGCGTGGTCCGGGAGGGTTCGCCTAGTGGCCGATGGCGCTGGTCTTGAAAACCGGTAAGGCAGCAATGTCTTCGTGGGTTCGAATCCCACACCCTCCGCTCACCTGGACAGCAAAAACGCCCCCTGACCAGCGCGAACGCCGGTCAGGGGGCGCGTTCATGGGTGGTGAATGAGTCTCACTTTGTCTCGCCCGGTGCCGCCGTGTCTCACTGGTCGTGTCGTTTACGTGTCGGCGTCGCCCGGCGCATTCTCGGCCTGGTCGTCGGTGCCTAACGCTCCCTCGATTCGCTTCCGGGCGGCCTCATCCTGGCCGTCGATGCACGAGGCGTAGACCTTCAACAGCACATGCACGCTGTGCCCGGCCCATTGGGCGACCTGGGTAGCCGGCACTCCGGCGTTGAGCCAGAGCGACACGGCGGCGTGCCGCAGGTCGTATGGCCGGTGCGCCAGTGGCGAGCGCTGCTGAGCCGGTGCCAGCGCAGCCTCGCGTGCCTGTCGCCAGGCGCGCAGATAGGTGCTCTTGGACACCGGTGTCGGTCGCGCACCAGCGGCGTTGAACATCCGCCCGTTGGCGTCTCGGCAGTGCTCCCGGACGTGGTGCCGCAGGATGCGAACCAACTCCGGGCAGGCCGGCACGTCACGGGTCGCCTTCTTGGCCCGGTGCTTCAACTCTCGGTCTTCCAGCGACCGACCGCTGTCGCTCCAATCCTCGCCCACCTGCTGTGTAGAGCCGCTGAGGTGAAGCCAACCCCACCCGGTTTCGGGTAGCTCGCATTCGTCGGCGCGTAGGTGGATTACCTCAGAGGGGCGGAGCGCGGCGAAGTACATGCAGGCGAAGAAGCCTTCCAAGTGTGGATCGCGCTTACGTACCGCCGAGAGTAGGGAACGTGCCTGTTCAGGATTCACGACCACCTTCCGGTCAACCTGATCGGTGTTCTTCGGCGCTCGCCACTGGATGAAGTCCATCGGGTGAGCTTCGAGATAGCGAAGTTCAACCGCGTACTTCAAGGCGCTGTAGAAGACGGCCCGCTTTCTTGCGACGGTGTTCGCTGCGGCCGGACCACCGTCGATCCGAACCGTGAGAGCGTCGAGTGCCTTCCTGATGGTGGCTGGATTTGCCACGTCGGTAAGCGGCAGAGTGTTCGCGGTCAGCCACCGGATGACCGGCGCAAGGTGCTCCGGCGGTTTGCCGTTTTCTCGGTCGCGCTGCAACTTGTTGAAGGTCCAGGTGTAGAGGGTGTGCCGGATCTCGGCCTCATCCGGTGCGCCTCGTGACGTGGCGAGCAGGGCGAGCGTGACCGTGGTGAGCGCATCGGCGATGCTCTTGCGCTGAGTTGCTGCCGCACGCGGCCACTTCATATCCACGAACGCAACGGCGACGTCGTACCAATTCCGGCTGTTCAGTTCCCGTGCCATCGGTTCCGGTAGGCCGGTCTTCTCATCGAATGCCGTTCCCTCGCGCTGTGCCACGACCAGCTTTGATCGGAAGCTCTCGGCGAGTGCCCGAGTGGCGTACGTGTTTCGGAACGGCTTGCCGGCAACCTTCCATCGAACCGTGTACGACTTCCGCTTGCCCGATAGGTCGTTGGCCAGGATCGCGTGAATGCGTACGTCGTAGCTGCTCAAGCGGCCTCCTCATGGTCGTTAAGCCAGTTGTCCAGGTCGCGGCGGCGGACGTAGAGGCTTCCGTTCGGGTACTTGATGGTTCGGGGTGCGCGGCCGGTGGCCTTCCAGCGGAAGAAGGTCGACCGGGGTACGCGGAGTTCGTCCAGGACTTCGGCGAGGGTGAGCAGGTTGCCGGTGGAGGTGCGGCGGGCGGTCATCGGCGGGTGTCCTCCCTCGGGACGGCGTCGATGTAGAGGCGCTGGAACATCGGGGATCGGCGGTCGGGGTAGGGCCGGGAGACGTGGCGGATGTGCAGCACTTGAGCGATGGCGGCGAGTGCTGCGGCTGTTTCAGCGGGTGTGCCGTGCAGCCTGATTCGCACGCTGATGGCCTTCCGGTCGGTGGCGGTCATTTGTGTAGGTACAGGGAGGTATCGCCGCATAACGGCGTAGAGCGGCCCGCTGAGAGCGCCGTGGAGGCAAGATCTCGGGTGTCCCGGTGTAGGGCGTAGGGCGTTGCGCTCTCAGGCGCTCTCAGCGGGCCGTTTCCGGCCACCGGCGGCCCGGTCGGGTGGCCGGTGCTCGGTTGTCGGTGGGGCCGGGAGGCGTTGACACGTTGACAATCCGCCGACATTCGGCCGTTTCCGCAGGTGGCGGCAGGTGTGTGGGTGTCAACGGGGGCTGTTGACAGGCGTTGACACCCGTTGACACCGGGGCGGGCCGGCGGTGGGTTGTCAACGCCTGTCAACGGCTGTCAACGCGACCCGTTGACACCCTCGCCCGTGTCCTGAGCTGCGTAGACGTCGCTGTCGGGGTCGGGTGTCAGCGTGTCAACGCTTCCGGGCTCCTGCTCGGCGGTGGCACGTGGGTGCAGTTCGTAGCGTCCGTCCGGGCCGTGGCGGACCCATCCGAGCGCGGCCAGTTCGGTGAGCACCGCCGACACGTCATCGGACTTCGGTAGCCGGCGCGACACGCGGCGATGTAGCTCCCGGCGGGTGAACGTGGTCATGCCCTTGCCGGTGAGCACGCCGAGCACGTACCGAGCGTTCTCCACCGCCGTGTCGGTGCCGATGGCGGTGAGGGCGGTCCGGTAGTGCGCGGCGAAGAATTCGGCCAGCCGTACGGCGTCGGCCATGCGGTCGGCGTCGATCGGCCGCAGCCACGCATCGGTCGGATGGTGCGCGACGTGCAACAGGCCGGCGAGCCGCAGGGTTGCGCCGGTGAGTTTGTTGCCCCACTCGCGCATGTCGTAGAGGGTGCCGCCGGGGCGTAGTTCGGCTTCGACCTGCTCGGCGGCGGCCCGGCGTACCCGGCTGGCGTCGTCGGTGAGGGTGACCACGTCCGGGTCGGGCCATTCGGCGAAGGTCGCGGCCAGGTCGTGTACCCGGTGCCGGTAGCCGGCGGTGACCTGCTCGGGCACCGGCGGCGTGTCCACCGGCCGATACCCGGCCAGCGAACGCGGCAGTGCGAACAGGAACCGGGCCGGCAGGCCACGCCCGGCCAGGTCGGCGTTCCCGCCGAACTTGCGCAGCACGGTCGGCTGCGCCATCACACACACGGTCAACGCGGGTTTGTCGACGGATGCGCCTTCGCGGGTTTGCCGTTCGTTGCTCATCGGCTGACCCGCATGCCCTTTCAGGTAGGGGTCAAGGTTCGGCGCACCGGAGTACCGGCCGGCGAGGGTGTCGAAGATCCCGCCCTCATCGCTGATGATCGCCATCCGCCCGCCGTTCGCGGCCATCAACCCGATGAGCGCTTCCGGGGTGGCGTCGTCCACGATCAGTTTCGGCAAGGTCGGAACCGTGATCGCCTCGGCGGCGATAGCGGCGGCTACCGCCTCGGCCGCTGCTTCGTCGCGCTTGTGCGGGTCGCTGGCCTTCGCCGCAGCCGTCTTCGCCTGCTCGGCCTGCCGGTCGGCGATGTCCCGCAACGCGGCGGCCTCAGCGATCCGAGGTCGCGCCGCCTCAGCGAGCGTCGACTGAGCGGCGAACAGGGGTGCGGTCATCGCCCGATGCACGGGTGACTTCCGCTCGCCGGGGCCGGCGATGACGGCGGCGAAGATGTTCACCGGCTCCCGCCACCCGGGCACCGGTTCGACGTCCAAACGGCCACCCGCGCACGCCGAGAGGACGGCCATGGCGAGGGTGCCGGCCATCGCCGGGTCGGTGGCGGTGAACCGGGCCACCCCGGTCACCATGTCCCCGAGCCATCGCGGGAACACCTCCACCGGGAACGGCGGTGGCGCGGTAGTGGGGCCGGTCAAGGGCACTGGAACATCCCACAGCGGCCCGCCCGGCGACTGCTCGGCGGTGGCGTCCGGGTGGTCGGTGGTCACGAGGTGGAGACGGGCGGCGCTCATGCGGCCACCTGCCGAGGCCGGCGGGCACCGGCGGTCAGGCCGGATCGGACGGTGCGGTACGCCTCGGCGGTGCGCAGCCCGGCCGACACTGCGGCCTGTTCCAGCACGCTTTGAGCGTCATCCTCGGTCAGCGCGCCACCGGCCACGAGTTGCCCGAGCGCGACGGCGGCCACGTACAGGCTGCGGTTGCGCTCGCCTGGCGCGGCGCCGGTGACCCGGTCGACTTCCCGGGCGATGGCGGCCCGCACGTACGCACCGGCCCGGTTGGTGCCGAGGTCGACCACCACGGGTCGCTGTGGCGGCAGCGGTGCGGGGGCGAGCAGGTCGGCGAGCCAGGTCGGCAGCGGTGCCGGGTCGGTGTCCAGGTCGACCGTGTAGGGCCGTGTGGCGACGGTTGAGCCGGCGGCGACGACGTAGCCACCGGCGGCGCGGGTGTCGACCATCGGGCCGAGCGTGGCGGTGGTGTTCCGCAGGGTCGGGCCGGTGGTCGGGTGTTGGTAGTAGAGGTGGGTGCCGCGCCGTCCGGTGGTGACGGTGTAGGTCGGGTCGATGGTGCCGCCGTGGCGGGCGGCCAGGGCGGTCAGCACGGTCAGCCCGCAGCCGTGACCGTGGTAGCCGGGCGGCATGGTCTGACCGGGCTTGCGGATGTCCAGGTCGATCACCACGAGGCGGGACGGCCCGCACGCGATGCCGATGCCGTACGGGCGGGCGGACCATGCGCGGCGGATGCGGTCGAGGTCGGTGGTGGCCCGGTCTTCCCACCCGATGTGCCGGCCGGCGGCGCGGCAGCGCGGGTCGCGGCCGGTGCACTGCTCGGCGGCATGGTCGGGGAAGGCGGGTCGCTTGTCGTCGGGTCGGAGCGGGAAGACGTGCCATCCGCGTTCGGCGTGGCCGAGCGCGGCGGTGAGTAGGTCAGGCATGGGGAGGTCTCCTGATCAGGCGGTCTTGCGGCGGGCGGTGTCGAGGTCGAGCAGCGCCGCGCCGCCGGTGTCCGGCGTGCGCCCGGACGGGCGGGTGGCGGTGGCGATGGACAGCCGCAGGTAGAGGCGGCACCGACCGGCATCCGTGCCGGTGAGCGGGCGGCGGGTGCCGCGTTGGGCGACGTGGTGTCCGGCGGTGGTGAAAGCAGCGGTGGCGGCGGCCAGCTCGGCCGGGGTTCCGGTCAGCCAGATCTCCAACCCGGACAGCCGGCCATCGCGCGGGGAAGCGCCATCGCGGCGCGGCCCGGCCATCACGCGGCCCGCCTCGGCCGAGGCCGCGCCGCGATCGCCGCACGGGTCACGGCCTGGCGCACGTCGCCGAGCAGACCGACCAACTGACGGCGGGCGGCCTGCTCGGTCGGGGCGAGCGCCACCCTGACGCGTACCTCGGCGTGGTCGCGGCCGGCGGCGGACCGTACGCGCACGAGCACCGCACGCGCGTGACCAGCGTCGACCACGATTTCCTCGGAGCGGTGTTCGCCGAGGTTGCAGCGGTGGCCACCGGCGCACCAGCCGGTGTGACCGTCGCGCCGGTTCATCGCTTGCCTGCCTGGTACTCGTCCTTGATGTGGTTGATGACGTGCCGGCCGACGCGCAGCCGTAGCCCGGTGCCCGCGCAGCGGCGGCATTCCCGCCCGGCGCGGCTGACCGGGGAGCGCTTGCGGCCGGTGCCGTGGCAGGTGCGGCAGCGTCCGAACGGGACGACCACGCACGCAGCGAGGTAACCGAGCGTGAGTAGGACGAGGGTGAGGCAGGGGGCGGTGGCTAGCAGGGTTCGGGGGTCCATGACAGCCTCCAGGGCCGGTTTCGGGGTGTGGTCGGTGGAGGCCGCTAGATTCCTAGCGTCCTGATCAGGTATCGGATGCCGTCCTAGGGGTGGTCCTAGGTCTAGGAGCCGTGTGCTCCTAGACCTAGGACCGATCCGCCGTTAGCTCGCGTCTCGTTTGCGGTTACGCTCTGCGATGGCGGCGATGATGGCGGCGCGTTCGAAACCGCCTCGGTTGGCTCCCTTGCCGGTGTCCGGGTCGGTGCCCCACGTCTGGCCGACCTTGACCCCGAAGGGCTTGAGCGCGACGGTCACCTGCTCGGCGTCCCACCCGCCGTAGGTGTCCGTGCGTAGCTCGGCCAGGCGGGCGGCGACGGTGCGGCACCACACCTTGGCCTCACTCGCGGGAACCACGGCGGCGATGTCCTCCAGCAGGTTGAACGACAGCGCCGGAGCGGTGACGGGCTGCTCGCCCAGCGCGTGCCCGGTAAGCCGTCCCGCAGCCTCACGAGCGGTGCGAGCGCGGGCGGCGATCCGCTCGGCGAGGGGTCCGTCGATGTTGACGGTGGTGGTGATCCTCGCGTCGGCTCCCTCACCGACGAAGTAGCCGGTGCCCTTGTCGGTCCAGGCGAACATGGTCGCCCGGATGCCCTGCTTGTACTGCGAGGTGCCCAGCACCATGTCGTTCTCGGTCTGCCCCATCACCTTGAGACAGAACCGGGTCGAGGCGTTCGCCGAGATGCCGGTCGGCAGGCTCTTGGCATCCGGCCGCTGCGTAGCGAACACCGGGATGATCCCGAGCGCCGGACCACGCTTGACCAGGTCGGTGGAGATGGCCTCCAACTCCTTGCCGTACTCCGGGTGCTCGAACCACTTCTGGCACTCGTCCACCCCGATAACCAGCGGATGCAGGCCAAGCGACTTCTTCGACGCCAACTCGGGGGTGACCTTGTTCTCGGGGCACAGGTCGCGGGGCAGGTCGCGGATCACCTTCGCGCGGCGGCGCAACTCCTCGCGCAGCTCCCGCATACCGGCCACCGCGTACTCGATGTCCTCATCCTCTTCACCGGCGCGGTAGCGGTGCGCGACCTGCTCCAACGCCGACAGGTCACCGGTGCCCTTGAGATCGTAGGCGTGGATCTCCGCACGCGGATCGAGCGCGGCGATCAGCAGCACCTCCCGCAGCGCGAACGTCTTGCCCATGCGGGGGATGGAACCGATGACCATCGCCATGAACATCAACGTCAGCTCCACCCACCGGCCGCGCGGGTCGGTGCCGAACGGCTGCGGCCGGAACAGATCCACCGTCCCGGCCTTGAGCAGCGGCCACGCCGGCTTGCGAGCCTTGGACATGTCCTGATCCCCGACCCACAGCACAAGACGGCCGGGGTGCACCTCGGGCTGTCCCTCCGGCCACACGCAGCCCAGCGGCCGGGACAAGCCAGCGGCGAGCTTCTCCCGCTTCTCGATGACCTCGGTGGCGGTGACACCGTTGGGCAGCTCCACATCGGCACGCCAGCCGGGGCCGTCACGGGTGATCGGAGCGGGGAACCAGTCCTTGCCCCGGTCGCCCTTGGAGATGGCCTGGTTGATGCCGGTGATGCCGAGGTTGCCCAACGCCCGCACCACCACATCCGAGGTCAGCTTCTGCATGCGGGGCACGACCACGGCGGTGTCGAGCAGCGGCTTGTCCGCCGGACGGCCCAGCGCGCCAAGCGCGGCCAGCAGCGCGGCGAGGGTGGCGTAACGGGCCTCGGGCGGGGCGAGCGCGTAGGCGATACCCAGCGCCGGGAGCACGCCGAGCACCACGGCGGCGGTGACGAACCCGCGCCACCGCACCCGCTGGTCCCGCAACCGCGACACCTTCAGATACAGCTCGGCGTCGCCCTTGTCCGCCAACACCTGGCGCACATGCTCGCCTTGCAGGTCGAACAACCACCGACCCCAACCCGTCACGATGCGGTACGCGCCGCGCGGGGCACGCCACGCCAGCTTCCCGACGTACTTCGGGCTGCGGGTCAGGTGATAGGTGCCCGCGTGGAACAGGTGCCCGACCGTCCACCGGGCCGCGTCGCGCAGCTCGGCACGGGAGCGCAGCCAGGCCGGCACGATCGGCCGTCGCTTCGCGTCCTGCAACCCGGCCACGGTGAACCGCGGGGACCGCTGCGCGGCAGGCAAGTCAACCAGTCGCGGGCCGGTGGTGGCCTCGGGGTCGTTGTCGGAGGCGGCGGATTGACGGCGGGACCGGGCGGCGTCCAGGTCGACCACCTCGGCTTCCGGGCCGGTGGGGTTCAGGTCGCGTTCGGCGGCCTGCCAGTCGAAACGGTCGTCATCAGGGGCAGTCATGATGGGGGTTCCTCCAACGGTCGAGAGATCGGCAGGGGGACCGGCGGCACGGCGCAGGTTGGGAAGCCAGGGGCCGTGCCGCCGGGCAGAACTAGTCGTGCGAGCGAACGAGGTGCGCCAGTGCGGCGCCCATGCCGAGCACCGCCACCGGCAGGCACGCGACGGCGGTGGTGATCCACCACGGGGCGACCTGTACTCCGGCGGCGACGAGCAGGTGGTAGGCCACCTGGCCGAGCGCGCCGATGAGCAGTGAGGCGATGGCCGACCACTTCGCGAACCGCCGTGCCCGCTCGGGAACCCGGCCGGACAGCCACACGTACAGGGCGTACGCGCCGTACGTCTCCACGCCGATCGGCAGGGTGATCGCGGTGTTGATGGCGAACCCGTCCGCGATACCGGGTAGCGGGTGCACCACCCCGAACCCGGTGAGTCCGCCGAGTCCGACCCACCCGGACCAGATCGCCACGAACGCCGGCAGCGCCAGCAGGATCACCGGCCACACCACCGCCGACCGGACCGGCGCTGTCGGGGTGGGCGTGTCCGGGTGACCGACCGTGCCAACCTCGGCGAGCGGCGCGGCCGGCGGGATCTTCACCGGCTCGGCGGGCGGCGGCGTGTGCTCGGGCACGACCGGCGTCGGTGCCGGGTCCGGGCCGATCGGCTCGGCGTAGTCCAACCGAGGCGCGGCCGGCGGGTCGGTGTCGGTCTGCGGTGCCAGCAGCGCACCCCGGACGGCCATCGCGGTCCGCAGGGTGTCGGTGCGGGTCCGGTCGGCGTGCTCGGCCTTGAGTCGGGCCAACAGGTCGTCGGCCTTCGGTGCGCCGATGCGGAATTCGCGCATGAGCCGGTTGCGGGATGGGAACTCCTGCCCGTCGGGCAGGGGCAGGGCGCGGGCGGCGGGCAGTAGTGCCTCTACCGGTTGCGGGTAGCGAGTGCCGTTGATCGTGGGGGCGGTCATGCTGCTTCCTCCATCGGGTAGGCGCAGTCGACGCACTCGCCGAGCGAGCGCGGGATGTAGTAGGGCCGCACCTCGCCGCAGATGCGGCAGGTCCGGCGGGCGGTCAGCGCAGCGGCGATGGCGCGCCGTTGGGCGGGGGTAGCGGTGCGCTTCGGCCGGGCCAAATCGAGGCGGTACAGGTAGGCGGTGCGGGTACCACCGACACCGCGCCAGAGAATCTGCGCGGCGATCGGCTGACCACCCGGGCACAACCCAACGGCGCGCAGTTGACGGCGAGTGGCGTAACCCGGCGGCGCGCCGCGCCACCAGAACGTCGGGATGCCGTACCGCGACCCGTCCGGGTCGAAGTACGCGGCGCGGATGCGGGACATCAGGCCGCGCGCTGCGGGTCGGTGGCGCGGGTGGCCAGGTCGGCGGCGCTAACCATGGGCAGCGCGTCGTGGTCGTATGGACGCTCCGGCAGCCCAAGCCGACCGGACCAAGCGTGGATACGGTCCGATCCGGGGTTGCCGACCCACGCCAACGGATCGCCACACGTCGCACAGCGACCGGGGTCACCGGCATCGAAACGAACGGTCGGCTTACGCATCACACCACCGCCCTACGAGCGATGGGCGGCGCGGCCACCTCGGCGGCAGCGCGGGTCACGCGGGCCTCAGCCCGACGCAACCGACGCCAATCCAGCGGCGAAGGGCCGCCGTGGTCCTCGGCGTAGATGAGGGTGATCTCAGCGTCCAGCTTGTCCAGCTCGGCGGCGATCAGCGGCCACTCGGTGTCGATCGCGGCCAGGTCAGCGGCGGTCGGCTCGGCGGTGGGCAGGTGGGTGATCACTTCGATCGGTTCCTTCCAGAACGGCGAGAGCGCGACACCGGCCGGCACGGGCGGCAGTGACGCTCATCGGGTGCCAGCGGGGCGAGCCCGCCGCAGCGGTGGCAGGTACGCCAAACGGCGCTGCTCTTGGTGGTCACTCGAACGGCAGCGAAGACGCTCACGGTCATGACGGCTCACCTCCACAAGCGGGGTTCAAGACGGGAAAGCCCGGGGTGGGGACGCGCGGCAGAGCAGCGCGGCACGCCATCCCGGGACAGGTGCAGATGCGAAGAGGCAGAAGACGTTCCGCGCGCCAAGATCCGGCCCGCTCGGCCCGCTCGCTCGGGATCTACCGAGGTCGGCCACCGTGTGACTCAAGGCGGGAATACCGCAAGCCAGATCAAACGCGGCGCTTCTGCTCTGAAGTTCTCAATGAACGGCCACACGGCAGCCCGTTCGCGAACGCCGCAGCCAAAGCCGCAACGCCGACGCAGCAACCAACCGGCTTGTCGTTCCTGGCTAGCCAGGTGCGATGGGATGAACGTAAGCCGGCTTGGCTAGTCAGGTCAAGAGCGTGCGGCGAACTTCCCCGACTTGGCTAGTCAGCGCTAGTGTGATCCTGTGAGCGAGAGTCTTGATTTCCTCGGCCAGCTAGACCCCGACGACCCGAAACAGGCGTCACAGCAGATCGCGAACAAGCTGCGGGCAGCCATCCTCACGCGCCGACTCGCCCCCGGTGACAAGCTGCCGTCGCAGCCTGAGCTAGCCACCCGCTACGGCGTGGCACGAGAGACCGTCAAGCGAGCCCTAGACCTACTCCGGGCAGAGCGACTGATCGTGTCCCGGCAGGGCAGCGGGGCATACGTCCGAGCGCAGACACAGCGGGCCGTCGAGCTACGTCCGCACATCGAAGCCGCGTTCGAGCGACCTCACGTCAGCATCGACTTCGCCGGATTCTCCGGCGAGACGCTGCGCGACGCGCTCGCCGAAGCACTCGACAAGGTGCGCGTCGGTCGACTCGCGCCAGAGACGATCGCCGTGCGAGTCCTGATCTCTGACATGACCGCACCGATGGCACTGCCGGCACGGGCCGAGACACAGGCCGATGACCCTGCGGTACGCGAACGCGCCGAGCGCATCACCCGCCGGGCAGCAGACGGCATCATCGATCAGGTCGCCGAGCTAGGCGATCTCGGCCTGATCCGGTCGACCACCGTTGAGGTACGGCTACACCGGGCGTCCCCGCTGTTCAAGCTCTACATCCTTAACGGCGAGGAAGTCTTTTACGGCTTCTATCCCGTCACGGAGCGCACCGTATCGATCAAGGGTGAGCCGATGGCCATCTACGACCTGATGGGCAAGGACGTGCCGCTGTTCCACTACGCCGTAACCGACGACGACACCTCACACGGCACACAGTTCGTGGAAGCGTCCCGCCAATGGTTCGACTCGGTGTGGTCAACCATCGCCTACCGGTACGACGCATGAACGCCGACCTCGGCCGACTGCTCGGCGAGGTCGACGCGCTGCTACTCGACTTCGATGGCCCGGTGTGCAGCATCTTCGCCGGGTATCCCGCACCGCAGGTTGCGGCCGAGCTGGTCGACGTACTCCGGCGGCAAGGGGTCGACGTGCCGCCGGAACTCGCCAGGGAGCCTGACCCGCTCGAAGTGCTACGCCGAACCGGCGCAAACGGCGACCAGGACGTTACGCGGGCCATAGAGGACGCACTCTGCGCAGCCGAGCGACGTGCCGTCGAAACTGCCGAACCCACGCCATACGGACGGGAAGTCATCGTCGCAGCACGGCAATCCGGGATACCTGTGGCTGTGGTCAGCAATAACTCGGCTGGCGCGGTGAGCGCGTACCTGGCAGTTCACCGGCTCACCGCGTACGTGTCGCCAGTTGTGGGTCGAGCATTTGCCAATCCGGACGGTATGAAGCCAAACCCCGCGCCCATCTTGCAAGCTGTTAGGGCCATCGGCAAACCGCCGAGCCGGTGCGTTTTGGTCGGCGATTCGCTGTCGGATATCCACGGGGCGCGGGCCGCTGGAGTGCGGGTTATCGGATATGCAAATCGACCCGTCAAGGCTAGTGCCTTCAGTGCCGCCAAGGCGGATGTGGTGATCGCGAGCATGAAAGAAATGGCCCGAGTGCTAGTCGAACGAATAGACGGCTGAGAGGCACTGGAGGCTTAGGCTTGGAAAATTTCCGTGTATAGAGTAATGATCAGCGCTAGTGGTGTTGAGCTACCTTCCAGAGAAAGTACATATCCTCAACTTCGATCTTTTGTCGTTCTTCCCGGGCTTTAAAGTATTGCGGGAGTGGGGTGCTGGCTGCGGCTAGTCCTACCCCTACTAGCCAAGGGAGGCCAGTGACCGCGCCTACCGCACCTGTAACTGCACCTACCGTCGCCGCTGCAACGAATTTGGCAGTGAGGGACCGCTGGTTCGCTGCCATTTTGCGGTTAATGTCAGCTATCGCGGGCTTGATCTTAGTCTGCCAGACTTGCTCGGCTACACGCTCCGGAGAATCAGTTTCAGACTTCTCTATAGTCTCGGCAATGGCCTCGCGCAGTACGGCCCGGTACTTCTCAAAGTGGTCTGCTTCGTGATCACGAAGAGAAATTAGATCCTTCAATGGAAGTCCTTCCAGTGACGGGATCCTAATCCTTGCACCCACGTCGTCTACGCTCAGCTTGCCTGGCTTGTTAACCGGATCAAGCAAGGGGGCTGGAGCCAGCGAAACGAGAGGAGCACCCAGCCTTTTTGCCGTTGCAGCATCATAGATGGCAGAGTGAACCAATCTATCGAGCAGCCATCTGGCAACCTCGTGTCTTTCGGGCTTCACTGGTTGGCGGAAGATGTGCCCAGATGATCCGACGAAGTTCGGATGCGTTATTACGCCAAACCACTCATTCGGTCCGTGTCGCCGAATCTTTACTCCCCCTTCGCGACCAATTTGCCGTGCTAGTTGATCGAGGTTGTCATCGTCTATGAGCTTTTGGCCTCCTACTTCCTCCGCACTTTCTAAAAGGTGTGGACGGCAGGAGCAGAGCTTGTCTGCGAAGACCAGATGTTTATCAAGTCCGATCCGTCGAGTTTCTTGTAGAAACTGGATATCTTCGAAGAGTCTTAAAGCCAGCCGGTCGAATTGACCTGTTTTCAACGCGGCTCTCACGGTATTTCTGTAGACATCAGCCGACGGACCCTCGATCATGACGAAATCAAAATAATGCAACACTCTTCCAAAATTCAGGTTGAGGTGCTTTGATCGACAAGAAATTCCATGGCACAGGAATGCGGCACCGGGATCGAGCCATGGCCCCGCAACGGCTGTATTGCTTAGTGGGACATTGGAGTAGTCGGTCGTTCGGTGATTCTCGACTAACTCCGCGAGGCGGCGAAATGCGTTGGGATTTCTGAGCCGGTTCTCTATTGCGGTTTGGCTTGTCGCCTCATATTCATCTATCCAATGAAAAAGCCAGTGTTGTCCTACGTTGGGCGGCTTGCTCACGGAGTCTCCATGGATAGGTGAGAGTGAACTCCGTATTATAGAATTGGCATGGCCTAAGTGGAAGTGGTGCTGAGTCGGGTTTCCGGCAATTTCAGATATGTTTGGCGCTTGAAATCTACATGCTTTGGATGTAGTGGAGGCATCACCTGGTCGATGATACCTAAATGTTGGTTTACGCCCTGTTTCGGGCCATTGGGGGGCTATTAACCCCGATGTTTTGGATCACTCCACGGCGTCGGTTTCGAGTGGCCGCGTTGCTGGCTATAGGCACGCTTGGGCCGGCACGGTCGTGGCTGGCAGGGGTTGCATCGGGCCCCGCACAAACAAGCCGGATGCAGAGGCAGCAACGGGCACCGAAGACGGCAAGGGTCCAGGACGCTGAGTTAGACCCACGGCGGTGGCCTG
This sequence comes from Verrucosispora sp. WMMA2044, assembly GCF_027497155.1. NCBI lineage: Bacteria > Bacillati > Actinomycetota > Actinomycetes > Micromonosporales > Micromonosporaceae > Micromonospora > Verrucosispora sp. WMMA2044. Next base: position 5,609,813 of record NZ_CP114913.1, read on the forward strand.
CGTTGATGTGTCGTGTCCGTGTCGTTGCGCCCTGACTGGCCAGCGTTCGCACTGGTCAGTGCGTTGATCAGGCTGGTCTTGAAAACCGGTAAGGCAGCGATGTCTTCGTGGGTTCGAATCCCACACCCTCCGCCCACCTGCCCCGCGAGTGGGAGTCCCTTGCTCGGCCAGGACAGCTCAGACTGCCGTCAGCGCCGCCAGGGCGCGCTCCATCGTGGCGTTGAACTCCTCCGGCTTGAGCGGTAGCCGGGATTTGACGTCCCGGCTCCACTGGTCCGCGAGGACCTCGGCGGAGCCCGCCTCGACACCGTCGAGCGCCGCGTCCGCCAGGTCCGACGGTGCGATCTTGTCGACCGGCCAGCCCGCGGACATGTCGGTGTCGGCCAGGCCGAGGTGTACCGCCGTCACGAGGGTGCCCTGTTCGGCGAGTTCCAGGCGGACCCCGTTGGTCATGGCCCACGCGGCCGCCTTGGTCAGGTGGTAGGCGTTGGCGCCCCTGACCCCGAACCACGACATGGCGGAGAGGACGTTCACGATCGCGCCCCCGCCGTTGCGGGCGAGCGTCGGTGCGAACTCACGGATCATCCCGAGGTGACCGAGTACGTTCGTCTCCAGTTCGTGCCGGACCGCGGCCAGCGAACCGGTCACCAGGTCGGTGCCGGTCTGGATTCCCGCGTTGTTGACGAGCAGCGAGACGTCCGAAGCGGCTTCGGCGGCGGCGCGTACGGAGGCGGCGTCGGCGATGTCGAGCGGCAGCACCTCGACCCCGGGCAGATCGACGGTCTCGGGCCGGCGGGCTGTCGCGTAGACCTTGCGGGCGCCCCGTTCGAGCAGTCGCTTGGCGAAGGCGTGACCCAGGCCGCGATTGGCTCCGGTGACCAGGGCAACCGAGTTGTTGATATCCATGCCGGCTACGCTAGAACCTGACGCTGACGTCAGAGGCAAGCTGCGGACTTCGGTGCCGGCGTGAGAGGAGTCACCATGACCGCCCGGGAGCGACTGATCCGCATCGGAGAGGTGGCGCGGGAGGCCGGTGTCTCGGTGCGCGCCGTCCGCTACTACGAGCAGCAGGGGCTGCTCACCGCGGAGCGCAGCCCGTCCGGGCAGCGCCTATACCGGCAGGACGCGGTCACCCTGGTGCGCTTCTTCCAGCAGATGTACGCCGCCGGCCTGACCAGTCAGCGGATCGCGCAACTGCTGCCCTGCTGGAGTTCGGGGCACACCGACGCTGAGCAGCGAGCCATGCTGCGCGCCGAGCGCGACCGCATCCAGGCCAAGGTCGACGACCTGCAGGCCGCCCTGGACCGCCTCGACGAGGTAATCGCGATCACCGACGCGCATCCTTAGGACTGGTCGACCGAGTGCCACCCGCCTCAGGTGCCCTCCGGGGGGCGTCTGCGCTGTTCCTCGCGGATCTTCTCGTCGGCGAGCCGGTCCAGTGCCCGGCGGCGTTCGTCGCTGAGGGCCGCCTCGTCGCGTCGGCGCACGGCAGCGATGACGGCGGTGATGAAGTCACGCCAGACCCCGGCCAAGAGACTCCTTCGCTAGTTGTTGCAGGGTGACAACCGCCGTGAGGCGCTCTCGGTTACGGCGGACTTGAGGCCGGTTCTGTCGAATGTCGGCGCGGCACAGGGTATGAAAGGGACGCAGAACACCACTTCCACCGGAAGGACCTGTGTCGATGACCCTGGAACGTCCCATCGCTCCGGACCCGTACGAGCTGCTGCCGACCGTCGCCTCCTTCACGCTGACAAGTGACGATGTGCAGAACGGTGAGCCGATGGACGCGGCTCACGCGCACGGCAGCACCGGTGGCGACAATGTCTCGCCGCAGCTGGCCTGGTCGGGCTTCCCGGCCGAGACCAAGGGTTTCGTGGTGACCTGTTTCGACCCGGACGCGCCGACCGGCAGCGGCTTCTGGCACTGGGTGCTGGTGAACCTGCCGGCCGACGTGACGGAACTGCCGCGCGGCGCGGCCGAGAAGGATCTGAAGGGCGCGTTCACCGTACGCAACGACTACGGGGAGCACGGTTTCGGCGGTGCCGCGCCGCCGCCCGGTGACCGTCCGCACCGGTACGTCTTCGCGGTGCACGCCCTCGACGTCGAACGCCTCGACGTCACCCCGGAGGCGACCCCCGCCTACGTCGGCTTCAACCTCGCCTTCCACACCCTGGCCCGAGCCACCATCCGCCCCACCTACCAGATCACCGGCTGACCCGACCCAGCCTCGGTCGATCATGAGTTTGGCGGCGACCTCGATTTTTGAGAGTGCCGCCAACCTCATGATCAACGGGACGGGGTCGGTCCCGGGGAGCTTGGTTAGGCGGGGGTGCGGGCTACGGCGAAGACGGATTGGCCGAAGGGGGGACGGACGAGCTGCTCGGCGGCCTTGGTGGCGGGGAGGACCAGGGTGTCGTAGACCTTCACCATCGGGCCCTCCTTCGGCATCAGGCGGAAGACCTTGGTGGCCATGAAGTAGCCGATCAGGCCGAGCGCGTTCGCGTAGTGGATCTTCTCCACCCGCAGGCCCGCCTCGGTCATCGCGTTGGCCAGAGTCTTCTTCGTGTACCGCCGGACGTGGCCGGTGGCGATGTCCGCCGGGCTCATCGCGAACTGGAACGCCGGCACGATGATGACCACCGCGCCACCGGGCCGGACCAGTTGGCCCATGCTGCGCAGCGCGCCGACGTGGTCCTCGATGTGCTCAAGCACGTTGTAGGAGACCGCGGCGCTGTAGTCGCCCCGCTCGGGATTGGGTAGCAGCATCTGGCGAACCTCGATCGAGGGTCGGTCCGCGAGGCGCTCCTTGAGGGCGACCAGGCGGTCCGGGTCGGCCTCGGTGGCGGTGAAGCGGGGGAAGTTCTCGCTCCACTCCAGGGCGTAGTCGCCGAGGCCGCTACCGATCTCGATGGGGTTGTCGCCCAGGTAGGGCACGGCTAGCTCGACGAACCAGCGCCGGTGGTTGACCGCCGTGGCGAGGCCCTCCAGGACCTCGGACTGCACGCGCTGATCCCCAGTGATTTCTGCCATGCGTCGATTCCTCACGATACGACTCGACCCGCGCCGGGACCGACTGAGTGAACCATCCGCTCGGACGGCGGGAATATCGGGGCCCGCGGTGGCCGATTAACGGTAGGGGTGGCTGCACGATCGGTGGTGGCCAGCGAACCTTGCCGATACTACGCCAGCGCCCTGAAGCCTGCACGCTGGCCACTTAGGCCGACTACGCTCTGAATTGTTATGACTACTCCCGATTCGGAGCGACGGGTGCCGCAGTCCGAGGCGGGAAGGGCGGTGCGCCGGCCGGAAGGACCGAGTGGCGGGGCGGGCTCGGGACGGTGGAGGGATGCCGCGGCGTTGGCGAGCTTCGCGGTGCTCGGCTTCTGGGTCACCGCACGGATGTGGCTGAATCCGAACGACGGCATTCGCGACAACCCAACCGATATGGCGCAATTCGAGTGGATGTTGGCGCACGGTGCCCGGGTCGTCACGGAATTCGCCTACCCATTCTCGTCTGACCGGATGAATGTGCCGGAATCGGTCAATCTGATGGCGAATACGTCAGTTCTGTCCGTTTCGTTGCCCATGACGCCGATAACCCTGCTGTTCGGCACCCGAACCGCGTTCCTGGTGTTCCTCACCCTCGGCCTGATCGCCACGGCCGCCGCCTGGTACTTCCTGCTCTCCCGCGTGGTGCTGCCCGGCGCACGCGGGCCGGCCTGGCTGGGTGCCACGTTCTGCGCGTACGCACCGGCCATGGTCTCCCACGCCAACGCGCATCCGAACATCGTGTCGCAGTACGTGGTGCCGCTGATCATCTGGCGTACCCTGCGGCTCGGTGACTCCGGACGCTGGCTGCGCAACGGCCTGCTCCTGGCCCTGGTGATCGTCTGGCAGGCGTTCCTGAACCTCGAGATCCTGCTGATGACCGCGATCGGCCTCGCCGTGGTGGTCGTGACGATGGTGATCGGCCGATCCGAGCTGCGGACCCGGGTCCGTCCGTTCGCCGCGGGCCTCGGGGTGGCCGCCGTCGTCTCCGCCGCGCTGCTGGCCTACCCGCTGTACGTGCAGTTCTTCGGTCCCGGCGCCTACCACGGGCTGCCCTGGGTGATCCGGGGCTACTCCACGGACCTGGCCTCGTTCTTCGCCTACTCCCGCGAGTCGCTGGCCGGTGACGCCCGCAGCGCCGCCGGACTGGCCAAGAACCCCACCGAGGAGAACGCCTTCTTCGGTTGGCCGCTGGTGATCCTCGTGACGGCACTCGTGTGGTGGCTGCGGCGCAACGTCGTCGTGATCGGCCTGGCCGCGCTCGGGCTGCTCTTCGCGGTGCTGTCGCTCGGCCGTGAGATCCGCTTCGACCGGCGCGGAACCGGCGTACCCGGGCCGTGGGCGCTGCTGGAGGAACTGCCGGTGCTGCACTCGGTGGTGCCGACCCGCTGGGCACTGGCCATCACCCCGATCGTCGGACTGATCCTGGCGTACGGCGCTGAGCGGGTCCGGGACCTGGCGTCCCGGCACCCGGACCGTCGGTCGCAGGTCCGGCTCGCCACGGTGACCGGGCTGGCGATGGCGTTGGTGCCGGTGCTGCCCACTCCGCTGCCGACGAAACGGCTCGAACCGGTCCCCGAGTTCGTCACCTCCGGTGCCTGGCGTCCCTACCTGGCCGGTGGGCGCAGCGTGGTGACGTTGCCGTTGCCCGACACCGAGTACGCCGAACCGCTGCGCTGGTCCGCCCGTACCCGGCAGGAGATGCCGATCGCCCGTGGCTACTTCCTCGGCCCGGACACCCGACCCGGCCGCAACCGGGTCGCCCTGTTCTCCGCACCTCCGCGCCCCACCAGCAGCTTCTTCGACACCATCCGACGCACCGGCGAGGTGCCGCCGATCACCGAGCGGACGCGTCGGGAGGCGGTGGAGGACCTGCGGTACTGGCGGGCCGGGGTGGTGATCCTCGGGCCGCACGAGCACGCCGACGCGCTGCGTACTGGAATGACCGAGCTGACCGGCATCGAGCCTGAGCACACCGGCGGCGTCTGGATCTGGGACGTGCGCCCGCTGACGGGGTGAGCGGCGGGACCAGCTCAGCTGCGGATGCAGCAGCCCTGGCAAACCTTCGGTTGGGGCAGGGTGAACGCCAGGCAGCAGGTGCGGCGCTGCACGACCGGCTCACCGTTCGGCCCGGGCACCAGCTCCACCAGATCGGCCAGATCGAGTGCGTCGAGCAGCGTGTCGATCGCCTCGACCGTGGAACCGGGCACGTTGTCGGCGGCCCGCAGCAGCCCGTGGGCGATGCCGGAGGCCACTGAGCCAAGCAGAGTACGGGCGCCGATCCGCACCTTGCCCTGGATCGCGGAGACCACGGGCGACAGGTGCCCGTCCAGGAGGGTGGCGCGCAGTGCGGCGAGCAGTTCCCGCTCGTCGGCCACCACCCGGACCTGGGGGAGCCCCGCGAGCGCCAGCGGATCGTTGGGCAGCACCGCGACCGGGATCGACTCGCGTAGTCCCACGGTCACCAGGGCGCGCCGGTCGGCGAAGTGGATCAGTGCCTCGGTGTGGTCGAGCAACGGCACCCGACGGGCGGCGGCCCAACCGAGCACCACCGGCAGCGCGGCCCAGTAGCTGTACGCCTTCCAGGCGAGCGCGGCGGAGGCGTGTGGGGTGCCACCCCAGAGCCGGACGGCCGAGTCGAGCAGTTCCGGCAGCCGGGCACCGGTGAGGGTGGTCGCTGGCGCCCAACCGGCCTCGTCGACGACCAACAGGCCCGGGGCCAGCCCGGGGAGGTCGTCGGTGCCGAACATGGCCCGCAGGGTCGCGGTGACCGGCGCCAGGGGTGCGGTGGCCGGGTCCTGGCGAGGCAGCACCGCTGTCACCTGATCCACCCCCCGTCACCCGAGCCACTCGAACCGAAGCGTCCATGAGCGTACTAAGGCTAGCCTAACCACACTTCTGGGCGCAGGGAAACCCGACGGTGGGATCGAGTGGGCGACGCGGGTCACGGGCACCGCTGGGGGCTACGCACGGTGGCGGCATGGAAACTGCGGGCAGTATCGGTAGGAAGCGCACATCAGTCAAGGTTCTTGTCGACTAGGTGCCAGATGAGTGTGCGGCCGGCGACTCAACGTGAAACTTGGTACTCCCGGCCACGAGGAAGCTGATGACGACCTCACCGCTCGATCGGGCTGCCGACTCCTTCGCCGCCGAACTTGCCCGGCACCGGACGGAACGGGGGCTGTCCAAGAAACAACTCGCCACCCTGATGGGCTTCGACCCCTCGTACGTCAGTCACGTCGAGGGACGCCGGCACCGCCCCACGGAGGACTTCGCCCGTCGCGCCGAGGCCGTGCTGGAGGCCAGTGGCGCGATCTGGCAGCGCTTCCGGGAGTACGACGACCTTCGCCACGCCCGCGGCGAACGTAACCATCGGGAAGCCAGCCTGCCCGGCCAGTGGATGCCGCCCGGCACCGGACTGATCGTCGAACGCGAGACGGCGGTCCTCACCCACACCGAGGATGCCTACCGCTGCGTCATCCGCCGTGAGCTGTACAACGCCGGTGTCGAGCCGGTCACCCGCTACCTGATCCGCGTCGCCGTGGACCGCTACCCGAGCGATCCGGGCCGCTCCAACCGTCACCACCGGGAACACCCGCTCAGCTTCGCCGAACTGCAACTGTCCGCCTGCCGCGAGGAGTTCGGCGAGCGGGAGACCATGCACTGGCGCGCCAAGCACGACCGGGACGCGTTCAAGGAGATCTGGCTGCTCTTCGAGAACGGCGAACGCCGCTTTCCGCTCTACCCCGGTCGCCGCGCCACCATCGAGTACGCGTACACCGTCGGGCAGGACAAGTGGGGGCCGTGGTTCCAGCGGGCGGTCCGCGTACCGACCCGACATCTCGCCGTACGCCTGGACCTGCCGGTCGCACTGGATCCGCAGGTCTGGGGCGCGGAAACCTCGCTCTCGGCGGAGGAGGGCCCGCTGCGGACGGCGGTGACCCGTCGCGACGAGGGCGAGCGTGCGATCTTCGACTGGGCGACCGACGAGCCGCCGCTGAATGCCCGGTACCGGTTGCAGTGGCGGTTCCGGGCCCAACCGGAGCCCGACGCGGACGGCGGGCGCGTCCGACCGTCGGACCGGATGCGCGGGCTCGGCATCGTGCAGCGCGGCGCCGACCTGCTGCGCCAGCCGGCCCGTCCGTTCGACCTGCCGCGCGAGGAACCGGTCGCCCGGGAGATCGTCGACCGGCTGATCACCGCACTGGCCCGGCTGGACGAACTGCACCCCTTCACCAAGGGAGTGGGCATCGCCGCCCCGCAGCTCGACCTCGACCGGGCCGCCGCGGTGGTCCGCCCGCCGGACCGCACCGCCGAGCCGGTGGTGCTGCTCAACCCCCGGGTGGTCGACGCGGCACCACACACCGACGAGCAGTACGAGGGGTGCCTCTCCTTCTTCGACCACCGCGGCCTGGTGCCACGACCGCTGCGGCTGGACGTCGAACACGCACAGTTCGACGGCGGTCGGATCATCACGTCCTTCGAGTTCGGCATGGCCCGGCTGGTCGCGCACGAGATCGACCACCTGGAAGGTCGGCTCTACGTCGACCGGATGGCACCCGGGGTGCCGCTGGTGCCGATCGAGGAGTACCGCGAATCCGGCCACCCGTGGCGCTACTGAACCCGGCGGGACGGCCCCGCTGACCCGTCTCAGGGGGGCGCGACCCCGCCCGCCCGGGTGGGAACGACGGCCGGACGGGCGAGGTGGCGCGGGGCGGTGCCGGTCCGCCCGATCGGGGGGACCGGGGCGCGTGCCCCAGGGGGCAGGGGCACGCGCCCCGGCTCGGGGGGAGCAAAGTTCTAGAGGTTGCCGAACGTGTCGTACCGGGTCCGCTGCGGCGGTACGTCGTCGGCGGCGAGCACCCGGAGCGTGGCACGCACCATCGGCGCCGAACCGGAGACGAAGCAGTCGTGCGTCGTCCACGGCCCGTACCGGGCCACCACGTCGGAGATCTCGCCCTGCTCGCCGTCGAAGTCCGGATCGCCGCTGCACGCCGGAGTCACCGAGAGCCACGGATGGGCCGCGACCAGATCCCGCAACCGGTCCAGACCGTACAGGTCCGTCTCGGTCCGGGCGCCGTAGAAGACGTGCACCCAGCGGGCCCGGTTGTAACTGGCCAACTCCTCCACCAGCGCCTTGATCGGAGCCAGTCCGACGCCACCGGCGACGCAGAGGATGTCCCGCTCGGACGAGCGGTCGACAGTCATCGATCCCATCGGCGCGGCCAACCGCAGCAGATCGCCCGGCCTGGTACGACGGACCAACGCGCCGGAGACCCAACCGGCGGCGTCGGCCGGCGTTCGGACGTGGAACTCCAGCACGTTGTCGTCGTTCGGTGCGTTGGCGATCGAGTACGTCCGCCACACCCGGGGGTGATGGCGGGGCACCTCCACGCTGACGTACTGACCCGCCTTCCAGGACAGCGGATGCTGTAGCGCCCGGCAGGTGAGGATGGCGGTGTCCGGGCCGTACCGCTCGTGGGTCAGCACCTCGGCGTGCCAGAACGGTGGGTCGTCGTCCGCCGCCGCCCCGGCGAGCATCTTCTCGGTGATGGCCGCGTACGCGTCCCGCCACGCCTGGTCGTACTCCAGGTTCCAGCCGTCACCGGCGACGCTGCGCAACGCGTCCAGCAGCGCCACGCCCATCGTGTCGTAGTGGGCCGCCTCGACGTGGTACTTGCGGTGGTCCCGGCCGAGCGCACGGAGGAACTCGTCGAAGCCCTCCGGGTCGTCCACCGTGTGGATCGCCGCGATGATCGCTTCGAGCAGTCGGTCGCCCTGGCCGGTCATCTGGACCGGGAAGAGCTTGCGCAGCTCCGGGTCGAGGAGGAAGAGCCGGGCGTAGAAGTGACCGCTCAGCCGGACCCGGTCCTCCTCGACCAGGGTCCAGCTCTCCTTCAGCAGCCGCGCGAAGTTGTCCACCGGGGGCGCTCCTTCTTCTGACGGCGGATCGGGCCCAGACAGAATCTCCACGGAGCGTGTATGAAGGTCGCACAGAATGTGCGATCGCATCATGAGGGTTGCTCGCCGGAGGGCGGGTGTCACCAGGAGCGTCGGCGGTCGGGCAGAGTGGACCGGTGACCGTTGAGCTCACCCGCCCGGTGTCCCGCCGGCTGCTCGGCACCGAGACGCTGCTGGTGCTCGGCCTCTCGCTCGGCCAGTCGGCCGTGTACGCCGCCGTGTCGATCATCGCGAAGTTGACCGCGGAAGGTGGCCTGTCGCGACAGACCGCCGCGCTGAACACCTCCGCGTCGGCCCGGCCCTATCTCGATCTGGCGTACCAACTGCTCGGCATCGTCTTCGCGTTGCTGCCGGTGCTGCTCGCCGTACACCTGCTGGCGCGGGATCCCGGCGACCCGGCGCGGATCCTCGGCCTGGACGCCGGACGGCCCGGGTCCGACCTGGCCCGGGGCGCCGGGCTGGCGGCGCTGATCGGGCTTCCCGGCCTGGCGCTGTTCTGGGCGGCGGCCCAGCTCGGCATCAACGCCACCCTGGTGCCGGCCGCCCTGCCCGACCTGTGGTGGACGGTGCCGGTGCTGATCCTCGCCGCGTTCCAGAACAGCATCCTGGAGGAGGTGATCGTGGTCGGCTACCTGATGACCCGACTGCGCCAGCTCCAGTGGCGGGTCGGCGCGATCATCGCCACGAGTGCGCTGCTGCGCGCCTCGTACCACCTCTACCAGGGCTTCGGGGCATTCATCGGCAACGCGGTGATGGGAGTGGTGTTCAGCCTCTTCTACCTGCGTACCCGTCGGGTCATGCCACTGATCGTGGCCCATGCCCTGCTGGACATCGTCGCCTTCCTCGGCTACGCCCTGCTCCCTCGCGACTGGTTCACCTGGCTCTGACCAGCCGCCCTTCCTGTCGTAGGTGATCAAGAGGTTCGCACCTGCCCGGTCGGCGCGTCATGACGCGAACCTCTTGGTCAACCGCCTCCGTCAGTGACCGGGGCGAGGCCGGCGGGCTGGGCGGTAGTGGGTGGTGGCGCGGTAGTGGGTGGTGGCGCGGTAGTGGGTGGTGGCTCGGGCGGCCAGGCGTTCGGCCACCGACGAGTTGCCGGCCGCCGCGGTCAACGCCGCCGTGCCCGGCAACAGCCGAGACGCCAGCCGCAGCGCCAGCCAACCACCCGCCTGCGCGGCCAGCGGGGCCGCCAGTCGCCAGGCCGCCTCGACCGCCCGAAGTCCAAGCTCCTCCTCCGGCCCCTGCGCCGCCCGCGCCGCCGCCACCGACGACTTCGCGCTCGTCAGGTCGGGGTGCACCTGGGTCAGGGTGAGCAGTTCCGCCGCCCGGTCCGGATGCGCCGGATCATGTCCGTACGCCGCCGCCAGGTGCAGCACCAGGTTCGCCTGCGACCAGAGCACCACGGCCAGTTCGACCACCGGCGCGAAGACCCCGGTGAGCGCGGCGGTCGCCCCACCGACTCCGGCCTGCCGGACGAAGCGGCGGGTGGCCAGCCGCGCCAACCCGTCCGCATCCGCCCCCGGGTACAACTCCCGCAGCCGCCGGCCCCACTCGGCCGCGCCGGGTCCGAGGGCCTCCACCGCGGTCAGCGCCAGCAGCTCCGGGGCGAAGCCCGGGTGGTCGAGCACTCGCGCGACGATCACCCGCAGCTCCGATTCCGGCGTACGCTCCGAGATGCCGCGCCCGGTGCCGACGTCGAGCGGCGCGGCCCCGACCGCCGCGCTGGTGGTCGTTCCGCTGGTGGGCGTGTCGCCGGTGACCGGCGCGCCGGTGGCTGTCTCGCTGGTGGGCGTGTCGTCGGTGACCGGTCCGCCGGTGGCCGTCCGACGGGCTGCCTTCTTCGTGGCTTTCCGGGCCGCCTTGACCGGTGCCTTCCCCGTGGTCGCCGCCGGAGCCGCCTCGCCTGGGGCGGCAGCCGCGCCGGTTGCCGCTCGCCGCGTGGCCTTCCTCGCCCTCTGCGCGACGCTCGTCACCCCGCTGGTCGGCTCAGGTTCCGTGGCGTCGCCCGACCCTGCCCTTCTTCGCGTCGCAGCCTGCCCTGCCGGCGCCCCTCCAGCCTCGGTCGCTGCCGAACCCGTCGTTTCGCTGCCCGTCTGCTTCGAAGCCGCCTTCCCGGTGTCGACGGGGCCGGTGTCGGTGGTCCGGGAGACCGTGCCGCTGTCGTCGCTCCTCTCGTTGCCCGTCTTCGCGGTCTCGACGGCTCGGGCGTCGGGCGACGGGGCTTCGGAGCCGGTAGAACCGCCCTGCGTTGGCAGCGCTCCGCCCGGGGCCGCCTTCCGGCGGGTGGGTCGGACATCAGCCGGAGCCTTGTCCGCTTTGGCGGCGTCGACACCCGCTGCCGCCGGCTGGCCGGCCCGACCACGGCGACGCGACGCAGGTGCCGCCGTCGCATCGCCGCTCTTCCCGGTGTCCGGCGACGCCGTACGCCCACTCGGGTCGACCACCCCGGAGCCGCTGGTGAAAGGCGGGACCGGAGCGGCCGGAGGCGCGGAGGCGTTCGCCCCGGACCGGGGTGGCAGCGGTTGCTCCGGCACCGGTGGTGGCTGGAAAAGCACGCTCGGTGCCGCCTTCGACCGCCGAGGACGGGACCCGGCAGGATCCTCCTGATCCTCGGGCGGGGGCGGTGCCGGCGGCGTCGGAGGTGGCGTGAAGGTCGCCTTCGGGGAGCGTCGACGGGCTCCCTCAGCAGGCTCACGGCGGTTGTGCTCGCTGGGCGGCTGCTCCTGCATGTCGATGGAGCGTAGTCCTGATCACACCAATGCACAGCGGGAGCGGTCCCGGAGACCTGGGCGCAGCCTGTTCCGGTAGTCGCTTTGCTCCCGGCCGGGCGGGGCCTGTATCCTCGGGCCCGGTGGTCTGCGGGCCACCTGGGAGACTTCGCCTAGTCTGGTCTATGGCGCCGCACTGCTAATGCGGTTGGGGTCTTAAAGCCCCTCCCGGGTTCGAATCCCGGAGTCTCCGCGCGAAGGCCGGGTGTGTAGACTGGCCGAGCACCGGCGCCCGTAGCTCAACGGATAGAGCATCTGACTACGGATCAGAAGGTTAGGGGTTCGAGTCCCTTCGGGCGCGCAAGATCAAAAGGGGTCTGACCTGCCGGAACGGCAGTCGGACCCCTTACTTGTTTCGGCCCTTGTGGTCGGTTGGTTGCTCGGATGTTGCTCGTGCGACGAGCATCCCTTGGCTCCTGGTAGGTCCCGCCGGGTTCTGACCAGTCCGAGCCCGTTTCGGTCTCCGGCCTGCGGCTTTTCGGGTGTCGGAAAGGGTGGAGCGAGAGGTCTTTGCGTGCCGCTGGCTGGTTACGCTGGTGGTCCGTTACGGTGACGTCGCTTTGCGTCGATGGGTTGTCGTTGCCGTACTGGGCTGTGGGAGGGGCGGGCTTCATGATCGACCCGCAGCGGATAGCTGAGGCGAAACGCGCACTGGGTTCGAGGCTTGCCGCACGTCGCCACGCTCGGGGGCTGACGCAGCTGGAGTTGGCTCGGCGAGTGCCGGTTTCCCGAACCACGATCGCGGGGGTGGAGAGCGGACGGCAATGCCCGGACCGGGTCTTCTGGCAGCGCTGTGAAGCGGCCCTGGGAGCTGGTGGAGAGCTGCTGGCTGGCTATGACGAGTACCGAGGCCTCAGGCAGCAGCTTGATCACGAGAAGGCCGAAGCGGCACAACGTGCCCGGTGGGGTGAAGTTGAGGCTCGGCCGCCTTCGGCTGGGGTTGCTGAGGTGTCGATGGTCGCGGCAGGCAGGCCGCTGCGCGAGACGGCAACCGAAGGTTCGGCGGTGCGTGTTCCGAGCGGCCTGCCAGCGGCACCGTCTGAGGTCGCCGATGTCGTGGTGGCCGGCGAGGAGGACTGGCGCGATGGCGACGCGGTTACGCTTGCGATCGTGTCCGACGGGCAGGCGAAGTCATGGCGGGTAAGTCGACGGGCCGTGCTAGAACTCGCCGCCGGCCTCGCCACACTGCCAGCGATGACCGCATCTGGCATGCGGGCGGTGGACCCGGCCGTCGTGGAGCACTTCGCCGAACTCCGCGCGCTGCTGGTGCAGGCAGACGACCGGCTCGGTGGTCTGACTATCCTGTCGACCGTTGAGCAGCAGATCGCGCTGATAGCCGCCCTGCGCCGGCAGGCACGGGGGTCACTTCGTGACCGTCTTCTCAGCACGGAGGCACGCTGGAGCGAGTTCGCGGGCTGGCTCAGCGATGATCTCGGGGACCGGGCCGCCGGCGACCGCTGGTTGGACCGTGCGGGAAGCATGGCGCAGGAAGCCGAGGACCAGGAGTTCTCGGCGTACGTGCTGGCCCGCAAGGCGCAGCGGATGATGGGAACCGGCGACGAGGACCGCGTCGTTGGGCTGGCCCGCGCGGCATCCCGCCTGCCGGACGTGCCTGCGCTCGTGCAGGCCTTCGCCGCCGTACAGGAGGGACACGGCAGCGCAATCGAGCAAAAGGCTTCCACCTTCCAGGCCGCGATCGAGCGCGCCCACAAGCTCGTGGCAGCCGCCTCGCCGGCGGCCGGGGATACCAGCGCGCTTGGCTCCTTCTGTACCCGGCCATACCTGGCTGCGCAGGAAGGCGAGGGATGGCTGCGTCTCAATCAACCGTGGCGGGCCGTCGACAGCTTCACCGCCGCGGTCAACGAGTGGCCAGACCGCTACCGCCGTGAACGTGGCGTATACCTTTCCCGCATCGCACACGCGTACCTGGCAGCCTCGCAGCCTGACCAAGCCGCCACGGTCGCTGCTGAAGCGTTGTCCGTGGCGACCACGACCGGCTCGGCTCGGGTCCGCCGCAACGTCACCACCCTGGCCCGGCACCTCGAGCCCTTCTCCCGCCAGCCGGACGTGCGTCAATTCCTCGACCAGCTGGCCACCACCGGATGAAGGATCAACCACCTGGGCAGACCCGCCGGCCGCAGCCGCCGCCCCAGGTCGCCTTTATTGGCCGCGCCAACATCGACATCACCGTTCGGGTCCCTCAACGGCCCGTTGCCGGCCGGACGATGTTCGCCTCGGCCCCCGCCATGACCACGGCTGGAGGCAAGAGCCTCAACCAGGCCCTCGCCGCCCGCAAGGCCGGTGTCTACACCAGCCTGATCAGCGCCGCCGGTGACGACCCGTGGGGCACCTTTCTGCACCGAGCCCTCACCGACGCGGCCGTCGACGTCTCCTTCTTCCAGCTCGTACCCGCCGCGTCGACCGGTGTCGCGATTATCGAAGTCACCCCCGACGGAGAGAACTACATCGTCCTCGCCCGCCACCCGGAAACCGAACTCACCGGCGAACACGTGCACCGTGGACTCCAGCAGTTACAGGCACCGATCGTGGTGACCCAACTCGATCTACAGCCGGGCGCCGTCGATGCCGTCTTCCGGCATCACCGCGCCCAGACGCTCGTCGGCAACCTCGTGCCCCATCCCACGCTCGGGCCGACCGCGCTGGCCCCGCTCGACCTGTTCGTATCGAACGAGGCCGAAGCCGCAGCGATCCTGGGCCGCCACCACACTGATCCCTCAGCCGCCGCCGAAGAACTGCGCAAACTCGGACCACGAGCAGCCGTGGTAACCGCTGGCGCTCGCGGTGCGGGGTACAGCAGCCCGGATCACATCGCGCTCATACCCGCGCAACACGTAGACGCCATCAACACCAGCGGAGCGGGCGATGCCTTCCTCGGCACCCTCGCCGCGCAACTCGCACGCCAGGTACCACTACCGCACGCGGTCACCGAGGGCGTTGCCGCCGCGACAGCCTTCGTGCGGATCGAAGGGCGTTAGTCGCCTGCCCGGCGCGTAAAGACGGCGTCCCTGGCGCACGTGACGGTGGTAGTGCCTGGCGTTAGGTCACCGACAGAGGCTGACTCGCGCGTCGCCCAGGCCCGCCATGCAGGCGGAAACGAGCGACATAGCGGCAGATCAAACGGTGCCTCAGAAGCAAAGGCAATCCCGTTCCTCCGTCGAGCCGAGGCAGGTCTCCTCCATCGCTCGCATACGGCAAGCTGCAACGGATTCCGCGAGCCGGTCAGCGGCCCGCCTTCGCGTGGTACTCATCCACGATCTCCTGCGGAATCCGGCCCCGGTCCGAGATATCCTTACCCGCCTTCTTGGCCCACGTCCGGATAGCCTTGTTCTGCTCGCGGTCGGCGCTGGCAGAACCTTGACCACGAGCGGCACGACCACCCACGACCACGCCGCCCCGACCAACCTTCGTGCCATGGGCAACGTACGGAGCGAACACCTCACGCAACTTCGCCGCGTTGTCGTCCGAGAGGTCGATCTCGTACTGAACACCATCGAGAGCGAACTTGACGGTCTCGTGTGCGTCGCCGCCATCCAAGTCATCGACCAGCTTATGAATAATCTGCTTCGCCACTTCTGTTACATTCCTCTCGAACAAACCGTCCTACACAAGTTCGAGCACAATAACCTGTACTGTGCTTGCTACGTCAACAAGATCCACCTGCGATCTCGTGTCACCTCACCATCCAGTTGTCGCCATCGGCGCGGTACGTTCCGTGGACCGGTATGTGTTTGGAGGCAGATCGACCACGAGTGGTTGCCCGGCTCCAACCCTGTTCCAGGCCACGCTGAATCGAACATCACGACCGACCGTCCAACTGCCAGCGGACATCTTCGTCCGGATCCGACTCGACCCCGTCGCGATACTGCTCGGCGTGCGGCGTTCACCAGCTCGTCTTCTCGTACCCCGCAGCCCACCGTGGAGACAGCCGGTCCGAGGGAAGGTACACCGTCTGCGCTGGCTCGTCGCCCAGAACGGGCGCCCGACAGCGGCCACCAAACCGATGTATCCGTCGGCCGCACATGCCCGGCGTAGTCACCCCAGCTCTCCGCCGGTCCACCCGTGCTACTCGCAGCGGTCCACAGCGGCAGCGCCGATCGCGGAGCGACGAGCAGCGGCCACCAACCGAGAAACCACGGGTGCAGCCCTCGTGCCAATCCTGCCGCACCGCGGCGGCGACAGACGATTGCCCAAGCGAACGTGACGCCTGCGAGGGCTTCCCACGATGAACTTTGTCCCGAAGAGCTCACAGCCCTCTGAACTGGACCGGATCGGCCCCAACGTGACGTCCCAAGCTGCAGCCGCCCCGGTCTACTTTGACCCAGCGACGGCGCTGGGGGTCGTGCGCCTTGCGCACCTCCGCTACTCTTCGCGCGTGTTGCATCACGACTGGCGAGGGGTGCGGTGTGAATGAGGAGACCGGAAGTGCCGGGGTTTCGTCTGTGGTGCCGCTGCACATCGATGGGCACCTGATCTATCTAGCCGGCGCAGTCCTAGATGCACAACAAGGCAGCGACGAGGTTGAGGTTGCGTCCCGACCGCTTGATCTTGACGAGGCGCTTTCGGCATTGGCGGCCTTTGCGGTAAAAGTCGGGGATCGCCTTAAGCAGGCCGATGTCAGCCGATTGGCTATCGAGTTCTCCTGCGAGTTCGCCGTTGAGTCTGGCAAGTTAGTGGCAGTGCTGGGCAAAGCATCGACCAAGTCTGGTGTCAAGGTTGGCCTTGAGTGGGACAGAACCAGGCATGAGCAGCCATGCTGAATCTGGCTGGGAGGGCTATCTCCGGACAGCCGTTGTGGCCGTCGAAGCTCCTGCGGCGAGGGGGACGCGACCAGTCTTAGGGACCGGATTCGTAATCGCGCCGGGTTTAGTAGCAACATGTGCTCATGTGGTTGGCGAACAGGATCAGCCGCTTCCTGAGACTGTCAGCGCAAGAGCAGTAGACGCCAAGGTTCAGCTCGTTCTTGAAGTATCGACCGAACGGTGCTTCCGCACATCTGCTGGATTAGACTTGGCTTTGCTGCAGGTGCGCGAAACCTCCATTCCAAAGGATCTCCCTTCGGTGCTCACGAGTGGTGTGGTATCTGTGGGTGATTCACTATGGACCTACGGTCACCCGGCTGGCATGTTTCGCGCGGGTCAATCGGCCAATCTCGTTTACGAGGGTGAGTCGCGGCGCAGCGAGGTCGACTCGTTGCGACTTCTGCGTGGGCAGGGTACCTGGCTGCCTGAGGGTTTCAGCGGAAGCCCAGTCGTTAACCAACGCACTGGTGCAGTCTGTGGCATGATTTGCACCTCGGCCAGAACGGGTAGTACTCACATGTTGCCCATCGACGAGATCGTGCGTCGTTGCGAGCCGGCACAAGTCACGCTAATAACAGCGCCTGCCACTCATCGTCGCTGGCTCGATTCACTCACGGATGAGCAGATCGGTGCAGGTGAGTGGCGCTTTCCCGGCCGGCAAGTTCGTGCCTATCTTGCGCTCGCCTCCCGCACAGCCGCCGCGCACCCGTATAACCTACTGTCGGGAGCCGTAACTCCTCCGCTGTCTACTGTCTATGTTCGACAGGCTGCTCGGCGACGCGAGGCAGGCATTTCTGAAGTTGAATTGACGCAAGGGCATCCGGCAAGCATCGTATTTGATGGCGAAAAGGATGCAGTAATTGTCGGCGGCGCTGGTGCAGGAAAATCCAGCTTATTTCAGATCGCCATAACGGATATTGTCGATCGTTGGCGTGATGGCGAAAGTGCCAATGTCCCTGTCCGAGTGCAAGCAGCCGACATACTCGCTACTGGCCGTCTAGGTGAAGCGATCGCCCGAAGCGTACGTGCTGAACTCAACTTGCTGGTTGCCGGCCTTTGGTCTGCTGAATTCTTTGAGCGGCCACCTTTCTTTGGTGGCCGCTGGTTGGTCTTGGTTGACGGCCTTGATGAAATTATGGACACTCGCAAGCGGCAACGAGTGTTTAGGATGATCGAGAGCTACCGCAGCGGCCCTGGCTGCGTCCACCGATTCATCTTGGCCACCCGTCCAGGAGCAGTGGAAGGAATTGCTGGGCCGGAATGGGAACCTTTCCACTACGAGCTTCTTGCCTTCGATGACGAACAACGCCGCCAGCTTGTTAATGGCTGGTTTATCCAGTTGAAAGTCGCTAGACCTAGCGATACGGCAACAGATTTCATAAAGGAGCTCACGAATCTTGGCTTGGACGAGTTAGGGCGAAACCCGCTCATGGCCACCATGCTCTGTCAGCTCTTCATCGCCAGTCCTGACCGTCGCCTTCCGCCAGGAAGATCGCGGATTTTTCAAGAGTTCGTTCAACTTCTGCGTGAACGTCAGCACAGCGACGCCGAAGGTGGTGTTCGCCAGCAATTGCGCCACGCACTACGCCGCTATGGGGCGGGTGCCGAGCAAGCCGGAGAAAGGCTCATCGCCGAGGGTGAAAACCTTATCGGGCGTCTAGCGGCTGACCGTCTAGACGGGGATACCGCCTCGGCAGTGGACAAGCTTGACGACTGGACCCGTGAGCTACGTGGCGCAAGCGTTCCGCAGGCGGTCTGGCGAAGCTTGCTTGTTGACTACCTTCGCGGCAGCGGGGTCCTGCTCGCCTGGGGTGACGACTTTATGTTCCTGCATCAGACTGTTCAGGAGTATCTGGCTGCGCAGTTCATTCCTCGTGATACGGCCCGTGCTGATGCCGTCTTTTGGGATCTCTTCAACAGGTCGGCCGGTGGCAAAGCGCTGGCTCCAGTTGCGTGGCGACAGTCCCTTGCCCGGTTTCTCGTCGCCGCGTGGGAAGAGTCGCGGGCGATGGCGAGGGCTCTGGACTCTCTCGCCTCTACTGGTGGCTTGAGCGGGGCCTTGTTTGTAGCGGCGGTTATCGATGACGTCTGCTACGTTGCCCCCGAGACCGTCGCTGCCGCGGTCCACACCCTGTCCGTCACCGCGCGAGATGCTCGAACGTCTACGAAAAGTCGCCATCTAGCCGTCGTTACCTGCCTTCGTCTCGACCGGCAGGTAGGCCTAAACCTTGCCGCAGAACTCGTTATCGATGAGCGGCAGGACCCCGTGCTGCGAACTCCGCTCCTGCGAACTATGGCATCGATGGCAGGGGCCGCTGACAACCTGTCGAAGGTTGACGACGATGGGGTAACCATCGCCGGTGACCAGTGGATCATGCGGCAGATTCTTCGACTCGAGGGCGTCGATGCAGCTGCCATCCTGTCGGCAATCGCTCGCCACCGCCCGCCGCGTAAGCCCCACCCTCAAGACGCGGGATCCGAACAGCGGCAGCGAGTATGGGCCGCCGACGCCCTTGCGCGATCAGGAAATACCTTGGGGCTGCAACTTCTCGTCGACCTCGCCACTGATCGACGACTTGACGCAGCCGAACGGCGTGCAGCGGCATCGGCTCTGCACGCCACCGGCGACGGCCGGGGTGCAACTTTACTGCGCAGGCTTGCCTTTGATGAATCTGTGAAGGGCGCGGAACGTCAACTGGCGGCTCGCACTCTGCGAACCACCCCGGGGACGAGATCGCCTGTCCGCCGCGTTGTCAACGGGCTCGGCTTGGGTAAGGTTTTGAACATCGCGCCCACGGTCAGCGTGGTCCTCGAACCCCTTGTTGCCTGCCACCGCCATCATTACCCGCGAGCAGATGCGCGCATCTTACAGCAGGCATTCGACGCCGCGGCTTGGTGGCATTCCGGCCAGTATCGAAAGTCTGGCGACCCGTATATCACCAGCCCGTTGGCGGTGGCGACGATCCTGGCGAATTTGGGTATGGACACCGGAACGCTTGCCGGCGCGCTACTGAGCGGTACGACAGACGGCAGCGGCTTCGACGTTCACCAGATTCGCGAGGAGTTTGGCGGTGAGGTGGCAAGCTTAGTCGACGGAGTACGGAAGCTCGACCGTCTCCCTTCCGCTGATGACGATTTCGCCACCGTACGGAGGGTGGTCGGAACTATCGCACGAGACCCGCGCATCTTGGTGATCAAGCTCGCTCGGCGCCTCCATAATCTCCGTACGCTTACTTTCGAGGTCCGGAGCGAGCAGGAACGAGTTGCTCGCGAAACGCTGCAGCTTTGGACGCCCCTCGCACACCGCGTCGGCATGAACACGATGCGATGGGAGTTAGAGGATCTGGCGTTCGGGACGTTGTTCCCGAAGCGGTTTGAGGAGATCAACAGGCTGATTGGGGAGCACCAGCCGCAGCGGGAGGCGTTGCTGCGGCAGGTGACCCAGAAGGTGCAGACCGACCTGAAGGCCGCGAACATCAAGGCGGAGACCACCGGGCGGCCGAAGCACCTGTACTCGATCTATCAGAAGATGATCGTGCGGGGGCGGGAGTTCAACGACATCTACGACCTGGTGGGTGTGCGGATCCTTGTCGACACGGTGCGGGACTGCTACGCGGCGCTGGGGGTGATCCACGCGAACTGGCAGCCGGTGCCGGGCCGGTTCAAGGACTACATCGCCATGCCCAAGTTCAACATGTACCAGTCGCTGCACACCACGGTGATCGGGCCGACCGGCAAGCCGGTGGAGATGCAGATCCGCACGTACGCGATGCACCGTACGGCGGAGTTCGGCATCGCGGCGCACTGGAAGTACAAGGAGCACAAGGGCACCCAGATCGTCGGCCCGCCGGCGCACATCGACGAGATGACCTGGCTGCGGCAGCTGCTGGACTGGCAGCGGGAGGCAGCGCACCCGAGCGAGTTCCTGGACGCGTTGCGCTTCGACCTGTCCAGCCAGGAGGTGTACGTCTTCACCCCGAAGGGCGACGTGATCCCGTTGCCGACGGGTTCGACGCCGGTGGACTTCGCGTACGCGGCGCACACCGAGGTGGGGCACAAGTGCATCGGGGCGCGGGTCAACGGCAAGCTGGTGCCCCTCGAATCGACGCTGTCCAACGGCGACGTGATCGAGATCTTCACCTCGAAGTCCGACACGGCCGGCCCCACGCAGGACTGGCTCGGCTTCGTCAAGAGCCCCCGGGCCCGGACGAAGATCCGGCAGTACTTCAACAAGGAGCGCCGCGAGGAGGCGATCGAGGAGGGCAAGGACGCGATCGTCAAGGCGATGCGCAAGCAGGGCATGCCGTTGCAGCGGATGCTCACCTCCGACAACCTGATGGCCATCGCCCGGGACCTGCACCTGCCCGACGTGGCGTCGCTGTACGCCGCGGTCGGCGACAGCCAGGTCTCCGCCCAGTCGGTGGTGCAAAAGCTGATGGCCTCCTACGGCGGCGAGGAGGGCGCCGCCGAGGACATCGCCGAGACCGCCGTGGCCACCCGCCCGCCGCGCGGAGCCTCCAACCAAGAACCCGGAGTAGTGGCCCACGGCGTCAGCGATAGGTGGGTGAAGCTGGCCCGCTGCTGCACCCCGGTCCCGCCGGACTCGGTCTTCGGTTTCCTAACCCGTTCGGGCGGGGTGAGTGTGCACCGCAGTGACTGCGCTAACGCTGCCCGGCTGCGCAGTCACAGCGAGCGGCTAGTAGAAGTGGAATGGAAGCCCGGCTCCACCTCTTCATTCCTGGTCGCCATCCAAGTGGAGGCGCTCGACCGGCACAAGCTGCTCGCGGACGTCACCCGGGTGCTCTCGAACGAGCGGGTCAACATCCTCTCCGCCACCGTCACCACGACCTCCAACCGAGTGGCGGTGAGCCGGTTCAGCTTCGAGATCGCCGACCCGAAACATCTGGCTCACCTACTTGCCCGAGTGCGCAGGGTCGACGGGGTCTTCGACGCCTACCGGATGACGGGGCTTGCCCCCTGACCTTGGATGTGGGGTAGTTGGGATGCGCCATCATCTTATCCGGCGAATCTAGTAACGGCCTCCTTAATCATTTCTTGCGCTCGACGAATGGCTGTTTGTGCCTCCGCTGCAGAAACTTCAGCCTTCTGGAGCATGGAGTACGCGTCCTGGAGCGTCTTTGAGGGTAGTCCATTAAGGTGCGGATGAAGCTGCGCGGAAATTTTCTGTAACTCGTCCACAAGATCTGCGGCGTGCCGCAGCGGCAGACCTTCCTCGGCTAGTTGGAACAGCCGGGCAGTGGATTCTCCAAGAGACACTGCGCCTCCGAAATTGTGTTGTTTGGTACGCGCCGGGTGTTGGGCTGGCTTTCGCTTGCCGACGCGCCGCTCGAACTCACGAGCTGGTACGACTTCGGCTCCGATGACGCTCTTGACCTCTTCTGCCAGTCGCGCGAGTTCCTGTTGCAGATGATCGGTGCGAGCGGAGGTGGCGGATATTTCCCTAGTCAAACGCGTTAGCTGAATCTCGAACGCTTTGTCCCGGTCCATATTTCGCCGAAGCGCCCTGGCTAGCCTAATAATGTTTTTTGGATCGTTCGGGTCCTCATCTGCTTGATTCAGGGCGGCAAGGTCACCGTGATCCTTGCTGAGTCGTCCTTTGATAAGCCCGACGAGGTTGGCTAGCTGGCCCCAGGTTGCTTGCCCTGCCGCTGCCGCAAACGCCTCACCGCCCTTGTATGCAATCAGCGCCATGGCAGCAATCGCAACGGATATGGGATCCATACCACCTCCTCAGGCAGCCTGGTACCGGCGTTCCGGAGCCTGCCAAAGAACTCACCACCCACCTTCCCGGTTGGTCCCGTCCCGGCAGCGAAGTTCCGCTTCACGGTAAGCCCTCGATGCTCGGCGCCGATGTTTGGGTGGGCCGCTGCTGTAAGGACGGTCGGTGGCTGTCGAACACGACAAGCGGTCACAGTCGTTCACCCACCGCAACAACGCCGGAGGCAGAGCTCCTCGAGCCGGCGACCCAGGAGTCCCCGCCGGGGACGATCAAGAAGACCTTTGATCTCCTCAGGGGCCAAGTGGCGGGGTTGGTTGATGTCGCAATGGACTACCGAAAGCTCTTCGCGGACGTGCATCGTCGCCCGGTGATGTTCACGCTGGACGGCTCGTTCCACGACTTCACGGTCTTTATCCGGGGCTGCAACGCCGGCAACGACTGGCAGCTTGGTGGATTCCATCAGCGCGTTGTCTAGGGCGTCACCGACACTGCCGATCGAGGCGTCGATACGGGCGTCGAGCAGGTGGGGGGTGAACCGGAACGATCCGTGCTGCGCCGCTGCATGTTGACGCCGGTCGCGTCGACGCGATGATCGGCGCGTGCCTGTTCGCCCCCTGGTAGGAGTTCAGGTCAGGGTTCATCGGCCATATTTCCCCCGTCCATCACCGTCTCCCAGCGTGCTCGGCGTGCCGCCTCGGCCTTTTCGGCGCGGTGTATGGTCGCGAGCTGGCGGTAGGCGTCATAGGCGGC
Organism: Verrucosispora sp. WMMA2044; assembly: GCF_027497155.1. NCBI lineage: Bacteria > Bacillati > Actinomycetota > Actinomycetes > Micromonosporales > Micromonosporaceae > Micromonospora > Verrucosispora sp. WMMA2044. Next base: position 5,632,900 of record NZ_CP114913.1, read on the forward strand.
GATGAGTTCGCCTTGGGCGTCGGGGAGTGACTCACATTGCCGCCAGAAGACCCGGTCCACCACCTGATGGCCGCGCTCGACCATCGCCACGGTGCTGCGACTGCTGCGGACCTGCCGTGCGAGATCACTCTGGATGAGTTGGCGTGCCTTACGCCAGGTGGCGAGCTTGCGGCCGAGATCTTGCCGCGCTTCCTGGAGCTGCTGGCGGTCGATCATGAGCTGCCTACCCATCTGGAGACTGTCGCCCCGGGCGCGGCGGCAGTGTTCGACGCACGGCAAGCCGACACTAACGAATCGCAGTGGACATCGGCTGGCTCGCCTCACGGTGCTGAGCACTCGCCGAGGCAGGTACGTCGTCACCAGGCGTCGCCTCGAGGTCTGTTGGAGGTGTCGCGGGAGGCAGCGGCCCCTTGACGTGGCGCGGCCAGTGCTCGCCCGGTGGCACCGGAGCGTGGCCGAAGATGGCTTGGGAGGCGGCGTGGGCGAGCGTGGCCTGGGTGGTGGCGGGTATCCCGATCCGGTTCCAGTGGAAGATCACGTGTTCGGCGATGACCGCGCGCACACCGCGGGTGAGCTGTCCTGTTTCGCGTAGGCAGTGCAGGGCTGTGCCGGTGGTCTCGAAGGCGGCCTGCCAGTCGCCGGGTGTGCGGGCGGTGCCGAGGAGCAGGTGGCGGACCTTGCCCGTGAACGCCTCCCAGGTGTCGGCGTCGGGCGCGGGGCGCTGGTGGGGTTCTGCGGTGCGCCGGTGGGCGAGGCGTGCCCAGACGTCGCCTTGTTCGTTGAGGTCGAGCCCGGCGGCGCGCATGAGGGCGGTGCACAGGACCAGGGAGCGTTCCCGCCGGTCGGTGGGGTGGTCGTGGAGGTAGGTGAGCAGGTGGCGGCTGTCGTGGTGGAACAGCGTGTGGGCGGTGTCCATCGCCTCGGTGCCACCAAAGGTGTGGGTTTCAGGTTCGTAGATGTCGCCGCTCCACGCGCACCCCTCGGTGAGCAGCTCGATCAGCGGCTGAGGGCCGGTGGGCGTGCTGGGTAGGTAGCGTATGCGCCAGGGTCCTTTGCGGATGAACCACCAGGCGGTGATCAGGCCGGCGGTTTCGGCAGCGGGTAGCATGCGGCTGAGGTGCGCTACCGCCTGCCGTTCGCGGTCGTGGCGGTCGCGGCCGGGGTAGCTGATGGTCACGTGCTGCCAGGCGGTGCGACTCATGGCGGTCCCTTCAGGTGAGCAGGAGGCAGGCGTCCCACAGGGTGGCGGTGGTCGCGGCGGTGGTGAGGCGGCAGCCGGTGGTGCCGTCGAGAAACCCGGCAGGTTCGTCGGCGGCGGGCGCGGCGTCGTGGTGCAGGCGTGCCAGGTCCGTGACGGGTGTGGGGGTGAGGGCGTCGGCGGCGATGCGTCGGCCGGTGGCCAGCAGGCCGGCGGTGCCGTGGCAGAGGCTGCGATCGGTGAGCCGCTCAAGTTGTGCGGGGTCGGTGACGCAGGTGGTGAACGCGGTTTCGGCGAGGCGTTGGCGGGTGGTGTCGTGCAGGGCGAGGGCGGCCAGTTGGTGGGCGCGGGCGATGCCGGGGGTGCCGTAGCACCAGGACGGGCGCCCCGGCTGGTGTTGGGCCGGTGCGCCGCGGTGCAGGTCGTCGACGGTGAGGGTTTGCGGCCACCAGATGCCGCCGGTCTCGGTGTGTTGTTGCCAGGTGTCCAGCCAGCGGCAGATGCGGGTGATCGCGGTGGTGTGGTCGTCGACGGTGATGCCGTCGCGGTGGGTGAGGGCGAGCAGCGCGAGGGGGCCGGTGATGCCGTGGGCGATGCCGTGGTTGGCGTGCCCTCCTGGTGGGGGTGGCTGGTGGCGGTGGGGTCCGTTGGCGCACCACCAGCCGGGCAGGTCACCGACGGGTTCGGTGAGCCGGACCAGATAGTCCAGGACGTGGCGGAGCAGGACGTGGTCGCCGAGGCGGCGCAGGACGACGCCGAGGCCGGTCAGGCCGCGGATGAGGTCGTACTCGGCGTAGTGGGGTTGCTGGCGGGCGTCGATGCGGCGGTGCGCCGTCTGCAGCCGTCGGCGGGTGACGGTGGCGGTGCCCGTGGCGGCGATTGTTCGTGCGCGGGTGAGGCCGGGTTCGTTGCAGGTGGCGAGGACGAAGGCGAGCGCGGGGGCGCCGTAGAAGAGGCTGGCGCCGGCGGCGATGCTGACGCCGTGGGCGGTGGCCTTGCGCAGGGCGGCGTACGCGGCGACCTGGTTGCCGGTTTCCAGGTGCAGCAGGGCGACGCCGGCCGCGCCGTCGGCGAGGGACTGTCCGGTGGTCATGACGGTGCCGGTCGGGTGCGGGCGATGGTGCGGGCCAGGCGCAGGCAGTGCCGTTCGGAGGCGAGGTCGACGCCGATCATGCGGGCGTGGTGCAGGTGCAGCAGGTCGGCCAGCACCTGGTCGAGGTCGAGACCGTCGGCCGTGGCCAGATCCCGGTAGCCGGTTATCGCCGCCGCCAGGTCGCCGTCGCGGTGCGGGGTGCGGGCGAGGTGGAGCTGGTTGGGGTCGAGGCGTGCGCCGCGGTGGTGGGGGACGTGGTCGGCGAGCCAGCGCCAGCCGTCGCCGGTGAACGCGCCGGCGATGGCGATCATCCCGGCGGCGGTGCGGGCCTGCCGGTCGCCGGTCAGCCGCCGCAGGACAGTTTGGGAGTCGGCGGCGAACACCGCCTCCGCAGCGGTGAGGGTGTGGCCGGTGCCATGGCGGGTTTCGGGCCGGTAGGTGTGCAGGCTGTAGTCGTGCACCACGCCGTCGTCCTCCAACCGCTGCACCCACTGGGCGAGGGTCCTGGCGGTGACCGCGAACTGATCCATGTCGCTCAGCGGGATGCGCAGTCGCAGGTGAGGTTCCGGGTCGGGGTAGCGCAGGAACCACCAGCCCGCCGGCAGCAGCGGGACGGTCCGGCGGGCGAGGTCGGTGACGATGTCCTCGACCCGCCCGGACAGGTGACCCTCCAGCCACGATGACTGTCCCGGCCGATGCCGCACCGTCGACACCTCCCGGGCAGGTCGAGGCGGAGTGCTGGCCGGTGGGGCGTGGGTGAGGGTGAGCAGCAGTTCGGCGGGCCGGTTGTCGATCCAGCCGGCTGGCCCTGGGGCCTCGGTGACGACCGTGCGAGGCTGCCGCTCCAGCTGGCGGCGCAGCACCGCCAGGTGGGCGTTGTCGTTCAGGTCCAGGCGCAGCTGCACATCGTCGTCGCCGACCAGGATCTCGTCTGGCAGCCGGCGGCGTTCGCGCCACCGCTGCCAGGCATCACGCCACCGCGGCCACGGCACCCCACGAGGTAACGCGGAGTGGTCGATGATCCAGCGGGCGGGATGCAGGATGCTGCGACCGCGTCGCACGCGGGGCAGGAACGGCAGGTCAGCGGCGTGGCCCCAGTCGAATCTGCCGCACGGTGCCGCCCACGCGGTGCCGATCTCGGTCAGGAACCGGACCAGCGGTTGCTGCAGACCCGGGAGCAGCACACTGTTGAGCAGCAGCGGCTCGACCGGCCGCCCGCTGCGGCGCGACACCAGCCACAGCCGCTGTCCGTCGCCGGTCACCCCCAGGTCCGCGACCGTGAACGGCGGGTCAAGGTGGAAGTCACCGACGGGTAGGACGGGCAACACCCCGGGAGTGCGGGCAACCGCAACCAGGTGGGCGTCCAGTGGCGGACCGGACACCTGCACCGCGACCGCGCCGGGCAGGACCGTCGACAGGTTCCGATAGACGTGCTGAAACGCGGCCCGTTCGGCAGGGGTGAGCAGGTGTAGGAACCGGCCAGCGGACACCCCGGCGTGACGGGATCCGCTGAGCACCGTCAACGCGAACCTGCCTCGGTCCAGGTCGTGCCCGGTGGCGGCGGCGAGGGTGAACCGCAGCTCGGTGTGCGGGACCGGCGGCCGATCATCGCCGTCGCGGAGGCGGCCGATCAGGTCGTCGTCGAGGATCACCTCCGCGCCGCCGTCCAACGCCGACTGCTGGGCCAAGTGCCCGAGCAGCCGGTCCCTGCCGGTGACCAGCGCCGGTGCGTACCGGGTGGAGCCTCGGTAGCCGGCGGGAAAGCCCAGCACGGTCAGCACCTCGCGCACCGGCACGGCCGCACCCGGACCCCACCGCTGGATAAACGCCCGGTGGTACTCCACCCACCCCCGCATCGGCGGCGCTACCGCCGTCAGCGTCTCCGCGGCCCGGCCGGCCTCCCGCAGCACCGCTGGCGGCAGCGTCACCGACACGTCGACACGCAGGTCCACCGCAACCCTGGCCGCCGGGGTCGGGTAGCGGGGCGTGGCGGGCCAGGTGGGCGGCGGGGTCGGTGACGGTCATCGCCGGCCGCACCGCCGACAGCAACACCCCAGCACCGACCAGCGAACCCAGCATGCGCTCGGCCGCGCCGATCCTGGCTGGCTCCGGCCCGGCGACCGTGGTGGCGAGGTCACCGAACATGATCGGGGAAGCCGCCGCGTGCAGTGCCGCCCGCACCTGCCCGGTCAGGCGGACCTCGACGTCCCACCGGCGGTCGCCGTCGGCACGGGCGCACGGCAGCACCCACACTTCGCCACGCTGGTAGCCCACCGCGTTCGTCACCACCGCCACACCGCGCAGCACCGTCAGGTCCTGCTCCACCCGTGCGGTGTGCGCGGCGATGAACCGCCCGTCCGGCCGGACAACCCTCCGGTGCTCCTCGCCCCACCGAACCGAACTGCGGGCACCGAAGTCGACCGGGGCTACCCCGGCGAACGTGCCGAACGGTGTCGCCCGGCCGGTCCACCGCAACACATACCGCACCACCGACTCAACGAGGCGGCGCAGCCGATCCGGATCAGCAGGCTCGCCGGTCACCGCCCGGGTGACCTGCTCGCACAGGTGCGGCGAGGCGCAGGCGACGGCCTCCGCGAACCCCGGCAGCGCCCACACACTGGTCAGCCACTGCCGCCACAGCTCCGGCCGCTGAGAGGTCAGGTCAGACCACGCGGGCAGGGTCAGACCGCTCGGGTAGGCGGCGACCCGGATCAGCGCCGCACCAGCCGTAGAAAACACGCTGCACCACCGAAAACAAGGGGGAAGGGCCCGGTGTCGGCGGACACCGGGCCCCGACAGAGGGTGCGACAGGGTTACTTGCTGCCGCCGGAGCAGGCATTGGAGCCTGTGTTACCGGAGCCGCAGTTGTCGTCGGTGCTGGTGGCGTACCCACCGGCGGCGGGGCCGGCGTCCACCAGCGTGATGTCCAGGTCGAACTCGTCGAGGTCCGTGGTCTCCACTCGCTGTGCCTTCCTATGCGGGGGTGAAGGTGAGGACGAGACGGCTGTGCCGCTTGTCCAGCACCGTCCCGGCCGGCAGGTCGCCGTCGGGAGTCCGCGCGGGCAGGACATGCAGCACCGGCGCCGGTTCGCCGCCGTCCACCCACGCCCGCATGTGCGCCACCATCCGCCCGGCCGCGCCGGCGGCGTCCGGTCCGTGGGCACACGCGCCAAGGTCGAACACGTCATCGGTCCAGCGCAGCGCCGACCGGTAGACGAACGTGCCCCCATGCAGGGCGGCGGGCGTCCCGAACCGCCACGCCGGCGCGACGACGCCGGCTTCGACGGCCTCCTGATGCGCCGCAAGCACCACGAACTGATCCACCTCGGCGGCAAGACGCGCCGCCAGCCACAAGTCCAGATCGGCCAGGACCGTCCGAGGCGGCAAATTCACTCCCGCCCACGCCTGCTCCCGCGGCCGCGACAACAGCCCACCCACCAGGTTCGGGCTGACCTGCTGACCCTCATCCAGCCGCAGATGCACACCGTCGGCCACATCGACGTACCGCACGTCGTGCGCTCCGGCGCCTTGCATCGACACGAACCCACACAGGCGCTGGCTTCGGCTGACCAGCCGGTCACCGTCACGACGCAGCGCCCACGACCGGGTCATCCCGAACGTCCGCAACGGCACCACCAACACACCGCCCTCGACCAGCTGACCGGTCCACGCCGCCGGGATGTCCCACGCACCAACGGTCACGATGATCAGGTCGAAGCAGGGCCCCGGAACCAGCGGCTGCTCAGCATCGGCGCACACCACGGTGACGTCGCGGTACCCCGCCGCCGTCAGACACGCCACCGCCCGCTCGGTCACCTCCGGGTCGATGTCCACGCTCGTCACCGACCCCGACTCACCGACCAACTCGCGCAGCAGAGACGCGTTGTAGCCACCCGAGCCGATCTCCAGCACATGCCGACCCGCCAACCCACCATCGAGAGCGTCGACCGCCTGACCCAGCATCTCCGCGATCAACCACGGCGCCGACACCGAACTGACGGTCTCCTCACCGCGCCGCTTCGTGACCACAGCGCTGTCGCCGCGATACGCCTCCTCGACCGCCACGCCCGGCGTGAACACCTCCCGAGGCACCGTCCGCAGCGCCGCCTCGACCTCGGGCCGCAGCACCAGCCCTTTCGCCTCCTGGTCGGCGACCAGTTGGTCGACCATCGCGTCCCGGAGGCCTTCGCTGCTCACCGTGTCGACACCCATGTGCTCTCACTTCTCCTATTCGCGGGCTATCCGTACGACCCGCTTTTTCTCTGCATCCGAGGCTGGCAGGACGGCCTCGGGGGGTACGGATCCTTATGCCGCAGGGGCGCCGGCGTTCGTGGAACCGGGCGCGTCGGCCGGTGCTTCGCCTGGATCGTCGCGGTGAAGCCGCTACGTCAGGCCGAACCTCGCCCCGGCTGGTGCGTGCCCGGCGTCGGTTGGCCGCCGATCGGGGGAAGCGACGACCAACCGACCAGCACCACCGGGACGACAGGTGCATAGCCGAGGGTTACGGCCGCTCAGATCTGCTGCCGCCCCAAGGGCCGCACGATCCGATCGCTGGCGGTCCACCGGTTGGCGCAGATGCCTCTGGGCTGATCACGGCCCCGGCGCCATGGACATCATCAAGGGCCCGAGGTGCAAGATCCATGAGGTAGGCCTCCCTTTCGTGGACGATGCCGACGATCGGCCGTCCGGGGCCGCGCTCGTCGCATCACCACTCAACGCCTGCCCGCCGATGTCGAACACCCTCGACACGAATTCTCGACACGGGCAGTGCCGGCTGAGAGAGTGCCGGCGACGATACACAGACAAATACGGCTCGACGCCAACAGCTGCACCGGATTAACCCGCTTGCCGCTGATCAGCTGCCACAATGCCTGCGACGCGCGGCTCGGCGTCCGGTTCCGCCGACGGTGGCGTGTTCCCAGAGGAAGCTCTGGTGGGAATGGATCAGTCGGTTTCGCCTAGCCGCAAGTACTGCCAGCTCGGCGACTCGACTACCAAACCTGGTGGCAGGCAGCGCTGGAGTCGCCCGCAAGATTGACTACGCCTCAGCCCGCCACGCATTCAAAACACGAACCGCTGCCGACGTTTCCGGGTGCTCGTCACCCTGCACTCGCACCGAGTCGTTGACCACTTTCTCCAGGATGGTGATCGCCTCTCCGGTTCGGCCGGCCCGCCGATAGGAGACGGCGAGGTTGGCGCGGGCGGTGATTGTGTCCGGGTGCTGGTCACCCAGCACGCGCACCGAGTCGTCGACAACCTTCTCTAGGATGGTGATCGCCTCTCCGGTTCGGCCCGCCTGCGCGTAGGCGGCGGCGAGGCTGGCGCGGGCGGTGATTGTGGACGGGTGCTGGTCACCCAGCACCCTCTTCCGGTCGTTGACCACTTTCTTCAGGATGGTGATCGCGTCTCCGGTCCGGCCCGACTGCCAGTGGGAGGCGGCGAGGTTGGCGCGGGCGGTGATTGTGTCCGGGTGCTGGTCACCCAGCACGCGCACCGAGTCGTCGACAACCTTTTCTAGGATGGTGATCGCGTCTCCGGTCCGGCGCGCCTGCCGATAGGCGGCGGCGAGGTTGGCGTGTGCGGTGATTGTGCCCGGGTGCTGGTCACCGAGCGCTCGCAGCGCGTCGTCGACCAGCTTCTCTAGGATGGTGATCGCGTCTCCGCTTCGGCCCGCCTGACAGTAGGCGGCGGCGAGGTTGGCGTGTGCGGTGATTGTGGACGAGTGCCGGTCACCCAGCGCTCGCAGCGCGTCGTCGAACATTCGGCGCCAGTAGCCGATGGCGAGGGTATGCAGCCCGGAACGCAAGAGGCTATTGCCGGCGTGGTACAGCAGCGGATGTCCGTCCGGGTGCCACAGCAGCTCACCGCCGATGCTGGCCAGGGTGGTGGTGTTGGTACGCAGCGCATCCACGAGGTTGGTGGTGGCGTGGTCGCGCTCCGGCCACAGCTGCAGTAGCGCGTCGGCGGTGGCCCGGATGACGACGGTCGGGTCGATCGTGCTCGCTTCCCGGGTGGCGCGGGCGGTCAGAGCATGGACCCGCACGGCGCGGGGCCCGTCAGCGGGGGCATGGGTCAGCAGGCCGTAGCGGTGCAGCGTCCGCAGAGCCATATAGGACTGGTCGGCGGTGACGACCCGGTCGGCCTGGTCGGATAGGTAACCGATGACCGCGGAGGTCTTCCACAGTTCGTCGGGGTGACCGTCGGGGTTGAGTACGGCGGCCAACGCCAGGGCGGGCCGGGCCAACCCGGCAGGGTTGGCCCGATCGGCGGCATCCAAGGCGAGCAGGAGCGTGACCGTCACGGGTCGGCCGTAGTCGTCGGGGTCGCTGTCGGCGGGCATCACCTCGGCCACCCGCGCTGCGGCGGTGTATCGGGCCAGATATTCCACGCACCCAACCGCCTGGTCGATCATGTAGGCGGTAGCGTGGGACAACGCTAGGGGCAGGTGCCCGACGGCGGCGGCCAGGTCACCCGCGCCCGAGTCGAGCAGGCCGGGATACCCGGCTTCGGTGAGCCGGTCGGTCAGGTATTCCACAGACTCCGTCGGGCTGTACACCCCGATGTGGATACTCTGCCGGCCGCCGGTGGCCAGGGCAGCGTCGCGGCGTCGGGTCGTCGCGAGCGTCCATCCGGTCGGCCGGTGCGGCGGCCACCAACCGACCAGATGGGCCGGGTCTGTGATGTCGTCCAGGACGATCAGCCAGGTCCGGTCGGTGGTGTGCAGCCATTCGCAGAACGCGGCGGCGTCGGCAGCCTGGTCCGTGCCGTCGGCGCCTGGGGCACCGACCCGCAGCGCGGCCCGCGCGTAGCCGGTGATGATCTGCTCAGGGCTGCCCGCGGGCACCCACGCCACCAGATCCGCGGTCCGCTCTACCTGGGCCTGATGAGCGAACCACGCCGCCAGCTGCGATTTGCCAACCCCACCCTCACCGGCGAGGACCCGGGTACCCACCCCGACCGGCCAAGCATCGTGCTGGGTCAACACGACATCAGCACCGTCATCACGTGCTTCCTGAATCCTCGCGCGCACACCGTCGCGGAGCTGGAACGCCGACGCCAACACCGGCGGCTGCCCTACCTGGGCCGGCCACTTCACCTCTACCGGATGATAGTGGCGATGCTCGTGAAACTCGGGCCGGACATCGCCGTGGACGATGCCGGTGTTGGCCACACCAGCCCGGTCGGCCCTCGCGGCACCGGAATCGGTGACCGCGGCCGCCGCGGGCGGATCAAGCGGTGAGGTCACGGCCGGGACCGGCGCCGAACACCGGTGTTGGCCACCGAACCGGGACCGTCCGCAGTCGCCTCCCCTGATCGAATGACCTGCGCCGGACGGTCGTCACCCTCGACCATGTCGGCTCCCGTGTTCGCCTGCCCGCCACCGGTAGCGCAGGCCGCGCCCGTGTCCTCTATCCGGTCCGGCTCCACTCTCGACCCATCCTTTGAACCATGCTTAGGCAGCAGGTATGGCGCGGCCAATGCGACTACCGCCACCACCGCACCGATAGCACTGGCCACCTTGTCCGCCCTATCCAGGCCCACCGCCACCAGGTACACCACCAGCCCAGCAACGATCACCCCGAACGCCACGCGCCCGGCCCGCACCCACCCTTGGCTTCGACGAGGCACCACGACCTCCGACATCACGACCAGCGCCGTTGAATGCCTGCCAGTCTATGAACCCAACCCACCGAGGGTAACGGCAAGGCAACCGGCGACGGTGGGAAGGACTTCCGGGTGTCGGGTCACCAGTATCGATGTCAGGGTTCATCGCCTCCATTCGAGCGCCCCACCAACCTTCTTCCGGGCTTCTCCCCGCTTCGCTGCTCGCTGTAGTTGAGGCGTGACGTGAATATGATCCTCATGTTTGACTGTCGGGTATGCGAGCGGGGCAGGCGCGGCTGGCGATCGATTGTGGAAGCGCCACGACGACCGCGGTCCTGGCCTGGCCGGACGGGTCGTGGTCACCGCTGCTGTTCGACGGCGAACCGGCGTTGCCCAGCGCGGTGCTGGTGGCTGGTGATGGGTCGGTGGTGACGGGGCAGCGGGCGTGGCAGGCGGCCACCGCTGATCCGCAGCGGTTCATACCCCGTCCCCGGCTTTCCGTCGACGAGCAAGTGAGCGTGGCCGACGTGCAGGTCGCGCCCGCCGATTTGGTGGCGGCGACCCTGCGGCGCGTCGTCGACGAAGCCCACCGGATGGCTGGTGGGCCGGTGGAGGATGTGCGGTTGGTGGTGCCGGCGGGATGGGGGCCGCGGCGGCGGACGTGGCTGCGACAGGCCGCCCACCGAGCCGGCTTGGCGCAGCCGCGCCTGGTGGAGGCGCCGGTGGCGGTGGCCTCGGATGCCCTCGCCTCGGGTGTGCAGCTGCCGGTGGGTTCGGTGGTCGTGGTGTGTGACCTGGGCGCCGGCGTGGAGGTGAGTGTGCTGCGGCGGGGCCCGGCTGGGTTCGAGGTCCTGTCTACCCTCGCGGACCCCGACGCTGGTGGTGACGCCATCGACGCCGCGTTGACCGCCACCGTGCTCCCCGACGGCGGGGTGCCGGCGGCGGATGGGTGGGCGTTGACGGCGAGCCTGCGCACGGCGAAACACGCCCTGGTGGGGCATGCGGCGGTGGCCGTGCCGGTGCCCTCAGGGCCGGCGGTGGTGCTCAACCATCTGATGGTGGAACAGGCCGCCCGCCCGGCCTTGGTCCGGGCGGCGGGCCTGGTGCGTAACGCGGTCGACGCCGCCGAGGTCGACCCCGCCACGATCGCCGCCCTGTGGTGCGTCGGGGGTACCGCGCAGATGCCGCTGGTCGCCGACGTCCTGGCCGCGGAGACCGGGTTACGGCCGACGCTGGTGCCGGATCCGCTGGTGGCGGCGGCCCGCGGCGCGGTCGACGCCGGCGGCCTCGACACCGGGCAGGCGGCGGTGGTGGCGGAGCCGGTGCCGTCGGTGTGGCGGGCCGTGGCGATCGGGGTGCCGGGGTTCGCGTCGCTGGCGTTGGTGTCACACGCGCTGTTCACTCCGACGTGGCATTCCGGGCTCATGCGGGAGTGGGCATTCATGAACTGGGGTGAGGTGGCGATGGCGTCGGTGTTCGCCGTGATCGCCTGCCTGGCCGCCGGCACCGTGCTGGGTTCCACGTTGGCCGCCCGCACCGACAGTGGGGTGCCGTTGTCGGCGGGGGCGCAGGTCGCCACCGGCATCCTCACCTCCGCCTGGCTCGGTGTCGCCGTGGTCGGCATGTATGCGGTGGTGGGTTCCCAGTACATCGGCACCGAGTTGGGGGCGTTCCTGCGCTGGACCATGGTGCCGGTGGTGCCGATGCTGGTGGTCGCGATGGTGCTGGCGCTGATCGCGTTCCGCCAGTGGCGCACCCCAAAGGGCGGCTGGTCGGACTTCCTCGCCTTCCCCGTGACGTCGGTGGTGACGGCGACGGTGGGGATGATGCTGGTCCAGTGGTCGCTGCCCGCGACCTATGCACCCGGCATGGAGGTGTGGCTCGGTGTCGCGCAACGGGTGGGTGGGTTGCTGATCGGGGTCGGGGTGATCACAGCGTTGGTGTCCGGGTGGTGGTTGCGGCTGGTGATGGGGGTCCCGTTCGCGATCCTCACCGCCACCCTGGTCGGCCGGTACAACACCGGCACCGTCGCCGGTCTCTACATCGTCGCCGCCACCGTGTGGTGGCTGGGCCGTCTGTGGACCCGCATCCTCTACACCGCCCCCACCCAATCCCGCCGCAGTCTTCCCCTACCCGGCCCGCCACACCCGTGACGCACCAACCGACGGCAGGGGGTGGGTGATGCGGTGGCCGCAGCGGGTCGCGGCAATGCTGCTGACCACCGTCCTGCTGGCCGGCCCGCCGACCCTGCTCGTGCGGCTGGTGGGCTGGCCGACGACCGACACACCACGGGTCGCCCTGTGGCAGTGGGTCCGCGACCCACTGACCGAACAGAACCTGACCCTGATGCTGGTCGTGGCGGCCTGGCTGCTGTGGGCCTTCATCGCCTACCTCGTGACCGCCACCACCGCCACCCGCCTGTGGGCCAGCGTGCGATGGCTACGCCACCTACCGCTACCCACCCCCTGGCAGGCCACCGCCACCGGCATCGCCAGCGCCGCCGCCCTCACCATCACCACCCCCACCGCCCTGAGCACCGTGGACGAGCATGCGGGTACGACGGTCGGCACCCTCGAGACCCACCCCTCCGACGGCGCTGAGCAACCAAATGCCGCCGACGGTGTCAGTGTTCCCGGCGGCTGGCTGCCCTCGCAGGTCGCCGAGCAGGTCGGTGCCGCAGCGAGCCTGATGTGGCTGCGCCGCCGCCGCGCCTACCGCCCCGCACGTCCCGACCAGAACGGCCCGGACGTCGGCGAGTTGGCACCGCTACCGGCCACCGTGACCGCGGTCCAGTCCGCGATCGCCACCCACGACAAGCCCGCCCCGACCGCGGCCGCAGCGGTCGGGATCCTGCCGGAAGGGTTTCCGCCCGCGGGAGCGAGCATCCTCGGCCCGGGTGCCCCAGCCGCCGCTCGCGGTCTGCTGGTGACCGTCCTTCTCGCTCGCCTACGGGACCACACCGCACCGGAGGTGGTGATCACCCGCGACGCGGTGGCCGCCCTGCTCGGTCCGGCGGCCCCGCGGCTACGACCCGGGCCAGGACTGCGGATCGCCGACGACGCCGACCACGCCGCAACACTGGCAGCAACCGCGCCCATCCCAACCGGCGAAGGCGGGGGCGGGCGGCCGCGGTCGGTGCTGATGCTCGCCGCCCCACCGAGCGGCCGCCTTGCGGACATCCTCACCGCCGGCCCTGTGACCGTGGTCGTGGTCGCGTCCTGGCCGCACGCACCGGTCTGGCACGTCGATGCCGACGGCCACTCCACCACTGATGCCGGCGACGGCCCGGCGGTCGGGCCGCGGGTGTGCGTGCTGGATCCGCTCGCCACCACCGACCTGCTCACCGTCACCGGGCACGCCCACCCCGCACACCACAGCACCCCGACGCAGCCACGAATACCGCGTCAGAGCGGCCCGCAACCCGCCCCCGTAGACCCAGGGCCGCGACTGTGGATTCGGGTGCTCGGCGAACCGGTCCTGATTTTCGACGGCGCACCCCTGCCCGTGCGGCGCAGCGCAGCCCTGCACGCCGTCGTCTATCTGGCCGTGCATGCCGGCGGGGTCGACAGCCAGCAGTTGGCCGAAGCGTTGTGGCCGGGACTGCCCGCGCACCGGCTCACCGCACGCCTCTACACCACCCTCAGCGACCTACGGACCCTGCTGCGCACGACCACCGGACACACGATCATCGACCGCACCGGCGACCGCTACCGCCTCAACCCGGACCAGGTCGACGTGGACCTGTGGCGCCTGCGTCGCGCTGTCGCGCACGCCGCGTCCACCCTCACCGATCACGGTGCCGCCTGGCAGGCGGTCGTGAACGCCTACACTGGCGACCTCGCCACCGGATACGCCTGGCCGTGGCTGGACCCGCACCGCGAGACCGCCCGCCGCCGAGTCCTCGACGCCTACGCGGCCCTGGCCGCCACCGAACCCGACCCGAGACGGGCACTGGCCTGGCTCCAGGGCGGGATCCGCGTCGACCCGTACAACGCCACCCTGCACCAACATGCCATTGCCGTCCTCACCGCCCTGGGCGAGCACGCGGCGGTCGCCGAACTGTCCGACCGGTACACCCGTCGCCTCGCCACCGCCGGCCTCGACAGCGCCCTGGACGCCGCCAGCGTGCCCGACCCCGCCACCTGACCGCCCTCATTTGTCGCTGTACAGGACCGGGTTTACAGGCAGGTATGCCAGAGCATACGAAGATCCACGTCTAGGAAGAGCCGAACGAAGCGTTGTCGAGCAAACCTCCGTGCCACAACGGCGGACCCATTCTCCGACTACACCCCGTCACTGCCGGGGTTAGTCCTTGTCGCTCCGCGGCGCGAAGCGGCCCTAATCGGGAGGAAGTAGGTCTACTTCCGAGTTAGTCGCGCTCGTACCGGATGCGGCCATGAGCGTGCGGCTGATCATGTTGGAGCATCACCCACTGCAGACTCATCCCGGGTCGCTAGACGTGTGGCCGCGAGCACCTCGTACTCGGCGTCTGTCGGCGGATATGCGAGATGCCCATCATTGTCGATCCACTGACGTAGGCTGTTGGCCCGGTTGACGGATTGTTCGACTCGGATGAGGGCGTACTCGGACGGTCCGCCGTTGGTCAACTCCTCAACCGCCCGAGCCACTTCCTCGGGATCGGTCACATTGGACACCCCGTACACCGCGTGCATCCCCTTCTTCCACCCGTAGTGATGGCGCTCCCGGTCTAGACGAATCTGAAGGGCCTGCTCATCGGCTCGCCGCTTTTCGGCCTGCTGACGATCCCGCCAGTCACTGAGCGCGGACTTGCCGCCCATGAAAGCGAATACCGCAAGCACTGCGGTCGCGAACCCACCAACACCGTCGCCGACGTTGCCGAAGTCATCGAACACGCTTCTCACGGTAGAGAGTCGGCTCAACCCTGAAAGCGGGCCGACCCGAGCAACTACTGAGGCAGGTGCCGCGACCACGCGGCGTAACTCGGTACGACGGTCAGCTCACACCCACCGGGCACGGATGCGGCAAATGGGGAGGCCCGCTGGTCTTGAAGTGGGGCGTGCCGAAAGTCGTGGCCACCGTCCGTTCCTCTCCACGCATCCAGGAACATCGGCGAACCGGCAACTCCACCGCTCCCTTATCATGTCGATATGGCATTCTGGCAACACTCTCCCGATGACGTCGTCAGCAGACTGGTCGAAATCGCTGACCTGTTCGTCGCCTCCCGTGATGCCTTCTTCGAGACGGCCGACCGCTTTCATTGGACGCCGGCTCAAGGCTCCCCCGCCGCACACGCCGCGGCGGAACTTCCCTCGCCTGACCCCGCGGTCGCCAAGCCGCGAGGAGAGACCGGGCATCGGCTGATCGCTGAGGTCGTCCAGACCTACCTGCTTACGGCTAGCGGCCACCTCGGCGGACTCGCGAGCCTTTATGCAAGCTGCGAGGTCATCTTCCCCACGCCAGCGCTCATCCGTTCAACCATTGAGAACTGTGCACACGCTGTGTGGGTGCTCGGCAAAGAGCCTGACGAGCCGTCCGAGAACAGGCTTGCGCGCGCCTACCTCGAAGAGCTCGTTAGCGCGGAGGAAGCGAAGAAGAACGCCGGTCGGATGCGAGCCAAGACGCAGCCGAGTTACCTGCTGGCTGTCCAGCACTACACGGCCCTGAAGGATGAGATTATCGCGCGCTTTCCCGGCACTACCAGGGAGGACCTGGGGAAACGGACCCTGAACGGACAGGCCCTTCCCAACTTGGAAGCTGCCGTTAGCTGGATGTACGAACTGACCCAGAGCCACGGCGGGACGATCGACAGCCGCGCCGGGACCGGCGTTTACGGCCTTCTTTCCAACATGACTCACCCGACCCTCTACCCTGCCCGGCAAAGACGCGAATGGGCTGACGACCCGGTCACAGGTCACCAGGTGGCCTACCTTCGTGTCGACCTGGGTTTCGCTGAGAAAGCGGCGACGGCAGCTCTCGCAACGTTCTACAACGCCCTCAACTACACGACGTCCTACTTCGGCTGGCCCACCGCCGTCATTGACGAATTCACCGCGAAGATTGAGGAGTCCATGCCGACGTTCTTCGTAGATTAGGAGCGAGGACACTCGGCGCCTTTGAACCGAGGTCGTCCAGAAAACATTTCTCGGGCGCACACGTAGCGCATCGAGACGAACAGGGGCTACTCCGGTTCGTCCTAGATCGGCTCAGCTTGTTCTTCTTTCCACGCGACGGCTGCGTCGCGAGCGATTCGCGGCAAAGCAGTGAGCCGCACTGTTGGACCCAAGTCCTGGCGGAGGTTGAAGCTGGATCCATTTCCCCAACTCCGGATCCTTTCCGGCCCGATCGCGGTCGCGGACCGGCTCACCCACCTGTTGGCCGGACGTGGCGACACCGTTGTGCTCCCTGCCTGCGATGACGCAGCGGCGAGGAAATGCCCGTTGGCGCGGGCAGGGTTGGGTTGCGGTTCGCGGACCACGGGGCGCACGGCGCACTCGATGCCGTTTAGCTTCCAGATCTCAAAGTGTCGTACATCAGATCACCGAGCGAAACCGCCATGCTTCGAGAACCGCTAGTCGTGATTGTTCGATCCAAGTCCTGCCGCCGACGTCGACCGTCGATCCCACGTGATGGTCATGAGTCCGCCGAGGTGCATTGATAAAGGATTCGACTGTTTTCCGCTTGAAAGGAACCCATGATATTGCGGCGTGCTCGTAGCCGGAATGCGCTATTCGAGTTCTCTCGAGAAACGCGTCATCGTCTACTTGAATACGCACCACCGCGACTACATGCCCCCGGAGGATGGACTGCAATATTCCAAGCCACGTGATAAAAATTCTCCCGTAACAATCCGGGGTTAGCCCCAGCTCCTCATTCAGGCCACGCATAATCAATCCGTACAGGTCCTCAGGGAATCCTGGACGGGAAAAATCTGGCTGCTTCATCGTCTCGAATACACCGACCGTCCACCAGCCGACAGCACTGTCCGTTGCGGCAGATCGTTCGACGCATAGTAGCCTGCCTCCGTCTTGGGAAACTAGAACTATATTTGCCGCAAGCGAGCTGGGAACAGGGCGTTCCAGGTAGCGCCGAACGTTTTGCTCGATCGCACTGTCGGCGCCCGTGAAAGAGTCGGGATCTTCGGCCCTAAGGCGCTCGATCGCAAGGACTTCCGGGTATTCGCTCGGAGCTAAGGTGATTCGGCAGTATTGGGTTCCCTCAGACTCCCGATGATCGATTTTAAAGCCGGTCAGGTAAACAGTGTTGCCAGACACCATCCGCTTTGCGATATCGACTTGGTTGGCGAGCTTTGTGGAGTCGATCCATTCCTGCCCCGGGCGCCCACTCTTGCTGACATGCTCGGTTATTAGGCGATGTGGTTCCAGCTGGCGGGCCGGACTCCACATGCCTAAGGGGAATAGCCCGTCCAATCGGACATCGAAATTTACGCCCCGCCCTCGCGTGAGTGTCCGCGCCACCTTTTTGGCGTAGTCGCTGATCATGCCTGTTGCCAACTCTGTGGCCACTGCTGCACCGACGGCAGATGCGGTGGAGAGCACGGTCACCAAAGTCAAATTCATTGCCTGACTATAGCTGTCATCTTCAACTGCGTTGCATTTCACCGTGTCGTTGCAATTTCCGGAACTGTCTGCGCCGCGCGTTCAGGGCGCACTCAACTCGGCTAGATCCGCACGCCGAGAGGACGGACGAGTCAGCAACATCCCGTAACGCAACGTCACCGACTTGGACCGTGACCAGAGCAGGCAGCGACTCGCCGAACGCATATCGAACTCGGCGCCGGGGTTGCACTTGCAGCCGTACCTACCTCTGCACTCGGATCTGTACACCGACACCATTCTCTGCGTCGTCGAGCCCGATACGCCTGCCGGCTGATCGGTGCCGCCGTCCTGCTGTGTAGCTGTCTGACCTGGGG
Organism: Verrucosispora sp. WMMA2044; assembly: GCF_027497155.1. Classification (NCBI taxonomy): domain Bacteria; kingdom Bacillati; phylum Actinomycetota; class Actinomycetes; order Micromonosporales; family Micromonosporaceae; genus Micromonospora; species Verrucosispora sp. WMMA2044. The sequence goes on from NZ_CP114913.1 coordinate 5,650,708, forward strand.
TGTTGAGTCGGCCTGGAGCGCGGTTCCAGCGTTGCCGCTGGCCCGTTTCTCCAGGCCGCTCGCCGAACCCGCCGTGCGTGTCTCCACGCAACGGGCTCTCCACGGGTTCTGTCGTTAGGTGTTGATGGTTGCGGTCCACGGGTTGGGGATCTTGGTTCCTCGGTAGCGGTAGCGCGTCACGTGGATCGCGGCTATCCGCTGGAGTTCGATCCCGCTGGCGGTCGGCTGCTGCCAGTGCCCCTCTGGGGTGATGTGGCGGCGGCGGAACTCCTTCCACCTCCACCTGCGCCGTGTGGTTATCATGCTGACCACGCGCCAGAACGTGAACGTGTCCAGCATGTTGAAGGTGTGCTTCGCCACGGCATGGCGGAAGTAGTTGGCCCAGCCGTGCGTGACCTGGTTGATCCTGGTCAGCACGTATCCGAGGTCCTGCTGTGATGTCCTGCGGGTGAGTGCACGGATCTTCGTCTTCAGCGACCGGATCGGTCGTTTGGCGATGAAGGTGTACACGTACCACTTGTTCGTGCCTCGCTTGCGGCGCCACTGGATGTGGAACCCCAGGAAGTCGAACCCGTCGCTCATGTGCACCACCTGGGTTTTGGCTGCGGACAGCCGCAGTCCGAGTGGTGCCAGCATGCTCGCGACGTCCTCGCGCAGCGCGTGGACGTGGTCCTCGGTGCCGTGCACGAGGACCACGAAGTCGTCGGCGTAGCGGACCAGCCGCCACGTCGGCAACCCCTTGCCGCGCCGGTAGTGCCGGCGTGTGCCGGTGGACATCGGCCCGCCTGGCTTCCACGGTGCCATCAGGTGCTCATCGAGCGCCGACAGCGCGATGTTGGCCAACAGCGGGGACAGGATGCCACCCTGCGGCGTGCCGGAGTGCGTGGCTTCCCGCTCGCCGAGTTCGGTCAGAACTCCGGCCTTCAGGAACGCCTTGACCAGCGCCAGAACCCGCTTGTCCTTGATCCTGTGCCGGATGCGGTCCATCAGCACCACGTGGTCGATCGAGTCGAAACACGCTTCGATGTCCGCGTCCAGCACCCACCGGTAGCCTTTGCTCCCGTACTGGTGGATCTCAGCGATCGCGTCCTGGGCCCGCCGCTTGGGCCGGAACCCGTACGAGACCGGCGCGAAGTCGGCCTCGAATATCGGTTCCAGCACCAGCTTCAACGCCGCCTGAACGACCCGGTCCGCGACAGTCGGAATACCGAGCTTGCGGACCTTACCCGACCCGCCCGGCTTCGGGATCCTTCGTTCCCGTACCGGCAGCGGCCGGAACGTGCCCGCCTTCACCTGGGCACGTAGGTCGTCCAGAAACCCGGGGACGCCGATGTACTGCTCCACGTCGGCGACCGTCAGGCCGTCCACGCCAGCGGTACGCGCTCCCAGATTGCCCGCCACCCGATCAAACGCCAACAACAGCGTCGCCGGGTGGTGCACGAGGTTGAACAGGTCATCAAACCGGCGGCCAGGCTCGGCCGCCGCCCAACGATGAAGCTTGGCCTGCATCTCCGATACCCGCCCATGCGGACCCAACGGCCGCACCGGCGGAGCGTCGCCGTTCGGCGTCGCGTCTTCCGGCATTACAGCATCCATCCCTTCTCGAATCCGCTGCCGTCCTTCCCCATGTGCCGGACTCTCTCCGGCCCGGAGTACTACGACGGCTCCGCCCCACCCGGCCCGTTCAGCGGTCGGTGCGCCTATCCCGACCCGACCGGCTGGCCGCCGGCCGACCCGGGAACCGTGACCAGGTGGTTCCCGCGTTCACTGCTGTTCGTTCGTCGAAGTAGGAGCCCGACTATGCCCCTGCGGCATCGCCACAGGTACGCCGCAGACCTTCCCCGTGGCCTCCCGAACCATCACGCCGCTCGGGAGATCCCCGCTGCCTCACAACACATCGGGAAAGCACCGCACCCGGCCCATATCCACCAGGTTCGAGCCGGTTACACATTGAGGGGCTTATTAACGCCGGTTCCTCGCGTACTCCTCTCCGTCTCGCTTGCCGGACCCACGCCATCTGGCAGTACTGACGCATCCCGGCTTTGTCAGGGCCGCTTCCACCCTCCCCGGCACCACCCGGATCAGGCTGCCCTCAGCTACGCCCACCTGCTGCGACAGATAGACGGTGGTGGTGTTTCACCTCCACTCGAACAACAGCGCCTCGCGGCGCACTGTGAGGTCGTGTTAGGTGCTGTGAGGTGCTGTAAGCCGTAGAAGTGGCATCGACGACCCTGCCTGCTCCTACGGTCGGTGACACCACACCAGCCGATTGACATGAATCTGGGGACGGAGGAAGGGCATGGCGAAACCACCGGTCTCGATCGCCACCGTGGTCGCGGTCGTCCTCGCGGCAGCACCACTCGTCCTGGCCTACCGGGCCGGCTGGCTGCGCCCGATCACACCGGCGCCGGAGCAGATGAGGGCATGGCTGCAGCAGCCGCTCACTACCGGCTTCGTCACCACGCTGCTGCAGACCTGCGCGTGGCTGCTATGGACACTGCTCGCCACCAGCGTGGCCCACGGCTTGGACCGGCAGCTGCGGGCACGGATGCGGTGGCGGCTCGCGCTGCGCCTACCCGGGCCGTTGCAGGGTCTCGCGGCGGCGGTGCTGGGCGCCACCGCCGTGACCTCGTCCGCCCTACCCGCCGCCGCGCACACCGGCTCCACAGCCGACGCGTTCCCCGCGCTACCTCACGGCGACGACACAGCCCGGCCGGTGCTTGGCCCGCACCAACCGTCCAGCACTATCGAGATGGGCCGAGCCGCCGCCCCCAGCGTGCTCGATGAGGCGGTACACGACTCTGCGGATCAACGTCTTCGGGCTGGCACTGACACCGGGCGGCCGGAGCAGGGACACCGGCCGGCGGCACACACCACCAGCGTCTCGTCCGAACAGCCCGCTACCTGCCGGGTGGAACGCGGCGACACGCTGTCGGACATCGCCGCACAGTGGCTTGGTGATCCCGACCGGTGGCCCGAGATCTTCGCCCTTAACCGGGGCACTCATTACCCCGACGTCGGCGGCACGCTCACCAACCCGGACCTGATCTACCCCGGCTGGCTGCTGACACTGCCCGACGACGCCACCCCACCGGTTAGCACACCATCCCTCACCCCACCGCCGACCGACCCCAGTCCGGCAGAGCCCGAACAACCGGCCCCCGCCCAGCCGTCGCCCAGCGCGCTCCCGTCCGAGTCGCCGACGGCCGAACCGGCTCCGCCCGGGCCGCAGGACGATGACGACGGCGTGGTGGAACCTGCCGCACCGGCCACCGAATCCGCCGCACCGACGGAACCCTCACCGACACCCACCACCTCGACGACCAGCCTCGACAGCAGCGACAAACAGCAGCGTCCCACCCCGCGGCCGGAACCGCCGGGCATCTCCCTCGGCGGCGGGAGCTGGCTCGACCTCGGCCTCGTCACCGCGATCCTCGCGGCCGTCGCCCTCGTCTGGGCACACCGCCGTCGCCGCTACACCCCCCAATCACCCACGCCGCAGCTGCGCCTCAACGACCCGAGCCTCGCCCCGATGCCGAAACTGGTCACCCGGATCCGCCGCAGCCTGCGCCTATCAGCGTCCGGCACCCCACACGACGACCTCGCCGCCGGCCCGGACGCAACCACCGCCCCCGCAGCCGACGACGAACCCGGCGGTGCGCCGACACGTGATGGGCGGCCGCTCACGCCGGCGCTCGATGGTCCGATGATCGAGGTGTGGCCACCCGCCGGGCTCGGACTGACCGGTCCCGGCGCCCACGCCGCAGCCCGAGGCTTCCTGGTATCAGCCCTCGCCACAGGCGGGGTAGACGACGCCCACGGGCGCGGCGGCCAGGTCGTCATCCCCTCCAGCACCCTCACCGCCCTGTGGGGCACCACCGAGGCCGTCGGCCTGCCGGACACACCGCGGCTGACCGTCACCGACGGGCTCACCGACGCCCTGACGCTGCTCGAAGAGCAGACCCTGCTCCGCACCCGGTTGTGCTTCGACGCCGAAGTCGACACCACCGCCGGCCTCCACGAGCTGAACCCGCAGACCGAACCCGTGGCACCGATGGTGCTCATCGCCGATGCCACCGCCGCGTATGAGCGCGCCCGTATCGCCGCGCTGCTCACCCAGGGACAGCGACTCGACATCCACGGCGTCCTGCTCGGCGCCTGGCCCGACGGCGACACCGTCGTCGTCGCCCGCGACGGATCCACCAGCCCCGCCGACGGCACCGCCCACCGGCACGGCCACCACCCCGCCGACGTCGGACGCCTCACCGTCATCGACCCGACCGACGCCACCGACCTGCTGAGGGTCCTCGCCGAGTCCCACACCGGTCAGACCCCGCCGCCACCAGCGGACGACGCACCCCCAACCGTCGACATCCCACCCGGCCCGGAAGTCACCGACAACCGCGACGGCACACCCCACGACGCGGGCGACCTGCAGCCCGGGCCCGCCGAACCACATCCTCGACCAGCTCCCACCGCGGACGAACCGGCCGCACCACCAGAAGCGACCCAACCACCAATTACCCACGACCAGGCCGAAGCCGACGATGCCAATGCCGCTCAAGACGACGACGCCATTGCCACCGGGCGGGTTCAGGTCCAGGTCCTCGGCGATGCCCGCATCGTTGACATGGCCACCACACTGCCGCTGCGCGGCAAAGCCCTGGAACTGCTCACCTACCTCGCCGCCCGCGCGGGTGTCGCCAGCCAGGAAACGATCCTGGAAGACCTGCTACCCGACGCCGCGACCAGCAAAGCACCACACCGGCTGCACACCTACGTCTACAACCTGCGCCGCGTCCTCGCCAGCACCGGCGGCCCCGCCACCTACCTGACCCACCCCGGCCGTCGCTACATCCTGCACCGCGACACCCTCGACGTGGACCTGTGGCGCATGAGCGACGCCCTCGACGAGGCCAACCGCGCCACCACTCCCACCGCCCGCATCGCCGCACTCCGCCGCGCCGTGGCCACCTACCAAGGCCCACTCGCCGACGGCAAAGACTACGAATGGATCGAACCGTACCGAGAAGCCGTGCAACGCCAAGCCGTCGACGCCGCCCTCGCCCTGGCCGACGCCCTGCACGACCAACCCGGCGAAGCGCTCGCCGTGCTCACCACCGCCATCGGCCACCACCCGCACACCGAAGCCCTTCACCAGGCGGCCATGCGCGCCCACGCGGCACTCGGCAACCCCACCGCCGTCCGGGATTTGCACCGCCAACTGACCCGCGCCCTCCACGACATCGACACCACGGTCAGCGACGACACCACCGCCCTCGCCCGAACCCTGCTCAACCAGCCGCAGCGCAGCCAACCCGCCAACGGCGATGACAAGGGCCCCTCATGACCGCCACACCCGCGGCCACGGGCCGCTCCAACGGAACCACCTGGCACCCCGCAGCCTCGCCCAGCCGTTTCCCCGCCGAACACAGCCCGACCCGACCCAATCAGCCCGTCGGCGAGCAGACCGACATGCAGCTGAACCAGGCCGTCCACCGCGCCGCGAAGATGCGCACGCTCTTCTACGTCGTCGTGCTCCTCGTCGCCCTCGCCGGACAGGTCACCGCCGCGACACAGAAACTCGACATCCACCCACTCATCGCGATCCCCGCCGTCGGTGCCCTGGAACTCGGCGGCATCGTCGTGATGACCAACGCCGACGTACGCCGCCGCCTCGGCGAACGAGCGATCGCCTCCCGCATCCTGTCGGCCGCCATCGCCGCCAGCGCCGTCGCCTTCAACTGGCTGGCCCACGACAACCACCTCCTCGGCGGCTTCTTCGCCGGCATGTCCGCCCTGGGCTACCTCGTCTGGCTGATGCACGTCGAGAACGGACGACGAGACCGCCTCCGCGCCACCGGCGCAATACCCGCCACCACACCGGCGTACGAACTCCTCGGCCACTGGCTACGCCACCCCCTCATCACCCACCGGGCCCGCAACATGGCCAAGGCAGACCCGCGGCTCGGCCTCTACGGATCCCTCCATGCCGCGCGGGAAGAATTACGTCTCGCACGGCGCGACGCCGCGGTCGCCAAAGTCCTCCACCGCAAGATCAGGTCGGCGGTCGACCCGGCCACGGCCGCGATCGCAGTCCACGTCTACAACCTCGACGAGATCGCCGCCCGCCTGGCCGACATCGCCGACTACGACGGCCTCACCACCCTCATCGCCGCCGATCTCACCCCAGCCCGCATCGCCTGCAGAGCCGAGCGACGCGAGCAGGAACGCCGCGACCGAAAGCGCCCACAGCCCAGGCGAACCACTGCTGGTCGGCAGACGCCCCCAGCCCGCGACGAGCTACCGGGCGGTCTGTCTGTCGGGTCGTCGCGCACGCCAGATGAGACACGGGGTGCCGAATCCTTGACGGAGGTGGACGCTAACGGCGATGCCTACGAGGTCCGAACGCCTCCGACTTCAGGCGCCGGGCACGCCAGCAAAGATTCACGGGCAGCAGTATCGACGCGGGCGGAGGCTGGTCTGGATGGTTCGACCGCAGCCGGTTCCGGCCTGCCGTACGCCGACGAGAGCAACGTCGACGATGCCGCTAGGGACTCGGGGCCACGCAATCATGCAAGGTTGGCTGCGGTCCCGGGCGCTACAGCCGCTGCCGTTGCCTACTGGCTCAACCTCGACCCTCAGTTGGGGTACGACGAGATCGCACGCCGTGTTGGTCGGACAGAGCGAACCGTGCGCCGCAACCTGCCACCCGGCTTCCGTCGGCAACGCGTCCATCGCCAGCCGTAGGCATGGTGGGAGTAAGAACTTGATCAGGGGTCAGGCGCGAGCCCTCGTGACGTGGTGTCCCTACTTCGCGGCTGCAGGCCGTCCGCGTTCGGACGGCCCCCAGCTGGCATACCTCACGTTGCTTGACCGTCGATCGTAGGTACTCGTGGCTGGGCGTGGACGGCTGTGCAGTGAGCGGATCTCAGTTTCCCATCGCGACCTTCACAGCTTCGGCAGCGACGGCAGCACCTATGGCAGTCGCGGTATCGAGCGCCCATTTACCGGCGGCCTTAAGGTGCCGGAAGGCGCCTGCCCCGTCGCCCTGCCGTGCTGCGAGTTCAGCCTGACCGATGTCCGCTACGACCTGATCATCTTCCGGTGTTGTCGCTTGTTCGCGGAGTGTGACACGTAGTTGGGCAAGTTCTTCGGCGAGGCTTGGTAGATCGAGCTTATCTCCTTGTTGATTCCAGAGTTGCACGAATGTGACGTCGTGTACGTGACTGTTCGGTCCAACTGCTCCGGGCTGTCCTTGTACGTGGTACCGGTCACCCATAATGACCTCCACTCCTCGTTCTCTTGTCAGGGCGCCGTATCGGCCTCGGCCACCGAGCTCGATGAGAAATTGTGTATAACGATCAGCGCTGGAGCCATCTGACAACTCAAGGAAGTCTTCCTCGAATATCTCCAGTTCATTCGCAACCAGTTCGATCAGCGCTGGTGCCCCCAGATCAGGGTCCATAACCCTGGGCTGGTACTCGACAGGCACTCTGGCTGAGGCTGCAGATAGAGGTTCGGCCGTCACCTGGATTAAGGGGATGTTCGTGCCTCGAAGTTCTCCTAGTAGGACGTCTTCGCGTCGGTCCGAGGCCGCACCTGTGAACGCAATGGCCAGGCTGACCTCGCGGAGTGCGCTGTATCCGGTTGGATGTTCGTCGATGCCGGTAAGCAGTCTCCGAGAGGGGAGGACCGCGTAACGTCGGTTACGCTCGATGAAATCCTGCAACGTATCACTTAGCTCAGGTGCTAATACGGAAGATCCAAGCAAGAGGCACGTTCTCGGGCTTAGCGGGCTGAGGTGGCGAGGTGTGGGCTCCCCTATGTACGCTCGAAGCATTGTAAGGGCTTGCCGATGCTCGCGGACATTCCGCGGATAGGAGCGGAGTGAGAATCGGCACTGGAGGATGCCTGGCGGAAGCGTCTTTCGCGGAAGTGTGTCTTCCACGAATACCAGGAGCGGCTTCCCGCTCCGAATTCCGAGGGAAATCTCGTACATGATGTGTGGTGATGTGCCGGTTTCGCGTTCGGTCAGGACGACGACCATTGCGTCGCAGCAGCTGAGGTGACGCTCAAGTTTCGCCGAGTTGACGTGTGTTGAGGGAGGGTCGAGGCTGGCGATCAGGCCCTCGGCCTCCATCAGCCGAGCGAAATAATCATTGACCATGGCGTCTCGAGGTCGATAGCTGTGGGAGAAGTAGACCAAGCTACTCAACTCGCTGCCCTCCGACTTGGTCCAGCCCTCGCGGTACATTATCGCAGGTGCGCGCAAGTGGCATGTTTCCCGAGCTTCGTGTCGACGACCATTCTCGATCGTCCGTGGCAGGTTGCTGGCAAGCTGGCTCAGGAATTGCGCTGTTGAGGCCGTCGTGTCTGGCCAGCAACGTAAAAAGGGCTCGACCTCTCACTCGGCAGGATGGGGCGGGTGCGCGCTGTTGTCCGCCGACGTGTCACACCGCCAGGTCGGCACCGCCGGCCCCACCGAGAGTGGAGACAGGCGGCGCCGACCTGGCTGCGGTCAGGTGTTGCGCAGCGCGGTGGCGGCGGCGCGGGCGATGAGGCGCCCGGCGTCGGCCGGGTTGCCGAGGACGGTGGCGTGGGCGCCGGCGAGTGGTCGGGCGTCGGGTGGGCCGAGCCAGAGCAGTCCGCAGCCGGCGCGGACGAGGCGGTCCAGGCGTGCCTGCCCGTCGATCAGTTCGCTGCTGGTGAACTCGCCGTCGCTGACCACGACGAGTAGCCGTGCTCCGGCGCGTGGATCGGCCAGCCCGAGGGCGGCGTCGAGAGCGTCGACGGCGAGGGGGAAGCCTTGGGTGTGGCCTTCCCGGGCGAACAGGCGGACCTTTGCCGGTGGCTGGCCGGGGTGGGTGACGGCGGTGACGTACTGGCCGAAGGTGACGGTGGCGCTGGTGCCGCCGGCCCAGGCGGTGGCTTGAGCGGTGATCCACGCCGCGGAGGCGATCGGTCCGGCGAACGCGTCCACGGACGGGGACACGTCGGCGACGATGCCGACGTGGATCGGTGGTTGGGGTGTGCGGCGGCGTTCGGTGCGCCGCCACGGCTGGGAGGTGGGCAGCTGCCCGGCGGCGCGTTGGGCGTCGGCGGTGAGCGCGGCGCGGGTGACGAGCCGTCCCGGTGGTGTGGTCGAGGTGATGACGGTGTCGGTCGGTTCCCGGTGGGCGGCTTGCCGCAGGGTGCGGGCGAGGTGACGGGCGGCGGCACGTTCGTCGTTGTCGGGTGGGCGGGTCCGCGGCGTGGGTGGCCGTGTGCGCACCAGCGGCGACCCGTTGCTACTGGCGCCGCCTCCACCACCGGCATCTGTGCTGGTGCCGAACACGGTGGCGGCCGCGTCCTGGGATCGTGTGCGCTGGTTGGCTTCGGCTTGGCGCTGCGCGGCGCGTTGCTGGGCGCGGGCGGCGGCGGCCGCGGCGGTTTGGGCGGCTTCGGCGTCGTGGCGGGCCACGGCACCGACGACGTTGCTCGCGGCGTTGCGCAGCACACCTCCACCGGCGGAACCACCACCCCCGCCCTGTCCTGGGCTGCCCGGCCCCGCTTGGCTGGGGGTGGGTGGTGTGGTGTCGGGGTCGATGCCCAGGGCGTGGCACCAGCGTCGGCCGAGGGCGAGCATGGCGTCGGTGTCGTCGTCGGGCACCTGGTGGGCTTCCTGCCAAAGCCGGGTGAGGGTGCCGAGCAGGGCCGGGCGCAGGATCCGGCTGACCGCTGCGCGGAGTTGGTCTGCCTCGTCGGGGTCGAGGACACCGGCGTCGACGCGGCCGAGGACGAGCGCGGCGCTGGCGGCGGCCGCCCACGGGTCGTCGGTGGTGGGGATGTCGTCGAGCAGGATTGTGGTGACGGCGGCGCGTAGCCAGCGGCGGTCGCCGGGCCGGCGTCGTAGTTGGGCGGCCTCGATGCGGGATTCCTCCAGCAGCGCGGCGGCTTCGGCAACTCGGGCGGGTCCGGACCCGAAGGCCCAGCGGGTGTGCTGGGAATGGGCGGCCTCATGCACCAGTAGCCCCCATGCGACTGGGTACTGTTCGCGGGCGTCGGGGTCGTGGGGGTCGACGTGGCGGGGGTCGACGCCGAGGTAGGTGCCGTCGATTTCGATGGTGGCTTGTTCGCGGATGAAGCAGGCGGGTGCGCCGCCGGCGGCGCCGGGTTCGATGACGACGAGCAGGTCCTCGCGTCCGGCGATCGGGGGGATGTGCGCGCTGAGCGCGGCGGACAGGTGCAGCCAGGCGTGGTCTGCCGGCAGCGGTGTGGACGCGGCGTCGGGGTCAGCGTTGAGGTGCTGCGACAGGGACATGGTGCTGCCCTCCTAGATCAGTGGGTTTAGAGCTGGTTGCCGAGGGCCAGCGGCAGGATCTTGGCTTTGGCGAAGGCTTGGCCGACGGCTTTGTGGACGACGTCGCGGTCCTCGACCGGGGCGAGGCCGATCAGGTTCGCGGTGGCGGTGTCGATGCCGAGAACGTCGGTGATCCGTTTGAAGGCGAGCAGTTCCCGTAGCTGGGGTGCCCAGCCGATTTCGCCGCTGTCGTACTGGGTGGCGAGGTTGCGGGCGGCGCGCACCATCCGGGAGTCGACGCCGAGCGCGGCGGCCAGGTCGTAGTCGGAGGACACCTTGACCTGGGTGGAGAACCGGGAGGAGAGGGCTTCGGTGAGCACGGCGCCGTGCACGCCGGGGTTGTGGCCGGCGACGATGTAGAAGCCGGGGGCGGCGGTGACGACCCGGCCGGCGGCGGCTTTGAGGATGATCTGCCGGCGGCCGTCCATGGCCGGGTAGACCACGGCGAGGACCTTCGGCTGGATCAGGGTGGCGTCGTCGATGAACAGCACCCCGCCGGCTTCCATCGCCTGCGGTAGCGGGCCGGGCACGAATTCGTAGCCGCCGCTGTCGGTGGGCACGTAGTCCCCGACGATGTCGCCGACGGTGGTGTCGCCGTCGCCGGGCACCGTGTACAGGTCGGTGCCGAACGCGGCCTCGATCAGGGAGGTCTTGCCGGTGCCGGGTGGCCCGTACAGCAGCACGGGCACGTCGGCGTCGCGCAGGTCGCGCAGCACGTCGACGTCGGGGCGTTTGGCCAGCAGCCGCGGGTAGTACAGCTGCCCGTTGGGGCGCCGCACCGGTCCGCTGGTCGGCTTACGCGGCCCCGCCGGCGCCGCCGTCGAATGGGTTGTGGTGGCCGGTTGGGTGGCGCTGGTGGCCGACGGCGGTGGTGGGGTGGGGGTTGCCGGTGCGGTGGCGGAGGCCGGTCGAGCCGGCTGGGGCTGCGCCGACGGTATGGGGGTCGGGTTCGCCTGGTGTTCGGCCGTACCGGCCGCGGTGATGCGGTATCGCTTGGGTGAGCCGGGCAGTAGGTCGGCGTGGCCGCGTTCGGTGAGCCGGTCGCAGGCCTGACCGATCGCGCCGGAGGACCGGCCGACCAGTACCGCGGCGATGTCACCGACGTCCATCGCGCTGCTGGCGTGGGCCAGGACGGCGAGGACCTGGTTCTGCAACTCCCCGGCGCGCAGTCTCGGTAGTCCGCTGACCGCGTTGATGCCGCTGCTCGTGGCCGACCCGCCGGGCGTGGGTGTGCCCGCTGTCGGTGTCGTCATCGCTGGTCCTCGGACGCCGCCGGTTGGTGCGGCGGGGACACGACCACCGTCACCCGCCACGGCGCTCACGTCCTGGTCGCGGCTGGTGGGCGGTGGTGCGGGATGAGGGTCCATGGTGTTCCTCCTGTCGGAATGGGCAGGAGGTGGCCCCGCCTCCGGCGCGGCCACCTCCCGGAACGGGAAAGTTGGTCGGCGCCGCCGGACGGGCCCTCGGATACGGGGCGTGGCGGGCTACCGGTGGTGGTGCCGGAGTGAGGCGTCGGTCAGCTACAGAACGCGCCGCGGATACCGCGGGAGCGGTGCCGCTCGCGCCGTTCGTTCAGCAACGCCGGTGCGGGCAGCAGGTTCGTGTGGTGGCGGCTGACGGGCATCGGATGGCGCTGGCTGCGGATCTGCGCGGTTCGTTAGGACCGGCGGCTACCGGTGCCGTGGCCGCGTCAGTGGAGGGCGCTAGTCAGGCCACTCCTCCCAGTTCCACGTGCCGGCACCGACAGCGAACAGGTCATCGTCGTCCGGGCCGACGAACTCCCGCACACCTGCGTCGTGCAGCAGGAGCACGTCGCCGCTGGCGAGTAGCTGTCCGGGCAGGAAGTCGGGCAGCGATCCGTCGCGGCGCCACTGCGCGTCCAGATCGGCCATCAGGCGCGCGACCACGTCTCGGGTGAAGCGGGGCCTGTCCCAGCCGTTCCAGCGCGGCGGCCCGATCTGGCACGGGTACGGGCCGCCGTGCGTGCCGGAGATCCGGACCACGGCGGGACGCCACGGCTCCCCGTCGGCGTCGCGGCTGCCGGTCGGGGTGAGCTGCCGGGCGGCCCCGACGCCGACCGCGGTGGCCAGCAGCATCGCGATGGCCCGCCACGCCCGTCCGATCGCGGTGACGGTGTCGGCGACGATTCCGTCGAGGTCGTCGGGGTCCTGGCTGATCGTGTATCGCAGGTGAGCATCGGTAATGCCGGTGACGTGCTCGATCAGGACCGCGCAGAGTCGAGCGGACTGAATGTCGGTGGTGGCGACGCGCGGGTCGGCCAGCAGGGCGGTTTCGTCGAGGTCGTAGCCGAACAGGGTGCAGACCCGCACCAGCGGGCTGTGCGATGGAGGCATCGTGTTCTCCCAGGAGGATCGTCAGCTCGCGAGGACGTGGTGGCGGCGTGCCTGGCTGCAGGCGGCCCGTCCTCGCGGCGACAGGTGGGCGGGATGGGTGGTCTCGTGTCGGGCATGACAAGCCCCACGCGGGGCGCGTGGGGCGGGTTGATTGCGAGCACCCGCTGGCCCGCGACGGATGACGGCTGGTGTGCGGCTGCCAGGCCGAGTAATTGAGCTAGGGGCGGGCGAGCAGTGGTTGGACGTGTGGCGGGTAGGCGTAGCCGTCGTCCCACGGGAAGCGCCCGTGCTTGTCCGGCCACACGATCTGCCGCAGGCGCACACGGTCCTTGCCGTATCGGGCGTAGGCCGTGCCAGGATGCAGCGCCTCGGTGGCCAGCCCGTCGACGATCGTTACGTCATAGCCGACGATGAGGTCGTCGAGACGTTGATCGTGAACCAGTGGCGGCACACCACCGTGTAGGCGGTGGGCCAGGTCGTTGAGCAGTTCGTGGGCGATCAGCGGATGGAGTCCGGCGATGATCAGCTCGGGAAGGTGGCGTTCGGTCAGGCCGACGGTGTAGGCGAACGTGGCGTCGGTGTCGCCGGGCTCCGGCACGACAGCGGTCACCGACCAGCCGACGTCGTGGATGTGCTTCTGCTGGCGTCGGAGGTATTCGTCGGAGGCAGGCATGCGGTTCTCCTTACCTGTAGGCGGGGCATGGATGTGGTGAGGTCCCGGCCGTCACGCGGCGAGGCGTACGGCAGCCGTCACGGGATGCCGCATCGGCGCGGACCGGCTCACCGCAGGGGCGGGGCGCGTGGGGCGGAACCAGCCGACGAAGGTTTGCGCGACAACGGCGACGGCCGGAACCTGCGCACGTCCGGATAGGAACCGTCGGGGGCGGCGGGCGACGTCCTGTGCCCGCTGTGCGTCCCGCAACGGTGGACACGGGTACACCTCGTGCACGCAGCGCAGGTTGCCGCACCGGCCGCGGCGGTGCGGGTCGGGTTGGTGATCGGCGGTGACGCGCATGGCCATGCGCCACAGCAGGACGTCCGTGACGTCGTGCGGCACCTCGGCGGGGGCGGTGGGCAGCATCGAATGGGTCTCCTTCCAGGGAGTGGATCGGTGGGTGGTCACCACCGGCGTGCCGCCGTGGCCTGGGAGCCGTCCTACCGTCGGGTCCGGCGGTGACCGCACCGATGGACGCTCGACTTTGCGGTGAGATCAAGTCGTCCACGGGCGGCAGCGGACAGGGAGATCCGGTGGATGGCCAGGTAAGCAGCCGTTGCCGCATCGACCCCATGGGCAGCGGCTTCGTTGGCGGGACGTGCGGCCATCTGCTGAAGCGGATGGTCAGTTGCCAGATGGTGACCAGGTCCGCAGAGCTCACGCCCGCCGGCACCTGGTACGGCGGCCACCTGCTCGATTGACCTGCGCAGACGAGGACACAGCGTCGCGGTTGAGGTTCACATGCAGGTCGGTCGTAGGCTTCGGGCGTGACGGTCGGGCGGACCAGCGGACTGACCACACCGCAGGGGCATTTCCTGCACGCCGTGCTGCTCGGGGATCGTTCGTTAGCGCGTCGACTGCAGTCACGAGCCGGGCAGGATGCGACGGCATGTGCCGCGGTGCTGGAGGGCGCGTTCGTCGTGGTGATCGGCCGGCTGCGCCAGACTCGGTTCGGTCCGGTGGAGATTCGCTTGTTCTCTCAGCGGGTGATGGGACATGTCCGTGCCGACTCCGGGGTCACAGTCGATGACGTATCGCGGATCATCCATCGGGAGCTGGGAAACGTGGTGTCCGGCGATGACGTCGTCCCTGCGCATAGCGTTGTGGTACAGCAAGCGGTGGTCGCTGCCGCCACCACTGAGCTGAGACTCACGCCGGGTGAGATCGACCGCGTGATCAGTGAGGCCGAGGCACTCGCGAGGCAGTGGGGTTTCGCACTCGCGCCCTATCGGCCCAGCCTGCTGATGCGCTGGCGCTTCGAGCTAGCAGAAGGCCGCTGGTACGGATCCCTCGGTCGAGAGCGTTGGGCTGCCGAGAGGATGGGAGCCTTCGTCACCTGGTTAGGCGCTATCCGGTCATGAACGCCCGTGAATCCGCCACCGTTCGCCCCTGCTGCTACTGTCCGACTGCGTAGACGCACACGGCAGGCGGCTAGATCCGATGGTCGGGCGTTAGTTTTCAATCGGGCTCGACGCATTTTTAGTAGGCGGTGACTTAGGAGGTAGCTGTCAATCCACTGGTCGAATCCCGACTCCCATCGGGCTTCGATCCGTTACCCTCGGGCCGCGCATCAATATGAACTCGGGGAGCCGCGCGTTCACCGTCGTCGGACGCGCGGGCTGCCAGCAATTCTAGTTCAGTAACTGGAATTGAGACACCTAAGAGTGCCGTTGCTGTGGCGACCTTCACGGCGTCGCGGAGCGAAGTGGTCTTGATGGCCGCAGCGGAGGCGAGGCCGGCGATGAAGTGAATCTCTCGATCGCGATCTTCGCGCAACTTGTCGATCAGCCTTATCATGAGCTCGCGTGCTTTATCCGCTCGTCGGAAGAACAGGTATCCGATCGCCTGGTTTACCAAGCCGACTGCTCCGAGCACGCCCGCTGGCTCCGGTTCATCTGGATGCTGGAAGAGATACACGCACGCCCATACGACCACTCCGAACCCTGCGACGGCAAACACAAGGCTAGCTACGAAAGTTGCCAGCGCCTGCTGATAGCCTTGTGCGTAGTATTTAACGATCAGACGTGTGTGGCCGTCCGAGTGCTGACGGACCACTTCCGCTATTGCCTCCGCGGACTCGCTGTCATCTCCGAAATTGACGAAGATGTTGTTTATTGACTCGCGCTCTGTCTGTTCCGGCGGTGACGAGTGCGCACCATTTTGCGGGCTTTTTTCATCGCTCGAATTGGGTGCTCTCTCGGGGAGTCCCAGAGTCTGAATAAGGTCAGACTCTACGCTGCCCGCCTTCTTGCCTACAAAACGCGACACGGCGCTTGCTATCGCCGCAGCCACGCCAGACGAGCCGAGCGCCGCAACGGCAGCGATCAGTAGCTCTGCGCCCATACAGATCCCCGATTCGTCACTGGACAGTGCGATGGATCGTAGCTAGGTTTGAGGATCTTTTACAATGTCATCATTCCGACGCACCGACAGCGGTTTTGACCCGCAGCATCGGGAAGGCTACGCATTCTCGTCGGAAGATCCGCACGTCAAGAGGATCGGCTGGGCTAGTTGTTCCGTACATGGACGTTGGTGACACGGTCAGATCTTGAAAAGGTGAGGACCTCCGGGTGAGGTGGAGCTTGTCGAAGGTTCCGCTTCACCCAGGAGGTCCTCGTGCCTCACGCTAACGCACCGTTGACCGAGCTCGGCCGGCTACGCCTGGCCCGATGCGTGGTCGAGGACGGTTGGTCGTTACGGCGTGCCGCCGATCGTTTCCAGGTCAGCCACAACACCGCCCGCAGGTGGGCCGAGCGATACCGCAGCGGCGGACCCGCTGCCATGCACGACCGGTCCAGCCGGCCACGTCGCAGCCCACGGCGCACTCCGGGCCCGCTCGAACGCAAAGTGCTCCACCTGCGCATCAAGAAACGGTGGGGACCGGCCCGCATCGGCGGCCGGCTCGGCTTGCCCACCTCGACCTGCCACGCGGTGCTGCGCCGCGCGAACGTGTCCCGGCTCGCTCACCTCGACAGGGCCACCGGCCAGCCGATCCGCCGCTACGAACATCCGGCACCTGGCGATCTGATCCATGTCGACATCAAGAAACTTGGCAACATCCCCGACGGCGGCGGCTGGCGCGTCCACGGCCGCCGCATCGGCGGGCGCAACAGCCAACGCCATCCCACGACCAGCCGCACCCCGCACCGCAACCCGGTCATCGGATACGGCTACCTGCACACCGCCCTGGACGACCACTCACGGCTGGCCTATACCGAGATCCTCACCGACGAGACCCGCGAAACCGCCACCGCCTTCTGGCAACGCGCCCATGCCTGGTTCACCAGCCACGGCATCACCATCCGCCGCGTCATCACCGACAACGGCTCCTGCTACCGATCACGGCTCTGGCGCGAAACTCTCACCGCAGCCGGCATCACCCCGAAGAAGACCCGGCCCTACCGGCCACAAACCAACGGCAAGGTCGAACGCTTCCACCGCACCCTGACCGAGGAATGGGCCTACGCACGCCCCTACCCCTCAGAAACCGCACGCCGGGCAGCCCTACCCCACTGGCTGCACTCCTACAATCACCACCGAGCCCACACCGCACTCAACGGCCAACCACCCGCCAGCCGCGTCCCCAACCTCTCCGGACGGAACAGCTAGTGCCGTGACCACGAACGTTCACGGTGTTGGTTGACACGCCGTGCCGCCTCTAGTACCGCACCAGGTGCGGCTGGAGTACGAGACCGGACGGTATCGCAGCGGGTCAGGCTGCGGCGGTGGCAGATCTTGTACGTGTGCGCGGCTAAGTGATCAGGAAGGTCAGCAGCTGCTCAGACTGGACCCAACACGCCGAAACGTCGTTGGGGACGCACTGCATGTGCTGCCTGAGCAGCATGCCTCGCCGGTTGGTCGCCCGACCTCGCCAAGCGCATCCAGTAAACGATTCCTCGCATCCTGCAATCGGACGGGATAGTCCGGCCTGAACACCTCCGCCAGCGAGGTCTCCAACGTCCCGGAGATGCGATACAGCGGGGACCACACCGCACGATCGCGATCGACCAACTCGTCGAAATCGGCAGTGTCCATCATCCGGTGCAGCCAGTCTGAGAGCACCAGCGCTTCGTATCGGCTGAGCCTGATCATGAGGTCGTCCTCCGTCACCGCGCCGAGGCTACCGCCCGCTGGACACCGTGAACGTTCGTGGTCACGGCACTCGCAAGTCCCTCGCAAGATCCTCTACGGCGGTCCGCTAGGTCGAGGTGCCGGTCGTCGTTCGGCGGCTGAACTCGGCGGGGTGCAGTCTGCGGCCGTACCGATCTTTGTACATGGACCTGTACGCCGACCCCGCGCGGATGATCGCGGACTTGAGCGGGCACGAGACCGGGTAACGGTCGGTCTAGGTCACGGCTGTGCTTGCGGTACGAGCTGCCACGGCCATTGGTGGGCGCCGATGGCGTAGCAGCCGTTGTCGTCCGGCGGTACGCGATCGTCCTCGATCCAGCGGCTGTTGATGCCGTTGTCGTGCTCCCATTCGACGATGGCCAGGTTGCCGTCGAATCGCAGGCGGGGGTGTTCCCCGGGCATGTCGCTGGGGTGGAGGTCGGTGAGGTGGGTGGCCATGCGTTGCACGGCGAAGCGGGGGAAGCGGCACAGCAGACCAGTTCCGTCGCAGGTGGTGTAGTCGACGGCGACCATGGCGCGGTACTGACCGTCGCCGACCTGCTGGCAGGTGACAGTCGCGGGGGTCCAGGTGGCCAACGGTGGGGTGATGTCGCCGCGGGTGTGGGCGATGCGGTAGCGGTCGTTGGTGTGGTCGCTGGTGGGGTCCGGGTGCAGACCGAACCAGTGCATGCCCTGCTGGTTGGCGAAGCGGAGCAGGTCGAGGAGGTCGCGCCGGCCGCTGCGGAGGGGCAGGAAGCCGTGCCCGTCCTGGGCGGGTATCGGGTTGCCGGTGGCTCCGGTGGGGGCGTGGGTCCACGTGTCGGCGCGGACGCGGTGGGCGGTGCCGTCGGCGTCGTACCAGCGGGGGACGCCGTTGGAGGTGAGCCAGGCGCCGTCGGCGTCGTGGGACCAGATAAGCGCGGCCTGGTCCGGCATGCCGGCTGCGTACTGCTGTCGGGTCCTGTGGTGGGCGATGGTGGCGGCGGCGTGTTCGGCCAGCGGGAGGACCTGGCACACCCGCCACCAGACTCGAGGTGTCATGGCGGCCGTTCCTTCCAAATAGGAAGGCCACCCGGGTGCCGCGCGGGGGCGCGGGCCGGGTGGCCGTCGGTCGTGGGATGGGGGGTCCGCTGTCCGCGCGGGCGGGCGGTGCCGCGAGAGCGGCAGGCGCTGTGGGGTCCACGGGTGGCTGGGCGGCGTCGCCGTGGCGGGCTTCGGGCAGCCGCTGTGCGTGCTGGTGGCGAGGCAATCGGTCAGCGGCGGCTGGTCATCGAGAGGGCGGTGTTGTGCCGGCCGATGCCGGGCAGGCCGGTGGGCGCCGTCGGTCAGGAGGCGGTGAACTCGGCTTGTGCGCTAAGGCTGCCGGCCGCGACATACGCGCGGGGCTGCGGGGGCGGGACTGGCGGTTGCCGGTGTGGATCACGTGGTGCAGGGCGGTCTCCGCCGCGCGGCGGGTCACCGTCCTGGAAAGGGGTGGGGTCGGGTCAGCGGGATTGCGCAGTGGGGTGCTGGGCTACCCAGAGGCGGGTCATGGCGCGGAGGTGCTCGATCTGCGCGGTCCGTCGGCCGATCAGTGCGTCGAGGCGGGGTCCCCGCGCCTGGAGGGCTCCGGTGGAGTCGATGACCGGGATCCGGTCGTCGGGCCCGGCGGCGAGGACCTGCTCGACGTCGCGCAGCGCGTCGCGGAGGGTCGGGACGAGTCGGGTGATGTGGGTTTCGGTGCTGGCGAGCGCGGTGAGCACGTCGCGCAGTTCCGAGGCCACGGTCGGCTGGTCCGTGCCAGCCGGGAAGGCGTCGGTGAGCGCGTGAGCGTCGATCCTTACGCCGCAGTACTTGAGCACTAGCCGGGTGTCGATCATGGTGCTGTCTCCTGGTTGGGTGCGGAGCCCGCGAGGGGTACGCGGTGTGGTCGGGTGTGCCGGCCCGGTGGTGGCGCTTTGTCGGCTGCGCCTACTGGACGTCGTCGGGGCGAAGGATGTCCGCCGTGTTCGGCCGGTGAGAAGACGCCGTTGATCCGCGACCAGGGCCTCGCGCATGTGGTGCAGGTCCATGCCTGCCCGACACCTGGTGCGCCGTAGGTGGCGACGAAGGCGAGTGTCCCGGCCGCTTCGCAGGCGTGCTCGCCGCCGTGCACAGGGTCATCGTTCGTGGTGTTCATGCCGTGCTCCTGTCGGTGATGGATCGACGATGTGCCGGCGCGTTACGGCTGCTGCCGAGGGGTGCACCCATGCCGGCCATGAAGGGCACGGGGTCGACCGCGCCGGCAGCGCTGGCGTCGCCGCGAAGGTGCACCTCGTAGTGCAGGTGGGGGCCGCTGGAACGGCCGGTGGAACCGACGACGCCGATGGGCTCACCGACGGTGACCTGCTGCCCCACGGTGACGATCGGCGGCTTGTCCAGGTGGCAGTAGCGGGTCATGACCCCGCCGGGGTGGTGGATGTCGACGTACCAGCCGCATCCGGCGGTGAGGTGGGGGTCGCCGTCGCGGTGGCAGCCCCACTCGCGTCCGGTGCCGCGATGGATGGCGTTGCAGCGGACGGTGCGGACGGTGCCGGCGGACGCGGCGCGGATGGTCGTGCCGCGGGGGACGCTGAGGTCGACGCCGTCGTGGCTAGGCCGCTCGTGGCTGCGAAACCCTGATCCGACCGGGGCGAGCACCGGCTGCGTCCACGGACCTACAGACCCGCACCCGGGCAGCCCGTGCGCCGATAGGTCGGCGCGGGCGGCGATGACGGTGACCATCTGCGCCGCCGGGTGTTCCCAGGTCGCGTAGGCGTCGGGGTAGGCGCTGATCTGTACGGCCTTTGCGGCGTCGGTCAACGGCATGCGCTGCCAGCCGTTGACCGTGAGCAGCGTGGCGTAGAACCGCTCCGCGGCGTGGGCGGGATCCTGGAGTTGCACTGGTGTGCCCCAGCCCTGGCTGGGGCGTTGCTGGAACAGTCCGACGGAGTCGCGGTCGCCGCCGGGCAGGTTCCGCAGGCTGCTTTCCTGCATCGCGGTGGCGACCGCGATGACCCAGCCGCGGGCTGGGACACCGAGCCGGGCGCCGGTGGTGACGATTGCCGCCGCGTTCGTGACCTGCCCACCGTCCCACCCATCGACCGGCGGCCAGGCACCGACTGTGGTCGCCGGGGCGGCGGTCGGTTCGGTAGAGGGGTGAATCGGCAGGCAGGTGTCGGCGGCGCTGCCGGTCAGCAGGCCACCGAGCCCTCCGGCGCAGAGCACGAACACGGCGATGACCGCGATGATGGCTGTCACCAGGGACCGGATCTTCATGGATGCCTCCAGGTGTCGCCGAGACAGGAACGGCCAAGGCCCTGGCCCAGGGCGTGGCAGGTGCCAGGGCCCGGCCCGGGTGGTGGCGAACCGCTGCAGCGAGACCGCGACCGGCTGGTCTAGCGGGAAGGGCCAGGCCTTGGCAGTGGCGTCAGCGGGGGTGTGGCGTGGGCCAGTCGCGGGGGCGACCGCCGCTCGGGATGTCTCCCATGTGCTCGGCGTAGCCGTGCACCACACCGCCGTGGGCCTTGGCCCAGTACATGGCGATGTCGGCCAGGTGCAGCAGAGCCTCGGGATCGTGGCCGGCCTGACCGGTGCTCGTGTAGCCGACGCTGGCGACGATGTCGATGCGCCGGCCGTCGAGGACGAACGGGACCTGGCTGACCTCCGACCAGGCACGGTCGGCCACCGCGGCCGTGGTGTCACGGCCGCCGTGGACGATGAGGGTGAACTCGTCGCCGGAGAGCCGGGCGGCGAACACGTCTGTGCGGGTCAGTCGGCGGAGCCGTTCGGCGACCTGGGCCAGCAGGGTGTTACCGGCCCGGTGCCCGAGCCGGTCGTTGACCAGCTTGAACCCGACGAGGTCAACAACGATCACACCGACCTCACGGCAGGTCGCGACGGCGTGCGTCAGCCGTTGGATCGCCGCCCGCCGGTTGGGTAGACCGGTGGTGTCATCGGTGGTCGCCTGCCGGTGGTACCGGTCGCGTTCGACCCGCAGGGTTTCGACCAGGGTGTGCGCGTTCGCCACGACCCGGTCCAGCGTCCGCAGCCGGGTCCGGGCGCGGGTCAGCAGGGTCCACAGGCGCAGCGCCCACAGCCCGGCGACGGTCAGCCCGGCGAGGAGCCCGCCCGCGGCGGTGAGGACAGAGGTGAATGTCTGAGACACTGGTTATCGCTCCTTGTGGATGAAGGAGCACCGGGGGCAGGCGTCAGCGCGCCAACGTCGAACGCCCGCCCCCGGGCTGCCACGGGTGAGGGCGCCGCTACGCGGCCTGGTACGTCGCGACCGTGGTGTCCAGTCGCGTGACGGTGCCGGCGATGACGAGCTTGTCCAGGGCGTTGGCCACCGCTCCCGCGCTGGCCTTGTTGACGTTGTCGCCGTCGTGGGCCTGGTTGATCAGCTTGCAGATCTCGGCGATCTTGTAGGCGGTGTCCGGATGGCGTCGCAACAACTCCTGGACCTGGTCGCGCAGCTCGCCCTTGCGGCGTCGGGGCCGCGCCGACGTCCGGCGTCCGTCGCGCTGCGGCGTGCTGTCTGACGATTGGTCCGCCTGCGCGGGTGGCGGCTGCGCGACGTGCACCGGTGAGGCGGCTTCCGAGACGCTGGCACGGTCGTCGGGGCTCGGTTCGTCGCCGGGCTGGTCCTGGCTGGCATCGCTGCTCGGCGTAGCACCTCCGGGCGGCGGCGCCGATCGGTTGTCTCGCGCGGGCGGTGCTTCCGATCCGGGCTCTGCCTGCTGTTCGGGGGTCTGCTCGACCGTCGCGGCCGGGACTGCCGCCTGCTGCGGCGGCGCCGTGCCGGTGTGGTCGTGGTGTGCCGTCGTGTCATCGGTGTGCTGGTCGTCAGGCTGGCGGTCGTCGACGGGTGCGGCGGCCTTGGGCTGCAGGTCCTCCTCCGGCGGGCCGCCCTCGCGCGGTGGCGCATCGTCTGCAGCGGGGTCGTCGTCGGGTGGTGGGGCAGGCGGGATGCGGCTGCCGCCGGCGACAGCCGCGGCGGCTGTGGCGCCGGTGTCGGTCACCTGCCACAGCGTGGTGCGTTGCTCGGTGCGGATCCGCTCGGCGTAGCCGGCGTTTTCCAGCTCCCGCAGTTTGGGGGTGGTCGTGGGGTAGGCGATGCCGACGGACGCGGCGATGCTCGCGGCGGTGGCCGGGCCGCGCTCGGCGAGCGCGGTCAACACCCGTTCCAGGGTGGACGGGTTCGTGGTGCTGTCGGTCATACGATGGTTCCTTCCTGCCTATCGGGTGTGGATGTGGTGAGGGCGTGCACTCATGCACGCTTCGACCCGAGCCCGGATCAAGTCGTGTGGATGAACTCCCTGCCTACGGGCCGCGACGCCCCCGGACCGCGGTTGGCGGATCGTGGTTCGCGGCCCGTAGCGGCCGGGCTAGCGGCAATGCGGGGTAGTTAAGGTTCCGGGCTGGTCGTCAAGACCGGCCCGGCGAGGACGTTGAGGCTGATGGTGGCCTGGTAGGTGTGTCGGTCGATGTTCGGGCCGCGAGCGTTGTATTTGGAGATCGCTCGTTTGACGGTGCGGGCGTTGACGCGGAGCCGCCGTTCGGGCAACAGCTCGGCGAGGACGAGGCGGCCGATTCTGCCGACCAGGTCGATGACGGTGCCGGCGATGACACCGGCGGCGTGGATGAGCTGGTCACGGGCCGTGTTGAGCGCGATGGTGAAGCTGGCCCGGTCCGGGTCTGTGCCCGGCTCGCTGTTGGTGGCATCAGCCATCGCGGTGCGCAGGATCTGGTAGGTGATCAGCAGCGCGTGGATCTCCTGATCGACGCCGGTCGGGGTCCGGGCCCGCAGCACCCGGCCGCCGAGGATGCTCGACTTGATCTCCAGGTAGGCGGTCTCAATCTCCCACCGCTCGTGATACAACCGCACGATCGCCGTGGCCGGGTAGGCGTCCGGGTCGAGCAGGGTGGTGATCAGCCGGTAGACACCGGTGAGCACGCCGGCCTTGGTCTTGATGCTGATCTCGGCGTCGATGACCCGGACACTCTGACCGCCGAACACCGACCGGTAGGAGCCGTCGGCCAGACGGTGCAGTACCGGCAGTTTCGGACCGCCCCGGCCGGTCTTGGCCCGCACCAGCAGATGCGCCTGACGGCCGGTCACGATCGTGAGGAGATGCCCGGCGGCGAAGTTACGGTCGGCCAGCAACAACACTCCGGCGGGTAACCGGGCGAGGAGGTCTTTGGCGTAGGTGGTCTCACCGGAGGTGATCGGCCCGAACACCGCGTCGATCACCGACCGGGTGCCACACGCCATGATCGTGACCAGCCGCAGCATCGGATAACTCGACCCGCCGGTGCGGCCCCCGCGCTGCTTGCAGTACCGGGCCAGATTCGCCGCGCTGTCAGCCGCGAACAGGGTGGTGCCGTCGATCGCGCAGACCAACAGCCCGCGCCAGCGCACCGGCCCGGCCATGCTGGCCGCCGGGCCACGCAGCAGATCGAACAACGCCCGCAACGGTTGCGGGCCGAGCCGGCGTCGGGCTTTGGTCAACGCCGCCTCGCTCGGGTCCGCGACCGGCAACCCCTCCAGGCCGGCGACCAGGCGCTGCCACACCTGCCGATACCCGAGTTCAGCGAACAAACAGCCCGCGAGCAGCAGATACACCACCACCCGCGAGGGCAAATCCCGCACCCGCCGCTGAAGACAACGCGTCTGAGCGAGGACCGTATCGACCATCTCGAACGGCACCTGCTGGGTCAGCTCACCCAGATGACCCGGCGCGAACGGGCCCGCAGCGACCCGCACCACACGCGCAATGACAGACTGAACCAACAGCGGGACTCCCAGCGGTGAGGCATGTCTTGGCGGACGTACCTCTCTACCGGAGTCCCGCTGCCTGCATCCGCACCGACACGCCGCCCTTGACCAGCCACCGCCGCGCTTAACTACCCGGCATTGGGGCTAGCGGGCGGTGTAGGCGTCGCGGACGGCCGCCGGGATCGCCCCTCGGGTGCGCGGTTCGGGTAGCTGGTGCTCGCGCCAGTGGGTAGCCCACCACCGTCGGATGTCGGCATTGCGGCCGGCACCGGCCTTCTGTGGAGTTGGTGTCGTGGTGGGTTTCGGGAGGCGGCGGGCGACGGCGATGAAGGGCTGGAAGGCGGCGGCCATCCGGTCGAAGTTGGGGCGGGACAGGTCGATCTCGTACCGCACACCGTTGAAGGCGAACTGGTAGGTGCCGACCTCGTCGGTCGATCCGTCGAGGTCGTCGTAGACCATGCTGGTTGTCCTGATAGCCATCGGCTCGGGTCCTTTCGCATCGGAGACACAAAACAGCCCCCGGCCGGTACGGCAGCGGGGGCGAGTGAGGGGATCGCGGGTCTGGATGCCGCGTGGGGCAGCTTCCATGGGGCCCTTCGGCCCGGTGGAGGCGGCGCGGGCTAAGGGGTGCCGAGGCCGAGCTTGGTGCCGATGACCGGGCCGTGCCGTACCGCGGCGACGGCGGCCGGCAGGTGCCGGCGTTGCCATCCGTGCAGAGCCGCGGGCATGTCGGCGTCGTAGCGGCGGTGCTGGGTGAGCGCGACGGCCAGCCCGGCGGCCTGCTCGATGCCGTTGTTGGCGCCGCGGGCGGTGTGCGGTCGCACCGGGGCGAGAGCGTCACCGAGCAGGACCGCGTGCCCGTCACCGACCGGCCACACCATGCGGGTGGGCGGGTCGATGTCCAGCACCGGCACGGCCATCCGGGTGATGGTGGCCGCCACGACAGCCGCATGCTCCGGCGGCAGCAGCTGCGCGGCGTGCTCGTCGACATCGGCGCGGGCGGCCGGGGTGATGTGCCGGGGCAGGGCGAACACCCGCCGGGTGGGCTCCGCACCGAAACGCCGCTCGTACTCGGCGGTCGTGCAGCCGAGGTAGAACGTCCAGTCGCAGCCGCCCGGCACCGGCGCGATATTGAACTGGACGCCAGGGCAGGGCTCCAACCGGACAAAATCCCGTAGGCCAGGCTGCGGGGCGCGGTCGGCGATACCGCGGTGCGCGACGTAACCCGCATAGCGCAACACCCGCGCGGGGTCCAGCAGCCGACGGCCGATCGAGGACCGGCCGTCGGCGAACACGACCAGGTCAGCCGGGTCACGGCGGCCGTCGGCGAAGGTCAGGACCGGCCGGCCGCCCTCGTGGGTCAGACCGGTGACCCGCATGCCCGTGCGCACAACGCCCGCTGGAACCCGCGCGGTCAAGGCATGGTGCAGCAGGGTCCAGGTGGTGTTGCGGCCGGGATAGGTGCGCAGGACCGTCTGGTGCGGCCGGCGGTCGCGGACCGCGATCTGCCGGATCGTCTCGGAGTCGTAGGCGACGACCTCGCGCTGCGCGATCCCGAGCCGGTCGAGCACGTCGAGCGCGGTGTGTTCCAGGCCGATCAGCCCGCCGCCGCGCGGGGCGGACGCCGGCATGGCTTCGTAGACGGTGACGTCGCAGCCGGCCCGCAGCAACAGCAGGGCGGCGACGGGGCCGGTCAGGCTGCCGCCGACCACGGCGACGCGCAGCCGACGTCCATCGCCGACCGGGGCGGTGCGGGCGGCGGAGGCAGGGTTCGGGTCCATCAGGGTTCCCTTCGAGATGGGGTGGGAACCCGGGCACGGCCGTACGGCCGTGCCCGGGGTGCGCGGTCTGCGCGGTGGTCGGCCGGGCAACGGCCAGGTCGTGCAGGTGCGGGCGGGTCTCAGGCCGCGAAGAAGACGGTCAACAGGCGGCAGCGGGAGACCCGGCGAGATCCGGAGGCGGGCCGGCCACGCCGGCGATCACCGCAGGTGTCTGCCCCGGGAAGAGGTGTAGGGCGGCCCGTACGCGGGCCCGGCGGGTTCCGACGCCCCAGCCCGGGGCGGCCGGCGGGACCGCCGGGTGCGAGGCCGGCGGCGGGCGACGGCCAGCCGCAGGTCGGTGTCGATGGTGACCATGTCGAAGCCGGCGGCGTGGCCGGCGCGGAGCAGGTCGAGCAGCCTCCCGTCATCGAGGACGATCCGAGCCTGGACGGGGACGTGCCGGCGTGGTGGACCGCCGAGCCATTCGGTCCAAGTGATGCCGTGGATAAACCGGCGACCGTCGGCCGCGCGGTGGAACGGCTCCGCGGCGGCGTCGTCCGCGGCCGGGCTCGGCTGGACGTTCCCGTCGAGGTAGAGGCGGTCGTCGAGGTCGCTACAGCAGTCGCGCATCAGGTGCAGCGCCGGTGGAACATCAGCGGTGACGGTGCCGTCGAGGTCGACCCGCTGGCGGGCAGCAACCGCGGCGTCGGCCAGTCGCCGCACCGTCGTCAGGTCGAACCAGAGTCGCAGGGGCATGCGAGGTCACCCTTTCGAGGACTGGGGAACTCGGGTTGAGCAGCACGGGCTGTCGGACGGGCGGCAGCCGCTGCTGCGGATCTGGCTGGTCGTGTGGTCACGGGTGCAGGTCGACGGCGAACAACCGCTGGTCCTCGTCGAGGGAGTCCAGATGCCGGGCGGCCTGCTCCAGATAGGTGATCCGGTCGGCGAAGTACGCGCTGGCCGGTTGCAGCCGGTCGCCGCCAGCGGTGAGGAACGCGTCGGTACACAGCGCCCACAGGGCGTGGTAGTTGGCGTACGCGCTGGCACCAGCCTGGAACATCTCCAGGTCTCCCACGTCGAGGCGGCCCGGCCCGTACGTGGCGGCGTTGTGCATCCGCATGGCCTGCACCCGCGGCAGCCGGTGGAACTCCGCGGTCGCCATGTCTATCGGGTAGGCCTCCGGGTCGGACAGATGCCGCTGCAGGAACACCGGCCACGCCGCGGCGGCCTTCGTTCCCGCGACGACGCGCGCCCAGTGGGCGTGGCGCACGGTGGCCCCGACGTAGGCGCCGTGACGCATGCCGGCCAGATCGAGCAGCCGGATGGGCCCTCCGGCGCAGTACCGGGGTCCGGCCGTGGTCGTGCGCAGGTCGATCAGCTGCCGACGCTGCCACGGGTAGAGGGCAGGCGACGCCCAGAACCGGGGGCAGCTGGTGCCCGCCACGCCGAGGTGGCGGTGCAGGTTCCGGGTGCTGTCGAGCACCTGGGACAGGTCCCCGGACACGCAGACGATCATGGTGCGGACGACTGCCGGCGGTACGGCCACGGAGACCGGGGTGAGGGCGGGGGTCGTCTTTTTGGCCATGCGGTTCTCCTCGCTGGTGGGCGTGCTGCGGGCACGCGGAGGTGGCCGGGCCACTGGATGCGTGGTCGCCGGCTGATAGGTGGGCTGGATGTGGTGCGGGTGTGGTGGTGCGACCGTCGGGGTCGTCGCGGGCTGCTGGGCCGACCAGGCCGGTGAGGGCGGGTGGGCGTCAGGGGCCGGGGTGCGGCGACGGGGTCCGAGGGTGGGACCGACCGGGTGGAGATAGATGAGGGTGTTGTTGTGCCGTGAACCGTAGCGGCCCGATCTGTCAGCACGGAGAGAGCCGCAGAATCGGCAGAGGCCTGCTGACCTGTTGTGTCAGCCAGAGCCCGGCAGTTTAAGAGGCCTGGGCAGAGGCTCTTGACAGATTCCGTGATCTGACAGGAAAGGAGTACGCCCGACAGACCTTTGGCTGCACGACCTGAGGCGAGTGTGCCTGCCGCTCGGCGTAAGAACGGCGATGTCATCACAGCCGAAGGCCGACGCGCCGGTGATGGTGGACGAGAAGAAGGGCGGTCGTCCTGGTATTGCCAGAGGTGGCGGAGCAGGTGATCGGTGAGCATGCGCTGGGTGTGATCCTGGGCGGCGCGGCGCGGTCCTTACCGAAGACCCTGGTCACGGCCACGATGGCCCTGCGTACCGGGCACGATGATTGGATCCGGCGCGCCCGCTGATGCGGCGACCGCCACGATCAGCGACCAGGTTGCTGTCTGCCTTACCCCCGCGCTCCGTGGGATCGGGCAATACCCGACTCGTCCGAGTCAAGGGCACCGCGCTTAAGGTGACACTCGACATCGAGCCAGCCGAGTCGGATATCCGGCGGCGAAGAGCTCTCACATGGTGTGCAATCCGATCTGCTGCGGCACTGCCACTGCATCCGTACGCTAGCGTCAAGATTCGCACGCACATCGATACGTGAGGGTGTGGTCGCGATGGAATTCTCTAGTTCTCCCGAAACGCCCGATGACCTCGAAACGCCCAGGCTTCCCGAACCGCCCAAGCGTCTTGAGGTGGCCCCGCTCACGCCACTTCTTGATGACATCGACCCGAGACAGTTGTTCCAGCGTAGTGCTACTAGGGCAAGCAGCCTTCCCCTCCTGCGGCAAGGCCACCTGGCCCCCGACGAGTCACCGGATGACCACTCGGAGTTGGGGCTCGGGGGTATGACGGCACCTGACCGGCGACGCCCGTCGCTTCGTGCCTTGACCGCCGACGTATTGGACCAACGCTCAGACGAGGGCCTCGGACCAGAGGGCGGGACTGGCGAGAACGACGTGGTTGACGCGCATCCCGATCGGTCCAGGGGTGCCACCGACAACCTGCCGGAGGTGGCCACCAGCCGACCGAACGACCTGCCTGGCGACCGCGAAGCTACGGGCCGGGTTGACGAGCCCCGCGTGATGGCCGTTGATGTTTGGCGGCCAGAGCGCGACGAGGACGGGACTGCCAACGGCGGCAGTCTCGTACGGCGCGTCAGTGTGGGGGGAGTGCCGGATCTGCCCCGCGTTGTTTCCGCTGATGTCACGGTGCGAGATTCGGCGGAAATCGAGCTCTACAGTGGTCCACTTCCGGCCTCTGCGGGCAGGGAATCGGAAGTCCCGCAGACGGCGCCCAGTAGGTCGGGCGACGCGTCTGACCTCGAACCTTCGAACCGATCCCACGGCCGCGACCTGACCACCGCTCACATCTGGCGGCCAGAGCAGGACAACGGCCTTCCTGATATTCACCCCAGTCGTACCGGTTATGACCGGGGTCCAGGGCTTACAGATCAGCAGGCCGGGGTCGCAACGGATGCGCCGCTGGCGCGCCCCGACCTTGTTGCCAGCGACTATGAAGTCCCCAGTGCGGAGACCGAGCCGGCACAGGCCGACCGCGATGTCCGATCAGACGACCCACGGTGGGCAGACCACCGAGCTGCGCTCGCCTCGGAGAAGGAGCTGGCTGCGGCCGACGTCGATGAATCGGACCTCAGTCCCTTGCCGGACACGGATAGGCCCGACCAAGCCGCGTCGACACATCGGCCGGAACGTCTCACCCAGATTCAACGAGTTCACGGTGAGCATCCGTCTCCGGCCTTGGGGGACACGGCGCTGCGGGAGCCCATCTCCGACCTCGTCGCTGAGCTGGACCTCACCACGCAGTGGCATCGGCTTGTGGAGCAGCGGACCTCGCAAGTCGCGGACCTGGTCGACCGCGTGCGAAGCCTGCCAGTGGTTCGCGCCAACCCCGATCTTGTCGAGGAACTGGACGCGTTGCGGTTGGCCGACCCCGCCACATGCCTACACACGGTCAGCCATCTGCTGGCCGAGGTTCTCGAGCTCAGATCAGCGCCAGACGGCGGGAACGGCTTCCACGAATGGATGGCGGCTCTCGACGCACTCGCCACCAAGGCCGCACGACTGCAGCCGGAAGCAGTGGTCGCTCCCGATGCGCGCGGCCACATCGACGGGCGGATGCCAGCTGGACCGGTGTCGGAGGTGACGATTCGCGACTCGGTGGGCGTGATGTGGGGTGCCCACAACCGGCTCAACGTTGAACACCGATGCGTGGTGGACAGCCCGATCATCGAAGTAGCCGAACTGATCGACATGGACGACGGAGAACCGGTCTTCAACTGGTCGGCCTGGCGCTACAACCCCGCCCGCACGTCCGGCCACCGACCAGTTGCAGGCGGGGTGGTCGAGACATCACTGCACCACGGATTCCTAACCAATATCTGGAACTGCACCGGGATCACTGTCGGCGACCGCAACAAGGTGAACCTGACCTACGTCCACCGGATGACGTCCTGCGAGGTAGATCTCGTGCCGCTGCTGCGCCACCCGCGGGTGCGAGCCGACCTGGC
The DNA here is from genome assembly GCF_027497155.1 of Verrucosispora sp. WMMA2044. Taxonomy (NCBI): domain Bacteria; kingdom Bacillati; phylum Actinomycetota; class Actinomycetes; order Micromonosporales; family Micromonosporaceae; genus Micromonospora; species Verrucosispora sp. WMMA2044. Next base: position 5,681,194 of record NZ_CP114913.1, read on the forward strand.
GCTGTGTCGCGACGACTCGCCGGAGAATGCAGAGGCCGCGGAGGAGGCCCGCCGCCGGCTGCCGACCACCGTGGCACAAGCGGTGCGGGCAATCGACATAAGTCGACTGATCTCCGAGGAAGAGGTTGCCGCCTGGGCTGCCCGAATGCCCCCGCCTCAGGTCCGCGGGCGAGTGAGCACATTGACCATCAAGCATGGCTTCGGAGTGGCGGTCGGGATCGACCCGACGGTGACCTGGAACCGCACCACACGGATCAATCCGATCCGGGTCAGATGACGTGGCTAGCCGTTGAATGTGAAGTTGTTCGTGTTGCCGTCGCCGACGACGACACCCTTGCTGTCGTAGATGTACACCTGCTGGTGACCGGGTGGCCGGGTCACATCCAGCAATGTCCGAGCCGCGTCGAGCACGTCTTCGTCCTGGTCAGCTCCGACTGCAGTGAGATCGTCGCCGATCGCGGCGACCCAGCGGTCCGGGTCGGGCTCGGGCACCTCGAGCGCCTGCTGCGCCCCCGGCCGGCTGGTAAGTCGGGCGCGTAGCAGGCCTTTCAGTGCGGCATAGGTTTCCCGCACCGCGTCGCCAGCCACCCCCGTGGTGCCAGCGAGGGCCCCGGCGGCCAACGCCGCGGCGATGAGTTCGATCCCCGACATCGCAGCCCTCCAGGAGGTGATGACACGTATTCCGGCTGATCCGCAGCCGCTACGGTAATCCGCCGCGCCAAGTGTCCCGCGGCGACGAGGCAGCCGATGTCGCGTAGGCGAAACTGCTGTAGTCCGACCGGTGTCTCGGGATTCTCGGGCGCAAGTACCTCATGAACAGCGAGGCCAAGCGCGACCAACGCCGTGTTCTCACCGTCGCTGAGTTGCGTCACCTTCGGCGGGTAGTCACGGCGGCCTGGGCGTCTCCGCATCGCAGGCAGTGAACCGGTTCGGGTTCGTGGCCGCGTGCGGGCCGTGGTCGCTGGGAAGTTCGTGCAGGTGCCGCAACCGGGCAGGGTCGCTGGTGAGAGTCCAGACACGTCCGGCGGGGTCGGCGCCGTGCACGGCGGTGGCGATCGGCATCGGCGTGGGGATGCCGGCGAGCGCGTCGAGGAGGTGGCGTTCGCGGGCCCGGCTGGGCAGCCGGAACAGGACGGGGTAGCGGGGGCCGAATTCGGTGACTCGTTGGTAGGCGCGCAGTTTGGCCAGGACTCGTCCGAGGGGTTCGGTGCCGTTGTCGTGTTCGAGGAAGAACCCGACGGTGGTGTCGTCGACGGTCCAGATGCCGTGGCCGTCGGGTTGGATTCCGGCGGCGCCGTAGGCGTTGGTGGTGTGTTGTTCGGACCACCATCGGTGCAGGCGGGCGTGGGGGTGGGTGCGGGTGTGGGCGATCAGGTCGGTGAAGAAGTCGTTGACGCCGAGGAGGTGGCGCAGTTTGCGGCTGCCGAGGATGCGGTCGGCCCGGCTACGGCTGCTGCGGGGCGCCTTCGCGGTGGGGTTGTCGGGGTCGTGGTAGGCGTCGCGGTGCAGGCGCAGCCCGAGGGGTCCGAGCGCGTACAGGTATTGGGTGGAGTCGGCGGCGCTGGTGTCGACGAACCGGTCGACGGCGGTGATGCGGTGCAGCAGGGTCAGCCGCAGTCGGGCGCTACGGTCGGACGGGAACAGGGCTTTGGTGATCTGGCGGGTGGACAGCAGGTAGTGCTCGGCGAGCCAGGACAGCAGCAGCCGGTCCCGGGGGGTGAGCCGGCGGGTGTGCCGGTAGGGGTCGGACGAGGCGGCGCGAGGCGGAAGACGACCGGACACGGGCAGGTGCTCCTAGGGGGAGTGGGCCCTCCTTTCGGAGGGTGTCTGAGTGAGCCCCGACGACACCGGCCAGCCGGCAGGCTGCGGTGCGGCACGAACAGCGCGGTCACGGGTTCTGTCAGCCGGTGTCGTCGGTGAGGGGTGGAAGGGGCGGTGGATCCCGTCGGGGATCCCGGCACGGAAGCCGGCACCGGCCGGGGTGACAGGACTGGTCAGGGCGAGTTCTTGGCGGGCCTGCGGCGCCGGTCGTCGGGTCGCTGGCTGTGCCGTTTGACCAGGGCGTCGATCGCGGACGGGTCCTGGGCGGGCATCGCGGTGGCGACCTGTTGGCGGATGGCGGTGGCCTCGCCGATGACCGGCAGCGGCGGGCGGGTCCGCAGGGTGAACGCCGGGGTCTGCCGGCCGTCGACGACCAGCCGCCCGACGGCGGTGTACGCGTCGAGGTGGGCCAGGTCGTGCTCGTCCAGCTCGGGCAGCGTGTGCCGGGCCAGCACGCGGGCGTCTTCCGGCGCGACACTGAAGTAGATCTTGTTGCGGGCGTTCGCGGACACGGCGGCGAGCAGCTCGCGGGGGAACTGGGCGAGGTCCTGGTGGGCGAGGGTCATCGCGAGGCGGTACTTGCGGGCCTCGGCCAGCATCGTGTCCAGACTCGCGGCCAAGGTCAAGAAGTTCTGCGCTTCGTCGAGGTAGATCGCGCAGTCCCTGCGCCGCTCGGCGGGGATGCTGGCGCGGGCGGTGGCGGCCTGCCAGACCCGGGCCAGGATCAGCGAGCCGAGCAGTCGGCTGGTGTCCTCGCCCAGCTCGCCTTTGGGGATGCGGACCAGCAGCACCCCACCGTCGAGGATTGTCGACATGTCGAAGCTGGACCGGGGGTAGCGCATCGTGGTGCGGACGAAGTCGCGCAGCAGGAAGGCGCGGAGCCGGGCCAGGACGGGGCCGATGATCTGTGAGCGCAGCGCGGGGGACAGGTCGTCGTACCACTGCCAGAAGCCGTGCAGCCCGTCCGGGTCGTCCAGGTCGACGGTCATCGCCGACCGGAACTGGGCGCTGGTGAGCAGGGGCGGGATGTGTTGGAGGGTGACGTTGGCGTGCCGTAGCAGGGTCAGGCACGACACCCGCATCACGTCGTCCATCCGGGGCCCCCAGGCTTTGGAGAAGATCGACCCGAAGATGGACACGAGGTTGTCGACGACCAGGTCATGGTCGTCGCCTTCGAGGGGGTTCATCGCCGGCGGGTTGGGTTGGGCGGGATCGAACAGCACCACCCGGTCGGCCACGGTGGCGGGAATCCGGTCGAGGACGTCGAGGACGAGATCGCCGTGCGGGTCCAGCACGACCGTGCCGCGGCCGGCCCGAATGTCGTCGACGATCAGGTTGACCAGCAGGGTGGTCTTACCCGAGCCGGTCTGACCGACCAGGTGGGTGTGGTAGCGGGCGTCCGGTACCGACAGGGCGACGGCATGCCCGCCGACCTCGGCGTCACCGAGCACCTTGCGGCCCCGCCCACCCCCGGGCACGGCGACCGGGGCTGGCATGGACTTGGCGCGGGCACGGTCCAGTCCGGGCACGGCGAGGTCACGCGGCAGACCCGCCATCGCGGCGAGCTCCGGCGTCGAGGTGAGAAACCCCGGTCCGAGGCGCCGCGTAGTGATTATGTGGACGGGGTGGCGCATGCGGGTTCGGTGGGCGAGGCGGTTGCGGCCGGCGTAGACGGCGAACGTCGACGCGACCGCGTCGGCGATCCCTCGCAGCCGGTGATGTGGCAGCGTGCCGTCCCGCAACGGGCGGGCGGCGACCGCGTAGCGGATGCCGGTTTCCCACAGTTGGTGGGACGTCTTGTCCAGGATCGCCCGGACATCCCTCTCCACCGTCGGATCGCGGCGGCCGACCGGCGCCGCGCTGGCGGGGGAGCGGGCGTTGCCGGGCAGGAAGATGCCGATCAGCTCGGTCAGCGGTCCGGCGAGGTTCACCGATGGCACGCCGCTGGTGCCCTGCCGCAGGCGGCCGGCGGCCTGTCGTGCCCGCCCGGCGCGGCGGGCTGTGGCGGGACGGGCGAGGATCTGCACACACGCGTGCTCATCGGCGTGCAGTTGGGCGCCGGCGGCCATCAGGGCGCGCAGCGGATCGGCGTCGTGGTCGGCGGCCAGCGGTAGCCACTCCGCGGCCACGGGCAGCAGATGCCCACCCACCGCCGCGGTGGCGGTGGTGGTGGGGATCGGGTCCGGGGCGGGTGTGGTGGTGGTGGCCGCGGCGGGCCACGCCGCGCGGACGGCGGCTTCGACCGCCCCGCTCGGGACGGTGCCGGGCACCCACACCGAGATCACCAGTCGCCGTCCGGTCCAGGTGTACTGCCAGACGATGTGCGGGATGCCGTAGAGCAGCCGCCGACGGCGGGACGGGGTGAGGATGCCGGCCAGGTTCGCCCACAGGGCGGCGGCGCCGTGCTGGTCGACCTCAGGTGGTGGGGCGATGGTGACCAGCCGGGCACCGGCGGCGTGGTGGCGGTGTCGCCAGAGGGCGACACGGTTCCGCCCGGCGACCCAGGCGCAGAGCAGGAGTCCGGCGACGCCGAGCAGCCAGGGCCGCTCGATGGCCCAGTGCGCTGCCTGCAGCACCCAGCCGGTGACAGGTGGAGCAGGGATCGTCGGATCGGGATTCGGATCGACAGTGGATGGTGACAGGGAAAGCCAATGGGTTGCCATGCGGGTGTCCTTCGCGGGGGAGGCGAACGGCAGGCGGACGGCGCCGCACCCGTGCTGGGATGCGGCGCCGTCCGCCTGCCGTGTCGGTGAGCGGGGTCTAGACGCGGTCGGTGTCGACCAGGTCGAGGGGGTGGGTGGTGGCCAGGGCATGCTCGGTGTCGCTGGAGATCGCCTCGAACGCGGTGCGGTTGGTGCCGCTGATCAGCAGGCCTTGACCCCGGTCGGCGGTGAGGAGCAGGCGTCGTTCACCGGCGGTCAGACCGAAGGCGTCACCGACGGCGTCGATGGCCTGTGGGGCCTGGCGCAGCAGGATCTGGGTGGCGGCGTTAGCGACGACGGCGTGGCCGAGGTCGGTGCCGAGCACGTCGGCGGCGTCCTGGGTGACCACGGTCAGTCCGGTGTGGCGTTTACGGCCGGCTTTGGACAGGCGGAACAGGAACTTGGCGCCTTCGCCGTCGCGCATGAGCAGCCATGCCTCGTCGACCACGACGATCCGCCGCGGTGGAGGGCTGCTGGCGGGTGGGGTGTCGACCTGCCGCCAGATCGCGTCGAGGGCGAGCAGGGTACCGACGCCGCGCAGCTCGTCGGGCAGCTGCCGCAGCGACCAGACGACCAGGTGGCCGTCGGGTCGGGTGGTGCTGGGCCCGTCGAACAGGTCTTTGAACGAGCCGTCGATCCAGGGTGCGAGCCGGGCGGCGAGCTGCCGGGCGGCGGGGTCGGTGTCCGCGGTCAGGGTGGTGGCCAGGTCACGCAGCAGGGGGGCGGGCCGGTGGTGGGTGCGCGGGTCGGCGGTGATCCCGGCCTGCCGGTAGACGGCGAGGATGGCACGGTCCAGGGCTGCCCGCTCGGCCGGTGGCGGCTGGCCGCCGACGAGGACGGCGATGAGGGTGTGCAGGAACAGTCCGCGGCGGGTGAGCACGTCGGGACGGGTGTCGCCGGCGGGCAGGTCGAGGGGGTTGATCCGCACACCAGGGGCGCCGAGCCGCACGATCGTGCCGCCGACGGTGTCCGCCAGGCGCAGGTACTCGTCTTCCGGGTCGATGATCGACACGTGGACGCCTGCGTACAGGTGCCGCAGCGTTTCCAGTTTGACGAAGTAGCTTTTCCCGGCGCCGGATCGGGCCAGCACCACGGCGTTGTAGTTGTCCTGGGCGAAGCGGTCCCACCAGACGACTCCGGTGCCGGTCGGGTTGATGCCGTAGAGGACCCCGCCGGTGGGCGCCGGGTCACCGGGTAGCGGTGCCGGCAGGTCGGGGGAGGCCAGGGGGAACGCGGCGGCGAGCGCGTCGGTGTCCATGGTGCGGGGCATCCGCAGCCCGTCGCAGGCCAGCGGCAGGGTGGTGGTCCAGCCGGCGAGCTGCCGCCAGGTGGCCGGCTGCACCTCCAGCAGGGTGGACGCGGCGGCGGCCTTGACCCGGGCACACGCCTGGACCAGTTCGTCCTCGGTGCGGGCGTGCACGGTGACGTACACGCCGACGCGGAACAGCTTCGCCGCGCCGCGGGCGAGCCGGTCGGCCAGGTCGGTGGCATCGGCGGCGGCGGCCTCGGTGTATGGGTCGGCGAGCGCGCCCCGGTCGGCGGCGAGACGCCGCGAGGACTCCAGCCGGGCGCGTTGCTTGCGCAGCCGGGCGGCGGCGACCGGCGCGGGCAGCGGGTCGATGTGCAGGGCGACGTCGACCCGGCCGGGGTAGGACAGCAGCGGCTCCAGCCATGCGGGTCCGACCTCGGCCGGGTAGCCGGTGACCACGAGGGTGGCGGTGTAGCCGTCCCCGACGCGCAGCCACCGCGGTGTCACCTCGACCGAGGCGGGTCCGACCGCGCCGGCCAGACCGGCCGAGTCCTCGCCGGCCGCAGTCGTGTGGGCGCGGAGTCGTCGAATGCCGATCACCGGGTTCTCCTTCCAGCGGACGTGTGGGGGGCGGTGACGGTGATGACCGTGTCCGGGGCAGCCAGGCCACCCGGGCGCGGCGGCCGGTAGGGGTCGGCGGCAGCGGCGAGCGCCGCGGTGGCCGCCGACCCGTCGAGGACGCGGGCGGCCACCCCGAGCCCGGACAACGCGCGGACGGTGTCGTCACCACGGCGACGCGCACCCTGGTCGCCGCCGGCGGTGCGGGTGGCCACGAGGACCTGGCGGCGCAGCGGATCCCGCCGCTGCGCCAGGTCGGCGAGGAACGCGGCATGGTCGGCGCACGCGGCCTCCAGCGCGGGGTGCGGCTGCGTGCGGGCGGCGTCGGCCACCGCCCGGGCGTGGGAGGCCAGGTCGACCGGCTGCGCGGACACGAGAACCTGCGTCGGCGCGGACAGGCTGTTGAGCCACCGACCGAACCCGTCGATGAGGGCGGCCTGCTCGTCGGCGGTGCGCAGCGTCAGGTTGACGGTCCCGGCGGCGACGATCGCCGCCCGGTCACCGCCCACGGTGATCTCACCGCCGTCGTCGATCGCGGTCGCGGGCAGCCGCAGCGGAGCCGGCAGCGGCACACGTGCCGTCGGCGGCTGCACCCACTCGGGCACTACGGCCGCGGCTTCCCCTGCCGGCGCGAGACCTTTCGGGCTGCGGGAGTGCCGCGCCGCGTGGATCAGCCACACGTCCATCGGCAGTCCGTCACGGCGACCGAGGACCAGGCCGACCACGACACCGCCGACGACCACGCCGGCGACGACGATGACCTCTAGCGGCAGCACGGCCCGCAGGCCGCTACCGGCGCTGTAGAACAGCAGCCCGGCTACCGCGAGGATGGCCAGCTGCCGCCAGGTCAGCCCGTAGGCGACCTTGTCCGGCGCGTCGACGTCGGCGGGAACCCGCGCCCGGAAGGGCTCCTCCTCGGTGACGCTACTCTTCGTACTCATTTGATGATCACTCACCTTCTTTGGTGGGTGGTCCGGCGGTGATGCTGGTAGCGCGGCACCAATGCCCGGACCTGGATGTGTGGGGTTGACGGACGGCGACGGGCATTCCGTTGCCCGAGCAGTGGGCGCTCGCCGGTGGCGACGGTCGTGGAAGGACCCGAGGCGATGACTGGTTGGTCTGCGGTGGCTGGCACTCACGCGTTCGTGGTGCCGGGCGAGGAGCAGGCGCGGGCGCTGGCAGAGGACCTGGCTGCGTACGGCTTTGCCCTGGTCACGGCCAGACCGGCCCGCCAAGCGGCAGGGTGGGCCGTGATGGCCTTCGACGAGGGCCCCTACCCGCCGGACGCCGCCGGGCACCGGAGTATCGACGCGGTCGGGAGGCAGGCTGCCGCGGTGGCCCGCCGGCACGGCGGCTATCCCGACGGCGGCAGCCGCTGCGACCCGTCGCTGCTCGAGCGGATCCGGCCGACGGGCGCCCCGATCGAGCACACCAACCCCGGCGCCCGGCCGCCGGTGCCCGACATTGTCATCGGTGAGGCGCCGCCACCCGCCAGCCTGACGCTCGCACCCGACCAGGTTCGGGACGTGCCGATCGACCTGTCCGGGTTGGATGAGATCGCCTGGGCGGATCTGGAGCACGTCCACGGGCCCGCCGATGATGTCCCCGACCTGGTGCGGGCCCTGGCGGATCCCTACGGCGACTGGGAGTCAACCCTCGACGAACTGTTCGGCGACGACCTGCTGCACCAGGGAACCTGCTACACGGCGACCGCGCCGGCGCTGCCGTTCCTGACCCGCATGATCGTCTCCGGGGCGCTGCCGGCCAAGCAGCGGCTCGACCTGCACGTGTGGCTGCTCATCGCGGCCGGCCGGCGGGCCGAGGGTCTCCTCGTCGACGCAGACCGCGCCGCCGTCGAGCACCGCCCGCCCACGGTTGACGAGATGGTCCGGCAGGTGCACTACACCGTGGGTGCGCAGCTTCCCGTGCTACTGGCCCGGTGGGACAGCGAACCCGCCGCTATCCGCTACGCGTTGGCATGCCTGACCGCGCTGTACCCCCACCACGCCCACCCCATCGCCGAGCACATCGCCGACATGGCCGCACAGTTCGACGGGACGCAACCAGGCGCCTACCTGAACCTGGCGCACGCCCTCGTGCGTTCCCAGGACGATCAGGCCTTGAGCATCGCGACTGACATCGTCGGATGGGAACCTGACCACAACCCCGCATTGTTGGACGCACCTCACGTCCCAGCGGCGGTCAAGGCGAGCTACATCCTGACCGAGGGAGCGCTTCGGGTCCTCAGCACCACCCCATAGGACACCACCGGAACCACACCAACCACTGCCGTCGTCGGGTCATCTCCTGAGCGTTCTGATGGCGGACAGGCCGGGAATGCTGCGGGCGAGCTGCTGCACGACCACGACCCGCACGACAGTGCCGAGGAACGCGGTCGGGCCGCGTCCGCCCTGGCTGGCCCACCGACCGACCAACGCCGGAATCTTCACCGTGGTCCACAGCAGGACGATCACGATGAACAGGTTCAGCACACCCCCGGGATCGACCGGCAGTCCCAGGACGGGCAGCAGATGAGCTGCGTCGAGCAGCATCCACTGTCCGGCGGTGAGGGTGAACGCCTGCGCGGTCGGGATCGCCAGGCAACCGCCGTAGGCGCGCCACCACATCCGGGCGATGCCCTCCAGGGCGGGCACGGCATGGCAGGCCAACGCCAACGGGGCGATCGCGGTCATCACCAGCAGGGCGATGAATCGGCCGATGAGCTGGAACGCCGTCATCACGATCAGTACCGTGATGACCAGCACGAGGATGAGGAACAGCAGCGACGCGGTCGCGTCCCGCCCGGCGTCGACGTGCCGGCGTACCGCGGCGAACGTGCTGTCCCCGTCGTAGGTGCCCTCGCTGATCGCCCCGGTCAGGGCGTTGGCGACAGTGATCAGCTGCCCGCAGAGCAGCTGGGAGAAATGCGCGGTGACGAACCCGACGACCAGCCGCGGGGCGAGGTCCTTCACGGTGTAGCGGGACTGCTCGTTGCCGCCGGACGCCATGACCATGACGCCGGCGGCGACGAACACCAGAACGAACACGGTGTCGACGATCCAGATCGACCGGCCGGTCAGGGCCTGCACCTGAGGCAGCGCCGTGACCTGCGGGGTCGTGAGCAGCATATTGGTGATCAGACCGAACACCGCGTTGAGGCAGGCCAGGACCGCCTCGATCAGCCACTCGACGACCTGGTCGAGGATCGGGCCCATCATCCAGCTCACGGCTCACCCCCCGACGACGCCGCGCATCAGCTGCAGCAGGACCGGGGCCAGCACTGCCAAGCCGTAGCCGACCAGGGCGTTGCGCAGCGCGCTCTTGGCCTTGTCGACCTGGCCGGGGTCACCGCCCGCGGTGGCCCAGTAGACCCCCGCGAGAACCAGGAACAGGGTGGCGATCCCGGCCAGCAATCCCATGATCAGATTGCGGAGGTTGGTGATGACGACCGGCAGGCTGTTCGCCGCCAGATGGGTGAGCTCGCCCGCGTCGGCGTGCGCGGCGCCCGGCGCGGCGAGGACCACGACGGCGACGCCGACAGCGGTGGCGGCGCGGGCGATACGGCTGATCACCGGGCGACGCGCGCCCGGTCGGGTACGGATGAGAAGCATGGTGGTCACCTCCCACCCCACCGCCGGTCACCGAATAGGGGCACCGGGGCGGGGTGATTGCCAGAACGGACAGTGGGGTGCCGTCGAGCGCGGGGTCGGCATGTCATGCCATCCCGGGAGGAGCTTGTCCTCCCTTGTGGGCGCTGGCGTGATCGATGAGGTGTCAGCGCATACGACGGCGCGGCACCCGGGGAAGCGTGAGAGGCGTCGCCCGCTGCTCGACGGCGAACGGAACCCAACGACGGCGCTCGCCGTTCTCGTCGGGTCCCGTACCTACCAACCGGCCTGTGTCAGACGTGGCGCACACGTGCCGAACTGACAGCGCTCTGACCCCGCGTCCGGAACAAACGTCACTGACGGGCATCGGCCGACGACAAAGCATCGGTCGTTATCTCTACAGAAAGCTGGGATGAGGCTGTTCGGTTACATACCGTCGGCATCGGTGCCCGCCAGGGCATCGCCGTCGCCTTCTCGTCAGCCCCTCGAGGTGATGCGGAGCCTTCGCGCGGCGGCTACACGGGGAAACGGGGATCGCAATGGGAAAGGTTGGTAGGCGCCGTGCTGCCGCGATACTGGCGGTCGGCGCGGTGCTGGCGTGGCCTGCGTTGACCGCGCCAGCGGTGGCAGGCCCGTCGACAGGACAGGTCGATGCGGCCGTGCCGTCGGGCACCGAGGGTGAGCAGCGTGTCCTGGGCATCGTTCCCGCTGACGCGCCGCTGCCGGAGCCCGGCAAGGCTGCTGCGCCGCGCCGGTCCGCCGCCGGCGATGAGCCACTGACGGTGCAGCAGGCACAGCAGATGGCACGGGACAACGCCCGGCCGGCACCGCCGGGCGCGGCGGGTTTCGACGTCGCCGCCGCGGCGGGTCCGCAGATTCTGCGCGAGCGGTTCAGCCCACCGGATCAGCCCGACGAGGACCTGGTGCGGGAGTGCCAGACGACGTCGGCGGCGACCGGCGAACGGGGACACATGCGCAACCGGCTGATGTGGTGTGCCCGCTACATCGCCTACGACTACGTCTTCGACAGCCAGAACAAGCAGACCGGATTCGTGTACATGCCGGTCATCGCCGTCGGGTACGGCCGCGACGACAGCCAGCGGAACATCACGATGTTCCTGCGGGCGGAGTCCGTGACGTTCGGCGGCAGCTACACCCCCGCGTCGCTGTTCGGCCTGGAACTAGAGTGCTACCGCGACACTCCTGGCTGTGACGTCAGCGGCGGCACCTATCTGATGCCGCTGTCGCTGTGGGCCGAACGGGCCGCCGACAACCGGTGGGTCACCTGGCACCTCACCTCCGACGAGTCGGTGTCGACTCTCCAGGACCAAGCGTTGTACCACGCGTTCAACTTCGAGGTCCAGGCTCAGGACGGCCACACCTCCGACAACGACAACGTGTACTGGGTCCGCTGCGACTCGGGCACGTACTTCCTGCCCACCCGGGTAGGGGCCTGCATCTTCCACGACGTGATTCCGCACCTGCAGTACCGGCTGTACGAGGCCGACGGCAGCCAGACGCCGGTGCACGCCGTGGCGAAACACATCCGCGACGCGTTCGCCAATCCGAACGCCACGTATCCGCTCAAGCCCGACGGTGACAAGGTCATCCCCGGCCGGTACGGCGGACCACTGGACCATTACCTCGAGCGGATACCCAGCGACGGATCGACTTACGACCGCAACGGGCGGGAGAAGGACCGGGCGTGCGACCGTCTCCCGCCGTACGACAGCACTGGTCTGCCGAACCCGCCCGGCGAGGGTGAGCAGTGCGACGAGTTCCCGTTCGCCAGCACCCAGCAGGGCGCGGCCAACCCGAACTGGGACTTCTCCGTGCGGGCGGTGCCCACCGGTGACAACAGCCGGGCCGGGTCCGCCCTGCGGGACTTCTACCGCGACGATCGGATCCTGTACTCGGAGAACAAGCCACCGGGGGAGTGGGTCGACCTGTTCTTCGTCGAGATCATCGAGTCCTCCGACGGCACCGGCGGCGGAATCGGCGAGATCGATCAGGCACCCGTGGTCGACGCCGGCCCCAACGTCACCGGTGACGAAGGCTCTGCGATCACCCTGCACGGTTCGGCCCGCGACCGGGAGTCCACCCCGTCGGTGAGGTGGACCTACACCGCCGGCGACAACGTCGATGCCGGCGCGACCTGCCAGTTCACCGACGCCCATGACCCGCAGACCTCGATCAGCTGCACCGACGACGGCACGTTCACGGTCACCCTGACCGCCGACGACGGGTTCAACGCGCCGGTGTCCGACACCGCCGTGGTGACCGTGCACAACGTCGCCCCGCAGGTCACCGTGACCGGCCCCGATCCGTGGCAGCTGTTCAAGGCCCGCACCCCGGTGACCGTCACCGCCACCTTCACCGACCCGGGCAGCAACGACACCCACACCTGTGCGGTGAACTGGGACGACGGCACCACCGGCACCGCCGCGGCCAACGCACACACCTGCACCCTGCGGCGCAGCTTCGCTCACGCCGGCATGTACACCCTCGACGTGACCGTCACCGACGACGACGGCGGCAGCGACGCCGCCACCGTCATGATCGTGGTCTACGACCCGGACGGCGGCTGGACGAACGTCGACGCCGCCACCGAGACACCAGCCGGCGCGTTGAACGGCACCCCCACGACCGCGTGGACGTGGGCGCACCTGACCGCCCGCTACTACACCCAGACCGGCCCGCCCACCGGCGAGGCCAAACTGTGGATCCCCGAGGTGATCCGCATGGAGCCCACCTCCCGGCTGGAATGGCTGGTGGTCACCCCCGACGGCAAGGTCGCCGCCAAGGGCACCAGCACGACCACCACCGGGGACAACGTCGGATTCGTCGTGTACGGCTACCGGGGCTGCCCCGCCGCCGGCCCGAACTGCCAGCCCGGCCCCGACCGGATGCGAGCAGTTCTCTGGCCCACCAGCAGCGGAACAATCCCCGGTAACACGATCACCTACGACAACCGGCGCGGCGCCGACTACGACGTCGACCGTTTCCAACCCCTACCCGTAACCGCCGGAGCGGTGCAGATCCACCACTGACCTCCGGCCGTCCGCTAACGTTCGGTGTGGGTCAGCCCCGTCCTCTACGTGGCAGGCCCACACCGAATCCCTAGAGACATCCTTCGGGAGGTGCGGTGGCGACCCTGCTGGGCAGCATCGACGCCACACCAACCCCCGACCACTGCATGATCACCATCATCGGCGGCGACTTCGACTCCTTCGGCCATCCCGACACCAACGCCGTCGTGCTCTGCTGGGCCGGCACCGAACAGATCCAGTTGTTCAGCGAAATCAGCACTGGTCACCGCCCACACGTCACGGTCGAGGCCTGGGACGGTCCCGCACCGACGGACACCGGCGAATGGGAAGCCCACGGACACGCTGAACTGCACTCCACCAGCGGCACGCTGGGTATCAGCATCTTCGACGAGAAGATGCTGACCCCGTTCATGCCCATCGGAGCGCCGGGAACATACACCGTCGACGTGCACGCCACCGGCAGACGCCAAATCCGCGCGCTGTACGGGAAACCCCCGTGGTTCGCCGACGAACTACCCACCGGCATCGAACGTTTCCGCGTCCGTGTCTGGCCCAAGCAATAGCGCCGCCAGCACCTTACAACCCACGTCACTGCGGAAGCTCAGCCCCACGGCCACGAGCTCGCGACCGCCGAACGGTCCGCTGGCCAGCCCGAACCACATGGAAGACCAGAATGGAGCTGGGCCTGGGCACATATGCCCAGGCTCACCAATCAGGTGGCCAGCGTGACGCAAGCCCGGGCCGCGACGCGTGCGCCGGCTTTGCCAGCACGGATGCCACTGCGCCGCCTGGCCTGCGCCGCCGCCCGCTCGACAACGTCGGCCGAAGTGACCTCGCTGAGGCTGCCCTCGACGACAGCCCGCGCGAGTCGCTCGTCGGCGCGGGCCAGCCGCATCCGCAACGCGTCCACGGTGATACCGAGCCGGACGGCGATCGGTTCAGGAGCCCGCCGGCCCAGCCGGATCTCAATCCACGGCTGCACGTCCGCCTCGTCGATGACGCCGAGGGTGCCGGCGCGCCGGACCAGCAGGTCCGGATGGCCATAGGGCGCCTTCGGGGTCCGGGATCCTGCGAGGGCGGACTCGATGTCCTCGACCGGCACCACCTGGTCGTCGGCCAGCCGCACCTGCCGCGCGGCGCGGAACGCCGCCATGGTCAGCGACGCGTACACCGCAGGCCCGGTCAGGTCGCAGTGATCACGCAACGCCTCCAGGAAACCCGTCAGCACCTCGTTGTCGATGTCGGCGGTATCGCCCCGGTAGCCGGCGGACACCTGCCCGGCGATACGCACGAGCGCGGGCATTGCCATCCCGACCGCGGCGATCGTCCACTCCTTGCCCCGCAAGCGGGCCCGCAGCACCAGCTCCCGCCACACCGCATCACGGCCCGCGTATCCGCCGGGATGGGTCAGCAGCCAGTCCCGCAGCACCGGCAACGGCACGACACCGCACGGCAAACCCAGGTCCTGGCCGATCTCACGCGCCAGCCGGTCACAGTCAAGAGCCAACGGCGCCGGCCCGCGCGTCAGCGCCACGAACGCCGCGTCCGCGGCCAGTAGATGAGAGGCCGGCCAGGACGGGGTGTCGGCTACGACCATGTCAAAACTCCCAGAGGACAGAGGGGGACACGACAGCGGTGATGCCGCCGACGGACATCGGCGGATCCCGTGCGAGCAGTACGCCACCGGTGTCTGACCCGGGCATGACAACCACGCCCCGCGCCTGTCACCGACCACCGTTCACCCGGGATCTGACACCAGCCCTCCCCGCCGGTCGGCAACACCGGCCCTCTGCCCCGAGCAGCTCCTTGACCTGCGCTGTCAGCCCGACGACCGCAGGGGAATCGCCAGCGACCATGTGCTCATCCCGACGCCGGCAGCCGGTCTGACGAACCCGCCGGACTGTCAGAGCCTGAATGTCTGACACCACGTCGCTGACAGAATCCGCCCACTCATCCAGGGCTTGTGTCCGGCAGGGATGTCAGAGGTGTCCGCCGATGACAGGGACATGCCACTGGTCGCGGCGTCGGTGGAGGACGCCGCGGACGGGGAACGGTGCCGGACACGTCCCTGTCAACGGTGACCGTGATGTCCGACGCCGATGTCCACGTCGCACCCGTCGAGGTCAAACCGGACAGTGGCCAGCCGGACACCGCCGCCACCGCGACACGGGTCACCGTCGGCGTCCCTGCGCTGTCAGGCCGGTTGACGTCCCTGTCAGATCGGCAGGTGTTCGCTCGGGCTGACAGACACCGATTGGTAGACGTCAGCGCATCACGGCGCGGCGCGGAGCCGACACCACATGAGCGAGCACTCCACGCCGCAACCCGCCCACACGGGCGGCACTGCCCACGTCCCTGCCATGGATCTGATCACCGGCGACCCGCCGGTGCCGATCACCGTCTGGCGCACCGCCCGCGGCAGCAACGACCACCACGGCATTTCCCGCCGGCTGGCCTACCGGCTCGTGGCCGCCTACAGCCGACCCGACGACGCGGTCGTCGACCTCACTGACGCACACCTGCTGAGCACCGCCTGCCGGCGCGGCAGGCGCCGGCACCACCCTGCCTGGTTCACCGGCGACCCGGCGCTGGTCATCGGCCCCGCCACCCCGCACCACCCGCACACCTGCGACAACCCGGACACCGACGGCCCGGATGACGCGCCAGCGTGGTTCGGTGACGACCTCACCGACGGTGACCCGGCGCCCGCCGACAACCCACCCCACACACTCGGCGGTGGTGACGATCTTCAAGGGCGCACCAGCCTCGTCGTGGCCACCTGGCCGCTCGATGACAGCAGCGACACCGCCAACCGCGTGCGCCTCGCGTGGCTGCTCGCCGCCTGCACCCGGCTGCTGCGCCCCGGCGGATGCCTCGTCCTCGTCGTCGCTGTCCCCGCCGGGACGGTCGCGACACCCGAGGACTTCACCCCCGTCGTCGACGCCGCCGCCAGCGCCGGACTCGGATACCTGCAACACATCGTCGCGGTCACCGCCGACACCGACGGCGACCGATTCACCTACCACGCCACCGACGAGGAACTACTGTCCCTGGCCCGAGCCACCGGCGCCGAGCAGCTCGTCCTCCACGTCAAAGTCCACGCCGACCTGCTCGTCTTCACCACCCCACCCGGCGGTGACCGGCATGCCTGACCCCACCCCGCATCAGCCCACCGGTACACCAGACGGCACCGACACGATTGCGGCCTGGCCGCAGGACCTGTCGGTGTGGGCGACCGCCCAGTCGACCGGCCCCATTCAACGGCGCGGCCGATACGTGCCCCAGTCGGTCAAACACCCCGCCCGGATGCTGCCGGCGATCGCCGCCCATGCCGTGCGCTCCTACACCCAGCCCGGCGACCTGGTCCTCGACCCGATGTGCGGAATCGGCACCACCATCGTGGAAGCCATCCACGCACACCGCGACGCCATCGGAGTCGAATACGAATCCCGCTGGTCCGACATCGCCGACCTCAACATCACCCACGCCCACCGACACGGCGCCACCGGACGCGGCTCGATCATTCGCGGAGACGCCACCCGCCTGGCCACCCTGCTCCCCGCAGCCCTGCACGGTCAGGTGTCCCTGGTCGTGACCTCACCACCGTACGGACCAACCGTGCACGGCCTCGTCCGACCCGGAACCGACGGAGTCACCAAATTCGACAACCGCTACGGCGACGACAAAGGCAACCTCGCCTACCGCAACTCCCTGACCGCCCTGGTCGACGGGTTCACCGACATCCTGCGCGGCTGCCACACCCTCCTACGCCCCGGCGGAGTCGTCGTAGTGACCGCCCGCCCGTGGCGCAAACGAGGCGAACTAGTCGACCTACCCTCCGCGGTCCTGGCAGCCGGCACCGCCGCCGGCTTCACACCCCTCGAACGGTGCGTCGCCCTGCTCGCCGCCGTCCGCGGTGGACGACTGATTGCCCGACCATCGTTCTTCCAACTCCAGCAGGTCCGCAAAGCCCGCTCATCCGGAGTGCCGATGCACCTCATCGCCCACGAGGACGTCCTCGTCCTGGGCAAGGCTACTCCGGAGCCAGGAACCGAACTGACGTGACCACCGCACCTAGGGTCACGACGGCGGCGAGGCGGGGCAGGGCCCCTCGGTATCGCTGCCTATGCGGTCGACCTCGATGGAGCTCGGGGTGTCGGCGTACAGGCCGGATGCAGAGGTTAGGTACGGCAGCAAGTGCACACCGAGCCGAGTTCGATCTACGTCCGGCGACCCGCCGCCTCATCTGGTGGCCGACCCCAGTCGGTGACGCTGCGTGACAGGTGTTGTTCGACCTAGCCTCTGCCCCGGCGGACCGATGTGCCGACGACGGTGTATCCGCTCTCGGTATGCCGCTGCTGAACTTCATTGCTGCTCGATGGACTCATTGACCTCGGGGTCCTGCAGGGTTACCCGAGCCGAGATCCTCGCGATCGTGGTGGTCGTCGTGAAGCGCTGGCAGAGGGTTGGTCCCTTGCGGGCCACCAGCACCATGAGGGGTAAGCCGAGGAGGTCTCAGCATGCGAGGGCGACGACCGGCGCGGAGGCGGCGGGACGCGCGACGGCGCGAGCCCGCTAAACCGACGGATTGGATTCAGGGAATTTCCGCTCTGCTGGCGGTCGTACTGGCGGCGCCAGCCCTGGCCGTGGCGGTAGTAACGTACCGCGACCAGCAGGAGATCAACCGGGCACAGTTGGAAATGACACGGCTGGAGCGTCAGCGGTACGACCAGCGCTTCGCATCGCGGGTCGCCGTATGGCAGATCCGGGAAAAGCCATGGGATCAGGAGGCGCCGGTACACGTGCGCGTGCAGAACCGAGCACCCGTACCACTAAAGCGCCTGTATGTCGAGGCCACATCGGATTTCCTGCTGAGCTGGCCCAGCGGTCCCAGGTTTTTCGATCTGAACGTGGACATCCCGCCCTGCACCCTAATGACATTCGACATCAACAACATGATCGTGCCGGAGGGTGAAAGTGATCTGGCACTGATCAATGTCGCCCTCTGGTTCTCCGACCCAGTCGGCTCGTGGAAGGCCGGACCTCAGGGGGTAGAGAGGGTCGACGAAACGTCACGCAAGCCGGTGTTCGGTTACGGCGTGGAGTTGTCGGAGGAGCGGGAGACCGCAGCCGACTGCGGCGAGGGCTGACTCAATACCACAACCGGCCCTCGACTTGGCTGATGCGTCTACAGCAGCCGAACTGTCCACACCTGATCGTCGCGGTCGAAGGCCGCATCGACTCCGCCACCCTGTCCCTAGAGGGCCCGCCACCCCAGGTGGCGGGCCCTCTTTCTTGCACCAAGAAGGACAAATGCCATGGATAGCACGAACCGTGCCTCCTTCCTGAACACTTCAGCATCCCCACCCGTCTGGACGATCGAGCGCATCCGTGCACTAGGCGCGGTGACCGATGTCGCCACCGCCGGGCAGATCTTCGGCCTGTCCCGTAGCAGCGCCTACGAGTTGGCACGCGGGGACCGGCTACCGGTGCCTGTGTTGCGGGTCGGCTCCCGCTACCGGGTCTCCGTCGCGACGATCCTGGCCGCCCTCGGCGTACCCAGCGAACCCCCGACCCCACCAGCGACTTGATCACCGCCCCACGACGAGCGTCGATCACCACCCAACGGACACCCACAACCCGATGCCCGCCCACCGGCGGCGTCGGCGAGGAGAGAACTCGTGGCAGACGGATCCATCACCAAGCTCTGTAGCTGCCGCACAGACGGCAAACGTCTCGGCGCACGCTGCCCCAAGCTGCGCCGGGGCAACGGGTGGAACCCACACCACGGCACATGGCGCTACCAGCTTGAACTCCCCCTCGACGCCGCCGGTAGGCGGCGGCAACTACGCCGCGGCGGCTTCGACACCCGAGACAAGGCCACCGACGAACGCGACCACGCCCGTGCGCTGCTCGACCTCGCTGGCCGCGATGAGATTCGACGCCGGCAGGTCGCGGACCTGCTGCAGGCGGTCCCGCCCCAGCAGCCGCTGCCCGACCGCGATCACGTGGCCCGCCGCATCCGCGCCGATGTGCCCGCCGGCACCCAGCTCACTGTCGGCGAGTACCTCGCCGAGTGGATCAAGGGGCGGACGAAGCTGCAACCGGCGACCCGCCGCAGCTACCAGGACCACATCACCACGTACTGGACACCCCACCTGGGGCAGGTTGCTCTTCAGGACCTCACCGCAGCGCACATCGAATCGGTGTTCACCGCGATCGAGTCCCGCAACGCCGAGATCGTCGCCGCGAAGGCCAGCCCTGTGAAGGAGGTCCGGGACACGGTCAAGGGGAAACGGACGGTCGGTGCTGCCAGCCAGCAGCGCATCCTGGCGACCCTGCGCAAGGCCCTCAACGACGCGCGCCGTCTCTACCATCACCGCCTGATCGACCGAAATCCGGCCGAGTCCGTCGAACTCAGGTCCGGCAAGTCACCGAGGCCTCGGTTGTGGACCGACGCGGCGGTCAACCGGTGGCGTCACACCGGGCAGCGACCCAGCCCGGTGATGGTCTGGACACCCGCCCAGGTGGGCGAGTTCCTCGACATCGCCGAAGCCGAAGAACCCGAGCTGTATCCCCTGTTCGACCTGGCCATCCACCGCGGCCCGCGCCGAGGCGAACTGTGCGGACTACACGACTACGACATCGACCTGACAGCCGCCGCGATCACCATCACCAGCCAACGCACCAGCGTCGGCTACCAGGTGATCGAAAAGGGCGTGAAGTCGGCGGCCGGGGACCGGGTCGTCGACCTCAGCGACGACACCGTGACCACCCTGCGCACCTACCGTCAGCGCCGCGCGGGGTGGAAGCTCGCCGCCGGCGAAGCCTGGCCGGACACCGACATCTTCTTCGTCCGACGCCGCGACGGCCGACCCTGGCACCCGGAGACGGTCACCGGCCGCTTCGACCGGCTCGTCGCCCGAAGCGGCCTGCCCCCGGTTCGGTTCCACGACATGCGGCACATCGCCGCGACCCTGATGCTTGCGGCCGGGGCCAGCATCAAGGAAATCCAGGACACCCTCGGCCACTCCTCGTACACGATGACCGCCGACATCTACACCTCCGTCCTCGCGGAGTTGAAGAGGACCACCGCCCAGGCGACGACCAGGCTCGTCCCACGCCGCAACCGCCCGAAGGCGGCGTAGCTTCCCACCTACCTGCCGCAGATCGTTACCACGCCCTGTCGCCAGGGCGTGGCTTCCATGTGCTGCTGCTGTCACGCCGTAGGCTGCCACGACGTGACGCCCTTCGACGCATCCGCAGCGGCGGACTCGACCGTGATGGCCGTTTGCGAGGTGGAGGTCAAGTACCGCGTCGCTGACCTTCCCGCTCTGGAGACGGCTCTGGCCGCGCGTGGGGCGGTGCTGTCGACGCCGGTCGTTCAGGACGATCAGGCTTATGCGCGGGTCGGATGGGAGTACGGGCAGTCCAAAATCGGTATGCCGTTCGCGCGGCTGCGCACGCAGCGGGGGCGGCATCTGTTGACGGTGAAGACTCCGGTGGCCAACGAGCAGTCGTGTGTGGAGCACGAGACGGAGGTGGCCGACCGGGATCAGATGCACGCGGCGATCCAGCAGTTGGGTTTCTACCCGACGGTGCGGATCCGTAAGACCCGCCGCACCGCCGAGCTCGGCCGGATGTCGTTGTGTCTGGATGAGGTGGACGGTATCGGCTCGTTCCTGGAGATCGAGCGGATCGTCGCGGTTGGTGAGGCGGGCGAGGAGGTTCAGGCGGATCTGCACCGGTTCGCGGTTGCCTTGGAGGTGCCGTTGGAGCGGACCAGCGACACCTACGACTCGTTGATCCGGGCGGCGCAGACGGCCAGGGTTTAGAACAGTGTGGCCGGCGCGACCCCCGACGACACCATCATGCTGGTGGTGTCGACGGGCAGGTCCAGGTCGACGGTGACGGCGGCGTGGTCGGTGAGACCCTGTTCGCGCGGCTCCTGCAGGTAGCCGCCGCCTCGGATCGTGTCGTGTAGCGCGGCGCCGATGTGCCAGTAGTCGAAGCGGTAGCCGTTGCCGGCCCGCCCGAACCAGCTGTGCTGCTGGACGCCGGGGGCGAGGTGGGTGTGTGCGTCGGTGAGTCCGGCGGCGGTGAGCGCGTCGAACAGGGCGTACTCGAACGGCCGCCACACCCCGGGGTAGGGCGGCTGGTGGTCGCGGGGGATGACGTTGTAGTCCCCGCCGAGCACCAGATGGGCCCGCTCGTCGGCCGTCATCCGGTCGAGGGCGTCGGTGAGGGATGCCAGGAACGCCCGTTTGCGTTCGACCTTGGCGGGGGCGCGGTCGCTGGAGGGCACGTAGACGCCGAGGACCGTGACGGCCGGTGCGGTGTCGATGGTGGCGGCGACGGCCCGTCCGGGGACGCTGAGTCCGGCGGTGAGATCCGGGCGGGCGGTGACCGGAATCCGGCTGATTATCGCCGCGCCCCGGTCGCCGGGCAGGGGTGGGTGGTGCACGTGGCAGCCGGCGCGGTGGAACTGGTCGAGTAGGTAGGCGGTGCCGTCGCCGGTGCTGGTTTCGGTCAGCAGCAGGATCTGCTCGGGCCGGTCGGCGAGCCACCGCAGTAGCCCGTCGGCGCGTCGCCGGGAGGTGGCCTGGATGTTCAGCGTCAGGATCGACAACACAGGGGCGAGCCTGTCAGGCCGCGGGGCGGTGGGCGAGGAGCGGGTCCAGCGTGTCGAGGATCGCGGAGGTGACCTGGTCGGGGTTCCGGCCGCGGCAGTCGATGGTGGTTTGGTGCCATGACTGGCGGTGCAGGAACGCGAACGCCTGGTCGTAGAGCTGCAGTTCCCGCTCGGGTGTGCCGGTGGCCTCCAGGCGGGTCAGCTGCCGGCGGGCGGTGAGGCGGGCGCCGATGGTGTGCGGGTCGTCGACCAGGTAGAAGCAGACGGCGGGTTGTAGCACGTACCGGTTGTAGCTCCAGATCTCCCGCAGGTCGACCGCGTCGACGCGCTGCAGGACCAGGGAGGACTGCACATACCTGTCGCTGATGACGATGTGGCCGGCGTCGAGCGCGGGGATGATCTCGTCCTCGACGTGCAGGGTGCGGTCGGCCGCGATCGCGAGGGCGAGGGCCCGGCCGTGGATGACGTCCTCGGCCTGGCGGAGCAGCTCCCCGAGCCGGGTCCGGGTGGGCTCGGATGTCAGGTGCACGAGGTGGCCGCGGTGGCGCAGCCGTTCGGCCAGCAGGCCCGCGATGGTGGTTTTCCCGACGCCGTTGGGTCCCTCGATCACGATGAACATGACCGGTCACCGCCGAGTCGTCGGGATGGGCAGCAGGGGGAACCGGATCGCGTCGGGTGGGCACTGCTCGGCGTCCGGCGCGCCGATGCGCTGCCCGGCGGCGACCACCGCCGCGGGGCAGCCCTTGCCGCAGGAGCTGTTCAACGCGCACGCGCCGCAGGTCGGGTCGGCGCCGACCTGGTAGCGGTCGTGGAACCGGTACGCGTCGAGGACGTCGGCGATCTCGCCGTCGAAGATGTTGCCGACGAGGAATTCGCGGTCGGTGTGCCGTGACTGCGGTGTCCGGGCGGCGAAGACCAGATAGGGACACACGGCGGTGTCACCGTTGGCGAACACGTAGATCAGGGTGCCGGCGTCGCAGCCGGACAACGGCCGCTCGTCGTTGGGGAACCGGATCGGCACCAGCTCGACCCGATCGGCCAGCGGCGCGGTCGCTGCCGTGATCGCCCGCATCGTCTGCTCCGGTGCGGCGAGCCGGCCATGGGACTTGATTCCTCGGCCGAAGCTCGACAGCGGGTTCATCAGCACGTACTCCGCGCCCAGGTCGGCGGCGAACGCGCACAGCTGCGTGAACTCCTCCGGGCGGGTCAGCACGTTGGGTGTCGACAGGATCCCGTGCAGCAGCCCGGCGTCGGCGAACCTGCGGGTCGTGTCGACGGTGACCGCGAAGGAGTCCCGGTTTCCCCGGAACCGGCCGTGCGAGGCAGGACGGAACCCGTCGAAGCTGACATTGACCCGCACGGTGCCCAACTCGGCGAGCGCGGCGATTTGCGTGTCGCTGGTCTGGGTGGCGTTCGTGCAGATCTTCACGGGCAGGTCCATCCGCGCTGCCGCGGCGCACATCTGCACCAGGTGCGGATGCGCGAACGGTTCCCCGCCGGTCATCGTCAGCCGGGTCACCCGGGCCCGCCGCAGCCGAGGCAGGACCACCTCGACCATGTCCTGAAGCGCGATGTCGGCTCCGGTGTCGGTGGAGGAGACGAAGCAGTGCGCGCAGTGCAGGTTGCACCGCTCGGTGATCTGCACCAGCGCCTTGCGCTCACCGTCGTCGACGGAGGTGCGGAAGTAGCAGGAACTGGCGTGGGTGTCGACGACCAGACGTTTCCTCATGACCCCTCCCAGCGTCCGCGGGCCGCAGACGTTTGCGCCGCCTGGCCTTGCCCGTGTGGGACTCCTCGTTCAGGAGACGGCTCGTCTGCTCGTGTCGACCACCCTCGACACCGAAATCCGACACGCCCGGCAACCCGGTCATACCTGTGGTAGGGCACCTGCGCTGCCGCGAGCCGAGACGGGACGGAAGGTCTCACGGCGCGATGCGATCCGCCGGGGGAGGGGCTGCCGTCGGCGCTACCGGCACCGGGCCGGCGTGGATGTCGAATCTTCGCGTCGACAGTGGTCGACACCGCACCGTCTGGCCATAACTGATCCCACGACATCGACCGCTGCGGCATCCGCACAACCCCGGTACGGCAGGTGACCCGACACCCGCCCGAGCCGGTCGCCGGGGTCGCAGCCCGGTGAGGCGAGCGGACGCTCGCGTCACCCGCTCGTGGGGAGGCACAGGTGCGAATCCCGTCTGACCCGTCCGCCTACCGGACGAACCCGGCCGCCGCCGGGTTCCGGCGGCGTGGGACGCGGACTCGCCCGCTGCGGTGTCCGCGCCGCCACCCCGAGCGCCCCGGGTCTCACCCGACGGCGGCAACCGTCGGCCCACTCGTGAGACCCGGGGCAGCACCCCGCCCCCTGTCACACCGTCTCGACGACGAAGGAGCATCCCTCGTGTCATGCGTTCGGACCCGTCACCGCCCGTCACGCCGATCGACAATGCGCACCCGGCTGGCGGCGACACGAGCCCCCACACCTGCCAGCCCGTCGGTCGAGGACGGGTGGGGTTACGCGATCCGGCGGGCGTGGCGCAACGGCAGCCACGACCTGTTCGGGTTCACCACCGACCGGCACCAGGCCGACCGGGCCCTGGCCCGCGACCACCGCTTCTGGCGTAGCGGTCCGGTGCGGCCGGCGGCGGTGTACGTGGTGGCGACCCCGGCCTGCGCCGTGATCGCCCATCCGGTCGACGGTTGCCGCAGCTCGTCGTGCCCGGACTCGCTCGGGCGGGGTGAGGTGCGGTGACGGCGGGCGTGCAGGTGGCGCTGGAACGTAAAACGGTGACGCCGTTCGGGTTGTGGGTCTTCGGATCGCAGGCGTCGGCGCCGCTGGTGGTGCTGGTCGGCGGTATCCCGGCGATCTACGCGACCACCGGGGTGAGCGCGCTGCCCCTGACCTATGTGCTGGTCGCCGCGGCAGTGGGCGTGCTGGCGGTCGGGTACACGGCGATGGCGCGTCAGGTCGGGCACCCGGCGGCCTACTACGGCATCCTCGCCCGCGGTCTCGGACCTGGCTGGGGGGTGGCCGGCGGCATGGTCGCGCTGGTGGCCTACAACGCGATCCAGATCAGCCTCTACGGGCTGCTCGGCGCGACCCTCGCCGCCCAGGTCGGCGGGGCGTGGTGGGTGTGGGCGGGCATCGCCCTGGCGGCGGTCGCGATGTTCGGGCGGTGGCCGATCCACCGGTCGACCCGGGTCCTGACCGCCGTCCTGGTGGTGTCGTTGCTGATCGTCGCCCTGTTCGTGCTGGCCGGGGTGGGTCAGGCCGCGGCCGGTGGCCTGTCCTGGGAGGGCTTCGACGCCTCCGGGTTGGCGGTCGGGGGCATCGGCGGGGCGGTGGCGTTCTGCGTGGCCTCGCTGATGGGCATCGACGCCCCCGGCTCGTTCGTCGAAGAGGCCGTCGACCGGCGTGCGGTCAGCCGGGCCACCGTGGTCGGGGCGCTCGTGCTCGGCGGGGTGTACGCCGCGGCGGCATGGGCGATGGGTGTAGCGGTCGGCCCGCACACCGTGGCCGACCGGGCCGCCGCGGACGCCGATCTGCCGCTGACGATCCTGGGCTGGTTCGGAACCTGGCCGGTGGCCGTGGCCGGGGTGACGCTGCTGCTCGGGATCGCCACCGCGACACTCAGCTTCCACAACGTGATCGCCCGGTACGTGTTCGCCATGGCCCGCGAGGGCGTGCTGCCGGCCAGACTCGCCGGAGCCGAGGATGGCAGGCGGGTCAGCGCGCCGCGCGGCGGCTCACTGACCCAGACCGGCATCGCCGCGGTGGTGGTCGCCGGGTTCGCCGCCGCCGGCGCCGACCCGCTCACGCAGATGTTCACCTGGCTGTCCACGGTGGGAGCGATGGGCCTGCTGAGCCTGCTGCTGGCCGCGTCGCTGGCCACCCTGATCGCGCCCCTGCCTGGCCGCGGTGAGCGGGCCAGCGTGTGGCAGTGGCGCCTCGCACCCGTCCTGGGTCTGATCGCCGGGACGGTGCTGCTGGGCCTGATGGTCCTCAACGCGGGCAGCCTGCTCGGCGCCGCACCCGGGTCCCTGGTCCCGCTGCTGCTGCCCCTGATCATCGTCGCCGCCGCAGTGATCGGCGGGGTGTGGGCCGAGCATCTGCGGCTGTTCCGGCCGCAGGTCCACGCCGGTATCGGCCGTGGCACGCCGCCGCCGAACGCGGTGCCCGACGCCATCACCATCTCGATCTGACGAGGACCGCGATGATGACTCACGCGCAACGACCTGCCGGCCACCACGCTGGCCGCGTCGACCCGCTGCATCCCGGCTGGCACCCGCAGCACGGCCAGGTACCCGCCGACCATCAACCTCCCGACGCGTACGGCTCACCGCGTCACTATGGGCCTGCGTCCGGCTACGGTCCGTCGCCCGCGCCGGGCTACGCAACGCCGTCCCGCTACGGACCCGCCGCCTACCCGTCGGAGCCTGCGCCCGAACCGCCCCCGCCCCCACCTGTGCCGCCGGCACCGGCCGGGCAGCTCGGCATCGAGGCAGCGGGGCGTGACGAGCGGTGGTGGGCGGATCTCCGTCAGCAGGTGGTGTACCGGTGCACACGTCTCAACGCCGGGCACCTGCACGCCGCCGACGAGCGGTACGGCACCCGCGAGGCCCTCGGCCCGCACGCGGTGATGCTGTTCTTCACCTCCGACGCCCCGGCGGAGCCGCAGGGCTTCCGGCTGCACACCGCCGTCCGGCTGTTCCTGTCCGCACCCGAGTCGCAGCATCTCCCGACGCTGCTGACCGACCTGGCCGGCATCGCCCGCACCAACATCGCCTCTGCGGCGGCCGCCGGGCAGCCGTGGCATCCCCTGGGTCCGCAACGGTCGATGGTCAACGGCGGCGACATGACCCTTCCACCCGACGCGACCTACGCCGGCGCGGGGGTGAGCACGCTGGACTCCGCCGACGGCTCCTGGCATCAGCTCGCCCACGCCCTGCGCAGCCCGTCCGGCACCGCCTACAGCAGGTCGGCCTTCGACCTCAAGGGCCAGTGCTACGTGCTGCTGACCGACGACACCGCCATCAAGGTCGACCGCGACCCCCACGCCCGCCGCACCGGCGACGGCGTGCGCTCCAGCAAACCCCTCGACCCAGCCTGGAACCCGCTCTGGCACAACCCGAACGCCACCCTCACCCAGCAGGGCGACTCGACGATCCGCGAGGTGTGGCAACGTCTCGCCGCCCTGCACGACATCCTCCGGGCACACCTGGACCGGGGGCCGGCAGCGTGACCCTCGATCTGACCGCCGCCGCGGACCTCACCCGCGACGACATCGACGTCACCGCCGTACTCGACCACCTCATCCACACCGCCGACGCCGCCGCGGCGACGAGCATCGGCTACCCGGGCGCGGTCGACCTCGACCACACCCCGGTCATCACCCGCCTCGCCGCCCGGCTGTGGAACAACATCGGCGATCCCGCCGACACCGGCGGAGTGGCGCACACACGGGTGCTGGAACAAGCCGTGATCACCTGGGTCGCCGACCTGCTCGGCATGCCGGCCGACGACCGGTGGGGCTACGTCACCACCGGCGGCACCGAAGGCAACCTGTCCGCCCTGCACGCCGCCTACCGACGGTGGCCGACCGCCCGCATCTACTACTCCACCGCCGCCCACTACTCCATCCCCAAGATCGTGACCATGCTCGGCGCCTCCACCGTCGTCGTGCGGGCGCACCCGGACGGCGACATGGACTACGACGACCTCGCCGCGCAGATCCGCAAACGCCGGCGCTGGCCCGCGATCGTCGTCGCCACGGCCGGCACCACCATGACCGAAGCCATCGACGACACCACCCGCATCCACACGATCCTCACCGCCTACAGCATGGTGGGGCACCTGCACGTCGACGCCGCCCTGTCCGGCATCCCCCTCGCCCTCGACGGACAACTCCGCCTCGACGACCCCAGCGGCATCAGCAGCATCGCCATCAGCGGACACAAGTTCCTCGGCGTGCCCACACCCTGCGGAGTGGTCCTCATCCGCAACAGCGCCCGCACACCAGCCCGCCAGCCGATCGCCTACACCGCCAGCGTCGACACCACCATCACCGGCTCCCGCTGCGGCCTGGCCGCCGCCCTGCTCTGGCACGCCATCGCCGCACACGGCCGCGAAGGCCACCGCTGGCGCGCCAGCCACGCCCGCAGCATCGCCGCCTACGCCGTCGAGCAGATCCGCGCGACCGGCTGGACAGCCCGCCGCTGGCCCCACGCCTTCACCGTCGTCCTACCCACCCCACCCGAGCCGGTACGCGCCAAATGGCTGCTGGCCACCGACGGGCCCCTGAGCCACCTCATCTGCATGCCCGGCATCACCCGCGGCCAGATCGACGCCCTCACCGCCGACCTGGCCGCCGCCATCCAGGCACCGATCCCCCACCCCCGCACACCACACCCCACGTTCACCACCGCGCCCTGACCCTGGCACCCGTTCACGGAGGCGACACCCCATGCCCACCGGCTACGTCTTCCACCCGCACTACCTGTGGCACGACACCGGCACCAGCGACGGCCTCCTGCCCCCAGATCCGTCCGCGGGCATCCCACCCGGCACGCACATCGGCAACGCCGACACCACACGCCGTATCCACGACCTGATCCACGCCAGCGGCCTGCTCCGCGACCTCGTCGCCATCGAGCCCCGCGAGGCCACCATGACCGAACTCCTGCGCGTACACACCAGCGACCACGTACAGCACATCAAAGACCAGAGCGACCAGCGCGGGGGAGGAGACGCCGGCGACGGCTTCACACCCGTGGGCCGAGGCAGCTACCGCATCGCCCGACTCGCCGCCGGCGGCCTGACCGAACTCGTCACCCGCGTCGCCGAAGGCCAGGTCACCAACGGCTACGCCCTGACGCGGCCGCCGGGCCACCACGCCACCGCCGACCACGCAATGGGCTTCTGCCTGTTCAACACCATCGCCGTCGCCGCCCGCCACGCCCAGACCACACTTGGCCTGCCCCGCATCGCGATCGTCGATGTCGACGTCCACCACGGCAACGGCACCCAAGCCATCTTCTACGCCGACCCGACCGTCCTCACCATCTCCCTGCACCAGAACAACTGCTACCCACCCGACTCCGGCGGACTCCACGAGAACGGCGCCGGCCCGGGTGTCGGGTACGCCCTCAACGTGCCGCTACCGGCCGGCACCGGCCACGCCGGCTACCTCCACGCCATGCACCAGGTCGTCCTGCCCGCCCTCGACCGCTTCGCCCCCGACCTGATCCTGCTCGCGGCCGGCTTCGACGCCAACGTCTTCGACCCCCTCGCCCGACAGATGCTCACCGCCGACACCTACCGACAGATGACCCGCCTCCTCGTCGACGCCGCCGGGCGGCTCTGCCACGGCCGACTCGTCGCCACCCACGAAGGCGGATACACCCCCTGGTACGTGCCGCACTGCGCCCTCGCCTTCCTCGAAGAACTCGCCGGCACCACCACCCACCTGCCCGACCCGTACGCCGCCGTCGTCGCCGGCTACGCCGCCGAACCGCTCCTGCCCCACCAGCGCACACCCATCGACGCCGCCGCGCAACTCATCGACCGCATCAACCCCGCCACCTGACCCACGGCCAGGCGCGGCCGGCGCCGATGCCGCCGACGTCACCCACATCCAGCCTTGAAGAGGAACCGATGACGATCACGTCGCTGTCCGCCAACCCTGGGCCCGTGCACCTGTTGCTCGACCCGGTCATCCGCACGGACCTGGATCGGATCGACATCCGATCCCACCAGTCGGTGCTGGAGATCGGGGCCAGCCCCGGTGAGATCACCGCCCGACTGGCGCAGCTCGTCGGCCGCTACGGGTCGGTCACCGCCGTCGACCACGACACCAGCCACCTCACCCCGACCAGCGTCATCGACGTCCAGCAGCGCGACCTCGACCGAGACCTCCTGCCCGGTACGACGGACAGCTATGACCACATCGTCGCCCGCTGGCCGTACGGCTCCCTCCGCGACCCAGTCGACGTGCTCGAACAGATGATCGCCCGGCTACGGCCCGACGGCTGGCTCCTCCTAGCCGACATCATCCCCACCCCACCGCGGATCCACCGGACACCCGCGGACGACGACACGAGCCTGATCGACCACATGCTGCACCAGATCCACCACGCACTCACCGGCCCCGACGGCACGCCGACATGGACCAGCGACATCGCGACCCTGCTCGTGGACCACGGCATGGTGCAGCACTGCGTGCACACCACCACCGAAACCTGGACCGGCAACGGTCCCGGTTGCCGCCTCCTCGCCGACATCGCCGCACAGCTACATCCCACCCGGGTCGGCATCACCGACACCGACATCGACCGGTTCACCGCCCTCATGACCGACCCCCGTGTACTCCTGGCCTCCTACGAGCGGCGGGTCATCCATGCGAGTAAGAGCAAGTGAGGCGCGGCCGCTCCATGACGACCCCGACTCTCGCCGCCCGCCGCCTGCTCACCGCACTCCTCGGCGGCGGCGCCATCCTGCTGACCGCATGCCAGCCCGGCCATACCGCCGACCCGCGACCGAGCGCCACCGGCTCCCCAGCCACCACACCCTCGGCCAGCCCACCTACCCGGACAGCCACGAGCCCTGGACTGACTGCACAGCAGCGGCTGACGGTCCTCGCGGACAGCGTCAACAGCACACCCGCCGAGACCACCAGCGACCTGCCCTACACCTACCTGCACCTGCAAACCTGGGCCCGCGCGACCAACACGATCGTCCGCACCGACCTGCAACGCTGGCGGCACACCGCGGACAGCTCCGGCACAGAAATCACCCGCCGGGCCCCGGACGTGCCGGGCGTGGACCATCGCCCCACCCGCCAGGAACGGCGCCTGTTCGACCAGGCCACGCCGACCACCACCCACTACCCAGCCGGGGAACTGCACGCCTACCTACCCGGTGCCTTTCCCACCGACGCGCCAGCGTTGGCACAACTGCTGGCACCGCCCGAGCTGGCCGACGAGCCCGCCTACCCCAGACTGCTGGCCGGCGGTGTCGTCGGGCTGGCCACCAGCCATCACCTCGACCAGCAGCAGCGAGCGGCGACCCTGCACGTCCTCGCCACGATCCCCGGCATCACGTACCACGGCACGACGACCGA
Organism: Verrucosispora sp. WMMA2044; assembly: GCF_027497155.1. Taxonomy (NCBI): domain Bacteria; kingdom Bacillati; phylum Actinomycetota; class Actinomycetes; order Micromonosporales; family Micromonosporaceae; genus Micromonospora; species Verrucosispora sp. WMMA2044. Next base: position 5,711,990 of record NZ_CP114913.1, read on the forward strand.
CCTTGCCGGACGCACCGGACTGACGTTCCGGGTAGAGGCCGAAGGGTCAACCTCGACACTGATCATCGACCCCACCACAGGGCAGCTGCTCGCCGCGCACGAGACCGTCGCCGGGATCAAACCAGGACTGTTCTCCTACGTCCTCATCCTGGCCAGCGGCCACACCAGCGCCGACAACATCACACCCGCCACCACCGGGATGATCAGATGAAAAGCTGACCAGCCGGCGAACCTATTCGGAGGTGCCGGCGCAAGATCCGGTCCCCGCCGGCCAGCGGAAAGCCGTCCCGTCCTCGTCCGGACCGAACGTGTCGAGCAGACCGAACCGCACAGCGCGACGCGCCCACAGCAGCGCCGCAGCACGGACCTCGTACGGCCGTCGATAACCCGGTCGAAGAGGTCTGAGCTGCCGGACCGCAATACGTCGGTGGACACCCACCGGCAGCGCGTCGGGGTCAACCGGCGCGGCCGCGCTGTGGCCTCCCGACGTCGGCTGTCTCGTCGTGCGCTCTCAGGTCACCGATCATCTGCCGCCATCGTGACCTGATGCGACTGGCGTGGCGCCAGTGCCTGAACCGCGGCGGCTGACACGACACGCCGCCTCCGCGTGGCGCGCAAGCAGGACGACCACCATCCGCTAATCTGCCAATGGCAAGTTGCCATGGGCGGATCGGATTTTGCGTTCTGCAAGTCAAGTGGATCGCGCGAGGGTAAACGGAGGATCTCGATGATGGTTACCGGTGGCGGCGTGAGGACGGACCCACTGTCCGACATCGACACGTCGTCCATGCGGCTATCGCTGGCGGTGTCGCCGCCGAAGACCTGGACGGCCGGCCCGTGGCGGGCGGCCCTGATGGTCCGGAGCGAGACGATGAGCCGAGCGGTGATGGCCGCCGTTGCCTTGCCAGCGGGAGCAGCCCTGGGGGACATGCGCATAGCGGTCCTGGCAGGTGTGCTGCTGATCGTATTGGCGTACCCGACAGGGCGTGAGTCGGTGAGGGTCATCCTGCAGCCTGTGTACGGCCGGCGGCACTCCGATGACGTCGACGGAGGCAGGGGTGGACCGAGGGCGGTCAGGCCTGAGGCCGAGGTGATCCCTGTGCCCAGGCCCCGTCATGCGCGGGGCGGTGACCGGGATGGTCAGTGAGGCCGGTAGCGGTCGAGAATTTTTTGAGCAGTTTCGTCCTCGCCGGGGACGGCCTGGTCGTACAACGCGCGGAACGAGGCCTTGTAGCCGTCCACCATGTCGGCGTCCTCGACGAGGGCCACGTCGTCGGGCTGGTTGTCGAGGTAGACCACGTCGGGATCAAGGTCGGAGTCGAACTCGTGAAAAGAGAACGGACCAACGAAGCCGGCTTCGGCGGCGGTTTCTTGCTGGAGGACGACCAGGTCGAGGCGAGGTAGAAGCTTCACGATCTTGTCGATCTGATGTCGCATCACGTCGGGGCTGTGGACGGGCTTGAGCGCGCGCTCGTCCAACACGACACGCACTAAGCATTGCCGATCAGCCGTGAACACCCGAGCCTGCCGAGCCATACGTAGCCGAACCCTCGCCTCTGCAGCCTGACTGTCGTTGCGGTAATGCGGACCGGCGGTAACCACGAGCCGTGCGTAATCCTCGGTCTGCAGAAGCCCGGGGATCAGGAAAGGGTGGTACTGGCTGATCTGTGCGGCATCGTCCTCATAGCCCAGAAAGTCCATGTAGGAGGCCGACACGTAGTCCCGGTACTCCGCCGCCCAGTGACGTCGGCGCGCCAAACGCGCCAAGTCGATCATCTGATCGACCTCGTCAGGGTCGCTGACGCCGTAGAGGGACAGCAGCACCCGGAGATCGTTGACCGAGATGCTCACCGTGCCGCTCTCGATGCGTACGACCTTGGACAGCGACCATTCCATCTCGCTGCGGACGTCCTCAAGCGAGTAATTGCGACGAAGCCTCATGCTGCGCAGCGCCATACGCAGGCGCCTGCGATTAGTCGTCGGCCCCTGCCCGCCCGTCCTCACGTCCACGCCTTTCCGCCGATAATTGCAACAGGCAAAAGGAACGCGGAAACTTGCCTGGAGCAGTTTGCTTTCGCCTGTCCGGCTATGACTAGTGGCAATAAGCTAGCAGACCATCCCATCCAGCCCCGCGCGGGCCAATGGACCATGACATTCGTAGCCGAACCCGGCGCCGCCCTGCTACTTTGCTTACAAAGAGCAATCACCTGCAAGACGCAACGTGAGGGTGGTTGCTCGACTGGCGGGCATCCTCCACGCCGACGAGCTACGAAAACGACCAATGATTTCGTCCGATTCGCACAACCACCCATAACTACGACCCCCAGCACGAGTCAGAGAAATTCAGGAGGAAGAATGGAGAAGAACGAGTACTCGGCGCCCTTGTGGACACGACGCAGCTCCAAGTGCGCCAACGACCACTGCGTCACCGTCTCGCGCCATGACCGCGGTGTAGACATCTTCGACTCCACCGACCCCGGAACCGCACTGTCATTTCCCGACAGAACATGGAGGGCCTTCCTCCTTACTTTCGCGAACCCGCGATCTTCGCGAGATTCAGAGCCGACGCGACTCGCTTGATCGGCGTCCCCAAGCCCAGTTCTGTGTCAGCCCTGGGACTGTCGGCTAGTTGACACCACTGGCAGGGCGTCTCTCTGGGGCGCCCTGCTTCATTCGGTCTCTCCTTCACGTACCAACAGCAATACGTACGCGAGCCCACCGTTGCCCGGTCGCGATGGTCCCACCAACAGGACTTCTTGCCGCTAGACACTACGAAAGGCCGGCCCTGCGATGTGGGCACGACACGGCGGAGCAGCACCGGAACGCCGACCGTGGAACTTCCACCGACGCCGCCGAGCAGCCTTGCGGCCAGCGAGCACCTCTCACGCGATACATGTCGTCCGGCCATCGCCGACGACGCCCGACTCGGAGTAGCCAATCTTCGAAGACGAGGAGATGGCCCGCATCAAATAGATCTCCGGAGGGCAGATGACGGGGAACCCAATCCAGGCAAAATACATTTCTCACGTACAACCTCGCCCCACCCTTCGCGGAAGAGGGCGACCACGACCTTGATGCGACTGCTCCACCGGCTGATAGCGATGTGACCCGACAAGCGCTCCAATCGTGTCCTGTCGTATGACCGCAGCCATCGGTGCAGGTGAGGACAATGTCCGCCGTGACAGAGGTCGAGTGGACAGCGGCTCTCGCCGAGTTCGTGCGCAGCCGGGCAGCCGGTGAGGCACCCGACGAGATCACTGCCTTGGCGATTACGGAACGAATCATCGAGTCGTTCCCCGAACCCACACCTGCGCACGCCGTGCGATGGAAGCTCGCCGCCTGGCGGCGCCAACCAGTGGACCCGGCCGTCGCCGACGCTGTCGAACGGGTCGCGCACGTCCTCATTCACACCGACATAAGCGCCACCATCAGTCGTCAGCAGGTGGGCTCCCACGCCGGACGTCCGCTCGATCTCTTCGTGGCAACGATGGCATGGGGATTCGGCGAGCAGGCGTACGGATGGCACCGCACACGCCGGATCCTCGACCGGGACGGACAACAACGCCTACCCGCGCTCGTGGACGCGCTCCGCGGGAACGCGAACCGCCCGGCGCAGACGTGGCACATCCTGATGGGCCCGCAGGGTCTACGCGGACTGGGCCCTGCCTTCGGCACGAAGCTTGCCTACTTCGCCAGCTACAGCAACGAACGCGGCGACGGCCCGTTGATCGCGGACCGATGGACAGCGTGGGCGTTCTGGGCCTTCGCGGGAACGTGGGACATCCGATCGTCGCCGCACACCTACGCCGAGTACGTACACCACTGCCACGCATGGGCGACCCGGCTACACCGCCGGCCAGACGACGTGGAGCGGGCGTTCTTCCTCGCCGGCCCATACATCCGACAGGTCTGGCACCAAGCGATGCAGTAAGCCTCCCGGCTGACAGTGCCCCACCGCAGGGTTGAGCATGATGCCCTTCCGGCCCTGAGCGACCTCTCCGTCAGGACCGGACCCAGCCTGCTACCCGCTGACGCGCGCCCGGCACCGCATCAGCGAGGCACGCAGCGACCCGGGCGATGAATAACCCCAAGACCCATCCCACAGATCCCTAATCTGCTCCGGATTGCCGGGCGGCTACCTCCAGAGCTACGAGCTCCGCCTCATCGAACACCGCCTCCGTCCACCCCACCAACGTAGCCTTCCGGCGGGTACCGCTTCGCGGCCTCCGCGAGGGGACGTACACGGTCCAGACCGGCGAAAAACCTCTTCCCGTCGTGCTTATACCGACAGCTGCTGCTACCTAATATCGATGTTCGATCACGGCCTGACGCACCTTGTCGATGTCATCGGCATCCCCCGCCGGCTGCTGCCACCGGCGCTTCACCTCAACGAACAGCCGATTGTTCTCGATACCCCGCAGACCTCGTCGATGGACGACAAGGTCCGGCTGCATTCGCGTCCTCTTGGCCCTGTCCCGAACCTTCATGGCCCCTTTCCTGCCCTGTCGGTCGTACTCGGCGTCCACGTGCCACATCGGATCCACGTGCGCCACAAGGTGATGGGTGAGGCGAGCGGTCAGCGCTCGCTCGCCGACTCCGTAACGAAGCAGGGCCCAGTCGTGCACGTACAAGTCGCCGAGAGCCCGCCTCAGCCACATAAGGGCTACCTGCTCCGCGTCGAGGAGTTCGTCAGCCCTCATCGGCTCGCTTCATCGATTCCCTGGTACGAGTACACCTGGACGTCATCCCAGCGCTCGCTCTGGGCGTACAGATGCGCCACCACCGGCATCGCGCACTCCGATGCACCGACGTACAACCCAGCCTGCGGCATCCTCACCACCGCCGGGAGGACGCCCGCTGCGGTCGTCTCCACCGGCATCATTCGTCCGTCTACCGGTCCGCCGATGAACCAGGCTTCCACCGCCGCCACACAAAGATAGTGCCCGCCGGCATCTGCCCCGGCCATCGTCCGCCCGGATCGACGTACCACGCTCGACCTCGCATCGGGCCGGACTACTTGTGCCCGCATCGCCCGCCCATCACCTGAGTCGGCGCCTTTCGCCTCCCCGGAACCACTCGCCATCCACGCTAACCAAACTCTCGTGCACTCGGTTGAGCATGCGCGCTTGTAGAGCGGCGGCGATCCGTCAGGCGCGGAAGTGCGAGGGCTACTGCTGTCCGCCTAGGCCAGAGCCGGGGACCGGAACCTGGTCGAGGCGGACTGGCCCGCCGGGAAGGTGAATCAGCACGTCACCGGTGCTCTCGTCGGCACCCATCACAGCGTCGCCGATGACGTCGAGCAACGCCGTGAGGCGGGGAAAGGCGGTGGTCTGTTGGATCCGGTCGACGGCTCCAGCATCGCGGAACGCCTGTACGGCCATCGCGGCTAGATTGATGGCGCTGCGTCGGTACTCGGCGTCGTTGCGGGTCAGCAGCGGCCCACTCAGCAGCCGATCCCGGTGTTCGGGCCGGACCGGCTGGTACTCGATGAGCAGACCGGCGCGCTGTACGGCAAAGCCGGTCCCGCCGTCATACAGCGCATGCCGGCTCTGCTCAGGCAGCCGCCCGATGACCGGGCCTTGTCGCAGCTTCCGAATCTCCGGGACCTGTTCGATCGTCGGGTCCACTAGCCTGCCGTGGTCGGGCAGCAGCAAGACGGTGTGCCCGACCAGAGTGGCGTCGTCGTGCCAGCGCGGTTCGTCGGTGGCGTACCGGGTCCTACTACCGTCCGGGTAGTGGATCACCACACCGACCGGCACGATTTCGGCGCGGATACCGAACTGCTGGTAGGCGTGCCGCAGCTGCGCACACGCGTCGAGGCACGCATTGGCCCGCTGGCCCTCAGCCATCTTCACCCACAGCAGGGGCAGGAACTGGATGGCAAGCAACTCCCCAGAACCGTGCATCAACAGCGACGGCAAATGGTCGTCAGACAGAGCCAGCGTGCCTGGGTCGAACTGCGTCCGACCGCCGCGCGGCACCGGCACCCGCCCAGGCCGCCGTCGGTCCCGGCCGGCCTCCTGATATCGGACGAACGTGCGCTCACCCGGGTCGGGTCGGATCTCGGTGTGCACCCCGAGAACCACCCACGGGTCGAACCCGCTGTCACGCTCCAGCACCTCGAAACTGTGGTTGCGGTAGAACCGCTCCAGCGCCGGGCTGTCGGCCATCTGCCCATACGTGATCATGTAGCCGCAACGGGCGTACATCTGCTGGCAGCGGTATAGCAACGTACTGCCGATCCCGTGACCGCGCATCGCCTCATCAACCGCGATCGCCTTGACCCGCACGATCCACATCACACCAGCCATGACCAGCTGGGACAGCTGCTCACCGGTCAACCCTATTCGCCGGTGATGCTCGACGAGCTGCTGGATCACACCGCCCGGCGGGTACGCAACCAGCGCCCCGATGACACCGTACTCATCGTGCTCGGCCACCAACACCAGGGTCGTTGGCGGCAGCAGCCGGCGCAGATCCATGGCCCCCGGACCGATGAACGTCTCAGCCATGTGCCGCATGAACTTGTCCGGACCACCGTTTAGGCCGGCCCGCAATGCGGTCCCACCGACACCGGCCTCCACCGCGTCGGCGACTGCCTCTTCTAGATGAACTCCCGCGAGCGCAGAGAGGCGACCCACCGTAGCCATGTCCGCGCCTCGGGCCAGCCGCACTCGCACCTTGTCCCTTACTCGCCAGCCGTCGACCAGGTGCTGCTCCGTCAGGTCCGTGCCCGCCGACGCGGACAGCCGCGCTGCCGGGATCGGACGCCGAATCGGCTCCCGGCGCCGAGACCGGCTGCTGCGCTTACCCACCACAAGCTCCCTCCCATCGGCGACTCTTGTCAGAGAGTAATCGCTCTGTTGCTATGCGATGTACTTCGATTAAGGGATGTGTGGGGGTAAGGGGGCGCCCACGACATCGGCGTTGATGGGATAAAGGTCGGTATCCGCCGAATGTGACGGGCATGCTGTCATCAGCGGACGGCGCTGCGGGTAAGAAAATCTTGATCCGGCGGTTCACGCAGCCCTGTGTTTCGCCCTCTACCTATCAGTGCCGTGCACCAGCGCGGCCCCGACGAGTGAAGCGAGGTTCAGTGGACGCATCCAACTGGGGCGGACTCGCGGCTGCCGCTGTCGCCAGCCTCACCGGGTTGCTGGCACTGTGGATCCGCGTCCGGTGGCACGTACGACAGGAGAAGGCCCGCGGTGACTCGCTCATCGCGATCGCCGAGGCGTTGCCCCACGGTGGCCGACTCCGTGACCAACGCGCCGACGGGTCATGCATCACCCTTACCGTGCCCGCCGCATCCGTCACCGGGAGCCCTCGTGGATGACAAGACCGCCGAGCGGGCCGAGCCGCCAGCGCAGCACGGCAACTGGTCCTGGACGCTCCACCGGACGCTATACGCCCAGACAGACGAAGCTACGGTGTGCGATCGAGAACGGATCCGCGAGGAGTTCAGCGCGTTCTACGAGGGGTTTATGACCCGGCTGGGTGCCTGGCTATACCTGCACGGCTGGGCGTCCGAGGCTGACGCATACGACATCGCGCAGGAGACGATGCGCCTGGCGTTCGAGAAGTGGTCCACGATCGAGTACCCCAAGGCCTGGGTGCGGAGGACCGCCTCGCGGCTGTGCGTTCAGCGACTGGCAGAGAACAAGGTGCTCCCATTGGAGGACAACGAGGAGAGGATCCCGCGCAAGGCGGACGCCTCTGGATACGCCGCCTCGGAAGCCCTGCACGACTTCCGGGCAGCTCTGCAGCAACTCCCTCCGCGCCAACGCCAGGTGCTGTTGTGGGCATCCGAGGAGTACGAGCCGGCCGAGATCGCCAGGGAGTTGAACATGACGCCAGAGGCGGTGCGAAGCAGCCTGTGGAAAGCAAGACGCAAACTCGCCGAGATCATGCGGGCGCAGGACCCGGGCGAGCAGTGAGCGAGGGGGCGACCATGAACAACCGGACCACACCAACGCCGAACAGCCGCCCTGCAGCCGTTGACCCGAAGCCGCCCGTCAGGATCTGGAACGCCGAGGGCATTGATGCAGCGCTCCGTGCTGCCCGCATTGAAGTCCAGCGCCAGTTCGAGGAGACGTGGGATGTCACGGCGGGGCTGCAGGAAATCATGCTCGCCGAGCGCTACCACCAGGCAGTCGCATCCCGCGAGGGCAAGGTCGACCTCGAAGCTGGCTTGGCGGAGATCGTCGGCCCACCGTCGCCATCCTGGCCTGACAGGGGCAACGAGGGTTCAACTCTGCCCACCGACGGTGGCGTCGACCTCGTCGTGACGGGCAACGGCACGTACCAGGTGTACCTGCCGAAGGTCATGCACCAGCCCCTCCCGACTCCGCGTGACACCCTTGAACAGGTCCGCTCCGTGGCAGGCAGGATCCTCACCACCATTGAGGAGGTCCGGCAGACGGACGCTGCCGCGCTCGTCCACAGCGTCGCGTACGCCGAGGCCATGTCTATCGCGCGTCACTCAGCCGAGAGGCTGCAAGGCCTGCCAGACGCCATCGAGGGTCGGCTCGTCACGCGGGAACAGGCGGTGCAGGTGGTGGAAAGCACGGGGGTCGCCTGTCAAGCCATGTGGCGGCATTTGCATGTCCGTACAGTCGGCGACTCCCCGCTCCCACTGGGCGTCAGGTACTGCGAGCAGGCTCTGCTCGATCTGTCGAAGGAAGCATTCCAACTCCGCGTACCCGTACAACGTCTGTTCGAACCCTCGGACGACTTGGTCGACATCATGGGATGACCCGGGCCATAGGTTGTCCCATGGGTTTCGCCAAGCGGGGACCGGGCTGGCCGGGGGCCCGTCACTGCGGCGGTATCCACAGCAGCGGTGGGTGACGGTAGAGTCCCGTACCTCCGGGGTGACTCTTCCGGCGGGTGGTGGCTCGCCGGCAATTGTGACGGGATTCGAAGCGCAGTGACGACGACCACGACCGTGCACGACGTCATCAAGGCGATCCGCGACAACTCGCCGAGCAATCGAGATCGTGGCACCCGCTTCGAGGAACTGATGCTCAAGTACCTCAGCACCGACCCGCAGTGGACCGAACAGTTCAGCCGGGTGTGGATGTGGGCCGACTGGCCGGGAGCCGCAACCGACAAGCGGGACGTCGGCATCGACCTGGTCGCGCAAGACCGGGAGACGGGTGGCTACTGCGCGATCCAGTGCAAGTTCTACGAGCCGGACCATACCGTGGAAAAGGCGGATATCGACTCCTTCTTCACCGCCTCCGGCAAGGGTGGCTTCACCCGTCGCCTGATCATCTCGACGACCGACAAGTGGAACGTCCACGCCGAAATGGCCCTCACAGATCAGCAAATTCCGGTCACTCGCATCGGGCTCGAGGAGATCGCGCAGAGCCCGGTGCAGTGGCACCTGCCCACCCTCGACCACCAAGTCGAGATGACGCTGCGGGCCAAGAAAACGCCGCTCAAGCACCAGCGCGAGGCGATCGACGACGTCTTCACCGGCTTCGCCAAGCACAACCGCGGCAAGCTGATCATGGCGTGCGGGACCGGCAAGACGTTCACCAGCCTGAAAATCGCCGAACGGCTACAGCGCGAGCGCGCCGTCGCTGGGGAGGCAGAGCACACCACCGTGCTCTTCCTGGTCCCCTCCATCGCCCTGCTCTCGCAGAGCCTGCGCGAATGGTCGTACGAATCCGAAGTGACGCTGCGCGCGTTCGCGGTGTGCTCGGACACGAAAGTCGGCAAGCAGCGAGCGGCCTCGGGCGACGACAACGACATGGCCACGTACGATCTGGCGCTGCCCGCCACCACCGATCCGGACCGGTTGATCGACCAGATGGCCCGGGTCGCGGCCGAGCCGGGGCTGACTGTGGTCTTCTCCACCTATCAATCCATCGGGACGGTGGCGGCGGCCCAGCATAAGGGCCTGCCTCGCTTTGACCTAATCTTGTGCGACGAGGCTCACCGTACGACTGGCGTGACGCTGGCCGGCCATGACGAGTCGTCGTTTGTCCGGGTTCACGACGACGCCTTCCTCGGCGGCGACCGCCGTCTCTACATGACCGCCACCCCGCGGATCTACAACGAGGACACCAAGGCCGAGGCGAGGAACGCGGACGCGTTGCTGGCCTCAATGGACGACGAGGCCACGTATGGCCCTGAGTTCCACCGACTGGGCTTCGGGAAAGCAGTCGAGCGGGGCCTGCTCACCGATTACAAGGTGCTCATCCTCACCGTGGACGAAGGCAGGGTCGCCAGAACCCTGCAGCAGGGTCTTGCCGGTGGGGACTCCGAACTGAGACTCGACGACGCCGCGAAGATCATCGGCTGCTGGAACGCGATGGCGAAACGAACCGGCACGTTCGCCGATGGCTCCGGGTTCGCCGAGGGCGAGGCGCCCATGAAACGGGCCGTCGCGTTCGCCCGCTCGATCGCCGACTCGACCGCGATCGCCAAACGTTTCAACGAGGTGGTCGACGCCTACGACGACGCCGACGACGAGGTGCTGCGCTGCGAGGTCGAGCACGTCGACGGCACGTTCAACACGCTGCGGCGCAACAAGCTGCTGGACTGGTTGAAGCAGGACCCGGGCCCGGCGCAGGCCCGCATCTTGTCGAACGCCCGCTGCCTCTCGGAGGGCGTGGACGTGCCGAGCCTGGACGCCGTCCTCTTCCTCCACCCCCGCAACTCCGTGGTGGATGTCGTCCAGTCCGTCGGGCGGGTCATGCGCCTTGCTCCCGGCAAGAACTATGGCTACATCATCCTGCCGGTCGCCATCCCCGCCGGCATGGCGCCCGAGAAGGCGCTCGCCGACAACCAGCGCTTCAAGACGGTGTGGCAGGTCCTCCAGGCGCTGCGCGCCCACGACGACCGGTTCAACGCCACCGTCAACCAGATCGAGCTGAACAAGAACAAGCCCGACAACAAGATCGGCATCGGCAGCATCGGTCCGGGTGACGAGTCGGTCGGCGACCGCGATGGATCGAGTACGGCCGCCAGCGCCGAGGCCGCGAAGGCGAAGGAAGCCCAGAGCGCCAAGCACATCCAGGAGGCGCTCTTCTCCGTCACCGACTGGCGGGAGGCAATCTACGCCCGCATCGTCGAGAAGGTCGGCCAGCGGCAGTACTGGGAGGACTGGGCGAGGGACATCGCCCAGATCGCCGACCGCCACGTCACCCGGATCAAAGCCGCTCTCACGCTGCCAGACAAGCGAAGCGCCTTCGAGGAGTTCCTCGGCGAGCTCCGGGTCAACATCAACCCCGGCGTCGGCGAGAGCGACGCCATCGACATGCTGGCCCAGCACATCGTCACCAAGCCGGTCTTCGACGCGCTGTTCAAGGACTACGGCTTCGCCGAGCACAACCCGGTCTCCAAGGCCATGCAGCGCATGCTCGACATCCTCGACGACCAGGGGCTTGACGCCGAGAGCAAGAAGCTCGACGAGTTCTACCAGTCGGTGCGGGTGCGCGCCGAAGGCATCGACAACCACGAGGGCCGCCAGCGCGTCATCGTCGAGCTGTACGACAAGTTCTTCAAGACCGCCCTACCGAAGACCGCCGACGCCCTCGGCATCGTCTACACCCCCGTCGAGGTCGTCGACTTCATCATCCGCTCGACCGAACACGCACTGAACAAGCACTTCGGCCGCTCGCTGTCAGACGAGGGTGTCCAGATCATCGACCCGTTCGTCGGCACCGGCACCTTCCCCGTTCGCCTCCTTCAGTCCGGCTACATCAAGCCAGAAGACCTAGTCCGCAAGTACGCGAGTGAACTGCACGCCAACGAGATCGTGCTGCTCGCGTACTACATCGCCGCCGTCAACATCGAGGCGGCGTTCCACGACCTAGCCGGTGGCGAGTACCTGCCCTTCGAGGGCATTGTGTTGACGGACACCTTCCAACTCGCCGAGGGCTCGGCAAAGCTGGACGGGATGGACGTCCTCGAAGGCAACAGCGAGCGCGTCAAGAGGCAGCAAAAGCAGAACATCACTGTCGTTGTCGGCAACCCGCCCTACTCTGTGGGCCAGGACAGCATGAACGACAACAATCAGAACCTCAGTTACGAGGTTCTGGACGCACGTATCGCTGAGACGTATGCGGCCAAGTCCAGTGCAACCCTCAAGTACAAAATATACGACTCCTATGTACGCGCCATCCGCTGGGCCTCAGACCGGATCAGGGACGAGGGCATCGTCGCCTATGTCTCCAACGGAGGATACATCGACGGAACCAGTGCCGACGGGCTCCGAAAGTCCCTGGTTGACGAGTTCGATGCGATCTACTGCTACAACCTGCGTGGAAACCAACGCACTGCCGGGGAACTCTCCCGCAAGGAGGGCGGGAAGATCTTCGCTTCCGGCAGTCGCAACACCGTCGCCATCCTCATACTCGTTAAGGGTGGCAAGCGCGAGGGCATGAACCCGGGATGCACATTGCATTATCGGGACATCGGCGACTATCTCACCCGTGAAGAAAAGCTTCGCATCGTCGGTTCTCAGCACCTCGACACAGTCGACTGGCAGCAGATCACTCCGAACGACGCGGGCGACTGGATCAACCAGCGAGACGATCGGTTCGCAACATTCCAGCCGCTGGGTGAAAAGGATAAGGCCGCCCGAGTGGGCGCGATCTTCGAATTGCACTCCTTGGGCCTCGGCACGAATCGCGACTCGTGGGTCTACAACTTCTCGGCCGAGAAGCTCGCGGAGAATATCGGCTCAATGGTCGACTTCTACAACAGCCAGGTAGCGGGCTTCGCGGAGCACTGCAAGGCCGCAGGACTGACGCAGCCGACCGTGCGCGATGTCGAGCAATGGATCGACACTGACCCGAAACGCATCAGTTGGAATCACGCCGACAAGGGACGCCTGATCCAGGCAGTGCAGTACCGGTTCCTACCCGACCGAGTGTTCCGTTCCCTTTATAGACCGTTTACCAAGCAGTATGTGTACTTCGATTCGCTACTGAACAACAGGACCTACCAGCTACCAAGGATGTTCCCGTCGCGAGATGAAGGGAACTACGGCTTCTACATCACCGGCACTGGCTCCGATGAGCCCTTTTCGCTCCTAATGACGGATGCCATCCCCGACCTCCACGCCGTTGGCACCAAGAGTGTCGGCCCACATTTCGCCCGCTACATCTATCGGGAACTTGGGAAGGGCGATGATCTCTTCTCCGCGTCGGAAGGCGAGGGAGGCTATGAACGGATCGACAACATCACCGACCATGCTCTCGCTGTCTATCGTCGAAGCTACGGCGATCCCGCAATCACAAAGGACGACATCTTCTACTACACGTACGGGCTACTGCACTCGCCGGAGTACCGGGAACGGTTCGCGGCAGATCTGAAGAAAACTCTGCCGCGTATCCCGAAGGTGGCCGACTTCCGCAGCTTTGCCAAAGCCGGCCGGAAGCTCGCCGACCTGCACATCGGCTACGAACAGGTGAAGCCGCACCAGGGCGTCGTCGAGACAATAGCGGGCGACGCTTCTACCACCCCGCTCGACGAGCTGTTCCGAGTCGCCAAAATGAAGTTTCCCAAGACCAAGGGTGTGACGGACCGATCGACGATCTTATACAACCAGCGAGTGGTCCTCAGTAACATCCCAGAGGAGGCGTACCGCTACCAGCTCGGTGCCCGGTCGGCCATTGAGTGGATCATCGATCGGTACCAGGTCAAGACCGACAAGGACTCGGGTATCGTCAACGACCCAAACGATTGGTCCGACGATCCGCACTACATACTCGATCTCCTCAAGCGGATCGTGACCGTTAGCCTGGAAACGATGAAGATAGTGGACGCGCTACCTACCTTGGATATCTTGAGCTAACGGTGTCGAAGGGGCGCCACCGCCACGGGCCGGTTGGAGTAGGCGCCAGCTTTAGCGGGCAGGTTCCGGTTGCTGAACGCGCTGGGTGGAAGGGGTTCGCCGGCTGGCGCGAGCGGCCCACCGATCCAGGGGCCGGTCGGCGACAGCTGCCCGCGCCGGTGTCACGAGGTGCGGGCCCTCGACGACCACCACCGCCGTCGCTGGGCCCGCGGTGGCACGGTCGACTCGGTGGCGGACAACGACGGCGCAGGCTGGGCGGAGGTTGCGCTGTTCGGGAGCGGATCGTTCCCGAGGACGGCCTTGCGGATCTCGGCTGTGCCGTGCCAAAACTCGTTCAATGGCGGTGACCTGGTGTTTTGAAGATCAGTTCAGGCTGCTCGGTGGTACTCGTTGATCAGCCCGCTGAGGCGTCTTCGGCGGCGAATGGGCTTGTCTATGGGGATGATGACGGCTGGGTCGTGGTTGGGTGGCCGCTGCTGGCGCCCTTGGTGCGGTCGGTGGTCGTTGAAATGGTTGACGTACTCGCCGACTAGGTTCAGAGCGTGCCGCTCGTTATAGATCAACACGTGGTCGGTGCACTCGTCGCGGAGGGTGCGGCCCCAGCGTTCGATAAAGCAGTTGGCTTGTGGGGTCCGGGGTGGGGTCTTGACCACGGTGATGCCTTCGGCGGTGAAGACGTGATCGAAGGTGGTGGTGTACTTGGCGTCGCGGTCGGGGATCAGGAACCGGAACTGGTTGACGCGCTCGCCCAGGTCCATGGTGAGGTTGCGGGCCTGCTGGGTTACCCACTGCCCGGTGGGGTGCGCGGTGATCCCGAGGAGATGGACCCGTCGGGCGGACAACTCCATGACCACCAGCGCGTAGAGGCGTCGTAGCAGGATCGTGTCGAGGTGGAAGAAGTCGATGGCCAACAGGCCAGCGGCCTGGTTGCGCAGGAAGGTCCGCCAGTCGGTGTCCTGTTGGCGGGGCGGCGGGCCGACACGGCGGCCGGCCAGGATCCGCCGGATCGTGCCCGCCCCGACCTGATGGCCGAGTCGATGTAACTCGCCTTGGATTCGGCGGTGTCCCCATCGCGGGTTCTCTCGGGCCAGCCGAAGTATGACGTCGCGGATCTCGTCGCTGACGGGTGGCCGGCCAGGTCGGTTCGGGTAGGTCCAGTGGCGTCGCACCAACCGGCGGTGCCAGGCCAGCAACGTCGCCGGGGTAACGATCCGATGTTCCCGCATCCGACGCGGCAGCAGGCGGGCCAGGGCCGACAGGATCGCCCGGCCCGGCCAGGACAACTGCGGCCGGCCCCGAACCTGCCGGCGGAGTACCGCTACCTCGTGCCGCAGCACGAGGACCTCGATCAGCAACGCCCTGTCACGGCGGATCAACAACCCCAGGCCGTTGAACAGGCGGATCATCCCCAGGTACAGCAACCGCACGACCATACCAGCGATCATCAATCCGAGCCGACAACTCCCAGCTCACAACATGTGCGACGAGTTTTGGCACGGTACACGTCACCGACGCGCCGCAAGGAGCTGTCGGTGTCCACTTCCTGGGGGGAACCTCAGCAACGTCAGTCGTTTGTTCGATGGACACACTCCTCCACAAAGGCGGACAGGGCCATCGAGTCAATGCGGGCGATGGCCTGTACGACCGTTTCCCATGGCCCGGCGGCCAACGCTGTCACGACCAATGATCGCGCTTTAGAGGGGTCAGCGGCCAAGGCCACATTGCAAAGTGCCCGTGCTTGTGATTTCGGGTTCTCGAGAAGCGGGGCGATACGTTCAGCGCTCTCGATTTCTCCAACGGACACTAATACTTCGACTAATTGTTCTCGAGCAGCTGATCGTGAGTACCGGCCGGTGAGGTGCTCAGCGACGTGCATCGCCTGCGCGGGGTCTCCTGCGGCTACCCACGCGGTGACAAGCTCATGTCGAACTAATGCCCTCCATGTGTGATCGGATATAGACCATGCGATCTCTTCGGCACGCTTGGGCTGGCCAGCCTTGGCCCATGATTCGACCAGGTCGGTTAGTACGAGCGCATGCAATTCATTGTCGTTGATATACAGTGAGACTTGCTCGGCCGTGGCAGCAGCGGCCATGGCGCGACCCGGCTCATCGAGCGCAATCCAGGCGCCGACCAACGGGGCCAATGTCCGCGCTTGCGTGAACGGATCGGCGATAGAACGGGCAGCACGTTCAGCGGCATCAGCAACTGCTATCGCGCGATCATGCTCACCGGCGACAGCCATCGCCCCGACAAGGTCAGCCAGAACCCACGCCTGCCTGTCGGGACTTGTGATGGACAAGACGGCCCGCAGGGCCACATCGACGGCTTTCACGACACGCGCTTGCTCGCCGGCTGCAGCTAGGGCTTTGATCATTTCGCTAAGCGCCCGCACTTGGCCCTCAGGGTCTCTGACAATTCGAGTGATCCGTTCTGCCCTGTCGAGTTCGCCAGCGGCGGCTGCCACCCTTACCAGCTCGTTAAGCGCTTCCCCCTGCGGTCCCGTGATGGTTTGAGCGAGCCGCTCGGCGCGGCCGAATTCGCCGATGACAGCCAATGCCTTCACCGTTTCGGCAAGTGCCTTCTCTAACGCTCGGGGGTCAGTGATAGTTAGAGCGAGTTGCTCGGCGCGGTCGAAGTCGCCGGCGGCGGCCAGTGCTTTGACCAGTTCGGTAAGTGCTTCGGCCTGGGGGTAGGGGTCAGCGACAGAACGTGCGACACGCTCGGCTTCGGCGGCCATAGACGCTGCCCGCCGTGCCTCATCGGCGGCTGCCAACTGCGCGGCCAGGTGGGCCAATGCTTTCGCCTGCAGCCTCTGCTCAGGGATGCATCGGGCGAGCAGTTCGGCGTCGTCGTGTTTGCCAGCGGCTACTAGAGTCCCGGCTAAGTCGGTCAAGATTTGCGCATACACATTCGGCTTGGCGATTGACCTCGCCGCCTCTTCAGCTGCCCTGGCTATGACCATGACGTGGATCACGTCGCCCGCTGCTGTGAATCTTCTGGCCAAGTCGGTGAAGGTTGCCGCCCGCAGGTCCGGGTCGGTGATTGCGCGGGTCACCTGTTCGGCCCGATCAGCCTTGAAGGTGGCCGCTAGCGTCCAGGCAAGGTCGGCCAGAGCTTGCATTCGCAAGGACGCGTCACTGAGCGTCAAGGCGAGACGTTCGGCGTCGTCTACTTGTCCGGCTTCAGCCAATACTACGACCAAACCCGCAATGACCCGGTCTTTGATTTTCGGATCCGTCAGCGATAAAGCGGCCTGCTCAGCGGCGATGGCTAATGAGGTGGCGCGGCCGAGCTTGCCGGCGGCAACCAACGACCTGGCCATGTCGGCCAACGACTGCGCGTGTAGTCGCGGTTCGGTGATGGACCGGATTATTCCCTCGGCGCGGTCGATCTCGCCGATGGCAATCAACATCCCATTTAGGCCCGCGAGCGCCCACTCCCGCAAATGCACGTCGTCGATAGCTCTAACGGTGTGCTCGGCAGCATTGGCAAGCGCTGCGGCGCGGTCGGTTTCGCCGCCTGCGGCGAACGCTTCGACCAAGTTGGCCATGGTCCGTGCCCGTGTCACTGGGTCGGTGATGACACGCGCGGCGTCCTCAGCAGCGTTGGCTACCGCTCCGGCGCGGTCGGGCTGACCAGTGGCGGCGAACACCTTGACGAGGTCGGCCAAGGCTCGTGCTCGCGTAACCTGTTCAGTGATGTCGCGGGCGATCTGCTCCGCGCGGTCGAGTTCGCCAGTGACAGCTAGCGCAGCGACCAAATCGGCCAACATCTGCGCCCGCATACCAGGGGTGGAACTCGATCGGGCGATCGTCTCGGCATGGTCGGAATCGCCGCCACCGGCGAATGCCTTGACCAGGTCAGCCAAGGCTCGTGCCTGCACCCGCGGGTCGGTGATGTCGCGGGCGATCTGCTCCGCGCGGTCAAGTTCGCCAGCGTCGGTTAGCGCCTGGGCGATATCGGCGAGTGCCTGCGTCTGTAGATGGTCGTCGGTGAGGGCGCGGGCGATGTGCTCGGCGCGGTCGAGTTCGCCCGCCGCAGCCAGCACCCCGACTAGTTCAGCCAAGGACTGTGTCCGCGAATCCGGATCGGTGATCGACCGAGCAAGGGCCTCGGCGCGGATGGGTTGGCCAAGGGTCGCCCAAGCGGCGGGCAATCGGGTAGGGATGTGGGAGTTGCGGTCGGCAATCTGGTCGCGGTACCACGCCAGGCGCAGTGCGTTGAACAGATCGGGAGACGGCTGGGCACTGTTGAGGTTGTAGGCAGCAATGATCTCAGTCAGGGCCGCGATGTCGCCGCCGGTGGTGTCCAGCATTCTGTCGTGGCGGACAGGGTCGGTGGCTATCGCGACCAGCCGCTCTATCCCACCGGCATTCATGAGCATGCGAGAGTATCCGCGTAACAGATATTCAGGGGTGGCGGGGGGCCAGCCACGATGCTGGTAGCTGGTGGCCCACGTATGTATGCGCTCGGCGAAGTGAGCGAGCGTAGGTGGGCCGAGTCTGTCAACGGCCTGAAGCCTCAAGGTCTCGTGCGTGAACGTAAGAACCCGTTCGTTGGCCTGCGGGTGAGTACGACGAGCGATGGTGCGACCAAACACCCCCTGCAGGAGCCGGTCGATCCTAAAGGTGGGTTGGTTGGTGAGCTCTTGCAGGTCAGAGAGGTCAAGCCCGCCGCCACTAGCGGTAACTAAGCCGAGAACCTCATAGCCCAGACCATCGTGTGGATCTCGGGCCAGGACTTCGTCGAGCTCTAGCCGTGCCAGCTCGGTGATCCTGGCAGCATGCGGCGAGGCGCTCAGCGGGCGGATTCGACAGCTGCGCAGAGGGTGATCGGCATCGACATCAGCCGGGATGGGCGGGTCAGGGCGGCCGGCGACGACTACCTGCAGGCCGTCCGGGAGCCGTTTGGGTAGACAAGCGGCAACGCTGGACAGCCCCGAGCCGGGGATGGAGCCACAGTCTTCGTCCAATCCGTCGACAAGCAGCACCAACCGCTTACCCGTCTTTGCCGCTCGTGCTGAGACCTCGCCGAGCAGTTGACGACGCAGTCGCTCACGCGCCGCAGAGGAGGTCAGCGGCGGAAGCTGGGTACCCGTGATCGCAGACAGTTGGTCGAGCAGCCCATCGGTAAGCGCGGCGCTGTCAGCCTGCCCCGCCAAGCGGGCGGTGACGAAGAACGAGACCACCCAAACGCCAGGCGGCGGGTTCAGGACGAACCAGGCCATTAATGCGGTCTTCCCTGCTCGGGCTCCGGCCTGCCACCACACATAGGTTTCATCGCCGTCTGCGCACCAGCCGGCCAACTCGGCTAGCTCGTCGTCGCGGTCCAACAACTCGAGCGGGGCGAGATCGCCGACCTGCTCGACGTAGCCGGACCGTTGCCACCAGCCCGGCCGGTGGGTTGCCCGCTTGCCTGACAGGTCATCGCCGCGTACCGCCTGGTACAGGCGCAATCCGCGAGCGATCTCGCTTCCAACTGCTCCAAGCGCCTGCAGTAGAGCCCTGGCCTGCTCCTGGTCGGCAGGCAATTCCAGACCCCGGAGCATCTTGCTGATCCGACTACGAGAGGTCATACGCATCGCCGCCGCGAGCATGCTGAGGCTGCGCATCCCGTTGGCACGATGAAGCTCGTCGCAGTAGACGAGCCAGGCCAGCCGAGCCCCAACGGCGGGCCATGCCTGTCGGTCGATTGGCTCTCCTTGCCCCCTGCGCCGCGGACTCATCCGGCCACAGCCCTCTCCCCGCGAACACAAGACGTGCTGTGCGGCACCTGTGCGCCAAGTGTGCCCACAACCATCAGCAGTCGGGCTGCACAGACCACCTGTAACGGCGACTCCCCGAAGAGGGCTACAGCAACGCACAGATCCGGCACATCGGTGACCGCACGCTTGGTGGAGTCAACACGGAGCGACTGCCCCGGATCACCGTCGATGATGGGATCTACACAAATGGAACTCTTGTCCACGCTCGCCACCGCCGTTGGTGCCCTGCTCGGCCTCGCAACTGCTGTGATCAACCTCGCCACCGTTATCCGAACTCGGCCATGGCGGAGAGAACATCAGGACTGACAGTAACGCCTAAGGACGACCATGAGAAGGACCACGTCAAGTGTGCAGCTCCAGCGACGTGGCCCTAGTTGAGTCGGCCTGGAGCGCGGTGCCGCGTTGCCGCTGGTCCGTTTCTCCAGGCGGCCTGGGCCTGCGGTTCACCGCACCCACCCCATAGCCGGCGACACACCGGCTCCCGTTACTCGCCCTGTCGCCCCTCGGACACCCCCGGAGGTCACCCGGTGACGCCGAACCGCCCCCGCCACGGCATGCTCACGATCACCCGCTCCCGCACCCGACGGCGAGCCATCGCCGTCGCGGTCGCCGTCGTGATGGCCGCCGGCCTCCTGCAGGTACCAGAACGGGCCGCGGTCGCCGCCGCCTACACGAAGCCGCCCATCACACCGGTACCCGCCGTGCCGGTCACCGACGTCGCACCCGCCGACACCCCGCAGACGCGCCTGAGCCGGGCCAGCGAAAAACCGGCTCCGGTCTGGCCCGCCGCCGGCGCCGCCCGCATCGCGGTGGCCGCCGACGGCGGACCCGCACTCGGCAAACCGGGCGGCCTGCCCGTGCGGGCGACGACCAGCGACTCGACGATGCGACGGCTCGGCGCGCCACCACGACAGGTCGACATCGAGGTGCTGGATCGGGCGACCACAACCAAGGGCGGGATCAGGGGTGTCCTGCTGCGGGCCGCGGCCAGGGACGCGAGCAGCGGAAAGCTGAACCTCAGCATCGACTACGGGTCATTCGCCACCGCCTACGGCGCCGACTGGGCCACCCGGCTCAGAATCGT
Source organism: Verrucosispora sp. WMMA2044 (assembly GCF_027497155.1). Taxonomy (NCBI): domain Bacteria; kingdom Bacillati; phylum Actinomycetota; class Actinomycetes; order Micromonosporales; family Micromonosporaceae; genus Micromonospora; species Verrucosispora sp. WMMA2044. Next base: position 5,732,654 of record NZ_CP114913.1, read on the forward strand.
CGCCGTACCCGAGTGCGCCCTGGCCACTCCGCAGCAGAAGCAGTGCGCGGCGACTCCGCTGACGTCCACGAACAACCTCGCGACCCGTACGGTGTCCGCCGACGTGAGCGTCACCTCGCAGACGTCGCTGTTCGCGGTGTCGGCCGGGGCATCAGGTCCCGCCGGTGACTACAGCGCCACCCCGCTGCAGTCCTCATCGACCTGGTCGGCCGGCGGCAACAGCGGAGACTTCACCTGGTCCTACCCCATGCGGGTGCCCCCGGCGCCGGGTGACCTCACCCCGCAGCTCGCGCTCGGCTATTCCGCCCAGTCCGTCGACGGTCGGCACGTCGCGAGCAACAACCAGCCGTCCTGGATGGGAGAAGGCTTCGAAGCCTGGCCCGGCGGTTACATCGAGCGCCGCTACCGCGCCTGCGCCAAGGACATGGACGGCAACGCCAACAACACCACCAAGACCGGCGACCTGTGCTGGGCAACGGACAACGCGGTGCTGTCGCTGGGAGGGCACTCCGGCGAGCTCATCTACAACGCCAGCGAACAGCGGTGGCACCTGCGCGCCGACGACGGCACCCGCATCCGACGCGAGACCGGCGCCACCAACGGCGACAACAACGGTGAACACTGGGTGGTCACCACCACCAACGGCATCGAGTACTGGTTCGGCCGGAACCGCCTGCCCGGCTGGACGTCCAACAAGCCGGTAACCAACTCGACCTGGACAGCTCCCGTCTTCGGTAACCACCCGGACGAGCCCTGCCACGCCACCACGTTCGCCAACTCGCACTGCGGGGGCGACAACCAGGCATGGCGGTGGAACCTCGACTACGTCGTCGACCTCAACGGCAACTCGATCTCCTACTGGTACGAGAAGGAAACCAACCGCTACGGCCGCAACCTCACCGCCACCGACGCCGCCCGCTACGACCGCGGCGGCTGGCTCGACAAGATCGAATACGGCACCCGCAACACCAACGACGTCGACTCGATCTTCTCCACGCCCGCCCCGATGCGCGTCGACTTCGCGGTCGGCGACCGCTGCAAGAGCAACTGCACCACCCACACCGAAACCACGTGGCCGGACACCCCGTGGGACAGCGAATGCACCGCGGCACCCTGTACCGACAACCATTCGATCACGTTCTGGTCCACCAAGCGGCTGGCCAGCATCACCACCCAGGTCCGCAACGGCAGCGACTACGACAACGTCGAGCGGTGGACCTTCACCCACGGCTTCCCGGACCCCGGCGACGGCACCCGAGCGGGTCTCTGGCTGGAAAAGATCTCCCACGCGGGGCTCGTCGGCACCACCAGCACCGTGCCGGACATCGAGTTCACGCCGGTTCAGAAGCCGAACCGAGTCGACGCGATCGGCGATCACTCGCCGGCGATGAACTGGATGCGGATCACCCGGATCCGCACCGAGACCGGCGGCACCATCAGCGTCAACTACTCCGACGCCGACTGCGTCGCCGGCCAACCGAAGCCGGCCCCGGCAGACAACAAGCGGCGGTGTTACCCGGTGATCTGGGAACCCGAAGGCTACAGCTCACCGGTCACCGACTGGTTCCACAAATACGTCGTGACGACGATCTACGAGGCAGACAACACCGGCGGCGCCCCACCCCAGGGCAGCCCGCGCGTCGTCTACTCCTACAAGTACTTCGACGCCGCCTGGCACTACAACGACGACGACGGAATCATCGACAAGAAGGCCAAGACCTGGTCCGACTGGCGCGGCTACGGCCGAGTCGAAGTCACCACCGGTGACCCCGGCGAGCAGACCGCCACCGAAACCCGCTACTTCCAGGGCATGCACGCAGACCGGGCCTCCACCACCGTCGGTGACCGGCGCAGCGTCACGATCGACGGCATCACCGACCACGACTACTACGCCGGCATGGTCCGCGAGCAGAAAACCCTCAACGGCCCCGGCGGGCCGTCGGTGTCCCGAGTGACCAACGAACCCTGGGCATCCGCCGCCACCGCCACCCGGACCATCAACGGCGACACCGTCACCGCCCGATTCACCCGCATCGCCACCGTCCGCTCCTACACCGCCCTCGACGCAGGACGCGGCGAACGCGTCACCCGCACCACCACCAGCTACGACGCCTACGGCATGGCCACCGCCATCGACGACTACGGCCATGACGGCGTCACCGGCGACGAACAATGCACCAAAGTTCACTACACGCCACGCAACAGCGACATCTGGCTCATGGACCGGCCCCACCGGACGCAGACCTTCGCCGTCAAGTGCGCCGACACCACCGGCACCCTCACCGAAAGCCAGGTCATCGGGGAGACCCGGACCTCCTACGACGGCAACTCCTTCGGCACCGTCCCCACCCGTGGCCTGACCACCCTCACCGAGGAGATGGCCACCTGGAACGGCGGCGCTCCCACGTTCACCACCACCGGCCAGGCCGGCTACGACGCCCACGGTCGCATCACCTCCTCGCGCGACGCGATGAACTACGAGACCAAGACCGCCTACACCCCCGTCACCGGCGGACCGGTCACCTCGGTCAAGATCACCAACGCGATGCTGCACGACACCACCACGACGGTGTCACCGGCCTGGGGCTCGGTCACCAGCAGCGTCGACGCCAACGGCAAGCGCACCGACCTGGCCTTCGACGGCCTCGGCCGCATCACCAAGGTCTGGCTAGCCGACCGCGACAAGGACACCGATCCGGCCAGCGTCGTCATGGACTACCGGATCCAGAACGGCGCCGCCAGCTACGTCGCCACCTCCCGGCTCAATGCCGCCGGCGGCTACGTCACCTCCTACGCCCTCTACGACGGTCTGCTGCGTCCCCGCCAGACCCAAGCACCCTCCCCGTCCGGAGGCCGACTGCTCACCGAGACGTTCTACGACTCGGCCGGCCGCGAAAAGAAGGTCTTCGGCGCCTACCACACGACCGGGAACCCCGGCGGCTCCCTGGTCACGGCCACCGAACGGGCCCTGGTGCCCACGCAGACCCGTACCGACTACGACGGCGCCGGGCGTGTCATCGCCAGCGTCTTCCAGCCGTACGACGTGGAACGGTGGCGGACCAAGACCTACTACGCAGGTGACCGTACCGACGTCACCCCAGCCAGCGGTGGTACCGCGACCTCCACCGTCACCGACGCCCGCGACCGGGCCGTCCAACTGCGCCAATACCACGGACCCGCCCCCACGCCGACCGTCGCCGGCAGCTGGGACACCACCACCTACACCTACAACCGCAAGGGCCAGACGGAACTCATCACCGACCCGGCCGGCAACTCCTGGAAGTACACCTACGACCTACGCGGACGGCAAGCTACGACCGAGGACCCCGACCGCGGCACCACCACCTTCACCTACGACAACGCCGGCCGGGTCAAGACCACCACCGACGCGCGACAACAGACGATCGCCTTCGTGTACGACCCGCTCAACCGCAAACGCTTCGCCTACGACAACCAGGTCGGCGGCACCATGCGCGCCCAGTGGATCTACGACACCCTCGCCAAGGGCTACCTGACCCAATCCACCCGCTTCCTCCCCGGCGGCGCCAACTACCAGGTCAAAGTCACCGGATACACCGACACCTACCAGCCCGAAGGCACGCAATACATCATCCCCACCTCCGAGACCGGCCTCGGCGGCACCTACAACTACACCAACACCTGGAACCCCGACGGCACCCTCGCCTCACTCGGCATGCCTTCGACCCGGTCCGACCTCGGCGCCGAGACACTGCTGTACAGCTACAGCGACCTGGGGCTGCCCACGACACTCGAGACGCTGACCGGCAGCACCACCACCAGCTACGTCGACGAAACGATCTACAACGCCCTCGGTCAACTCGACCAATACGACCTGCACACCGGCAGCGGCGGACACGTCTGGCAGCGCTTCACCCGCGAACTGGAAACCGGGCGACTCACCGGCATACGCACCGACCGAGACAGCGTCGCCCCCCACACCCTCGGCGACACCCGCTACACCTACGACCCCGCCGGCAACATCACCAAGATCGCCGACGTGGCACCCGACCCGGTCGACGACACCCAGTGCTTCACCTACGACCACCTCCGCCGACTGACCCACGCCTGGACACCGACCTCAGGCGACTGCGCCGCCACCCGCAGCGCCGCCAACCTCGGCGGCCCAGCACCCTACTGGCACTCCTGGACCTTCGACGCCATCGGCAACCGGAAAAAGCACAACATCCACACCACCACCGGCGTCAGCACCACCGACTACCACTACCCCACCCCAGGGACCGCCCGACCCCACGGGCTGACCTCCACCAGCGGCGCGAAAACCGGCACCTACACCTACAACGAAACCGGTGACACCCTCACCCGTCCCAGCCCCTCAGGCACCCAAACCCTGACCTGGGACGCCGAAGGACTCCTCGAAACCGCCACCGACACCACCGGACAAACCCGCTACATCTACGACGCCGACGGCAACCGGATCATCCGCCGCGACCCCACCGGCGCCACCCTCTACCTCCCCGGCCAGGAAATCCGCTACACCAACGCCACCAGCGCCAACACCTGCACCCGCTACTACACCCACGCCGGCAGAACCATCGCCTCCCGCACCGCCAACGGACTCACCTGGCTCGCCGACGACCACCAGGGCACCCAGAGCACCGCCATCGACGCCATCACCCAGGTCGCCACCACACGCCGCCAAACCCCCTATGGCGAGCCGCGTGGCAGCAGCCAACCTGCCTGGCCCAACCTCAAGGGATTCGTCAACGGCGACACCGAACCCACCGGCCTCACCCGCCTCGGCGCACGCCACTACGACCCCGCCATCGGCCGCTTCATCTCCGTCGACCCCATCCAGGACATGGCCCAGCCACAGCAATGGCACGGCTACTCCTACGCCAACAACAACCCCATCACCTTCAGCGACCCCAGCGGCCTCTACGCCACCGGCGACAACGAAGGCCACGTCCGCGACATGAGCCCCCAACGCGGCGTCCACAAAATCGTCGACTACACCCCGAAGGTAAGTAAGACAACCAACCAACGTCCGCCAACCGTACTAGTCAGCAACATCAACTACACGATCAAGGTGGACCACTCCGACGGGCAGGTTTTTCTTAACACTTACCCTGTGCCCCCGGGAATGAGTGCCTCGCTACTAACCTCGCTCATGAAGAACTATTGCCAGGACGGCATATGCGATGAGATCTTCAAGTGTGGCAACTTCATGTCCTGCGAGATGGCGCAAACTGACCAAGAAGCGGCCATGGCCATTTCGGGGATTTGCACCCAAGATTTATGTACGAAATCCTTCCGATGGGCTAATGCGAAAGATCACTACAATCTGACCGCATACGTTCACGGCTGGGACGACGGCAACTTCGGAGGAACTAAACTTGCCAGTGCGCTTGCCAGTTCTCTGGGTGGAAAACTCGCCTACCGATCACAACTGTCGGCCTGTCGCGGGAGCAGCTTCATCCCTGGCACCCGAGTCCTCATGGCGGACGGCTCAACAAAGCCGATCGAAGAGGTGCAGGTTGGAGACCTCGTAGTCGCTGCAGACCCTGAAACTGGAGAAAGAGGTCGACGACTCGTTACGCATGTAATCGGCAGCGACGGCGAGAAGACTCTCGTTGAAATAACTGTCGCCAGCGATGAGCTGGAAGTGGCTAATACGGTCGTCGCAACTGACGAACATCCGTTCTGGGTGGCGAATCTCAGTCGCTGGATCGAGGCCCGTCACCTGCATCTAGGTGACGTCCTCAAGACTGCTGCCGGAACCTACGTGCAAGTTGCGGCGCTGCGCACTTGGACTGAGTGGCAGTCCGTGCACAACCTCACGGTTGATGACCTCCACACGTACCATGTTGTGGCAGGGGACGCTACACTGCTGGTTCACAATACGGGAGGCTGCAATCGGAACGCCAAGGGACAGTTCACGTCCGGCGAGAATGAGGACGCCGATCGAGGGCGCCAGATTCACAAGATAAGTTACCGGGCTGCATTGGGTGATGGTTATGACTACGAGCACACCCTTCCGAGTGGGCGCCGGCCTGACGCCATTGACTGGCAGAACCGAATAGTCCGCGAACTAAAATCTGACGCAGCGAGCAGCCAGGCAAAGGGGCGCCGTCAGCTCGCTGACTACGTGGCAGAGTTGGAGAGCGTGACGGGTAAGAAGTGGACTGGCGTCCTGGATACGTACTCACGGCGTAGGCTGGCCCAATGAAGGTGAAGCAGGAGTTTTCCCGGATCCTTGAAGAAGAATTAGACGGGATGCGTTTTCGTCGGCGCGGTACCAACTGGTACCGCCTTGGTCAAGAAATTTACTCAATAGTGAACATTCAGTCGTCGAGGTGGGACTCGCTGTTTTACGTCAACCTGGGGTTTGCTCCGGCAGGCGATGTTCCAGGAGGCTGGCTCGCTGAGTCGAAGTGCATGCTTCGCTTTCGGCTCGAGGCGATCAAACGAGTGCGCCCTGATAGCCTGCGTCTCCTAGACGACAGTGTTATAAGTGAGAGAGGTGATCAGCATTGGCGGTCGGCGGTAAGAACTGGCCTGGTTCTGCCGATCGTGGAAATCCTCAAACGTGCCGACAGCGTCGAAGGTCTAAGGAGTTTGCTCGAGACCGAAATATCAGACCGAGTCATGATACATAAAGACATGCGGGGATTCCTTGCCTTACCTGAATAGCCTACGGATCGACAGGTGGGGGTTCGAGGCCTGTCAGCGTGCAAGATCATGAAGGGTCGGGGCTACAGGACGCGGTTCGGGGCTTTGTGGTTCTGCCGACGTCCGGTATCTGGCTGGGAGGAGTGTCGCAGAACGGAGCATCCTTTGCTCTAGGACTGCTCGGATGCCGAGTCTCGGGCGCAGCAGAGCAACGGCCGACACAACCTGACCATTCAAGATCTGTACCGGAACGGACTGCGGCGAAGGTGGCTGCTCGGTGGATGCTCGGGCGTCGAGGAACTGACGCGGACGAACCGCTGTCTGGTCGGATCCGACCACAGTCGAGGCCCGCTCTCAGATCGATGCCAGTGTATTGGTGGCGTCGCGACCATGTGGACCTACAAGAATGCAGCCGGACGAGGGCAGACTATCGGGCTTGCGGCCGGACGAATTTTGGTTGAGTCTTGGCCGTAAAGGTATGTACATGTGGCTTTGCACTACGGATCAGAAGGTTAGGGGTTCGAGTCCCTTCGGGCGCGCAAGATCATAAGGGGTCTGACCTGCCGGAACGGCAGTCAGGCTCTTTTGCTGTCTGGCCCGGGTGGACGGTGGGTGTCACGTGGGTGCGATGTGGGTGCAGCCCTGGAAGCGGCCTTCTCGCGGGTCTGTCGGGATGTGACCTGCGGCTTTGTGGCCTGCTTGCGCTTCGTTGGGGCGGGAGCACCTGTTTTCGGTTTCGTCGGCGTCGGAGTGCCGGCTTTGGGGCCGCGGCCGGGCCGGTTCGGGCCTTGGTCTTGATCTTCTTGCGGGTGCGGCGGGCGGCGTTGAGGACCAGTTGGGCGGTGGCGTCGGCGCAGCGGCGTTGGATCTGCGGTAGGACGCTGGTGTAGGTGTCGGCGGTGACGACGATGCTGGAGTGCCCGAGGAGGTCCTGCAGCGTTTTGAGGTCGGCGCCGGCTTCGTGGGCGAGGGACGCGGCGCCGTGGCGCAGGTCGTGCAGCCGCACCGGGGGCAGCCCGGCCCGGCGGACGAGGATCCGGAACCGGGTGGTGGCGTAGTTCGGGTTGATCGGCTTGCCGTCGGCCCGGGTGAACACGTATCCGCTGTCGGTCCAGGACCTGCCATTGTCCGCCGCCTCCGCCTTGCGGTCCTGCTCGTGGCGGCGGTGCACACGCAGGATCTGCACGCTGCGTTTGTCGAGGGCGACCGACCGCCGCCCGGCCGGGGTCTTCGGCTCGCCCTCAACGACCTGGTAGCCGGCGGTGGTGCGGTTACGTTCGATGGTCAGAGTGCCGCGGTCGAGGTCGATGTCGGACCAGCGCAGCCCGCACAGCTCGCCGCGGCGCAGTCCGCGTAGCCCGGCGAGCCACCAGAGGGCGAACAGCGGGTCGTCGTTCACCGCGCTGAGGAACTCGGCGAGCTGGTCGGCGGTCCAGACCGCCACCGGCGGCCGGGCACCGGTCTGTTCCCAGGACTGCACGCGGGCGTCGGTCCACACCGTGGCGTGGGGTTGCTGGTAGCCGGTGATCTCGATGTGCCGGGCCGGGTTGCGGTCCAGGATGCCTTCCTTGACGGCGAGGTTGAGGGCGGCCCGCAGGGTGGTGCGCAGGTGGTTCATCGCCGAGGCGGACTGCGGACGGCCCTTGCTGTTCCTGGTCGCCGCTATCTGCGCGAACACGGTGCGCAGGAGCGGAGCGTCGAGGTCGGCCAGGCGGTAGCGGCCGAGGTTGGGGATGAGGACGGTGTCGACGTCGCGGGTGTAGTGAAAGCGGGTGGTGGGTCGGATCTTCGTGCGGTTGTCGAGCCAGTGACGCAGCCACCGCTCGACCGTCCAGCCCTGTGCCGTCCGGTCCGCCTGCGTGGTGGTCAGCCATTCGTCGCGGGCGTGGCGGGCGGCGGCCTGCGAGGGGTAGCCACCACGGCGGACCCGCTCGGAGCGGCCGAGCAGGTTCCTGGCGGAGCAGTGGAAGTACCAGGTGCCGTGTCCGCGTTCGCCCAGTCGGGGGCAGGACTGTTCCCATCGGCGCCGCTGGTCGTCGCGGCACCCGCACCGTTTGAAGATCACACCTGACCTCGCCATGACGGAGCCTTTCTCGTGGAGTCACCTCTTTACCGATGCCGGTCTGGCTTCTGGTACGGGTCCGTCAGCCGATGGTCGCCAGCGGTGTCTTCCGACCATCAGCGCGCCCGGCCCGGGGTGATGAACCGTCGCTGGGCCGGCTGAGCGGCGGATCGCGGCTTCGTGTGGCCACGTGTCGAGGGCCGGTTCGCCGCCGCTCATGGTGGTGTTGCCGCTGTTGACGCCGGGTCGTCAACCATCGGCCGCAGCACTCGGCCTGCCACCGTAGGCTTGGCTGATCATGGCTGATCGCCGCACGCGCAACCTTCGCAACGTTCTCGCCGTGCCGGCGTTCCGCCGGCTGCTGGCGGTACGGCTCGGTGGGCAGTTCACCGACGGGGTGTTCCAGGCCGCCCTGGCCGGCAGCGTGTTGTTCAACCCGGACCGGCAGGCCACGCCGACGGCGATCGCGTTCGCCGCGGCGGTGCTGGTGCTGCCGTACTCCCTGGTGGGGCCGTTCGCGGGGGTGTTGCTGGACCGGTGGAGCCGCCGGACGGTGACGGTGGTGACCAACCTGGTCCGGGCTGGTGTCGTGCTGCCGATCTCCGCGTTGATCTTCCTCGGGTCGGAGGGGCCGCTGTTCTTCGTGGCGACCCTGGTGGTGATTGGGTTGGGCCGGCTGCTGTTGTCGGGACTGTCCGCGGCGACACCGCACGTGGTGGTCGACCAGCGGCTGGTCACCGCGAACGCGGTCAGCGGCACGGCGGGGTCGGTGGCGTACTCGCTCGGGCTGGGCTGTGCCCTGCTGCTGCTCCAGACCGTCTTCCCGGCGGGGAACGCCGGTTACGCCGCCATCGCTCTGCTCGCGCCGGTCGGTTACCTGATCTCCGCCGCGTTGGTCCGAGTCTGGTTCGCCCGCGACGAGTTGGGCCCCGATGAGGCTCTGCCGCACCGGCCGGGCCTCGCCGGGGAGGCGGCGGCGGTGGTGCGCGGCATGGTCGACGGAGTGCGGCACCTTGGGCAGGCGCGGGGTGCCGCGTACGCGATGGGGGTGCAGGCGGGGTTCCGGCTGTTGTTCGGGGTTCTGGCGCTGGCGATGCTGCTGCTCTACCGCAACCGGTTCGCCGGCGAGGACCTCGACGGCGTACCGGCGCAGTTGGGTCTGGTGTTCGCCGCGGGCGCGGCCGGGGTGCTGCTGGCGGCGGCGGTGACCCCGACGGCGGCCCGCCGGGTCGGCGGGTGGCGGTGGGTGGCCGGGTTGCTCGCGGCGGTCGCGGTGGTGCTGCCGGTGTTCGGGTTGCCGTTCGACCCGCTGCTGCTGATCGTTGTCGTGTTGGTGGTCAACGTGGCCGGGCACGGCATCAAGATCGTGGTGGACACGATGGTGCAGCACGAGTGCGCCGACGCGTTCCGGGGCCGGGTGTTCGCCGTGAACGACACGGCGTTCAACCTGGCCTACGTGCTCGGCATGGTGGTCGCGTCCCGGTTCATCCCGGACGATGGGCGTTCGCCGGCGCTGCTCGGTGTCGCCGCGGCCGGCTACGGCTGCCTCGCGGTGGGCTATGCAGTCGTCGCCGGCCGGTGGGCGCGTAAGGCCGGAGACGACATCATCGCCCTTCCGGTGGGGACGATGCCGGTGGTCGAGCGGTAGCCGCCGGGCACTCTGGGAAAGGGCCGGCTGGCACAGGGAACGGCCACGACGGGGTGCCGTCGTGGCCGTTCAGTCATCTCACCCTGCCGCGCCCTGCGCGGTGCCGGTCAGCTCTTGAAGGCGTCCTTGATCTTCTCGCCGGCCTGCTTGACGTTGGCGCTGGCCTGGTCGCCGCGGCCCTCGGCTTCGAGTTGCTCGTCGTCGGTGGCCCGGCCGGCGCCTTCCTTGACCTTGCCGGTGGCCTCTTCGGAGGCGTTGCTGATCTTGTCGTCGATACCCGTGGAGCCTCCCGCGTCGATGCTGGCGCTACACCGACGTCAGTACCCCCGGCGCGGGACCTGAACCTCTCGACGGGTCGGCCGCTAGTGGGCGCGGGCTGCCGGTCGATGTCGGGTTCGAGGTAGATCGCCGTGGCGGTGGGGCAGGACCCGGCGGATTCGGGTCTCGGCGTCGTCGATGGTGGCGGCGACGTCGGCTCCCCGGTCGGCGGTGCCGATGGCGATGACGACCAGCAGGACGCCGATGCACAGGGTGGCGATGCCGTCGAAGAGGGCGTTGCCGGTGAGCACGCTCAGTCCCACGCCGGCCAGGGCGAACAGCAGGCCGAGCAGGGCGCCGGCGTCCTCGAGGAGGATCACCGGCAGTTCGGGGGCGCGGGCGTGGTGGACGAAGGAGACCCAGCTCCGCCTGCCACGAACCTTGTTCGCCTCCTTCACCGCGGTCCGCAGGGTGTAGCCCTCGAGGGCGATCGCGATCAGCAGGACGGCGACGGCGACCAGGGGTGCGGTGAGCTCGTGCGGTTCGCTGATCTTGTGGTAGCCCTCGTAGAGGGCATAGAGGCCGCCGAGGGTGAACAGGATGATCGCGAGGATGAACGAGTAGACGTAGCGCTCCCGGGCGTAGCCGAACGGGTGCAGCGCGGTGGGGGCACGGCGGGCGCGTTTGCCGCCGACGAGCAGCAGCGCCTGATTGGTGGTCCGCGACGGAGTGCACGCCCTCGGCGAGCATCGACGCCGATCCGGTGATGCCCGCGGCGACGAACTTGCTGACCGCGATACCCAGGTTCGCCACCAGCGCCGTCGCGGGCCGCTGCCGCAGGTGCTTCCCGTGCCGGCAGCACGCCGCCGGCCCGCCCCGAAGGGCTGGGCCGGCGGGATGGGTGGTGGCGGTCAGTGAACGCGGCGGCGGCCGTAGGCGCCGGCGGCGATGGCGACGCCGATCGCGGCGAAGACGACCTGGATGGCCAGTTCGATCCAGTCGATGCCGGCGGTGTCGTCGACGCCGAGGGCGCCGGCGACGAGGGTGCCGAGGATCGCGGCGACCACGCCGATGAGCAGGGTCAGCCAGATCGGGATGTTCTGCTTGCCCGGCACCACCAGGCGGCCGAGCGCGCCGATGACCAGACCGATGATGATCGCGGTGAAGAAGCCGGTAACTTCCACGAGAGCCGTCCCTCCAACAGGGGGTTTGTCGTCGGCTCCGATCATTGCCCTGCCCCGCAACCGCCGAAACCAGCCCCGCGAGCCATCACGGACGGCAGCAGGGACGGAAGGCAGAACAAGCCGATGCCCGGCGGCCTGGAGGGTATCCGGGCCACCGGGCATCGGGGCGGGTGCTACTTGCCGCCGGTGAGGGCGACCAGGGCGTTGGCGGTGCGGAAGTACGGGTTGCGGCCGAGGTCGCCGACGGTGGTGATGTTGAAGGCGTCCTTGAGTAGCTTGGCGTCGCCGTCGCTGACCCCGGCGAGGGCGGACACCGGGGCGTCGACGATCTCGGTGAGGGTCTTGTCCTGGTAGGCCTTGTCGACCAGCTTGGTGAGGTCGGCGGTGACGGGCATGCACACTCCTTCGAAATCCGACCAGACAATCCGGTCGGCTGCGGACAAACCTGTCGAATTAGATCATGGAGTGGGTGGTCGGCTCCACTGTGGATCGCAGGCGGTTCACTCCTCCTCGTCGCTGCCCTCGTCCTCGCCGAAGGAGTCGAAGACCTCGTCGGCGACCATGCCGCCGGCGAAGCCGAGCGCGGCGCCACCGACCACGCCGGCGGCGACGGCACCCATGCCGGGGCCACCGTGCCGCTCGTGGTGGTGCTCGTCCTTGTGGTGCCCTCCGGGGTGGCCGTACCCGGCGTGCCCGTAGCCGGGGGCGCCGTAGGCGGGCTGCCCGTAGCCGGGCGGCGGAGGCGGTGGCGGGTAGCCGGGCGTGCCGTAGCCCTGGGCGGGCGGGGCGTATCCGTGGCCGGCGTGGGTGCTCTGGTAGCTGTCGAGGGCCTGGCGGACCCAGCCGTCGACCTGCGCGGCCCAGTCGATGCGGTCGGCGTCGGCGTGTGCGGCGTGGTAGCGGCCGTAGGAGTCGTGTCCGCCGGTGAACAGGCCGCCGCGCTTGTCGAACTCGAGGACGACGTCGACGCGGTGCTCGTTGGCGACGAAGGTCAGCTCGACCTCGTTGACGCCGTGGGCGTACTGGGGGGCGGCGTAGTACTCGATCTCCTGGTAGAACGGCAGGTTCTGGTGCAACCCGGCGATGTGCCCGCGTTCCAGGTCGGCGCCCTTGAACTGGAAGCCGAGCCGGCCGAAGGCCTCCAGGATGCGTTCCTGCACCGGCAGCGGGTGCACGTACACCGGGTCGAGGTCGCCCTTGTCGACCGCGCCGCGGATGGCCACCTCGGTGCGCAGGCCCATGGTCATGCCGTGCAGGTGCTGCCCGTACAGGTCGGTCACCGGGGTCTCCCACGGCACCGCCACCTGCAACGGCAGCGACAACTGCTGGCCCTCACGCAGGTGCAGGCCGCCGGCGACCTGCACGCGGTGGAACTCGACGAGGGCGTCGTACCCCTCCTCCGCGCCGTCGACCTCGACCCGGGTGACCAGGCCGACGGTGATGTGGTCGATCTCCACGTCGTGGCTGCCGCCGGTCAGGTTCACCTGACCGGCCAGCATCAACCCCGGGCGGGTGCTCGGATTGGACAGGACGGTATCGACGCTGGGGCCGCCCACCCCGAACGCGCCCAGCATCTTCTTGAACACCACGAACCTCTCCCTCGACGACCACCGGACGCGCGACACCCGGATCCGGTGGAACTTCCACGAGGATCCTTGTGTCACAACGAGATCAACGCAGTCCATAATGGATGCAGTCGCGTCGGCAAACTACCAACGCCACCTGAGAAGTAGCTGAGTGCATCCGGAGCATTACTCTCGGATAGTGCCGTGTGCGTGTCGGTGTGGCCCTTGTGGAGTGCGGCCCTCACCCCACAGCACGCGATCGCTAGTTGTCGGCCAGGCTTGTCAAGAGGTTGTCTCGTCCTCGCCGGCTTCGTGCCCGTCGCCACGCACCGGGATGGTGCGCAGGCGCACCCGGGTGATGGCCCGCCCGGTCACCTCCGCCACCTGAGCGGACAGACCCGGCAACTCGATCACCTCACCGGAAGCCTTCGGAATGTGGCCGAGGTGGGCCAGGAGCAGACCCGCCACGGTCGTGTAGTCCCCGGCTTCGAGGATGTCCTCGTCAAGGTCGATGCCGACGTCGGTCAGGTCGTGCAGCGGGAAGCCACCCGGCATCGGCAGCGCCCCGTCGGCCTCCCGGACGACGGCCTGCACGTCCCGGTCGGTCTCGTCGTAGATCTCCCCGACGATCTCCTCGACCAGGTCCTCCATCGTGACGATCCCGTCGATGGAGCCCCGCTCGTCCACCACCAGGGCGAACTGCTGCCTCTGGGCGCGCAGCTCCCGGATCGCCTCGGTCACCTTCAACGTCTCCGGCAGGTACACCGGCGGGCTGGCGTGCTCGGCGACCGGGCCTTCCTGGTCGAGCAGGTCCCGCAGGTGCACCACACCGACGGTGTCGTCCAGGCCGCCGCGACCCACGACGGGGGCACGGGTCTGCCCCGACCTGCCCAACTCACGCAACGCCTGCGGCGCGGTCAACGCCTCGGACAGGGTGACCACCTCGCGGCGCGGAACGAGGATCTCCCGCAGGATCCGCTCGGCCACCTCGAACGCCCCCGAAATGATCATCCGGTGTTCCGGGGTGAGGTTGCGCTGCGCGGCGACCATGTCCCGCAACTCCTCGGTGGTGACCTCCTCCCGGCGGGCGCGGGGGTCACCGCCGGCCAGGCGCACCACCGCGTCGCTGGCCCTGCTCAGCAGCCACACCGCCGGACGGGAGAACGCCGACAACGCGTCCAGAGGCCGAGCGACCAGCAGCGCCCAACCCTCGGCGCGCTGCATCGCGATCCGCTTCGGCGCCAGCTCACCCAGCATCAGGGTGACGAAGGTCAGGATGATGGTGACGACGACGATGGACACCGGCTCCGCCGCGCCACCGAGGAAGCCCAAGGGGCCCACGAGCGGCTCGGCCAGGGACACCGCCGCCGCGGCCGACGCCAGGAAACCGGCCAGGGTGATACCGATCTGGATCGTGGCCAGGAACCGGTTCGGGTCCCGCGCCAGCTTCGCCAGCACCCGCCCGGCCCGGGAGGTGCGCTCCAGTCGCTGCAGCTGGCTCTCCCGTAGCGACACCAACGCCATCTCGCTGCCCGCGAACACCGCGTTCACCAACACCAACACGAACACCAGCGTGACCTGCACGCCATAGCCGCCCACGGCCTGTTCGACGCCTCCTCGCCCGGACCCTCCGGAGCATCAACCGTAGCGGTGGCCGGCACACGGAAGCTGATACACCCACAATCCGGCACAACGGGCCGCTGGTGCCTGCTCGCCTTCGGGTGGAGCGGGACCACTCACCGCGTGGTGTTCCCCGGTGCGGCGTGGCGGTGGGCGCACAGCAACGGTTCAGGATGCCTGCCTAACCTGGTCGGCATGTCCCGCGACGGTGAGCCTCCCAGTACCGACCAGCCCGAGGTCCGAGAGGCGGCGTGCCGGTGACCGAGTGGCTGTTGCTGGCCGTCGCGGTCCTGCTGATCGCGGCGAACGCGCTGTTCGTGGCTGCGGAGTTCGCCTTCGTCACGGTCGACCGGGCGACGGTCGAGCGTCGGGCGCAGGACGGCGACCGCCGCGCCGCCGGACTGCTGGCGGGGTTGCGGACCCTGTCCACCCAGTTGTCCGGTGCGCAGTTGGGCATCACGGTGACCAGTCTGGTCGTCGGGTTCCTGGCCGAGCCGTCCCTGGCTACGCTGCTGCGTGGCCCGCTCGGGCTCACGGGTCTGTCCGACTCCGCGGTGACCGCGGTCTCGTTGACGCTGGCGTTGGCCCTGGCGACGGGTTTCCAGATGGTCTTCGGTGAACTCGTACCGAAGAACTGGGCGATCTCCGAACCGCTGCGCGTCGGCCGCGCCGTCGCCGGGGCGCAGCGGGGCTTCACCACCGCCGCCGGCCCGCTGATCCGTTTCCTCAACGGCATCGCCAACCGGATCCTGCGCCTGATGGGCATCGAACCGACCGAGGAACTGGCCTCGGCGCGGACCCCGCAGGAGCTGGCCTCGCTGGTCAGCCGGTCCGGCCGGGAGGGCACCCTCGACGCGCGGACCGCGGAACTCGTCGCGCGTTCGATCGACTTCGGTGAGCGTACGGCGGCCGATGTGATGACCCCGCGTACCCGGGTGCGGTTCGTCTCCGCCGACGCGCCCGCGGCGGAGGTCCTGGCCCTCGCCGCCGGCACCGGGCACGCCCGGTTCCCGGTCACCGGCACCGGCGTGGACGACGTCGTCGGCGCGGTGCACTTCAAGCACGCCCTGGCCGTGCCCGCCGCGCAACGGCCCACGCAGTCGGTACGGACGATCACGTCCGGTCTGCCGGAGGTGCCGGAGACCATGCCACTGGACCCGCTGCTGGCCGTCCTGCGCGAGCAGGGACTGCAGATGGCGGTCGTCGTCGACGAGTACGGCGGCACCGCCGGCATCGTCACGCTCGAGGACCTGGTCGAGGAGATCGTCGGTGAGATCGCCGACGAGCAGGACGCCCCGCACCGCCGCCACCACCGCGCCGCCGACGGGACGTGGATCCTGTCCGGCCTGCTTCGCCCCGACGAAGCGTCCCGGCTGATCGGTCTCGACCTGCCGGAGGCGCGGGACACCGACACCCTCGGCGGGCTCGTGACCGAGCACCTCGGCCGCTTCCCGCAGGTCGGCGACACCATCACCCTGCCGGTCGCCGACCGGAACCAGTCCGACCCGGACGGTCTGCCGACCCCGACCCACGCCGAACTCGCCGTCACCCGGCTCGACGGCCGCCGCGTCGACCGGCTCACCCTGTGCCGCACCGACACCCACCTGAGCGAGGCAGCCCGGTCATGAGCGACCTCACCGCGATCCTGTTGGCCGTGGCGCTGCTGGCCGGCAACGCCTTCTTCGTCGGGGCGGAGTTCGCCCTGATCTCCGCCCGCCGTACCCAGATCGAACCACGTGTAGCGGCCGGCTCGACCATCGCCCGGATCACCCTGCGCGCGATGGAGAACGTCTCCCTGATGATGGCCGGCGCGCAACTCGGCATCACCGTCTGCTCCCTGGGCCTCGGCGCGATCGGCGAGCCCGCCGTGGCGCACCTGCTGGAGAAGCCCTTCGCCGCCGCCGGCGTCCCTGAGGCGCTGCTGCATCCCATCGCGTTCACCATCGCCCTGGCGATCGTGGTGTTCCTGCACATGGTGCTCGGCGAGATGGTGCCCAAGAATATCGCCCTCGCCGGCCCCGAACGCTCCGCCCTGGTCCTCGGGCCGGTGCTCTACGGCGTCGTCACCGTCCTGCGTCCGCTGATCTGGCTGCTCAACCAGATCGCCAACGCCGTCCTGCGCCTGCTGCGCGTCACGCCGAAGGACGAGGTGACCTCCGCCTTCACCAACGAGGAGATCGCCGGCTTCATCGCTCAGTCCCGGAAGGAAGGGTTGATCGACCAGCAGGAACACGACCTGCTCACTGGCGCGCTGGCCTTCAACGACCAGACCGCCGCCACCGTCGCGCTCCCGCTGGCCTCGCTCATCACCCTGCCCCGGGACACCACCGTGGCCGAGCTGGAACGGCAGTGCGCGGCAACCGGATACTCCCGTTTCCCGCTCACCGACCCGCAGGGCGGACTCGCCGGCTACGTCCACGTCAAGGACATCCTCGAACTGCCGGCCGAGCAACACGACGAGCCGCTCGACCCGGGGCTGATCCGACCGCTCGCGACCCTCGACGCCACCGGGTCGCTGCGCGACGCGCTCACCGCCATGCAACAGCGGGGCGCCCACCTGGCCACCGTTTTCGACGCGACCGGCCAGCTCCTCGGCCTGGCCGCGCTCGAGGACATCGTGGAGAAGCTCGTCGGCGAGGTCCGCGACGCCACCCAACACACCGCGGAACGCGCCATGGTTCCCTCCTGACCCCACCCATGAGCGACTCGTTGCTGCCCCCGGGGACAGGGTTGACTGAGCCATTAAGGCGAAGGCGGTCCTTGTCGCGGTAGGCATCGTCGACCGGGCTGATGAAGATCCCGACCAGGCGCGGTTACCAACCGCGATGGTGCTCCGTTGGTGCTCGGATGTCCGGCGCTCAACCAGCACGATCGGATCAGGACCAGCAAAACGCGTCACGCACGCTCGATCACTTCGCGTGCGGATCCAGCGCCCCATTCGCTCTATCGCCCTGACCAGCAGATACTCAGCCGCTCGTTCCGACACGCATCAGCACTCAGCGACACGCGCGAAGCTGTAGTTACGCAGCGTAGAGAGCATCTGACGGGTTCGGACTACGGATCAGAAGGTTAGGGGTTCGAGTCCCTTCGGGCGCGCAAGATCATAAGGGGTCCGAGCTGCGGGAACGCGGCTCGGACCTTTTTGTTGTCCACCTGCTCTGGACGGTGGGTGTCACCCGGTGTCATCACGTTCCGTGACCGTACGTCCTGTGATGACTGCTTGACCTGCGGCCTTTTCGCTTCGCGGATGCCTTGGAGTTCGGAGTATGTGCCGCTGGTCGGGGCTGGGGTGTGCCCGGACCCGGGAACCGGATTCCTCAGGATCGGCGTACGGCTCGGACGACGTCCAGCGACCCGAACTCGCCGGACAGGCCAGCCTCGGCCAGGTCGGCGAGCAGGGCCTCGGCCGAAATGACGTGCCAACCGTAGTCGGCGTGGTCCTCCCTGAGGACTGTGTCGTCGGCGTCGAGCATGCGGTATTGCATCTTCCAGGTGACGGTGTCGGGGCCGGACGGTTCGGCGGACCCGCCACCCTCGTAGGTGTGGCGGCCGACCGAGACGGTGCCGAAGACCGCGAACGGCACCGGTGTCGGCTCCGCCGGTGGTTGCAGGTTGAGCACCAGTGGCGCGCCAGGGGCTAGGCGCTCGGCCACCCGGCGCAGGAATGTCCGCCGCCCGTCAGGATCGAGATGGCCGATCATGTTCATCGCCAGGACGGCGCCAAGACGAGCCGGCAGATCGGCACCGAGGGCGTCGGCGGCGACGACGGTGACCCGCCGCCGCAGGTCGGGCCGGGCGGCCATCCGGGACAACAGCACCGCCCGCAGCACCGGTGACGGTTCCACCGCGAACACGTCTGCGTCCGGCACGGCCGTGGCGAGCACCTCGGTGCCGAGGCCGGTGCCCGCGCCCACGTCCAGCAGGGTCCCGTCACCGACCGCGCCGCGCAGCGCCTCCGTTACCGGTGTGCGCAGGGCGTGCCAGGCCGGCTCGCTGAGCACGTGCAGGTATTCACCGGAGATCGCGTACTCGTCGCCCATCCCGCCACCATAGTGGAAACTATTTTCGTTATGCCTTACGCGGGCCAGCCCGCCCTCGGCGGCGCACATCGGTCGACGACCAGCTTCGGAACGGGGCTCAGGGCTCGTCGTGGTGGCCGGCGTGTGTCGCGCGCCGGTGGCCGTGGTGGATGTAGTCGAGGTGGTCGCCGTGCAGCACGGCGCACACGGATGAGTGCGCATCTGTGCAGTGAACGCGAACGCCGATGGACCGAGGAAGAAAACGAAAACCAGTTCCGATAGTGTGGTCTCCGTTCTTTCGACGGAGGGAGATCTCGTGGCCGTACCGAAGCGGAAGATGTCGCGGTCGAACACGCGGCACCGGCGGGCGCAGTGGAAGGCGGCCGTGCCGCAGCTGACGCCGTGTCCGTGTCCGCGTAAGGAGATGGTGGTGCCGCACCGGGCGTGTGCGCACTGCGGCCTGTACAAGGGGCGTCAGGTGGTGGATCAGCCGTGACGTGCCGGCTGCCGGTGACGGTGCTGTCGGGGTTCCTCGGCGCCGGGAAGACCAGCCTGCTCAACCACGTCCTCGCGAACCGGGACGGGCTGCGGGTGGCGGTGATCGTCAACGACATGAGCGAGGTCAACGTCGACGCGGCGCTGGTTCGCGACGGCGGTGCGCTGTCGCGGACGGAGGAGCGGCTGGTCGAGCTGACCAACGGCTGCGTCTGCTGCACGCTGCGCGACGACCTGCTCGACGAGGTGGCCCGGCTGGCCCGGCAGGACCGCTTCGACTACCTGCTCATCGAGTCCAGCGGCATCTCCGAGCCCATGCCGGTCGCGGCGACGTTCGCCTTCGGCCTCGAGGACGGCCAGATCCTCGACGACCTGGCCCGCCTGGACACCACCGTCACCGTGGTCGACGCGGCCGGCCTGCTGGCCATGATCGAGGCCGGGGAGACCCTCGAGGCGCGAGGACTGGCGGCGTACGAGGACGACGACCGGGGCATCGCCGACCTGCTGGTGGACCAGATCGAGTTCGCCGACGTGCTGGTGGTCAACAAGACCGACCTGATCGGCGCGGACGACCTTGCGACGGTGGAGGCGCTGCTGGCCCGGCTGAACCCGGCCGCCCGTCAGGTCCGTGCCCTCCACGGTCGGGTTGCGCCGGCGGAGATCCTGCACACCGGTCGGTTCGATCTGGAACGGGCGGAGACCGCGCCCGGCTGGGTGGCCGAGCTCAACGGCGGGCACGTGCCGGAGACCGAGGAGTACGGCATCTCCAGCGTCGTGTTCCGCGACCACCGGCCGTTGCATCCGCAGCGGCTGTGGGATCTGCTCACCGCCGGCCTGGACGCGTTCGGGGTCGTACGCTCGAAGGGTTTCCTGTGGCTGGCCAGCCGCCCTGACGTGCAGGCCCTGTGGTCTCAGGCCGGCCCGTCCGGGCGCTGCGACCCGGTCGGCGTCCCGGTGGTGGTGTCCGGGGAATGGCCGGAGGATCCCGACGAGCGAGCCGAGCTGGAGTCCCGGTGGCATCCGGTCTTCGGTGACCGACAGCAGGAGATCGTCCTCATCGGCGTGCACCTCGACGGCGACAGCCTGCGTGCGGCCCTGACGGATTGTCTGCTCACCGACGGCGAGATCGCCGCCGGGGAGGACGCCTGGCGGGCGCTGCCGGACCCGTTCCCCGCGTGGGACCTGGGTGACCTGCACGATCACGACCACGCCGACCCGGTCGCGGTATGACGATGGCGAACACCCCGGCACCGGAGGACGTGGCCCGGTGGCGGCGCGATTGGGAGACCATGATGCGCCACTACCAGCCCGGCCGCGACGACCTCCTCGCCGCCGGTCTCACCGCCGCCGAACAGGCGCACGGGCGCGCCCCCGAAAGGGTGCTCGATGTCGGCGGCGGGCCGGGCACCACCGCCGAGGCGGTCCTGCGACGCTGGCCCGACGCACACGTCACCGTGCTCGACATCGATCCGGCCCTGCTGGCCCTGACCAACGCCGCCCTGCCGCGGGTGCGTACCGTCCTGGCCGACATCGGCTCACCCGGCTGGCTCCCGGCGGCGGGCGGTCCGTACGACCTGGTGCTGGCCCTGATGACCCTGCACTATCTGCCCGAGGACCGGGTTCGCGACTGGTACGTCGAGGCCGGACACCTGCTCGCCCCGCAGGGACTGCTCCTGGTCAGCGACGCCATGCACGACGCGCCCGTTTCCTCAAAGTCACAAAGCGGTGGTATGGATCCGTGGACGCTGTGGTGGGCCGCCCTGTCCGCGCAGCCGTCGATGGCACCGCTGCTGACCGAGCGAGCGGTGACGCTCAGCGGCTTGAAATCGGCGGAATTCGTCGCGTCGACCGACTGGCACGGCGAGGCGGCCCGGCGTGCCAAATTTGGCGAGACGGCGGTGCTCCACCTGCATGCCGGCCATGCCCTGATGGCGTTCCGCCGATGAGCCCGCCGTCACCACCTGGTGCCCGCGTGGGCGTCGCCTACTGCGACGGCCACCGCTGCCGGGCGCTACGCCACCGCACCGTCCCGAAAGCACCCGACAAGCCAGCGGACCTCGTCGAGATTCTCGGGCAGGCGGTCCGCGCCAGCCATGGCGGTGTCCTGGTCCGGACGCAGTGCCTCGGCGTCTGTCACCGCGCTCCGGTCCTGCTCCTGCTAGCCGGTTCCGACCCGATCAGCCGGCGCGGAATGCTGATCGGTCCCGTCGAGGAACGCCAGCACGTCGACGCGGTGGTCGACCTCATCCGGAAGGCGGACGTCCGGAGACCCGACCAAGCGTGATCATTGTGATCGATGGCCGGTGGAGTCTGGGCCAGGGATGCTGCCCGTCGCACTGGCGACGGCGCATGCCGACAGGCGGGAAGCCGAGTGTGAAACGAGGACAGCAGCAGTGACGATGAGCAGCGGCGGGCGGTCGAACGGGACCGTCGAGGTGTTCGAACAGGCCGCGACGAGTTACGACCGGACCGGGGTGTCCTTCTTCGGGCCCTTCGGCGCCGAACTGGTTCGTCGTGCCGGCATCCGGCCGGGAGAGCGGGTCCTGGATGTCGGCTGCGGCCGGGGAGCGGTCCTGTTCCCGGCGGCGCAGGCGACTGGGCCGACCGGTCAGGTCACCGGCATCGACCTGGCGCCGGCCATGGTGGCACTCACCGCCGAGGAGGTCACCCGCGCCGGGCTGACCCACGTCGACGTGCGGGTGGGCGATGCCCAGCAGCCGGACTTTCCGGAAGGCAGCTTCGACGCGGTCCTGGCCGGGCTGGTCGTCTTCCTGCTGCCCGACCCGGGGCACGCCCTTCGGGCGTACGCGCGGCTGCTTCAACCGGCGGGCCGACTGGCGGTCAGCACCTTCGCCGCCCAGGACCCGGCGTTCGTCGCCGCACTGGACGCCCTCGCCGGGCATCTGCCGGCCGACCGGCCTCGACCGGCGCCGGCGGCCGACCCGTTCGCCGACGACGTGGCGATCACCGCGACGATGGCAGCGGCCGGCCTCACCGTCACCGCGATCAGCGAGCACCGGGTGGACAGCCGCTTTCGCGACGTGGACCACTGGATGGAGTGGATGTGGTCGCACGGCGGACGGGCTCTGCTACGGCACATTCCCGCCGACCGACTGGACGCCGCGACCACCGACGCCGCTCGCGCGCTCGAACCCGCCCGCCGACCCGGCGGCGGCCTGACCTTGACCACCGCCGTCCGGGTCACCGTCGCGACGCCGCACCCCGCCGCCGAGCCGCAGGAGACGTCCGAACGTCACCCGTGACACCCGCCAGCGTGGCGAGGTGCTGGTACGGCTGCGGGAGGTCGAGGGCTTCCATTCGGCGCAACACCTGTACCAGCGATACGCCCTACCTCGACCCGACCCGGGTCGCCGCCTCACGGGCCGGTGCAGGTCGCGCAGACGCCCCGGAGGTCAAGCCGGTCGGGATGCGGGGTGAAACCAGTGTGCTGGTGCAGCTCGCTGAGCCAGTTCGTCACGATCTCGGGTGGGCACTCGGTCACCGTCTCGCAGCGGGTGCAGATGAGGTGCTGGTGTGGTGTGGTGCCGCAGTGACGGTAGGCGCGTTGGCCGTCGATATCGAAGGTGTGCAGCAGGCCGGCGTCGGTGAGGCTGTGCAATGCCCGGTAGACGGTGGTCAGGCCGATGTGCCGGCCAGAGCGGTTGAGCTCCACATGCACCTGCTGTGCGGTGAGCGGGCGGGCACGTCCGACCAGCAGTGCCAGGACGGCGCGGCGCTGCGCAGTGGACGACAGGCCCGCGCCTCGCAACTGCGCGTCCGGAACCAGCGGCGCGGTCATGGCGGGTCAGGGGCGTACGCCGACGTTGACGGCGGTGAGCAGGCCGGTGGGCCGCAAGCGATGTCGACCGCGAGCCGGTCACCGGGGGCGACCAGCTCGCAGGCGATCGTCAGGTACCAGGCCCGGTCCCGCCGCGCGACGTCAGCCAGTTGTGGCGCCAGCTTGGCCCAGTCGACCTGGCTGTCGGTGTTCATCTGCCCTGTGGTCCGCGGCGGGCGTACTTGTTGCGGAACTTCTCGACCCGGCCGGCGGTGTCGAGCAGGCGTTGCTTGCCGGTCCAGAAGGGGTGGCTGGCCGAGGAGATCTGGACGTCGATGACGGGGTAGGTGTTGCCGTCGGTCCATTCGATTGTCTGGTCGCTGGTGGTGGTGGAGCGGGTGAGGAAGGCGAAGTCGGCGTCCTTGTCGCGGTAGACGACGGGCCGGTACTCGGGGTGGATTCCGGGCTTCATGCGGGTCGTGCTCCTTCGGTGTCGGTGTCGGTCAGTTCCTCCGCCACGAGGGGGAAGCAGCCGGTGAACGGGTCGGGGTAGGTGCGCCAGATCTCCTCGCCGTCGGCGAGTTCGGCATCGGTGAGCAGGCAGCCGGCGAGGATGCGGTGCAGGTCGACGGGGTCGGCGTCGAGGCCGATGAAGACCAGGTGCTGGTGGCGGTCGCCGTAGTAGGGGTCCCAGTCGAGGGCGGCGGCGAGGCGACGCTGGTCCTCGACGTGCTCCCAACGGTCTTCGGGCAGGCTGACCAGCCAGTGTCCGAGGGAGCCCATGGCCAGGCCACCGCCGGCGAACTCCCAGGCGATGACGGTGTCGGGTTGGCTGGCCAGCCAGAGGTGACCCCGGGAGCGGATCATCTCGGCGTTGACGTCTTCCAGAACGTCGTGCAGGCGTTGCGGGTGGAACGGGCGCCGGGCGCGGAAGACGGCGGAGACGACTCCGCAGTCGGGCTCGGGCTCGTGCGTGCCGAGGGTGTAGCCCTGTAGACCGCGGGCGAGGACCCCGGGGGTCTCCGGTCGGTGTCGGTGGGTGTGGCGTAGTTGGCGGGTCAGCGCGCCAGCGTCGACGAGGTCGTCGTCGACGCGGAGGTGGGTCGCCCAGGGCGCCATCCGCTGTAGTAGGACCGCCAGTCGGCTGGTGTCGAACTCCCCGTCGCGGGATCGACCCCAGAGGACCAGGGTGTCGGCGTACTCGATCTGCCGGACGATGACGTCGGCGAGCGCGCGGTGGTCGTCGTCGGCGGCCTGGATGCCGAGCGTGGTGAGGTCGTCGGTGCTGGCCAGGCCGTCGAGCAGGTGCTCGGCGTCGAGGACGGTGACGTAGGAGTCGACCCGGAGCAGATCAGTGATCGGCGCCCCGTCGACGAGGCAGTGCGCGCAGGCGGCGGCGACGGCCTCGGGTTCGACCACCTCGGGCAGCATCAGCACCAGGTCCTGGTTGGGGTGGCTGCGGGCGAGCCGGACGAGGGTTGGTAGCACGTCCTCGCGCAGCGTGCAGGAGACACAGCCGTGTCGCAGTGCGACCTGCTCGTCTTCGACGATGCCGGTGCCGCTGCGGACCACTCGCCGGACGACGCCGTCGCGGATGCCGGTGAGGTCGTGCCGCACCAGCAGCAGCGAGGTGTCGGCGGCGAGCAGTGCACGGGCGACGGCGAAGGTCGCCGCCGGCCAGAACCCCGACAACACGGTCAGTGACGGGCGGGTGTCGGCGTCCGCTGTCCTGGCACGGGTCGGGGCCTGTGGTGACGACGACATGGGATTCCTCTCGACTTAACTGAAAACGATTGTCATTCTAAGCATATGCGAGCCGTCGAAGCGAACAGGGATGTGCCGGTGGGTGCGGCAGAGGCGGAGCGGGGCGATGACGTCCTCACCGTCACGATCCGCCTGAAGCTCGGACCGGGCGGCTGTGAAGAGGACATCGATCGACTCGCTGCTCTGCTGGCCTTCCTGGGCGGCGACCCGAGGCCGGTGCCACCCTCGGCGCGCGGGCCAGGTCTTCACCTGCGCATCGATCCTCGAGCGCGAGCGGTCTACCGCGACCGCACCGAGATCGTGTTGACCCGTCGGGAGTACGACCTGCTGCTCTGCCTGGCCCAAAATCCACGCCAGGTGTTCACCCGGCGGCAACTGCTCGACCAGGTGTGGGGGCAGCCCTATACGAGTCCCCGCAGCGTGGACGTCCACATCCGGCGGCTGCGCGCCAAGATCGGCACCGACGTGCCGGTGGTGACGACGCTGCGCGGTGTCGGCTACCGCCTGGGCGCCGACTGTGCCGTCGAAATCGTCGAGGACCCGGTGTGGGTGTGGCCGAACGGCTGATGTAAGACTGAAAACCGTTTTCGTTATCATCACCGTGTTGTGTGAGGAGTCATCACTGTGTCCAGACGTTGCGACGTCACCGGCGCGAAGCCGAGTTTCGGCAACGCCGTGTCCCACTCCCATCGGCGCACCCGCCGTCGCTGGAATCCGAACCTGCAGAACCACCGTTACTGGCTGCCGTCGGAGCGGCGGTGGGTCAGCCTCACCCTGACGGCGAAGGCGTTGAAGACCGTGGATCGCAAGGGCATCGAGAAGGTCGTCGCCGAGCTGCGTAGCCGGGGAGTGAAGCTCTGATGGCCCGCCAGACCGACGTTCGTCCGATCGTGCGGCTGCGCAGCACCGCCGGCACCGGCTACACGTACGTGACCCGCAAGAACCGCCGCAACGACCCGGACCGTCTGGTCCTGCGTAAGTACGACCCGATCGTGCGCCGGCACGTCGAGTTCCGCGAGGCACGCTGATGGCCAAGAAGAGCCTGGTCAACCGGCAGGCCCGCCGTGAGGAACTGGTCGCCCGGCACACCGAGGCCCGGGCCGGACTGAAGCGGCTGATCGCCCACCCGGACACCGACCCGGACGTACGCGCCGACGCGGTCCGCCGACTCAGCCGGCTGCCGCGCGACTCCAGCCCGGTGCGACTACGCGTACGCGACCAGATCGATGGTCGCCCACGTGGGGTGTTGACCCGGTTCGGACTGTCCCGGGTTCGGTTCCGGGAGTTGGCCCTGCGCGGCGAGCTGCCCGGGGTCCGTAAGGCGTCCTGGTGACGGTTGCCGGCACCGGTGGGGCGCGGGCCACCCGTTCCGTGTCGCCCGCCGCCCGCCCGACGAAGGCGTTGCCCACCGGCAGGCCCTCCGGGCGCAGGTACCACCGCGCGCAGACGCGCGCGGCGTGGAAAGGGGAGGTATGAGTGCAACACTGAGGGCTCGCGGTTTCGCGGCCCTTGTCGCGGGGGCGGTGGTGGTCGCCGGCACGGTGCTGGCGCCGACAGCCGCGTCCGCGGCGGAGAAGGTGGTGCTCTCCAAGGGGCACACCGACGCGGTGGACGTGCACTACAGCGACGGGGAGCTGTCGTTGAAGGTGCATGACGACACGGTCAGCCCGGCCGTGACCCGGGACCCGGCGGATGTGACGTTCCAGGTTCTGCCGGAGGCCGCGATGGCGGTTCCGGACGACTCCCGGTTCGCGTTCCTCGGGCCGGCGGGCAGCCAGATCTGGCTGCTGCCGATGACGCAGGATCCGGATCTGCTCTGGCCGGGTTGGAACACCACGACGCTGAAGACCGGGGTGTTCGAGGGGAACAAGGTGCGGCTGAGCCTGGTCGGCGTGCAGGGGCCGGGCAGCGTCACGCTGTTCACGCAGGACTCGTTCGGCGGTCCGATCATCAAGTTCCGCAGCGACGACGGGCTTCCGGACGCCATCGACGTGCCGGTGCACACGCACGCGCACTCGAACTGGGCGTTCAGCGCGTTGGGCGACTACACGCTGAAGTTCCAGGCCGACGCGACGTTGGCCGACGGCACCACGCTCAGCACCGGGCCGGTCGACTACTCGTTCGTGGTGGGCGAGCTGTCCGGCGGCGGACCGGAGGTCAGCCTGTCGGTCAGCGGGATGGCCGACGAGTACCAGCCCAACGACACCGTGACGCTGAACGCGGTGCAGACGCCGCAGACGGAGCTGGACCACTACCACTGGTTCAGCAGGTGCCCGGGCGCGGCGGACTGGACGATCGTTCCGGTTGAGGGTGGCGCGAGCTACTCGTTCACCGCGACCCGGGAGTTGAACGCCTGCGAGTACGTGGCGAAGCTCTACGACGACGACCACGCGGTCGTGGCGACCAGTGAGCCGGTGACCCTGTGGGTGGCGTTCCCGCCGCAGGATCCGGGCACGTCGCAGACGATCACCGCGTCGATCGACGAGACGCAGGGCGCGCTGGTGATCAGCGTCAACCCGGACGACCGGGCCGTGGTGCTGCCGCCGGCGCAGCTCAACGCCGCCGGTGACCGGTGGGAGAGCACGGGTGAGCTGCGGCCGGTCACGGTGACCGACACCCGGGCGGGCCAGCCCGGTTGGAGTGCGTCCGGGCAGATCCCGGCGGACTTCGTCGGGCCGGACGGAGCGACGTTCAGCGCGGGTTACCTCGGTTGGACGCCGCGGGTCCTGGCTCAGGCCGACGGGCAGGGCGTGGTTCCCGGAGCGGAGGTTTCTCCGTACGTCGTCGGGGTTGGCGGCGGTCTCGGCAACAGCGCGGTGCTGGGTTCGGCGCCGGACGGTGCCGGGCGGGGCAGCGCGCAGCTTGGCGCGGGCCTGCGGCTGAGCCTGCCCACCGAGACGGCCGCGGGAACCTACACCGCGACCCTCACCCTCACCGCGATCTGATCGCAGCAACCCGTCCGGTGGTCGGGCGTCGAGCCTGACCACCGGACGACCGCGGGGTGGGCGTGTCGTTGCCGCGACCCGCCTGCCCCGCACCTCCCCTCGTACCCCAGGAACGGAATCGTCCCCGCAATGCGCCTGCTCGCCACCATCGCCGCCGGGATCGCTCTGCTCGGCGTGGTCCCCGCGCCACCTGCCGCTGCGCTGGCCGCACCCGCACCAGCCACCCCGCCGGCGCAGCAAGGGACGTCGCCGGCACCGCCGTCGGCCGCGGCGACGTGGGGCGTGGCGCCGTCGAGCGCGCGCGGGCCGAACGGCCGGCCGGCGTTCAGTTACAAGCTCGATCCGGGTGCCACCCTGACCGACTACGTCGGCGTCACGAACCACTCGAACCGTCCGCTCACCCTGAGCCTCTACGCCAGCGACGCGGTCACCACCACGCAGGGCGGGTTCGATCTGCTGGCCGCTGATCGGAAGCCCACCGACGTGGGCTCGTGGGTACGCCTGCCGAACAAGACGGTGACCATCCCGTCGACGTCCCGGCTGGACATACCGTTCACGCTCACCGTTCCGGACAACGCCACGCCCGGGGATCACGCCGGAGGGATCGTCGCCTCGCTGGCCGGCACCGCCGTCGACGCGCGGGGTAACCAGGTCGCCGTCGACCACCGGGTCGGCGCGCGCATCTACCTGCGGGTCACCGGTGAGCTACAGCCGACGCTCACCGTCGAAGACCTGCGAGTGCGGCACACCGGCTCGGTCAACCCGCTGGCCGGGGGTACGGTCACCGCCACGTTCACCGTCCGCAACACCGGCAACGTCCGGCTCTCCGGGCAGCCGGTGCTCGGCGTGGCCGGACCGTTCGGCCTGGCCAGGCGGTCCGTGGATGGTGTGGCCCTACCGGAGATCCTGCCCGGTGGCGAGCTGACCACCACCGTACGCATGCCGGGTGTTGCGCCGCTGTTCCGGCTGACGGCGGACGCGACGGTCACGCCGGCCGCCGTGGGGGATCGGGTCCTCGACCCGCCGCCGCGGGCCGACCCGGCGCAGGCCGTCGTATGGGCGGTGCCCTGGCCGCAGTTGGTCCTGCTGGCCATGCTGGCACTCGCCGGCTGGGCACTGGTCGCGGCCCGGCGCCGCCGGGCGGCGCAGCTCGCGCGGGCGGTGGCCGCCGCTCGGGAGGAGGGCCGTGCGCAGGCCAGCCGGGCACCGGATGGCCAGGACATCCCAGTAGCCGCCGGCCGGCAGCCCTCGGCGGCCACCGGCGGAGCAGCACCCGACGACCCGCCGATGCCGGACGCCGACCGTTCCGGCACGGGCTCCGACAACCGGCCTCTGGCCACTGGAAACACGGGGAAGGACGAGAAGTGACTCGGCTACGCCTGGGGGAGCGCAAAATGAGGACGAGAAGCATGCGCGTCGGCGCCGCGAGCCTTGCCGCCGTCGTGCTGGCACTGGCCTCCGCAGCGACGCCAGTCGCCGCGGAACCGGTCGCCGTCGTCTCGACCGGCGTCGACCTGGTCTCCGTCGCGCTCGACGGGGACACGATGTCGCTGCGCTTCCGGGACGAGCAGGCGGTCGGGCGCGACCCGGCCGAGGTGGTGCTCGGCCCGGACGGCGGCCTGGCCGGCCGCGTCCCGGCCGGACCGGCCTTCGCCTTCCTCGGGAAGCCGGGCCACGCCGTGTGGGCACTGTTCGCCGGGGACACCGGGTTCCCGGCCCTGGACACCACCGGGGTACGCCCTGGCGTCGTCGTCGACGACCGGGTGACCCTGACGCTGGGCTCGGTCGAGGGGCCGGGGACGTTCACCGCGTACACCCTGGCCGGCCTCGGCGCGGCGACCCCGCTGTTCGGCAACGGTGCCGACCTGCCGCGGTCGACGCAACTGCCGGCGGGCAGCCGTACCGATGGCGTGGTGTGGGCCTTCGACGCGGCGGGCGAGTACCGGTTCACGCTGACCGGCTCGGCCGCCCTGCGCTCGGGTGCGACGGTGCGCGCCGAGGCGACCTACCGGGTCCACGTACCGGCGATCGAGCCGGCCGAGCCGGCGGTGCCCGCACCGATGAAGCAGGCGGCGCAACCGCGCGCCGAGGCAGCCGAGGCGTTCGCCGCGCCGAAACCCGCCGCCGTACCGAAGCCGGCTGCCGCGCCGAAGCCCGCCGCCGCGCCGCAGGCGGCGGCCGTGCCGCAGGCGGCGAAAGCCGCTGCCGGTGCTCGTCAGGTGATCGCCGACGGGCACGTCGACATGGGCCCGAACCTGTCCGGGGACAGCTGGACGATCCGGATCAAGGACGACCGGACCAGCCCACCGGTCTGGCGCGAGACCGCCGACGTGGTCCTGCACGCCAAGGACAAGGCGAAGATCACGGTGCCCGCCGGGGCGGACTTCCTCGGTAAGACGGGCGACACCGTGTGGGTGCTGCCGCAGACCCAGCAGGCGGGTCTCGTCTGGCCGGGCTGGAACACCCAGCACGCGTCCGTCGTGTCGGGAATCAAGGGCAACGTCACCTGGACGCTCAAGGGAGTCAACGGGCCCGGCCGGTTCGCGCTGTTCCTGACCGGCTCGTTCGGCAAGGCCGACGTGCTGTTCGACTCGACCAAGCCGTTCCCGCAGAAGCTGGACATCCCGCTCAACACCCACACGCACGGCAACTGGGCGTTCGGTAAGCCTGGTCTGTACCGCCTCGCGGTGCAGATGAGCGGCACCACGACCGTCGGCAAGGCGGTCACCGACACGAAGACGCTCACGATCGCCGTCGGCGACAGCACCGACCCGAACGCCGGCTTCGGCTCCGGCTCCACCGGTGGTGGCAACGGCGACGACGGTTCGGATCAGGGTGGTGGTGGCCCGCTGCCGCGTACCGGCGCCGGCTGGGTGCTGACGGCCGCGGCGCTCGGCGTCGTCCTCATCGCGGTGGGAACCCTGCTGTTGCTGCTGGTCCGTCGCCGCTCCGCCACCCAGACCGGGTGACGGCGGTGGCGAGGACTGGCAGCCGCCGGGCCGGCGCGCGCCGGCTGGTCGTGCTGCCGCTGGTGGCCGCGTTGCTCGCCGGCGGCTGCCGGTCGGAGGTGGCGTTGAGCGCGAACGACGACCGTCTGCAGGTCATTACGACCACCGGGATCCTGCGGGATCTGGCCCACAACGTGGGCGGCGACCGGGTGCGGGTCACCTCGATGGTGCCGGACGGTGCCGACCCGCACAGCTACGAGCCGTCGCTGCGGGACATCCGCGACGTCGTCTACGCCGACGTGGCGTTCAGCAACTACCTGCTCCTTGAGGAGCAGGCCGTCATCAAGGCGCTCGACGCCAACCTGCGTGACGGCGTACCGAACGTCTCGCTGGCCGAAGGGGCGGTGAAGTACGCGGCGGACATCATTCCGCTGGTCGAGGACGTGTCGCTGGACACCATCTGGCTGGGCATGCGGGTGCGCGGCACCGGCGCGGCGCTGGGGGCGAACCGGTCCTCGGAGGTGCTGCTCAGCGCGACCCGCGCGGACGGACCCGGTCGGATGTTCGCGTACCTGACCGAGTCGTTCGGCAACCCGTCGTTCTACGTCGACTCCGGCGACGGGTTCGACCCCGCCAACGGCTACCGGGACGACACCGCGACGCTTCCACCTGACGCGCACACCCACATGAGCTGGGCGTTCACCGAGCCGGGTGTCTACCGGCTCACGATGCAGGCACGGCTGGCCGTCGACCCGCAGTCGGCACCCGTGCCCATGGGCGAGCAGGTGTTCACCTTCGCCGTCGGGGTGGACCCGCACTCGGTGCCGGGCATGCCGGAGGTACTGAGCGGTGGGCACGCCGACGTCACGGTCGACCTCGACCAGCGGCGGCTCTACCTGCTCGCCGACCCGGAGGGCGGCGGCGAGGCGACCCAACGGGTGCACGACCCGGCGCGCACCGTCATCGAGGTGCCGAACAAGGCGCTGCTGGAGGTGCCCGGCGACCGGCGGTTCCGGTTCCTCGGCCGGCCGGGAACCCAGGTCTACCAGCTTCCGCAGGCGGTTCTCGGCAAGCACGTGCACGGGGAGATCGACCCGCACCTGTGGCAGAACGTCCGCAACGCCATCGCCTACGTGCAGCTGATCCGGGACACCCTGGTCGGGGTGGACCCGGAGGGCGCCGCCGACTACCGCGCGAACGCCTCGGCCTACCTGCGGCAGTTGGAGGAGCTCGACACGTACGTCCGGGACACCATCGCGCAGATCCCGCCGTCGCGTCGGCACCTGGTCACCACGCACGACGCCTTCGGCTATCTGGGCAAGGCGTACGACGTCCAGATATCCGGCTTCGTCACACCCAACCCGGCCGCCGAGCCGAGCCTCGCCGACCGTCGCCGGCTCACCGAGACGATCCGCAACCTGAACATCCCCGCCGTCTTTTTGGAGCCGAACCTGGCCGCCCGGTCCGCCACCCTGACCGAGGTGGCCCGGGAGGAGGGCCTGCAGGTGTGCCCGATCTACGGCGACGCGTTCGATCGCGACGTCACCACCTACGCGGAGATGATGCGGTTCAACGCCGAATCGCTGCGCGACTGCCTGAGCACGAACAAGTGATGGAGGAACCAGTGATGGCAGGACGGGCGCGCCGCACCCGCGCTACCACAGTCATCCTGCGCGGCGCGCTCGCGACGTCGATCGTGTTGGCGACGGCACAGGTCCTGGCACCACCCCCGGCGCGGGCGGCCGAGCCGACGCCGAACCTCAGCCAGTCGATCGCGGCCGACCAGCCCCTCGCCACCGGCCGGGTGGAGCTGTCCGCCGGACACATCGACATCGGTCCCCGCTACGTCGACGACAGGTGGACCCTGCTGATCCACGACGGCACGCAGGCGCAACCGGTGTGGCGTGACCCCGACGACACGCTGCTGCGGGTGTCCGACGCCGCGCAGCAGACCGTTCCCGACGACCCGGCGTACGCCTTCCTCGGCATCGAGGCCGGCCAGCAGGCGTACGTGGTGCCGCAGGTCCAGGTCCAGGATGTCGTCTGGCTCGGCTGGAACACCCAGGATCCCCGGGTG
The DNA here is from genome assembly GCF_027497155.1 of Verrucosispora sp. WMMA2044. NCBI lineage: Bacteria > Bacillati > Actinomycetota > Actinomycetes > Micromonosporales > Micromonosporaceae > Micromonospora > Verrucosispora sp. WMMA2044. Next base: position 5,765,668 of record NZ_CP114913.1, read on the forward strand.
ATGCAGACCATCGACCGGGGGGTCACCCTGACCCTGCTCGGCGTGCGCGGTCCAGGAACCCTCACGACCTACCTCCAGTCGGGCAACTTCGCACCGCCGCAACCGCTCTGGCGATCGGCCGAGTCGACGGCCCAGCCCTTCTGGGTCGAGGTCAACACCCACACCCACGCCAACTGGGTCTTCTCCGCACCGGGTGTCTACCTCGTCGCGGTGCAGGTGTCAGCCGACCTGGTCAACGGCGAGGAGGTGTCGGCGACCCGGACACTGCGCTTCGCCGTGGGAGACGCCACCAGCGCCGACGAGGCCTTCGCCGCCACCGCGGACATCGCCGCACCGGCTGGCCAGGAACCGCCCGGCCAGGAACCGGTCGGAGCCGACAACCGGACCGGTGGTTCCCAGACGCCCCTGATCACGGTGCTGGCCGGGACTGCCGTCGTGCTCGCTGTCGGCCTGGTCGTTCTGCTGTTGCGCGGACGCGGTGCCCGACGACGGGCCGAGCGGGAGCGCGCGATCGCCGCACCGGAGGATCAACGGTGAGAGCACTTGAGATCGACGGGCTGGACGTGGACCTCGGCGGCCGGGCGGTCCTGCGGGACGTACGGCTGCACCTCGATCGCGGCGAGCTGGTCGGACTACTCGGACCCAACGGCGCCGGAAAGACCACACTGCTGCGCGCCATCCTGGCACTGACCAGCACCCGTGCCGGTCGGGTGCTGGTGGAGGGCAGACCGTCGCGTCCCGGCCGGTCCGAGATCGGCTACGTCCCGCAGCGTCACGAGTTCACCTGGGACTTTCCCATCTCCGTGGAGCAGGCCGTGATGAGCGGCCGGACCGGCCGCATGGGGCTGCTCCGCCGTCCCGGTGTGTCGGACTGGCGGTCCGTCGGCGACGCCCTGGACCGCGTACAGCTCACCGAACTGCGCCGGCGGCCGGTCGGTGAGCTGTCCGGTGGGCAACGCCAACGCGTCCTGGTCGCCCGGGCTCTCGCCCTCGCGCCGCGCATCCTGCTGCTCGACGAGCCGTTCACCGGCCTGGACATGCCCACCCAGGAACTGCTGGGCCGGCTGTTCACCAGCCTGGCCGGCGAGGGGCACGCGGTGCTGATGACCACCCACGACCTCGTCGCCGCGGTGGACACCTGCACCCGACTGCTCCTGCTCAACGGCCGGATCATCGCCGACGGGCACCCTGCGGACCTGCAGGACGCCGAGCTGTGGACCAAGACCTTCGGCGTGAGCGAAACCTCACCCCTGCTGAAACTCGTGAGGGCGACCTGATGTCGATCACCGACTTCCTCACCGACCTGTTCAACCCCGACCTCGCGTTCCTGCCCAAGGCGCTGGCGATCGCGGTGATGTCCAGCATCGTCTGCGGTGTCGTCGGCTGCTACGTCGTGCTCCGTGGGATGGCCTTCATCGGCGACGCCGTGGCCCACGCCGTCTTCCCGGGTATCGCGGTCGCCTTCGTCCTACAGGGCAGCCTGGTCCTCGGCGGCGCCGTCGCCGGCGTCGCCACCGCACTGCTGATCGCGATCTTCTCCCAGAACCGGCGCGTCAAGGAGGACTCGATCATCGGGGTCTTCCTGGTCGGCGCGTTCGCCCTCGGCATCGTGATCATCTCGCAGGCCCCCGGATACGCCGGGTCACTTCAACAGTTCCTGTTCGGCTCGATCACCGGCATTCCCGACCGGGACCTCTACGTCGTCGGCGGCACCGGCCTGGTCATCCTCGGCCTGGTGCTCGCCCTGCACAAGGAATTCGTCTCCCTCTGCCTGGACCGGGAGATGTCCCGCGCGATGGGGCTGCCGGTCTTCTGGCTCGACATCGTGCTCTACGTCCTGGTCACCCTGGCCGTGGTCATCTCCCTGCAGACCATCGGCAACATCCTCGTCCTCGCGCTGCTGATCACCCCGGCTGCGGCGGCCCGCCTGCTCACCGACCGGCTCGGCGTGATGATGCTGCTCGCCCCGACAATCGGCGGCACCTCGGCGCTCGTCGGGCTCTACCTGTCCTGGAGCTACGACACCCCCGTCGGCGGCACCATCGTCCTGGTCGCCACCGCCATCTTCCTCGCCGCCTGGCTGCTCGCCCCACGACACGGCCTGCTGACCAAACGGATGCGTCGTTGCCGTGGGCGGGAATCCGCCGACGTCGTCCGATCCTCGTCGGTGCCCGATCTCACGCGCCCGCAGGACCCCTCGGCGTCGCTGCGGTAGGCCAGGACCGTGGGCCGGTGGTGAGAAACGGCTCCCGGTCGACCCTTCCCCGTCTTATTGAAAACGACTATCGTTACTAATAGCTGTGGTCCAATGGGGACCACGGGAAGGAGTTCCTCTGTGCGTAAGCCCATCCGCCTGCTACTCGCCTCCGGAGCGGTGACCGCGGCGCTGCTCGCGGCAGCGCCACCGGCGCAGGCATCCGTAGTGACGTTCAACTCCGGGCACCTCGACCTGGTCGACATCGCCTACGAGGCCGGCGAACTGGAACTCGGCGTCCACGACGAGGACAACGACGTCGAGTACGCCGCCAGCGAGGTCAAGATCGTCGTCAAGCGGCAGGCCAAGGTCACCGTCCCCAACGACCCCGCCTTCGGATTCCTCGGCACCCCCGGCGTGTCGAAGGTGTGGATCCTGCCCGAGATCCAGAACACCAACCTCGTCTGGCCCGGCATCGCCGCCGAGGAGGTCGAGCCCGGCACCTTCACCGCCGACGCCCTCGCTCTCAAACTGCAGTCGGTCAGCGGACCCGGCCAACTCGCCATCTACACCGAGAACGCCGTCGGGCAGCCCACCATCCTCGCCGACAGCGGCGACGGCCTGCCCGACACCATCGCGGTGACCGCCGGCGACCACACGCACGCCAACTGGGCCTTCGACTGCGCCGGCACCTACCGCATCACCTTCCGTGCCACCGGCACCCTCGCCGCCACCGGCCAGCAGGTCACCAGCGAACCCGCCACCCTGCGCGTCGTGGTGCGGTCGTGATTCCCGTGCGTATCCGCAGCCGATTCCTCGTCGGTCTCACCCTGGCCGCAGCGCTGCTGGCCGGCACCGCCACCCCCGCCGCCGCAGCACCGGTCGTGCTCTCCAGCGGCCACGTCGACGTCATCGACGTCGACTACGCCGGCGGCGCACTGGCCGTCAACCTGCTCGACGACACCGTCACCCCGTCAGTGGAACGAAACCCCGCCGACGTCGTGCTACGCGTTCCCGCCACGGCCAAGCTCACCGTGCCCGGCGGCAGCGCCTGGTCGTTCCTCGGCACCGGCGGCCAGGCCTGGGTGCTGCCCCAGAGCAACACCGCCGGACTGCTCTGGGCCGGCTGGAACACCACCGAGGTGCCCAGCGGCGTGTTCCAGAACAACCGCGTCACCTTCAAGCTCACAAACGTCACCGGGCCGGCCGGATTCAGCGTCTACACCGTCTCCGGCGGCACCCCGACGGTGCTGTTCGACAGCGGCAACGGCCTGCCCGACAGCCTCAACGTCAACCGCAACACCCACGCCCACGTCAACTGGGGCTTCGACGCCGCCGGCACCTACACCGTCACCTTCGAAGTCACCGCAAAGCTCGCCTCCAACGGCGCCACCATCACCTCCGGCGCCAAGGCCTGGACCTTCGAGGTTCTCCCCTGACCACCGCCACCTGGTAGTAATCGAAGACAGCTGTCAGCCGAGGTAGGGGTACCTGCAAGCGGCGGACCCGGCCGGCGCGAGCAGGTCGCCCACCAGGGCCTCGCGCCGGCCGGCCTGCGATCCGCGCGACCGGGCCGGACGGCATGCGCGAGCGGCAGTGGCGGGCGATGACGGCGAGGCCGACGCGGGGCGAGTCCGTAGGAGAGCAGGAACCAGCTGCGGCATCGGGTCGCCATTGCTCAAGTACAGCATGCAATTCGCTGTCGGTGCCGACCGGGAACCAGGAGTTGGGCCCATGGCTCCGGCTGGTCTTATCGACCCACATCGAGCCGGTGGTGACCCGGGCTATGAGCGCATATCGGGGTGCACCGGGCGCCGGCCACCCGCCGGTGGTAGGAGCGACCGGCAGCTCGCCGGCGATGCTCTTGGTGGTGCCCCACAGGACGATCTGGACGCTGCCCTGCGCTCTCACCCGGAAGGCGTCCCCGCAGATGATGCTGATGGGCGACGACCACGTCGTCTGCCGGCAAATGGAGCGATTGGTTCGCCCACAGCACAGAGGTGCCCATGCCGTCCGTGATGTGGTAGTCCCGGCGATCACCTCGGCGCCAGGGGCGACCCGTCCGGGGTGCACCGGTACCAGTCGCCGTGAGTGAGGAAGCGAGCGTCGCAGAGGCGCGGATCGTCGCTCCCACGCTTCACCCTGGCGTTACGTGTGGACTGCCCCAGCACCGGCTCCAGCCCGACGTCGTCCAAGGCCTTGGACGGGGCGTAGGCGAGCAGGCGAGTAGTACCCGGCCGTGCTGGGTATGACCGATGAGGAACGAGATTCTGGAGGAGCCTGAGATGTCTGCCCTTATTCGACGGGTCACGGATTTCCTGCGCAGTCCACGCGGGCGGCAGTTGGTGGAGCGTGGCCGGCAAGAGGTCGGCAAGCCGTCAAACCAGCGCAAGTTGCGAGAAATCAAGGCCCGGTTGGGCAAACGCCGCTGACTGAACCGCCCCCCGGCCCAGTAAGTGGCCGGCCGCGGCACCGGGGAGTAGGCAGGCGTCCATGAGTGCGGCTGTGCCAGGCGGTCTCGTACTCGTCCGGTCTGAGGTAGCCCATCGAGGGCAGGATCCCGTTGTCCGGCAAGCGTTCGGAGAAGCGGAACGACGTGTAGTTCGATCCGATGAGCGCGCCGTAGGCCCGGGCGGTTTCGGTTCGGAATCGTGTCCGGGAACGCGTCCAGGACGGCGCGCTGTTCCTCCCGGCTACCGTCGACCGCGGCTCGCAGGATGGTCCAGCTCGCCTCGGCCTGTATTCGCCGCCGGGCGGCGGCGACGATCGCCGCGCGTAGATCGCGGTGCGCGTCCGAGGTGATACGTGACGAGCAGGGTCGCCATGACCTGCGGCGGTCCGTGGCGTGCCAGGAGCCGAGCGGCCTCTTTCCGGCTCGTGATCTTCGCCGGGTCGGGTCAGCACATGGTGAGGACAGGGATCAGCGCGGCGGCTCAGTCGAAGTCGATTCGTATCAGTCTGCCGGCGGACCAGTCCTGCAATCGGGTCGGCCTGATGGTGCCAGGGTCGTGGGGCTGGTTGAGGTCGTCGACGATGGCTGCGATGACTGCGGCCCGTTCCGTGGGGTCGGTGACGATGGTCGCGTGCGCCGGCAGGTCCGCTCTGATGCCGTTCTTGAGGTGGAAGGTGAAAGTGGGGTTGGCTCGTAGGTTCGCGTACCAGTCGGTCGGGCCGGCGCCCGCTCCGCTGCACAGGTAGGTTGCGCCGTTGGCGCGATAGAAGAAGATCTCGATGCGACGGGGTCGTCCGGTACGTCGACCGGTGGTGGTGATGTCCACGATTCGTTCGCGGGTTCCGGCTGCGGGTGTGATCTCGATGGCGCGCCGGATCTCGTACGGCAGGTGTGCCAGCGGGTCAAGCCTGCGGCGCTCACGGTGTGCGGGGTTCATGCGGCTTCCCTTTGCAGTGCGGGGCCGAGGAGCAGTCCGCCGTCGATGACATATTCGGCGCCGGTGATGAAGGCCGCGTGGGGCGAGATCAGGAACAGCAGCAGCGCAGTGATGTCGGCGGGCTGCCCGAGTCGCGGGACGGCGAACGGCTCGGGCGAGTAGAAGTCGGCGATCGGGGCGTGGCTGCCGGCGGCCGGCTCGGTGATGAAGGGGGTGGCGACGACGCCGGGGTGGATGGCGTTGACGCGGATGTTGTCGCGGCCCAACTCGAGGGCAGCGGTCTGAGTGAGCCCTCGGACCGCCCACTTGCTGGCGACGTAGGGCGCGTAGAGGGCGGTGCCGCCGATGCCCATGGTGGAGGCGATGTTGACGATTGCGCCTCCCCCCGCGCGCCGCAGCGCCGGTGCGGCTGTCTTGATGCCGAGGAAGGTGCCGGTGAGGTTGACGTCGAGGATGCGAGCCCACGTAGTCCGCTGGGTGGACTCGATGAGGGCCGGCGGGTTCTGCACCCCGGCGTTGTTGACCAGGATGTTGAGTGCACCGAATGCCTTTTCGGTCTCCGCGATGGCGGCGGCCCACGACTCCTCCCGGGAGACGTCGAGGTCGACGAAACGCGCCCCGCCTCCCAGTTCGGCAGCCAGGCCGGCGCCGCGTTGGGCATCGATGTCGCCGATGACGACGTTGGCGCCTTCGGCGTGCAAGGCGCGAACGTGGCTGGCTCCCTGTCCACCGGTGCCGCCGGTGACGAGCACGGTCTGATTGGTGAAGCGGGGCATCTGATCCTCCGAGTACGAGCGAGAGACGACAACCCGTAGGGTCGCGTGGTGAGTCGAATGACTCGCCTTGCCGAAGGTACGCCCGGGTGGAGTGGTGAGTCAACCCACTCGCCTCGCTATGATGGGCGCATGACCCCAGCGCCGTCGGCCTATCACCAGCGCGTGGCGCAGGAGAAGCGCGCGCTCATCGTGCAGGCCGCTACTGAACTTTTCCTCGAGTTGGGCTACGACCGGGCATCACTAGCGCGTGTTGCCGACCGTGCTGGTGTTTCGAAAGCGACGCTGTTCAAGCAGTTTCCGACCAAGGCGGCACTGTTCGATGCCATCGTCATCGACTCGTGGGCCGAGAGCGAGGTCGCCGAGGTGCCACCCGCCGGTGACCTGACGGCCGGCCTGACGGTGCTCGGCCGGCGCTACGCGACGCTGTTGAGCCAGTCGGCGATGACCGACCTGTTCCGCATCGTCATCGCCGAACTGCCACGCTTTCCCGGACTGGCCAAGGCGCACTTCTCGCGCGGCAAACTGCCGTACTTCGAGTCCGTCCGGATCTACCTCGTGACCGAGCGCGAAGCGGGAGCCGCAGACGTGGCTGATCCGGAGATGGCCGCTACGCAGTTCCTCGGGATGATCTCCAACTACCTGCTCTGGCCGAGCCTCGTGCTCCCGGACTGGACGGTGACCCCCGACCGCACGACCGCGGTTGTGGACGAAGCCGTCCGCACCATGGTCGCCCGGTATGGCACCGCCCCACCCGTCTGGACGGACGGTGGCTGAAACAGTACGTCATAGAAGGAACGGCAGCTTTGGGGCGTTTCGCCGGATTCCGGCTACGGATCAGAAGGTTAGGGGTTCGAGTCCCTTCGGGCGCGCCATACAATCAACGCCGCAACCAGCGAAAACGCTGGTTGCGGCGGCCTTGACTCTTATGTGGGAGGCCGGTGCTCTGCTGGTGCTCCGATGTCTGCGTGCCGTCTGAGGGGCGGTTCGTGCGCGTGGGTGATGGCCAGTGCGCTTACGTGCCCAGTCTGGATCATGGTTGACGGGTACGCCGGCCGATCCCGGGTGACCGTCCACCGTGATCGGTCAAGTGAATCTTGAGGAATCCGTGGCGCGCGGTCCGCAGCAACGCACTAATCCTGGTCTCAGCTTGGGCGCGGACAATGAGCAGCACGGCATCGACTGGAAGGGGGCGGGTCGGGGTGCGGATCATGATCGCGGATGATGACGCGGCCATCCGTGAGTCGCTCGAGCGGGTGCTCCAGGTCGAGGGTTACGACACCAGCACCGTCGCCAACGGTCTCGCCGTGCTCGACGAGGTCGGTGGGACCGGCGGTGACACGCTGGATCTGCTGATCCTCGACGTGATGATGCCCCGCCTCGGCGGGTTGGAGACCTGCCGGCGGTTGCGGGCCGCGGGTCGGGATCTGCCGGTGCTGATGCTGACCGCCCGTGACCAGGTCTCCGACCGGGTCGCGGGACTTGACGCGGGCGCCGACGACTACCTGCCCAAGCCGTTCGCCACCGAGGAGTTGCTGGCTCGGGTGCGGGCCCTGCTGCGCCGGCGTACGCCGGACGACGGCGAGTCGCAGGTCCTGTCGTTCGCCGATGTCCGGCTCGATCCCGACAGGTTCGAGGCGTGGCGGGGCGGGCGGCCGCTGCGCCTGACCCGGACCGAGTTCTCCCTCCTTGAGGTTCTCCTGCGCAACGCGACGCGGGTGTTGACCCGCGACGCGCTGTTCGAGGCGATCTGGGGCTTCGACATGAGCGCCACCGCCAACAACCTCCAGGTGTATGTGAGCTACCTGCGCCGCAAGATGGAGGCCGAGGGTGAGCCACGATTGATCTACACGCTGCGCGGCCTGGGGTACACGTTGCGGGAGACTCCTCCGTGAGCAGGTCCGCCGGCCGGGAACCGGGCCGGCTGACCCGATGGTGGCGCCGGCGGTCCCTGCGGGCCAGGCTGACGGTGATCGCGGCGACGGCCATCGCCGTCAGCGTGTTCATGGCCTTCCAGGTATCCAGTGAGCTGCTGGACTGGCAGCTGCGGGACACCGCCGAGAATCAACTGCGCGCCGACTCCCGTGTCCTGGCGGCGACCGCGGATCGCGTCGGTCTGGCGCAGGTCCCGCTGCCGCCGTATCCCGGATCCGGTCCGCTGGTGCGGGTCATCCTGCCCGACGGCTCGACCCGGACGCCGGCCGGCCAACCCGCGCTGCCCCCGGTCAGCGAGCCCGCCGGGCGCGTGGCGCAGGGCGGCTTGGCCGACCTGATGGAGTCGAACGACAGCGATGAGGAGGGCTACCTCATCTACACGCTCCGGGCGGGCGACGGCGCGGTCCAGGTGGCCCGCGTCGTCGACGACAGCCCGGTCAACCAGTTCGGGTTCGGCATGCTGCTGATCGGGCTGCTCTGCGTGGTCGGCGGCGCCCTTGTCGGGCGGACCGTGGCGCGGACCGGACTGGCACCGATCGACCGGCTGACCGCCGCCGCGGAACGTGTCGCGCACACCCGGGATCTCGACGCCCACATCCGGGATGAAGGCGGCGGGGAGATCCGTCGGCTGATTCGGTCGATCAATGACATGCTCGCCGCGCTCCGGGACTCCCGGCAGGCCCAGCGGCTGCTCGCCGAGGACGCCGCCCACGAGCTCAAGACCCCGCTCACCAGCCTGCGCCTCAACGTCGAGCTGCTGATCCGGCTCGATCGGCGCGGCACGCTGGACAGCGCACTGCCGGCGGAGAGCCTGACCCGGCTGCTCAACGATCTCGGTGCCCAGGTGGCCGAGTTGAGCACCCTTGCCGCCGAACTGACCGACCTGGCCCGCGGTGACGTCAGCGACGAAAACACCGAGCTGCTCGACCTCGCCGACGTGGTGGTGGCCGCCGCGACCCGGGCGCGTTCCCGCGTACCCGACATCGAGATCGCGCTCGACGTGACCTCCGTGTGGGTGAGCGGCCGTCCCGCCGCGCTCCAGCGGGCGGTGCTCAACCTCATCGACAACGCCGGCAAGTGGTCTCCCGCCGACCAGCCGGTCCAGATCCGGCTCCATGCCGAGGGCGCCTCGGCGGTGCTCGAGGTCGACGACGCCGGGCCGGGCATCGACGCCGCTGACGTACCGCGGGTGTTCGACCGGTTCTACCGTGCCGACAGTGCCCGGGCGTTGCCGGGATCCGGTCTCGGGCTGTCGATCGTGCAGCGGGTCGTCGACGCCCACGGTGGCCGGGCTGCCGTCGCCCGCTCCGCACGCGGTGGCGCTTTGCTCCGGGTCGACCTTCCGGCCGCTACCGCGCCCGCCCCGATCGCGCGCCGCGCCGCCGGAGAGGACAGCGCGGTGCGCTGACCCGCCCCCGTTCCGGCGGCGCGACGAGGGACGGCGGCCCTCGGGCATGGCCCCGCGGCGGTCATCCCGCCGCGGTCGCCGCTCGGCGGCGGCGCAACACGTAGCGGACCAGTTCGCCGAGCGCGGTGATGGACAGGGCGAGACCGAGGCCGACCGCCAGGCCCAGCGTCGAGTTGGATTCGAAGGCGGCGCCGCCGAGGTAGCCGATCAGGCCGGAGTAGCCGGCCCAGGTGACGGCGGCGATGGCGGTGAACAGGGTGAAGCGGGCAAGCGGGTAGCCGGTGGCACCGCTGGCGGTCACGATCGCGGTGCGGCCGCCGGGGACGAACCGGCCCGCGATGATCAGGGCACCGCCCCGGCGGTGCAGGTGCGGGGCGATCCTGTCGGCGGCGCGGATCAGGCGGCCGCCCGGACGGCGCTCGCGCAACAGGCGCCCGATGAGATAGCCGACGTGATCACCGACGAAGGCGCCCAGCGCGGCGAGCACGATGATCAGCGGAAGCGACGGGATGCCCGACACGGCGAAGACCGCCGCCGCGATGACGACCGACTCCGACGGCAGGAACGGCAGGAACGCGTCGAGGATCGTCAGCGCGAGGATCGCCAGGTAGATGGCCGGAGAGGTCATCGCGTTCTCGACCATGACCATCAGGTCCATCGGGACCGCTCCTCCCCTTCGAGCACCCAGGCGCAGAGCCCGACCACGACGAGCACGAGCGCCAGCAGAACCCGTTCGGCCAGGCCCGCGAACGGGAGAGGACCTTGGCCGAGCAGCACCGCCGGCCCGTTCACCGCCGCGAACCCGACGCACGCGGCGAACGCTGACCACCCGGCCGCGCGCAGCCAGCGGACCCGGGCCGGGTCGGCCCCCCGCCCGGCACGCTTGACGATGAGCAGGGCGAAGAGCGGTGGGAGCGCCGCCATCAGCGCCGCGCCGAAGCGATGCAGCCCAGCGGCGACGCCCGGTTCGGTCCCCGGCAGGTTCGTGGGGAACACCACCACCGCGACCAGGGACACGCACCACACCGACAGCAGCAGGGTGAGGGGCCAGGCCGGTGGCAGCACGCGCCGGGCGCCGGCCAGGAGCCATCCGCCGGCTGCCGCGAGCCCGCACGCCGCCAGGGCCAGCAGGACGGCGCCCGGCACGGTCCGGATCGATTCGCTGACCATCTGGTCCACCGGGTCGACGTCGCCGACCAGCAGCAGGCCCGATCCGGCCGCCGTGCCCAGGCCCAGGCTCAGCTGGGCGTTGCGGTACCAGCGGGAGGTGCCTGGCCGGACGGTCGTCGCTGTCATGCGGCGACCTCGGCGGGCGCGGGCGCCTCACGGGCCGGACGGATCCGGTAGAGCTGCTCGAACGCGGACACCGTGCGGGTCTGGTCGTGCTGCTCGGCCACGGCACGAGCCCGGTGCCCCAGCTCTTCCGCGTGCTTCGGGTCGCAGAGCACGGTGAGCAGTCGCTCGGCGAGCACGACAACGTCGCCGGGCGGGAACAGGTAGCCGGTCTCCTCGTCCCGTACGAGGTGGGGCAGGGCTGCGGCATCGGCGCCGATCACGGGCCTTCCGCTGGCCATCGCCTCGAGCGTGACCAGGCTCTGCAACTCGGCGGTGCCCGCGTTGACGAAGACCGTCGACGCCGCGTATGCGGAGGGAAGGTCCTCGTCAGGGATGAAGCCGGTGAACGTGACATGCTCGGCGACGCCCAGCTCCCCGGCGAGCGACCGCAGTGTCCGCTTCTCGGCCCCGGTGCCGACCAGGAGCAACTGGACATCGAGGGAGCGCCGCACCAGCGCGAACGCCCGCATCACGACGTCGAGGTTCTTCTCGGCGTCGAGTCGGCCCACGTACGTGATGGTGGGCTTGTGCGCGAGGCTGTAGGCCCATCGGAATTCGGCCGCGGGCGCCTGCTCGCGGAAGCGGGTGAGGTCGATTCCGCACGAGATGGGCAGGACCGGCCCGGACACGCCGGAGACGACGGCGAGCGTGGCGGCGTACGGGGTCGGGGCCGTGACGATGTCTGCCTTGGCGAACACCCGGGCGGCGTCGCGCCATGCCCACTCGTGCGCCCTCGCCCGGCCAGCATTGCCGATGGGCAGGTAGTGGATCAGGTTCTCGGGCATGAAGTGGTTGGTGGCGATGATGAACAGACCGCGCTCGCGCGCCGCGTCGACCAGCGCCCGGCACAGCGGGAAGTGGCTTTGCACGTGCACCACGTCGGGCTGGACCTCGTCGAGGATCCGGCGCGCTGCCGCGCGCAGCCCCAGTGGCGGGCAGAACCGGAAACCTGAGTGACCCGGCACCGGCAAGGAGCGCACGCGGTGCTCGACGACGCCGTCGCTGGACATGCTGGCAAGGGTGCGGGTGTCCGTCGACGGCGCGATCACGTGCACCTCGTGCCGGGCGGTAAGTGCCACGGCCAGGCGCTGGGCGAAGTAGGACGCCCCGTTGACGTGCGGGGCGTAGGTGTCGGCACCGATGAGAATGCGCATGGGACAACTACCTTTCGTAGATGGTGTGGCTTTTCGTAGGTGGTGTCGCTTCATGAAGTGGTGGAAGACAGCGACCGGCACGGCGACGGCCGCGGTGAGCAGGAAGATGCCGCCGGGCAGTGCGAGCAGGCCGGACAGTTGGCTGCCGAGGAGAGCGCCGAGACCGATCAGCACCAGGCCGCGGACCGCGGCGGCGGCACCCACCCAGGCGGCGAATCTGCGGTACGGGAGCCCGGCGAGTCCCGCCGACACGAACGCCGGGAGGGCGAAGACGTCGACGAGCTTGGCGGTGATCACCAGCCGAGGCAGTGACATCCTGGTCAGCCGGTCGAGCAGAGCCGTCACCTTGAGCCTGCTCAGCAGGGACGCCACCCAGGGCCGCCGGGCGGACCGGCCGACGAGGTAGAGCAGGCTGTCACCCACCACCTCGGCCAACGCGACGATCACCCAGATCGGCCAGAACGCCGCAGCGCCGGCGCCCACCAAGGTGCCCGCGGTGATCGTCGCGGCCGGGCCCTCGATGAGCACGAAGAGACCGAGCACCAGGTAGGGGTGCTCGAGCACGGCCTGGGTCAGATCCATGCCGAGAAGCTTCGGCCGAAGGTTTCGCACCGATCGTCCCTCCGCAGGGCCGACCGATGTAGCTCCGTGGTAGAGAATGCGATCACCGACCACGGCACCCACCGGCCTGCCAACCGACCGGCCGGTGCTTCCCCGGGCGGCGCTGCGTCGACTGCCATCACTAAGCCCCCTACAGGCGGGTTACGTCGCTTGTCTGAGGCCTAGTGATACGGAGCGAACCTGAGGCGACCGTTAATGCGGCGCTCAGGCCGGGTGGCCGAACCAGGTGCCCAGCGCACGCACCAGCGTGGTGGCGTCGAGGCGACGAAGCGCAGCGTCACGTACGCACGTCGGCCGGCGCTGCCCGCACGTTCGGCCGTAGCACCCACCACAGCAGGCCGACCCAGAGCGCGGTCAGCATCGCGGCGCCGAGCAGGTCGGTCGGGTGGTGCATGCCGCGGTACATCCGGGACAGCGCGACACCGGCCGGCACGACCACCGCGAGCACCACGGCGAACCAGCGCCACCGGCTGCTCACCCGGTCCATGATCAGGACCGCGACCGCCACCCAGATGCACATCGTCGCGGCGATGTGCCCCGACGGGAACGACGACGTGGACATCGGGCTGTCGAGCTGCGGCCCCGGCGGGCGGCCCCGCTGGACGCTGGCCGCGGTGCACAGGAACAGGGTGAGCTCGCCGACCATGGTGAGCACCACGAACACCACCGGTCGCCACTGCCGCCACACGGCCAACGCGATCGAGCAGAACACCAGCGAGATGGCCAGGATGGCGCGGATGTCGCCGGCATTGCTCCACACCCAGCTCACCTCGTCCAGCGTGGGCGTGCGCAACGTCTGCAGCCACCGGACCACGCCGTCGTCGAAACGTCCCAGCCAGGTGCCCTCGGTGCGGTTCTTCAACAGGTAGCCGACGACGTACAGGATGCCGAACGTGAACACCCAGCCGGTCAGGATCTCGGTGGCCTTGACCCACCGGTGCGGGATCGGGCGGCTGGAGTCCGGCGCCGGTTTGACCACCTCATCGGCCTCCGGCTTCAGGCCGTCGTCGAGCGGTGCCACCGGGTGCCCCGCCTCGCGCCGCCACAGCCGGAACGCGTACGCCGTGACGCTCAGCCACAGCGCGCCGAGCAGCCAGCCGGCCAGCACGTCGGTCAGGTAGTGCACGCCGAGCGCGACCCGGGTCACCCCGATCGCGACCACGAGCAGTGCGACGGCCGCCGTGAACAGCTTCCGGTAGCGCACCGCGGGCAGGAACACGAGCAGCAGCGCGCCGTAGACCACCGTCGACCCGAGCGCGTGCCCACTCGGGAAGCTGTTGCCGGACGCGATCGCCACCGGTGCCTCGACCACCGGGCGCAACCGGCCGACCAGCGACTTCACCGACGGGTCGAGCAGCAGCGCGCCGGCGGTGGTGGCCAGCAGGTAGACGGCGAGACGGACCCGCCGGCGCACCAGCAGCAGCAACGCGGCGACGCCGACCAGCCAATGCATGACCGGCCGCCCGCCCAGCTGGGTTGTCCCGTCGAGTGCGTTCACCAGGTACGGCCGCGGCGACACGACCTCGTTGAGCACCCGGACGACACCGCGGTCGACGATCGTCAGCGGCTCCAGGTGCAACCGGACGAGGAGCACCAACAGCCCGAACCCGATCCCGATCGCGACGACCAGCAGCGGCACCCACCGGCCGGCCAGCCGACCGGGCGGCGCTTCCCCGCACGTCGCCACGTCGACTGCCATCAATGGCCTCCAGGTACGAGTTACATCGCTTGTCCGATGCCGGCTTCGTACCGAGCGAACCTGAGACGACGATTAATGGACGTGCGGGGCGGTGAAGGTGAAGTGGCACCGTGGTACCGCCGCTCGGCCGAGGATGACGACCGCAGTACGACGAAACAGGACGGAATCGGGCCTGGCGTTCAGGCCATGACGAGGCTTGACAGCCCACTGCGGAGGTTCGGGGCGGCCACCGTTGCGCTGGCGACGGCGTTCGCTGTCGTCGCCTGCGGCCGGCGCCGACAACAGTTCGGCGCCGGCCGCGACCGGATCGTGCCGCCGGAGGGCGGCACGGACGAGTACCACTGTTAAGAACAGTGACGAACGGTGCACAAGCCGCCGACGTCGTACTCCCACACGTCCGGGTGGACCGGGGCGATCTTTCATTCGCCACCAGCGGGACTTGGTGCTCTGCCGGACAACCTCGACGCCACCACGCTGGTGGGTGCGCTGGGCACCTGGTTCGGCCACCCAGCCTGAGCGCCGCATTAACGGTCGCCTCAGGTTCGCTCCGTATCACTAGGCCTCAGACAAGCGACGCAACCCGTAAGTAGGCGAAGCCACTTGTCGGATCCCCTTACAAACCCTGATCAACCACTCATCGGAGGTCTCGTGTCCGCACGTCCAGATTCCACGGTCGTCGATCGGCAGTCCGGGAGCGCGCCGTCAGCCGACGCTGCGGCCATGCTCGTCGGCGCCGTCAAGCGATACGGCTCCGGTCGGTCGGCCGTCGTCGCGCTCGACGACGTCACCATCACGTTCCCGGCGGGGAAGTTCACGGCTGTGATGGGACCGTCGGGTTCGGGAAAGTCGACGATGATGCACTGCGCCGCCGGGCTGGATCAACTGACGTCGGGCCGCGCGTTCGTCGGCGACACCGATCTGTCGGCGCTCAACGACCGCGAGTTGACCAGGCTTCGCCGCGAACGGATCGGGTTCGTGTTCCAGGCGTTCAATCTCGTGGCGACGCTCACGGCCGAGGAGAACATCTGCCTGCCGTTGGCGTTGTCGGGACGCCGGCCGAATGTCGCAGTGCTCGATCAGGTCGTGGCGCTGCTGCGCCTCGGTGACCGCATGCATCATCGGCCGACGGAGCTCTCGGGTGGCCAGCAACAGCGAGTCGCCGTCGCCCGGGCGCTGGTCGCCCAGCCACAGGTGGTTTTCGCCGACGAGCCCACCGGCAACCTCGACACGCGGTCTGGACAGGAGATCCTCGGATTCCTGCGATCAGCGGTCGATCTGCATCACCAGTCGATCGTGATGGTCACGCACGATCCCAACGCCGCTGCCTGGGCGGACCATGTCGTGTTCGTCGTCGACGGCCGAGTGCACGACGTGATGGATCATCCGTCGGCCGGTTCGGTGCTTGACGTGATGAAGGGCCTGGGGCGATGAGCCAGATGATGCGGAGTGCGGCTCGAAGCGTGCTCGCGAGTCGGGGTCGGTTCGTGCTGACGGGCACGGCGATCATGCTGTCGGTGGCGTTCCTCGTCGCGACGCTGGTGCTGTCCGACTCGATGCGTGGCCGAGCGGCCGGTGACATCGCCGAAGCGTTGGCCGGGACGGACGCCGTGGTGCAGGGCGTCGTGCTCGGCGAGCCCGGGGGAGGGCCGGGAGATCCGGAAAGGTCGGTTCGGCGGTCACTGGATCCCGACATCACCGAGCGCGTGGCCACGGTCGATGGCGTCGACGGGGCCGCCTCGCAATGGGTCGGCTTCGCGAAGCTGGTCGTCGACGGATCGTCAGTCGGAACCGGCACGGCGAGCGACGTCGGTCGCAACTGGGTCGCCGACCCGGTGCTCAATCCGTTCCGGCTCGCGAGCGGGCGACCACCAACCGAGGTCGGCGAGATCGTGATCGACCGATCGCTCGCCGATGACGCAGGCTTGGCTCCGGGTGACGTCGTACAGGTGCTGACCACGACTGGGATGTACGACGCGACCATCACCGGTGTCGCGACGTTCGCGTCGGCGGATGCGGCACCGCTGCAGCGGACGGTGCTGTTGCCCGACGGAGCGGTGTCCGTCTGGCTGGACGCTGCGGCACCGACGGAGGTGCTCGTCGACGTCGCGGAGGGCGCTGACCGCGCCGAGGTGCTCGGCCGATTGTCGGCGCTGACTGACGCCGAGGTCGTCGACGGACCCGACCACATCCGGACGATGCAGGACGCCGCGACGTCACCGCTGCAGTTCCTGACCGTGTTCCTCCTGGCCTTCGCCGTGATCGCGGTCTTGATCGGTGTGACGATCATCTTCAACACGTTCGCGCTCACCGTCGCCCGCCGCCGACGGGAGTCGGGGCTGCTGCGTGCGATCGGTGCGGAACGACGCCAACTGCTCGGCGGAGTGGTGATCGAGGCCGCGCTCGTCGGGACGATCGCCACGCTCGTCGGCCTCGTGTGCGGGGTCGCGGGAGTGGGCGCTGCGTTGGCTCGTCGGACTCGCCGGGATCA
Organism: Verrucosispora sp. WMMA2044; assembly: GCF_027497155.1. NCBI lineage: Bacteria > Bacillati > Actinomycetota > Actinomycetes > Micromonosporales > Micromonosporaceae > Micromonospora > Verrucosispora sp. WMMA2044. Next base: position 5,782,664 of record NZ_CP114913.1, read on the forward strand.
CGTTGCTCACCGGTCCGTCGATCGTGAGCACGACCTCGATCGCGGTCGCCGCGACCGTCGGTATCGGCGCAACGATCCTCTCGGCATGGATCCCGGCTCGCCGTGCGGCGGCGACACCACCGATCGAGGCGCTGCGCGAGAGCGCGGCGGAACCCCGGGTCGTGAGCCAGGCGCGAACTGCGAGCGGGCTCGTGCTCGCCGCGGCGGCGATCGCTGGAGGAACTTTGGCTGTGGTGCGCTCGAGCGCGACGTGGGCCGTACTCGTCATTGCCATCGTCCCGGCGCTCGTGCTGTGCGGCCCGGCGCTCGTGACCGCCGCAGCGCGTGGGAGCGCTCAGATGGCCCGCCGGGTCGCCGGTGTGTGTGGCGCGATCGCAGCGGGCAACCTGGCTGCGAGCCCCCGTCGATCGGCGTCGACGGCGCTCGCGCTCATGCTCGGCACCGCGATGGTGACGATGTTCGCGATCTTCGCGAGCTCGCTGACGAGCGCGGTCGGGACGGACGTTCGTGAAGGACTGCAGGCGGACGTGGTGGTCACGTCGGCGACCCCCGACTTCCCGACGATCGACCCCACCCTGGCCGGCCGGATCGCAGCGTTGCCCGACGTCGACGCCGTCGCTGCGCTGTCGACCGCTGAAGGGATCGTGGCAGGAAAAGCCGAGGCGATCGGCGGCATCGACCCGACAACACTGCCCACCACGTTCGACCTCGACCCGATCGCCGGCGACCTCGCCGACCTGAGCGAGGGGGGCCTGGCCGTGGTCGGCGACGACCCGACGCTGCTCGGCAGCACCCTCGCGATCGAATTCGAACGCTCGACACTCGAGGCACCGATCGTTGCCGTGGTCGCGAGGAGCACCGGCGGCTTCGAAGCCCCTCTGTACTTCGTCGACCGTGCGACACTCCACGCCTCGGTCGGTCGTCTGCTCGACGCTCTGTTGTTCGTCGACCTGGCCGACGGCGTGGTCGCGGACGCCGAGGAAGACGTGAGGGCGCTGGTCCGAGCCACGCCCGGGTCGTTCTTCGAGACCCGGGCGGAACACGTCGCCGACAGCGGGAGCGAGATCGCCGCGTTCGGGAACTTCATCGACGGGATGCTCATCCTGGCGAGCTTGATCGCGCTGCTCGGAGTCGCCAACACCACGGCGCTCGCGATCAATGAACGCTCAGGAGAGCTCGGGCTGCTGCGAGCGGTCGGCGCGACTCGCCGAGAGCTGCGTCGAATCGTGCGGCTCGAGGTGGCTCTCCTGTCGTTCGTGGCAGCATCGATCGGTATCGCCGTCGCAGTCGGCTTCGGTTGGGCGCTGATCGACGTCACCGGTGGCGCGGAGATCCCGTCCGTCGTCGTACCGTGGTCCCGTCTCGCGGTGACGCTCGTCATCGCGGTCGCAGCCGGCATCGTCGCTGCGGCGTGGCCCGCGTTCCGCGTCTCCCGGGTACCCGTGCTCGAGCTGGCGGGCCGGGACCGCTGACACGCAGGTCCTGCGCCTGGACCGGACGGCCCACGAACGGTCCCGGTGCAGTGACCCCCGGCGGAGTACGCGCCCGCCATCGGTCGCGACGATGATCATGCCGTGACGCACACGGATCACCGCACCGGTCGCGATCCGGCCATCGGTGGCTCGGTCACGACGATTGATGGACGCGTCAGCGTCGGTAGGCGTCCGGGAAAGCGGCGATGGCGGCCTGCAGGTCGGCCATGGGTCCGCCGTCGATCGGCGTGCGGGCTGTCAGCAATCGTTCGGTGCCGCGCCAGACTGCTGTTGCGTAGTCAGCCTCGGAGCTGTGGCAGAGCAGCCGTCCGGCGGGCGTGCTCAGCTGCAGTCCATGACGGCGGGTACGGCGCACCGCGAAACTCCAGCCGCTGGAGGCGCCGGTCAACACGTAGCTGGCGTCGCGGCCCGCCGCCAGGGTCGCAACGCCGTTGAGCATGTCCGCGGCGGCGAGATACACCATCAGCAACCCGCGGGACCCGAGCTGGCGGGAACTGTGGGATCCACCGTCCCAGCGCAGGCTGACGTGTCCCAACTCGAACCCGGTGACCTGCATTGGCGCATCAACGGGTGCGTCGAACTCCACGGCGATCACCCCGACATGGTCACATGCCCTCGTGGTCGGTTGGTTGCTCGTGCGACGGGCATCCCTCGCCAGCGTCCAGGACGCGAATCACCTGGTAGACGGGCTCGCTCAGATCAGCGCAGGAAGAGCGGATCAATGGGTGTCCACCGTCGCGGGCGGCGCCTGCTCGGCCAACTGGGCGTGGCAGACGGACAGCAGTTGCCGCAGTCGGGTCAGCCGTGCGATGTGCTCGTCGATGATCTCCAACCGGCGGCGGAACATCTCACTCGCCTGAGGCAGCCGGATGCGGTCGGGCACGGTGTGTTCGGGCAGAGTGTCGCCGTCGAGCAGATGAAGATGGTCGCTGAGGGTGGCGATGTCGTCGACGGTCAGGCCGAGCGACAGCAACTCACGGATGATCTTCACTCGGGCCACGTCGGCATTGCGGTAGGTCCGTTGCCCGGTGCGGGTGCGTATCGGTGGCGGCAGCAGTCCTCGCTGTTCGTAGAAGCGCAACGCCCGCGGGGTGGTGCCCGCTGCCGCCGCGGCGTCACCGATACGCATCGTGCCTCCCGACTGTCACAGCTCCACGAGGACGGCGCCGACGTGCCGTCCCTCGACGACATCCCGGAACGCTCGGGCGGCCCGGTCGATTCCACGGATGCGGGTATGCGGAAACCGGATGCTGCCGGTGTGCAGCCAGGCACCGAACCGCTGCGTCCATTCGGCGAGCGCCTCGGGGTGGTCGGCGGCGTTGAACCCGCGCAAGCTGATTCGCTTGAGCACGATGGGTACGAGGTCCAGTTCCAGCGGGGCGGTCGTGCCGGTGCCCTCGGCGGCGAGTTGCGCCGACAGCGCGCCGATCAGCACGATGCGGGCGTGGGGCCGGGCGGCGTGCACCGCCGCCTGAAGTTGTTCGCCGCCGACGGTGTCGAGCGCCACGTCGATGCCGTCCGGAGCGGCGTCGGCGAGCTGAGTGGTGATCGGTCCCGCTCCGCGAACGATGACCGCGTCGTAGCCGAGTTCGGTGGTCAGGATGCGGGCCTTCGCCGGTGAGCCGGTGGTGCCGATGACTCTGGCCGCGCCGAGACGACGGGCGATCTGGCCGGCGAGGGAACCGACGGCGCCGGCGGCGCCGGTGATGAGCACCGTGTCGCCGGTACGGACGGCGGCGGTGCGGGTCAGCGCCGCGTACGCGGTCCAGCCCTGCGACAGGTGAGCCGGCGGATCCGGTAGCGAGTCTCCGAGCCGACGGCACCGGTGGACCGGGACGACCGCGTACTCGCGCCAGCCGAGGTCGTGGCCGACCAGCTCACCCGGACGCAGGCCGCTGGAGTCGGGGGCGGCGACGACCTCGCCGATCGCGGCGCCGGGCAGCGGATCGCCGGGTCGCGGGCCGGGCAGTCCCGCCGCGGCCGCGCCGATGAGGGTCCGGAGCAGGGCCGCGGAGACCAGGAAGGCACGGTTGCGGACCAGGACCTCGCCGGATGCGCGGGGCGGCACCGGGACCTCGACGACGGTGAAGTCCTCCGGGCGCGGCAGGCCGTCCGGAGTTGTGAGCAACTGAACCTGACGATGGACGGAAGGCAGTGACGGCACGTGACGCTCCTTGTTCGGTCGGTGGAGCGCGACCGTAAACCCTGACCCATGCGTCAACTGCAAGTCTCAAGGGCACCCACAGGACTGGTACAGCAGGCTGTACTTTCTGGGCCACGGCACGTCGGCGTCGACCTTGCGTCGCTATCGTCACTGCCGGGAGGTACGGGATGCCGCGCAGGGACGCCGCTGGCGCTTCGGCCGCTGCGGGACGACTGGGCCCGCAGCTTTGGCGGGCGGCGCGGCGGTACCTGCGTCGCCGCCTACGAATGTCTGTCGACGCCATCGAACACCTTGTCGGCGGCCTCGGCACGTCGATCCTGGCGCTGGCGGCCGTACTGCTCCTGGTCCTGGTGGCGCTCGCCAGCGTGGTCGGCATCGGCCTGGCGGTGGTCCCGTCGGCGGCGAAGGCGGTCCGCCTCGCCGCCAACCGGGAGCGGGCACGACTGTCACGATGGGACCGCGACCTGCCCCTGCCGCCGACGGTCCCCACCGGCCTGCGCGACGTCCTGCGCGACCCGTGGTTTCGACGCGAGTGCGCGTTCGTGGCCGTCCACGGCACCGTCGGTTTCGGCCTGGGGGTGCTCGGGCTGTCGCTGCCGATCTCCGCCGTGCAGAACCTGCTGTTCCCGCTCTACTACTGGGTGCTGCCGCCGGAGGCGGGCGGCCCGGGGTTCATCGACTGGCGGATCGACGGGTTGCCCGACGCGCTGGTGGTGGGGCTGATCGGGGTCGGTTGGCTCGCCGCGACCGTGGCGCTCAACCCGCCATTGGCCGGGCTGCAGGCGCTGCCGGGGCGACGGTTGCTGGCGCCCCCGCGCGACGTCGACATGTCGCTGCGGATCGCCGAGCTGACCGCCACCCGGGCGGCCGCGCTGGACGCGCACGCCGCCGAGCTGCGACGCATCGAGCGGTCCCTGCACGACGGGGCGCAGAACCGACTGGTCGCGGTCACGGTACTGCTGGGTGCCGCGCGGCGGGCGATGCTCCGGGATCCGGCGCGGGCGGTGGAGATCCTGGACCGCGCGCACGACTCGGCCGAACAGGCCCTCGCGGAGCTGCGCAGCGTCGTACGCGGGATTCTGCCCCCGGTGCTCGACGACCGTGGACTCGCCGCGGCGCTCGACGGTCTGGCCGCCGGCTGCGGGGTACCGTGCACGGTGGAGGTCGACGTCCCGGGCCGATGCGCCGCGTCGGTCGAGGCGACGGCGTATTTCGTGGTCGCTGAGGCGCTGACCAACGTCGCCCGGCACAGTGGTGCCGCCTCGGTGGCGGTCACCGTGCGGCGCAGCGTCGACCGGCTGTACGTGTCGATCGTCGACGACGGTCGGGGCGGTGCCGACGAGGGCCACGGCTCGGGCATCGCCGGCATCCGGCGGCGGGTGCAGGGCCACGACGGCCAGTTCACTCTGACCAGCCCACCAGGTGGGCCGACGACCCTACTCGTGGAGTTGCCGTGCGGATCGTGATCGCCGAGGACGACGCCCTGCTACGGGAAGGTCTGTCGCTGCTGCTGCGGGCCGAAGGGCTCGACGTGGTCGCCACCACCGACTCACCGACGACCTTCCTGGCCGCCGTGGACGAGTTCCGGCCGGACGTCGCGATCGTCGACGTCCGGATGCCGCCCACCCACACCGACGAGGGCATCGTGGCCGCCGTCGAGGCCCGGCGTCGTCGACCCGACCTCGCGGTGCTGGTGCTGTCGGCGTACGTCGAGCAGGCGTTCGCCACCGACCTGCTCGCCGGTGGCGCGGTCCGGCTCGGCTACCTGCTGAAGGAGCGGGTCGGCCGGGTCGAGGAGTTCCTCACCGCGCTGCACCGTGTCGCCGACGGCGGTACCGCGATCGACCCGGAGGTGGTCGGCCAGCTGTTCGCCCGCAGCCGTCCCGACAGCACCCTGGCCCGGCTCAGCGGCCGGGAACGCGACGTGCTTGCCCTGATGGCTGAAGGGCTCGGCAACGGGGCGATCGCGCAGCGGCTGTTCGTCACCGACGGGGCCGTGCACAAGCACATCCGCAGCATCTTCGCCAAGCTCGGTCTCGCCCCGGACGACCGCGCCGACCGGCGGGTGACGGCGGTGCTGCGCTACCTCGAGGACGCCCAGCGCCGCAGTTGGTGATGCCGGCGCCGCGCGATTGGTACAGCCTGCTGTACCCCGGTTGGCCAGTACGCTAGATCGTCCCGCAGCCCGTCTGACCATAGCGTTTTCCATGTCATCGTCCTCTGACGACATGGAGAGGTTGGTCCAGATGTCCGTCCGCGTTGGACGCCCCGCCGACCCGGCGGTCCGCGTGATACAGCTCGCCCGTACGTATGGTTCCGGACCGCAGGCCGTCACCGCGCTCGCCGGCGTCGACGCGGAGTTCCACCGGGGCACGTTCACGGCCGTGATGGGGCCGTCCGGTTCCGGCAAGAGCACCCTGTTGCAGACCGCGGCCGGCCTGGACCGGCCCTCCTCCGGGCAGGTGTGGATCGGCGGCCAGGATCTGTCGCGGCTGTCGGAGACGAAACTGACCAAGCTCCGGCGCAGCCGGATCGGCTTCGTCTTCCAGGCCTTCAATCTGATCGGCGCGCTGACCGTCGAGGAGAACATCCACCTGCCGCTGCGGCTGTCCGGGGTACGCCCGGACGCCGCCTGGCTGCGCCAGGTGGTCGAGCGGGTCGGGCTCGGCGACCGGTTGCACCACCGCCCGGCCGAATTGTCCGGCGGGCAGCAGCAGCGGGTGGCGATCGCCCGGGCGCTGGCGATGCGCCCCGAGGTGATCTTCTGTGACGAGCCGACCGGCGCGCTGGACACCCAGACCGCCGCCGACGTGCTGGCCCTGCTGCGGTCGGTGGTCGACGACGCGCAGCAGACCGTGATCATGGTGACCCACGACCCGGTGGCGGCCTCGTACGCCGACCGGGTGATGGTCCTGGCCGACGGTCGGATCGTGCGGGACATGCCCCAGCCGGGCGCGGAGCAGATCGCCGAGCAGTTGGCGTGGCTCGGCCGCCGCCAGCTCGTCACCCAGGAGAGCTGAGCCATGCTGATGCTCGCCCTCCGGAGGAGCAGCCTGCCATGCCCACCCACCTCACTCGACTCGCCGGCCCACCCGGTCGCGTCGCCGGGTCGTCGCCATGGCGACGACCGCGGTGATCGCGGCGGGCGGTCTCACGGCCGCCGGCCCGGCCGGCACCGCCTGGGCCGGGAGCCGTCCCGACGCCATCGGCCAACGCGTCGAGAAGCTCGTCGGTACCGATCGGCACCCGGGGGCGCTGGCCGCCGTCCGGGACCGTCGCGGCCGGACCCAGCACCACACGGCCGGGGTCGGCGACCTGCGCACCGGCGCGAAGGTGCCGAAGAACGGCCGGGTACGCATCGGCAGCGCCAGCAAGATGTTCGCCGCCGTCGTCGTGCTGCAGCTCGTCGGGGAAGGCACAGTGGATCTCGACGAGTCGGTCGAGACGTACCTGCCGGGTCTGGTGCGCAGCCCCGGGGTGGACGCCGACGCGATCACGGTCCGTCAACTACTGCAGCACACCAGCGGGCTGCCCGACTACACCGACACGATGTTCCCGAGAATGATCGACATCCCGCCGTACCAGCATGTCTACCTCGAACCCCGGGACCTGCTCGACATGGCCAACGCCAGGGAAGGCGGGCCAGCCGGCGACTGGGCCTACAGCAACACCAACTATCTGCTGGCCGGCCTGATCGCCCAACGGGTCACCGGCCGGCCGTTCAACGAGCTGGTCACCACCCGGGTCATCGAGCGGATCGGCCTGCGCGACACCTACGCGCCCGGGGTCGGTGAGGAGGGCATCCGCGGTCGGCATCCCAAGGGTTACCAGCTCGATGAAGCCACCGGCGAACTGCTCGACTTCACCCGGATGGACCCGAGCTGGGGGTGGGCCGCCGGCCAACTGGTCTCCACTCCGGCCGATCTCAACACGTTCCTGCGTGCCCTTCTGGGCGGCAAACTGCTCAACCCCGCGCAGCTGGCCGAGATGCGGACCACCGTCGCCGTGCATCCACAATCGGACCTGGGGTACGGGCTCGGTCTCTTCCGTACCCCGTTGAGCTGCGGCGGGGTGGCGTGGGGCCACGGCGGCGACATCCCCGGCTACTCGACCGTCAACGGCGCCACCGAAGACGGCCGCGCGGCGACCCTGGTAGTCACCTCGCTCAACGGGTCGGTCACGGACGGCTCTGTCGCCGCCGACCGGGCCGCCCTCGTCGACGCCGCGCTCTGCGCGAAGTGACCGGCATGGCCGGAGTACGGCGGTCTCGACCGTGCGTCGGGGCACCTCGCCGGTCAATGACCCACGGGCTCAGGTCTGCGGGTCAGCCCCTGCTTCTTGACATGCTCGATCAGCGCCACGAGGACCTCTTTGGACGACTGCCGTTCCCGCGCGTCACACATCATGACAGGCACGTCCGGGTCGAGGTCCAGGGCCAGTCGAACTTCGTCAAGGCTGTACTGGCGCGCGTTCTCGAAGCAGTTGACGGCAACGATGAATGGCAGCCTCGCGCGTTCGAAGTAGTCGACGGACGGGAAGCAGTCGGCAAGCCGCCTGGTGTCCGCCAGGACCACGGCGCCCAGGGCGCCGATGGTGAGTTCGTCCCAGACGAACCAGAAGCGGTCCTGGCCCGGGGTGCCGAACAGATAGAGGACGAGTTCCTCGCTGATGGTGATCCGGCCGAAGTCCATCGCCACAGTCGTGGTCGACTTCGCCTCGACACCGGAGATGTCGTCGACTCCCACGCCCTGCTCGGAGAGGACCTCTTCGGTCCGCAGGGGCTTGGTTTCGCTGACGGATCCCACGAGGGTGGTCTTGCCTACGCCGAAGCCACCCGCGATGAGGATTTTGATGGCGGTGGGAAGGGTCGCATGGCCCGTCCGCTCAGAGTTGACGTAGTCCATTGATGAGCGCCTCGAATACGCTGTCGTCGGGAAGGGTGGCGGCTTGGCGAGGGTCGTTCACCTGAACGAATCCCTGAGCGATCAGTCCGTCGAGCAGCACTCGAACGGTGCCAAGGGGCAGGCTGAGATGCGCGGCCACTTCTGCGAGTGCCAGCGGTCGTTGGCACAGGTGAATGATCCTGGCCTGCTCTGGTGCTATCCCCACCTCCGACGGCGGGGCCGATCGGGTCGCCAGGACCAGAGCGACCACATTGAAGCTGTTGGCTGGTTTGGCCCGCCCGCCGGTTACGGCGTACGGCCGGACTACCGGCCCGGCTGCGTCATCTAACCAGACCGGTTCTTCGTCGGGCATCGTCATGGCGGCCCCTAGTTGTTGGTGTACTGACTCGGCCTGGTCGGGGAGGCGAGGAACTTGCCGGCTCGCGCAACGACCATCGCCATTTCGTACGCGACAAGTCCGACGTCGGTGTCTTCGGCCGCGAGGACGGCCAGGCAGGCGTTGCTTCCGGCCGCGGTGACGAAAAGGAACGACGATTTCATCTCGATGATGGTCTGTTGAACGGGTCCGCCGCCGAACCGCTTGCTGGCGCCCTTCGCGAGGCTCTGGATCCCCGATGCCATCGCGGCCAGGTGTTCCGCGTCGTCCCGGCTGAGCTGGGCGGAGGAAGCCATGAGCAGCCCGTCAGCGGAGAGCACGATGGCATGCTCAGCCTGCTTGACACGCCCAACCAGGTCGTCGAGCAGCCAGGCCAGATCGCCCGTGGAATTCTGCTGCACTTGCCCGTTCCTCTTTCTCACCGGTCGGTTTCGGCCGCGGACGTGTTGTCGGCGGCGTTGGGTTGCTCGTCGTCGGCGGCGTCGACGAGACGTGCGGCGTCATCACGGCCGCGGCGGGTGCCGGACTGGTAGGAACTCATCATCCTGCGGATGTCGTCGGGGGATCGCCCCGCCTCGTCGTCCGGTGGCTGTGTCTGGCCTGGGGACGATTCGCGCAGTTGTCGCGCGATGTTGGCCTGGCGGACCCTCATCGGCAGGCCGTGCTCGGTGTGCTCGGTGTGTCCGGCAGCAGGTCCGGGCCGCTGTTTGACGCTGGGCGGGCTCTTGACCGGCTCCTCGGTGACCGTGGCGGCGGCGTCAGCGGCGGCACGCAGTGGACGCACCGCTGGCAGTTCCATCGTTTCGCCGTGCACGGGTGCGGGCTCGACGACGGCGAGCGAGGTCTGCCGCGCCGTGGTGACCCGCTGGGCATCGCCTGCGGCAGCCGCGTCCCTGGACACGCCCACCGTCGGTGCGGGACCGGCGCCGATCGGGTCGGCCGTCGCAACCAGGTCCTTGGGAATGAGGACGACCGCCGTCGTGCCGCCGTAGGGCGACGGCTTCAACCGGACCGCGAGGTGGTGCTTGGCGGCCAGCCGACTGACGACGAAGAGTCCCAGCTTCTTGGCGTCGGCGAGGTTGAACTCTGCGGCGACTGCGAGGTCCGCGTTCGCAGCGGCCAGATCGTCCTCGGCCATGCCGAGACCTCTGTCCTCGATCTCGATGGCGAAGCCGTTGGCCACAAGCTGCCCGCGCACCTCGACAGGGGTGCTCTTCGGCGAGAAGGTCAGGGCGTTCTCGATCAGCTCGGCGAGCAGGTGGATGATGTCGCCGGCGGCCCGGCCGGCGAGCGCGACCGACCCGAACGGCATCACCTTCACCCGGGTGTAGTCCTCCACCTCCTGCACGGCAGCGCGGGCCACATCGACCATCGGCACGTTGCGGCGCCAGCCACGGCCGGGCGTCGCACCCGACAGGACGATGAGGTTCTCGGCGTTGCGCCGCATCCGGGTGGCGAGGTGGTCGACGCGGAACAGGTCCTCGAGTTCGTCGGCGTCCTCCTGCCGGCGCTCCATCTCGTCGAGGAGGGTCACCTGGCGGTGGACGAGGGCCTGGGTGCGCCGGGCCAGGTTAAGGAACACATCGCGTACGTTGCGGCGTAGCTCCGCCTGCTCGACGGCCGTACGCACAGCGGTCTCCTGGACGGCGTTGAACGCCTGGCCGACCTGCCCGATCTCGTCCGAGCCGAAGTCGAGAGGCGGTGCCTCGACGGCGACGTCCACCTTCTCGCCGCGCTGAAGACGCTCGACCACGGCGGGCAGCCGCTCGTCGGCGAGTTGATGAGCCGCGTCACGTAGCCGCTGCAACTGCGCCACCAGAGCGCGCGCCGTCGTGATCGACAGCACGATCGACGCGGCAACGGCGATCGTGCCAAGGCCCGCCGCGAGAAGCAGCCGGATGATGACCCAAACGGCGACGCCCACGGCACCGGACACGATTCCGTTGCCACCGGCTGTGACTACTTCCTGCAGCTCGGACTGGGCGTCGTCAACCACACTGCGCCACTCGCCGGCCTCGACGGGCAGGCTCGACCGGGTGCGGCTGGTCTGCGCCACACTGTCTTCGATCGCCCGAAGACGGCGGAAGGTGTCGCCAGCAAGCAACTGCTCATATCGAGCGCGGTCGGCGGGTGACAACTGGATCGAGGTTTCCGATCCCGCGAACCGTTGGGCGCCCACGAGCTGCGCGAACTGCGCCTGCTCAGCGGCGGTGATCCGACCGCTGGCGAGGACGCCACTCAAGAGCGCGTCCTCTTGCGAGATCAGCTCCCCCATGCGGTTCAGCTGGATGAGCGCGGCGGCGTAACCCGCGATCGTCTTGTCGTCCAGGCTCGCCGTGGCGTGGTAGATGCCGAAGATCGAGTCGATCGAGTCGCCGAAGGCCCTCGCTGCGCTCGAGCGGTCGATGGTGCGTGCATCGACCAACTCCCTGACACCGCCCAGGGCGTCCAGACTGACGTAGGCGGCGTCGAGTCGTTGGGCCAACGTGTTGCTGCCCGCCAGATCCGTCTGCCAACTCCGTGCTGACGCTGTGAACGTCGCGGCGAGTTGCTCGGTCTGCCGGCGCTGGGTGTCCAAGGACGCTCGCGCTTGACTGTCGTCGGAGCCACCCAGGTAGGCCAGCGTGAGTCGGCGTTCGTTCTGCAAGGCCGTCAGCAGGGGTGCGCTCGGCTCGTACACCTTGCTGTTCAGCGTATTGACCCAGAGCAGGTTGAGACCGTCCCGGAGGGTCACCCACGCCGCGAACGCCCACAGGGCAGTGAGCGACAGCAACATCGCGACCACTTTGGTGCGGATATTGGTACTGCGAAAGCGCATCACACCGTCCCAGTCGGCCGTTGCACCTGGCTAAGTCCTCGGTGAATTTCTGACGCCTGCGCGTCCCACATCAACGGCGCGCGACAACGGGAGCACGCTAGCAGCGTCCAAGAAGGTCCTCAAGCGTCCCTGATCACCGGCTTGCTGGCTGCCTGCCGCGGTTTGGGTGCAGTTGTCGTGACGGTCGCCGCAGTTATGTCGTGCCGTTGCCGCACAAGGTGCAATGCGGCGAGCACCGCAGCGCGGACAATCGCCAGCGGGCGATAGAGCTCCTTGCCGTACCACAGGGGAGGGGCAGGCTCCCGGCCCGCCGTCTCGCAGAGGTACGCGTAGCCACGCCTCGCGGCCGCCTGGACTTCATCGGCTCTCGGGCGTGCTGCCAGGAGCACCTGCAACGCGTACGCGGTCTCCTCAGCGGTGCCGTCCCAACGCCCCCACGACCCGTCGGCCCGCTGCGTGGACAGGACCCAGTCGACCGCCCTCGCCACCGCGTCGACCGCGGTGGGCCCACGGCCGAAGTCTTGAAGAGCAAGGGCACAGCACATCGTGGCGTAGTACGGCGAGGCATGCCATCGGTCGCGCCACTGCCCGTCCGGCTGCTGGCGCTCTCGCAGCGCCACCGTCAACCGATCGATGGCGGCCACGTACCGCGGCTCCGGATCGAATCCGCTGGACACGTGCTGACCGAAAGCGTCCAGGACGTGCGCGTTGGTGGTGACCGACCACCCGTCCTCACCAGGCCAGGTGCAGAATCCATCCGCAGTTTCGTATGCCCAGAGAGGTCCGGGGTCCACAGGCTGGCCCAGATGTCCGAGCGCACACAGCGCCACCGCCGTGGTGTCTGAGTCGGCGGGCAGCCCCGGCCCGGTCGGAGTGCCCAGCGGGTTCAGCGCGGCGCGGAGGCTTTCCACGATGCGCGGCGACACCTCGACTCGAATGCCAGCCCGTGCCAGTCCGCTCACCACCCACGCCGCTTCGAAGACAGTGATGGGCAACGGACACGGCACCGGGCCGCCGCCAGCGACTGTCGCCAAATGAGCCAAGGCATGGTTGCTGGAGGAGCCCGATTCGTTGTTGCCGATCCAGGCGGCGGTTGCCGCCGGTGAGGCGCCGACCGTCCCGGGCCCCGCCGGTCGAATGCCTGCGGCGCGAGCTGCGGGACCCAGGACCTCCAGGAAATGCACCAACTTGCCCGGCAGATCAACGCCGGCAGCGACCGCTTGTCGGACCCTGACGAGACGGCCGTCGTCCATCCCCGTCGGCAGGCCTAACCGCCCGCCGTACCAGGGTTCGAGGCACGGCACCGCCAGGTGTTCAAGCCGGGCGAGATGCTGGTTGATGCCCGCCACGAGGGACGGCACGATGAGATCCGCGCCTGGCGTGTCCGGCACCAGCAGGCCAGCCCGTAGCCAGGTAGTAAGCGCCTGCAGGCTGCGGGCGACGGCAGGGGCCAGGCGCGCCGCCACGTGATCCCGATGTGCCCTCGGTCCCGTGGAGCGGAGGGTCGCGAGCAGCGCATCGGTGGCGCTGAGGGTGGGAACCAGCGCATACCCCTGCGGTGGACCCCACCCTCCGTCCGCCCGCTGCGTCTGCAGCAGGAATGCGATGCGCTCGGCATGCCCACCCAGCCACGGCGACAGCGACACAAGCCGAGCGGTCTCGTAAACCGATGGGGCGACCTGACCGTGCGGCTCCGCCTCCAGCCCGGCAATTAGATCAGCTACGGCACCGTCAATGCTGCCGTTCAATGTATGGACGGGGATGGCTGGGCGGCTCACAGGCTGCCCCAGAAGTCCGACACCTGGTAGAAGCCGGCGGTGAACGAGATCTGGCGTCGCAGAAACGCGGCCTGTCGGGGACAGGTCTTCTCCAGTGGCTCGATCAGTTCGTGGCAGCTCTGGATGACCGCGTTGAGCCTGGCGGTCACTTCGGTTCTGCTCACGAGCATGAGCGCGTTGAGATCTCCCCACTGGAGGTCGCGCTTACTTGTGCCCAGGTCGTTGATCAACCGGATGGCGCGCTGCACCTCGCGGCTGGCAGCCTTCAGGTCGTCAACGTGGTCCAAGCAGTCCTGGTCACCGAGGTGGGCCCAGTGCGTCACGCTGACCAGCACGACAGCGGCGTTGTCCGCGTTGGCGAGGTACTGGTCGAGAGTCAGCGCAGTACGCCGCGAGGCCGGCGGCGCCTGATGCGCGGTCTTCCATCGCCACTCCTGCGCCATCGCTGCGACCATGCGTCCGATCTCGTCCCGCCACATCGGGCCCATGGCCGCGAACGCCGGCGCCGACACCAACTCGTTCCGTATCTCGGCCAGTAGCAGCGCCAGCGGGTGCCCGCCGTCGACGCACGGATCGCCGTTGGCGGCTGTGACGCAGCTGGCGACGAGCGCCTGGACATCGTCGTCCGTCTGCGCGAGGTGGTCGAACTGCCAGTCCGCCGCGAACACCCACAGCACGGTCCGAGCTGTCAGCCTCAGTTGGTCGCCTGCGTACTCGGGCGCTGTGAACGCTACTGACATCGCGATGCCGCTGATGAGCGCCGCGTCGAAGGGTCGCGCCGCGAACAGGTTCTGATGGCGCGTCACGACCTCGTGCAGGTCGCGATCGAGCGTGACGGCCAGCGCGCAGACTCGTGCCTGCTCTTCTACAGTGAGCGCGTCGCCCATGGCGACCGGGACAGGCGGGCCGGGTGTCACGAGACTGAGGAGTGGTCGTGCCGCGGCAGCAGTGTGAGCGTGTTCGGCCGGGGCCGCAGTGAGGCACCGAGCCGCGCCTTGAGGTCAGCCGGCCCACCGAGCTGGAAACGGTACCGGCTCAGCAGCGTGGCGATGATGATCGGGGCCTCAAGGAGGAAGAGGTGCTGGCCGATGCACTGGTGCGGGCCGCCTCCGAAGGGAAAGTAGCTGTAGCGGTGCTCCCGCCTCGGGCGGTCAGGAGCGAACCGCTCCGGGTCGAATGCGTCAGGGCGATCCCAGAACTGTTCCATCCGCTGGGTCGCGTACGGGCTGACCAGGATGGTTGCTCCGGCTTCAATCCGGACGCGACCAAGGACCTGCTCCTCGGCCGCTGTTCGTGGGATGTTCCAGCCGGCTGGCCAGAGGCGCAGCATCTCGTCCAGGACCATGCGGGTGTAACGCATCCGCGGGATGTGGGCCCGCTGCACCGGTCCACGCCCGACAACCTCGTCGACTTCGGCGTACAGCCGGTCGGCAACCTCGGGGTACTTCTCAAGAACCGGCCACAGCCAGGACAGGACACCGACTGTTGTCTCGGTGGCCGTACTGAACATCGCGACAAGGTCGCTGCGGACCTGCTCCTCGCTGACCTGAAGTCCGTTGGCCCTTGGGCGGCACAGCGCAGCGATGATGTCGTCGCCCTCGCCCGGGTTCGCGCGCTCCGTACGGATGATCGGCAGGACCAGCGTGTCGATGGCCGCGACCGCCTTGCGGAACGCCCTGTCACCGGGCAGGGGAACCCAGTAGGGCGCGCTGGGCACGAGTAGACGAAATACCATGGTTCGGGTGATCGTGCCCAAGTGACCGAAAATCTCCACCGCGTCGCCTACGGAAATCTTCCGCCCGAAAAGGACCCGAGTTGTGGCCTGGCACACGATCCGCGACATCAGGGTCATGGAGTCAACTGCCACACCCTGCCGAGCCGGTTCTCCCAGCGCATCAATCGCCTCAGCGATGGCGACCGCCATCCGGTCGACCATCTGCTCGACACGCTGCTTGGTGAACAGCGGTTGCAGGGTGTCCCGGCTGGACTCCCACACCTCTCCCTCGGTGACGAGGATCGCCTCCCCGACCACCCGGCGGATCGAACGCCAGAGCATGCTCTCACCGTCGCGGATGTAGTTGGTCGTGTCACGCAGGATCTGCTGTAGGTGTTCGGGGTGGGTGACCAGGTAGGGGCGCATGGTGCCCAGGTTGAGGCGCACGACCTCACCGCCGGACTCGTGTCCGAAGTGGACAAGTGCCGCGAGGGGGTCGCGGAGCATACGCGGCAATGTTTCGCGCAGGGGAATGAGCCTGGCGCGGCCGGCGGGTTGCGCCTGAGACATGAGCACCTCCACGAACTGTTGTCCTCCGAGCGTATGGCCAGGCAGGTCCCCGCAGCAGGGGCCCTGCATGATCAACTTTCGCGTCCTATCGATAACTCCGGATTTGTCTGAGGTGGACGGCGGTCCGGCGGATGACCGACCTTCAGTCGAGGGTGCCAAGGCGGCACGCCCGCTGACGCGCCGCCCGCGGATGTGGCCCGGCAGGACGAGGTGATCATCGGTAACATCCCGGACTCGGCTCAGAGTATGGGTGGAGGTGAATCCATTGCTGCCGTGCGAGGTGCTCGACACGTCCGTGCTTCCACCGAGTGACCGTTTCGAGTGCTGGTACGAGGTCATTGCTCGCGAAGCCGCTCCGACCTACGTCAAGAGCCCGCACCTTGCCGACTTCAAGGCATTGGCCAAGCGAGTATCCCTGGGAACTGTCCTGCTGGCTGAGTTGCGCTACCCAACCCTGGACACCATCCGTTCGCCACGGCTGGTCAGGCGGTCGCAGCCCGACACCTACCAACTGGTGCTGATGACCACGGGGGAAAGCGTTGCGAACCAGGAGCGCACCCAGTCCTCCGTGCCGCAGGCGTCGTTCACCCTGCTGGACAACAGCAAGCCGTTCACTGGCACCCACTACGCGTCGGGGCCGACGCTTGCCAGCTCCATCTCTCTCGTCATCCCCCATCAGGCGCTGCCTCTGCATCCAGACAAGGTGCGCACGCTCCTCGCGAGCTCAATCGGTTCTGACACAGGCATGGCGGCTCTGCTTGCTCAATTCGTCCACCGCGTGGCAGCGCGCCCCGAAGAATTCGCCCCGAGTCAGGCGGTGACGCTAGGCGCGATAGCGCTTGACCTCGCGGCTAGCACCCTGGCGCAGCGCTTGGCTGTTCAAGAGCTGCTGCCGGTCGAGGTTCGGGAACGTACGCTGCGAACCGAGATCGAATCCTTCATCGAGAAGAACCTTGGCGACACTGATCTGACCCCTCGTTCCGTCGCCGCCGCGCACCACATTTCGCTGCGTATGCTCCACCGGCTCTTCGCGTCCGAGCAGCACACCGTGGCGGAACTGATCCGGCTCCGGCGATTGGCCCGGTGTCAGCGGGATTTGACCAATCCGTTGCTAGCCGATCGACCGATCCACAGAATCGCGGCGCGTTGGGGATTTCCGGCCAAGGCGCATTTCAGTCGGCTCTTCAAGAGTACTTTCGGCATGTCGCCGCAGGAGTACCGCAACCTGCACCGTTAGTTCACGGGCGACCCCGACTACCCGCTGCCCGGCGGAGAGTTTCGAGTCCGGTGCGTCCTTGGTGGGCGCGGCTTGTCGATTTCCACCGTGCAGGCCGCTCCGGACCCCACCGCACATGCTCCTGCCGGTGCCGCGCCGGCGGCACAGCTCATGCGCGTCGGTGCCACACATCGTTGCCGAACTGGGCTCTCAGCAGCCACGTCTCCGGCGGCGTTGCTGAACGACCGCGCCGCGCTCCGTACAAGACTGCACAGAAGTGCAACCCTCTGGCACCAGCGGTCAACATCCCAACTATTCGTTGATCGCAAACTGGAGCAGCGAGCGGGATCCGGGCGATAGGGCGGGGCTACCAACGGGGGTGCCTCTTTCGTTCGGAACGCTGCACCGTAGGCCACACCTCGGTGTCACATAGCCACCGCTTCCCACCCCCCGGGCCCGCACCGCCCCTCCGGGGTGGGAAGCGGCGCAGGCTGATCCGCAGCCGTGTCGCGGCGTTACCTGCTCGTCCTCGATGATGTCGGCGCCGGTGCGGACCACTCGCCGGACAATGCCGTCGCGGATGCCGGTGAGGTCATGCCGCACCAGCGGCAGCGAGGGGTCGGCGGCGAGCAGCGCCCGGCCGACGGCGAAGGTCGCCGTCGACCAGAACCCGGACAACACGGTCAGTGACGGGCGGGTGTCACCACACCCCACCGCGCGCAGGTGCGCCAGGTGTGCCGGCCACGGATGGGGCCGGTGACCCCGGCGGAAGTGTCCGGGGCCACCGGCGGCCAGATCGCGGGGTCGGTGCAGCTGCGATGTGCGGCGCCGCCGGCCGGGTCGTCTCCCTCGTGCCGGTGGCATCTCGGGGCGGACACGCAGCCAACGCGGTTCGCACATCCCCCGTGCTGCGACCGCGCCGCGTCTGGCGATCGTTACCCGACCGTGATGCAGCCTGCACCTGTCGGGGACATCGAGCAGGAATAGTCCGTCACTATGGTTGTCCACTGCGGTGTTACAGCCACCACAGTGAGCGTTTTTCATCCTCGGTAGGTCGGGTTCTCGACGTGGTGCAGGACGAGGATGGCCTGCACGATCGCGGTCGTTCGGGATGGGCTGCAGCGCAGCTTGGTCAGGACTTTCCAGGTTTTGAGGGTGGCGACGGCTCGTTCGCCGCGGGCGCGGATGCGGGCGTGGGCCTTGTTCACGGCCTTCTGCCGACGTGACAGCGTTGGGCGGTAGCGATGGCGCTTGAAGGGGGTGCGGACTGAACCGCTGGCGCCTTGGTACGCCTTGTCCGCGAAGGTCATCACGTTCGCGCCGGTTAACACGGCGATGATGTCGTGGGTGCGGGCGGCGGTCAGGTCGTGTGCCGAGCCGGGCAGCGCCGCCGATGTCCAGACGAGGCGTCCGGCCGGGTCGGCGATGACCTGCACGTTCATCCCGTGCCGTCGGTGTTTCCCGGAGTAGTACGGCTTCTGGTCGTACACGCGGTCGATCGGGATCAGGGTGCCGTCGAGGATCGCGTAGGCCAGCCGTCGGATCCTGCTCATCGCCTGGTGCAGGTCGTCGGTGGTCGCGGCGAGCAGCGTGATCGCCTCGTGGACATAGCGCCAGGCGGTGGCGAGACCGATCTCGAATCCGGCGGCCAGACGGGCAAAGGTGTCGCCGTTGCGGAGATGGGCCAGCACGAGCAGGGCTTGGCGGCCGGGGTCGAGGCGCCGCCACCGGGATCGTCGCTGGTGGCGATGGGTGCGGATCAGGGCGGCGACGTGGTTCAGGGATCGAGTGGACAACGGGATCGAGGCAGGGTAGGACAGCAACGAGGCTCCCGGGAGGGGCATCTTTCTTGGTCGATTGCTTGTCTTACCGGGAGCCTCACCTCACCTGGCTACAGGCCTCCTCCACGCCGCTGACCTGCACCATCAGGTTGGAAATGGCTCAGTGGTCAGGTATCGCTAGTGAAGCATGGTCGATCCGCACCTGCAACTATTGTGGATCGCAAATCCCGCTTCATCACGATTGTGGCGCGCTGGGATGGGAGGACGGTCATGGCGGACGGTGGCGCAGACGAGGGTGGACCGTCCTTCGCGGCGCGGCTCAGACATCTGATCGACACGCATGTCAAGCCAGGTACCGGCGAGCCGTACTCCCCGGATGATGTCGCCAAGGGAACGGGGCTGTCGACCAGCTACGTGAACTATCTGCTCAGCGGTGAGCGGGACAACCCCTCGCGCTCGGCGATCCAGCAGTTGGCGAACTTCTTCCGGGTGCAGCCCAACTACTTCTTCGATCCCGTGGTGGAGTCCGAGCCCGGCGAGCTTGACGACGCCGACCTGGCGACCATCACGGTGCTGGCGCGCGGGCTGCCACCGGGCGTCCCGCGCGCCAGCCTGCGCAAGATCGTGGAGCAGGTCGCCGCGTTGGAGGCTCGCAACAAGTCGGCGCGTCGGGGCCGGCCGACGCGGTAGCAGGACGTTCCCCAGCCCTGTCGACTCAGGGCCTAGCCGAGCAGCAGAAACGTCGGCAGCGCCACGACGAGTCCCACCGTGGTTCCGGCGACCACCTGACCGACGGTGTGCTCGCGAAGCTCCACTCGTCGACCAACCCACGAGGACGACCCCGGCAGCGGCGAGAAGCAGATCCGGTCCGAAGACGATGACCAGGACAGCGGCCGAGCCGGCGGCGACCGCCGCGTGGATGCTCAACTTCCACACCAGGTTCACCAGGGTCACGGCCAGGCCCAGGGCGAACATCACGACGACCATGGCGATCACCGGCCGGGGTGCCCGGAAGCCGACCAGGAGGGTCAAGCCGACCAGCACCGAGAGGAGCCCGTACGCCAGCGGCGTGCGCCGCTGCTCGCGTACCCGGATGTGATGGTCACTGAGGCGCCCTCGGCGGACTCCCCACCAGATGAGGCTGTTGGGGATGACCGAGCAGAACAGCGCGCCCACCAGCGCCCAGCCGAGGCCCGGCCCGACGGCCGGCGCGCTGGTCTGCAGGGCGACGACGACCGGCATGACCGCGGCCAGGAGCGCTGGCGCGAACACCTCGGTCACCACCCGAGCGAATCGGGTGGAGAGGCTCCGGCTGGGGGAGTCGCGGGCATCGAGCACCTGACGCATTCTGCCGCTTGCGGCGACCGTCCGGGACGTGCTACCCGGGGGACCGCTGCCACCGACGTGCTCGGGGCCCCTGAGAGTCGGCCGGCTTGGCTATGCTGCCTGTCTGCGACCGCCACCATCGTGGCTCAGGCGAGCGCTGGACGCTGACATCGGCGGCCGGAGGGATGCAGGGGCGAAGGGCGTTTCGGGCACCGTCCGCAGGAGGGTCAGGACAGACGATGTGGCACCAGAAGCACCGGGCGCACCGGCTGCTACGTCGGCTCGATGTCGCCCTCCCGGTGCCGTTGACCGTTTCGGCGTTGGTGTCGGCGCTCGAGGAGAAACGCGGTCGCCCGATCCACCTCGTCGCGATGACCGTCGACGAGCCGACCGGACCGTGCGGACTCTGGGTCGCGACGGCCGAGGCCGACTATGTCCTCTTCGACCGCGACTCGCCGCCCGTGTTGCAGGTCCAGACGACGTTGCACGAGCTGATGCACATCGCTTTGAAGCACATCGGCACGACGGTTGTCGACGGTGCCGCACAGCCGATCGAGCGTGGTGATGCCGACCCGGTCGAGACGGTACTGGCCAGATCGTCGGCGTCCTTCGACCAGCAGCAGGAGATGGACGCCGAACTGCTGGCTACCTACCTGGGAGCTCGGTTGGACAGGGTCGAGGAGGTAGGCGCCTTCGAAGACCTGCACGAGGACACCGCCGCGGTGATGTACCGCATCGCAGCGGCGTTGACCCACTAGACGGGAGCGGCAGATGCTGGTCGCTGTCGGTCATGTGGGCGCCGCGCTCGTGGCCGTGGCGGCGCTCGTCGTCAAGCTGGGTGCCCTGCTGCGGGACCCGAAGGATCAGAAGATCTGGGCGAGCGTGGCGATCTGTCTGGGCTGTGGTCTCGCCGTCACAGTCGGCTGGGCACCCGTCCACAGCGCCGTCGACCAGTTCACCCGCGTACCGAATCTGGCCAAACTCGCCGAGCACGGCTCGGCGCTGCTGACGGCGACCGCCATCCAGTTTCTCTTCCTGCACCTCGGTGACCCGCAGCGAGCACGGCGGCAGATACGTCGGCGGTTGGTGCTGCTGGCCGTGGTGTTCACGGTGATGGCGACGATGTTCTGGGCGGCGGACTTCCCGACCTCCGAGCCCCTGCACTTCGCCGACCGGTACGGGGACCTTCCCGAAGTCGGCGTCTACATGCTGGCGTTCCTGCTGTACCTTGCCGTCTCCGTGGCCGACATCCTGCGCATGTCCCTCGGCTACGCCAGATACGCCGGCACCCGACTGAAAGTCGTCATGCGCCTGCTCAGCGCGGGAGCCGCGTTCGGCGGCGCCTACGTCGGCCACAAGGCATTCTTCATCGCTCTGAAGCTGGCCGATGGCAGCGCGCCATGGTCGGAACCTGTCGTCTCACAAACCCTCGTCACCCTGTCGGTGTCGTTCACCTGTTCGAGCTTCGTGCTGTCGACGATCTGGAAGTTCGTCGACGACCTGCGTGTCTGGCCGCGCAGGAGCGAGGCGTACCGGCAGCTGCACGCGCTTTGGTACCTGCTGTATCAGGCGGTCCCGACGATCGCGTTACAGCCGCCGCGTCGACCTGAACGCGCCCGGGGCGTCGCATGGGGCGCCGGCCAGCGGCTGTACCGGCGATGCGTGGAAATCGGTGATGGACTGCAGGCCACAGGCCAACTGGACCCGCGCCGAAAGGCGGCGGCCCGGCGACGCGCCATCGAGGCGGGCTGGGACCAGGACCGGGCGGTCGCGGCCGGCGAAGCGGCGGCCATCCTGTCCGCGGTGCACCGCCAGCGGCAGGAACCACTCGTTCGCCCGGAGACTGGTGCCGGCCTGGAGCAGCGTCCGCCGTTGATCGAGCGGATGGACGTGGACGCGGAGGCGCGACGGCTGGGCATGATCTCCGCCGCGTTGCAGGAACCCTTCGTACGAGCCGCCGCAGCCGAAGCCGTCGACTCCGGCACCGAGGTACACCAGAGCCGGCCGACCTCAGCGGGTGGCGGCGGTCGGCGTGACCCTGGTCTGCCGGGTGTCGCCGCCGCGCAGGTAGGTCATCGAGACGGGCTGGCCGGGCTCGACCGACCGCAAGGCACCGATGAACGCCTCAAGCGTGTCGATACGCTCACCGGTCACCTGCGTGACGATGTCCCCGGGCCGCAGACCGGCGGCGGCCGACGGACCGTCTTCGTCGACGTCGCGGACCAGGACACCCCGGTCGGTGCCGGCATTCAGCGACCGGGCGATCTGCGGGGTCAGGCGCGCCACCGCGACCCCGAGGTACGGCTGGGTGACCCGGCCGTCGTCGAGGAGGTCGTCGGCGATGTCCAGGGCGGTGGCGGCGGGGATCGCGAAGCCGATTGACACCGCGCCGGTCTGCGGCGGCAGGTAGGCGTCGTTGATGCCGATGACTCGGCCCGAGTAGTCGGCGAGCGCGCCGCCCGAGTTGCCGGGCGAGATCGCCGCGTCGGTCTGGATCAGGTCGACCAGGGCGTTGCCCTGACCCGCCGAACCGGGGATCTCCCGACCGACACCGGATACGATGCCGGCGGTGACGCTGTTGAGGAAGCCCAGCGGGCTGCCGAGCGCGAGGACCGGCTCACCCGGTGGCGGAAGCTCGGTGTGGAACGGCGCGGGCGGCAGGTCGGCGCGCTCGGCGCGGAGCACGGCGAGATCGGTGACGGCGTCGGCGGCGACCACCCGGGCCGGTACGCGGGTGCCGTCGGCGAGAGCGACCTCCACGTTCTCCTGGTCACCCACGACGTGCTCGTTGGTGAGGATCAGTCCACCCTCCCGGAACACGACCCCGGAGCCGAGACCCTGCCCGACCCGAACGGTGACGACCGAGGGTTGTAGTCGGGCGACGATCTGTGGCAGGTCGGCTGCGGCCGGTGCGGGCGCGGCCGACGACGCGGCGGTCGGTGCCGCAGTCGCTCCTCCGTCGTCGGCGGCCGTGCAGCCGGCGGTGGCGATCAGCATCGCTCCGCCACCCAGCAGAGCCACCCAGCGCGATCGGACCGTCACGGTGTAGTCCTCCCCGGTGGTAGTACAGCGGTCGGGTGCCCTGGCTGGCCCGCTACCCGAACCTCCCGACGGCAAACCCCGCGGCTGCGCGCGACGTCGGAACGTCACGGTGCTGGGCAGCAACCGTCATCCGTTCGTCGCACATTTCCCCCGGCGGCGGGACATGAGCCTGCCGATGACGGCACGGCCCGGGCCATGGCCGCCACCGGTGCGATGACGGCGCCGGAACTCTCACGGTGATCCTGGCCGCGCTGCTGGTCGGTGCGGCCGTCGGCCGGTGGCGCCAACGACGACGCCAGAGTCACCCGACCCGGCGGTCCACCCCGGCGAGCGTGGCGGAGCGACCGGACCGAGCGGTCCCGCTCCGTGTCGAGATGGTGCGGGCGGGCCCGGCGTGTTGCCGGGCCCGCCCGTCTCGATCATGACCCTCAGGGTCTTCGGATGCCGCCGCACGGGTCGGTAGACCTGACCCGCCCTCGGCTCGGTTGTGGTGGTTATGCGAGGGCTGCGAGGCGGAATTGTTGGTTGGGTTGTCCGTGGCAGTCGTAGAGCTGGATCTGGGCTCCGTTGTTGCTGCTCCAGACGTCGAGGCAGCGTCCGGACTGGACGCCGGTGATGGTGCCGTTGGAGTTGACGTTCCATTGTTGGTTGGTGCCGCTGTGGCAGGTGTAGATCTGGACGGCGGTGCCGTTTCCGGAGCCTGCGGCGTCGAGGCACATGTTGTCGTAGACGCGTAGTTGTTTGTTGGTGGTGTAGGTCCAGGACTGGTTGGTCTGCTTGTTGCAGTCGTAGAGCTGGACGCGGGTGCCGTTGTTGCGGGAGGCGTTGGGTACGTCGACGCAGCGGCCGGACTGGGTGCCGATGATTTCGTTGGCCGAGCCGGACGGCGGTGGGGTGGTCGGCGTCGGCGTGGGGGTCGGCGGCGTGGTCGGCGTCGGCGTTGGGGTGCCGGTCGGCGGCGTGGTCGGATCCGTCGGTAGCAACGGGCAGGTGCTGCGGTAGGTGACCACGCCGCTGCTGTCCAGCAGCGGGCAGAGGAACTGGCTGTACCGAGAGTCGTTGTCGACGAACATCTTCAGGAACGGCAGCATGGTCCGGATCAACACCGGGTTGGACCGTCCGACCATGAACCCGTGGTCCCCGCCGGCGACCTCCAGGTAGACGCTCTCCGTCGAGGCCGGAAGGCTGTTGTACAGGTTGAGGGCGTAGGACGGGGTGACCACCGTGTCCGCCTGCCCGGAGATGACCATCGTGGGTACCCGGTCGTTGGCCAGGTTCTGCGACGGCGAGTACGGCGTGATACCGACGGCCGCCTTCAACGACGAGCGCCGGATGGCTGCGCTGAGCGCTCCACCGCCGCCCATCGAGTGACCGGAGACGGCCAACCGGTTCGGGTCGACCCGGTCGCGTACCGGGCTCTGCTGCGTCAGGTAGTCGAGCGCGGCGAGCAACTGGGTGCCTCGGGCGGTGTCGAAGTCGTTACGGCTGTTCGTCTCGATACCGATCACGACGAAGCCGTGCGATGCCAGCCACGGACCCATCCAGGCCAGCTCGGCGGAGAACAACGCCGTGTAACCAGGCGAGATCGCGATGGCACCGAAGGTGCCCTGGCTGGTGTCGGTCGGGTAGTAGATCCTGCCGCCGTTGAAGCCGTACCCGGTCGGGACGCTTACCGACGTGTTGGCGAACGGGCCGTTGACGGCCGCGACGCTGGCCCGGGTGGGGTCCGGGCCCCGCTGGTACGGGTTGTCGGCGGCCGATGCGGACCCGGTCGCCACCGTCACGGTGAACATCCCGACGGCGGCTGCGAGCCCCGCCGTGGCGAGCTTGAGCAGCCGACGCCGAATGCCGGGGGACACTCGGCCGGCATGATCTCGTCCCGCGAGCGGGGGGTGGTGTGCGTGTCCTCGCACTGTCGATACCTCCTGGTGGTGGGGTGTGTGAGGGATGGGCGGGCCCGGATTGCGCCGAGCCCGCCCGTTCCGGCTGTGCCCGAGCCGGAGCTGCCGCCGTCAGCGCTGCAGGGTCAGTACTCCCGGGCGGTACGGCAGCAGGCCGTAGTCGCCGCCGGAGTTGGGTGAACGGCCCTGGTAGAGCAGTTGCAGGTTGCAGGGGTCGATGGTCATGGTCTGGTCGGCGTTGGTCCGGATCAGCTCACCGTGGCTGATGTCGTTGGTCCAGGTGGCGCCGCTGTTGGCCTTGCCGGCGAACGGGTTGCTCTCGCTGGTGGCCTGCGGGGTCCAGCTACCGCCCAGACTCGTCGCGGTGAACGAGCGGAAGTAGCGGCCCTGCGAACCGATCGCCTCGACGATCATCAGGTACCGCTGCTGACCCTGGAGCTTGTACACCTGGACACCTTCGAACAGGTTGTTCGTGGTGTCGGTCATGATCGTGGTGTAGTTGGAGCCGAAGCTGCCGGGGAAGTTCCCGATCGGCATGCTGGCCCGGTAGATCCGGCCGTTGTCACCGGCGAAGAACAGGTACATGTTCTGGTCGTCACCGATCAACGCCTGGTCGATCGGACCGGTGCTGGAGTTCGAGATCGACCCGGTGAACAACGTCTGGTGCGCCGACCAACTGTTCACGTTCGTCGGGTCGGTCGAGGTGCGGTAGGAGAAGGCCGGCCCACCCCACTGGTACGCCAGGACCCAGACGTTACGCGGCGCGAAGTAGAACAGTGAGGGAGCGACCGCGGCGAAGGGCATCTGGTTCTGGCTGGCCGAACCCATCTGGTTCCAGTTCGAGAACAGGCCGAAGTTCATCGACCCCCAGGTGGTGCCCGTGTCGTGCGTGGTGCCGTACACCAGGTGCTGACCGTTGTACGGCGCGTGGGTGAAGTCCTTCAACGACACCCAACCCGACCGCGGCTGCGCCAGGGCGCCGGTCGACGACCACCGGTACGACGACGGCAGGTTGCAGGTACCGGTCGGCGGCGGGGTGGTGGTCGGCGGCGTGGTGGTCGGCGGGGTCGTGGGACCGCCGAGCGAGACGAGGCGGAACTGCTGGTTGGGCTGCCCGTGGCAGTCGTAGAGCTGGACCTGCGCTCCGTTGCTGGTGCTCCAGACGTCCAGGCACCGCCCGGACTGGACGCCGCTGATGGTGCCGTTGGAGTTGACGTTCCACTGCTGGTTGGTTCCGCTGTGGCAGCTGTAGATCTGGATCGCGGCGCCGTTTCCGGAGCCTGCGGCGTCGAGACACATGTTGTCGTAGACACGGAGCTGCTTGTCAGAGGTGTAGGTCCAGGACTGGTTGGTCTGCTTGTTGCAGTCGTAGAGCTGCACCCGGGTGCCGTTGTCACGAGAGGCGTTGGGTACGTCGATGCAGCGGCCCGACTGGCTGCCGACGATCTCGTTGGCGGAGCCGGAGGGCGGCGGTGTGGTGGGGGTGGGCCCCGGCGTGGTGGGGGTGGGGCCCGGCGTGGTGGGCGTGGGAGTCGGGCCGGGGCCGGCGCTGTTCAGCGCGTCCAGGGTGGCCGTGTACGCCTGCTTCTTGTTGCCGTTGTTGTCGAACAGCAGCGGCGTGCCGTACGAGCGCCACGAGTCGCTGTCCCGGATGCCCCACACGGTGATGCCGTTGCACCGCGGGACCGCGAGGCAGTCCTGGACCACCCGACGGTACGTGTCCGCCTGCTGGGTGCCGGAGCCTTCGATGTCCAGCTCGGTGATCTGCACGTCCACCCCGAGGGCGGCGAAGCTGGACAGCGTGGTGCGGTAGTTGCTGTTGTACGCCGACTGGGCGTTGAAGTGCGACTGGAACCCGACGCAGTCGATCGGCACGCCACGCTGCTTGAAGTCCTGCACCATCCGGTAGACGGCCTGGGTCTTGGCCCAGGTCCAGTTGTCGGTGTTGTAGTCGTTGTAGCAGAGCTTGGCGCCCGGGTCGGCGGCCCGGGCGGCCCGGAACGCCGCCTCGATCCAGTCGTTGCCGGTGCGCTGCAGGTTCGAGTCCCGCCGCGCGCCGCTGTTGCCGTCCTCGAACGCCTCGTTCACCACGTCCCACGAGTCGATCTTCCCGCGGTAGTAGGTCGCGACCCGGGTGACGTGGTTGAGCATCGCGTTGCGCAACGCGGTGCCCGACATGTTCCGCATCCACTCGGGCTGCTGCGAGTGCCAGGCCAGGGTGTGACCCCGGACCTTCCAGCCCCGGGACAGAGCGTGGTTGACGATCCGGTCCGCGTTGCCGAACGTGAAGTTGTTCTGCTGCGGCTCGGTCGCGTCGATCTTCATTTCGTTCTCGGGCGTGACGCTGTTGAACTCGCGGTTCAAGATCGTCGTGTACGCGCCGTCGTTGAGCTTGTTCGCCGCCACCGCGGCGCCGAAGTACCGGCCGGACTGGCCGGCAGCCGCAGCCAGGGTGGTTTCGGCGGCGTGGGCGAGACTGGGCAGCAACGACACGACGAGGGCCGCAACTATCGCGGCACTTCCGGATGCAGAGAGCGTTCGAAGTCGACGCCCGGAGGGACGGGTCCGGGAGATCATGCTGATCCTCCATGATGGGGTAGGACAAACGCGGTCGCTGTTCGGTGGACGATTCCGCTCGGGATCGGCGGAGTCCCACGATGTCGAGCCGCCGGTCGGTGCGGACTCGCATCTGGCGCACCCCCGGTCGGGAGTCGGCTCCGGCCACTGACCAGCAGGTGAAGGGTTGCGATGAGTGGCCAGGTCGCCCGCCGGGAGTTGGTTGCGGCGTGAGGTGGTGGTGGAGGTGGTGACCTGGGATGGTGGTGGGGTGCTTGGTGCTCGGGTGCGGCGCCTCCAGCGACTGGAAGTGATGTTAACGATCACATCGATCGATGGCTCTCAGGCTGGCAGATAAATCCATGGTTTTCAACCGGTAGTTTCGGGCGGTGACCGATAGTTTTTCGGCCGATGCTCGGTGTGGGAGCTCCGGGTACGCCCGTCGCTGCCCATGTTGGTGCGGTTCAGGCCCAGCTTGCTGGCGACGAGGTGACGGAACGAAGGCGGCGGTGCCGTCAGCCCTGACGCTCGAATGGGCTGACCGCACCGCCGCTGGCTCAGGTGGCTTTCGGTCGGGTGCTATGACGTCCGGTGCGACCGGCGGAGGGCGAGGTGGAGAAGCTCGTCGACGCTCCATTGATCATCGGCATGACGGCCGTACTTGTGGGCGAGGACGCGGCCGTCGGTGCCGATGAGGAAGTCGGCGGGCAGGCCGAGGGCACTTTCCCCTTGCGCCGGGGGTGCGGCATTACCGGCGGCTACCCCGCGCAGGGCTGCGATCCAGGTCCGTGGGTGCAGCACGGCCCAGGGAGAGGCGTCGACGCCGAAGCGGACGTAGAGGCGACGGTCCGGATCGGCGATGGTGGCGAACGGTAGGTCGCCCTGGTACGGCTGCATGGCGGCGGCGGTGGAGTGGAAGACGGCGACCTCGCGGACGCCTGCGGCGACGATCTCGTCATGCCGTCGGGTGATGGAACGCAGGTGCAGGTTGCAGATGGGGCAGCCGGCGAAGCGGCGGAACTGCAGGTGAACCAGGCGGTCCGGATCGGGAATCTGGACCGGTTGCCCGGTTATGGTGGTGAGATCGAATCGGGCGAGGACCTGTCCGTTGTGGAGTTTTGCCATGACGACGGTGTCGTCTCCTTCGTCGCTTACGCGGGTTGGGCTAGGCGGGGCCAGGGGTAGCCGGCGGCCCCGGCTTCGGTGAGAGATGCGCGGACGGCGTCCCGCCAGTCCTCGCGCGGGGTGTAGCCGAGGGTGCGGGCGGCGTGGTCGGAGGGGCAGTCCCAGTCTTCGGAGACGTGCACCAGAGAGCGGGTCAGGAAGGGTTCGGCACCGGGCAGGACAGGGTGCAACTTCTCCATCAGCCAGGCGAAGGCGTAGCCGGCGCTGTACGGGACGCTGAACCAGGGCCGCGGGGAGCCGGTCTCGTCGGCGATGAACTCGATGACTTCGCGTGCGGAGGGCGAGGTCGGGCCGCAGATGTTGAACGACTCGTAGTCGTCGAGCCGCTCGGCGGTCGCGGCCAGCGCGAACGCCTCACCCAGGTCGCGACCGCCTACGAGTGCGAGTCGAGCGCGTCCGCTGGCCAGCCAGGGCACGAGGCGGGTGCGTAGCCGAGGTACGAGTGCCGGCACCATCCCGAGGGCGTTGCCGGCACCGACGAAGTGCCCGAGGCGCATGGTGACCATCTGGGTGCCGCGATCGCTGCGACGGCGCATGTGGTCGTCGATGTCGATGAGCCGGTCGAGGTGGGGCCAGAAGCCGGTGCGGCGGGTCGGGGCGAAGTCGTCTATCGGGCCGCCGCCGGCGGGGCGCGCGGCGATCGCGATGGTGCTGGTCTGGACGAAGCGGCGGACACCCCGGTCGATCGCCTGGTCGATGAGGTCCCGATTGGGCTCGAAGAACTGACGGCGCTCCAGTTCGGCGTGGCCCCAGAAGGCACCCCAGGTGCCGGCGTGGCAGACGACGTCCACGGCATCGACGACGGTCCTGCGGTACTCGGGGTCGCGCAGGTCGCCGACCCGGGTTTCGCCGGCGAAGGCTGACGGAAGTCGGTCGGGCGTGCGGCAGGCGGCGATGGGGGTGACGTCTTGCCGGGCGGCCAGCGCGGCGAGGACGTTGCGGCCGAGGAATCCGGTGGCACCGGTGACCAGAACTCGCGTGGTGCGCGATTGTCGGCTCATGCCGTCGCCTCGGTCGGGGTACCGGCGGCAGAGGACGGAGCGGGCAGTAGGACGATCACGGTTACTCCTTGCTGTTGCTGGCGGGACTACAGGGTTTGGATCCAGCCGGTAAGCCGGGCGGTCTCCCGGTCGACGTACTCGGGGTCGTCGAGGCTGTGAGCGATCAGCGACACGCCCTGGAGTGCGGACAGCAGGTGCAGGGCCAGGTCGGCGGCGTCGGTGTCGCGTCCGAGCGCGCGGAACTGCTCCTCCAGCCAGCCGAGCAACTCGGTGAAGATGGCGCCTGTCTGCTCGGCCAGTGGACCGCCGGCCTTGTGCAGCTCGGCACACAGGGTGCCGACCGGGCACCCGCTGCGGGCCAGCACCGCGCGGTTGTCAGCCGTCATCTGCACGAACGCCGCCAGTCGCGAACGGGCGTCGCCGCTCTGATTCCACTGTCCACGGAGGGTGGCGTAATGCCCGGCGTGGTGAGCGACGAGCGCTTCGCCGATGGCCTCCTTGGTCTTGAAGTAGTAGTAGACGTTGCCCAGCGGCACCCCGGCCGCGCCGGCGATGTCCGCGAGCGTGGTACGGGCGAATCCCTGCTCATGCACCAGCCGAACGGCGGCGTCGACCAGTCGGCTGCGTTTGTCGGGATGACGGTTCAACATGCCCCCTCGGTACTCAGTTAGTTAGCTAACTTACTGACTGGAGGCAACCGTGGTCAAGCAAGTCATCCGTCGCGTCAGGTTGGCGTGATCACGGTGCCCGCCGGATGGCGGCCATGGGCTGCCCGCCGGTTTCACCTTTGCCTGGCGGGTATTCAGGCGCACCGCCGAGGCCGGCGGTGACAACTGCACGCAGTGAGGGAGCGCAGCGTCATGCCCGATACGCAGCCCACCATCGTTCTCGTGCACGGTGCGTTCGCCGAGTCGGCGAGCTGGAACGGTGTGATCGAACGGCTGGCCCCCGCGTACGACGTGGTGGCCGCCGCCAACCCGTTGCGGGACCTCGCGGGTGACGCGGCGTACCTACGAGACGTGATACGCGGGATCGGCGGTCCGGTCGTCCTCGCCGGTCACTCGTACGGGGGAATGGTCATCACGCAGGCTGCGGCCGGCGATCCGTCGGTGCGGGCGCTCGTGTACGTCAACGCTCTCGCCCCGGAAACCGGTGAATCGGCGCTGTCACTGTCCGGAAAGTTCCCCGGCAGCACGCTCGCCGACACGCTGGTGCAGTATCCGCTGTCCACCGGCGGTAACGAGGTGGCGATCGGCCAGGACGCCTACCACGCGCAGTTCGCCGCCGACGTGCCGTCCGACCTTGCCGCGCTCATGGCCCGGACCCAGCGGCCGATCACCGAACGAGCCCTGGGCGACGGTCTCTCCGGAGCCCCCGCCTGGCGATCGCTGCCCAGCTGGTTCATCTTCGGGGACGCGGACCGGAACATCCCGGTCGCCGCGCACCGGTTCATGGCCGAGCGGGCCGAACCACGTGGCCAGCGGGAGATCGTCGGCGGCTCGCACGCGATGGCCGTGGCCCAGCCGAGCGAGATCGCCGAGACGATAATCGAGGCGGTCCGCGGGTCGTGAGCCGCAGTGGCGGCCGGCTGACCGGTGCCGGCGATCCCGGTGCCGGTGCGTACCGGGCGCAGCCGTGGGTACCCAGTGCCTATGGCGCGGTACACGAAGCCTGAGCTGCGCGAACAGCTCAAGGAAGAGATCAAGGCGTCCGACCGGGGTGGCCGTCCGGGACAGTGGTCGGCGCGCAAGTCGCAGCTGCTCACCAAGGAGTACCAGAAACGCGGTGGCGGCTATCAGGGCCCGAAGGACGAGCGGCAGAAGTCCTTGCAGCAGTGGGGCGACCAGAAGTGGCGGACCAGGCAGGGCGGCACCCGGGCGCGACACGACGGCGAAACCGATCGTTACCTGCCCGATCAGGCGTGGAAGCAACTCTCCGCCGAACAGCGGCAGGCGACCGACGCCAAGAAGCGGAAGGCATCGAAGTCCGGGAAGCAGTACGTCGCCAACACCGGTCCGGCCAAACGCGCACGTCGAAACGCTGTTTCGTCCGGGTCGCTCACCGATCTGCCGGTAGCCGAAGCGGCCCGTCACGTCCGTGACCTCGACACCGGCCAGCTCCGGGCGGCGCTGCGGGAGGAACGCGCAGGCAAGGGCCGCAAGACACTCATCCAGCGCCTGGAGTCGGCGCTCGGCCGCCGCTGACCGGGGGCCGGGCCGCGCCGGGGAGTAGGACGCGCCGGCACGGGTACGCCGGGGCGTGGCTGCGATCAGCGACTATGCGCTCCTCGGCGACTGTCAGGGGGCCGCACTGGTCTCCTCGGACGGGTCCGTGGACTGGTGGTGTCCACCCAGATTCGACGCGCCGAGCGTCTTCGCGCGGCTGCTGGGCACCACCGGGGGCTACTGGTCGATCCGGCCACGGGGGCCGTACACGACCACCCGGCGCTACCTCGACGGGACAATGGTGCTCCGTACGGAGTTCCACACCCCGGGCGGCGTACTGCGTCTGACGGATGCCCTCGGCCTCGGCTTCGGTGAACGCGGGCACGGGATCGGCTTCGCGTCCCCGCACGTCCTGCTGCGGCAGGTCGACGCGGTCGCCGGCACAGTGGAGGTGGCGATCGAGGTCGTGGCCCGGCCGGAATACGGCCGGACAAGTCCCTCGATCGCCGAGACGCCGCTGGGGATCGAGATATCCGGCGGCACCGACCGGCTGGTGCTGACCAGCGACCGTGGTCTGACAGTCGACGGTCCGGTGGTGACCGGACGGTTCACGCTCGCCGAGGGTGACAGCGCGGTGCTCGCGCTGCATCATCGCCGAGCCGCGGACCGGCAGATCGTGCCGCTGGACGGGCGTGCCGTACTGCGCGACACCATCGCCGCCTGGCAGTCGTGGGATCGCATCCACCAGGGCTATCAGGGGCCCTACCGGGAGCAGGTCCGGCGCAGCGCCCTGGTGTTGCAGGCGTTGACCTACCAACCGACCGGTGCGGTGATCGCCGCGGCCACCACCTCGCTGCCGGAAGAGGTCGGTGGCGCGGCGAACTGGGACTACCGGTTCGCCTGGCTCCGCGACGGCAGCTTCACCCTGAAGGCGCTCTGGGTTGCCGCCTGTCCGGACGAGGCACGCAGGTTCTTCGACTGGATCGCCGCGTCAATGGGATCGGTGCGGGGGGCGGACCACGTGCCGATCATGTTCGGCGCTGCCGGTGAGCGTGACCTGACCGAGCACGCTCTGGAGCACCTGGAGGGCCACCGCGGCAGCCGACCGGTCCGGATCGGAAACGACGCCTGGCAGCAGAAGCAGCTCGACGTCCTCGGCGAGGTGCTGGAGTGTGCGTGGGTGCTGCGGGACCAGATGGCGGACCTGTCGCCCGCCGCGGCGGAGCTGCTTCGATCGCTGGCCGACCGGGCCGCCGACACGTGGCGGCAGCCGGACGCCGGCATCTGGGAAGGACGCGAGGGCGAGCGGCACTACCTGACCTCGAAGCTGGCGTGCTGGGTGGCCCTGGATCGGGCCGTCAAGCTGGCGCGGGAAATCGACGCCGAGGCGGCGGTGCCACGGTGGTCGAAGGCCAGAGACGAGGTACGCGCGGCGATCCTGAACGAGGGGTGGAATCCGTCGAGCGGGGCGTTCACCGGCGCGTTCGGCTCGGACCACCTCGATGCCAGCGTGCTCGGCATGCCGATCCTCGGGTTCCTGCCCGGCGACGACGAGCGGGTCCTCGCCACGGTGCGAGCCATCGAACGGGACCTGACCCGGGACGGTCTGGTGCAGCGCTGGACGGGCGCGGGCGATGAGGGCGCCTTCATCACCTGCTCGTACTGGTTGGTCGAGGCACTGGCCCTGGCCGGGCGGATCGACGCGGCCCGGCAGATCTTCGACAGCGTGACCGCCCGAGCGAACGATCTCGGCCTGCTCTCGGAGGAGATCGACCGCAGCGACGGCAGCCAGATCGGAAACTTCCCCCAGGCGCTGTCCCACATCGGCCTCATCAACGCCGCCTGGGTCATCGACCAGGTGGAGGCCGGCGTCCGATCCCGTTCGGTTAGGACCGGGGCAGGCGGGTAATCCGCCGCCCGGCGTCGACGAAGGAGGCCCTGATGACCGGACGGCTGGCGGGCAGGACCGCTCTGATCACCGGCTCCGACTCGGGAATCGGGCAGGCCACCGCGATCGAGTTCGGTCGGGAGGGAGCCGACGTGGTGGTGCACTACCTGCACGACCACGCGGGCGCGAACCACACGAAGGCCGAGATTGAGAAGGCCGGTGGGCGGGCCGTCGTGGTCCAGGGGGACATCAGCGTCGAGCATCAGGTCGAGGCGATGTTCGACGAGGCCCTCACGGAGTTCGACCGGCTGGACATCCTGATGAACGACGCGGGCGTGGACGCCTCCGGCATCCCGGTGGCCGACATGGACACCGAGACCTGGGACCGGTCGATCCGGACCAACCTGTACGGGATGTTCTTCTGCTGTCGGCGGTTCATCCAGCACCGCCGTGACCAGGGCGGACACGGCAAGATAATCAACATCACCTCGATTCACCAGGAGGTGGCCCGGGCGGGCGGCTCCGACTACGACGCCAGCAAGGGCGGCATGCTGGAGCTGGCCAAGAGCATCGCTCTGGAGGTCGCTCCGATGCGCATGAACGTGAACAACATCGGCCCCGGCATGGTGCTCACCCCGTTCAACCAGCAGGCGATCGACGACCCGAAGTACCTGGAGGAACAGGTGCAGTCGATCCCGTGGAAGCGGGCCGCGCAGCCGGAGGAGATCGCCAAGCTCGCCGTCTTCCTGGCCAGCGACGACGCCGACTATGTCACCGGGTCGACGTACTTCATGGACGGCGGCCTGATGCAGAACCAGGGCCAGGGTGCGTAACTGTCCGGCCCGTCCTGACCGAGGAGTATCGGCCGGCCGGCGAGCTGACGCGCCGGGTGGTGATGCAGGCTGTTGAGGTGAACGCCCAGGAGCCCGCCGACGAGGTCCGCATTCCCCGGGCCCAGATCGGTTCCAGTCCGCAACACCTGCTGACGACGCTGCTCGGCGAATATCTCGACTCCTCGCAGGCCGATCTGCCCTCCACTGCGGTCATCGCGATACTGCGCGAGTTCGGGGTGAGCGAGTCCAGTGCCCGGGCGGCGTTGTCCCGACTGGTCAAGCGCGGTCTCATCGCGACGCGCGGCAACCGGCGACCACCGGTCTATCACCTGACCTCGCAGGCGATCGCCAAGCATCGCTCCCGGATGCGGCACTTCCTGAACTTCGGCGCCCAACCGCCGCGGTGGACCGGCGAATGGGTGATGGTCTCCTTCTCGATCCCCAGCTCCGGCCAGGCGGTCCGCCACGGGGTGCGCAGGTCGTTGACCGCACTACGGTTCGTGGGTCTGTACGACAGCGTGTGGATCCGACCGGGACGCGAGGCCGCGCCGGCCCGGGAGGCGCTCGACGAGCTGCTGCGACCCGTCGAGGGTGCTCGGTGGTCGATCATGCACGTGCGCTTCGACGAGGAGTCAGGACCACACGGTCCGGCCTCGGCGTACGATCTGACCGCACTCTCCGCCGCCTACTCGGCCTTCATCGAGCAGTACGCCGATCTGCGGGTAGCCGCCCGCAACGGCGAGGTGGACGCGGCCAGGGCGCTGGTCGCCCGGACCTCTGCCATGGATTCCTGGCGCAGATTCCCGGACACCGATCCGGATCTGCCCCATCATCTGCTGCCCCGGCCCTGGCCTCGCCAACGGGCCAGGGAAACCTTTCTCGACATCCACTCCGCGCTCGGTGCGCTCGCCCAGGCACGTCTGGTCCAGGTGACGACGCCGTACTGGCCGGACGCCGCCTCGTGGATCACCCATTTCCAGGCCTCACAGGATCCAGCCCGGCCGGAGCCGACCGGCGGGAGCGCCGCGGCCACCTCGCGGGCCGACGGCGATCCGAGCCCTCGGTAGCGAGCTATACATTGACACTTTTCGTTGCGGGAGTGATAGTAACTGCACACAGCTCCCATCGGATCGCCTGTGGGGACCGCGGCCGGGCGGTCCGCCGCGTCGACCTGACCCGTGGCCAGCGTTGGCCGCCGTGGTCGGGGTGCGAATGAACCACCGCCACCGCCACCGCAGGGAGCGCCGTCCCGAGTTCGCTGGAGGGTGCATGAGCAGGAGATCGAAGATCTACGCGGCCCTGGTGGCCGCGATCGTCCCGGCCACTGCCGTGATCGTGACGCTCGGCGCGTCACCGGCCGGTGCGGCGGTGGGTGGTTCCGGTCCATATCCCGCCGACTACGAGACCTCGGCGAGCCTGGCCAATCACACCATCTTCCGGCCCCAGACGCTGCCGGCCGAGCGCCTTCCCATCCTCGTCTGGGGCAACGGCGGTTGCTCGGCCAACGGTCTGTCGCAGGGCAACTTCCTCCGCGAGATCGCCTCCCACGGGTTCCTCGCCATCGCCAACGGCGCCCCGAACGGATCCGGCTCCACCAACGCCCAGATGCTGACCCAGTCCATCGACTGGGCCGTCGCGGAGAACTCCCGGCAGGGCAGCAAGTACTACGGCAAGCTCGACACCTCCAAGATCGCGGTCGCTGGCTTCTCCTGCGGGGGCCTGGAGGCCTACGCCGTCTCGAACGACCCCCGCGTCACCACGACCGGGATCTTCAGCAGCGGCCTGTTGAACGATGCCGACGACTACCAACTCCGGAGACTGACCAAGCCGATCGCGTACTTCATCGGCGGGCCCAGTGACATCGCGTACCCGAACGCCATCGACGACTGGGGCAAGTTGCCGTCCGGACTGCCCGCCTTCATGGGCAACCTGAACGTCGGGCACGGTGGGACATACGACCAGCCCAACGGGGGCGAGTTCGGTCGGGTGGCGGTGCTCTACCTCAAATGGCGACTGAAGGGCGACACCACCGCCGGCACCAACTTCGTCGGCACCAACTGCGGCCTGTGCCGCAGCCAGTGGAGTGTCCAGCAGAAGAACCTGACCCTCGACGGCGACCCGCCGCCCACCACTCCGCCGCCCACGACTCCGCCGACCACCCCGCCCACCACGACTCCGCCGACCACCCCACCCAGCACTCCGCCGAGCGGGTCCCCCGCCTGTACCGCCGTCTACTCCGTGCAGGACCAGTGGAACAGTGGTTTCGTCGCCAACGTCAGCGTCACGGCTGGAAACACCGCACTCACCGGCTGGCGGGTCACCCTCAACCTGCCGAACGGAGCGTCGGTCAGCTCGATGTGGAACGGTGTGAACACCGGCACCAGTGGCACCGTCACCGTCGCGAACCAGAGTTACAACGGACGGCTGGCCCCAGGTCAGACCACCGGTTTCGGGTTCCAGGGCACCGGCAACGGCAGCGGAGCCACCGTCACCTGCACGGGCAGCTGAGCCACGCCCGACGAGACAGATCCCTGGACGGGCTGAATATCGTGTCGGCCCGTCCAGGGGCCAGCCCTCGGTGTGCGCGCGGCGCACCATCCCCCCCCACCGCGCCGGTCAGGGCAGCCAGCCGGGGCGGACCAGACCGGCCTCGTACGCGAACACCACCAGCTGGGCGCGGTCCCGGGCACCGAGCTTGACCATCGCCCGGGACACGTGCGTCTTGGCGGTGGCCGGGCTGACCACCAGCCGGGTGGCGATCTCGTCGTTGGACAGCCCGGTGCCGACCAGGGCCACCACCTCCCGTTCCCGCTCGGTCAGCTCGGCCAACCGCCGGGGCGCGGCCGGCGTGGCGGTGCCGGCGGCGAACCGTTCGATCACCCGCCGGGTCACGCTCGGCGACAGCAGCCCGTCGCCGGCCGCCACCACCCGCACCCCCTGGATCAGCTCGGCCGGCTGGGTGTTCTTCACCAGGAACCCGGCAGCACCCGCGCGCAACGCCTCACCGACGTACTCGTCCAACTCGAACGTGGTGAGCACGACGATCCGCACCCCGGACAGCTCGGGGTCGGCGGTGATCTGCCGGGTGGCGGCCAGCCCGTCCATACCGGGCATCCGGATGTCCATCAGGACCACGTCGGGAACGGTCTGCCGGGCCAGCCGGACCGCCTGCGCACCGTCGCCCGCCTCGCCGACGACGGTGATGTCCGGCTCGCTGTCCAACAGCGCGCGGAAGCCGGCCCGGACCAGCACCTGGTCGTCGACGAGCAGTACCCGGATCACGCGGTCGCCTCCCGTGTCTCGTCGCTGCCCAGCGGCAGGGTGGCGCGGACCCGCCAGCCGCCGCTGCCGTCCGGCGCGGGGCCGGCGGTCAGTTCGCCGCCCAGCGCGGCGGCCCGCTCCCGCATCCCCGTGATGCCGTTCCCCGCCCGTGGAACAGGACCCGGCTGCGGAGGCGGCGCGCCGCCACCGTCGTCGTCGACCTCGACGACCAGCGCCTCCGGTCGGTACCCGATGGTGACGGTCGCGGCGGCACCCGGCCCGGCGTGCCGGCGGATGTTGGTGAGCGCCTCCTGCACGATCCGGTACGCGGCCCGATCCACCGCGGCCGGCAATTGTCGGCTCGTCCCGTCGATCACGGTCCGGGTCCGCAGTGCGGCGTCCTCGGTCAGCTCGGCGAGCCGGTCCAGCCCCGGTGCGGGCGCGCGCGGAGCGGCCTCACCGGCCGGGTAGAGCGTGTTCAGCACCGCCTGGACCTCGCGCAGCGCCTCCGCGCTGGACTGTGCGATCGCGTCGAGCGCCGCCCGCGCCTGCTCCGGGTCGCGGTCCATCAGGTGCAGACCGACACCCGCCCGCATGTTGATCAGCGACAGGTGGTGGCCGAGCACGTCGTGCAGTTCGGCGGCGATCAGCAGCCGTTGCTCGCTGGCCCGGCGACGTTGCCGCTCCTCGGACAGCCGGCGCTGCTCCGCTATGCCGTTGCGGACCTCGGCGGCGACCAGGATGCCGATCTCGGTGACCAGGCCGGCACCGGCGATCAGCGCCAGGGCCGCCAACGCCTGACTCAGGGTGGCACCACTGACCAGCACCCAGACGGCGTACGACCCGGCGGTCGCCGTCGCCACCAGCCACCGGTGTCCGACGGCCATGACCGCCGCCGCACCGATCATCGGCGCCAGCAACGTCACCCCGACCGGCCCGCCGAGCAGGTGGTACGTCAGGGTCGCGGCGACCACGATCAGGAAGTTCCGCCTCGGGAACCGGTGCCGGTCGGCAAGCGCCAGCCCACTGAACACCAGCAGCACGTACCCGACGAACCCGGCACTGGCGTGCTGCCAACCGGCGACGATCGCGGTGCCGACCGGTTGCGCGAGCGCGGTCAGCACCGCCAGCCCCGGCCCGGGCCGCGACTTCGGCCGTTCGTCGGGGGATGCCACGTCGGCACCGGGGCTCGACCGGCTCATGCCCGCACTGTAGGCCGATCGGAGTCGCCTGCGGCAGCCCGGACGGGAGCAACCCGGCATACCTCCGGCGGAGTAGGTCGCTCCTGCCGCTGCCGCGCGGGGAGTAGCAGCGGTGCCGCCGTCGCGCCGACGCGCCGACCGGTCACGGCCGGCAGGCTCGGTCGTACGGCAATCGACATCTTTTGACGAGGAGTTCCCGAGATGAAGGCGATCGTGCAGGACCGGTACGGCTCCCCCGACGTGCTGCGGCTGCGTGAGGTGGACGTCCCGACGCCCGGCGACGACGAGGTGCTGGTCCGGGTACGGGCAAGCTCGGTCAACGCGTACGACTGGCACGCGATGCGGGGCGACCCGTATCTGTCCCGACTGTCGTTCGGACTCCGGCGGCCCACCGCGTCGGTCCGGGGCCAGGACTTCGCCGGCCGGGTCGAGGCGGTCGGCCGGGCGGTGACCCGCTTCCGGCCCGGCGACGAGGTGTACGGCGAGGCCGGCCCCGCCGGAGGTGCGTTCGCCGAGTACGTGTGCGTGGCCGAGAAGCTGGTCGAGGCGAAACCGGCGAACCTGAGCTTCGAGCAGGCGGCGGCGATCCCGCTGGCCGCCACCACCGCTCTGGTCTGCCTACAGGACGGCGCTCGACTTCAGGCTGGGCAGCACGTGCTGATCAACGGGGCGTCCGGCGGGGTGGGCACCTTCGCGGTGCAGTTGGCCAAGGCGTACGGCGCACAGGTGACCGCGGTGTGCCGGACCCGCAACGTCGACCTGGTCCGGTCGCTCGGCGCGGATCATGTCGTCGACTACACCAGGGAGGATTTCGCCCGTACCGACGCGGTCCGTGCCGGCCGCCGCTACGAGGTGCTGCTCGACCTGGTCGGCAACCGGTCGTTGACCGACTGTCGACGGGTGCTCACCCCGGACGGGACACTGCTGCTGTCCGGCGGCGGCGTGTTCACCGGCGGCAGCGTCTTCGGGCCGATGAGCCTGCTGGTCCGGGGGCCGCTGGTTGGCCGTCTCGTCCGGCACCGCATCGTCGCGCCGTTCGCGGCGGGGGGCCGGGGGCACCTCGCGACGCTGCGGGAGCTGGCCGAGTCGGGCAGGCTCACGCCGGTCGTCGACCGGACCTACCGGCTGGACGAGGTGCCCGACGCGATCCGGTACGTCGAGACCGAGCATGCCCGCGCCAAGGTGGTCGTGAGCCTTCTACCCGACAACTGACGGTGATACAGCCCTCGTTTCACCACTTATCCGAGATGTTGCTGCGACGATGCAAGGCGTGGGAACTGCGAAGACTACGACGCCCGCCATCTCGCCTCTTACCGGCGAGCCGATCAAGCCTGCCGATGCCGAGCGGCTCGCGGGAGTGCTGAAGGCATTCGCCGATCCAGCCCGGTTGCGACTGCTCAGTCTGATCCAGTCGTCTCCGACGGGGGAGGCATCCGTCAGCGACCTCACCGCGCCGCTCGGACTCTCCCAGCCGACGGTGAGTCATCACCTGCGGATCCTCACCGAGGCCGGTCTGCTCGAGCGGGACAAGCGTGGCGTCTGGGCGTACTACCGTCTGGTGCCGTCCGCGATCGCCGCGATCGCCGACCTGTTGACGCCACCGCGTAAGCGAGCGGCGAAGAAGAGCCGCTGACCGGGACCGTCGACGGCCGGCACTCGTGCCGGCCGACCCGGCACCTGGCCTGCACGACGTCACCGAGCCGATGGCCGTTCTTGTGGCCATCGGTCCGTCGGCGTTCGCGGCCGACATTGGATGTGGTGGCCACATTGTGGGCGATTCACCGATAATTCATCGACGTTCATCTATAGTTGGCGAAGCGTGGATCCCGTCCCATCCATCCGAGTCAGGACAGAGCCATGAAACGCATCCCGCTGAGAGCCACTGTGCCCGTCGGGCTCGCGATCGCATTGATCGCAGGCCCGCTGGGGACACCGGCCACCGCGCAGGCGACCGTACCCATCACCCTAACCGGCGCCAGCGCCAGCAGTCCCAGCACTGACGTCACCATCGCCGGGCGGGCCGTGACGATCACCGCGCCGGGCACCTACGAGATCAGCGGCACCCTCAACGACGGCTATCTGAGCGTCGACACCGCCGCCTCGGGTGCCGTGAATCTGATTCTCAACGGCGCCACGATCAGCAATTCCAGCAACGCGCCGCTGCAGGTCGCCGACGCCGACGAGGTCGTGATCACACTCGCCGCCGGCACCACCAACCAGCTCTCCGACGCGACCCGTTACGTCTACCCGGACCCGAGCACGGACGAGCCGAACGCCGCCCTGTTCAGCACCGCCGACCTGCGGATCAACGGGACCGGAGCGCTGACCGTGCGGGGCAACGCGTACGACGGCATCACCAGCAAGGACGGCCTGGTCATCGAGTCGAGCCTTTTCATCCTGCGTAGCGGTTGGCGTCGACGTGGTGGAGAACGAGGATGGCCTGCACGATCGTGGTCGCTCGTCGTGGGCAGCAACGCAGCTTGGCCAGGACCTTCCAGGTCTTAAGCGTGGCGATCGCCCGTTCGCCGCGGGCGCGGATCTTCGCGTGGGCGCGGTTCACGGCCTTCTGCCGGCGTGACAGCTTGGGCCGGAAGCGGCGCCGCTTGAACGGCGTGTGCACGCTCCCGCCGGCTCCCTGATAGCCCTTGTCCGCGAAGGTCATCACATCAGAGCTGGTCAGCGCCTCGATGATGCCGTGGGTCCGGGCTGCGGTCAGGTCGTGGAACGAGCCGGGTAGTGCCGGCGAAGCCCAGACGAGGCGGCCAGCCGCGTCGGTGATGACCTGCACGTTCACGCCGTGGCGCTTATGTTTTCCGGAGTAGTACGGCCTCTGGTCGGCAACCCGGTCGATCGGAATCAGGGTGCCGTCCAGGATCGCGTACGCCAGCCGGCGGATCCGGTCCATGGCGGTGGCCAGGTCATCGGCGGTCGACGCGAGCAGGGCTACAGCTTCCTGCACGTACCGCCATGCGGTACTCACGCCGACGGCGAACCCGGCAGCCAGGCGGGTGTAGGTATCACCGTTGCGCAGGTGAGCCAGAGCGAGCAGTGCTTGCCGTCCCGCGTCGAGGCGTCGCCACCTGGATCGACGCTGGTTGCGGTGGCTGCGGATACGGTCAGCGAGGTGGTTCAGCGTCCGGCTGGACAACGAGATCGTGGACGGGTAAGACAGCACAGGCGAGGCTCCCGTGTTGGGGCATCGGGTTTTGGTCGATTTGCTGTCTTACCTGGAGCCTCGCCCTCATCGATCACCGGGCTACGCACACCGTCCCTGACCTGCAAGATCAGGTTGGAAAACGCTCAGTCCGGCACGATCACGGTGAACGCGGTCGACGACGGCATCCGGGGTAAGGACTTCCTCGACGTCACCGGAGGCAACCTCGACGTCACCGCGGGCGGCGACGGCATCAAGTCCGACGACACCGAGGCGGACCGCGGCCG
Source organism: Verrucosispora sp. WMMA2044 (assembly GCF_027497155.1). NCBI lineage: Bacteria > Bacillati > Actinomycetota > Actinomycetes > Micromonosporales > Micromonosporaceae > Micromonospora > Verrucosispora sp. WMMA2044. The sequence goes on from NZ_CP114913.1 coordinate 5,825,279, forward strand.
ACTCGCCATCACGAACGGCACCGTGCGGGTGAACGCCGGTGACGACGCCATCAAGGGCGAGAACACCGTCGCCATCTCCGGCGGTACCGTGACCGTCACCAACTCCTACGAGGCGATCGAGAGTCGGCAGGTCACCATCAGCGGCGGCAGCGTCAACGTGACCGCCCGCGACGACGCGATAAACGCGGTCGAGGACGGGTACGGCGACTTCGACGTGGCGCCGAACGCGTTCGTCCGGTTCACCGGCGGGACCACCGTGGTCAACTCCAGCATCGACGGCATCGACTCCAACGGCTCGGTGACCTTCGCGGCCGGCACCGTCGTGGTCAGCGGACCGAGCACCGGCAGCGCCGGTGAGGGTGCGATCGACTCGAACGGCCCCGTGTACTTCACCGGCGGCACGGTTCTCGGGGCCGGGTCGACCTCGATGGCGGTGCTGAGCCTGCCGCCGACCTCCGGTCAGGGCTGGGTTGCCCCCCAACTGTCCAGCAGCCAGCCGGCCGGCACCCTGCTCCACCTGGTCTCCGGTGGCCAGGTGCTCGCCTCCTACCGGGCTCCCAAGAACTTCCGCGAGGTGGTCTTCTCCTCCAACCGGATCCAGCACGGGCAGACCTACGAGGTCTACCGGGGCGGTAGCCTCTCCGGCGCGACGATCGGCGGCATGGCCACCAGCGGCGGCAGCATCGCGGGAGCCACCAGGCTGATGACCGCCACCGCCGGCCAGTACCGCGGCGGCCTGGTCGGCTGGCCGCCCGGCGGTCCGGGCTGGCCCCCGCCGACCACTCCGCCGCCCACCACCCCGCCGCCGAACCCGACCACTCCGCCGCCGAACCCGACGACCCCGCCGCCGAGCGCTGGCGGCTGTACGGCGACCTACAGCGTCGCCGGCCAGTGGCAGGGCGGCTTCCAGGGCGAGGTGCGGGTCACCGCCGGCTCCTCCGCGATCAACGGTTGGCGGGTGACCTGGACCTTTGCCAACGGCCAGACGATCAGCCAGGTGTGGAACGCGACGATCAGCGCCAGCGGCTCGGCGGTGACGGCGACAAACGTCTCCTTCAACGGATCGCTCGGCGCCGGGGCCAGCGCCACCTTCGGGTTCCTCGGCAGCTGGAACGGCAGCAACTCGGTACCGACCCTGAGCTGCACCGCATCCTGATCGGTATCCACCGCCCGAGCAGGGGAGCCCGGCACCGCTTGGTGCCGGGCTCCCCTGGCCACGGGCTGCCAGACTCCTCGCATGCTGCCCCCGCGCTGTCACGTCTGCCATCTCGAACCAGCTCGGCCACCGCTCGGCGACACGCGCAACGATTTCGTTCTGGTGTACTTCGCCGACGCCGTCAACCCCCCACCCGGCTGGGTGGGGCACCCACCAGGTGCGGTGTGGTTCTGCGGGGAGCACGCGCCACTGGGTGCGGAGCGGGAACATCTGGGCAGCGATAGCGCACTGCGCGACATCGACACCGCACTCGGCCGGCTGCCCAGGCGGCTGCCGAAGGCCGACCGTTAGCGAACCCCGGCGTCGGTCAGGGCCCGGAAGCTCCGTACGGCAGGTGTTCGCCTGAACGACGACCCAGCTTGGTGGCATCGTCAAGTAGAGACATGTTCATGTTTGCTCATGAGTGGACATCATTCCCACCACTGCCACCACGACCACCGATCCACCGACGAGGTGCCGTACGGTCAGGTCAACGTCGCTCCGGCACTCGGCCGGCGGTCGCTGCTGGCCGGTGCCGGCGGCGCGCTGATGCTGGCCGCGCTGCCGACCGCGGCCCGGGCGGCCAGCACGACGACGGCCAGCGCGCCGACCACCACCGCTGCGGCCGGTGCCGCCCGGACCTCCCTGGTCACCCAGGGCACGATGCTGGTCCACGCGGACCTGCACAACCACACCGTCGCGTCGGACGGCGACGGCAGCCCTGAAGCCGCGTTCGCCTCGATGCGTGAGGCTGGTCTCGACGTCGCCGCGCTGACCGACCACGCCACGCTCTTCGCCATCGACGGGCTCAGTTCGTCCGAGTGGCGGACCACCGGTGACCTCGCCAACGCCGCCAACGACCCGGGCCAGTTCACCGCGATCCGCGGGTTCGAGTGGTCCCATCCGTTGCAGGGGCACATCAACGTGTGGAACACCTCCGACTTCGCCGACCTGTGGCGGGCCGGCAGCACCGGCAGCCTCTACCGTTGGCTGATCGGCCGGCCGGGCGGGCTGGCCAGCTTCAACCATCCCGGACGTGAGCCGGGCCGGTTCGACAACTTCTCGTTCAACGCCTCGGCCCGCAACCAACTGGTGGGGTTGGAGATGTTCAACCGCACCGACGACTACCTGTTCGAGGGTTGGTCGTCCGGGATGACGTCGCCGCTGGTGGCCTGCCTCAATGCCGGTTGGCGGCCGGGCCTCACCGGTGTCACCGACGAGCACGGCACCACCTGGGGCTTCCACGAGGGCAAGGGCCGCAGCGGCCTGTGGGTCACCGAGAACACCCGGGCCGCGGTGTTCGAGGCGATGGCGGCCCGCCGTTCCTTCGCCACCCGCGTCTCCGGCCTGCGGGTGGACGCCACGGCCAACGGCGTACGCATGGGTGGCGTGCTGAACGTGACGTCCGGCGACATCCGGTTCCTGCTCGACCTCGACCGCGGCCCGGCCTGGGACGGTAAGCCGCTGCGGATCCAGGTCCTGCGCCCCGGTACGTCCGCGCCGACCGTCGTCGACGTCATCGACACGGTCAACGGTCGGGTCACCGACTTCACGGTGCCGCTCGACGCCGCCGACGGTGACTGGGTGGTGCTCCGGATCTCCGATCCGTCCCTGGCCAACGGCACGCCCGGGCCGGCCGGCCACCCGTGCAACGACTTCGGAGTCGCGTACACCAGCCCCTGGTGGTTGCGCCCCTGAGCGCGACCGACCCGTCCCGACGGAGCCCGGGACCGACCATCCGTGGTGGGCCGACGACGCAGGTCGCCGGCCCACCACGTTGCGCGTTACCGGACCCGTAGCTGCTGGTGGACCCCGGCTGCGGGCGCGTAATTCCGGTCACCGGAGTAGGCGACGTGAACCGGGTACACCCCTACCGACAGCCCGGTGGTCGGCAGCTTCACCACGGCCTTGCCGCCGCTCAGTGGCACCACCTGGGTGGTGCCGCCGAAGGTGACGGTGATCTCGCCGGTCACCTTCGGCGCCTTCCTGTGCCGGGTCTGTGCCCGCACGTCGACGTGCAGCTTGAAGGTGCCACCACTGGCGATCGACGCTGGCGTGGCCTTCGCCTTGACCACGGTCCGCGCCGTGCCCACGGTGTCGACTTCCGACCACAGGTGGTCGCGGGCGAAGATCGTGAACAGTTGGCTCGCCGTCATTCCGTCGTGCGCGCCGGGGACCTGGGTCGTCCGAGCGGCGTATCCCCGAGCCCGGAAGTTGTCCGCGATGGCGTTCTGCGCGTTGAGGTTGCCTTCGAAGACACCGTTGCCGAGAAACACGAAGAGGTCGTCCTCGCCGACTGCGGCGGCGACGTTGTCGTAGTCCTGAGCGGACAGGGACGGGTTACCGGAGAAGTGCCCGTAGTAGGCGAACGTGGTCGGGTAGCCCCTGATGACATGGGCACCCGTCATGCCGCCGTAGGAGAATCCGGCGTAGGCGCGGCCCTCCCGCTCGGTCGAGACGTTGTACTTCTCCTCGATGAGGGGAAGGATCGTCTGGACCAGGTTGTTGGCGGCGTTGGTCTGGTTGTAGGAGCCGAAGCCGAGACTGGTGCCGGTGAAGTGGTTGCCCATGGTGACCACCACAGTGGGCTCGATCTCGCCCTTGGCCGTCATGTTGTCCAGGATGTTGGGGACGTTCGCCGGGACCATGAAGTCGGTCTCGTCACCGAAGATGCCGTGGGCGAGGTACGCCACCTTGTACGGCTCGGCGCGGTTGGCGTCGTAGCCGGCCGGCAGGTACACGCCGAGGTAGTGGCCGCTGTCGCCCAGGATCGTGGTGTAGGGGATGTACGAGACGGTGCCCCGCTTCTTACGGTTCGCGATCGGGAGTTCGTACTCGGCGCGCCCCTTCAGCACCGGGTCGTTCTGCTTCCTGGCGTACGGCACGTACACGGCGTCGAGGACGTCGTTGTTCCTGACCCGGAACGAGGACTCACCCGGAGGCCGAGGGTTCGTCGAGGCGGGGTCCCAGATGCGCTTGTTCTCCCAGCCCTGGGTCGGGTCCCAGACCCGGTACCAGTAGCTGATCCCGCCGGCGTGCAGGGGCAGCGAGACCGACCAGTAACCCTTCGAATCCCTGGTCATGTCCCTGAGGAACTCGGTGCCGCCGGAGTGGTACCGCCCCGGCTGCCACTCCTCCGGCTGGTAGCGGGTGTTGCCGGTGTCGACGTCGAGCAGAGTCAGATCCCCGGCCAGGCGGACCTGCGTCGCGCTGGGATTGTGGTAGACGAACGTGACGGTGTATCCGGTCGGTGAGCCGCGATCCGGCTTGACGGTCGCACCCTCCACCACCGTGCGCTTTCCTCCGCCGGCGGCTGGTGCGGAGATGGTGGCGCTGGCACCGACACCGAGCGTCATGATCGTGAGTAACGAGATCGCACGGCTGAGCCGGCGTCCGATGGGTTTCCTCATCTGGGGCTACTCCTCAATGGTCTAGCGCGGCCTCATTGGGATCTACGGCTTCTTCCGGACATCGACCACCGAGGGGGACGTTCCGCCTCACCTCCAACCGAGGTCCTGCGGGGCGCGGTCAGCCCCCACAGGCAGCCCGTGCGTGTCCAATGCCCGGCTCGATGGTCCGCTAAATCGAATTAGCTTCGATGGTGTGGCCGGGCTCACCTTCGGGTGTCAAGGATGTTGCAGCGGTGTTGCGTGATACGCCACCGGAGCGGACCGGGTTAGCCGCACCGCGCGGCCCGGCCGGCACACCGTCGTCCTCACCAACCGCACCTGGTCAGGCGACGCCGTACTCGCTGCCCTCTGTCGTCACGGTCCGTAGGCGTACCCAGGTGATGGCCCGGTCGGTCACTCCGGCGATCTCTGCGGTCAGCCCGGGCAGCTCGACCACCTCGCCCGGCTTCGTCGGGATGTGGCCGAGATGGGCCAGCAGCAGTCCCGCCACGGTGGTGTAGCCGCCGGTGTCGAGCACCTCGGGAAGGTCGACGCCCACGTCCGGCAGGTCGTGCAGCGGAAAGCCGCCGGGTAGCAGCAGGGCGCCGTCAGGCTCCCGAACGGCCGACTGGACGTCCCGGTCGGTCTCGTCGTAAATCTCGCCGACGATCTCCTCGACCAGGTCCTCCATGGTGACGATCCCGTCGATGGCGCCGCGCTCGTCGACCACGAGGGCGAACTGCTGCCGCTGCTGGCGCATCTCCCGGATCGCCTCGGTGACCTTCAACGTCTCGGGCAGGTACAACGGCTCGCTGACGTACGCGGCGACCGGTCCGTCCTGGTCGAGCAGGTCCCGCAGGTGCACCACGCCGACCGTGTCGTCCAGGCCACCCCGTCCCACGACGGGGGCGCGGGTCTGCCCCGACCTTCCCAACTCCCGCAGCGCCTGCGGCGCCGACAGCGACTCGCTGAGCGTGACGACGTCCCGGCGGGGCACCAGGATCTCTCGAAGCACCCGCTCGGCGACCTCGAACGCTCCCGAGATGATCATCCGATGTTCCGGGGTGAGGTTGCGCTGGGCGGCCACCATGTCCCGCAACTCCTCGGTGGTGACCTCCTCCCGTCGCGCCCGGGGATCACCGCCGGTCATCCGGACGACCGCGTCGCTGGCAGCGCCCAACAGCCACACGACCGGACGAGAGACCGTCGACAGCGCGTCCAACGGACGGGCGACCAGTAGCGCCCACCCTTCGGCACGTTGCATCGCGATGCGCTTGGGTGCCAACTCACCCAGGACCAGGGTGACGAACGTCAGCAGGACGGTCACCAGGACGACGGACGCGGGCTCCGCGGCGCCGCCGAGGAATCCCAGGGGGTCCACGAGCGGCTGCGCCAGGGACACCGCCGCAGCCGCCGACGCCAGGAAGCCCGCCAGGGTGATACCGATCTGAATCGTGGCCAGGAACCGGTTCGGGTCGCGGGCCAACCTGGCCAGCACCCGTCCCCCTCGGGAGCTGCGCTCAAGACGCTCCAGCTGGCTCTCCCGCAGCGACACCAGGGCCATCTCGCTGCCGGCGAACACCGCGTTCACCGCAACCAACACCAACACCAGCGCGACCTGCACGCCATAGCCGCCCACGGCCCGTTCGACGCCTCCCTACCCGGACCATCCGGAACATCAACCGTAGCGACGGTCGGCAGGCGGTGCCGCGCCACCCGGCAGTCCGGCGTACGCATCGGTGAGTGCTGCTACGAGCGACGAAATCCGAACAACGGATATCAATAGACGATCATTGATATCTTGTCCGTTTGGTGTGATACTCGCTGGAAGCGCTCCCAAACCCGTCCCGGTGAGCGTTTCAGAAATGGAGGATGCACCGTGAGTTCACACCATCCCCACCGATCCGGCCGGCGATCCCGGCCCGCCGTCCGGGCCATGGTCCTGGCCCTCGCCGTGGTGACCGCCCTGCTGCCCTGGACGGGTGCCGCCCAGGCCCACGGCACCGTGATCAACCCGGCGACCCGCGCCTACCAGTGTTGGCAGAACTGGGGCCACCGGCACATGGATCCGGCGATGCAGACGCAGGACCCGATGTGCTACCGGGCGTTCCAGGCCAACCCCGACACCATGTGGAACTGGATGAGCCAGCTGCGGGACGGCCTCGGCGGGCAGTACCAGGCCCGTACACCCGACGGGCAGCTCTGCAGCAACGCCCTGTCCCGGAACGACACCGTGAACCAGCCGGGGGCCTGGAAGGCGACGAACGTCAGCCGCAACTTCACGCTCCGGTTCTACGATCAGGCCAGCCACGGCGCTGACTTCTTCCGGGTCTACGTCACCCGGCAGGGCTTCAATCCGAACTCGCAGCGCGTCGGTTGGGGAAACATCGACCAGATCCTGCAGACCGGGCGTTACGCGCCGACGCAGAACATCTCGTTCAACGTCTCGATCCCGTCCGGGCGTAGCGGCCAGCACGTTCTCTTCGTGATCTGGAAGGCGTCACACATGGACCAGACCTACATGTGGTGCAGCGACATCAACATCGTCTGATCCAACCGACCGTCAGCACAACTCGGCTCCGGCCCGGGACGAACGGGTCGGAGCCGAGGCGTCTCGGCGGTGGTGATCGGGTGCGTCCGGTTTCCCGGTGGCCTGCTCGTACGCCGCAGCATCGGCAGGCGGCGAGGTAACCTCGGGCGAGTGCGGATCATCGCGTTCCTGGCCGTCTCCGTGGTCGTGCTGACCGCCGTCCTGCTGGTTTCCGCGGTCCTGACCGGCGGTGCCCGCCGCCGGCGGCACGCCGCGCAGGCGTCCGCCCGCTGGGCGGTGCGTCACTACGCCATACCCGGGCGTGGGCACACCGTCGTCGGGGTCACCCTGACCGACGCGGACGGGCGGGTGCACGGTGAGCACGTGGTGGCGCGGATTCCGGACGACGCCCAGGACTGGCAGCGCGACTTCGTCGCGGCCCGTCAGGAGGCGGAGGAGCGCGCCTTCCATCTCAACATCGACCGTCCGCCGATCGAGGGCTGACGGGGACGAGGCGGCGAACGCGGCGTTCGTCGGCAGGGCGGCTACCGTCCCTCGTCGCGCACATCGACGAGCGTGCTGCCATCGCCGAGCTGCTCGCGGGTGATGATGCTCAGGCTGCCGTCCGTCTCCAGCACCACGGCGGCGAGGTTGTGCAGGTCGCCCGCGCCCTGGCTGCGGGCGGCCTGCCGGATCTCGCTCTCCGCCACCCGGGTCGACCGCAACGTCTCGGTTCGTAGCCGCCCGTCTCGCAGCAGCATGGTGGGCCGGGCCTTGAGCACCTTCTGCGACGGCGGCCAGCGGACGGCGAGCAGTGCGACCGCGTACTGCAACGCCACCAGCAGGATCAGGGCGAGGATGCCCTCCACCAGCGACACGTCCCGCGACAGCAGGATCGTCGCCAGCGTCGAGCCCAGCGCGACCGTGACCACGAAGTCGAAGGCGTTCAGCTTGGACAGCGTCCGCTTGCCGGAAACCCGCAGGATCACCACAAGCGCCGGGTAGACGACCGCCGCGATCACGAGCAGGCGTACCAGGTCGGCAGGATTGTTCAGCACCATCGTTTTCACGTACCCGAACCCTGGATCCGCAAAAAGGCCGCGTCGATCGGGTCACCCTTCCAGGTGGCGGAGGCGATTGCTGACATCGTGCACTCCCGGGGTGCGCCAGGCGAGAGCATGCGCCTCGGCGCTCAGCCCGGCCGTGCTGACCGTGCCCTCGAGCACCACCACCCGGTTCTGCACCTCGATGCAGATGCGCTCGTGACGCAGTCGCGAATCCTGCTGCATCCGAGTGAGCAACCGACAGGCCAGTCGGGTGTCGGCGGTGGTGGGCTCGGCGTAGAACAGCGGGGGCATGTCGTGGGGAAAGAACCACGGGTGGGTCATGGCTGACTCCTTGAGGGGACTGGTCTGCTAGGACTGCCCTACCCGGCGGCCACGGCGGACAACACGACGAACCGATGACGGTCTCTGCCCGTGACTGTGACGGTCGGTGGATTTCGGCGCTCGACGTTTGCGGACGGCGATGTCGGGTAGCGGACTGCCAGCGCGGCCGACCACGGCTCTGCCGCACGACCGCCAGGAGGACATCACCGTGACCCGCCTATCGTTCCGGGAGGACACCAGGAGCGAGCGCGGGTGGACGGGGTACCGGTGAACCGGCCGGCGCGGCGATGAGCCAGCCCGCCGACGGTGAGCAGACACCGGAGGACGCGGTACTGCACGGCGTCGCCCGGCGGCTCGACAAGCCGATGGGCGCCCTCGGTGTGCTCTTCGTCCTGGTCGTCCTCGGGCAGGCGCTCGCCGGACATCCCACGCTGTCCACCGCCCTGACCGTGCTGGGCTGGGTGCTGTGGGCGGTCTTCGTGGCCGAATTCGCCCTGCGCGCCTGGCTGGCCCGCCGTGACGCCCGCCGGTTCTGGCGACGCAACTGGTGGCAGATCATCTTCCTCGCCGTGCCGTTTCTCCGTTTCGCCCGGGCCGCCTCCGCCCTGCGCGCCGCCCGAGCCGGCGGTGTCATCACCGCGGCCGTCCGCGGCTCGCGCTCCGCCGGCCGGTTGTTGACCGACCGGATAGCGTGGCTGGCGATCATCACGACGACGGTCGTCCTCAGCGTCGGCCAGCTGCTCGTCGTCACCGGTTCCTACCGGTCGTACGGACCAGCGCTGCACGATGTCGCCATGACCACCATCACGGGTGAACCGCTCGGCGTGGACGATCCGCTCGCCCAGGTCGTCGAACTGGTGCTCGCGATCTACTCGGTGGTCGTGTTCGGAACCCTTGCCGGTGCGTTCGGCGCCTTCTTCCTCAGCGCCGAGCGGCAGCGAAAGGCTACGGCGACGTGAGCCGGCCCCGTACGGGCGCCGCCCGGCTCGCCGAGATACGGCAGAGTTTCTGGCTCATCCCGGCACTCTTCGCGGCGAGTGCGGTCGTGCTGGCCATCGGCCTGTCGGTGCTGGAACTGCGGCTGCGGTTGCCGGTCGAGAGCATCCTGCCCAGCGGCCCTCCCGGTGCCCGGTCCCTGCTGTCGTCGATCATCACGGCGATGATCTCGTTCACCGCGCTGGTCTTCTCCATCACGGTCGTCGCGCTGCAACTGGCCAGCAGCCAGTACTCCCCACGGGTACTGCGCACGTTCCTGCAGGACCGGGTCATCCAGTCCACGCTCGGGACGTTCGTGGCGACGTTTCTCTTCGCGATGGTGGTGCTCGCCGCGCTGCCGGCCCGCGACAGCGATCGGCTGCCCGAACTCTCCCTCGCCGTGTCGATGTCGCTCGTGCTGGCCAGCACCGGGATGTTCATCTACTACCTGCACCACATCACCACCGTGATGCGGGTGTCGCACATCATCGTCGCCATCGGCGCGCAGACCCGTCGGACGATCGATCGGCACGTGCCGGAGCACGAGGAGCCGGTCGAGGTCGTCGGCGAGGTGGTGCAGGTCTTGCCGGCCGCGGCGCCGGGACTTGTCACCAGCGTCGACCTCGCCCTGCTCGCCCGACTGGCGCGGGAACACGACTGCGCGATCACCGTCGTGCCGGCGCCGGGAGACTTCGTGGTCGCCGGTGCGCCGTTGCTGCACTGCCACCGGCTGCCCGGCGTCGAGCCACGTCCACTGCCCGACGAACGCGTCGCCCACTCGGTCACCATCGACGTCGAGCGCACACCGGGCCAGGACGTGGGGTTCGGCCTCCGCCAGTTGGGGGACATCGCCGCGCGTGCGCTGTCCCCCGCCTCCAACGACGTCACCACCGCCGTACGCGCCGTCCAGGAGGCACACGACCTGCTCCGTCGGCTCGCGACCCGGCCCGATCCGGTCGGGATCGTACGCGACGACGACGGCACGGTGCGGGTCCTGGCGAACCAACCCACCTACGACACCTACCTGGCGATGATCGTCGACGAGCTGCGCAACACCGCCGACGGAGAACCACGGATCAGCCGGCTGCTCGACGCCGTCGTCGCCGACCTGGACTCCGTCGCGCTCCCTGTCCACCGGCCGGCGATCCGACGGCGGCTGCCGGCGAGCTGACGATCCGGCCCGAGGTTTATGCAGGTCTGCTGCTCGTCGCAGCGGCAGTGGTCAGGTCGCCCGCCCGAAGGGCGGCCCCGCCTCGGCCAGGAATGCCGGCAAGGTTCGCGCGGGCCGTCCGGTCACCCGCTCGACGGAGTCGGTGACCTCCGCGAAGCTGCCCGCCCGTACGCGCTCGAAGGTCAGCGCGAAGAGTTCCCGTTCGAATCCGGTGGTCCCGTCCACGGCCTCGTCGATGGTCATCTCGTGCAGGACAACGGGACGTCCCGCTGCGGCGGAGAGCAGCTCCGCGGTGCGCGGCAGTGTGAGTGACTCCGGGCCGGTGAGTTCGTACACCTGGCCGGCATGCTTCTCGTCCAGCAGCGCCTGCTCGGCCACGGCGGCGATGTCCCGGGCATCGATCCAGGCCAGGCTGGCACCGCCGCTGGAGAACGGCAGCGCCCCGTCGGCGATCTGATCGCGGTAGAACCGCGGGTCGGTGAAGACCTGCATGAACCAGCTGGGCCGCAGGATCGTCCAGGCGTGCCCACTGTCGCGCACCGCCCGCTCCGCGCGCGGTGCCCATCCGTCGGCGCCCATGTAGTCGGCGTCCTGCTCGGACAGCAGGACGATCCGGGCCCGGGCGGGCGTCTCGTCGAGCAGCGCGCCGATGAGGTCCGGCGCGTCCGCCCGATCCGGTCGGACGATGTACACGGCGTCGACGTCCTCGGTCGCCGCTCTCCACCCGGAGGGGACGTCCCAGGAGAAGGCGGTCGGTCGAACGCCATCCAGGTCAACCGATTCGGGGTTGCTGCTGCCGCCGAGCACGTCGACGTCCTTGTGCTCGACAAGCAGCCTGGCCAGCGGTAACCCGGTCTTGCCACGCACTCCGGTGATCAGCACGCGGGGCGCATCGGCCCCCACTGAACGCGGACTCGTCACGTCGAACCCCCATTTGGTTGAGTCACTAAAGTTCCTCGCTCAACCTAAACGGCGTTACCTGAGGGAGTCAACTAATCTGAGGCCGTGACCGAGTTGGCCGACACCCTTGCCCGGCAGGTGTGGGATTTCGTCTTCGCGTACGACGCGGCCTACGACCGCGCGGCGCAGGTCGCGGGGCTCAGTGCCGCACAGGCATGTCTGCTCGAACACCTTTCCGAGGAGAGCCGCCCGATGGGAGAGCTCGCGCTGGAGTTGCGGTGCGACGCCTCGAACGTCACCCAGCTCGTCTCTCGACTGGAGGCCCGCGGCCTGGTGGCCCGGGTGCCCGATCCGGACGACCGGCGGATCAAGCGGGTGTTGATCACTTCGGCGGGAGCTGACGTGCGCCGCGCCGTCCGAGTGGCGTTCGAGTTCCCGTCCGAGCGGCTGGGGTCGCTCACCGACCAGGAGCGGCGCCAGCTCTCCGGTCTGTTGGCGAAGGTGTTGGGTCCGGCTTCGTAGGACTGTGCCGGCGGAGCGTTCCCGAGCCGCAGCCCGACCGGAAGGAACCCCGTCCGTACGGCCGGCAGTTATGGGCAACCATCGATGTTAGCGTCACCATGACTCGATCGTCGGCCTGTGCCGTGAGTTCTGAGCGCCACCGCCCGGTGCGCGATGCCTGAGTTTGGCCGAAGGAAGGTGGCGCCGGGGTCACCTGGGCCGGATGTCCGATAGTTCCGCAAAGTCGCAGCTCGTGATTCCGGGAACATTACGGCTTGACGAACGGCATGTTATCGCCCACAGTCGATGGGCAAGGACGGCGATGCCTACGGCTTACCGGGCAAGCCTGCTTCGTCGGGCCGGTGGACCAGGCGTGTGCGGGGGACATGCGGACATCAATGTTAGCGCTAACAGAAGCGCCGCAGGTGCTGGGTGGTATGCCCGTCCTCGGGTGAACCGGCCGGCTCTCGGTCATTGAAGGAGGAACATGTCTGCCTTTGGTAGGTCTCCATCTCTCCCGCCGCCCTCGCGGCAACGTAGGTGGTTGTTGCGGGTCGCCGCGGCGGGCGTCACGGCGGTCGTCGCCGGTAGTGCCGCCGCCGTGGCGGTGTCGACACCGGCCGCCGCTGCGACGGTCGACACGACCGCGTGGTACGTGTTGGTCAACCGCAACAGCGGCAAGGCCCTCGACGTGTACAACCTGGCCACGAACGACGGCGCCCGGATCACCCAGTGGTCACGGAACAACGGCAACCAGCAGCAGTGGCAGTTCGTGGACTCGGGCGGTGGCTACTACCGGCTGAAGTCGCGGCTGTCCAACAAGGTGCTGGACGTCTACAACTGGTCGACCGCCAATGGCGCCGCCATCGTGCAGTGGTCCGACCACAACGGGGCGAACCAGCAGTTCCGGTTGGCCGACTCCGACGGCGGCTACGTCCGGTTGATCAACCGGAACAGCAACAAGGTGATGGAGGTCCAGGGCGCCTCGACCGCCGACGGCGGAAACATCGTCCAGTACGACGACTGGAACGGCGCCAACCAGCAGTGGCAGCTCGTCCGAGTCGACGGGGGCGGAAACCCGACGCCGACGACTCCGCCGCCGTCGGGTACGTGCAATCTGCCGTCGTCGTACCGGTGGTCGTCGACGGGGCCGCTGGCGCAGCCGCGGTCGGGGTGGGTGTCGTTGAAGGACTTCACCCACGCGCCGTACAACGGTCAGCACCTGGTGTACGGCACCACGCACGACACGGGCACCACCTGGGGGTCGATGAACTTCGGCCTGTTCTCGAACTGGAACCAGATGGGTTCGGCCAGCCAGAACCAGATGCCCTTCGCCGCGGTCGCTCCCTCACTGTTCTACTTCGCGCCGCGTAACGTCTGGGTCCTGGCGTACCAGTGGGGTGGGCCGGCCTTCTCCTACCGCACCTCGACCGACCCGACGAACGTGAACAGCTGGTCGGCGCACCAGACGCTGTTCACCGGGTCGATCTCGAACTCCAGCACCGGCCCGATCGACCAGGCGCTCATCGGCGACGACCAGAACATGTACCTGTTCTTCGCCGGGGACAACGGCCGGATCTACCGGGCCAGCATGCCGATCGGGAACTTCCCGGGCAGCTTCGGCTCGAACTACACCACGATCATGACCGACACGACGAACAACCTGTTCGAGGCGGTGCAGGTGTACAAGCTGCAGGGTCAGCAGCGGTACCTGATGATCGTCGAGGCGATCGGTTCGCAGGGCCGCTACTTCCGCTCGTTCACCGCGACGAGCCTGGGCGGTAGCTGGACCCCGCAGGCCACCAGCGAGAGCAACCCGTTCGCCGGCAAGGCCAACAGCGGCGCCACCTGGACCAACGACATCAGCCACGGTGAGCTGATCCGGACCAACGCCGACCAGACCATGACCATCGACCCCTGCAACCTGCAGCTGCTCTACCAGGGCCGTGACCCCAACTCCGGCGGCGACTACGGTCGCCTGCCGTACCGGCCCGGCCTGCTCACCCTGCAACGCTGACGACACCACACAGATTCGGCTCCGAGATGCCTGACGTCTCCGAAGGAGGGCACTCGCCGTATCGGATGAGCGGAGGCACACTCCGCGCCCGAATCGGGTAGAGCCGGACCGGGCGGGCTCGGCACATGCCGAGCCCGCCCGGTCGTCGGTGCCCGTTTGCCGGATCCGTGGTGGGGAAGTCCCGCGAGTGCGGCGGCGCTGACCGTCGCCGGCAGGAGGGGATGCCGACGATGACGAACCACCCGTCCACCGCATCGCCCCTGAGTGCCGTGGACGTGCCAGCGCGCCTGACGATCGGGGTCGAGGAGGAATTCCTGCTGCTGGACCCGGCGACGGGGGAGAGCCTGCCGGTCGCCGACCAGGTGCTGACGGCCCTGCTCGGAACGGCTCGAAAGCAGAGCCGGCAGGAGTTCCGGCACAGCATGGTGGAGATGGTCACCCCGGTCTGTGCCGATCTGGCCGACCTCCGGACACACCTGATCACCCTGCGGCGCGCCGCGGCGGAAGCCGCACGGTCCGCGGGAGCGCGGTTGGTCGCGGTGGGTGCCACTCCGGTGCACGAGCCGCACCGGACAGTTCCGGACGAACCCCGCTACCACGCCATGTCCCGCCGTTTCGGCCCGGTCGCGCACGATCCGGCCGTGTGCGGTTGCCACGTGCACGTTGGTCTGCCGGACCGGGAACTGGCGGTGCAGGTCTGCAACCATCTGCGCCCGTGGCTGCCGGTGGTGCAGGCGATCACCGCCAACTCGCCGCTGCACGACGGCGCGGACACCGGCCACGCGAGCTGGCGTTCCATGCAGCTGGAGCGCTGGCCGAGCATCGGTCCCACCCCGTACTTCGCCTCGGTCGCCGACTACGACGCCACGGTGGCGGAACTGGTCGATGCGGGAATCATGCTCGACGCGGCGATGGTCTACTGGTACGCCCGACCATCGGCCAGCTATCCCACGGTGGAGATCCGGGTGGGCGACGTCTGCCCGGGGGTGGACGACACGGTGCTGGTCGCGGCCCTGGTGCGAGCGCTGGTCGCCACCATGGTCGACCAGGTGCGAGCCGGCGTTCGGGCACCCCACCTGCGTGGCAGTCTGCTCGCGGCGGCCCACTGGCGAGCGGCGCACGACGGGTTGGACGGGCAACTTGTCGACCTGCGTGGTGGCGGTGCCCGCCCGGCGTGGGATCTCGTGGAGGAGTTGTTCAGCACGGTGACGCCCGCACTGGTCCGGCACGGCGACCTGGCCTACGTGCTGGAACAGTTGGCCCGGCTGCGCCGCGACGGCACCGGCGCGGCCCGGCAGCGGCGGGTCATCGCGCGTACGGGTGGCGATGTGCGGGCGGTCCTCGACCACCTCGCCGCCGAGACCACCGCCGGCTGAACCCGCAGCCGGCACGCTCAGCGGACGTGGTGGGTCTGGAGCCAGAGTTCGAGCAGGCCCAGTTGCCACAGTTTGTTGCTGCCGGCGGCGGCCTGCGCCTGGTCGGGGTCGGTGAGCAGCGCGTCGACGTACGCCTGCCGGAACAGCCCACGCTCGCGCGCTGCCGGCGCCCGCAGCGCCGCCACCACGAGGTCGCGGACCGGGCCGTCGACGTTGCGTAGCGCGGGCACCGGAAAGTAGCCCTTCGGCCGGTCGATCACCTCCGCGGGCAGCACCTCGCGGGCGACCTCCTTGAGCACGCCCTTGCCGCCTTGGGCAACCTTGTGCTGCGGTGGGCAGGCTGCCGCGAGGGCGACCAGATCCTGATCGAGGAACGGGGTGCGCACCTCCAGTCCCCACGCCATGCTCATGCTGTCCACCCGTTTGACCGGATCGTCGGGAAGCATCAGGTGGGTGTCCAGGCGCAGCACCGCGTCCAGGGCGGTCTCCGCGCCCGGGGCGTCCAGCTCCGCGAACACCAGGTCCCGGCTGGCATCGACATCCACGGCGTGCGCCGCACCGACCACGCGGATCAGCTCGGCGTGGTCCCGGTCGAAGAAGGCGGCGGTGAAGGTCCGCGCCGCCTCGGCACGAGGCACCCCGGTCAGCGGCTGGTGATAGCCGTATCCGGCGAACACCTCGTCGGCGCCCTGCCCGGACTGCGCCACCTTCACGTGTGCGGCGACCTGCTCGGAGAGCAGATGGAAGGCGACCACGTCGTGGCTGCCCATCGGCTCGGTCATCGCCTCCACCGTCCGGCGGACGGCCGGCACCAGGTCGTCGTTGGCGAGTTGGATGCGGACGTGGTCGGTGCCGTACGCGCGGGCGACCAGATCGGAGTAGTGGAACTCGTCGCCGGCCTCGCCGTGCCGGCTGTCGAAGCCGATGCTGAAGGTGCGCAGGTGTTGCTGCCCGGCCTCGGCGAGCAGAGCCACGATGAGACTCGAGTCGAGACCGCCGGAGAGCAGCACGCCCACCGGCACGTCGGCGACGAGCCGTCGTCGTACGGCGGTGCGTAGCGCGTCACCGATCGCGGCCCGCCAGTCCCGGTCGTCCCAGCCGGCGTGGGCGGGATCCCGGACGTAGTCGGGTTGCCAGTAGCGGCGATCGCGGCTGCGCCCGTCGGCCTCGACGACCCGCACGGTCGCCGGGGGCAGTTTCCGGACACCGCGCAGGATGGTGCGGGGCGCGGGCACGATCGAGTGCCACGACAGGTAGTGGTGCAGCGCCACCGGGTCCACGTCGGTGTCCACGTCGCCCGCCTTGAGCAGCGCCGGCAGCGTCGAGGCGAACCGCAGTCGACCCGGCGTCTCGGCGAGGTAGAGGGGCTTGACGCCGAGTCGGTCCCGGGTCAGGACGAGCCGACGGCGGACGCGGTCGACCAGGCCCACGGCGAACATGCCGACCAGATGGTCGACGAAATCCTCACCCCACTGGGCGTACGCCACCAGGATCACCTCGGTGTCACTAGTGGAGTGGAAGGTGTGGCCGGCGGTCCGTAGCTCCTCGCGTAGTTCCGGGTAGTTGTAGATGCACCCGTTGAAGACCAGGGCGAGACCGAGATCCTCGCGGACCATGGGCTGGCCGCCAGCGTCGGACAGGTCGATGACGGTCAGCCGCCGGTGCCCGAGGGTCACCCAGCCGTCGCTCCACAGGCCCTCGCCGTCCGGGCCCCGGGAGCGCATCGCCTCGGTCATCCGGGTCACCGCGGCGGCGTCGGGCGTGCTGCCGTCGAACCTCGCCTCACCGCTGATGCCGCACATCACGTTCCGCTGTCATGCCCTCTTCCTCACGTCTGTCCGGGTACCGGAGGGTGGCACCCGAGGCGAACCTCCTACGACCGGTGGTCCTGGTTACCGGTCCAGCGACCACCCGTGGTGGCGCCGTCGGTCCGGATCACGCTGTGGTTGCCGTCGAGGTCGTTGTCCACGACCCGGCAGTTGACGCAGTCGGCCCGGTCGGTGACCCAGATGCCGTGGGTCTGGGTGGCCGAGCCGCTGTCCCGGATCAGGTTGCCGCGGATTGTGACCGAGTCGGCGATGGCGTTGACGGTGATGCCGGCCCGGGTGATGGGCGCGGGGGGCAGCTCGTACGGCGTACCGGGCGCTGGGGTGTCGGCGCTCCAGCTGCTGGCGTCGTCGGGACGGATCGGGGCGAGGGTGAGGGTGGTGGCGTCGTTGGCGGCGACCACGGCGTACCGGTGGCCGACGCGGAGTACCTTGCCGCGGTGACCGTCGGCCGGCCAGTCCGCGCGCTGGTCGACGAGGGCGTTGCGGGTGTAACGGACGGACTCGCCGCCCCCGGAGACGGCGGGGGCGCACTGGCGGCCGTTGTTGCGGATCCGGTTGTTGATGATGACGGCGTCGCGCAGTGGCCGGTCGAAGCGGATACCGTCGCGACTGTTGCCCCAGATGTCGTTGCTCTCGATGACGATCTCCTCGGCGGCGGCCCGGTCTCCGTCACCGAGATCCTGGTGGTGATAGCCGTACCGGCCGTTCCCGGTGATCCGGTTACCCCGCACCGTGTAGGGGCCGGAAGTGTTGCCGATGTTCACCCCGTCGCGCAGGTTGCCGTCGATGACGCAGTTGGTGAGCAGGCCGCCCTTGCCGGGGACGCCGGTGGTGCCCTTCGCCGAGACCTGGAAGCCAGCCTCCAGGTTTCCCACCATCATGCATTCGGTGACGATGAGCCCGTCGGCACCCCAGTCGGAGATGCCGAACCGGTTGCTCTCCGCGTGGCAGCCGCTGATCCGGATG
Source organism: Verrucosispora sp. WMMA2044 (assembly GCF_027497155.1). NCBI lineage: Bacteria > Bacillati > Actinomycetota > Actinomycetes > Micromonosporales > Micromonosporaceae > Micromonospora > Verrucosispora sp. WMMA2044. The sequence continues at coordinate 5,843,516 of NZ_CP114913.1, forward strand.
CCGCGCGGCTGAGGTCGGTCGGGATACTGCATCTCCAGGAAGATGCCGTTCGTCGCGTTGCCGACCGCGACGCAGTTGGTGATGGCCAGCCGTTCGATCGGTCCCCAGCCGCCGATGCCGATGCCGATTCCTGCCCCGCCCATCTCCAGTCCGTTGTCCATCCGGCCGCATTTCAGCACTCGGACCGCTTCCACCAGGGTGTCCTGGAGGAAGTCGCAGCCGAAGCCGGTGGCGGCCGTGTGGTGGATGAAGAGGTTCCGGAACAGAGCGCCGCTGACGTACTGCAACCCCAGCCCTTTCGCCAGCGGGTTGTACTGCGCCGACGCCACGCCCTTACCGTCGATCTCGAAGTCGGCGAACGTGCAGTAGGCCAAGGGGCGGTCCGGACCGGCACCGTGCAGTTGAGCGGTGTAGAAGGCGAGCGGCACCGGCTGGGACCGGTTGCCCTCGTTGCTCAGGACGAAGCGGGTGGCACCCGGCCCGGCGCCCTGCAGGGACACCCCACTGCGCCAGACGGTGCCGGCGTCCCGGATCGCGTACACCCCGGGTGGGCAGTAGATCACGCGTGCCCGCCCGTCGGCGGCGAATGCGTCACCGAGCAGGTCGACGAGCGCGGCCAGCGCGGGCTGGTCGTTGGTGGTGCCGTCGCCGGACAACCCGTGTTCCCGGGCGTTGCAGAGCAACGGTGCTCCCGCCACGGCGTACGGCCGCACGCCGGACCGAGCGGCTGTCACCTGACCTGACACAGGACATCACCCTCCCCGTGACGGCAGGTCGACCGGAAGCCGGCCGCCGTCAGACCCTCGGGGCTGTGCGGCGGCGGGCCTGCCTCGACGGTACGTGGGTGACGTCCTCGGCGAGGACGGATCCCGGAAGAGGGCGAAGTTCACCGCCACCGCGTGCGTCCGGGCGACGGCTACGCAGGTGCGCGTGAGGGGTGGCGCTGGTCCGCGCCACCCCTCACGCCGCTGCTGTCAGCGGGCGGTACAGGACAGGGTGGGTGTGCCGTTGGTGCCGTTCCAGGAGCCGTTGAATCCGAAGGTGGCGCTGCTGTTGGCGCTCAACGACCCGTTGTGGCCGACGTTCGAGGCGGTGACCGACGAGCCGCTCGAGGTGATCGACGCGTTCCAGGAGTTGGTGATGCTCTGGCCGTTGGGCCAGGTCCAGTTGACGGTCCAGCCGGAGATGGCGGCGTTGCCGGCACGGACGGTGACCTCGCCACCGAAGCCACCGGGCCACTCGTTGGTCTTGCGGTAGGTGGCGGTGCAGGCGCCGTTACCGGTCGGCGGCGGAGTGGTGGGCGGCGGGTTCGAGGGCGGCGGGGTGGTCGGCGGCGGGTTCGAGGGCGGCGGCGTGGTCGGCGGCGGGTTGCTGCCCCCACCGAAGGTCACGTCGCTGCAGATGTAGTACGGCTGGTCGAGGTGGGACGCCTGCCAGATCGTGTACACGACGTGCCGGCCGGTACGGTTGCCCGCGTTGACCTGCGCCTCGTAGAGCCCGGTGGTGGGGTACGAGCCGGTGCGGAGCACCAGTTCCAGGCTGTTCCAGGTGAGGGGCTGCGTGGTCGGATCGAAGCCCTGCTTGGTGATGTAGATGAGCATGTAGTCGGCACCGTGCCGGGCGCCGTCGGTGAGGGTCAGGGTGAAGTTGTTGGGCATCGGCTTGGCGGTCCAGGCACCGACCGTGTCGAGCGAGGCGTACAGCCCGCCCTGGGTACGGCCGCCGCTGCACAACTGGCCGTCCGGGATGACGGCCTGGTGGTTGCCGCCGACGTTCTCGCGGAACAGGCCGTTCCAGTTCCACATCGTGTTCGGGTTGGCCTGGAAGGCCTGCCAGCACATCGGGTCGCTCTGGGCCATGGCCGGGTTGAGGTGGTCGTCACCCCAGCGCTCCCAGCATCCGTAGTTGCGGGACGGCGGGTTCGTGACCGACCCGTGCGCCGAGGCCGGGCCGGGCTGGTTGACCACGACCATGGTGAACGCGGCGACGAGGACGGAGGCCGCGCCGAGTCCTAGTCGACGTGCTGTTCGTGCGAGTTTCATTGATGCTCCAGTTGATCCGCCGACGCCGGTGTCACCCGCCGGGGTGCCCAAACCCCGGGAGGAATGCGTCGATCGACATGACGATCTCAAGGGGCAGGCGTGTGAAACGCGCTGCCTGCGACGGCCTGGTGGCTCCCAACCGCGATAGTACCCATCATATCCACTCGCGTGAATCTTTTCCGGAAGGGGTCGGCCCCCCCCCCCCCCCCCCCCCCGGCACCCCGTCCTAACCGTCGAGGGCGTCTTGGCAGGCCCGGGCGAGCCGGCGCTGGCGGGTCAACCGTCGCCACAGGCCGAGCGGCGGCGCGAGGGTGGTACGCGCCGGTGCCGCCGTCACGGCCAGGACGCCGTCGGCCAGCTCGCCCCGGGTCGTCCACGGGGTCCACCGTTCGAGGTCGGGGGCGGAGAAGTCGTGCCCCAGCAGCACCGCCGGGCCGTCGGCGGGTAGCCGACCGGCGAGGCTCCGTACGCGGACCGGCTCGCCCACCTGGCCGTCGGCCCGCGTCACCGAGTCCACGTACAGCCGGTCATCACGGGCGACCGCCAGCACCTCGCCGGTGCCGTCGGGCCGGGCACCGATCGTGGTGGCGGTGTCGACGTCCAGCACCACGATCAGCCGGGGCAGGTACCACCAGTGCTCCCGGCGCAGCAGCGGTGAGTCGATCAGGGCCCTTGCCGGCGGATACTTGCGTAACTCCTGGTCGAGCAACCGGTCCGTGAACAGCGTGCCGTCGCGATCCTCGGTGAGCCGGGGCCGGCCGGCCACCGCGACCGGCCGCCAGCCGCGCCCGGTGAGCCGGTCGTCGGAGACGACAAGTGCCGCGACCTGCGCGGCGGCCAGCCGGCGGGCCAGGGTGACCTCTGCGTACGGCAAGGCGACGGCGGGCCGGTCGCCGAGCAGCAGCGGCGTGACCGGGCGGGCCTGTGGTACGCCGTCCGGGTCGATCCAGGCCAGCTCGCCGACCGTGGCGGCCTGGATCGCGCGGGGAACATGTGCACCGTCGTCCATGTGATCCGAGCCGTTCGGTTGACCTTGGAATGTGATCCCCGTTACATTACCGGCAGGTTTCGGGATCTGCACACGAGCGCCCGCCCCCACGGGCCGCAAGGAGGCAGCCGTATGCCCGCCATCGTCGTCGTCATCGCGGTCATGGCGATGTTCGCCCTCGGCTACCGGTACTACTCGCGTTACCTCGCCGACCGGGTCTACGGGTTGGATCCGACCTACGTCACCCCGGCGCACCGGTTCGCCGACGGAGTCGACTTCGTCCCCACGAACAAACATGTCCTCTTCGGCCACCACTTCACCTCGATCGCCGGAGCCGCCCCGATCGTCGGCCCGGCGATCGCGGTGTTCTGGGGGTGGGGTCCGGCGTTGGCCTGGGTCGTGTTCGGCACCATCTTCGCGGCTGGCGTACACGACTTCGGGGCGCTCGCGGTCTCGGTGCGGCACCGGGCGCGCAACATCGGCACCCTCGCCGCGGACGTGATCAGCAAGCGGGCCCGTACGCTCTTCCTGCTGATCATCTTCTTCCTGCTCACGCTGGTGAACGCGGTCTTCGCGGTGGTGATCGGCAACCTGCTCGTGGCGTACCCGGGCGCGGTCATCCCGATCTTCGTGGAGATTCCGCTGGCCATCGCGATCGGCCAGTACATCTACCGCACCCGCAACGCGGCGCTGGTGCCGTCGCTCATCGGCGTGGCCGCGCTCTACTTCCTGATCTGGGTGGGCAACCTCTACCCTGTCGAGATCACCGGGCTGGCCGACGCGCTGGGCTTCGAGCGGACGCGCGACCTGTGGGTGGTCATCCTCTTCGTCTACGCGTTCATCGCCTCCCGGCTGCCCGTGTGGTTGCTGTTGCAGCCGCGCGACTACATCAACTCCCACCAGCTGTTCATCGCCATCGCGGTGATCTTCGCCGGGGTGCTGGTCGGGATGGACCGGATCGTGGCGCCGATGTTCAACGACGTGCCGGCCGGCTCACCGAGCATCTTCCCGTTCCTGTTCATCACCGTGGCCTGCGGTGCGATATCCGGGTTCCACTCGCTGGTGGCCTCCGGGACCACCTCCAAACAGCTCGACAAGGAGACCGACGCCAGGTACGTGGGCTATGCCGGGGCGATCGGCGAGGGCAGCCTCGCCCTCGGGTCGATCATCGCGGTCACGGCCGGGGTCGCCGCCACGCGCGCCGAGTGGGAGGGGTTGTACGCCAGCTACGCCGAAGCCTCCGGCGGCGCCACCCGCAACTTCGTGAACGGCATCGCCAGCTTCGCCACCAACCTCGGCATCGAGTTCCAGCTCGCGACCGTCTTCGCGGCGGTGGTGGTGATCTCGTTCGCGGCCACCACCATGGACACCGGCGTCCGGTTGCAGCGCTACATCGTGCAGGAGATCGCCGAGCTGGTCGGATGGCGGCGGCTGTCCCGCCACCTGACCCTGGCCGGGCTGGTGGCGGTCGCCGCACCACTGACCCTCGCCCTGCTGCCGGGTGGCGGGGACGCCGGCTACACCTTCGGAGTGCTGTGGCGACTCTTCGGCACCACCAACCAGCTCACCGCCGGGCTCGCCCTGGCCGTCATCGCGGTCTGGGTGCTGCGCCGTCGGCGCAACCCGGTCGCGGTAATCGTGCCGCTGGTCTTCCTGCTGGTGATGACGACCTGGGCACTTGTCGTGCAGTTGCGGGAGTTCGTGGTGGCCGACGAGTGGGTGCTGGCACCGCTGGACGCCGTCATCTTCGTCCTCGCGCTCTGGCTGATCGTGGAGGCGGTGCTCGCCCTGCGTCGCGCCAGTGGTCAGCCTGTCGAGCCGGAGACGGACTCCGGGCCCGGCCCGGACAGCGGCGGTGCGGGTGCCGCCGACTCCGGGTCGGCCGACGAGTCGCAGCGAGCGGTCGGTGCCGAGTCGGCAGCCGGTACCGGTGCCACCGACGATCGCCGCTGATGGCCCGGCACCGGGTTCTGCTGATCCGACCGTGGGATGCCCCCGGGGCCGGCTCCGGCTGCTGCACCGGCGCGGCCGGAGTCTGCGTCGAGGGCCGGCACGAGGATCCCGCGTCGGCGCGGCAACGGGCCGACCAGCGGCCGTTGGGCGAGGTCTACCGGACGGTACGCGCCCGTCTGCCGGCCGAGATCGCGGTGGAGATCGTCGACCCGCGGAACACGCTGTTCCTGTTGCCGGCGATCGTGCGCGATGGTCGCCGGCACCGACGGCCCTGGCGGACCCTGCTGCGGGACCTGGTCCGAGCTACCGGATACGCGGCGATCATCGTGGACGGCCGGGTGGTCAGCGAGTCCGGCCTACCCCCGGCGGAGCAGGCCCTGCGCATCGTCCGCCAGGCGCTCGACCCGTCGGCTGCCCTCAGCCACCGCAGCAGCCGCCGGCCCGGTCGGTAGCCGGCTCGTCGGCGCCGACCAGGTTGAGCGGCGCGGCGAGCAGACCGCCGCTGACCCCGGTGGCCAGGCCCTTGCCGGACGGTTGGGTGGTCGGGCCGCAGCAGTTGTCGCCGTCGACCGATTCGGCGGGGTTGCTGTTGCAGACGCCGGTCTCGGGCAGTTCGAGTCGTACGTCGCGGGCGGCCTGCCAGTCGCCGGCGAGGGCGGCGACCACGGATCGGGTCTGTTCGTAACCGGTGGCCATGAGGAAAGTGGGTGCACGGCCGTAGCTCTTCATGCCGACGGCGTAGTAGCCGGGCTCCGGGTGGGCGAGTTCGTCGACGCCGTGCGGCGGCACGGTGCCGCAGGAGTGCTCGTTGGGGTCGATGAGCGGAGCCAGGGCGCGGGTCGCTCCCATGATCGGATCGAGGTCCAGGCGCAGCTCGGCGGCGATCGTGTGGTCGGGCCGGAAGCCGGTGGCGGCGACGATCCGGTCCACCGTGACCTGCTCCTGGGCATCGCCGCGTCGGACGATCACCGCGACCCGACCGGCGGTGGGAGTGATCGCGTGGACGGAGAAGCCGGTCAGCAGGCGGATCCGACCGGCGTCGACGTGCGACCGCAGCCGGGAGCCGAGCGCGCCGCGAGCGGGGAGCGCGTCGGCGTCACCGCCGCCGTAGGTCCGCGTCGGTGACGGTGATCGGATGGCCCACGTCACCTCGGTGCCGGGGGCGGTTGCGGCGAGCTCGGCGAGCGAGAGCAAAGTGTTGGCGGCGGAGTGGCCGGCGCCGACGACAAGCGTGTGCCGACCGGCGAAGCGGGCCCGGTCGGTGCCGAGGACGTCCGGCAGGGCGTGCTCCAGGTGGGCGGCGGCTCCGGTCTCGCCCAGGGCGGGCAGCCCGGACGCGCCCAGCACGTTCGGGGTGCCCCAGGTGCCGGAGGCGTCGATGACGGCCCGCGCGAGGATCTCCCGGCCGTCGGTGAGCCGGATCAGGAAGGGAGCGGACTCCCGGCCGGTGGTACGCAGTCGGTCGTAGCCGAGTCGGCTGATCGCGGCCACCCGCGCGCTGTACCGCAGATGTGGCTTGAGCTGCGGCAGGTTCGCGAGCGGCTGAAGATAGTTCTCGACCAGGTCGGCGCCGGTCGGTAGGGCGTCCGGATCGGGTGTCACCCAGCCGGCCTCGTCCAGCAGGCGGCGGGCGGCCGAATCGATGTTGTACCGCCAGGGCGAGAAGACGCGGACGTGGGCCCATTGCCGCACAGCGGCGCCGGCGCCGTCGCCCGCCTCCAGAACGGTGTACGGCAGCGCGCGCTCGTGCAGGTGGGCGGCGGCGGCGAGGCCGACCGGCCCGGCCCCGATGACGGCGACGGGCAGTTGATCCAGGTCGCTCATCAGCTACTCCTCATGTTCGATGGTTGTCGAAACAGGCGGGTGGTCCGGCCCCTCGTGTCACACGGGCGGCCTCGACCTGCTGTCTCGATGTTCTTCGAAACAGAGATTTGCACGCTGCTTAGACAGATGTCAACCTAGGGTATGTCGAAGCAGGCGGCGCCACTTTCCCTCGATCTCACCGCCGCCCCGTGCTGCCCGCCGCTGGCGCAGCAGCGGGTGTCAGATGAGACCGCCGTGGTGCTGGCACCCGCATTCAAGGCCCTCGGCGATCCGGTGCGGTTGCGGTTGATGTCGATGATCGCCTCGGCCGAGGGCGGAGAGGTGTGTGTCTGCGACCTGACCCCGGCCTTCGACCTGACCGGCCCGACGATCTCGCATCATCTGCGGACGCTGAGAGAGGCGGGTCTGGTCGACTCCGAACGACGGGGCACCTGGGTCTACTACCGGGCCCGGCCCCAGGTGCTGCGGCAGTTGGCCGCCCTGCTGGCAGTCGAACCGTCGCCTCCGTCCGACCGGTAGGTCGGGTGACCGGCCCCCGATCGACCGCCACCGGCCGGGGAATCCCACCGTCGCGGTCGGCGTTGCCACCCGCGTACGGCGTGAGACCCGAGCCGAGGAGAAAACGGACATGAAGGTACGGACATCCCTCCGGTCGCTGAAGCGGAAGCCGGGTTCGACGGTGGTGCGCCGACGTGGCCGGGTGGTCGTGGTGAACCGGCTCAACCCGCAGTGGAAGGGCCGCCAGGGCTGAGCTGGTCGCGAGACGATCGGAGCCGCTCCCGCCGGCCGACCGGCACCGCTGCCGACGCCGTTTCGTCGGTGCCTCGGTGCGGTGGCCGGTCGTCGTCGGGCGGCTGCGGCGGTGCGATCCAGGTGACCAGCACCACCGAAATGATCATCAAGAGGAACCACGACGTCAGCTTCGTCAGTGACACCGGATGCCAACCGTCCGCCTGGCTCGGGTAGAGCCAGGCGTTCGACCAGGTGGCGATGTTCTCGGCCAGCCAGATGAAGAAGGCGACGAGGACGAAGGCCAGCAGCAGCGGCATGCGCAACCGGGCCCGGAAAATCCGGAAGTGCATGACGCAGGGACCGAACACCAGCGCCACGGCCGCGACGAGCAGCCACCGCACGTCCGGCAGGTAGTGGTTGGTGAAGAAGTTGACGTAGATCGCGGTCCCCACCAGGGCCGTCAACCAGCGTCTCGGATAGCGCGTGAAGCGCAGGTCGAACAGCCGGTTCACCCGGACCAGGTAGGAGCCGACCGCGGCGTACATGAAGCCGCTGAACAGGGGCACCCCACCGAGCCGGAGCACCCCCTCGGGCTCGTACGTCCACGAGCCGACATGGGTCTTGAACAGCTCCATCACCGTGCCGACGAGATGGAACAGGACGATCACCCGCAGTTCGCGCAGGCTCTCCAGCCGCCCCGCGACCATGGCGACCTGGATGGCGACCGCGGCGACGGTGAGGGCGTCGTTGCGGGCGAACGCGGCGTCGTCCGGATACCAGAGGTGCGCAGCACAGATGATCGCCAGCATGGCGGCACCGAACACGCACGCCCAGGCCTGCTTGAGCCCGAAGACCACGAACTCGGTGATCCACCCCGCCGGCCCCTGACGCGGTAGCCGGGCGAGCGCCGCGCGGAAGCGGGCATCGATCGCGCGTTCGGCCGTGGTCAGCGCGGCCCGGCCGTCGGGGGTGTGCTGCATCGCTCCGAGGCTAGTGCTTCCAGATGGGCAGGCAGGCGGTGGTCAGGACCGTCTGGTGAGCACGATCGTCGGCTTGCTGCCGTCCGGTGCGGCGAAGGAGTACGTCAGGGTGTCGCCGTCGATCACGTAGTCGGCCGTGTTTCCCAGCGCCGTTCGGAACCCGTCAACGCCGGGCAGCGGCATGGTACGACCGTTGAGCGTCATCGAGCCGTCCCCCACGACGTCCGACAGGGTGAACGTGCGTCCGGTGTCGGTGTAGTTCCCGGTGAACCGGGCGGTCGCCCGCCCCGTCACGTCGGCGATCCGGCAGGAGGCCTCGTACCCGGCGTTGAATCGGCCGTCCGCCGTAAAGGTCGCCACCCAAGGCCCGCGGCACGAGGGCACGGTGCCGTACTCCGCCGACAACACCCGCATCACGTTGGCGACGTCGGTCACCCACTCGCCGACGAGCCCGCTCGACTCGCACATCTCCTCGACGGTGAGCAGTTCGGCCACCAAGGCGACCTCACCGGCGGTGGTCGCCCCCACGGCCGCGGCACCTTCTCCCGCTCCGGCCTGGGGTGTTCCCGGCCGTGCCCCGGGACAGGCGCAGCCCTCCTCGGTCAGGCAGAACATCGCGTGGCCGCCGGGAGCCAGCTCGACCGTGCCGGCGAGCGGCATGGCGACGGCGCCGGCCGCGCCACCCTCGACGGTTACGCGAAGCACCTCACCACCGGACGCGTTGATCCGTATCGGCAGTGCGCCGAAGGCGGGTACCCGCATCCGGGCCTCGACGGGTTCGGCCGCGACGGTCAACACCGGGGCTACCCGGGAGCCGGTGATCCCAGGGCCCCGCGACTCCCACACCTCACCGAGTTCGGGCGACCGGACGAGCGACGTCGCGACGCGGCGGACCGCCTCGGTGGCGGACCGGTCGAACAGCGTCTCGACCGCCCGAGCGCCCCGGCGGCCCAGCATGGGCAGCATCGTCCGCCACGGGTCGGCGCCGGTCGCGGCGGCGACCGCGTACAGGCCGATGGCGTCGTAGCTGCGCGTCGTCAATGCCCTCGCCGGTTGCAACAGCCAGGTGTCCCATCGCGCTGCGCTCGACGGGGAGCCACCCACATAGGCTTCCCCGGCCCATTCCGCCTGCCCCTCGATGATCCACAACGGAGCTCCGTCGAGGTTGCGCAGCGGTGCCGCGTCGTACTGGAAGCAGTGCCAGACCTCGTGTGCGATCGTGCTGGTGATCGAGGAAGCGTCGGCACCGAACAACGTGCGCGGCAGGGCGATGCGGCAGGCGCGGGTCGTACCGCCGTCACCGGCCACCGGGGTCGTCAGGGCGTCGCCGCCGGTGCGGGCATCCGCGACCGTCCGTACCCGTACCGTCAGCCGCAGCCGGTGGCCGGTCCGCTCCTCGATGTCCGCCACGATGCCGGCCACGACGCCGGTCAGTTCCTCGTTCGACGGGACGGTGTCCGGCGCGACAGTGGTCGAGCCGCGGCGCGCGAGGCCCTGTCCCGGACGGACGACGAGTTCCTCCTCGTCGGCGGAGGGCTCGACGATCGCCCTGATCCGGTCGGCGACCGGTGCGTCCAGGGTGGGCAGTGCCTGCGCGGCCGTACGCAGCGCCAACCCCGCCATCGGTGGCGCCGTCGTGTCCGCCGGCGTCCACGGTTCGACGCCCGGCAGCGGCTCGACGAGCCCGGCGACCATCCGCAGCGCCTGTTCGACCGGTAGCGCGCCGCGTGCGTCCAGCAGTTCGCCGAGCGCCAGCAACCCCGGATCGGGCCGGGCTTCGACCGGGTCACCGCCGGACCGGGTGGGCTTCGTCCCGGCCCCGGTGCAGCCGGAGGCCGCCGCGAGCAGGACGGCGAGCAGGAGCACGAGGAGAGCGCCTCGGCTACCGCGTCGTGACAAGGGGACCTCCGGAGCGTCGGCCGGCGGCTGGGCGCATCGCCGTCAGTGCTGTCCTGGTGCCGGGCCGTCCCGCCTCGTCACCGAGTGTCCGGGCCGCGCCGAGTGCGACGGTACGGCGAAATCGACCGACGGTACATCCGTTACGAGCGCCGCAGTGTGGCGCCGGTCGACACGTGCGGTGACCGATCGGACGGTGTACGGGAGCCGGGTGGCGGTACGGGGACTGACAGGACGGCCGACCGGGGATACGGTCGGGCGGGCAGGGGCTGTCCGATCGCTGGCCTGCCGTTCGTCATGCCGATGTACCACCCGGCAGGACGACTTGATGGGAGATCCGACGTGAAGTACATGATGCTGGTCTGCACCGATCCGGAGCCGGACCCGGAGCCGAGCAACCACCCGGACGTCGAGGTGTGGGTGGCCGAGAACGACGCGGCCGGTCGACGCCTCCAGGGCGCCCAGCTGGCGCCAGCCTCGGCCGCCACCACGGTACGGGTCCGCGATGGCCAACTGTTGGTCTCGGACGGGCCGTTCGCCGAGGTCAAGGAGATGATCGTCGGCTTCGACCTGCTGGAGTGCGCCGATCTGGACGAGGCGATCGAGGTGGCCCGGGCGCATCCGATGGCCTGGGCCGGGCGGATCGAACTCCGCCCGTTCGCCGACTTCGAGCAGTGACGGAGCCGGCCGCCGAGAACGCGGCGCCGCGGGCGTCGACCGACGACGACGGCGCGGCGGCGCGGCGGCGTGCCGGTAACGGGGGCACGGCGGCCGACCGGGCCGCGGCGGCGCAAGCCGTCGCGGCCACCGCCGTCGAGGCGTACCCGCGGATCGTGGCGGCCCTGATCCGGATCACCGGAGACTGGACGCTGGCCGAGGACTGCACGCAGGAGGCCCTGGCCCGGGCACTGGATCGTTGGCCGGTGGACGGGGTACCGGCCAACCCGGCGGGCTGGCTGATGGCCGTTGCCCGGAACCGGCTGCTCGACGTGCTGCGGCGGGCCTCGGTCGAACGGCGCAAGCTGCGCGAGGTGGCGGTGCTGGCGCTGACGGCCGCCACCGCGGAACCGGTACCGGACGAGGAGGTGGTGGACGACCGGCTGCGGCTCATCTTCACCTGCTGCCATCCGGCACTCGCGCCGCAGGCGCGGGTCGCGCTGACCCTCCGGACGATCTGCGCGGTACCGACCGCCGACATCGCCCGGGCCTTCCTGGTCAGCGAGTCCACCATGACGCGGCGGCTCACCCGGGCCAAGACGAGGATCGCCGAGGCGGGTATCCCGTACCGGGTGCCGCGTGGCCATGCCCTGACCGAACGCCTGCCCGGCGTGCTGGGCGTGCTCTACCTGCTGTTCACCCAGGGCTACGACGCGGACGGCGAACCGGCCTTCGCCGAGGAGGCGATCCGGTTGGCCCGGTTGCTGGTCCGGCTCATGCCGGAACAGCAGGAGGCGACGGCGTTGCTGGCGCTGTTCCTGTTGCAGCACTCCCGCCGGACCGCCCGGCGGGACACCGACGGCAACCTGATTCCGCTCGATCGACAGGACCGGTCCCGGTGGGACCACGCGGCGATCGCCGAGGCCGACCGCCTGCTCGTCCGGCTGACCGGGTCCGGCCCGTACGCGTGGCAGGCCCGGATCGCGGCGTGCCACGCCACCGCGCCCAGCGCAGAGGCCACCGACTGGCGACGGATCGCCGACTGCTACGACCAGCTCGTCCAGGCGCAGCCGACCCCGGTGGTGGCGTTGAACCGAGCCGTCGCGCACGGGTACGCGTACGGGCCGGAGGTCGGGCTGGCCCTGCTCACCGAGGCGCGTGCCGGCGGCGGGCTCGACGGCTATCCGTTGACCCTGGCGGTGGAGGCGGACCTCGTCGCCCGGCAGGGTGACCGGGAGCGGGCAGCGGCGCTGTTCCGCGCGGCGGCGGACCGGGTGCACGGCGAGGCCGAGCGGCGGGCCCTGCTCGATCGGGCACGTTGTGCTTCGAAGCCCGAGTCGTAGCGACCGCAGCATCAGGGCACCGGCCGACAACCGAAGCGGGGACCGGCGGTGCCGAAGGCGGGCGTCGCGAGTTCGACGGCGTACCGGGGCTGTGCGGATGACGCAACGGGTCGATACTGCGGAGATGATGCGATGGCCGTGGGTGAGCGCCGCCGTTCTGCTAGCGCTGAGCATGGCGGCCTGTGACGCCGCACCGCCGGATGCCGCGCCGAGGTCGCCGACGCCGACGGCCTCGTCCACCGGATGGACGGCTCCGCCACTCCAACTGCCCACCGTCGGGCCCGGCGACCCCTGCCCGGTCACCGAGCCCCGGCCCTGGTCCGACAGCGACCTGGCGTCCCGGGTGCTCGGCCCCGGCCCGCTGTACCCGGTCGCCGACTACTTCGTCGACGGTGCCCTGCAACTGCGCGACGAGGACCGGCAACCGGACGGCACGTACCCGAAGAAGGTCCGGTGGATCGGCTCCGGCTACACCGGTCCGGTGCTGGTCCGGGCAGCGCGCATCGACGCGCCGGGCAGCGCGACGGCGGTGTTCTCCTACACCGGCGAGCCCCGCGACGACGGGCACCACGCCGTGTTGACCACGCCGGAGAGCGACCTGCCGGGCGTCACCACCGTGGCCGGGCCGGGCTGCTACGCCTACCAGGTGGACGGAACCACGTTCAGCGTGACGATCGTGTTCCGTGCCGTCCCGGCGGCTCGCTCCTGAGCAGCGGGCACACCAGCTCGCCACCGGACTTTGGTGTGGCACACCGCCCTGCGGTCGGGTCCGTCGTCGGCATCGGTGACCGAAACACGGGCGTGGTTTCATGGGCCCATGGCGAACCCGGTGATCCTCTCCGTCGACGACGACCCGGCGGTCTCCCGGGCGGTCGCGCGGGACATCCGGCGCCGCTACGGCGACCGGTACCGGGTGGTCCGTGCCACCTCCGGGCCGGAGGCACTGGAGGCGCTGCGCGAGGTCAAGCTACGTGGCGACCAGGTGGCGCTGCTGCTGGCCGACTACCGGATGCCGGAGATGAACGGCATCGAGTTCCTGGAAGCCGCGATGGACCTGTTCCCCGCCGCGCGCCGGGTGCTGCTGACCGCGTACGCCGACACCGGCGCGGCGATCGACGCGATCAACCTGGTCGACCTCGACCACTACCTGCTCAAACCGTGGCACCCGCCGGAGGAGAAGCTCTACCCGGTGGTCGACTCCCTGCTGGAGGCGTGGGCGGCCAGCCCGGCCGCCGGGGAGAGCGAGATCCGGGTGGTCGGGCACCGCTGGTCCGCCGAGTCGTTCACGGTGCGGGACTTCCTCGCCCGCAACCTGGTCCCGTACCGATGGTTGCTGACCGACGACCCCGAGGGCGGCCGGCTGCTCGCGGCGGCCGGGGCCACTCCGGCCGACGTCCCGCTGGTGGTCACCACCGACGGCAAGGCGCTGGTGGCACCCTCGGAGGCGGAACTGGCCGGGCTGGTGGGACTGGACGTCACCCCCACGGCGGACTTCTACGACCTGGTGGTGGTTGGCGGCGGGCCGGCCGGCCTGGGTGCCGCCGTGTACGGGGCCTCGGAAGGCTTGCGCACCGTCCTGGTGGAGCGGCTGGCCACCGGTGGACAGGCCGGGCAGAGCAGCCGGATCGAGAACTACCTCGGCTTTCCCGACGGGGTCTCTGGGGCGCAGCTCACCGAGCGGGCCCGCCGGCAGGCGTTGAAGTTCGGCGCGGAACTGCTCAGCACCCGTGAGGTGGTGGGCCTGGCCGAAGCCGGGTCGGCGCGGCTGCTGCGGTTCAGTGACGGACAGACACTCGCCGCCCACTCGGTGGTGCTGGCCACCGGCGTGTCGTACCGGATGCTCGGCGCGCCCGGCCTGGCCGACTTCACCGGCCGGGGCGTCTTCTACGGCTCGGCGGCCAGCGAGGCACCGAGCTGCGTGGGCGAGGACGTCTACATCGTCGGCGGCGCCAACTCGGCGGGGCAGGCGGCGGTCTACTTCTCCCGCTACGCGAAGCGGGTACACCTGCTGATCCGGGGCGCGGACCTGAGCACGTCGATGTCCCGGTACCTCATCGACCAACTGGGCCGCATCGACCAGGTGACCGTGCACCCGTACACCGAGGTGGCGGGCGCCGCCGGTGACGAACACCTGCAACGGCTGACCCTGCGGGACACCCGGACCGGCGAGCAGCGGGAGGTGGTGACGTCCTGGCTGTTCGTCTTCATCGGTGCCGAGCCCCGGACCGGATGGTTGGACGGCACGCTGGTCCGCGACGAACGGGGATTCGTGGTCACCGGACCGGACCTGGTCGCCGGGGGACGTCGACCGGCAGGCTGGTCGCTGCCACGCGAGCCGTACCACCTCGAATCGAGCGTGCCCGGCGTGTTCGCCGCCGGTGACGTCCGCGCGGCCTCGGTGAAGCGGGTGGCCTCCGCCGTCGGTGAGGGCGCGATGGCCGTGTCGCTCGTGCACCGGTACCTGGAGGCACAGTGACCAGCGGGGACCCTGGCACCGGCCCGGGGCGGCTGACCGCCGACGACCTGCGGACGCTGTTCCTCTTCGAATCGCTCGACGACGCCCAGTTGAGCTGGTTGGCCGACCAGGGCCGGGTCGAGCGGCGCAACGAAGGCGACCTGGTCTACGGCGAGGGTGATTCGGCGGAGTGCTTCTTCGTCCTGCTCGACGGCACGGTGCGGCTCTGCCGCACGGTGCACGGCGACCAGGTGGAGATCAGCCGCACCGCGCAGCGCGGGGTGTACGGCGGTGCCACCCAGGCGTACCTGGGTGACGACCGGCAGTACCGCAACAGCATGTGGGCGCTCACCGACGCCGAGTTCTTCGTGCTGCCGGCGGAGCAGTTCGCCCACGCGGTGCGTACCTGGTTCCCGATGGCGATGCACCTGCTGGAGGGCATGTTCATCGGGATGCGGGACACCCAGACGCTGATCGGCGAACGGGAGCGGCTGCTGGCCCTGGGTTCCCTGTCGGCCGGCCTGACCCACGAGTTGAACAATCCGGCCAGCGCGGCGGTGCGGGCCACCACCAGCCTGCGGGAACGAATCGCCGGAATGCGGCACAAGCTCGCCATGATCGCCGACGGCCGGCTCGACGGTCGCCGGCTGCACTCCCTGGTGGGCCTCCAGGAGGAGGCGGTCGAGCGGGTGGCCAAGGCACCGACGCTCTCACCGCTGGCGACAAGTGACGCCGAGGACGAGTTGACCGACTGGCTGGACGACCGGGGCCTGACCGCCGGCTGGGAGCTGGCGTCGACGCTCGTCGGCGGCGGGCTGGACGTCGACTGGCTGGAACGCGTCCGCGCGTCGGTCGGCGAGGAGGACCTGGAAGCGGCGGTGCGTTGGCTGAGCTACACGGTCGAGACCGAACTGCTCATGCGGGAGATCGCCGACGCCGCCACCCGGATCTCCACCCTGGTCGGTGCCGCCAAGCAGTACTCCCAGCTCGACCGGGCGCCGTACCAGGTGGTGGACGTGCACGAACTGCTCGACGCCACGCTCGTGATGTTCAAGGGCAAGATCACCGCCGGGGTCCGGCTGGTCCGGGAGTACGACCGGAGCCTGCCATCGATCCCGGCGTACGCCGCCGAGCTGAACCAGGTGTGGAGCAATCTGATCGATAACGCGCTCGGCGCGATGGGTGGTGACGGGGTGTTGACCGTCCGGACTCTCCGGCAGGACGACTGGTTGATCGTCGAGGTCGCCGACACCGGCCCGGGCATTCCCGACGAGATCCGCCCCCGGATCTTCGAGCCGTTCTTCACCACGAAGCCGGTCGGCGAGGGTACCGGCCTCGGTCTGGACATCTCCTACCGGATCGTGGTCAACAAGCACCACGGTGACATCCGGGTGACCAGCACGCCCGGCAGCACCCTGTTCCGCGTCCTGCTGCCGATCAGTCCGCCGGAACCGCCGGCCGGCTGACCCGACGGACGGCGGCGCTCGGGCCAGCCCGGCCGGCGGTCAGGCGCTGCGGTCCAGTCGTACGCCGGCCGCCTCGGCGTGGTCGAAGAGGTCGTTGATCAGCACCACGTCGCGGCCGGCGTTGGCCAGCAGGGAGGCGGCGAGGGCGGCCCGGTAGCCGGACCCGCAGTGCACCCAGACGGTGCCGGCCGGAATGTCGGCCAGCCGGCGGGGCAGCTCGGGCAGCGGCACGTGCACGGCATCCTCGACGTGGCCGTCCCGCCACTCGTTGCCCAGCCGCACGTCGAGAACGACCTGCGGGGCGGGCAGCCCGGCCGGTGGATTCCCGGCCTGCGCGGCGGCCAGCGCCGGGAAATCCGCGACGAGCAGTTCCCGCAGGTCGGCGGGCTCGTCGACCCACTGCCGGGGGGTGCCGGTCGCCTGGGCGGCGGGCCGGTCGATGCCGATCCGGACCAGCTCGCGCTGGGCGTCGGCGACCTGCTCCGGTGTCTCGGCCAGCAGCGTGACCGGGGTGCCCCAGTCGATCAGCCAGCCGAGCCAGGTCGACACGGGGCCGTCGAGGCCGAGGCTCACCGTGCCGGCCAGGTGCGAGACCGCGTACGCCTTGCGGTGTCGCAGGTCGACCACCCACTCCCCGGCGGCGATGCGCTCCCGCAACTGCGTGGCGTCGGCTCGCGCCACCGGGGTGAGGTCCACGGGGGCCGGGCCGGCGGTGTTGGCCACCCCCATGTGCGCGTAGTACGCCGGGTAGGCGTCCAGACCGGCCAGGGTCTCGGTGACGAACTCGGTCGCGGCCAGCCGGAACACCGGGTTGACCTGCTTCTCCCGGCCGATCGTCGAGTCGGGGGCGTCGGCCTGGCTGGCCGAGCAGAAGCTGCCGAAGCCGTGGGTGGGCCACACCTGTGCCCCGTCCGGCAGCAGGTCGGCGAGCCGCTGCGCCGAGGTGTGCTGGCGCTTGGCCAACTCGTGCGCGTGCTCGGCGCCGAGCAGGTCGGTGCGGCCGGTGGTGCCGAACAGCAGAGATCCGCCGGTGAAGACCCCGGTCGCGGTCCAGCCGCCCTCGGTGGCCTCGTCGAGCACGTACGACAGGTGGTGGAAGGTGTGACCAGGGGTGGCCACGGCGCGCAGCCGCAGCGTCTCCGACACCTCGACGACGTCGCCGTCGCCGACCGGTACCCGGTCGAAACCGACCTCGTCCGCGGCGGCGACCAGGTACCGCGCCCCGGTCAGCCGGGCCAGGTCCAGCCCACCGGAGACGTAGTCGTTGTGCAGGTGCGTCTCGACCACGTGGGTGATCCGCACGCCGGCCGCACCGGCGAGGTACAGCACCCGGTCGATGTCCCGCTGCGGGTCCACCACGACCGCGACCCGGCCGTCGGTGGCCAGGTAGCTGCGGTCGCCGAGGGACGACGTCGTGATGACCGACACCTGCACCGTCATGCCAACTCCTCGGTTGCTCGTCTCCAGCGAGTGCTTACCCGGCGGGGGTGCGGAGATGCCGCCCCGATCGGGTAACCGATCCGAATATACCCCTGGGGGTATGCATCGGCCACTCGGGCGGGCCGGAACGAACCGGCAGCCGGTCCGCGGTCGAAGCAACTCCGACCGCGGACCGGCGTTGTCACCTACCGGTCACAGGCGTGCGCACTGACCCCAGGCCGGGCCCCGCACCGTGTTCGCCCGACCCTCGTTCACCGGGGCCGGGGTGTTGCCCGAGCAGGCCAGCGGGCCGCTGACGGTGTTCGCGGCGACGACCACCGGCTGGCTGCCGGAGTTGCCGGTCACGCTCACCGGGCCGCTGACGGTGACTCCGTCGACCCGTACTCCACCGAGGTTTGCCACCAGCGCCAACGGTCCGTTGATCCGAGCCTTGCTGATCTTCAGGTCGCCGGTGGCACCGGCCACCATGACCGGACCGGAGATCTTCGTCCCCGACAGCTCGAACAGCACCGGCCGGGTGGCCGACACCGGGCCGTTGATGGTGCCGCCGGTCACCCGCAGGGAGGCCCCTGCGGCGATCGACACCGGACCGGCGATCGTGGCGTTCTCCACGCAGGTCAGGCCGGTGGTCACGAGCAGCGGCTTGGCGTGCCTGCCGGTGATCGTGGTGGTGCACTCCGGGCCGCCCTGACCGACCGACGACCGTGGTTCGGTGTCCGCGGTCACCGGCGAGTTGGCGGAGAAGTAATTCACCAGCATGGTGAGGTCGTTGTCGCCGGTGGTCACCGGGTCGGTGCCGCCGGCGAGCGTGGTGAAGTTGTCCCCGCCGGCGGCGAGGAACGAGTTCACCGTGACCCGGTAGCTGCCCGCCGGGTCGATCGGCGTGCCGTTCAACGTCATCGACGTGATCCGCGAGCCCTGAGCGGCCTGCGGGTCGTAGGTGTAGCTGAAGCCCTCCGACACGCCGAGCCACAACACCGGGCGGGACGCGCCCGCCGGCTGCCACTGCTGCTCCAACACCTGCTTGATCTCGGCACCGGTGTAGGTCTTGGTGACCACGTCGTTGGCGAACGGCTGGACGGCGAAGGCCTCGGCGTACGTGATCGTGCCGTCCTCGCCGTACAGCAGGTCGGCCCGCAGGCCGCCCGGGTTCATGAACGCGATCTGCGCCCCGCCCCGGCCGGCGTCGCGGGTGCCGGCGAGCTGCACGTCGGCGATGAAGTTGCCAAGCGCCGACTCCTTGCCCCGGTCCTCGTTGCCGTCGGTGTAGGCCCGCCGGATGTCGGCGGTGATCTCACCGAGCTTGCGCTGGCCCAGCTCCTGCGCCCGGACCTTCGCGGCGGCCACGATCTCCGCCACCGCCGGGTCCTGCGGTGCGCCGACGACGTCCACCAGCGACGCGTCGGCGGCGGTGATGGCGCCCGCCTCCGGGTCGAAGGTCAGCGTCACCTTGCCCAGCCGCTTGCCGTAGTCCTCGGCCTGCACGATCGGCCGCAGCTTGTCGGTGCCGGGAACCGGCACCTCGAAGGCGTACGGCTGGTGGGTGTGCCCGCTGAAGATGACGTCGACGGTGGCGTCGGCGCGGGTGAACTCGCCGAAGACCGGGTCGTTGGCCAACGCCTCGGGGGAGTCGATGTTCGCCGTCGCGGCGCCCTCGTGCGCGAGCAGCACCACCACGTCGGCCTCGCCGTTGTCCGGGTTGCCGTCCTTGAGCTGGCCGGCGACCAGGTTGGCCTCGGTCACCGGGTCGCGGAAGGTGATGCCGGCGATGCCGTCCGGGCTGACCAGCGAGGCGGTCTGCTCGGTGACCACGCCGATGAAGCCGACCCGGACGCCGCCGATCGTGTCGACCGAGTACGCCGGCAACGCCCGGGTGTCACCCCGGTACACGTTGGCACCCAGGTACGGGAAGTCGGCCCGGTCGGTGACCCGGCCGGTCAGGTCCGCCATGCCCTTGTCGAACTCGTGGTTGCCCACCGCCGAGACGAGCAGGCCGGCCTGGTTCAACGCGTCGATCGTCGGGTTGTCGTCGTCGATCGCCGAGATGAAGGTGGAGGCACCGATGTTGTCACCGGCGGAGACGAACCCGGTGTTCGGGTTCTCCGCCCGCAACTGGTTCACCAGCCCGGCGAGCTGGGCAGCACCGCCGACCGGCTGACCACCCACGGTGGCCGGCGACTCCAGTCGGCCGTGGAAGTCGTTGATGCTCAACAGCTGGAGGTCCACCGGGCCCGGGTCCGCTCCGGTGTCGATGCCCACGACCAGCGGGTTGTGGTCGCTGGCCCGGTACGGGTCCGGTGCGTAGAACGCGGCCAGGCCGTCGTACTGGAAGGCGTACGACTCGACCGCGTTGATCTGCCAGACGTCGACGCCGGTGACCCGCGACGCCAGCGACGGCGAGGCGAGCGCGTGGTCGAGCGAGCCGGACTCACCGTTGAAGACGTAGCTGGTCTTCCCGGTGTCGTTGAGGTTGCGGTAGTCCTCGTCGTAGAGGACCTGCATCGGATCCTCCTGGGTGTACGCGTTGAAGTCACCCAGCAGCAGCGCGTCGTCGGTCCCGCTGTCCGCCTTGACCTGATCCACGAAGGCGGCCAGCGCGCCGGCCTGCCGGACCCGGTCACCGTTCCAACCGCCCTGACCGTCCCCGGCATCGGCGTTGTCACCGGTGCCGGCACCGCTCTTGGACTTGAAGTGGTTGGCCACCACGACGAAGTCCACCGAGCCGGCGGTGAAGGTCTGCGCGATCGGCTCGCGGGCGTTGGACCACACCGTCTCGTCGTTGACCGACCGCGACGGGCCCTTCGGCTGCGCCTCGGCCGGCTTGAAGATGATCGCCGTGGTGATGACGTCCTGCTCGGCCGCGCTCGGCAGCTCCGCCGGAGTGCGCACATAGTCCCAGGTGCCCGCGCCGTCCTCGCTGTTCAGGGCGGCGACCAGGCGCTTGAGCGCCTGCTGCGGGTCCTCGGCGTCGAACCGGACCGAGTTCTCGATCTCCTCCAGCGCCACCACGTCGGCGTCCAGCGCGGAGATCGCCGAGACGATCTTCGCCTCCTGCTTGGCCAGCGCCGCCTCGTCGGCGGCACCCCGGGCGTCGCCGCCGAAGTGAACGAAGTAGTTCAGCACGTTGAAGCTCGCCACCCGCAGGTCGCCGCCGACGTCGACGGGTCCGGCGGTACGCGGGTTGGTGGCCTTGAACGTGGTCCGGGCGGCCGGCGCGGTGTCCGCGTCGACCGGTCGGGTCGGCTGCAGGCGCCACTCGTTGAAGCCGTACGACAGCACCGACGGGCCGAACGCTTCCACCTGGTCACCGACCCGCAACGGGCTGGCCGGCGAGACGTACGGCGGCAGCAGCCCGGCGGTGGCCAGGTTGGTCGTCCGGCCGTCGTCGACCAGCAGGCGACGCCGCTTGTTCTCGGCGGCCAGGGCCTGCGCGGTGTCCGAACCGGGGCGGGCCACGTCGGTAGGCGTCCGGGCCGGCTGGTCACCGGCGGTGAGCGCCACCTCGCCGTACCGGTTGGTGTTGTACACCTCCGACACGGCGTACGCGCCGACCGGCGCCACCAGCATCGACTCGACCGACTCGCGAGCGGCCTCGTCCAGCGGCAGCTCGACCGGGACCGGTGCCGGCAGCGGCGCACCCTGCGCGCACACCTGCACGTCGGTCCGGGCCGCGATGGTGAGCTGGGTGAGGCCGTTGAACTCGCCCGCCGTGCCGCTGACCCGGACGCGGTCGCCGATCGCGACCGACGGGTGGTTCGCGGTGTTGCTGGTGAGGTACACGAAGATGCCGTCCGAGGCGGTACCGGCGGCGACCGGGCGCTCGGCACCGCTGCCCGCCGTCTGCACGTACACCCCGTTGTAGCCACCGCTGCGGTGGTCGGCGGTGACGATGCCCTCCACGGTCACCCGGCTGCCGGCCAGCGGCGTGGCCGTACCGGTGCCCTGCACCTCGGCGATGGTGTGGTCGACCGTGACGGTGCAGCCGGTCGGGTCCGGATCGGGATCCGGGTCCGGCGCGGCGTTGCGGACCCCGAAGGTGTTCGCCGCCGGCGCCTGCCAGGTTCCGTCGATCTTCTGGAGCGAGTGGCCCGCCGGGGTCGACGCGGTCTCCTGCACCCCGATGTCCACCCCGGTCCGGCCGCTCGCCGGTCCGCCGACCGCGGCGAAGGTGCCCTCGTAGGTCAGGAACTCGGCGACGTCACCGCCGGGCGCGACGAGCGCGACGCCGTCGGGGGAGCCGTTCTGGATGCCGTCCGCCGGGTACGACTCGACGACCACACCCGAGGCCGGCACCGCGCCGCCCAACGTCCTGGTTCCGTACGCCGTGCCGTTGGCACCGTTGTAGAGGACGATCTGCCAGCCGGTCAGGTCGAAGCCGGCCGGCCCCTCGATCTCGATCGCCTCGCCGGTGTCCGCGCCGACGTTGTCGTAGTGGATCTCACTGATGAACGGCATGGTGGCCGCCGGGTCTGCGGCGGCGGCGGTGCCACTGGAGAGGATGAGCGTGGTGGCGGTGACCAGTACGCCCGGGATTGTGAGTAGTCGGGTACTTCTTGTGCGCTGCATGTAAGCGGCCTCCGAAGGGAGTAGACCGTCGGAGGATAAGCGGCACCGGTGTCCATGCGGGAGCCGCCGGGTGTACCAATGCGGCAAAGACCGTGACGCCGGTCCTCGTTCAGCCCGCCCGAGCGACGGGGCCGATCAGCTGACGCTCGGTGCCGGTCATGCTGAGCATCACCCACTGCACCTTGCCCTTGGTGATCAGGCCGACCATCTCCGGATGCAACTGGGTGAACCAGCTCTGCACGCTGGCCAGACCGAGGGCGCTCGCGGCGGTGGCCGCCTCGGCCTCGGTCAGCCGCTGAAGCACCACGATGTCGCTGCGTACCAGAACCTCGACGTCCCAGCCGGCCAGGTCGTCGCGGACCACCAGGGTGGCCCGCCAGGGCGCGCTGAGATTGGTGTCAGGCCCGGTCACCGGACCGGTGTCGATCACCACGAGCTGCGGTTCGGTGGGTGTGGCCGGGACCGGAGGAGCGACACCGGGCGGCAGGAACGAGGCGATCTCCCGGCCGATGACGCAGCGCCGCAGCAGGGCGTCCCACTCCTGCTCCCGCGCGGTCTGGATGAACAGCCGGGCGCCGAGCGCCAGGGACCGGAAGGCGAGCAGCTCGGCCGCGCGTACCCCGCCGGTGAGCATCAGCCGGGTCGGCTCGGCCCGGAACACCCGCAGCCCCACCGGCTCCTGCTGACGGTTACGGCCGACGACCAGTCCACCGCCACCGGCCACCAGCCGTAGCCCGGCGACGGCGGCACCGTCCGCCACGTGCAGCCCCATCCGACTGCCGGGAAAGGCGACGCCGTTCATCGCAGGAAGCCTCCCAACGGCAGGGTGGCGGCCACGCCGTGGGCGTGCTCACCGTCGAGTCTCTGCAGGCGACCACCGTGATCGCGGATTGCCCGGTCGAGGGCCTGATCGGCGGCGGCCAACGCGGCCGGGTCCGCGCCGATGAGCCGGAACGCCACCTCCACCAGAGCGTCGTCGTCGCCGGGGCGGTCGTTCTCCCGAGCCACCGAGACCGACACCACGCCGGCCGCGGCGGGCAGCCCACGCAGCAGCGGGTCCAGCTCCCACGCCCGGCCGGGCCAGGCGAGCAGTCGATGACAGCTCTGCGGGACACCCTGCACCGACCAGTTTCGCCAGCCTTCCCGGGCCAACGGTCGGTCCGTACCCACCGCCCCGCCGGTGAGATGGGTCAGTTGGGCTACCGCGGCGAGCACCTCGTCCCGGTTCAGCAGCCGGGCCGTCGCCCGCTCCTGCCGCAGCTGCCGGCGGGTCCGCCGGATCGCCGCGGTGAGCGCCGGTCGCAGGTCGCGGTCGGCATGAAAGTCGGGGGTCCGCGGAGCGTGCAGCACCACCCACGCCTGCCGGCTGGCCGGGACGCCACCGTTGGTCAGCTCGCGGTACGCCCGGTCGACCGCCGCCGCCCGGGCACGGGGTGCCGGGGTCACCTGGATCAGCACCTGGACCGTCACCACCGGTGTCGCCGGGTCGGCGGCGGGCAGCAAGGCCACCGGCGACGGCAGGGCCTGTGGCGCGCCCATGAGCAGTGCACCCTCGGTCGGATCGACCTCCAGCACCGCGCTGAGCCCGCCCCGGTGGGTCAGCAGCACGGCCGGCTGATCGTCGATCTCGACCTGATCCAGCTCGACGGTGCTCTCCAGGTGACGCAGCACCTGCCAGGGGCCGTCGGACCCGGCGTCAACCAGCTGTCGGCTGCGCCCCCGGTACGCCCACCACACGGCCAGCCACTGGTGGAGCCATCGGCCCCGGCGGCGCACCATCGTCGGAGCGAGCACCAGTACGGCCACGGCGGCCACGGCGACGGTCAGCGGCAGGCCGTGCGGCGTGGCCGCCAGCACCGCCGCCGCACCGGCTTGCCAGGCCACGAGCTGAGCCACGTGGATCCCGCCGACGCGTGGCTGCCGTCGGTGTGGGCGTACGACCGGGACCGGTGCGGCGTCCTCGGCAGAGACCTCCGCGACGGGCTGTCCCGCCGGGGCGGCCATGGCCTGTGGTGCGATCCGGCTCTCCGGTGCCCGGGCGGTGGGCGCGGCGGCGGCGGCCGGCGCCGCAGCGGCGGCCCGACTGGTGTACGCGGTGCCGACGGTGGCCCGTCCCTGCCCGCGCTGGGCCGCCCAGTTGTGTCCGGGCCCGGCGCCGCCGAGCGTCGGTGCCGGCACAGCGCCCTGCTGGGGCGGGCGTTGCTGCGGCGGCGGTGCCGCCGCCCCCGGGTGATGCTGCCAACCCGGCTCGCCCGGCTGTGCCGCACCCGGATGCGTCACCGCGCGTCCCTCCCTGCCCGGTGCCGCATCGTCAGCGCCCGATCGCGACGCGCACGTCGGCCACGGTCACGGTCCGCAACTCGTCGAGGCTCGGTCGTTGGCCGGACTGCCGCAACCGCTGGGCCTGCGCTTTCCGCACACCCTCGAAGAGCTTGCGTGCCTCCCGGGCGTTGCCGAAGTTCTGGTCCCGCTCGATGGTGCCGAAGTGCTCGCGGAGCACCTCGGAGACGCCGTCGGCGAGCAGATACTCGTCGCCGCCGGCCATTCGCTCCACGATGACGACAAGCTGCTCCGGCGAGTAGTTGCCGAACTCCACAGTCTTGGCGAAGCGGGAGGCCAGACCGGGGTTGGCATCGAGGAACTGCAGCATCTCACCGGTGTAGCCGGCCGCGATCACCGCGATCTCGTCGCGGTGGTCCTCCATCAGCTTGACGAGCGTGTCGATGGCTTCCTGCCCGAAGTCGCCGCCGGTGCCGGACGACCGGGACAGGGTGTACGCCTCATCGATGAAGAGCACGCCGCCGCGCGCCAGTTCGAACGCGGCGGCGGTCTTCTCGGCGGTGTGGCCGATGTACTGGCCGACCAGGTCACGTCGGGAGACCTCGCGGAAGGCGCCGCCCGGTAGTGCGCCCAACGCCGCCAGCAGGTCACCGTAGATGCGCGCCACGGTGGTCTTACCGGTGCCAGGGGCACCGGCGAAGATCAGGTGATGGCTGACCGCACCGACGGGCAGCCCGGCGCTGCGCCGCCACTCGTTGACCTGGATCTCGTCGATGAGGGCGCGTACCTCCTCCTTCACCGACTCCAGGCCGACCATGGCCGCCAGTTCGCCCAGCAACTTCTCCACCCGGGCGGCGTCCTGACCGGTGTGCGCGCGGGCGGCGTCGGCGCCGAAGGCGGCCTTCCGGTTGACGGTGCCCTCGACGACGGTCGGCTCGGCTCCCTCGGCGATCTCGATCGCCGGCTGGCCGGTGTTCTCCGTGGTGCACTCCTCGACGCTGCCGCGGCAGCCACGGGCGAAGGAGACCGCCGGCCCGCGGGTGTCGCGGATCCGGCAGCGACGCAGCACCGGGGCGCTCTGATGGACCACCGCCACACCGGCCTGTCCGGTCTGCGAGATGTCGCAGGTCTCGATCGTGGGTCGGCCGTACTGGTAGATGTAGATGCCCCGGTTGCCGCAGCGGGTCACCGTGCTGGTGCGGATGGTCGGGGCTGCGCCGATCCGCACGATGATGCCGTCCTCGCTGAGATCGGTGAACTCGCAGCCCTCCACGCTGCCGTCGGAGTCCTCCACCACCAGGCCGTACCGTCCGCCGGTCACCCGGCAACGGCCGAGGGTGAACTCGGACCGGCCGGCCACCTGGATCGCCGCGCCGAAGCCGGCGTTCAGCTCGCACCCGGTCATGGTGAGCCTCGCCCGGTCGGCCACCACGACCGGCGCGTCACCCGCCTTCAGGACCAGGTCGCGCAGCTCCAACCGACCCGAGTTGCAGGACACCGTCGGGTACGCACCGGCGGACGCGTCGATGGTGACCGTGCCTGGGCCCTGCGCGGCGACCACGCTGACGCCACGGTCATTGACGAACAGGGCCTCGTGGTAGGTGCCGGGGCTGACCGAGACGACCGCGTCGTCGGTGGCCACCGCCAGTGCCTCCCCGATGGACGGGTAGGCACCGGGCTGATCCGGGGAGACGAGAAGGGTGCGCGTCATGGCTCCGGCTCTGGACGGCGAGGAGGGGGCTGGACCGACGATATCCCAGGCGGTCGACGCGGTGTGAGCCCCTCGATGCCAGCGGTGCCCGGACACCACCCCCGTCGGGCGGCCGGTGACGGTTAGGCTCGCTGGCGGGCCGGGCGAAACCTCGCCGGGAATCCCCTGTCGACGACCGGGAGGACGGGATGGCGCAGCCACGGATGCTGCCGCTGGCGGCCGGCGCACTGCTGGCCGGCGGCACCGTCCACACGCACACCTCGGTACGCGGCGATCTGGCCCCCGACCTGCATCCGGTGGTTCGCCGTTTCCTGCACGGGCTGCCGGTCGAGCAACGCGAGCGCTATGCCGGCTGGTGCGCCGAGGCGGTGCTGATCTCCGACCGGCTCTACGCAGCCGAGGCCGGCGGTCCACCGCTCGACGCGGCCCGAGCCCGCGCGCTGCTGTGGGGCGCGAAGATCCGGGTGACCCGGGTACGGGAGGAGGGTGACCCGCGCCACGGCCAGGTGCAGCCGCCCTGCCGTTCCTGCGCGGCCCTGCTGGACTGGTTCGGTGTGGAGGCGCTGACATGACCGAACGCTTTCCGCCCCTGGTGGCACAGACCCTCGCCGCCGCCGGCTGGTCGCCCCATCGGTCCGACCAGAGCCGGGGCCGCGAGTGGGGGCTGCGGATCGCGGCCCACGCCACCCCCGGTGGTCGTCAGCACACCGTTACGGCTCGGGCGATCGAGGCTTATGCCGAGTTCGGTGGCCTGCGGGTACGCCCGCAGGGTGAAGGTGAACAGGTCGCACCGAGCGGCGTCCACCTCGACCCGTTCCTGGTGCGGCACTCGGTGGAGACCCTCGCCGAGCTTGCCGAGGCGATCGGCGCGCCATTGAGCCCACTGGGTGAGGAGGGCGACGGCAGCGGGATCCTGGCTCTCGACGAGCACGGCCGGGTGTTCGTGCTGGACCACACCGGGGACTGGTTCCTCGGCGCGGATCTCGACGAGGCGCTCACCACGCTCGTGCTCGGTCACCGCCCCCAGCGGGTACGCGCGGACGGCACCTGGTGACCGGCTGGCAGCCGACCACCGCCGCCGAGCGCGCGCTGTTGGCCGCCGCCGAGGCCGACGACCGGGAAGGCTTCCTCACCGAACTGGTCGCCGGTCCGCTGCTGCTGCCCGTGTCGCCCGGCGCGGCGGCCGGCCGGGAAGCGGTGGCCTGGGCGACCGGCCAGCACGACGGCGTCACGCACGTGCTCGCGTACACCTCACCGGCGGCAATCGCCGCCGGGCTGCCCGGCCAGTCGGTGAGCTACCGGGTGTCGGGCCTGATCGACCTAGCCGTCGACTGGCCCGACGACGAATGGATGTTGGCGATCGACGCCGGGTTGCCGATCGGCATCCGGCTGACCGCTGACGAACTCAGGGCCCTGACCGAGCCGGTGATGGAGGCCGAGCGACCGCTGCGCGAGGCGGTCCGGCGGCAGGACCCGAACGCCCTGATGGCCGCACTGCTCCGCGCCGAACTGGTGCTGCCGGTGGACCCGGACGGACCGGCGACACGTGACCTGTCCGATCCCGAGTTTCCCTGGTGGACCGTGCCCGACGAGCAGGGTCAGGTCAGCCTGCCCGTGTTCAGCTCGGAAGCCCGGCTGCGACAGGCACTCGGCGAGCGTGACCTGGTGGTGGTCAGCAGCCTCCAGCTCACCGACCACTGGCCGGACATCTCCTGGCAGTTGCTGCTGAACCCGGAGACGCCGCTGGCCGCGGCGCTACCCGGCGAGGCGCTGCTGACGTTGCGCGACTGGCTCGGCGAGCTGCGACAGGTCATCGACGAGGCAGCCAAGCAGGAGCAGGCGCGCCGCGACACGGCCAGGTACGCCGACCCGTCGGCGGTGGGCGTACCGGTGCCCCGTCCGGCACCCGAGACCGATGATGACGGTCCCGATCCCGGCGCACCGCTGCTGCTGCAACTTGTCATCCCGCACCGTTACCTGACGTCCTACCTGGATGATGGATACGACCGGGCGGCTGGACTGGTGCACGCCTGGCACGGACCGGGACGGGACACGCCGACCCGGCTGTACCGACGGCTCGGGCTGCTCGGTGAGGGCTCTCCGTTCGAGGAGTCCGACGAGTGGGTGGCGGTGCTGCGCTGGCCGCCCGGCGAGACCACGCCCGACGAGTGGGGTCAGGGCCAACCCCGGATGGAGTCGCTTGTCGTACCGGACGGCACCGAGCTGCGCTGCCTGCACGCGGACGGCCGGGACGAACTGCTGGCCCGCTTCGACGCCCCCGCCCGTCGCTGGTCCCCGGCCTAGCTGCTAGCCACCGCGGCTGGCGAACCAGGCCCGCGCCGGTGGAGTCTTGATCAGGATGAGCGACACGCCGGCAAGCCCGCCCACCACCAGCGGCGTGACCATCGTCGGGTGATAGCTGAGCTTGCCCTGCGCCAGCAGCGTCACGATGACCACGACGAAAAGTCCGAAGGTGAACCCGGCCGGCACGGCCAGCCCGGCGGCATTGTCGCCGGTCCAGGCCATGAAGATCCCCATGGCCGCGAGCAGCACCACAAGCAACGCGATCGCGAGTACGCCGGCACCGATGCCCACCACCAGGACCTTGCCCAGTCCGTCGCCCTCGGCGCGCAGCATCGCGCGGAAGAAAGCGAACCCGGCGATCAGCCAGAGGACGATCGAGGGCACCATCAGCAGGACGGCGACGGTGACGACGACCGGCCGCCGACGTGGCGTCGGCACGGACGCGGAGCCGGACTCCGCTGACGTGTTCAGCACCTGTCCGTCCTGCTACTCATCGGACGGGCGGCGCCAGGCGGCGTCACCGGCCGGAGCGGGATCAGACAAGGTCTGAGCGGTCGAGCCGACCGCCCCGCCCGGCGTCGACGGCGCGGCAGGCCCACCGCCGGCGAGCACGGGCTCTGCGGCCAGGCTGGCGTCTCGGCGGCGGCGCGAGCGGCGACGGAGCTTGACGATGGCCACCACTCCGCCGACGAGCATGGCCAGGAAGACCACCCAGACCAGCACGACGATCACGATTTCCGCGTAGTCGGGACCGTCGCTTCCGGCTGCCCGCGCGGCGGCGAGTGCCTCGTCGATCTCCGGCTCGCCGGTTGCCGCGGCGCGGCTGCCCCGCCCGTCGGGTTCGCCGGTCAACGCCTCCCGCAGGTCGAGTACGCCCCAGCCGTAGTACTCGTCGCGGCCCGGCTCACCGGCGTCCCTGGTGGTCTCAAGCAGCCGCTCGAACGTCTGGTACGCGTTCAGGTCCGGGTACTCGGCCTTGATCAGGGCCACCGCACCGGAGACGATCGCGGTGGCGCTGCTGCTGCCGGTCGCGGTGACGTACCGGCCACCTGGGCGAGCCAACGTCATGTCCTGACCGGGGGCGGCGATGCTGATCGGTAGGTCCAAGGTTCCCGGTACCGACCCCTTCTTGCTGATGACGCCCTTGCGGTCGACAGCGTTGACGGCGATGCTGCCGGGATGCGAGGCCGGCGCGCCGACGAGGATCTGGTCGTCGTTGCCGGCCGCGGCGACCACGATCACGTTGTTCTGGTAGGCGCGCTCGACCGCCCGGTTCAGCTCCTCGTTGAAGCTGCTGGACAGGGAAACGTTGATCACGTCGGCACCGGCGTCGATCGCCCAGTTGATGCCGGCGGCGAGGGCCGTCGGTGCGATCAACGGGGCGCCGTCCTTCTTGATCGTCACTGGAAGGATCTTGGCCTCGGGTGCCACGCCGAGCACGCCGTCACGGCCGCCAGGGCCGTGCCCGCGACCGGCGATAAGTGAGGCCATGCCGGTGCCGTGTCCCTGACGGTCGAGGCGGCCCTTGGTGCCGTCGTCGTAGAGGTCGATGCCGGGCAGGACGCCGCCGCGAAGATCCGGGTGTGTCGCGTCCACCCCGGTGTCGACCACCGCCACGGTGACGCCCTCGCCCTTGGTGATGTCGTGGAGCTCGGTCAGCTCCATGCTCTTGACGTGCCAGGATCTGTCGCGGACCGAGTCGGCGTGGGCGGGTGCGGCGGGCAGGGCGACGGCTGCCAGGACGCTCGCGGTGGTGAGCGCGGCGGCTGCCGATCGGGTGAGGACACGCATGCCCGTCAGCCTTCCTCTGTGCGCCGCCACGGGGACGGCTGCGAATAGACGGTCACCGCATGGTACGGGCCGGTCACCCAGGGTTGGGTGACCGGCCCGACGGCGTTCAGCTCTGGCCGAGGGTCCTGCCCTGCTCCCGGGGGCGGTGTTCGGCAGGGGCCTCCACCACACCAGCGGCGGAGGACTCGGTGACCCACAACTCGTCGTCACCGTCGCCGTACTCCCAGGTCTCCTGCTCTGCGTCGCGGGGTGCGGCCTTGCGTGGAGACGGCGTCGTCGGCCCGCCGCGTCGACCGCCCAGCGACGGAGCCGGCCCCGTCGCCGGCGCAGGTCGCCCGGTGCCCGCACCGGCGCGTCCGCTCAGATCGGGTCGGGCACCGGCAGCGCCTCCGCCGGTCACCGGCTTACCGGCAGCCGGTTTGCCGCTCAGCGGAGCGCTCGCCTTGGGCGGCCCGCCCGGCGCGGCACCCCGTTGACCGCCGAGGCTCGGCGGAGGTGCGGCAGGCCGTCCGGGGGCGGCGCCGCGCTGACTCGGGCGGGCGGTGGAGCCGGGCAGCCGCGGACTCGACGGCGGCGGAGTGGCCGAAGCGCCCGGCCGGTTGCCCAGACCCGGCCGACCCCGGCCACCGCCGGGAGCGCCAGCGCCGGTGTTGCCGGGCAGGGTCGGGCGGCTCGGTGCGGGACTTTTCCGGCCACCCGGCGCGCCGGATCCGCTAGCCGGGCCGCCTGCACCAGGAAGGGTGGGCCGGTTGGGCCCCGGCCCACGGCCACCGGGCGCGCCGGGACCACCCGCACCCGGCAGGGTGGCCCTCGGTGCGTTCGGTCGCGCTGAGTTCGGTGCGTTCAGCCCGGGGTTGCCCGGTCGCGGCCCGGGCGGGGCCACCGGCGGCACCACCGGACCGGGAGTCACGGGTGCCGTGGGTGCGGTGGTCACCGGCGGTGCGGTCGGCGGTGGGGCGACCGGCGCGGCGGCGCCACCTGCCAGACCGACGCCCTCCGGAAGATTTGGTGGCGGCGGTGGCGCGGCACCGGTCGGCGCGTCGGCCCCACCGGGTCGGGTCGGCAGATCCGGCCGGCTGGGCATGGCCGGGCGGTTCGGGGCGGCCCCGTTCATGGGTGCGCCGGGCGGGGGCGCCCCCGGACCGCCAGGGCGGGGCACGTTCGACGGATTGGTGATCACCGCGTCCGTCGGGCCCTTGAACTTCCCGCCCCGGGAGATATTGGAGATGTAGACGTCGATGTAGAGGTCCGCCAGCGGCTTGGTGATGTTCTTGGCGCGCTGGTGGTACTCGTTCTGCACGTCCTCGTACGACTTGGCGTCGTTGCCTGTGACACCGGGGACCCATTCGACGAGGTCGACAGCCTGGACGCCCTCGTCGTTGGTCCGGCGCTCCCCCTGTCGGATCTGCTCGGCCCGGTACTCCTCCCAGAGCGTCTTCATCTCCCGCTGGGCAGTCCCGATCTTGCTGGCGAGCTGGTCGAGGCCGGTGGCGTTGTTGCTGGCCACCTCCTTCCACTCGTCGAGCGAGTGCAGCGTGGCACCCACGCGGGACATGAAGACCCGTGCCGCGGGCGACTGCCAGCGGGCGTCCAGGGAGTCGGCATGGCGCTTGAGATTGTCCCGAGTGGTCTGCAGCAGGCTCGCCGCTCGCCGCCACATGTCGGCGAGTGCCGTCGTCCGCTCGTCACTCTCCTTGCGGACGTACTCCCACATCTGCTCGATGTTCACCGAGTCCCAGGCCGTGGGCTCGTACGGCGTGGCCCCGGCGGCCCGCTCGGCGGCGTAGTCGTCCGACACGCCGGAGTACATCGGATAGCTGACCGGCTGCCAGCCGTAGTAGTCGTCGCTCATCCCCGCTCCTCGGGCCTCGCCCCTGACACCGTCACCGGAGATCCGACTGGGTTAGCCGGAGATCGTCGTCATGCATGCGCTCGCCGTCACCGTGGATCAGATACGTGCCCGAGCCCTCACCGACGACCTCCGCCCGCGCCCACTCCGGGGTCTCCTCGCTCTGCTCCCCGGTGGGGCAGGCGTCGAGGCCGTGGTAGGGATTCATCGGCTCCGGGTTCAGCGCCGCCTCCGGCACCGCGCCGGCCGGGTTCTCCGCGCCTTCCTGCCATCGGCCGCTGAGCGTGTCCTGACCGTCGACGGCGGAGAACGCGTTGTAGACGTCGTCGTTGGTGGCCTGGGCCAGCGCGTCCCCGGTCAGATACTCCGCCGAGATGGACATCGCGGCCGTGCTGAGCGCGGCCAGGCCCTTCATCACGTCGCCCATCAGGTGGGAGATGGCCATCCGGCTCTCGTCGTGCCGGCCCCGGAAGAACGCGGCTTCCTTCATCCCGCCACCACCGAACGGCGCCTGCACCGTGAGCATGGGGCGTAGGCCGTTGTCGAAGCTGGGCTGGAAGTTGGTCTCCATCTCCCGCTGGATGGCCAGCGCGAAGTCCTTCAGCTGCTGGATGTCGACGTCGATCTGTTCGTCGACGAGCCATTCGTCGCCCATGTCCCCTCCCCCGTTCACTCACACGATGCCGGCGCGGCTGCTTCCTTCTCCGACTGGTCGGGGGTCAGGCAGCCGCGCTCAGTGAGTCCACTCTGGCCGAGAGTAGCCCGATCGGGCAACCCCGTACCGGGCTCAGGAGCGCGGCGGAAGGTGCACCAGCTGCACCAACCGGGTACCGCCGCGCCGGGACACCAGCCAACCCCGACCCGGTGGCAGCGGTCCCGGCCGGACGGTGCCGAGCAGCACCCCCTCGTCCCGGTTGCCGGACATCACGATGCCGGGCGTGCTGATCTCCCGGAGTCGCATCAGCACCGGTTCGTACAGCGCCCGGCTGGCACCGCCGGTACGCCGGGCGATGACCACGTGCAGACCGATGTCGCGAGCCTGCGGCAGGAACTCCAGCAGCGGGGTCAACGGGTTGCTCCCGGCGCCGGCCACTAGGTCGTAGTCGTCGACGAGCACGTACAGGTCGGGACCCTTCCACCAGTCGCGGGCCCGCAGCCGCTCGGCGTTGATGTCCGGCGGCGGTAGCCGGTCGCGCATCACCGTGGCCACCTCGGTGACGATGCTCTCGGTGACCTGGGCGGTCGAGCCGTACCCGATCAGGTGCGGCGTGTCGATGTCGCCGAGCAGGCTACGCCGGTAGTCGACGATGACCAGCCGAGCCTCGGTCAACTCGTTGCGGTCGACGATGGTCTGCGCCAGCGCCCGCAGGAAGGTGCTCTTACCCGACTCACCGTCACCGAACAGGATGAAGTGCGGGTCGGCGGCGAAGTCCACGTGCACCGGCTGAAGGTCCACCTCGGCGATACCGATCGGGATCCCCGGGCGGCCGGTGTTGGGCAGGCTGCCGTACGGCACCACGGGCGGCAGCAACCGGATCGGCGGCGCTCCCGGCCCCTGCCAGGCGGCGGCCAGGTCGGTGACCAGCTTCCGCGCGCCCTCGGACAGGCTCTCCGCCTCCTGCGCGCTGTCCGCTCGGGGCAACGCCGCCAGGAACTGCTGCCCGTCCGGCGTGATGCCCCGGCCCGGTGACTTCTCCGGCACGTTCATCGCCGCCCGTCGGTCCAGGTTGGAGTCGCTGGCTTCGGCCAGCCGCAACTCCAGCCGGGTGCCGAAGACGTCCCGGACTGCCGGTCGCAGGTCCATCCACCGACTCGCGGTCACGATCAGATGGATGCCGAAGGAGAGACCCCGGTTGGCGATGTCGTTGATCGTCGGTTCCAGGTCCTCGAATTCCGTGCGCAGCGTGGCCCAGCCGTCGATGACGAGGAAGACGTCGCCGAACGGGTCGTCGTCGTGCTGGCCGTGCCGCCGGGCCCGCCGGTACTCGGCCATCGAGTCCACCCCGCGCTCGGCGAACCGTCGCTCCCGTTCACCCATCAGCAGTTGCAGTTCCGCGACGGTACGCCGGACCAGGCCGGCGTCGAGGCGGGTCGCCACCGAGCCGACGTGCGGCAGGTCGCGCAGCGACGACAGTGCGCTGCTGCCCAGGTCGAGGCAGTAGACCTGGGCCTCCCGCGGCGTGTGGGTCAGTGCCAGGGAGGTGACGACCGTCCGCAGCAGGGTGCTCTTGCCGCTCTGCGGACCGCCGACGATCACCGCATGGCCGGCCGAGCCCGCCAGGTCGAACCAGAGCACGTCGCGGCGCTGCTCGAACGGCTTGTCGACGATGCCGACCGCGACCTGCAACTCGCCGAGCAGGCCGGCGTGCGCGACGGTGATGCCACGAGCGGGATCGGCGGTCATCGGAGGCAGCAACTGGTCCAGCGTCGGCGGCTCGGCAAGCGGGGGAAGCCACACCTGGTGTGCGGGCTTGCCCCGACCGGTGAGTCGACCGACCAGGATGTCCAGCACACTCTCGCCCACCCCGTCGGCCGGCTCCGGCGCCACCTCCTCCCGGGGGGCGCGGGTCACCGGCGGTGCCACGTAGCCGGTGGTGTACTCGCGTACCCGGTCCTCGCCGTCGCCGGCCGCGACCGCCGCCGCCGTCTTGCTGCGGTAGGTGCCGGAGACGTACGCGGCCTTGAACCGGACCAGCGGCTCGGTGCCGAATCGTAGGTATCCGTGCCCCGGAGAGCGGGGCAGCTCGTACGCGTCGGTGGCCCCCAGCACCACCCGCGACTCCATCGCCGAGAAGGTCCGCAGACCGATCCGGTACGACAGGTGCGTGTCGAGTCCCCGCAGCCGGCCCTCCTCCAGGCGTTGGCTCGCCAGCAGCAGGTGCACCCCGAGGGACCGACCGACCCGACCGATCTGCACGAACATGTCGATGAAGTCCGGCTTCGCGGTCAGCAGTTCGGAGAACTCGTCACAGATGATGAGCAGGCTCGGCAGTGGCGACAGCGGTGCGCCCGCCGCCCGGGCCTTCTCGTAGTCACGCTGTGAGGCGTAGTTGCCGGCCGCGCGGAGCAGCTCCTGCCGACGGACCAGCTCGCCGTTGATGGAGTCGGTCATCCGATCCACCAACGGCAACTCGTCGGCCAGGTTGGTGATCACCGCGCTGGTGTGGGGTAGGCCGTCCAGCCGGGTGAAGGTGGCACCACCCTTGAAGTCGACGAGCACGAAGTTGAGGCTCTCCGAGGAGTGGGTCGCCGCAAGCGCCAGCACCAGGGTCCGTAACAGCTCCGACTTACCGGAACCGGTCGCGCCGATCAGCAACCCGTGCGGGCCCATGCCGTCCTGCGCCGACTCCTTGAGGTCCAGCTCCACCGGTCCGCCATCGGCACCCACCCCGATCGGCACCCGCAGCTTGTCGCGGTTGGG
Organism: Verrucosispora sp. WMMA2044; assembly: GCF_027497155.1. NCBI lineage: Bacteria > Bacillati > Actinomycetota > Actinomycetes > Micromonosporales > Micromonosporaceae > Micromonospora > Verrucosispora sp. WMMA2044. The sequence continues at coordinate 5,879,214 of NZ_CP114913.1, forward strand.
GCGCGGCTGCCACGCCCGGTCGACCTCGAACTCGTACGGATCCCCGATGTCGAGCAGCTCGGCCAGGCCCAGCTCGGAGGTGAGCGGAGTGTCGCCCCCGCCCCGCGAGGCGGCGGAGAGGCGCAGCGGAGCCAGTTGCATGGCCAACGCCTCAAGCTCGGCCACCCGGCACTCGTCGGCCCGGCCGATTTCGGCCGGACCGTCCACGGTGATGCTGTGCAAACCGCGGTCCGCCGCCACCTCCAGCACCAGCCGCGCCCGATCGAGTAGCCGAGGCGCCGGCGTGGACAGGTCGAGCAGGGTGACGCCCTCCACCCCGCCCTCGGTCATCAGATGATCCGAACCGGCGGTGTCGCCACCGTCGATGACCACCAGCACGTGCGGCCCGGCGACCTGGGGCGTACCGCCACTGGCGTTGAACCGGGGCCGACTGGCCAGCACGTCGTCGAGCATCGCCTCCAGGCCGGTGACCGACGGTGCTACCAGGCGCAACTGGCCGAGTGCGTCGGTGCGGGACGGGTGCAGGGCGTGCGGCAGCCACTTCGTCCATTCCCAGTCCGCCCGCCGGTCCGGCGCCACACAGATCGCGACGAGCATGTCGTCGGGCGCGTGGAACGCGGTGGCCTGGGCGAGCACCGCCCGGACCATGCTCCGGGCGGCGTCGGTGTCGCCGCGCAGGTGCACCCGGGCGAATCCGTTGAGTGCCATGGTCACCGGTAGGTCCGGCACCTCGCCGTAGGTGGTGAGGAACCGGCGCAGCGCGAGGGCGCACATCGGCTCCAGCTTCTCCAGCGACGTGGCCGGCGGCGGCACCAGCGGAGTCGCCAGCTCCTGTGGCCCCAGACCGATGCGTACGGTGGCGAAGTCCACGTCGCCACGACGACGCTCCCACAGCCGGGGGCCCAGTGGCAGTGACCAGAGGATGTCCGGGTCGGGGTGCCGGTAGAACGCCGCCTCCCGCTGCTTGCGGATGGTCTTGAGCACCCGGCGCCGCTGACGGGACAGATGTGTCATGTACTCGCGGCGCTTCTGCAGCATCTCCTGCTTGCCCGGTCCGCCGGAGTTGTTCGCCAGCTGCGACCCGAGCATCCCGATGGCGGAGAGTCCGAACAGGCCACCGGTGACGTACCCGAGGGTCGACCCGCCCCGGCCGGCGAACATCAGGGCCATCGCGAACGAGCCGGCGAGCATCGGCAGCAGCATCAGCATCTGCCCCCACGCCTTGCCGCTCGGCGCGGGCACCTCGGGCGGCGCGTCCAGCAGCACCTCGCCGGAGGGGTACTCCGGTTCCGGCTGGCGGGCAGGTCGCTTGACGACCACCGTGCTCACGTGACAGACCTCCGTCGCCTCGGTGCGCCGCGGTGAACCGCCCCCGCGTCACCGGCACATGGTAGGTAGCCTTTGCCCGTCAGGACAGCCGCGGGCCGCCGGCCCGCTCCTCGTACCGAGGGGTCGATAGTGGTCACCCAGGCCGGAACCGGACTCGCGCGCATCGCCGTCGTCGCCCCCAACCGCCGGTTGGATCTCGCCCTGCCCGAGCACCTGCCGCTCGTCGGGTTGCTGCCCGCGGTGCTCCGACAGGCCGACGAGGAGCCGTCGGACGGCACCAGCCACGGAGGCTGGATGCTGCGCCGCGGTGACGGCAGTCCGGTCGACCTGGCCCGTACGCTCGCCGCGCAGAACGTCCGTGACGGCGAGACGCTGCACCTGGTGCCGCGCCGCACCGAGTGGCCCGAGCTGGCGTACGACGACCTGATGGAAGCCGTCGCCGACGGCGCCCGACGGCGCGGGGTGGCCTGGAGTCCCTTCGCGACCCGGCTGACCGGCCTGATCGTGGCCGGCGTGCTGCTCCTGCTCGGCCTCGTCGTGATCGTGACGTCCGAGGAGCCCGGCTGGCTCGGCGGTGCGGTGGCGCTCGGCGCGGCCGGCCTGCTGCTGGTCTGCGGGATCGTGCTGTCCCGGGCGATGGCCGACTCGCTCGCCGGTGCGGTCGTCGCCGCCGCCGGGCTGCCCTACGCCTTCGTCGGCGGCGTGCTGGTGATCGGCACCGGCGAGTCGGTCTGGGCACTGGGCGCCCCGCACGTACTGCTCGGCTCCGCCGTGCTGCTGCTCTCCGGGCTGCTCGGGCTGCTCGGCGTGGGTGACGCGACGAGGGTCTTCGTGGCCGCGGTCTTCGTCGGCTTCTGGGGCATGGTCGGCGGGTTGATCGCGCTCGGCTCGATGGACGCCGCACAGGGCAGTGCGATCGTGGTCGGTGCGGTGGTGTTGCTGCTGCCGGCCATGCCGCTGCTCTCCGTACGGCTCGGCAAGATGCCGATGCCGGCGTTGCCGCGCACCGCCGCGGACCTGCTGCGCGACGAGCCGCAGCCGAAGCGGGAAGTGATCTACCAGGCCACCGCACGAGCCGACGAGGTCTTCACCGGCATGATCTTCGGCGCCTTCGTCGTCACCATCGCCGGTCTGATCGTCCTCACCGCGACCGGCACGCTCTCCGCCCTGCTGCTCGCCGGCATCATCTCGCTCGGCTACCTGTTGCGTGCCCGACTGGTCTCGACGGTCCGGCACCGGGTGCCGATGCTGGCCGTCGGTCTGGTGGGCCTCGGCCTGCTGCCCCTGATCGGTGCGGCCGACGCGTCGACCGGGGCCCGGGTGCTGGCCGTGCTGCCGGTGGCCCTGGTCGCGGCCGGACTGTCGGCTGCCGCCGGACTCGCCTACAGCCGACGTGCCCCGTCACCCCGGCTGGCCCGGCTCGGCGACGTGTTCGACATCCTGCTCCAGTTGGCGGTGGTTCCGGTCGCGTGCAGCGTGCTGGGCCTGTACGCGTTCATGCGGGCCATCAACGGCTGACGTCTCCGTCACCAGTCCCGGTCGCTGGCCTCGGACATCTCGGTACCTCGGATCAGGTTGACGATGGCGGTGTCGATGTCGGGGCCGACGAAGAAGTCGTCGGCCCAGTGCAGCATGAACACGCGCCCCTGCGCGTCGGCGACCAGTTCGGACGGCCCGTCCTCGTTGTTGCCGAGCGGAAAAACCGGATTCTCGAAATCCTCGGAGAACGCATGCGCCTTGTCGGTCACCACACCACCGACTGTGGGATGGATGAAACTCATGTAACCGCCGCCGGGCTCGCCGTGACCGCCGAACTGCGGCAACTGGAGACCACCGAACTCGACGAGCGCGGCTCGGGCGACGGGTGAGCACTCAAGCCCGGCCAGTTCGTCGGCAAAGCGGACCATCCAGTGGTTCACCGCCGAGGTCACGTCTCGGCCGGGATACCAGCCTGCTTTGCCCAACACGTGCCGCACGTCGGGCGGAAAACGTCCCTCGGCGGCCCGGTGCTGCGTGTACTCCTCGGCAACCAGCGACGGCGGCAGTGAACGCCATTTGGACACTTCGCCGGTCTGCCGATCGACGACTACTAGGGGATACCCGGTGGCAGAGGGCGGCGCGGGTGGCCCTTCAGTCGGTGGCGCGGCCGGGAGAACGCGCCAGACGACATAGCCCAGGTCGAACTCGTAAAGGTCCACTTCGGGTGCGGGACCCGGTCTGCCCGCACGGGCCCATTCGCGGGCGATAGCCAGGGCCTCGTCGCGGCTGATCATCGGACTCCTCGGGCTGCCGTCGTCGGTTCCGCCGGCCGACACCGGATGCGGGCACCGGGCGGCTCGACGCCGTGCCTATGGTAGGCACCGCGGTCCGGCGCTCGTGACCGTGCGGGCGTACGCCAGGGGAGGCTGCCATGCCGTCGCGGCGGGACCAGGTCCAGTCGTACCAGTTCTTCGTTCAGCGGATGACCTCCGCGCTGGTGGCGCGCGAGCCCGATCCGGAGGCGGCACCGTTCCGGCGACTGGGTGGTGCCGGCTTCGCCAGCGTCATGGTGGCCGTGCTCTGTCTGGCCGCGGTGGGGGTGTACGGCCTGTTGCGGCCGGGCGGCGCGACCAAGTGGAAGGAGGGCGGCGCGGTCATCCTGGAGAAGGAGACCGGCACCCGCTACCTGTACCGGGAGGGCCGGCTGCATCCGGTGCTCAACTACGCCTCCGCGCTGCTGGCGATGGAGACCGCGGCACCGACCGTCTCGGTCTCCCGGAATTCGCTCGTCGGCACCCCGCGTGGCCCGCGCATCGGCATCCCGTTCGCCCCGGACGCGTTGCCCCCGGCCAGCCGCATTCTGGACGGGCCCTGGACTCTCTGCACCCAGCCGGCGCGTAACGCGGCCGGTGGTGTCGTCGCGACCACCGTGCTCACCGTCGGGCGGGCACCCGGCGGTGGACGGGATCCGGGTGACAGCGCACTGCTGGTACGCGACCGCAAGACGGACCGGCTGCACCTGGTCTGGCACGACCACCGGTACGAGATCCGCAGCGAGAAGATCGTGTTGGAGGGTCTCACCCTGAGCGCTGAGCCGGTGGTGGAGGTGGGTGGTGCGTGGCTGAACGCCTTGCCGGCCGGTGAGCCGATCGCGCCTCGACGGGTGGCCGACCGGGGAGCATCCTCGACCGCGTTGCCGGACGCCCGGGTTGGTCAGGTTTTCGTGGTGGAGAGTCAGGGCGGCAGCCGCCAGTACTATCTCGCCGAGCGGACGCGCCTGGTGCCGATCACCCCGCTCCAGGCGGATGTGGTGATGGCCGACACGGAGACGCAGCTGGCCTACCCGGGAGGGGCGAGGCCCTACCCGATCGAACTGGCTGCCGGTACCGCCGCTGCGGCGCCCAAGGCGGGTGCGCCGGCCCAGGGCCGGCATCGAGCGCCGGAGCAGCGGCCGGAGATCGCCCGGTTGGCTGGAGACCAGCCGGCCATCTGCGCGGCCTACCAACCGGGCGCGGACGAGCCGAAGCTGCTGCTCGACGCGCAGGTTCAACCGGTGCGAGAGCCGGTGCGCACCGGTGAGCAGACCGGTGACGGCATCCCGCTCGCCGACCGGGTCGTCATCGAGCCGGGTCACGGCGTCCTGGTTGCCGCGGTCTCCTCTCCGGACCAGGAGACGGGCACCCTCAACCTGGTCACCGACCTGGGGCACCGCTACCCGCTCGCCTCCGAGGGGGTGCCCGCGATCCTCGGCTATTCGGAGGTGCAGCCGGTACGCCTGCCCGCCAGCCTGGTGGTCCGGCTGCCCGCAGGTCCCGTACTCGATCCCACGACGGCGAAGCTCGCGCTCGACCCGGAATGACCTGACCAGCCACAATGGAGAAGCGGAACGCGTCACGGTCTAGCGCGGGCTGGACACGACCCGTTACCGTTCGTACGACGATGGTGCGCAAGCACCGACTGACCGGGCGCCCCGATGGATCGGGGCGATCAACTGAGGACGGGGGTGACTTCCGCCATGTCGATGAACACCGACACCGGCTTGATGCTGAAGACCGAGGGTGACGTCGATGCCGTCGCCGATCGGCTCACCAGCAATCTCAACTCGCTGATGGACCAGCTCGCGCCGCTGTACGACCAGTGGAGGGGCGCGGGTGCCGGTTCCTTCCAGCAGGTGCGTGAGCGGTTCGACCAGGACATGGCCCGCCTCAACGTAGCGCTGCGGGCGATCGCCGAAGCGGTCGGGTCTGCCGGTAAGGACTACGACGTCAGCGACGAGGAGATCCGGGCCGACATGGACAGTGCGGGTGCCACCGCCGGCCAGATCACCGCGGCGCTGAAGCTCTGACGGGGGAGAAGACTCATGACGGAGATTCGGTACAACTTCGCCGGGTTGAACGCCGCGGCGGACAGTTGCAGTGGAGCGGTCCGGAACCTGACCGGAGAACTGGACGGGCTCAAGTCCGGCATCGCACCGCTGCTGGCCACCTGGGACGGTGACGCCCGCGAGGCGTACTTCCAGCGGCAGACTGAGTGGGAGTCGGCCGCCAACGACCTTCGTGACCTGCTCGGTCGGATCGAGAAGGCGCTGCGCGAGTCGGCCGGGAAGATGCAGGCCCGCGAGGCGGCCAACCGCGCGAAGTTCGGCGGCTGAGAACCAGCACCGCAGCACCCGATGGCCCGGCCCGCGCCGGGCCATCGTCGTCTGCACCACAAGCAGCCGTCCGACGATCGGCGCGGCCGCCTCAACCGCGCGGCATCGAGCTCGGTACCCGGAAGAAGAGTTCCTCCGGCTCGTCGATCTCCGGCTCCGTCGGGGGAGAGGCCGAGGGGCGGGTGGGGCGCCACCGCGTGCGGCGGCCACGCGGCAGCAGTGCGGCCAGCACCGCGACTCCGACCGCAACCGTGGCCAGCGCGAGGCCGATCCAGAGCGCCAGCCGACCGAACAGTGCCCAGCGCTCCGCGCGAGCCTGCGCCGCCGCGTCGTACGGCACGTCGGGCAGCGGAGGTTGAGCCACCGGTTCCCCGGTGGTGAGCCGTTCGGTGACCGCCCGGTACGGGTTGACCACCCCGCTGCCGTAGCCGCGTGCGGCGTCACCCCGGGCCGGATCGGCGGTGGCCAGTATCCGCTTGGCGACCTCCCGGGCCGACAGGTTCGGCTCCGCCGCGCGGATCAGGGCGGCGGTCGCACTCACCATCGGGGCGGCGAAGCTGGTCCCGTCGTAGGTGTTGTGCCCAACCAGCCGGGTGGCGGCCACCACCGCGCCGCCTGGTGCGGCGATGTCCACGTACGGCCCGATCTGGGACTGCCGGATTCGCGCACCGTACTGGTCGATGGCGCCCACCCCGATCACGCCGTCGTAGGCCGCCGGGTAGGGCAGCGGATCCGGGCGGGCACCGTCCTGATGCTGGTTACCGGCGGCGGCGACCAGCACGACGTCCTTCTCCAGCGCGTAGCGCACGGCCTGTTCCACGTCCGGGTCCGGCTGGTACAGCGTCACCGACAAGTTGATGACGTCGGCACCGTCGTCGACGGCGCGTCGGATGGCCTGCGCGAAGACGGCCCCGGTGACGGTGTCGCCGCCCGCGCCCGGGCCCTCGTTGGCGTTGCGTTCACTGACCCGGATCGGCACGATCGTCACATCCGGCGCCAGACCGTGGAAGCCGACCCCGTCCTGCTGGCGGGCGGCGATGATGCTGGCCACGGCGGTGCCGTGAGACACGCAGTCCACATCGCCACCCGGGGTGCCGCGCAGGGCGTCGAAGCCGGTGGCCACCCGGTCGGCCAACTGGGGATGGCTGCTGTCGGTGCCGGAGTCGACGACCGCGACTCGCACTCCCGATCCGGTGCTGAACGGCCACACCCGCTGCGGGGCGAGCCACCGCTGATGCCAGGGCGTCTCGGTGTTGACCTCTCCCGGATCGCTCGGATTATCGCAAATCGCCGGTGCGGCAGCCGCCGGGCTCGCCACGGGAATCGTCAGCGTCGTGGCCAACAGCATGCTCACCAGTGCGAACGTCGTCACAGGACGGTCCCGGAACATGTCTGCACGCCTCCCGTCAACCGGTCCCGCTGCATCCTAGCGGCGGGTGGCCTCCAGACCGGGCACCCCGATGTCGTGCCCATTCAGTATGGTCGAGTTGTCACGCCCGGGCGTGGGCGGCGGATGGGACCTGCGCGGGGAGGAACACGCCATGGACGTACAGGCGCTGCGCGCCCGTGCCGACGAGCTGATGGCGCAGTTCGAGCGGATGCGCTCCGGCGTCGGCGACCTGCAGCAACAGCTCAAGACGGTGAAGGCCACCGTCACCTCCGAAGACGGCCTGGTCACCGTCACGGTCGGCCCCCGTGGCCAGGTGACGAAGGTCGAGTTCGACCCGCGGATCTACCGCCGGCCCAACTCGAAGGAGCTTTCCGCGACCGTCACCGAGACGATCCGGCGGGCGACCGAGCAGGCCATGGCCGAGGTCGAGAAGCTGGTCCGACCGTTCGTACCGGACAGTCAGTTTCAGGCGTACATCGACCACGATCTCGACGGCATCTTCCGTCAACTGGACAGCGAACTGCCCGGGGAGGAACGGCGATGAGCGAGCTACGCGAGACCTTCGTCAAGCCCGACGCCGCGTTGGAGGGTGCCAATGAGCTCGGTGCGGCCGGTGCTCGCCTCGCCATGACCTGGCAGAATCTCGCCGCGACCATCGGGACGCTCAACGGTGGGCGACCCTGGGGTGACGACGAGCCGGGCAACGAGTTCAACAAGAACTACCTCGGCGGTGACGATCAGCCGGCGCAGCGGGTCCTCGACCTCACAGCGGATCTGGTGCCCCTGGTCGAGGTGCTCGGGCCCACCGTCAAGGGCGCGGTCGAGGGCACCGTCGACACCGACGACATGGTGAAGACGCTGTTCGGCGGCGACGACAAGTAGCAGCTCACCCGCTACGAGTCGGCATCGGACAGAGGGGCTTTCGGGGTGGCGATACCCAATCCCAGGAACTCGCTGGGCGAGTACGCGTGGGTCTGGGACGCCATCTGCTGGGTGAGCGCCGGGGAGGCGTGGCCCAGCGGCGACGAGGATCGCATGCGGGAGTTGGCCGACGCGTGGCAGGCGTTGGCCGACACGGTAAGCGAGACGCTCGGTCAGGCCGACCCGGCGGTCATGAAGATCCTGCAGAGCTGGGGCGGTGGTGCCGGCGAGGCGTTCGGCGGGTTGTGGAACCAGATCGGCGTGGACCCGAACACCGGTCTGCCGCTGATCCAGGAGATCTCCGCCGCGTACGCCGCAGGCTGCGACCAGGCCGCTCTGGAGATCGAGTACGCGAAGCTGACCGTGTTGATCGCGGTCATCATCACCGTCATCGCGGTCTTCGTCGCGCTCCTGATGGCCTGGCTGGGTGGGGTGTCCGCCGGTGCCATCCCGGGTATCCTCGCCGGTGGTCGGCAGGCGGTGACCATCGCCTTCCGCCGGTTGATCGCCCAGATGGGTCGGCAACTGCTGACCCGGGCGGGAATGCGGGCAGCGCTCCGGCTGGCCGGCACCCGGCTCGGTCAGATGGCCACCAGCCAAGGCTTCCGGCGGGGCCTCAATCGCCTCGGTCGTGAGTTGGTCGAGGAGATCGGCGAGGAGCTGATCATCGACGTCGGTGCCCAGGCGTACCAGATGCACACCGGCACGCGGCGACAGTGGGACGGCAACCGGACCCTCACCGCCGGCGTCGGTGGCGCCTATGGTGCGGTGCTCGGCACCGGCATGAACTGGGCCGGCCGGCGGGCGGCGCCCCGCATGCCGTTCTCGTTCAGCCCGTCGCAGCTCTCCTTCCGGGGCAGCGGCCTGGTGCGGTGGGGCAGCACCAGCCTCGGCTCCGGCGCCCAGAACGCCGTCATCTCGCCGGCGGCCAGCGTGCTCGCCAACGGCACGGTCAACGGACAGTGGGCCATGCCGGGAGCGGACGCCTTCCTGGGCGGCTTCACCAGTGGCGCCGGCCGCACCGGCGCGACCCTCGCCGGTGGCGCCACCGGCAACCTGATGGCGCGGGGCACGAACGCGATCCTCGGCAGGCTGGGGGTCGACGTCGCGCCGAACGTCGGCCCCGCCGGCGGGACCGACCCCGGCCTCGGCGTCGGAGGGGCGAACGGCCTCGGCGACCTCGGCGGCGGTGCCAACGGCGCCGGTTCCAGCTCGACCGGGGGCGGCTCCACGTCGGGTGCCGGCGCGACCGGTGGCGGCACGGGCTCGGCCTCGGGTGGCGGCTCGGCTGCCTCCGGCGGTGACTCTGCGGCTGGCGTCGGTGGATCCGGTTCGGACGGTGCCGGCAGCTCCAGCGGAGCGGGCGGTAGCTCCGGCGCCGGGACGCCCGACACGGGCGGCGGCACGGTCCAGAACGGCGCCGGTACGGTCCCCGAGAGCGGAGCGGGCTCGATCAGCCTCGCGCCTCCCTCAGCGGATGGTTCGGTGGCACCGACCACCGATGATTCCGCCGCACCGGTGAATGGCGGGGCACCGACCGGAGACACGGCCACGACCGCGGACCCGTCGCAGGTCGGCGGCAACACCGGTATCCAGGTGGCCGTCCCCGCCGATGTGACGGCCACGGCGCCGGACGGCACTCCGGCCGTCAATGACGGCGGTACCACCGCCAACGACCAGGGCGGCGCGCCGGACAGTCGGAGCGCGCCGGTAACCGAATCACCCGGCACGGACCGGGCCAGCACCGATACGAACACCGACACCGCCGTCAGCGACCGGACGACGAGCGAGGCGACGGTTCAGACCGACGGTGGTCTGGTCACTGCCCCACCGCCGGAGGTGACCACCGCCCCGGCCGGCGACGGCTCGACCGGACCCGGCCGGACGATGACCGGCAGCCCGGTATCCGAAGGCCCCTCCGCCACCGGGGACGTGCAGCCCACCGTACTGCCGGGTACGGCGACCGCATCCCCGGTGACGGCTCCCGCCGCTCCGGCGGTAGGGACACCTCCTGCAACGGTCACGCCGACGGGCCCGACCGCCGCAACGACCCCGGCGTCCCCCACTGGTGCACCTGCCGCAGCTGGCCCGCAGGTGACGAACGCCCCCAGCAGCTCGACGCCGACCACGAGCGGTACCCAGACCACGGGCACCCAGCAGTCCGCCGGCAACACCGCCACGCAACCGACCCCCGGTCGGGGTACGCCGGTCGGACCGACCGTCAACCCGACAGCGGCGAACACGGCCGGCTCGATCTCCCTCGCGCCCGCAACGGGCCCGACCACGACGAACCCCGCACAGCCCACCGCATCCACTCAACAGGTCGGGCCAACCCAACAGCCGGGTACGCCGGCCCAACAGGCCACCCCGGCTCAACCGGCACAGTCGAGACCGGATGCGCCGACACCCATCCCGGCCGACCGGCTCAGCCCGACGGTGCCGGCACAGACGGCGGGCATCGAGTCGGCGACGCCGTCCCTGGACGCGGCTCCGACCGCCGACACGGAAACGGACCCGAACGCCGAGCCCACCGATCCGGCCCAGCAGCGCACCGACGGGCCGGTCGTGATCCCCGTGCCCACCAGCAGCGGCACCGTCCAGAGCGGGCCGACGAACCCCGGCCCCGAGACGGCGACCGGTCCGATCGACCCGCAGACCCTCAGGCGGTCGGAGGGACCGACCGGACGCGGTACCCACAGCTGGCAGCTCGATCCGACATCGGTGGACGGCGACCCCAACGGCCCCGAAGCGGAGCAGGCCCTGATCGAGGCGTCCCGGACGCTGGCCGAGACCGTCCGGCGGGAGGTGAAGGCCGGAACGATATCCAAGGGCAAGCAGCCCGGCATGGCCGGTGCACTGCTGATGCCCGACGGCAGCATCACCACGCACACCAGCATGACCGCCGACAAGAGCACCAACCCGGCTACCCAACCCGCCGTGCATCCGCTCGCACAGGCGGCGCTTGATCGTGCAGCAACGGCGCTGCGTACGGAGAAGGGCGGCGGACATGGCAAGTGCGCCGAGGTCGCCCTGATTTCCGACCAGCTCTACCTACTGGAACAGCAATGGCGGAACGCTGGGGAGCCGGGGAACTTCGAGCAATATGCGCTGAACGCTCTCCGAGGCGCCAAGATCGTGACGCATCAGATCGCCACCGCTCGGTCCGGTGGCGTCACATACGAGCTTGGGCACTACCGGCCGCCGTGCCGATCGTGTGCGCACTTCCTGCCGGAGTTCAATGTCGAACCGATCACCGACCCCGAGCGAGACGTCACCGTCTACCAACCGCCGGTACCCGGGGTGGTGGGCAACGGGCTGCCACTGAGCGACGGTCGGCCGTACGGGCAGCCGGAGGGTCTGCTGCCGCCGGACCAAGCCGATCAGGATGCGCTCGACGCGGCCGTTCCCCGGGATCCGGCAACCGGGCGGCACGCCGTGCACCCGGATCCACGGCTCGGTTCGTGGGCCGACTTGCTCAACGATGGCGGGCCGACCGTTCCAGGACGCGCAACGAACTGCGCCGATGTTGGGCTATCCGTCCTGTCGGCCTGGTACGGACGTCCCGAGGTAGCGGCGCCGACAGTCCCGTCAGCCGAGGTGGAACCGGGCAGCACCACCCGGCAGGAGCAGGCACTGCGGTCCACCTTCGAACACCACGGTAGTGGCGCTCGCGGGTTGGATGCGGTCGCTGACGCTCTCCGCGCGGCTGGTCCCGGGGCTGCTGCCCTCATCATCGGCCAGTGGCCGGGCCCTGATGGCCGCGCCCATACCTGGAACGCCGTGAACCACAACGGCACGATCATCTGGGTTGACGGGCAGCGTGGTTTGGTCTCCGATATCGCCCCGCTCTACGCCGGTGAGGTGGACGGCGTCTGGTCGATCGTGCTGGATGCCGAGGGCGATCCGGTCGGTAGGGCCACGCCCGAAGCCAGCACACCGGCTCCGGTCCCGCCGGCCTCGACCGCTGACGTGCCGACCGACGGTCAGAACCAGAACACCACCCCGACCGGCCGCCCCGGCGCCGTTGTCGACCCGAACTCCGAGAACGATCCGGCCCCGAACCCCGAGAATGATCCTGATCCGAGCACCTCGGATACGTACGCCGATCAGAACCCCGCTCCGGCCGCCTGGCCGGACATGCAGGGCTGGCCGATGCCGGACACCCGGCAGTTCGGGCCGGAGCAGTTGGCGCCGCTGGAGGATCCGCAGTACCAGGACGACGTCGAGGACAGCCTGCGTACTCCGGAGGGGTATGAGGTCTTCACCGACCCTTCGACCCATCCGTACGGTCAGCTGATCAACGACGGTGGGCCGGATCAGCCCGGTCGGGCCAACAACTGTGTCGACACGATCCTCGCGGCCCTGGCCAGCTTCTACGGCGATCCGCAGGTCTCGCATCCGCGTTGGCCGGACCGGCTCGACGACGGCACCGTCGACACCACGCTTGGCGAACTGAACGGCTTCGGCCGGATCGAGAGCTGGATCGGTGGCGACTGGACCGGGGACAACGACACTCTCCCGGGTACCCCCGCCGAGCGGACGGCCGCGCTGGCTGACCAGTTCGAGCAGCTGTACCAGCGGGTTCGCGACGCCGGCCCGGGCGCGGCCGCGGTCATCGCCGTCGACTGGATCCTGTTCGACGAGAACACCGGTGACCCGCTGCTCGACGCCGAGGGCAACACCCAGCCGGCCGGTGAGCACGTCTTCCTGCTCGTCTACCCGCAAGGCGCGGACGGGCCGGTGTGGTGGGATCCGCAGTTCGGCAGCACCACCACCGATCCACTGCCGGGCGACTATGTTGGACTGACGCACAACCTGTGGTCGATGGAGGTGCAGCCCACCCATGCCGATGAGCAGGGAGGAAGCGCGGCAACTGGTGACCAGGTTGCTGGGGACGGACAACCCGGTGGCGGTGTTCCCGTTCGAGTTCGGCTGGGCGGCCCAGGAGACACTCTCCCCGCAGCAGCGGGCGCAGGGCCGACAGCTGGGCCAGGGGGTCTTCATCATCGACCAGACGGGGGTGGTGACCGTGCATCCCAGCCTGCCGCCGCCGTTGATCATGAAACGGTACGCGGCGGCCCGCCGGGAGGGCCGGATCACCGGCCGGCAGGTCTGGCCGGCGCCGGATCCGACGGACTGAACGACTCCGACGCCACACCTGACAGTCCCTACCTGGACGGGCTGCCGGACACCGACCGGGCCACCCTGCTCGACGCCCTGACCGAGGCGGCGATGGAGGCCGACCAGATCCTGGCCGACCTGCACAGCGTCAACGCCGAGGTGAACGCGCAGCTCGGGCTGACCGGCGCGGACGCGCTCAGCACGCTCGGCGAGCAGCACCGCGTCAAGGGTGCCGAGTCCCTGGCCCGCAAGTACCGCACCGAGCTGGAGCCCCTCGGGTACGACATCGGTTCGGCGCTGGACACCGTGAACGACGTGGTGCGGTTCTCGGTGCGGGGACCGGAGTCCGAGGCGTACGGGCCGGCGGTGGACGCGCTGCTGACCTCGCTGGAGTCCCGGGGCTACCAGGTCACCGACCTGAAGAACTTCTGGCACCCGGGAAACCGCTTCTTCGGCCTGAACTGCACGCTCACCGCACCGTCGGGGCGTACCTTCGAGCTCCAGTTCCCGACCGACACCAGCTACAACGTCGGTAAGCAGACCCACGACCAGTACGAGGTGATGCGTGACCCGGCGCAGTCGCCGGCCGCCCGCATACACGCGTTCCTCGACATCCTGGCCGTCAACAAGGCCAACGGCATCGCGGCGAGCATGCCGGGGGGTATGGACAGCGCCCGGTTCGACACGCCGAAGGACACCAGCTTCGCCAAGTGGATGGCGTCGCCCCGGCAGGCGAGTATCCGGGAGTCGTACCTCGACTGGCTCGGACAGCAGGGCCTGACGTTCGCCAACGTGCTCGCCGCGCGAGGATTGGTCCTGTCCGACCTGCCGGGTCTGGACCCTGACCTGATGGGGGGCGCGCATGGCAGCGCTGACGTTCGGTTACTTCCTCCTGCGGAGACCGGAGGATCCGGACGGCCCGCCGGTCAACCTGATCGCGGAGGCGGACAGCGCCGGGCCGACCCAGGCGGTGATCTGGGACCGACCGAAGCGAGCGTGGACGTTCCGCCCGGACGTGGCGGCGGCGATCCTGTGGGCGAGTCCGGAACGCCACGAGATCCAGCAGGTCGACCGGGCGACGGCCGAGCGCCAGGTGGCGCACTTCGCGACGGTGCCCTTGCCGACGGAGGACGAGCTGACGGAGATCTGCCGCTCGGCGGCCTGACCGCAGACGTCGCAGGTGCCCCGGCTCGCCCAGTCGAGCCGAGCCATGCCGGCCCGGGTTCGCCGGAGGCGGCCGGAGCCCCGCACGCGGCGCCGCTCGACACCGACCACGGGTTGGCGCAGACCCGGCGCCTCGGGCCGGGTGAGCTGGCACCGTTGGAGGATCCCGGCTACCAGTGGGAAGTCGAGCAGAGCCTGCGTACGCCGGATGGGTATCTCTTGTTCGCCGACCCGTCCACCCACCCGTACGGTCAGCTCGTCAACGACGGCGGCCCGGGCCAGCCGGGTCGCGCCAACAACTGCATGGACTCCGCGCTCTCGGCGCTGTCGAGCTTCTTCGGAGATCCCCGGGTGTCCTTCCCCCGCTGGCTGGACATCCGCCCGGACGGGTCGATCGAGACGGTGACCGGCGAGGCGAGTGGGCTCGACCGGGCCGAGGAGTGGCTCGGCGTCGAGTGGTCCGGCGGATCGGAGGGGCTGCCGACAACTCCGGCCGAGCACGCGGCGGCCGTCGTCGAGCAGTACGCGCAGCTTCATCAGCGTGTCGCGGCGGCCGGTCCAGGTTCGGCGGCCCTCGTCGTGGCCGAATGGGTCAGGACGGATCCCCTCAGCGGCGAGCTCGTCCTCGACCGGGGACACGTGCAGGTCCAGGATTCGCACGCCTTCGTCGTGGTGTATCCGGAGGGTGCCGACGGACCGGTCTGGTGGGATCCGCAACGAGGGACGACGTGGCCGCAGCCGCCGGCCGCGTACCTGGCACAGACGTATGCGCTGTGGTCGATGGAGACCATGGCGGAAAGGGTTACGGATGACGGAGGACGAGGCGCAGACGCTGATCAGGCGCCTGCTGGGCACGGCGAACGAGATCGAGCTGCACCCGTTCGAGTTCGGCTGGCTGGCGAAGGAGCAGCTGTCCCCACAAGAACGGGCGGAGGGCAGGCAACTGGGCCACGGGAGCTACATCATCGACCGGACGGGAGTGATCACAGTTCAGATGAGTCTGCCGGTACCGCTGCTGATCGCGGAGTACACGCAGGCCCGCCGCGAGGGCCGGATGACGGGTCGACAGGTCTGGCCGACGGAGGAAGCGACGGCCTGACGCCGCCGGTCGAGCCGGCCGGGGAGGTTGGTCCATCCGCCGTCGACCCGCCGCCGGGCGACTCCGGGCCCGCAGCCGACGCGGACGGCCCCGACCTGCGGCAGGCGGCAGCCGGTACGACCTTCGGCGGCGCGCTGCTCGACGCCGACGCCGGGCGTACCAGGACCGCCGTCGAGGCGGCCCTGACCACCGGGCCCCTCCCCGGCGGGGCGAGTGCCGACCCCGCCACCGCCACAGTCACCCTGGCCACCCTCGACGGCCCCTATCCGGTACGCGTCGAGCCGACCCCGGTCGCGGCCGACGCGGCGGTCGCACCGGTGGCCGCCATCCGCTACACCTCCGACGGGGCCGTCGTGCAGGTCTCCATGAGCGCCCACCCGGACCACGTCCGGCGGGCGGTGGCGGCGGCACTAGCCGAAGTGGACGCGATCGCCCAGCAACGGGCCGAGGGGCTGCGGTTCGACGCGACCACCACACTCGCCGAGGGCGCCCGGCCGGAGGGTGACGGCACCCGCGTGCTGACCGCACGCGACCTCGGCCACCTCGCCGAGCTGCGGGTGGTGCTCGCCGACAGCGCCACCGCCAGCGATCCGGGAACCGCCGGTCAACTCCGCGCCGAGGCACTGAGTCTACTCATCGCCTCCGGTCTCCTCGAACAGGATCCGGCGCACGTCGTGCACGGGCTCGGTGGCAACACGCCGGTGGTCGGGCCGGAAGCGGCCCGTGCCCGCCTCGACCTGATCCACCATCTCCTCGGTCCGCTCGCCACCGAGGTGGAGACCCTGATCGGGCTCGCGCACGGTGATGGGCAACAACTCGTGACCGACATCCGGGCAGCCCAGTCGGCGATCCGCGCCGAGGCGCGTGCCTGGGCGAAGCAGGCCACCGCCCTGCGCGATCAGGCCGATCTGGCGTTGACCGCCAGGGTGGACGCCACCCTGGGCGTTGCGCCCGACCACGTCTTCGACCGGCTCGTCATCGGTGGTGGTTGGGCCGCTACCGCCGACTTCGTCACCCTGGGTGCCGCGGCGGACGCCGGCCACGGCCTGCCGCCGGTGCTCTGCATATCCCAGGGACACGACCCGTGGGCGGAGCGCCAGGCGCTGCTGATGGGGCAGGTCCCGTCCGAGCTGGAAATTCCCGGCCTGCCGTTCCAGCCGGCCGACCTGGCCGGGGAGGGCACCCAGTTCACTCCCTCCGACGTCTTCGCCGACGCGGTGGGCGCGGCGCGCGCGCTCTCCGGCATGCCGACCTACCAGGGCACCGCCACCTCGATCACCCCTCGACCGGCCGACGCCACGGGCTGGCCCGACGGTGCCAACTTCCGGGTGACCGTCAACGGCCGGGACATCTACACCACCTCGGTCGACATCGCCAGCGGGCCGGGACCGTCCCGGGTACCCAGCGTCCCGACAAACGCCACCGGCACGTACGTCGACCCGAACACCGGGTACCGCGTCGACCGCTCTGGCGGCACGCCGCTGTTCCAGGACCCGGACGGCAACCCGATCGCACCGGAGAGCGTGCCGCCGGGGGTACGAGCGGTCCTCGGTGGCCCGGGCACCAGCCGGGGTGATCTGCCGCTGCTCGCCGATCTGACCGGGCGACCCACCGATCCGCTGGTGGTCGACCCGATCTCCGGGTACGCGGTGGACGTCACGACCGGCCAGGTCGTCGACTCCGGCGGCTCGCCGGTGGACACCGGTGCCCTGCCCACCGAGGTCGGGGCCCGGCTGGGCTTCGCTCCGGACGGGTCGTTCAGCGATCCTCGGCCGGCCGCGCCACCTGTCGACTTCGGTGGGCAGAATCTCGCCGACGCGTACCGCCCCGGTGACCGGGTGCTCGTCTTCGGCGCTGGTGCCTCCGGCGCGTGGGACATCGAGCAGGCAGTGGCGTCGCCCGCCGCGAGCGTCGACTGGTCGGCCCGCGCCATGGACCCGCCGCCCGACCAGCTCACCGGTGACCCGGACCAGGACGCCGAGGCGCGCCTGCGGTACAGCTTCGGCGGCGGCTACAACCGGCGGAACACGCTGCCCGACGTCGGTGCCTACGCCGACACGGTGCAGAGCCAGGTCGACCGATCGCTGCGGGAGATCATCAGCCTCCGGCACACCGTCGACGGCGGCTTCCTGGTGGAGTTCACCGACGGCAGCCGCCAGGCGTACGACCGGGTGGTGCTCTCGATCGGCCAGGCGGCCGAGTTCCCGGGAGGCGTCGCCGGCCTGCTCCCCGACCTCGACCTCGCCCCTATCGAAGGGCCGGCGACCGATCCGATAGGCGTCGCCGACGTGCTGGGACTTCACGACGGCAGTGGTCAGCTACGGGTTCTGGGCGCGGCAAGTGTGGCTGGCCCCGTGCTCGGCAGGGTCGACGAGACGGTGGGGGAGGCGGTCCGCCGCCAGGCCGGGGAGCTGCCGGCTGACTCTCGGGGAATCGCGCCCAGCATCCGGTTCCATGCTCAACGGATCGCCGAGGCCAACCGGCCGGCGCCGCCGGCCGCACCAGGCGACGGTCCGACCACACCTGGTTCCCCGTCCGGGCCGGACGCCTCAGACCTCCTCCCACCCGACACCGAGCCAGCGCCATCCCCATTGGACGTCGAGCCAGGGCAGGGCTCCGTACCGGGCGATCAGTTCCTGCCCGAGCGGGGGCATCTCGACCGAGATGGGCTTGCCGTCGATGTCCTGTCCGTATCCCTGGGCGGTGACCTCGACGGGGTTGCGTCGCAGGTCGACGTAGCGCAGGGCGGGCAGGTTACCGGTGGCGGCGAGGGCCTCGGCCCCGGCCGGCCCGATGCCGCAGCGGGCCAGGCCCAACCAGCGGAGTCGGCGCAGGTGAGGGGAGTCGACGAGCGCGGCGAGCCCGTCGTCACCGATCGGGTTCCCACGCAGGTCGAGGGCGACCAGGCGGTCGAGACAGGCGACCTGGGCGACGTCGGTCATGAGGCCGGCGGCTTCGGTCAGGACCAGGTGGCGGACGGGGTGGTGGGCCCAGACCTGCTCGCTGTGGTCGATGAAGGTACGGGCGGTCATGGTGACCGATTCGATCAGGCCGTTGCGGATCCGCCAGTCGGCGAGCAGGTGCGCGACGCCGGCGGCGAGCCGCTGGCGGAGTCGCCGGTGCAGGAGCATCACCTCCCGCGTGTTGCGGATTCCGTCGAGGTCGAGGCGGATCAGCTCGGCGTGCTCGGGGTCGGTGGTCTCGATGGCGTCGGCGTAGCGTCGCCGCAGGTCGAGGTCGTCGGGGTCGGCGAGGATGGCGGCGTAGAGGTCGGCGGGCGTGGCCATGACGGCAGCGTATCGACGGACGGCTCGGGCACCGCCCCTGGTGGCCCGTCGTTGCCGGAGAGTCGACGGTTCGGGCCGGGAGAACTGGCACCGCTGGAGGATCCACGGTTCCAGGACGATCTCGCGGCGAGCCTCGCCACCGGGCAGGGGTACGCGGTCTTCGCGGATCCGTCGACCCATCCGTACGGGCTGCTGGTGAACGACGGCGGACCGGAGCAACCCGGTCGGGGCAACAACTGTCTCGACTCGTCGCTGGCGGCGCTGGCCAGCTTCCACGGTGACCCGCAGGTGTCCGTACCTCGCTGGGCGGACCGCTTCGACGACGGCTCGATCGACCGCGTCACCGGCGAGCGGGGCGGACTGGAGCGCGCCGAAGCGTGGATCGGCGGGGAATGGATCGGTGGTTCGGGCAACCTGCCGACGGACCTGTCCGCCCGTACCGACGCGGTGGCCGCCCAGTACGCGAACCTCTACCGGCAGGTGGCGGACGCCGGCCCCGGAGCGTCGGCGTTGGTGGTGGCCGACTGGCTGTTGCTCGATGCTGCCGGAAACGTGCTGCTCGACCAGGCCGGCCGACCTGAGGTCGACAGCTCCCACGCCTTCGTGATCGTCTTTCCGGCGGGTGCCGACGCGCCGGTGTGGTGGGATCCGCAGACCGGGACGACATCGGCGGAGATGCCCGCCGCCGATGTGCGGGAAACCCACGCACTCTGGGCGATGATGGTGCCTGACGGAGAGGGGCGAGTTGACCGAGGACGAGGCGCTGACGCTGATCAGCCGACTGCTGCGGACCGGGAATCCGATCGTGCTACGGGAGTTCGAGTTCGGCTGGCTGGCCCGGGAGAGACTCTCGGAGCAGGAGCGGGCCTCGGGGATGCACGTGGGCCAGGGCAGCTACATCATCGACCGCTCGGGAGTGGTCACCGCGCACACCAGCCTGCCGCCACGTCGGGTGATGCAGGAGTACGCGCAGGCGCGACGCGAGGGCAGGATCAAGGGCCGCCAGATGTGGCCCGAGGCGGACCCGACAGCCTGACCCGGACCGACGGCTCGATGCCGTCGGACGATCCGACCGGACCCACCGGCCCAGGTGGCCCGCCGGGACCGGGCACCGATCCCGCGACCGACACTGACGGGCCCGACCTTCGCCAGGCCGCCGCCGGTACGACCTTCGGTGGTGCACTGCTCGACGCCGATCCCGTGCGGACCGGGGAAGCCGTCCAGGCCGCCGTGGACGGCGGAGCGCTACCCGACACCGCCCACGTCGACCCGACCACCGGCACCGTCACCCTGGACACGTTGGACGGTCCGTACCGGGTGAGCATCGAGCTGACCGATCCTGCGGCCGACGTGCCACTCGTCCCCGTCGCCACCGTCCAGTACCACCCCGACGGTGCGGTGGTGCGGGTGTCGACCGGGGCGCATCCGGACCACGTCCGTCGCGCCGTGGCCGCAGCCCTGGCCGAGGTGGACACCGTCGCTCAGGAACGGGCCGCCGGGCTGCGCGTCGATGCCACCACGGCGCTCGCCGAGGGCGCCCGGACGGAGGGCACCGGTGCCTGGACTGAGGCGAACCGTGGCACCCCACCCGTGCCGTGGTCCGCCAGTGGCGGCTCCGCGTCGCCGGACTCGTCAGACCTGGTCCCAGTGGACAACGCCGTACAGCCGCCATCCCCACTGCTCGTCGAGCCAGGGCAGCCGTCCGTACCGGGCGATCAGCTCCTGCCCGAGCGGGGGCATCTCGACCTATACGGGCGACCCGTCGATGTGTTGTCCGCAGCCCTGGGCGGTGACGTCAACGAGATTGTCGGAGAGGGCGGCGTAGCGCAGGGCGGGCAGGTTGCCGGTGGCGGCGGCCAGGGCCTCGGCTCCCGCCGCGCCGATGCCGCAACCCGCCAGCCCGAGCCACCGCAGCCGGCCCAGATGGGGGGAGTCGACGAGCGCGGTGAGCCCGTCGTCGCCGATCGGGTTCCCGGTCAGGTCGAGGGCGATCAGGCGGTCGAGACAGGCGACCTGGGCGACGTCGGTCATGAGGCCGGCGGCTTCGGTCAGGACCAGGTGGCGGACGGGGTGGTGGGCCCAGACCTGCTCGCTGTGGTCGATGAAGGTACGGGCGGTCATGGTGACCGATTCGATCAGGCCGTTGCGGATCCGCCAGTCGACGAGCAGGTGCGCGACGGGATCGGCGAGCCGGTGGCGGATCCGTCGGTGCAGGAACATCATCTCCCGGGTGCCGTCGGTCCCGGCGAGGTCGGAACGGATCAGCTCGGCCCGCTCGGGGTCGGTGATCTCGATGGCGTCGGCGTAGCGTCGCCGCAGGTCGAGGTCGTCGGGGTCGGCGAGGATGGCGACGTCGAGGTCGGCGGGCGTGGCCATGACGGCAGCGTATCGACGGGCGACTCGATCACCGCCGGTGCCGTTCCGGGCTCCACCTTCCACGGTCTGGGCCGACCGGTCGCCGACCCGGCGGTGGTGCTGGATCTGGCCCGGTCCGCGCTGCCGCAGGTGGCGCAGTACGCCCAGGTGGACGCGGTGATCCCGGTCGGGCCGGACCTGTTCGAGATCCGCTCTGCCGGGCGGCATCCACTGACCGTACGGCTCAGCAGCGGCCCGTTGGCCGACGGTCTGGTGGCCCGGTCGACCCGGGACCCGGACGGCGTCCTCACCGTCACGGTCTCCGACCGGGCCGCCGAACCGGTGGTGGCGCGGGCGCTGGCGCACGAGGTCGCCGAGCTGGCGGCGCTGCACGAGTCCGGTCGGGCGCTGGTCGGCCCGCTGGACCCGGGCAACGTCCAGGGCCCCATCGACCCGGCGGGGCTGACCGCCCACGACCGGGGCCGGATGGCGGAGATCCGCCTGCTCGCCGCCACGTACGCCGCCGCCGACCCGACCACCCGACCGGCCGTACGCGCCGAGATCGACGCCCTCGCCGGTCACCTCGGCCTGCGGGTAGGCGACCCGGACGTCCGGTCGCGGTGGGCGCTCCTACCCCGGGACGTGCTGGCGCACCTGATGCAGCTGAGCGTGCCGTCGATCACGCCCGAGGCGGTCGCCACGGTGCTGGCCGGTGCCGCGACCCTCACCGAGGTCGAGCGGGTCAGGATGTTCGACTACCGGGCCAGACTGGCTCCGGACTTCCAGGTGCCCCAACAGGCGGATCTGGACGCCCGGCTGCGGGAACTGGCGACCGAGGCCGAACACACGCAGGCCGGCATGCCACGGATGTCCGCCTTCGCCGGACAGATCGTCGGTGTCCCGCAGGCGCAGCTCAACCGGATCCGGGCGGTGGATCCGCAACTCGCCGACCGGCTCGCCACCGAGGGCATCTACGTCGACCTGACCGGCCGTTACGACCTGCGGCCGTACATGGTGCCGAGCGTGCCCGCCGTCGACCTCGGCGCCGCACGCCCGACGTTCGACCTGGCCACCGAGGCCGGGCAGCGCGCCCAACTGCACGAGGACCGGCAACGTGCCCGGGCGGCACTGCGTGGTCTCCGCGGTGACCAGGCCGCAGCCCTGCTCACCGGACACGACTTCCACTACCAGGGCACCGCCAGGTGGATGGGGCTGGTGCCGGACGTCCTGACCGAGGCGCTGCGCAGCATCACCCCGGCGCCGACGACCACCGCCGCCACCGTGGAGAACTCCGCGACACAGGAGACGGCCGGAGAGATCCGGGTCTCGGCCGACCGGGTGACCCTGCCACCGGAATCGGCCAACCAGTCCGGTCCGGTCTACGGGTCGGCACTGGACGCCCGCACCGGGCAACCGCCGCCGCTGTTCGACGGACCGCCGAAGCGAGAGGACGTACAGCAGGGAGCGCTCGGCGACTGCGGCATGATCGCCGTGATCGGCTCGGTCGCCGGTCGACTTCCGGACAGCGTCGCGCGGATGTTCCACCCGAACCCGGACGGCTCGGTCGACGTGGTGCTGCACGAGACAAGTGGTCCCGGTCGTGCGATCACGCCCACCGGTCGACAGCTGCGGGTCACCGTCTTCCCGGACGTGCCGTTGCACCCGAACTCGAACGGCCACAGCGCGTACGCCGACCAGTCCGTGGTCGGATCGGCCTGGGCGTCGCTGCTGGAGAAGGCGATCGCGGCGATCGACCGTACCTGGACCCAGCAGCGCCACGACCAGTGGCAGCAACAGTGGACCGCACGGCCGGGAGTGGACGCGGCCCAGGCGGCACCGCTCGGTTACGCCCGGCTGGACAACGGCAGCAGCCGCCTGGTGCAGGCCGAGTTGCTCAGCCAGCTCACCGGCCTGCCGACCGGGGTCAGTGAGCTGGACCCGACACCGGGCCGGGAAGCCGACGTCGAGGCACGGCTGAGGGGCCTGTTGACCGCCGGCAGCCCGCTGATCACCGGTAGTCGGCCGGCCGACGCCTACGCTGCCCAACCGGGCGGCAAGCCACCGTACGGACTGGTCGCGGGGCACGCGTACGAGATCGTGTCGGTCACGAACGGCGAGGTGCAGCTGCGCAACCCGTGGAACGCGCAGCATCCGGCACCGATGCCGCTGCGCGCCTTCCTCGACCTGATGAGCCCCTGGTACGCCCACGTCGAGTTGGCCCGTAGCAGCGTGGGGGCGCTGCCCGACTCGGCGTTCCACGGTCAGGGCCGGCCTGCCGCCGACGCCCCCGCCGTACTGGACCGGGCCACGCTGGTGCTGCCCAGCCTGGCCGAGCAGGTCGGCGCGGACCAGATCGTGGCGGTCGGTCCCGACGCCTTCGAGGTGCGCGCGCCCGGCCTGGCGCCGCTGCGCGTCCGGGTCACCGCGGCCCCGCTGGCCGACGGCGTGGTGGCGCAGACCATCCGCAACCTGGACGGCACCTTCACCCTCACCGTCTCCGACCGTGCCGGTGACATGGCGATCGACCGCGCGGTGGCGCACGAGGCCGCCGAACTACTGGCCCGGCACGAGGCTGGTACCGCACAGGTCGGGCTCTTCGACCAGGGCGCAGCGGAGGGGCCGATCGATCCCGCCGGCATCTCCGTCCGGGACCGGGGCCGGGTGGCCGAACTGCGCCTCATGGCCGCCTGGTACGCGCAGGCCGACCCCGCCGCCCGGCTCGCCCTGCGAGCCGAGATCGACACCCTGGTCGACCGCCTGGGCCTGCGCTGGGGTACGCCCGACGCAGCCGCCCGCCTCGCGTTGCTACCTGCCGATGTGTGGACCCACGTGATGCAGCTGAGCCTGCCGGTGATCACACCGGAGGCGGTGACCAGCGCCCTGGCCTTCAATCCCAACCAGACGATGGTCGAGCGTTTCCGCGCCATCGACTACCGGGGTCGGCTGGCCCCCGACTTCCAACCGCCGCCCGCCGCCGACCTGGCCGCGAAGCTGCGGGAACTGGCCGTACACGGGGAGCAGAGCCAGTCCTCGCTACCCCGGATGCCGGCCCTCGCCGGGCAGCTCATCGGCCTGCCGCCGAACCTGCTGGACCAGGTCCGCCGGCTTGACCCGCAACTGGCCGACCGGCTCGCCACCGAGGGCATCTACGTCGACCTGACCGGCCGCGTCGACCTGCGCCCGTACACCCTCGAAGGCGCCCCGGAGTTCAACCTGGAGAGGTCGGCACCCGCGTACGACCTGAACACCCCAGCCGGCCGAAACGCGCTGCTGACCGAGGACCGATCGCGAACCTATGCGGCCTTTACCGTCGAGTACGGGTCGAATCCCGCCGCCATGGCGGTGCTCACCACGCACAGCTTCCACTACCAGTCGGACGCGCGGCGGATGGGACTGGTGCCGACCGCGCTCACCGAAGCGCTGCGGGCGATGATGCCGCCCGACCCGGACGTCGAGGTCGAGGTCACTCCGACGGTTACCGCAGACGAGGTCACCGTGGTGGCGGACCGTGTGACCCTGCCCGACCCAAAGCGCAAGTACCAGATCGAGTACGGGCGCTCACTGCTCCCGGCAACGGGTCAGCCGGCACCGCTCTTCGACGGCCAGCCCCGCCGGACGCAGGTGCAGCAGGGCATCCTGGGTGACTGTGGAATGCTGGCCACGATGGCGGCCCTTGCCGGGCATCGGCCGGAAAACATTTCCCAGTTGTTCGAGCCGCAGCCGGACGGCACCGTGGACGTCCTGCTGCACGAGACTGCGCTGCGCGGAGGCGGGTCGACGGCGACTGGTCGGCGTATCCGGATCAACGTGCGACCCGACGTGCCGGTGCATACCGGCAGCTCATGGGCCGCGTATGCAAACCAAGCGTTGGTCAAGACGAGTTGGGCGGCGGTGCTGGAGAAGGCGCTCGCGGCGGTCGACCGAACCTGGACCAGGGAGCGGCACGAGCAGTGGCAGCGCGAGTGGCGCGGGTGGGAAAGCAAGGACGATCCGCACCGTGCCGCACCGATGGGTTACGCGCGACTCAACGTCGGCAGCACTACCCTGATGCAGGCCGAGCTGCTCACCCAGCTCACCGGCCTGCCAGCCCGGCAGACGCTCCTGGACGCCACGCCGGGGCGAGAGGCGGCAGTCGAGCGTCAGCTGGCGTCCCTGCTCGCGGTTGGCAGCCCGATCACCATCGCGACGTGGCCGATAGATAGATATCCCGGGCTTACCGCCCTGCCTTACGGGCTCAAGGACGAGCACGTCTACGAGATCCGCGCGGTGCGGGACGGTCAGGTGCAGCTGCATAATCCCTGGAATCGAGAGCATCCGCCGTCGATTCCGATACGTGCATTCCTTGACCTGATGCAGCCCTGGTTTGCACACCTGGACCAGTCCCCGGCTGCCGCTTCGCCATCGCCGGGCGCTCCCGCAGCGAACGCCCACCCGACCGACCCGTCGTTCCGAACCTCCGGCGAGCAGATCGTCAACCGTCCGCTGACCGTTCCGAGCCCGGGCGCTCCGCTGATCGATCACCCTGGTCTCCTGGCTAAGCCCACATCGCCGCCGCGCACCCTTGGTCGCACCCATCTCGATGACGAGCGGTACGGGATCAACTACTTCGCGTTGCTCTCGGCTGACGGTAGCGTCGCTGGTCTGATGATTTCCGAGGTCGGAGGCCCGGAACGTTCGCTGCACTGGACGACCAGCGGTGTGCCGCCGGGTCAGGCGGTGACGGCACCGGTCGGTCGCGCCGAGGCCGAACGGATCGCCCGCGAGGTGCTCGGCTTCATGCTTCCCGCCGAGCCAGCGTTGTACGACATGCTGGACACCTGAGGGAGCCGGGGGACAACTAGTGCGCTCGTTTACTCATGTGGCAGTCGTCCCGAACAACGCGACATCGGAGGTTGGGCTGGCGCGGTTCGGAGTGCGCTGGGTCGATGTCGGGCCACCGGTGCGTGCCGAGATCATCGTGATGCCGTTCCGAAGCGACGAGAGCTTCGGTCATGAGGTCACCCTCGGTGAGACGTTCCCGGTGGACGGGGAGACCTGGCGCTTTGCTGACCTTGACATGTCCAGTGCTCACGAGTGGGAGGTCACCGTCCGTCGGGTGGACGAGAACGAGGTGATGGAGCCGCCGACTGGCCGGCTGTGGAAACGGGCTCGGCTGCGTCCTTACGGGCAGCTCGACGAGACCCAACTCCAGTCCCTGGAGGCCGCACTCGGTGCTCAGCTACCACGGGGATACCGCGATTGGCTGGGTCGGAACAATGGTGCGCTACCTGAGGTGCCGCACCACATCCCCGGGATGCCTATCGCTCTAGTTCCTCCGGGTCCGCTGTTCGGCGTTCACCCGGAATATCCCCCGTTCGACCTGGTGCACGCGCAGCGTCGCCACCGCGACCCCTGGCTGTCGCGGGCCTGGCTGGTAATCGCGAGTACGGTCAGTGGGCTGCTTGTCGTCTCGGCGGAGTTGGGCAACGAGAGCGTCTACTTCGTGAACGAGCTCGACCTGGTCGGCCCGCCCAGCCCGGCCGCCACGGCTGCTCGGGAACGGAAGCTGAGGGCGGTGGCCTGGTCGATGTACGAGTTCATCGGCCGGCTGACCCCGATGGAGCTGGACCACCTTCCCCCCGTAGAGATCCACCCGCCCGGGACGTTCACGGATCCCGCCAACTACGAGCACGGGCAGCCATGAGAGCGGCACGGGAGGACGGCACAGGCGCCGATTCGCTGAGCTACCCGATCGTCGCGCAGTACGCGGAGCCGGCCGCGCTAGCCGGTCCATGGCGAAGGAGTACGAACGCCTCGCAGGCGACGTGCCTGACCGAGTGCCGAGCCGGCGCCGAACGGCATGCTGGACCTGATCGTGCCTAAGGAAACTGGAAGGGCAGGGCCGTTGCGCTCGTTTACTCATGTAGCCGCTGTCCCGAGCAACGCGACCGCGAGCGTTGGGCCAGCACGGTTCGGGGTGCGCTGGGTCGACGTAGGGCCGCCAGTGCGTGCCGAGATCATCGTCATGCCCTTCCGGAGCGACGATAGTTTCACCCATGAGGTCACGCTCGGCGAGACCTTCCCGGTGGGCGAGGAGACCTGGCGCTTCGCGGATCTCGACATGTCCAGCGCGAACGACTGGGAGGTCACCGTCCGCCGGGTGGACGAGGACGAGGTGATGGAGCCGCCCATCGGCCGGTTGTGGAAGCGGGCACGGTTACGTCCCTACGGCCAGTTGGACGAGGCTCGACTCCAGTCGCTAGAGGCTGCGCTCGGAGTTCGACTTCCGGTGAGCTACCGCCAGTGGCTCGGCCGGACCAACGGCGCGGAGCCCGAGGTTGAACATCACGTTCCGGGCAAACCATTCTCCCTGTTGCCGGAGCGCCCGCTGTTCGGCGTGCATCCCGGCCACCCACCGATCGACCTGGTGCATGCCCAGCGCGTACACCGGGACTCTTGGCTGTCGCCGGACTGGTTGGTGATCGCCAATCCGTCCGGTGGACTGCTCGTGGTCTCGGTCGGGAAGACAGGTGACGAGATGGTCTACTTCGTGCACGAGCTGGACCTCGTCGGCCCATCCGGGCCAGCCGCCTCATCCGCTCGGGAACGGAAGCTCCGCGCGGTCGCCTGGTCGATGTGGGAGTTGATCGGCCGGTTGACCCCGGTGGAACTGGGTGATCTGCCGCCGGCACAGATGCTGCCGCAGGAAGCCTTGACCGATCCGAGCAACCATGAAGACGGGGCGAGGTAGTCGAAGCGCAAGTGCGCTTCAGGCGAGCCGCTCGATCATGCCCGCGTACGCGTCGCGGATGGCGGCGAGTCGATCTCGCCGGAACCGGCCGGGCTCGCGCTGGTGCAGCTGCCGGCCCCGGTCGCTGGTGAAGGCGTTCGCCGGGACAGCGGCCGCGTCCGGCGGGATGAACTTGCCGACCTCGTCAAGGGCGGCCACGGCCCGGGTCAGCGCGGCTCGGGCCCGCTGACCGTCCTCGCCACCTCCGGGGTCGGCCGGCACCTGTCCGGCGTACGCGTCCGACACCAGCAGCCATTCCCCGGGGTCGAGCAGCTGTGACGGTTCGTCTCCGCCGTAGCGGAATCCGCCGCCGGCGGCAGTGGCCGTCGGCGGCAGCCGGAAGAGGAACTCCCGTTCCTGACCGCAACCGGCGCAGGCACCGGTGTACCGGCTGGCAAGGTCACCGTCGTCGAGCGCCACCACAGCACTGTCCCGGGGGAAACGCGTCTCCCCACACGTGCACGGGTGCAGATCCATGTAGAGATGCGCCTCCGCGTTGGTGCGGCTCAGCAGCGGGTCCATGCGATCCACCGTACCGATCGGACGCTTCCGCCGACGTCCCGGTGCGGGCGCTGGCATACTCGCCGACCATGGTGTTGTCGCGTGGCTGGGCTGTCTTCCTTGCCGGGGTCGGGATCTGGACCTGGGTGATCTGGCCGAGGTTCGCGGTAGCCATCTGGAACGACCCGAGGTCGTGGTCGACGGGTGATGTCGGCACCTGGCCGGCGACCGCCTTCCTGTGGATACACGCACTGCTCATCGCGGCGTCGTTGGCCATCGGCACGGCCGTGGGTCTGCTGGGCGTCCGCGGGTGGCGGGCGCTCCGACGTGGTACGCCTTGAGCCAGCGTCCGTGTGTCGGTCCGACCGTGTGCCGGCGGGTCAGGGCCGGGCAGAGCCGCATCAGGTTTGGGCCTTCAGGAGTGTGACGGGGGCCGCTCCCAGCCGATTTGACGATCAATCCGCCGGCCGCGTAACTTTCTCTCTGCCAGCGCGGAAGGGGCAAACAGGGCGAAAGTCCTGAGAGTCGCGTTCCGGCAGGCACCGGGTTCGCGGAGGATGTCTCCTTTGTGGACACGGCCGGGTGGGGCTCGACCGGGGCCGCCGAGGGGCGGATTTGGTGGGGCGGAACCGACCGGGTAAGGTTCACGATCGGCAGGGAACCGGGCGAGACTGCGGGCAACCGCAGCGGCCGGCCTGCCAAATCCGATGACCGAGTCAAGCGGGCAACCGCTGCGCTCGATCGCGGGCGCCGAACCACCTGAAGCGTGACGGACCGGGACAAGCCGGTTTGACTCGCCGCAGAGGGTGAGGTAACGTAGTAAAAGTGCCCGGTGCGGTTGTGGTCGGGTGTGGTGCCCCGGATGGTGGCCTGTGGTGGGTTGTCTGATGGTGTGTGGTTGTTCTTTGAGAACTCAACAGGGTGCTTGATAAGCCAGTGCCAAATTGGTTTTATGTTCCGGGCTGGCCAGTTTTGCTGGTTGGTTCGGGTTCCTTTGGCAACAATTTTGTTTGTTGCTGGGATGGATTGTTCAACAGGTTTTTGTTGGAGAGTTTGATCCTGGCTCAGGACGAACGCTGGCGGCGTGCTTAACACATGCAAGTCGAGCGGAAAGGCCCTTCGGGGTACTCGAGCGGCGAACGGGTGAGTAACACGTGAGCAACCTGCCCTAGGCTTTGGGATAACCCCGGGAAACCGGGGCTAATACCGAATATTCACTTGCGGACGCATGTTTGTGGGTGGAAAGTTTTTCGGCTTGGGATGGGCTCGCGGCCTATCAGCTTGTTGGTGGGGTGATGGCCTACCAAGGCGACGACGGGTAGCCGGCCTGAGAGGGCGACCGGCCACACTGGGACTGAGACACGGCCCAGACTCCTACGGGAGGCAGCAGTGGGGAATATTGCACAATGGGCGGAAGCCTGATGCAGCGACGCCGCGTGAGGGATGACGGCCTTCGGGTTGTAAACCTCTTTCAGCAGGGACGAAGCGCGAGTGACGGTACCTGCAGAAGAAGCGCCGGCCAACTACGTGCCAGCAGCCGCGGTAAGACGTAGGGCGCGAGCGTTGTCCGGATTTATTGGGCGTAAAGAGCTCGTAGGCGGCTTGTCGCGTCGACTGTGAAAACCCGTGGCTCAACTGCGGGCCTGCAGTCGATACGGGCAGGCTAGAGTTCGGTAGGGGAGACTGGAATTCCTGGTGTAGCGGTGAAATGCGCAGATATCAGGAGGAACACCGGTGGCGAAGGCGGGTCTCTGGGCCGATACTGACGCTGAGGAGCGAAAGCGTGGGGAGCGAACAGGATTAGATACCCTGGTAGTCCACGCTGTAAACGTTGGGCGCTAGGTGTGGGGGGCCTCTCCGGTTCTCTGTGCCGCAGCTAACGCATTAAGCGCCCCGCCTGGGGAGTACGGCCGCAAGGCTAAAACTCAAAGGAATTGACGGGGGCCCGCACAAGCGGCGGAGCATGCGGATTAATTCGATGCAACGCGAAGAACCTTACCTGGGTTTGACATCGCCGGAAATCTCACAGAGATGTGGGGTCCTTCGGGGCCGGTGACAGGTGGTGCATGGCTGTCGTCAGCTCGTGTCGTGAGATGTTGGGTTAAGTCCCGCAACGAGCGCAACCCTCGTCCCATGTTGCCAGCAATTCGGTTGGGGACTCATGGGAGACTGCCGGGGTCAACTCGGAGGAAGGTGGGGATGACGTCAAGTCATCATGCCCCTTATGTCCAGGGCTTCACGCATGCTACAATGGCCGGTACAATGGGCTGCGATACCGTGAGGTGGAGCGAATCCCAAAAAGCCGGTCTCAGTTCGGATCGGGGTCTGCAACTCGACCCCGTGAAGTCGGAGTCGCTAGTAATCGCAGATCAGCAACGCTGCGGTGAATACGTTCCCGGGCCTTGTACACACCGCCCGTCACGTCACGAAAGTCGGCAACACCCGAAGCCGGTGGCCCAACCCTTGTGGAGGGAGCCGTCGAAGGTGGGGCTGGCGATTGGGACGAAGTCGTAACAAGGTAGCCGTACCGGAAGGTGCGGCTGGATCACCTCCTTTCTAAGGAGCACCATCCCGCGAAGGCGGGTATGGAGCCCGCACTGTCCGAGTGTGATGGTGGGGTGCTCGTTGGCGGAGACACTGGCGAGTCTTGTCCTGGCAACGGCCGGAGTTTTCTTAGTACAGCCACTGTGGTGGTGGGAACGGGGTTCCGGTGCGGCTGGGAGGGATGTAGGGCACCCTGTTGGGTCCTGAAGGAACAACCGATGGTGGTTGGTCTTTCGGAGCCTTGTGGCGAGCGGGAGCTTGTCGAGGCGCCAGGCATGGCCTGGTTTCTCATACCGCCGGCGGTGGCCGGGCTGGTGGGAGACGGTGGGTTGTGGGTTGGTTGTTTGTTGAGAATTGCACAGTGGACGCGAGCATCTTTGTGGTCAAGTTGTCAAGGGCGAACGGTGGATGCCTTGGCACCAGGAGCCGATGAAGGACGTGGGAGGCCGCGATAGGCCTGGGGGAGCTGTCAACCGAGCTGTGATCCCAGGGTGTCCGAATGGGGTAACCCGGCATCAGTCATGTGATGTCACCTGCACCTGAACTCATAGGGTGTGTGGAGGGAACGCGGGGAAGTGAAACATCTCAGTACCCGTAGGAAGAGAAAACAATAGTGATTCCGTGAGTAGTGGCGAGCGAAAGCGGATTGAGGCTAAACCGGTTGCGTGTGATACCTGTCAGGGGTTGCGTGGTCGGGGTTGTGGGACCTCATGTGGTGGGCTGACAACCACCAAAGGAGTTATAAAGCCAGTTGTTAGCTGAATGGTCTGGAAAGGCTGACCGTAGACGGTGATAGTCCGGTAGGTTAAAGCAGCTGGTCTTCTGTGGGTGTTCCCGAGTAGCGGCGGACTCCTGAAATCTGCCGTGAATCTGCCAGGACCACCTGGTAAGCCTAAATACTTCCTGGTGACCGATAGCGGACGAGTACCGTGAGGGAATGGTGAAAAGTACCCCGGGAGGGGAGTGAAATAGTACCTGAAACCGTTCGCCTACAATCCGTCGGAGCCTTGCGGGGTGACGGCGTGCCTTTTGAAGAATGAGCCTGCGAGTTAGTGGCATGTGGCGAGGTTAACCCGTGTGGGGGAGCCGTAGCGAAAGCGAGTCTGAAGAGGGCGTTTGAGTCGCATGTTCTAGACCCGAAGCGGAGTGATCTAGCCATGGGCAGGCTGAAGCGCGGGTAAGACCGTGTGGAGGGCCGAACCCACCAACGTTGAAAAGTTGGGGGATGACCTGTGGTTAGGGGTGAAAGGCCAATCAAACTCCGTGATAGCTGGTTCTCCCCGAAATGCATTTAGGTGCAGCGTCGTGTGTTTCTTGCCGGAGGTAGAGCACTGGATGGTCTAGGGGGCCTACAAGCTTACCGAAATCAGCCAAACTCCGAATGCCGGTAAGTGAGAGCGCGGCAGTGAGACTGCGGGGGATAAGCTTCGTAGTCGAGAGGGAAACAGCCCAGATCACCAGCTAAGGCCCCTAAGCGTGTGCTAAGTGGAAAAGGATGTGGGGTCGCATAGACAACCAGGAGGTTGGCTTAGAAGCAGCCACCCTTTAAAGAGTGCGTAATAGCTCACTGGTCAAGTGGTTCCGCGCCGACAATGTAGCGGGGCTCAAGCACACCGCCGAAGCTGTGGCACTCACACTATGACTTCGCATCACTCTTCGGGGTGGTGTGCAGGTGTGTGGGTGGGTAGGGGAGCGTCGTGCCGGGGGTGAAGCAGCAGGGTGACCTAGTTGTGGACGCGGCACGAGTGAGAATGCAGGCATGAGTAGCGAAAGAAGGGTGAGAAACCCTTCCGCCGGATGACCAAGGGTTCCAGGGCCAGGTTAATCCGCCCTGGGTGAGTCGGGACCTAAGGCGAGGCCGAGAGGCGTAGTCGATGGACAACGGGTTGATATTCCCGTACCCGCGAAGGAGCGTCCCTGACGAACCTCGTTGTGCTAACCACCCAAACCATCCAAGACCTTCGGGTTGAGGGTGGGGAGCGTGGGAACCTGGCGGGTAGTAGTCAAGCGATGGGGTGACGCAGGAAGGTAGCTGAGCCCGGCCGGTGGTTGTGCCGGGGTAAGCGTGTAGGCCGACGTGTAGGCAAATCCGCACGTCATGAGGCTGAGACGTGATGCCGAGCCGATTCAGGTGAAGTCAGTGATCCTATGCTGCCGAGAAAAGCCTCTAGCGAGTTTCGAGCGGCCCGTACCCCAAACCGACACAGGTGGTCAGGTAGAGAATACCGAGGCGATCGGGCGAACTGTGGTTAAGGAACTCGGCAAATTGCCCCCGTAACTTAGGGAGAAGGGGGGCCGGAGACGTGAAGCCCCGCGCGGGTGGAGCGTTGTATGGCCGCAGAGAGCAGGGGGAAGCGACTGTTTACTAAAAACACAGGTCCATGCGAAGAAGTAATTCGATGTATATGGACTGACGCCTGCCCGGTGCTGGAACGTTAAGGGGACCTGTTAGCTCTTCGGGGCGAAGCGGAGAACTTAAGCGCCAGTAAACGGCGGTGGTAACTATAACCATCCTAAGGTAGCGAAATTCCTTGTCGGGTAAGTTCCGACCTGCACGAATGGCGTAACGACTTCCCCACTGTCTCAACCACAGGCCCGGCGAAATTGCAGTACGAGTAAAGATGCTCGTTACGCGCGGCAGGACGGAAAGACCCCGGGACCTTTACTATAGCTTGACATTGGTATTTGAGTCGGCTTGTGTAGGATAGGTGGGAGCCGGTGAAGCTCATACGCCAGTATGGGTGGAGGCAATCTTGAAATACCACTCTGGTTGATTCGGGTATCTAACTTCGGACCGTTATCCGGTTCAGGGACAGTGTCTGGTGGGTAGTTTAACTGGGGCGGTTGCCTCCTAAAGGGTAACGGAGGCGCCCAAAGGTTCCCTCAGCCTGGTTGGCAATCAGGTGTTGAGTGCAAGTGCACAAGGGAGCTTGACTGTGAGACTGACGGGTCGAGCAGGGACGAAAGTCGGGACTAGTGATCCGGCACTTGCGTGTGGAAGCGGTGTCGCTCAACGGATAAAAGGTACCCCGGGGATAACAGGCTGATCTTCCCCAAGAGTCCATATCGACGGGATGGTTTGGCACCTCGATGTCGGCTCGTCGCATCCTGGGGCTGTAGCAGGTCCCAAGGGTTGGGCTGTTCGCCCATTAAAGCGGTACGCGAGCTGGGTTTAGAACGTCGTGAGACAGTTCGGTCCCTATCCGCCGTGCGCGTAGGATACTTGAGAAGGGCTGTCCCTAGTACGAGAGGACCGGGACGGACGAACCTCTGGTGTGCCAGTTGTCCCGCCAGGGGCACGGCTGGTTAGCTACGTTCGGAAGGGATAACCGCTGAAAGCATCTAAGCGGGAAGCCTGCTTCAAGATGAGGTATCCCACCACCTTCGGGTGGGTAAGGCCCCCAGCTAGACGACTGGGTTGATAGGCCGGAAATGTAAGCCCGGTAACGGGTTCAGTTGACCGGTACTAATAGGCCGAGGACTTGACTACAACGATCGCTCGCGTCCACTGTGTAACTCACAACAAACAAACAACACACCCCTGACACGATGGTGTCGGCGAACGGTGTTGTTTGACATGTTGATAAGGTTACGGCGGTCATGGCGGAGGGGAAACGCCCGGTCTCATTCCGAACCCGGAAGCTAAGCCCTCCAGCGCCGATGGTACTGCACCCGGGAGGGTGTGGGAGAGTAGGACACCGCCGGACATTCTTCCCGTTCAGGGCCACCCACAGGGTGGCCCTGAACGCATTTCAGCAAGTATTGCGGGGTGCGCCCTTGGCCCAGCACGAGAAGCGCGCGACCTGTCCTAGGCTTGCTTCGTGGACGGCGTGCTGATGTTCGTGGTGGTCGTCGCCTGTCTGGCCGCGATCCTGGGCGCGCTCGGCTGGCTGGGAGTTCGTGTTCGTCGCCGCGGTATCGGCGGCGAGATGATGGGCCCGTTCGAGGAGATCTGGCATCCGGCTGCCTATCGATCTCGCATGGAGATCAGGGTGCAGGAAGAACGCATGGTTCCGACGCCGTCTCCCGACGACCTGGGTAAGCGGCGCCGTCGCGAAGCCGGTCAGGCATAGTCGCGCAGCTCGTCGGAGCGCCGCGACAGGGAACGGCCCCGCCGGCGCGGAGCCGACGGGGCCGTGACGGTGCTGGAGCCCGGTGGACGTCAGGCGGGTCTCTTGGCGCAGATGAAGCGGGGTTCCGCACTGTAGGTCCAGCTGAACTTCTCCCGCTTGACGACCTTGCCGTCCTTCTTGATGACCCGGAACGCGTCCTGGGTGAAGCCCTGGCTGCCGTTGGCGGGAATGCAGGTTGGCCCGGGCTCCAGGTAGACGGTCTTCGGCGAGGTGATGTTCCGCCGAGGGCCGTACTCGGTCTTCACGCTGTCCCAGATCGTCGTGCTCCACATCGACACCGTCACCGAACTGCCGGTGTAGGAGGTGTCGATCAGAACGCCGTACTCGGTGTTGTTGCGGAACTTGAAGTCGAGGTTGGGCCAGAAGATGGTCGACTCGATGACCGCCGGGTACCGGCTGAAGTAGTACGAGTGTGGCTTGTGCTCGACGTCCTCCAGGCCGGCGTAGTAGGAGGCGTTGAAGAGGGTCGTCGTGAACTGCGAGGTGCCGCCGCCGACGCCCGGCACCAGCTTGCCGTCGAGGATCACCGGCGCGTCACGGTAGCCCTGGGCGTAGCCGCGTTCGCCGGTGTGACCGTTCAGCGAGAACGTCTCGCCGGGCAGCACCACCGTGCCCTTCACGTCGTTGGCGATCGTCACGATGTTCTGGCTACGGGGCGAGGAGAGGCCGCCGGTGAAGTTGGTGGTGAAGGACGACACCTTCTCCTTGATCCCCAGGCTGCGGAGCTTCGCCGCGGTGAGCTTCGGCTCGACCGGCTTCAACTCGGCGGAGATCGCACGATCCTCGCCGCGTGGCAGGACGGCGAGCAGGTCGGCGCCGAGGCTGCTGGTGTCGACCTGCTTGCCGGGCCGTCCGTCCTTCACCTTCGGTTTGCCGCCGGAGATGCTCATCGTGGCGTTCTTCGGGGCCACCTCGACGGTGTCGAGCTTGCTGCCGAGCGCGGCCTTCAGCTTCTTGACGTCCACGCTGGGCGTGAGCTTGCCGGTCTTGTCGGCCTTGAAACGGAGGCCCTTCGCGATGGCCTCCGGCGCAATGGTGACCGAACCACGCTCCGTGGTCAGCTTGACCGGTGCCGCCACCGCCGGTTCGGCCAGCTCGGCAACCAGCCGGTCGACGTCCTCTCTGGTGCTGGCCGGGTGGTTCTCGACAAGCGGGACGGTCACCGGCTGCCCGCTCAACCAGCCCTGCTTGACGGCCTCGGCGGAATGCTCCGGGTCGATGGTGAGGCTGGGCTTCGGGTAGCGCACCTTCGGCTTCGTGCCGGAGAAGGTGATCGCCGGCATGGTCATCTTCCGGCCCTGGTCGCCCACGAGCTTCTTCAGCGCGGACTCCAGCTTCGGCACGTCGACCGAGACGACCGGCTCGATCTCCCGCGAACCGACCAGGCGGTCCACGGCGTGGGCATTCGTCGCGGCGGCGGCGGCCACGGTGGCCTCCACGTCGACGGTGAGCCCCACCTCGGCCGGATTGATCTCGGCCGTCCGCTCGCCGACGCGTACCTGGATGGGGGCCTGGAGTTCGGCCGCGCGGCGGTCCAGTTGCGCCTGTAGCTCCCGCGCGGCGTCCGTCCGGCTGCGCCCACCGAGTTCGGTGCCGAGGACGCTGGTGCCGCGCGGCACGTCACCCGCGTAGGCCCAGACCGCCACCGCGCCCACCGAGCCGAGCACGGCGGTGGCCACGCCGGAGGCGAGCAGCAGCCGGAACCGGCGGGAGCGGGAACGGTTGCCGTCCGGCGGAACGGGCGCCGGTCGGACCGGCTCCTCGATCGGCCAGCTGACCGCAGCCACCTGCACCGTGGGCCGATCGTCGGCCGGCGGGGGGCGTTCTTCGCCGTACAGCGTCACAACTACCTCTTAGCGACATACCGCATGTGGAGCCAGGGGATCCTACTCCGGAAGAGAACCACGGTAGCCAACCGAACCACCGTCGGGGAGCCCGAGCCGGCACGGAACTCCAGTCGTGCCCGTTCGGCGTGGCGAGCATGCCAGATTATCACTCATAGTGACGGTCGGATGTCCCGCGTGTCAGCGCCGACCGCGCCCGAACACCAGCCAGGCCATCACCACGGCAGCCAACGTGGCGACGGTCAGCGAGCAGCTCAGCACTCCCGTCACGGTGCGTGGCGCGACCAGGGCGGCTGCTGCGGTCAACCCGGCCGTCGCCAGCCAGAGGGGCGCGGCGGGCCATCGAGCGGCGGTCGCCACCCGATCGTTGACCAGCATGAACACCACCGCGTAGAGCGCCCCGACGGCCGCGAACATCGGCGCCGTTCCGGCCAGGTGCAGGTAGTCGGCGCCGCCGACAAGCCGGAAGGCCAGTTCGCCGGCGACCGCCGAACTGACCACCAGGACCGCCCCGCACGTCAGGATCAGCGCCAGGGCCACCAGTCGAGCCCGCCGATCACCCTTAGCCAGCCGGGGCAGCACCAGCAGCGTGACGACCTGAGGCGCCCAGAGGGCACCCTTGCTGAGGACCGCGCCGACGGCGTACGCGCCGGAGTCGGCCGCCGGTAGGAGTTGGCGGGCCAGGATCAGGTCCGCGTACGAGATGGTGAGCATCGCCAGCGTCGCTCCGCAGGCCGTCATCACCTGCCGCGCCCCCAGTCGCCGCCCAGCGGGGCTCTGGGCGGGTGAGGTTTCGGTCGGCACGACATCGGGGCGATCGGACGTAGCCGGGTCGGCCGGTCGCGGGTACTCGGGTGAACTGGCGAGACGGGCCAGGAGCGGCAGCGCGAACAGGCCGGTCAGGGTGGTCAGGAGCAGGCACACCTCCGGCCCCCGGCCGAGCAGCAGCCCGACGACCAGTCCCCCGTAGCGACCGAGGGCCACCGCGACCATCGCCGCGGCGAGCCGCAGGAAACGTTCCTGCCCCTGGAGT
Organism: Verrucosispora sp. WMMA2044; assembly: GCF_027497155.1. Classification (NCBI taxonomy): domain Bacteria; kingdom Bacillati; phylum Actinomycetota; class Actinomycetes; order Micromonosporales; family Micromonosporaceae; genus Micromonospora; species Verrucosispora sp. WMMA2044. The sequence continues at coordinate 5,917,334 of NZ_CP114913.1, forward strand.
TCGCCGAGCCACCGGCCGCTGAGCACGGTGGCGAACGTGGTCGTGGCGAGCAGCAGCGTGAGTGCCAGCGGCAGCCGCAGGGCGATGGTCAGCACCGGTGCGCCGGCAACTGTCACCCCGGCCGTGAGGGCTGCGGTTCGTAACCCGAGACGACGGGTGTCACCAGCGCCCCTGCGGGCCCGGTGCGCGGCCACCGCGATCTGCAGACCGAAACCGGGTACCGCCGCGATCGCGGCCAGCGCGAGTACCGTCGCCAGCGCGCCCAGGTCGGCGGCGGTGAGCCGGCGCGCACCGAGCATCGGAACGACGTACGCCAGGGCGTTGGTCACCACGGTCGCGACGGTGACCGCGGCACCGGCCGCGCCGAGTCGCACCCGTGCGACGTCCCTGCTCGTGGTCTGGGCCATGCCGGCTCGGCCTACTCGGGCTTCGGTGCCGGGTTGCCGATCGCGATCTCGTTGGTGCAGAACGAGATGTCCGTCCCGCGCACGGTCAACTCGACCGAGTCCCCGCCGCCGATGATGCGGAAGAATCGCTGGTTGAGGCCCTTCTTGATCGGGAACTCGGCGGTGCCGGTGCCGAGCCGTAGCGTCCCCGTGCCGGTCGTCGAGCTGAGATAGCCGATCCGGACCACCCAGTGCCAGTCCTGACGGGGCTCGTTGAGCGGCATTCGTACGCTCTGCCCGCCGGAGACGAGGTAGCCGCAGCCTTCCTGCGGTCCCGGCTGGATGGTGCTGCCGACGACCGTGGCCACCTGGATGCGGCCGAGGGAGTCCAGCACCGACAGGTTGTCGGCCTCGTCCACGAACGTGGGACGGGTGCCGAAGGCGCGGAAGAACCGGGACTGCAGGTTGTACGGCCAGGACAGGTTGGGCACCACCTCGTCGGGCACCGGGCCGTCGAAGAACACCGTGTCCGGCGGCGCGCTGGCCATCTCGATCCGCACCGTGTCGACGTACGACCTGCCGGACTTGGCTGCCCACTCGTCGCTGTACCGGGACGTGGTCCAGACGGTGCCCAGGCAGATGGCGACGAGCACCAGGGCGAGCATCACGTGCACCGCCTCCCGGTAGCGCTCCGGCAGCGGACCGAACAGCCCGGGCGGAGGCGGAGAGTCGGCGGCCAGCGGTCGCCGTTCCGACTCGGCCGGTTGTTCGACGGACTGGCGCGGGGGCGGCGTTGGAGCCGTGGCGTCGTCCGGATCCGGCCCACCGGCCGGGTGCTGGCTGGCGACCGGCCCCGGGCTGTCGACTGCGCCGGCCTCGTCGTCCGGCACGCGTTCGGCGGCCAGCACCGACGGCGCCGGCTCGGCTGCTGCTGCGGGCTGCGGCTCGGGATCGACGGGAGCTTCCGCGTGGATGACGCCGAGCCTCGCCACCACCTGTTTCGGCGGCCCGGTCCGGACCGACTCGGCCAGCACCGGTGTGGTCGCGCTGGCCGTCGACGCGGTCGAGTCGGGGTCCGGTGCCGTCGAGGCGGCGCTCGGTGTGGCGACGGTGCGGTCCGGAGCCGTCCCGTCCGCTGGTTCCGGGTTGGTCTCCGACCCTGCCGGCGGTGTGTCGAGGACGGCAGGCGCGGCCTCGCCGGTGCCCCATGATGGGCGGGCCAGCCCGACCACGGCGACGCCGAGACAGATGGCGGCCACCACGACGACGTCGCTGACATACCGGGGCACGCCACCGGCGACCCCACTGAACGTGGAGCCGAGTCGGGTCGCGGCCAGCATGCCCGCCACCAGGACCAGGTACGCCCCGAGCAGCAGCCAGGCGCGGCCGGCGCGACGACGACGGCGTACGGTGGCCACGATCAGGGCCACGACGAGCGTCCAGGCCACCCACCTGCCGAGTTCCGGCGGTGCCGCGACCGGTGCGCCGTCCCCCGCCCCCAGCCATCGCCACGGCCCACCGACCAGGCCCGGCATCACCGTGGACCCGAGCATCTGGGTGAGGAAGGTGAACACCTCGCCGACCGACGTCGGCCGCCGCAGCGAGGACTCCGAGTTGCTCAGGTAGGCGGCGAGGAAGCCGAGCGACAGCGCGGTCAGCAGCAACCAGGACGGCCACCAGCGGCGGATGGTGGTCCAGATGGTGCGGAAGAAGCCCCCGTCGGCGTAGAGGGCGGCGGTGAGCAGGAAGACCAGCGCGACGACCAGGATCGCCTTCTCGAAGAAGACGAGGCCGAGCAGCACGGACAGGGCCAGCGTCACCAGATGCCGTTTGCGCCCGGTCTGCACATAGCTGACCTGTGCGCTCACCGCGAGCACCATGGCGATCTGCATCGGTAGCATGTTGACCCCGACGGCCCACCACGACGTGGCCTCCAGCGTCAGCGGGCTGAACATCAGCGCGCCGAGCGGCAGGAGCAGCAGCCAGGACGGTCGCAGCAGCCTGCGCAGCAACCGGAGGAAGGCGATGCCGAGGATCGCCTGGCCGAGCGCCATCAGCAGCACGTACGGCCAGTACACCATCCCGAGGTGTTCGGTGATCAGCCAGGTGATCAGCCGGCCGGCGGGCATGAGGTGGTTGTTGTAGAGGGTGAGCAGGTGCCCGACGGTCAGGTCGGACTCCGCCGCCTGTGTGATCATCACGTAGTCGTCGGCGGCCAGAAAGCCGCGCGAGGCCATCTGGGCACGCCACAGCACGCTGAGCGCGATGATCGCGAGCGCCGCCGTCCGGATCCGGTCGGTGCCCAGCCAACCGCCGGTGCCCTCCGCCGCCGGGGCACCGTCCGTGGGCATCGACGAACCCGCACCAACCCGGTCCGGGCGCGGTGCGTCCGGCCCAGCGGTCCGGTCGACCGTGAGGGGAGGCGGAGAGGGGTTCGCGGCCATGGCGGGAACACTGCCACACCGACCGTCGCGCCTTGCATCAGGTCAACGGATGGTTCGATGGTCATCGGGCCGACGAAGGCCGCGTACAGTGGCCGCCACCAGCGCGGCCGATCGCCGCGCGCCGGCAGTGGTGAGGTCGACGGATGCGGGAACGGCTGGTGCCGCACGCGGTGGCCGCCACCGTGACCACGGTGGTGCTCGCGCCGCTGGCCCTGCCCGGGTACGTGCTGCGCTACGACATGGTCTTCGTGCCCCGGCCGGCCCTGAGCTGGGAGGTGATCGCCCCGGCCACGGCCCTGCCCAGGGCCGTCCCACAGGACGCCGTGGTGGCCCTGGCCTCGCAGCTGCTCCCCGGGTGGCTGCTGCAACGACTGGTGCTGGTGGCGATTCTCTACCTGGCCGCGCTGGGTGCCGCACGGCTGGTGCCGACGCAGCGGGTCGGGGTGCGGGTGGTGGCCGCCTTCGGGTACGCGTGGACGCCGTACCTGGCCGAGCGGCTGCTGATCGGGCAGTGGGGGCTGTTGGTCGCGTACGCCGCGTTGCCCTGGTTGGTGCGGGCCGCGATCGGGGTGCGTGACGCCGAGCGGGGTGCCCTGCGTCGGCTGTTGCTGGCGGTGGCGGCGTCCGCGATCACCCCGACCGGCGGGCTGCTCGCCCTGGTCGTGGTCACCGTGCTGCTGGTTGGGCGGTACCCGGGGGCGACCCGGACGGCGCTGACCGGGGTGGGTACGACGCTGCTGCTGAACGCGCCGTGGCTGGTGGCCGGGTTCGTCAGTACGGGCTCCGGCCGATCCGACCCGGCTGGAGTGGCGGTCTTCGCCGCTCGCGCGGAGAACTGGGCGGGGCCGCTGGTGGCGCTGGCCGGCACCGGTGGAATCTGGAACGGACAGGCCACCCCGGCGTCCCGCAGCGGATGGCTGATACCACTGGCGACGCTGCTGGTGCTGGCGGTCGCCGGGTACGGCGTGCCGGTGCTGTGGCGCCGCTGGCCGCGGCCGGTCGTCGGTCGGCTCGGGTGGTTGGCGGTCGCCTCGTGGCTGGGTGCCGCGCTCGGGGTGCTGCCCGGCGGGGCCGGTCTGCTGGGCTGGTTGGTCACCGCCGTGCCGGGTGCCGGGTTGCTCCGCGACGGGCAGAAGCTGCTGGTGCCGTACGTGCTGCTGTTGGCGGTCACCGGGGCGCTCGGCGCGGAGCGACTGGCCGGACGACTCGCGACCCGGTTCGACCTGGCCACCGGGCGGGTGCTGCTGGCCGGCGCGGCGTTGCTGCCGGTGGCGGTGCTGCCCGACCTCGCCGTCGGTGGCGCGGGACGGCTGCGGCCGGTGGCGTGGCCGGCGGACTGGGAGACGGTGGCGCGGCTCGTCGACGAGCGGCCGGGCGAGGTGGTGTCGCTGCCGTTCCAGGAGTACCAGAGCTACGGGTGGAACGGTGGCCGGGTGGTGATCGATCCGGCGCCTCGTTACCTCGGCGTGTCGGTCCTGATCGACGACACGCTGCGCGTGGACGGTACCGCGGTCGCCGGTGAGGACCCGCGCGCCGCCCGGTTGCGTGAGCTGCTCGCGGCCGGTGAGCCGGTGGCGGCGGCCGGCCCGCGCTGGGTGCTGGTGCAGCGCGCCGCCGGCCCGACCCCGGACCCGGCGACGTTGGCCGGGCTGCGGCCCGTGTACGCCGGGGCCGAGCTGGCGTTGTACGAGAATCCGGCGTGGCGTCCGGCGGCGCGGCCGAGCCACCCCGGCCCGGTGGGCCTGGCGCACCTGTTGGCCGGAACGGTGGTGCTGGTCCTCGTTTCTTCGGGCACTGCGCGATGGTGCTACCGCGTGGTAGCGTCCCGGCACGCGAGTCCCGCGGAAGGAGAAGGTGGATGAGGAACCTGCCCGCGTTCGTCGCCGTCGGGGTACTCGGGGTCGTGCTCGGCATGCTCGGCAGCGTCGGTCTGGCGAACGTGCTCAGCCCGTCCGCCAAGGAGGCTGCCAACACCAAGGTGAGTGAGCAGACCGAGGCCCCGCTGTACGGCACGCGCTGACCTCGAACGGCGCAAAGGCGCCCGCAGCACGCGGGCGCCTTTCGTCGTGTCCAGGGTCGACGGCCTGAGCGCGGCCGATCGAGCTGGCCGGATCAGCGGGTCTGATCGGCCGGCTCGATCGGCCGGTCAGCCGGTGCGCTGAGTTGCCGCCGTGACCAGCTGAGCGAACCGGGCACCGGTCGCTGTCCAGGTGTAGCGGGCGGCATGGGACTGGGCCGCCTCGCCCATCGCCTTGCGCCGGACATCGTCGGCGAGCAGTTCCCGAACGGCCGCGGTGAACTCCTGCTCGTCGTCGACCAGCAGGCCGGTCTCGGTGTCGACCATCGCCTCGGCGACCCCGCCCGCGTACCTGAAGGCCACGGTCGGGGTGCTGCGGGCGGCGGCCTCCACGATGGTCAGACCCCAGCCCTCCTTGAGTGACGGGGTGAGCGCGAGCCAGGCCGAGCAGAGCAGGGCGTGCTTCTCCTCCTCGCTGACGAAGCCGGTGAACCGTACCCGGTCGCTGATCCCGAGGGCGGCGCATCGCTCGCGCAGCGGCTCCTCCCACCACCCCTGCCCGGCCACGACCAGCTCCAGCTCGGGCAGCTCCGCGGCCAGTTCGGCGACCGTACGCAGGGCGATCTCGACCCGCTTGTGCGGAACCAGGCGGCCGAGCACCAGCAGCGACGGGTTGAGGGTGCGGGGCAGGGACGGACCGGTCGCCGGAGGGGTTCCGTTGGGTACCACGTCGATCCGTTCGGCGTCGACGCCGAGGGTCGCCAGCTCGGCGCGGGTCGCCTCGGAGACGGTGACGTAGCGGCACCGCCGGTAGAGCCGGACCGCGAGCCAGGATTCGATCCACCACCCGAGTCGGCACATCCACGGTCCGAACACCACCGGCCACTGCTCCCGGTGCACGTGGTGGACCAGCGCGATGACCGGCCGCCCGGCGTAGAGCGGGGCGAAGAACGGCACGCCGTTGCAGACGTCGACGATCAGGTCCGGTCGGCCGAGACCTCGCCGGCTCAGCGGGCCCAGGCCGAACCGGCCGGCGAGGCAGACCAGCGCCGCCCGGAGGTACACGGTCATCCGCGAACCGCGACGCAGCACGCGTACGCCGGATTCGGTGGTCCCGGCGGGCCCGGCGTTGTCGTGGGCGGCACAGAGCAGAGTCACCCGGTAACCGAAGGTGACCAGTTCGGCGGCGATCCGCTCGATGTAGACCTCCGAGCCGCCGCCCTCTGGGTTGGTGGTGTCTCGCCAGTTGAGGAACAGGACGTGGCGGGAGGGGGTGTCGGTGTTGTCCACGCTGCTCCTACTGGTGAGTAAGTGAGCACGATCGCGCCACCCTAGGGCGGTCCGGCCCGGCTGCGCAATGGGCAGATCTGGCGGCGACGATCCGGTAACGGGTCGTGGCCGAGGGGTTTGCCGACGGGCCGAAACCTTGGCAGGGTGTGCAGCGCAACCGCGTGCGATGCCCGGTGTCTGGTGGCCGATGTCGTCGCGGCAGGTGTTGTGACCTGCGGCGGGACATCGTCCGCAGGCGTGACGAGGAGGTGAGGCGGCGGTGGTTGCCGACCGTCCCGCGCCGGCGCGCGTCCTGTCCCGCTGTTCGCCGGTGGTGCTGCTCAGTGCCGCCCTTGCGCTGCTGCTTGCCGGCTGGGCGGCGGTGTCGTACATCCGGGCCGATCGGGGCACCCCGACCTGCGTCGAACAGGTCCGGCTCCGGGTGGTGGCCGCTCCGGTGATCGCCCCGGCCCTCGACCGGGTGGCCCGAGCCAACGCCGGAAGCCAACCGTGCGTCTCCGTCGAGGTGCGGGCCCGACCGTCGGTGGCGGTCGCTCGGGAACTCGCCGACGACGCCGACGTGGCCGACGCGTGGCTGCCGGAGTCGACGTTCTGGCTGCGCCGGGCCCGTGCCGCTGGTGCTTTCGAGGTGCCCGGACAGGGCACGTCGGTGGCGAGCACTCCGGTGGTGCTGGCCGTCACCGACCGGGTCGCACGGCGATCCGGTTGGCCGGACAAGCCGCTGAACTGGGCGTCGCTCCTGGGTACCCGGGCGAAAGCGGTCCAGGTCGGGCTGCCCGATCCGGCGGCCGACCCGGCCGGGGTCGGCGCCCTGCTCGGCGCCCGTGCACTGGCCGACGACAACCGGGACTCGGCCGCGACAGTGGCGGCCACGTTGCGTCGGCTCGCCGAGCGGACCTTCAGCCCGGGCGAGGAAGCCAGCTCGTTGACCCCGAACCAGGACCTGCCCGGCCGGGTGAGCGTCGTCGCCGCCAGCGAACAGGCGGTGCTGGAACACAACGCCCTGGCGGCCAGCGGCAAGCTGGTGGCGGCGTACCCGGAGGTCGACGTGCCCTGGCTGGACCTGCCGTACGTGGTGCTGCCCGCCGCGCAGGGACGCGCCCGCGACGCCGCCGGCGCGTTCCTCGACACGTTGCTGACCGGCGAGGCCCGGGAGGTGTTCGCCGGTTACGGTTTCCGGACCGCGGCCGGTTTCCCGCCGGCCATGCCGGGGGACGACCGGCTGCGGGCCGAGGAACGCCGGCCGGTGCCGCTGCCCGCCGAGCAGACGGTCAGCGACGTGTTGACCGGTTGGAGCGGCGTGCAGCGCAGCGCCCGGATTCTCACCCTGCTGGACATCTCCGGTTCGATGGCCGCGCCGGTACCCGCCGGTGGCACCCGACTCGACGCCACGGTGCGGGCCGCTCGGGAGGGGGCGGCGCTGCTGCTGGACAACAGCGAACTCGGCATCTGGGCCTTCTCCACCAAGGTCGACGGCGACCGGGACCACCGCGAGATCCTGCCGGTACGCCCACTGGGTAGCCAGCGCAAACGGTTGACCGAGGCGTTGGCCGAGATCCGGGTCAAGCCGCAGGGCGGCACCGGGCTGTACGACAGCACGCTGGCCGCGTACCGCGATGCGCGCCGCAACTGGACGCCGGGCCGGATCAACCTGGTGCTGGTGATGACCGACGGGCGCAACGAGGACGACGACAGCATCGGCCGCGCCGACTTCCTGGCCGAACTCAAGCGGTTGCAGGAACCACGCCGCCCCTTGCCGATCATCTTCATCGGTCTGGGCACGGACATCGACCCGGAGGAGCTGAAGGCCATCACGAAGGTCACCGGCGGACGGGTTTTCGTCACCGAGCAGCCGGGCGGGATGCGGCGCATCTTCTTCTCCGCACTGGCCGACCTGAGCTGCCTGCCACCGGAGTGCCGCCGATGAGGGGAATTCCGGCGCGGCTGCGCCGCTCGCCCGGCACGGTGCTGTCGCTGCTGCTGCTCACCGCGATCGCCTTCGGCCAGCGGCCCGGTCAGGTCACCTTCGACACGAAACTCGACCTGGCCGCGAACCCGATCCACTTCATGGCCCGGGCGCTGCACCTGTGGAACCCGGAAGCCACCTCGGGTGAGTTGCAGAACCAGGCGTACGGCTACCTGTTCCCGATGGGACCGTTCTTCGCCGCCGGGCAGTGGCTGGCGGTACCGCCCTGGATCACGCAGCGGCTGTGGACGACACTGCTGCTGGTCGCCGCCTTCTACGGGCTGCTGCGGCTGGCCCGGGCGCTGCACATCGGCACCGAACCGACGCGGTACGCGGCGGCGCTCGGCTACGCGCTGGCCCCGCGGATCCTCACCGAGGTCGGCGCGCTCTCCTCGGAGGCACTGGCCGCCTCGATGCTGCCCTGGGTGCTGCTGCCGCTGGTGACCGTACGCCGGATCGGTTCTCCGCGCCGGGCGGCGGCGCTCTCCGCCCTGGCCGTGCTCGGCATGGGCGGGATCAACGCGGCGGTGGTGCTGATGGCGCTGCTGCTGCCCGGCGTCTGGTTGCTCACCCGACGGTGGGACGCGCAGCACGTACGGCTGGTCGCCTGGTGGTGCGCCTGCGTCGTCGGGGTCTGCCTGTGGTGGATCGTGCCGCTGCTGCTGCTCGGCCAGTACAGCCTCCCCTTCCTCGACTACATCGAGTCGTCCACCACGACCACCGCGGTGGCCTCCCTGTTCCAGGCGGTACGCGGCACCAACCAGTGGGTCGCGTACATCGTGCAGGGCGAGCCGTGGTGGCCGGCGGGCTGGCTGCTGATCGACCATCCGGTGCTGATGGCGCTGACCGCGGTGGTGGCGCTGATCGGGCTGGCCGGGCTGGCCGGCAACCTGCTGCCGCAGCGGCGCTTCCTGGTGACCGGGTTCCTCACCGGGCTGACCCTGCTCACCATCGGTTACGTCGGGGCGGTCGACAGTCCGCTCTCCGAGCTGGTCCGTGATCTGCTGGACGGCCCGTTGGCACCGTTCCGCAACGTGCACAAGCTCGACCCGGTGCTGCGGCTGCCGCTGATGCTCGGTTTCGCGCACGGTGTCGACGCGGTGGCCACCCGGATGCATCACGCCCTGGCCCGCCGTCGGCCCGGGATCCGGCTGCGTCCGCTGGTCTTCGTACCGGTGCTGCTGCTCGTGCTGGGTGCCGCCGCACCGGCCTGGCTGGGCCTGTTGCGTCCCGGCCCCGGCTGGTCCGACCTGCCGCCGCACTGGCGATCGGCGGCGACCTGGCTGGCCGACCGCGATGCGCTGGCCCGCACGCTGGTGGTGCCCGGCTCCGGCTTCGGTCAGTACGACTGGGGCCGCACGGTCGACGAGCCGTTGCAGGCGCTGGCCGAGGCACCGTGGGCGGTCCGCAACCAGATCCCGCTGGGGTCGGCGGGCAACACCCGGATGATGGACGCCGTCGAGGAGGTGCTGGCCAGCGGCCGGGGTTCGGCCGGCCTGGCCGACCTGCTCGCCCGCTCCGGCTTCCGGCACCTGGTGCTGCGTAACGACATCGACCGGACCCAGGTTGACGCGCCGCCGGTGACGGTGCTGCGTCGGGCGTTGGCCGACTCGCCCGGCATCGCCCGGGTGGCCACCTTCGGCACCACCGAGGCACTGTCCCGGACCCTCGGCAGCCCGGTGGACGACGGTGCCGGTGCCTCACCGGCGATCGAGGTGTACGAGGTGCGGCGCCCGGTCCCGACAGCCTCGGCGGTGCTGACCGCCGACGTGCCGACGGTCAGCGGTGGTCCGGAGTCACTGCTTCCCCTGCTCGAACAGGGGGTGGTGGAACGGGACCGACCCGTTTTGCTCGCCGGTGATCGGACCGCGTCCCCGGACGATGCGGTGGGCGACCGGTGGATCGTCACGGACGGTCTACGCCGCCGGGAGCGCGACATCGGCCGGGTCCGGGACAACCTCTCCCAGACGTTGACCGCGAACGAGGCGGGACGGCAGCGCCGGGTCGCCCTCGACGTGCTGCCCTTCCCTGGCGAGCAGCACCAGACGACCGCGACCTACCAGGGCATCCGTGAGGTGACGGCGTCCTCGGCCGCGAGCTTCGTGGACAGCTTCGGCCCGGCCGACCCGTCGCACCTGCCGTTCGCCGCCATCGACGGGGAGCGGGCCACGGCCTGGCACTCCGCGCCGTTGGTCGGGCCGGTCGAACAGTGGCTCCAGGTGGATCTGGACACCCCTCGCCAGGTCGACAGCGTGCGACTCGCGTTCGTGAGCGACCTGGCGGTGGGCTGGCCGGTGCAACGGTTCCGGCTCACCACGGACCGCGGCTCGGTCGATCATGAGGTGGCGCCCACGCTGGGCGGTCACTCGTACTACACGCTGCCCGGCCCCACCAGCCGGATCCGGGTGACGGTGCTGTCGGTGGCCGGCGGCCGCCTCGACGGGGCCGTCGGCATCGAGGAGTTGTCCATCCCGGACACCGAACCACGCCGCGCGCTGCGGGCCCCGGCGGATCTGCCGGACGACCTGTCGACGCCGGTCAGTTGGGCGTTCAGCCGTGGGCCGGCGGACCGCCCGGCGTGCTATCCGGCGCAGCAGACCAGCCCGGAGTCGGTGCCCGCCGGTGGCTCCGGTGGGGCGGCCACCCGGCCCGACGGCACGGTGATCCGTTGCGACCGGTTCCTCGCCCGGGCCGGTGAGGAACCACTGGGCCTGGACCGGTTGTTCCGCAACCCGGCCGCCGGCACGTACCGGTTGGAGCTGTCGGCGGTGCCGAGGCCGGGTGGTGAGCTGACGCTTTCCGGTACGAAGGTACGGGCGGCTTCGTCGTCCCGGCTGAGCGGCGACCCGGCGGTCGCCGCGTACGCGGCGATCGACGGTGACCCGGGAACGGCCTGGCTGGCCGGCACCGGAGACCTGCGTCCAACCCTGACGCTGCGCTGGTCCGGCGAGCGTCGTATCGACCGGTTGCGGCTGCGGGGGAGCGAGTTGCCGATCGGATCGCTGCCACGACAGGTGGAGATCCACACGCCCGGCCGCGAGGTGCGGGTGCCGGTCGAGGCCGACGGAACGGTCCGCTTCCCGGCGGTGCGTACCGACCGGCTCGAGATCGTGGTGCGGGAGACCGAGCACCGGCTGGCGGATCTGCGGGGCAACGGCTGGCCTGCCACGGCCGGCATCGCGGAGGTGGAGATCCCGGCGCTGGCGAGCCTGCTGAGCCCGGTCGACACCGAGACCCGGGTGGTGGAGCGCTGCGGTGACGGACCGACAGTCGAGCTTGCCGGTTTCCGGTACGACACCTCGGTCGCGGCCAGCCTGGCGGACGTGCTGGCCGGACGGCCGGTGCCGGTCGACATCTGCGGCGAGGACGGTGCGGTGCTGGACCTGCCGGCGGGCGGACAGCGGCTGGCCACCACGCCGTCGGCGGGTTTCGTGGTCCAGGACGCGACCCTGCGGCCGGACAGCGACGCGCGCCCCGCACCCCGGCACCGGGAGGTGACGGTGCTCGACTGGGCGGCGACCGACCGGACGGTCCGGGTCGCCGCCGGTGAACAGGCGTTGCTGGTGGTGCCGGAGAACGCCAACGCCGGCTGGACGGCCACTCTCGACGGGGAGACGCTGGCCAGTTCCCGGGTGGACGGGTGGCAGCAGGCCTGGGTGCTGCCGGCCGGCGCCGGCGGTGAGGTCCGGCTCGTCTTCGCCCCCGACCGGGCGTACCGGGGCGGTCTGGCGGCCGGCGCGGTGGCGGTGGCGGCCGTGCTGGTGCTGGCCGCTTGGCCGGCGCGCCGCCGGACGACGACCGACGGGGACGCCGCGGTGCCGGGCGGGGACGCGGCGGACGCCATCGCGGCGGAGGCTCCCGCCTGGGTGATCGGGGTGCTGCTGGTGGTGTTGCTCGCCGCGTTGGGCGGGGTGCTTCCGGTGGCCATCGTGCTGGCCGCGATGCTGCTGCGACAACTGGCGGTACGCGCGCTGCCGGTGGTGGTGCTCGGCGGGCTGACCGTGGCCACCGTGACCGCCGTGGCCGGTCGGCTGCAGGGGCACGGACAGGACTGGGCCTACCGGTCGTGGGTGCAGGCGGCGATGCTGGTCGCGATCGGTGCGGTGGTCGCCGCGGTCGTGCCGGTCCCCGGTGTACGCCCCGGACCAGTCGTCCCGGATGATGTGACGCCGGGCACGTCCGGTGGGCCGCCGGACGTGGCTGTCGGCCGGGGTGAGGAAGAGGACGGGACGGTGGCGCGGTGACGGCAGCGGACGACCGTACGCGGCGGGCGGAGCGACGCCGTTTCGCCTCGCTGCGCCGGTCGGTGGCCCTGTTCCGGGCGTTCCTGGTGGAGCAGACCGACCCCGACCACTTCTACGGCCTGCTGGCCGCCGACTCGGTACGTCAGGTGTCCGGCTACGCCGAGCTGGCCGGCCGGACACTGCTCGACGTGGGCGGCGGCCCGGGATACTTCGCGGCCGCCTTCCGAGCTGCCGGTGCCCGCTACCTCGGGCTGGATCCGGACGTCGGGGACTTCTCCGCGGCCGGCGAGTCGGTGGCGGGAATGTTGCGGGGCAGCGGCACGGCGCTGCCGATCCGTAGCGGCAGCGTGGACGTGGCGTTCTCCTCGAACGTCGTCGAACACGTCGCCGAGCCACCCCGGATGCTCGACGAGATGGTGCGGGTGACCCGGCCCGGCGGGCTCATCTTCGTGTCGTACACCCCCTGGTTGTCGCCGTGGGGCGGCCACGAGACGGCGCCCTGGCACTACCTCGGCGGCAACCGGGCCCGCCGTCGCTACGAGCGGCGGATGGGACGGCCGCCCAAGAACCGCTACCGGGAGACGCTTTTCCCGGTCTCGATCTCGGACACGCTGCGTTGGGCCAGGGGCAACGGTGACGTCGAGGTGCTGGACGCGTTGCCGCGTTATCACCCGTGGTGGGCGCGGTGGGTGATCCGGGTGCCCGGCGTTCGCGAGGTGGCGGCGTGGAACTTCGTGCTCGTACTGCGCAGGGCCGGTGAACGGCAGCCCGGTGCGGTGGAGAAATCAGAGCTGACCGGGGGTCGCGTGGCTATGTGACTTGGTAGTAACCTCGCGGCCATCCCACTGATTGACATCGACGATATTGAGCTCCTCAGGGAGGAAACATGAAGCACCGCGCCGTGGGTGCCGTGCTGTTCGGCGGCGGCGTCCTGCTCCTGGCGCTGGCCGCCGGGTTGGTGTTCGTCGTCAAGCCTGCGATGACCAAACTGCCCTACGACCTCGATTCGTCGACGTCGGTAGCCGAGGCAAAAGGGGCGACGTTCCTACAGATCACCAACGGCGCGGTCGCCATCAACCGGGGTGACCTGAGGTCAACCGTCCAGGTCACTCCGGAGCGTGTCAAGACCGCGGCGCTCAGCGGTGACCTCGCCGGTGACGCGGTGGTCTGGCGGGTCGGCCAGACCGTCGAGCGGACCGACTCCAAGGAACTGGTCAGTGCGTACGGTGCCGAACTGGCACTGGATCGGGTCTCCGCCGCGGCTGTGGATTGGAACGAGCAGTTCCTCGACGAGAGCGGCACGCCGGAGAAGGTCGCCTTCGCCGGTCAGGTCTACAAGTTCCCGTTCGACTCGGCGCAGGACAATTACGAGGTCTTCGACCGGGATCTGCGGCAGACCCGGATGGCCGAGTTCAAGGGCACCGAGGACATCAACGGCGTCGAGGCGTACCGGTACGAGCAGGTCATCACCGACGAGAAGCTGCCGTTGGCCACCGACCGGGTGGGACTGCTCCTCGGTGCGCTCGCCCCCGGCTCCACGTCGGGTGACGTCGTCTACAGCAACACCCGTACGGTCTGGGTGGACCCGGTCACCGGTTCCTACCTGAAGGTCCGGGAGCAGCAGAAGAAGGTGCTCGTGCCGAACACGGGCACCCCGGTGACGCTGCTCGACGCCGACTTCTCCTACAACGAGGAGACTGTGGCGTCCTCGGTGGACCGGGCCAAGGAGAGCCGGAACCAGCTCAACATCCTCGGTGTGTTCGCGCCGCTCGGGCTCGCCGTGCTGGGCCTGGTGCTGATCCTGGTCGGGCTGCTGGTTTCCCGTAGCCGTACGCCGGCCACCGTGGCCAGGCACGCCGCCGTGGACCCGGCACCGACCCGCGTCGACCAGCCGCCGGTGCGGGACGACGCGCGGGAGGCCGGGCCGTTGACCGACGAGATCCCGCCCGCCTCGACCAACTGGAAGTCCGAGGAGTCCACGGTGCCGAGCCAGCGGTCGGCACAGGGCGAGTCGGAGAAGCAGTAGCACCAGAAGTGACGTCGCGGGGCGGGCCTGTCAAGGTCCGCCCCGCGGTGTCAGAGTCGGGCCAGGGCACGGCGCAGCGGGTCGAGACCGAGCCCGCCGAGGTCGAGTGCCTGCCGATGGAACTCCCGCAGATCGAAGTCGGCGCCCTTGCGGGCCTTCGCGTCCTCCCGCGCCTGAAGCCAGATCCGCTCGCCCACCTTGTACGACGGTGCCTGCCCGGGCCAACCCAGGTACCGGTTCAGCTCGAAGCGCAGTATCTCGTCCGGCACCCGGCAGTGCGCCCGCAGGAACTCCCAACCAAGCTCCGGGGTCCAGCGCTCACCAGGGTGGAAGTCGAACGGGTTGTCCTTGGGAATCTCCAGCTCCAGGTGCATGCCGATGTCCACGATGACCCGGGCCGCCCGCAGCGCCTGGCCGTCCAGCATGCCGAGCCGGTTGCCCGGGTCGTCCAGGTAGCCCAACTCCTCCATCAACCGCTCGGCGTATAACGCCCAACCCTCGCCGTGCCCGGAGACCCAGCAGAGCAGCCGCTGCCAGCGGTTGAGCAGATCGGCCCGGACTGCGGTCTGGCCGATCTGGAGGTGATGACCGGGGACCCCCTCGTGGTAGACGGTGGTCACCTCCCGCCAGGTGGAGAAGTCCGTCAGACCCTGCGGCACCGCCCACCACATCCGACCCGGCCGGGTGAAGTCCTCGCTCGGGCCGGTGTAGTAGATCGAGCCGTCGCTGGTCGGCGCGATCATGCACTCGATCCGCCGGACCTGCTCGGGGATGTCGAAATGGGTGCCGTGGAGGTCGCTGATCGCCTGCTCGGCCAACTCCTGCATCCAGTCGCGGAACGCGTCCCGACCCCGGATGGTGCGCGCCGGGTCGGCGTCCAACGTCGCCACGGCCTCGTCGATGGTGGCGCTCGGACCGGCGATCTGTGCGGCCACCGTCCGCATGTCGGCCTCCAACCGGGCCAACTCGGCGAACCCCCAGGCGTACGTCTCGTCGAGGTCGATCCGGGCACCGAGGAAGTACTGGGAGGCCATCTCGTAGCGCTCGCGGCCGGCGGCTTGCTTCTCCCGCCCGTGCGGGGCCAGCTCGGTGCGCAGGAACTGGCCGAACTCGGCGGTCGCCGCCGTGGCCGCCGCCGCACCGCGACGCAGCTCGGAGCCGAGGCTACCCTCCTCGCCCAGCCGTTCGACAAGCCCGTGGAAGACGTTGTCACCGTCCGGATCGACCCAGACGTCGCACTGCTTGGCCACCTCGATCAGCTGGGTCCGCGAGCTGACCCGCCCGGCGGCCGCCGCCTCGCGCAACGTGGTCTTGTACTCCTCCAACGCGTGCGGGAAGAGGTTCAGCCGGGCGGCCAGGTTGGCCCGTGCCTGCTCCCCGTCGGTGGGCATCAGGTCGAAGACCATCCGGATCTCGTGCAGCCCGCTGGTGATGACGCTGACCTCGCTGGTGGTCTCGCCGGCGTCGTACAGGTCCAGTTCGAGACCGAGACGCTCCTGCATCGCCTCGCGCGCGGTGCGCTCGGCCTCCGTCTCCGGCTCGATGGTGCCGAGCTCGGCCAGGGTGCGTCGGGCCAACTCGGCGCGCGCGGCGTACCCGTCCGGTGACAGGTCGTCGAACTTGTCGTCATGGCCGGCGATGCCGACATAGGTGGCGCCGGTCGGGCTCAGCGCCGCCCACTCGGCGACGTAGCGGTCGGCCAGATCGTCGATTCTTCCCACGCTGCGCACCCTACGCGAGGTGGGCGTCGAGGTGGTGCCGCCGAACCGGTCAGGGCAGCAGGTCGGCCGGGTCGAAGTCGATCGGGAACGGCTCGTCGGCGCGGAGCCGGTCGCCGCTCACCGCCTTGGCGAGCGTGTCGTAGCCGCCGAACTTGCCGAGGGTGAACAGCTCCACCGCGACGTGCCGCAGCCGGCGCGAGATCTCCACCCGCATGAAGTAGGGCACCCCTCCCTCGGCGCAGCGCATCGGTTTGTCGACGAAGTCCTGCCGGCGGCTGCCGGGGGAGACGAACTCCACGGCCATGGTGCACAGGTGGGCCGGGATCCAGCGATCCTCCTCGTCGGTCTTCGGCAACGCGTGCAGCACGGTGAGGTCCGGCTGGATCCACCGCTGCGCGGAGAAGGTCAGGTTCACCTGCCCGAAGACGTAGAAGCCGTGGGCCTCGGCAGAGGGTGAGATCAGCCGGGCGAGCTTCATTTCGCCGTAGCTGTTCGTGCCGACCTCGGCGGGCGTCATGACCAACCTCCCGTCGATGCACTCGTATCGCGCATCGGGTAGCTCAGGCAACGGGAGGTAGCGGTCGGCGAGCTGGGTCGTCCACATGCCGTCGAGGTCGACGAGCGGGTCGAAGCGGATCGGCATCGCCATGGTGTTACACCTCCTCGGTCGGTCAACGCTCTACAAATGTAGGTGGTTTCTGTGGCGCGCGACACGACGGCCGAAAACCGCAGGACAATGTCGTACCCCGGCGGCAGAGTGTCAGGGGTGACAGGCGACTTCACCCCTGACCGACCGGCGTTGCGGAGCTGGCTGCCCGGCTTCGTCGCCCTCGCCGCGATCTGGGGTTCCAGCTTTCTCTTCATCAAGGTCGGGGTGGCCGAGCTGCACCCGCTGCACCTCACCCTCTACCGGGTCGGCTCCGGCGCGCTGACCCTGCTGGTGGTGCTCGCCGTGCTGCGTGACCGGCTACCGCGCGATCCGCGGGTCTGGGGTCACCTGACGGTGATCGCCGCTTTCGGGGTGGCGCTGCCGTTCACCCTGTTCGGCTACGGCGAGCAGCGGGTCGAGTCGATGCTCGCCGGCATCTGGAACGCGACCACTCCGCTTGTCGTGCTGCCGCTGGCGGTGCTGGTGTTCCGCACCGAGCGGCTGACCGCACGCGGTGCGGTCGGGCTGGGGCTCGGCTTCACCGGGGTGATGGTGGTGCTCGGCGTCTGGCAGGGCATCGGCGGTGCGCACTTCGTCGGCCAGCTGATGTGCTTCGGTGCTGCCGCCTGCTACGGCCTGGCCATCCCGTACCAGAAGAAGTTCATCGCCGGCAGCACCCTGTCGGGGCTGTCCCTGTCGGCGGCGCAGCTGATCGTCGCGGCGGCCCAGCTTGCGATCGTGGCACCGGTGGTGGCCGGTGCGCCGCCGCTGCCGACCGCGCTGTCGCCGCGGGTGCTCGCGGCCGTGCTGGCGCTGGGCGCGCTCGGCACCGGGCTCGCCTTCGTGATCCACCTGCGGAACATCCGGATCGTGGGCGCGACCACCGCCTCCACCGTGACGTACCTGATTCCGGTGTTCGCGGTACTCATCGGTGCCGTCGTGCTCGGCGAGCGGCTCACCTGGCACCAGCCGGTCGGAGCGCTGATCGTGCTGCTCGGCGTGGCCGTGTCGCAGGGCCTGCTCGGCCGTCGGCGTCGCCGGGTCGCGCCGGGGGTGGGCGCCCCGACGGCACCGCTCGTCGAGCCCGCCACCCGCTGACCGAACGCGGGTCAGCGGGGCGGTCAGGCGCGCGCCCAGGCGACCAGTTCGTCGGCCGTCCACGTGTTGACCACGCGATCGGCGGGGACTCCGCACCGGGCGGCCCGCTCGCAGCCGAAGCGCTGCCAGTCCAACTGGCCCGGAGCGTGCGCGTCGGTGCTGATGGCGAACCGGCAACCGGCCTCCAGCGCCCGCCGGATCAACCGCTTCGGCGGGTCCTGCCGCTCCGGCCGTGAGTTGATTTCCACGGCGGTGTCGTGTGCCACGCAGGCGGCGAAGACGGCGTCGGCGTCGAAGTCACTCTCGGCCCGGGTCCGGGCGCGGTGCCCCCGGTCGCCCGGCCCGGTCACTCCGGCCGGACGCGACGAGACCATCCGACCCGTGCAGTGGCCGAGGATGTCCAGGTGCGGATTGGCGACGGCGGTCAGCATCCTCCGGGTCATCTTCGCCCGGTCGTCGTTCAGCCCGCTGTGCACCGACCCGACCACCACGTCCAGCCGGGCCAGCAACTCCTCGTCCTGGTCGAGCGAACCGTCGGCGAGGATGTCGACCTCGATGCCGGTGAGGATGCGGAACCCCTCCGGCAGCGCCTCGTTGAGCCGGGCCACGTGGTCGAGCTGGCGGCGCAGCCGGTCCGCGGTGAGTCCCCGGGCCACCTTCAGCCGGGGCGAATGGTCGGTCAGCACCAGGTACTCGTGGCCCAGCTCCACGGCGGCCAGCGCCATCTCCTCGATCGGTGACCCACCGTCGGACCAGTCGGAGTGGGTGTGGCAGTCGCCGCGCAGGGCGGTACGCAGGGCGGTGGCCTCGGCGTCCAGGTCGCTGCCCTCGGTGGCGACCAGCCGGCGCAGGTAGACCGGCTCCTCCCCGGCCAGCGACTCGGCCACGCAGCGAGCGGTGACGTCGCCGACCCCGGCCAGCTCGGTGAGCTTGCCGGTCCGGGCCCGCTCGGCCACCTCCTCGGCCGGCAGCGCGGCCAGCGCCTTCGCCGCCGAACGGAAGGCGCGGACCCGATAGGTGGCCTCGTTCGCCCGCTCCAGCAGGAAGGCGATCCGGCGCAGGTCGGCGATGGGGTCCCGCTGCTGGTTCGCTCGCTGGCGCTCGCTCATGTCGGCAAACCTACGCGGCCGCGCCGCCGGTCGCGGTACGACCGGCGGCGCGGGGCGGATCAGGGTGCGGGATCAGGCGTACGGCAGCCGCACCAGGGAGCGGTTCCCGACACCGAGGGTGGTGGAGTTGTTGCCGATGGCGGACCACACCTCCACCCGGACGGTGCCACTCCGCAGGTTGCCGAGGGAACCGCTGCTGGAGTGCAGTCCGGCGGCCTGGGTGTAGTGCTCCCAGCCCGGCACCGGGTCGGTGGCGAAGTAGCGGTACGTCTCCACCCGCTCCCAACTGCCGTCACCGGTCAGGTCGTACGAGACGCGGGCCTGCACCCCGTTGCCGACCGCCGTGCCGGCGTCCAGGAACAGGTCGAACGCGGTCTGCCCACCGTTGTGGTCGAGGTTGAGCCCGGTCGCGGTGAAGACCACCGGGTTGCGCGGCGTGCCGTCGTGGTTCGCGCCGCCAGCGCTGCTCACGCTGGTCGTGCCGGCGCTGCCGGAGGCACCCAGACCGCCACCGGACAACAGGTAGCGCACCGGTGAGCTGGACGGCGGGTCGGTCGGCGTGGGAGTGGGCGTAGGGGTCGGCGTCGGGGTGGACGTCGGCGTCGGCGTCGGCGTCGGGCTCGGTGGCGTACCCCCGCCGCCGCTGCCTCCGCTCCAGGTGTGCGCCCCACTCGTGGTGGTGCGCCCGGCCGCCACGGTCAGCTGTGTGCCGTCGGAGAACCGTACGGTCAGCGGCGAACCGGAGATGTTGCTGGCCACGTACGTCCGGGCGCCGTTGCGGTTGAACACGGCGGCCAGCGGGTGGTCGGCGGTGATCCCGGTGTCGACCCGGCCGAGGGCGGCCAGGTTGCGGACCCAGTGGAAGGTGTGCGCCCTGCTCTCGCCCTCCTCCGGGGTGTAGCCGGGGTTGGCCCGCAGCTTGGCCAGCGCCGCGTCGGCGTCACCGAGGGCGAGGAACTGCCAGTGGATGTCCTGCCACACGGTCGGCTCGCCGCCGTTGTTGCGGACCAGTTCGGCGTACTTCACCGAGTTGTAGTTCGGGTGCTGGCCAAGGTAGAGGTGCCCACCGGTGATCGGCAGCAGGTTGATGCCCTGGATCATCTCGGGCTCGGCGCTGAACCAGGTGGCGTACGCGCCGCCGTCACCCCAGACCATGCCCACGTTGGAGTGTCCGAACTCGGTGGGGAAGTTCTCGCCGGTGACGTCGAACCAGTACTCGTGGATCGCCGCGGCCTGGGTGGTGTAGAGGTAGATGCCGGCGTCGCGTACCGCGGTGTTGCCGGTGACCTGTCCCCACTGGATCAGGGCGTTGGCGAAGTTCATCCCCTCCGACGACGACTCCTGGTTGTTGCCGCTGGCGAACGCGCCGTGCCCGGAGGCCCAGTCGTGCCCGGCGTAGATGTCGAAGTCGCGCAGGTACGGGAAGCGGGTGTCCGACCGGTCGTAGTTGTTCGCGTCCCGGATGAGCAGGTCGATCATGCCGCCGTACTGGTCCTGCCGGGCCCAGTTCGGGTCGAACTTGGCGAGCGTGGCGGCGGCGGCGATGTAGTAGCCGTAGTGGAAGTGGTGGTCGTTGAGTTCCTGGTCGGAGCCGTACGACGCCGGGTAGCCGATGAGCGTTCCCCACCGCTGGTCGTAGTAGAACAGCCGTTGGGTCTCGCCGGACGAGGCGGTGAGCCAGTCGTTGAGGGTGGCGCGGATGGCGTTCAGCGCCGAGGTGCGGGTCTCGCTGTCGCCGACCAGGTCGGCGATCTCGGCGATGCGGGCCGCCCGGCCGAGTCCCTTGCCGGTCCAGTAGGTGTCGTTGCCGCGCTGGTCCATCGGGTTGGCCCGCACCGCCGCCAGGTGCTGCCGCAGCGTGGTCAGGTCGGCGCCGGTTCCGGTGGCGACGGCGGGCAGCTCGGGCAGTACCCCGTTGAACCGCATCGAGGTGCGGAACTCACCGACGCCGGTGACCACCTTCATCCGGCCCCGGGCGGACGGGTAGGTCGGTGTGATCGTGGTGGCCCCGGTCAGCGCCCGCCACTGGTGCGGGTAGAGGCTGACCACGGTCCGCGTCTCGGTGCCCTCGCGGGGCGTGGTGGTGAAGGTGTACCGGGTCTCCACCCGGCTGGTCGCCGCGTTGTAGCTGTAGCTGACCCGGGTGCCGGTGACGTGGGCGTGCGCGTACTGACCGTAGGTGTTGGCGAGCTGGGTACGGGCGGTGCCGCCACCGGTGGCCGGCAGCAGTGCGACGGTGAAGTAGCCGCGCCCGGCGAGGTTGGAGCTGATCCGGCTGCCGCTGACGGTCCAGGTCGCGCCGGCCGGCGCGTACGCCACGTAGTCGTGGCCGCGCACGGTGAAGCCGATGCTGCTGCCGTTGTTGGACCAGACCGTGGGGCTGCCGCCGGTCGCGTTGATCACCGCGTCGCCGCCGCTGGTGCGGAAGTACGCAAGCGGCAACCCGTGGCCGATGGTGGCGCGCATCGTCCGCGCCCCGTCACTCCAGTACGGGGTGACCGTCCAGTCCGTCCAACCGTCCACCAGCGCGTTGGGGGCGGCCAGGCCAGCCACACCGACCCGGATGTCCTCGACGTACGGGTACTTGAACTCGCCCACCCCGGTGGCGGTGCCGGAGATGGCGGGAGTCGAGGTGGCGGAGAAGCCCAGCCCGTCGGTGACGGGTTGGTAGGACGCCGGATGCGCGTGCAGGGGCTCGCTGAAGGTGCAGTTCAGCCGCTTCCACAGCAGCGACGACCACCAGTCGTTTGTGGGTACGGCCCCCGATGGCGCGGCGGCGGTGACGTACTGCCGGGGGTTGTTGGCGATGGTGCCGCAGCCGCCGGGAAGCGGGCCGACCGCAGTGGTGGTGTAGCTGCCGGCACCGACCGGCGCGGCCTGCGCCGCGGAGCCGGCGATGACGGCCAGTCCGCCGAGGACCAGGGTCGCGGCGGCGGTGGCGGCCAGGATTCGATGGTGGGGGCGGCGTGGGACGGGAGGTCTCATCTTTCCTCCAACGCGTGCCGGCCCGGCCGCGCCGGTCGGCGCACGCTTCGTCGGGATTGTGAACTTAAGTGCTTGAGAGAGCGCTCTCTCTGGTTAGCCGGACGGTAGTTCACCGGCGAGACCTGCGTCAATGTTTCGGACTGATGAAACGCGGATGACGCTTGTCAGCGCGCGGGCGGTTTCCTCGGGCAGCCGTGCTTGCGATGCCAGGCGGCCACCTCGGCCGCCGGCTCCCGGTTGCCACCCTTGCGCCACGAGTTCAGGTACGGCGCGGGCCAGACCACACCCCGGCGGATCCACCAGCCGTCCTCGCCCAGGCACGGCGGGGAGATGCCGAAGTGCAGATGGCAGACGTTGTTGGCGTTGCCGGTGCGGCCCACCGTGCCGAGCCGTTGGCCGGCCCGTACCCGCACCCCGGCCTCGATGCCCTCGGCGATCTCGGTCAGGTGCGAGCCGTAGTAACGCACCCCGTCGTCACCGATGACCGACACGGACAGGCCGCCGTTGTACGGCCCCTGCGGACCGCTCTTCTTGTACCGGTCGCGCCGGCTGACCTCACCGATCGTGCCGTCGGTGACCGCGACGACCGGCTCACCGCAGTCGGCGAAGATGTCCGTTCCCGGGTACGCCGAGTGGGTCGGGTGGTACGCCACCTTCCTGGCGCGTACCGGAAAGACGTGGGGCAGGCCCTCGCGCGGTGCCGCCGTCGGCTGGTCCGGACGATCGGGTGCCGAGCTGGTCGCGCCGGGTGCGCCAGTGTTCGCAGCGACCGTCGGACTCACCGCGGCCGTCGGGCTGACCAGTGCGGTCGGCCCGGCGATCGTCGGTGCGTCGGGAGCACCGCAGCCGCTCACCGCGAGCACCGGCGCAAGCAGCAACAGGGCGTACGCGCGCCGGCGTCCGATCGTCAGCGGAACCATCCGGCCATCCTGACAGACTCGGTACGGTGGTGGGCACAGCGTCCGTTCGTGCGGAGGAGTGGGTACCGGTGTTGCCGTACAACCCGTCGGGCCTCTTTCCCACCGGACGGCCACCACGCCCCACCTACCGCGAGCCGAACCCGGTCGGCGGCGCCGGCGTCGCCGCGGGTGCGCTCGGAACCCTGGCCTGGCTGGTCCTCTTCGGCCTGCTCGGTGGCAGCCTCGTCGGGTACGTCTGGTGGACCCTGCTCGCCGGCGTGCTGGCCTGGCTCACGGCCCTGGTGATGGTCGGGTACGGCGACCGGGGAGTGGCGGCCGGCATCGCTATCGTCACCGCCGGAGGGTGGAGCATCGCCACCGCCGCGGTCGTCACCCGCTGGATGAGCAGCGGCGACTGGCCCCTCTGGTGAGCACCTCCGGCGGCGACTGCGGTGCGTCGTCGCGCGGACACCGAAACCCGTCTTGACTTCGATGGCCAGGACTCGGCACTCTCCCGGTATGGCCTGGACCACTCCGCGGCTGGATCCCGATCGCAGCCGCCGCCGCCTCCAGCTCCTGGCGCAGTTGGCGGACGCGCGCGCGGTACGCGAACGCGAACGGCCACAGCGCGCCCGCACGGCGCAGCTCCGCCAGCTGATCGCCACTCGTCGGCGTCTCGCTGGCTGAGCGGCTCGAAGATCCTTCCCCAGGAATGACCGGCCCTTCGGGGCGTTGACCGGTCGCCTGCCGACCCGACCGGCTAACGTGCACGCGTAACGGATCGGCGAGTGCTGTGCCGAGGCAACTTGGGGGAACCGTGTCGTACTTCGCTGCGGCCGTCGTGCGCGAGAAGGGCGGCTGGACCGCCGCCGAGCTCAGTCTGCGGGGTGCCGCCGACGTCGACGAGGTCGCCGAGCGGCTCCGCGACGTCGCCCCGGACGCGGACCTGTCGCTGCTGTTCGTCGAGGCGGACGACACCTATCTGGTGATCCTGCGCCTCGACGAGGGTGAGGACCTGCGGGTCTTCGGCTCCGACTCGGCGTACGCGGAGGAATCCCGGCTGGGCGCGCTGCTGGTCGGTGACCTGAAGACGTCGGTGACCGGGCTCGACGAGCCCGAAGAGGTGCGTCCGGCCGCCACCAGCGGTGACGAGGACAGCGACCAGCCTGCCGTCGACCCGGAGGCGGACCCGGTCGGCGAGGCGGATCTCCTGACCGACCTGGGCGTTCCCGCGCAACGGCTGCTCGCGCTCTGCGCCCACGAGGGAATGATGCCGGCCGACGTCACCGCCGAGATCTGCCAGGTGCTGGGCTGCGTCGACGACGTCGAGGAACTGCGTGAGGTCTGAGCCCTCCGACGTCACCGATCCGGCGCTGGAGACGGTCCGGCCGGGGCAACCCACTCCCGGATCGGTCGGTCGGCGCGGGCCGGGAGCGGACGAGGGCCTGGCCGACCCGACCGGCACCGGCCGGCGACAGCGCCACGAACTCTGGATGCGCCGCGCCCTCGAAGTCGCGGTGACCGGGGATGTTGCGCCCTCGGGCGGCGGTGCGGCCGGCGCGGCGGTCGGTGACGCCGTCGCAGGTGAGTCCGGCCAGTCCGGCGACGTGCCGGTGGGCGCGGTGATCTACGGGCCGGACGGCCGTGAGCTGGCGATCGGTCGCAACGAACGCGAACTGACCGGCGACCCGACCGCGCACGCCGAGGTGCTCGCGCTGCGCCGGGCGGCCGAGCGGCTGGGACACTGGCGGCTGGACGGCTGCACCCTCGTGGTGACCCTCGAACCCTGCACGATGTGCGCCGGTGCGCTGGTGCTGGCCCGGGTCTCGACAGTGGTCTTCGGTGCCTGGGAACCCAAGACCGGCGCCGCCGGTTCGCTCTGGGACGTGCTGCGCGACCGCCGGCTCAACCACCGGCCCGAGGTGTACGGCGGCATCCTGGAAGCCGAGACCGCCGCCGTCCTGCGCGCCTTCTTCCGCTGACGCCGAGGGTCAGGAGCGGAGCAGCGTGCTGGCGACCGCCCGGGCGGTGTCGGTCCAGGCGGCCGGTCGCAGGGTCGCCGGGTCGAGGCGGACGACCGCGCGGTGTCCTTCCGCGTACGTCGTGGTGCCGTCGAGCGAATGGAAGCGGAAGGCGTACCGGGCGCTGCTGGTGCCGAGGTGCTCCAGCCAGAAGTGCACGGCGACCGGGCCGGTGCCGGTGACGGGCGCGAGGTAGCTGATGGTGAACTCGCGTACCGCGTGGAACACGTCGGGCGTGCTGGCCCGTCCGGCCTGGTAGGCGACGCCACGGTCGGACCAGTACGCGGTGAGCGCCCGTTCCAGCAGCAGCGCGTACCGGGCGTTGTGCAGGATGCCGAGCGCGTCGAGATCGTCGAAGTGGACCATGGCGGGCTCGACGTGGCCGTACTCGACGGCCGGCTGTTCGGCGACTGCGTTACTCATGACGGGCCTTCCGGTAGCAGAGCGGGATCGGGGCAGAGCGCCCGCAGGCGGCCCAGCACGCCCGAGCGGGCGTGCCGGTAGGTGACCTCCGGGTCGAGTAGGCGGGAGCGCATGGCGGCGGCGATGCCGTAGGCGTCGATCTCGTACGCCAGCAGCGCGACATCGGTGTCGGCGGGCAGCTCGCCCAGCTCGACCGCCTCGGCGACGAGCCGTTCCAGGAACGCCGTCCAGGCCGCGATGACCTCGGCGAGGCGGTCACGGACCGCGCCGGGCCGGGCATTGAACTCGAACTCAGTGGTGGCGAAGAAGCAGCCGCCGGGCAGCACCCGGCCGGCGTAGAAGACGATCCGGGCCTCGTGCAGGGCGTGGATCCGGCGTACGCCCCGGGGGGTGCGCAGCGCCGGGGCGATTATCTGTTCCTGCCACTGGGCGACGGCCCGGTCGATGGTGGCGAGCTGCAACTCCTCCTTGGAGCGCCAGTGCGCGAAGAGGCCGGACTTGCTGACCCCGAGCGACTCGGCGAGATGTCCGAGCGAGAGCCCGTCGAGACCGCTCGCGGAGGCCAGGCTGACGGCGGCGTCCAGCACGGCGGTGCGGGTGCGCTGCCCCCGGGCGAGCCGGCCGTCGACGTTCATACGGCGAGACTACTAAAAAGAACGACCGGTCGTATATATTTATCGAGTGGAGACCGTCACACCGACGCCGACACAGCACGTCCCGCCACCACACGGGGGGTGGCGGGACGTCGCGGCGGCGCTCAGGCGGTGATGGTGTCCAAGGCGATCTCGACCATCTGGCTGAAGGTCTGCTCCCGCTCCTGGGAGGTGGTCTTCTCGCCGGTCTTGATGTGATCGCTCACGGTCAGCAGGGTCAGCGCCCGCGCCTTGAACCGGGCCGCGATCGTGTACAGCGCCGCCGACTCCATCTCCACCGCCAGCACGCCGTACTCCGCGAGACTGTCGTAGAGGTCCGGCCGATCGGTATAGAAGGCGTCCGCGGCCAGGATCGGCCCGACCCGCATGGCGATGCCGCGCCGCTCGGCCACCTCCACCGAGGTACGCAGCAACCCGAAGTCGGCCACCGGGGCATAGTCGATCAGCCCGTCGAAGCGCATCCGGTTCATGTTCGAGTCGGTGGACGACCCGATCGCCGCGATCACGTCGCGCAACTGGAGATCCTCGGTGAGCGCGCCGCATGAGCCGACCCGGATCAGCGACTTCACGCCGTACTCGTTCACCAACTCGTGGGCGTAGATCGACGCCGAGGGCATGCCCATCCCGGAGCCCTGCACGGAAACCTCGACGCCGCTCCAGCGTCCGGTGAAGCCCAGCATGCCCCGGACCGTCGAGTAGCAGTTCGCGCCCTCAAGGTAGGTCTCCGCGATCCACTTGGCCCGCAGGGGGTCTCCCGGCATCAGGACCCGCTCGGCGATCTCGCCCGGCTTCGCGCCGATGTGCGTACTCATGGCGTTGATCCTGCCAGGCCGGGCTGGCCGGGACCGGTTCGGCGTCGGAACCTGTGGTCCTGTACCCTCGTCGGCGGTGGCGTGTCCGAGCGGCCTAAGGAGCACGCCTCGAAAGCGTGTGAGGGTTTACGCCCTCCGAGGGTTCAAATCCCTCCGCCACCGCTCGTGAACAGGCGAAACGCCCGGCACGGTCCGTCAGGACCGGCCGGGCGCTGCGCACTCGGTCTCAGCCGGTGCTCAGGAGGCGGTCTGCTGCCCGGTCGTGGTCAGCCCGGGAAATCCCGCAGGTACTCCTCGAACGGGATGTCCGGCGCGGCGTCACCGCCGATTTCGATGAAGTGTTCAAGGTCGTCGTAGCCAGGCTGGCCCGTGACGAGCACCCGGAGCGGGTGGCCGGCGTGGTCGGCCAGGAATTTCCAGAGCGCTCGTGTCAGGTCCGGCTGGGCGGAGTTCGCCACGTATCCCACCTGGAAGTAGCGGATTTCGTCGCCATCGGGCCGGATCGGCTTGCCCAGAGCGAGGCACATCCGGCACTCGATGCATGCCAGCCACCCGTCCAGCGACATCAACCCTCCTTAGAACGCCATGCCCCGAAGACCCAGCATCGCCGCCGCCACCCGCTTGCCGTTCGGATCGTGCATCACGACCCACACGTGCCGGAACTTCAGCAACTGCTCGTCGGTCCGAGCACCTCAGAAGCCGATGGTCCGGGCAACTGTCGGCGGTAGATCGTGGACCTCGGCGGCGGCGCTCCGAGCCGGTCGTCGCCACTGCGACAGGTAAGAGATACGCCGGCCAGCAACTCCGGCCGTGGAGGTTGTCAGGTATGGCCGACCGGACATGGTTTTTGATCTACGTATCCCTAGGATGTGGGAGCGACTACGGGGATGTGAGGATTTTCGATGCGGCGCAAACTTGCCGGGATGAGTGTTCTGACGGTGTTGGCCGGGCTGGCGGTGAGTGCACCGGCACAGGCGGCGAGCGAGGTCCGGAACATCACCCGGGACGGTGTCGTCATGCAGCACCTGCGGGTAGCGAAGGCGGCCACCCCGGTGCAGGGGACGGGTGCCACCCGATCCGACTTCGACGGGGACGGTGTCGACGACATCGCGGTAGCTGCCGAAATCGGCGGTACCGACGCGATCCCCTACTACGCGACCGGTGGGGTCGTGGTGCGGTATTCGTCCGCGCCGCAGGTCGACTACCTGAACGGCACATGGACCATCAACCTTCCAGCTGCTTTCGGCAGCGATCTGGCGGCCGGTGACTTCAACGGTGACGGGTTCGACGATCTGGCGATCGGCGCCGAACTGGAGGTCGACCTGAGCAACAAGGCCCCCGGTGGCGCCGTCTGGATCATCCCGGGCAGCCGTACCGGCCTGGTGGTCGACTCGACCCGGCGATTCACCCAGGGGTCACCGGGTGTGCCCGGCGATTCGGAGGCCCACGACAGGTTCGGCTTGTCCCTGGCCACGGGCGACATCAACGGTGACGGGCGGGACGATCTGGCCATCGGTGCCCCCGGCGAGTCGATCGGCAGCGTGGTGGAGGCGGGTGCGGTCACCGTCCTCTACGGCGGGGTCGACGGCCTGACCGCCAGCGGCGTGCAGCAACTGCATCAGAACCAGGCCGCGGTACCCGGCACGGCAGAACATCGGGACCTCTTCGGGCGGTCTCTGGCGATCGGGAAGGTCAACAACAACAGGTACGCCGACCTGATCATCGGCGCGCCCAACGAGAACGACGGTTCCGGCGCGGCCGGCAGCGGGATGATCACCCTGATGTGGGGATCGGCAAGCGGGGTGAAGCTCAGCGGCGCCACCTCGGTCACCGGCGCCGCGATTCACCACGCGACCGGCCATCGGTTCACCATCGCCTGGTATCTGGGCAGGTCGCTCGCGGTCGGTGACGTCAACGGAGACGGTCTGGGCGAGGTTGTCGTCGGAGCACCGAGTGCCCAGGGCCCGGAGCCGAACATCAACGCCGGTCTGGTCGCGGTCTTCACCGGCCGCCGCACCGGTGGTCTATCCAGCAGCGCCGTGAAGGTGTTCACGCAGGCCACGCCGGGCGTTCCGGGTAGCCAGGAGGACGAGGACCGGTTCGGCGAAGCGCTCGCGGTGGGTGACGTGACCGGCGACGGTCGGGCTGACGTGCTGATCGGTGCGCCGGGCGAGGCGATCGGTACGAGGGCCGAGGCGGGCACGGTCGCGCTGCTCAAGGGGAGCGCGTCGGGGCTGACCGCCAGCGGAGCCCAGGGCTTCGACCAGAACCACTCGGTGGTTCCGGGTGGGGCGGAAAGCGGCGACCGGTTCGGCGCCTCGGTGGCGATCCTGAATCTCAACGGCACCGGCCCGCTGGACGCCGTGGTGGGATCGCCCGACGAGGAGGTCGCCGGAGATTCGGTGGGGTCCGGATCTGGGACGTTGTCCCGGTTCCACGGGGCTTCCGGCGGGCTGGTCCCGCAGTCGACTTCGTGGAGCGGGAGGTCGCTGAACACCGACCGCATATTCGTTGAGTGGTACGGCCGGGACCTGGTGCATCGGTAGCCGGTGCGGCCCCAGATGGTGAGGTTGGCGATGCGGCGGAGAGTGGCCGGAGTGTCGGCGCTGGCGGTGGCGGCCGGTTTGGCGGTGAGCGCCCCAGCGCAGGCGGCGGACGAGTTCTGGACCGTCACCCGGGAGGGCGTCACCCTCCAGTACCACCGGGTGGCGAAGACCACCACCGCGGTGACGGGTACGGGTGCCACCCGTTCGGACTTCGACGGTGACGGTGTCGACGACATCGCGGCCACGGGTGAGCCGGGGGACTTCAATCTGCCGCACCGTCCGACCGGCGTGGTCGTGGTGCGCTACTCGTCCGCGCCGCAGGTCGACTACTTCGCGGGGGTGCTGCCGCCCGATGGTGGCGCCCACTCTTTCGGCCTGGCGCTGGTGGCCGGCGACTTCAACGGCGACGGCTACGACGACCTGGCGATCGGCGACATGGACGAGGTCGACCCGGGCAACAAGACGCGGGCCGGCGGGGTCTGGGTCATCCCGGGCAGCCGCACCGGACTGGTGGTCGACTCGGTGCAGCACGTCAACCAGAGTTCCCCGGGCGTCCCGGGTGGGGCCGAGGAGTTCGACTGGTTCGGGTCGGCGCTCGCGGCCGGCGACATCAACGGCGACGGCCGCGACGACCTGGCGATCGGCGCGTTCCGGGAGGCGATCGGCAGCGTCGAGGACGCGGGCGCGGTCACCGTCCTGTACGGCGGTGTTGGTGGCGTGACCACCGTCGGCGCGCAGCAGTTGCACCAGGACCAGTCGGCGGTGCCGGGTTCCGCCGAACGCCGTGACCACTTCGGCCGGAGCCTCGCCATCGGGAAGGTGAACAACGACAGGTACGCCGATCTGGTCATCGGTGCGCCGCAGGAGAACGACGGTCAGTCCTGGGACGGCACCGGCATGGTGACCCTTATGTGGGGGGCGGCCAGCGGGGTGAAGCTCAGCGGCGCCACCTCGGTCACCGGCGCGGCGGTTCATCCGAAGACGGGGAACGAGCTGACGATCGCGTGGTACCTCGGTGAGACGCTCGCCATCGGTGATGTCAATGGCGACGGGCTCGGCGAGGTGATCGCCGGTGCGCCCGGCGCCCAGGCGCCGGCCGCTGAAGGAGGTCTCATCGCCGTCTTCACCGGCCGCAGCGGCGGCCTGTCCCGTGACGCAGCAAAGATCATTGATCAGGGTACGGCTGGGGTGCCGGGATCACCGGAGCAGGACGACCGTTTTGGCGGTGCGCTCGCGGTCGGTGACGTGACCGGCGACGGCCGAGCGGACGTGCTGGTCGGTGCGCCCGGTGAGGCGATCGGCACCAAGAAGAGGGCGGGCACCGTCGCGCTGCTGAAGGGCTCCGCTTCCGGGCTGACCGGCACCGGTGCCCAGGGTTTCGACCAGGACCACTCGGTCGTCCCCGGTGGTGCGGAAGCGGGCGACGTGTTCGGTAACTCGGTCGCCATCCTCAATCTCAACGGCACCGGCCCGCTGGACGCGGTAGTGGCTTCGGTAGGGGAGGAGGTCGCGGGCGACCAGGCCGCGTGGCCCAGCGGCACGATCTCACGGTTCCACGGCTCCGCCGCCGGGCTGGTTCCGCAGGCCGGCTCGTGGAGTGGCCTGTCGATGCGTACGGATCTGGTCAGCCCCCTGCGCTACGGCATTCGGATCGCCGGACCACAGAGCGGCGGGCCGCACTACTAGTGCACCGACCGAATCACACACCACAGCAGAACGGGGTCTTTCCATGCGGCGCAGAATTGCCGGAGTGTCGGTGCTGACGGTGGCGGCCAGCCTGGCGGTGGGTGTGCCGGCCGGGGCGGCGGCGGCCGAGGTCTTGTCGGTGACCCGGGAGGGGGTCACCCTTCAGGTGCACCGGGTGGCGAAGGCGGTCACCCCGGTCACGGGTAGTGGGCAGACCCGGTCCGACTTCGACGGTGACGGCGTCGACGACATCGCGGCCTCCGCCGACCCGTACGAGTACACCCGGCCCGAGTCACCGTCCGGCCTGGTCGTGGTGCGTTACTCGTCGGCACCGCACGTCGACTACTACACGAGCTTGATCTCGGCGGGCGGCGGCGAGTTGCGCTTCGGCGATGTTCTCGCCGCCGGGGACTTCAACGGGGACGGCTACGACGACCTGGCGATGGGTGACCTGGCCGAGTACGACCCCACCGCGAAGGTGCACGCGGGCGGAGTGTGGGTGGTTCCGGGCAGCGGCACCGGCCTGGCTATCGGCTCGGCGAAGCATTTCAGCCAGAGTTCGCCAGGCGTACCGGGTGACTCGGAGCAGGGGGACTGGTTCGGCTCGGCGCTGGCCGCCGGTGACCTCAACGGCGACGGCCGGGACGACCTGGCGGTCGGGGCGTACGGCGAGGCGATCGGCAGCATCAAGGAAGCCGGCGCGGTGACCGTGCTGTACGGCGGCGTCGGTGGCCTGAGCGGGACCGGTGCGCAGCAGTTGCACCAGGACCAGGCGGCGGTGCCCGGCTCGGCCGAACGCGGTGACCACTTCGGATGGACCCTGGCGATCGGGAAGGTCAACGGCAACAGCTACGCCGACCTGGTGATCGGGGCGCCGCAGGAGAACCAGAGCAGCTCCCCGACAGGCAGCGGCATGCTCACGCTGATGTGGGGTTCGGCGAGCGGGGTGAAGCTCAGCGGGGCCACCTCGGTCACCGGGGCGGCGCTACGCGCGGCGACCGGCCGCAGTGACAGCTACGTGTGGGATCTGGGCATGGCGCTCGCGGTTGGCGACGTCAACGGCGACGGGTCGGGCGAGGTGATCGCCGGAGCGCCGTTCACGCAGAGCCCGAACGGCAACGAGGGCATGGTCGCGGTCTTCCCCGGCAACTCGACCGGACTGTCCAGCAGCTCGGTGAAGCTCTTCTCGCAGCGTACGGCCGGGGTGCCGGGCTCGGCGGAGGTCGGTGACCTGTTCGGTGCGGCCCTCGCGGTGGGCGACGTGACCGGGGACGGTCGGGCGGACGTGCTTGTGGGTGCGCCGGGTGAGGCGATCGGTACGAAAGCCGAGGCGGGCACCGTCGCGCTGTTGAAGGGGTCGGCCTCGGGGCTGACCGGCACCGGTGCCCAGGGCTTCGACCAGGACCACGCGGTCGTGCCGGGCGGTGCAGAGCGGGCCGACCGGTTCGGTGGCGCGGTGGCGATCCTCAACCTGAACGGCAGCGGCCCGCTGGACGCGGTGGTTACCTCGCCCGGCGAGGAGGTGTCCGGCGACTCGGCCGGGTTCGGGTCCGGGTCGGTCGCCCTGTTCCACGGCGGCTCCGGCGGGCTCGTCCCGCAGTCCTCCTCGTGGAGCGGCCTGAGCATGCGTACCGACTTCGTCTGGCCCAAGTGGTACGGCCGCCGGCTGGCCACCCCGCAGACCGGTGGCCTCTACTACTGAGCATCCGTCAGCAGGGGGCGTGGCCCTCGACGAAGAGGCGGTGCGCCCAGTCGGCGTACCCGGCGATGATCTTCCGCACCGTCTGGCCGTCGTGCAGGAACAGGTACGCGCGGTCGCCGTCGCGGGCGAGCAGGCCGTCGAAGCGGTACGTCCCCTGTGGAGCGCGCAGTTCGCGTGCGGTCGGGTAGCTCGCCCGGACCTCGGCGACGGGTGAGCCGGCCGCGATGCCCTCCGGGGTGTGGACCGGGTCGCCGGCCCAGAGCAGCACCAGCCGATCATCGATGAAGATCGGGCTGAACTCGTCGTACCCGGTCAGCGTCGGGCCGCAGGCGTCGACGTCGGTACGCAGAATGCCGCGCCGGGTCAGCTCGCTCTCCGAGTCACCGAAGTCCACATCGGCCACTCCGTCGAGATCGACGACGCTCACCGATGCGACGGGCTCGCGGACGGCGATGCTGTCCGGTGGCATGACTCCGCTACCCGATGCCGAGGCAGCCAGAAGCAGTGCGGCGATGAAGCCGAATTGTCGCAATTTCATCAGAATCCCCCAGTCCCCAACGTGACGGGGGCGCTGAGGTTATTGCCGAGACTCCCATTCGTCGGCCAATTCGTCCCAATAGTCGGCGCTGAGCCCTCGCCGCCCGTGCGCGAGCCACCCCTCGGTGCTCCGCTCGACGTGTAACCCCAGCTCGGCGAAGGGGTCGATCCACCGGCCCGGCTCCACGCCCAGCTCGACAAGCGCCGCGTTGATCGGCCACGCCGGGCGTGGCCCGTCGAGCGCCGCGTCGAAGCGTGGCCCCCAGGCGAGGGCGCCGCCCAGCCAGACCGCCGCGGCCTGGTGCCCGGTCCCACCGGCGAACTCCGCCTCGACGTACGCCAGCGGGCCGCGCACCGACCAGCGGGCCAGGACCTCGGTCAGCGCGGGGGAGAGGACCAGCTCGAACGGTTGCTCCGGGCCGGGCTCGTCGGTGAGGTAGTCCGGCGGGTCGCCGGTCAGCTCCAGCACGAGCTGCGGCGTGACCGGCAGCAACGCGAAGTCCTGCCGCAGCTCACCGAGCACGGCATGATCCAGCTCGCGGGTCTCCTCGCGCAGCAGCTCGGCGTCCGCGACGACCGCGCTGAGCTGGTAACTCACCCGCCGTCCACAACCTGTGGATAGAACATGTGTACGACGGTGGTCAGGTCTCGTCGACGCTGGCGACGAAGGCACGCCAGGCGGCCGGGCTGAACACCAGCGCCGGGCCGGCCGGGTCCTTCGAGTCGCGCACGCCGACCACGTCGGGCAGGTTCCGGGCGACCTCGACGCAGTCGCCGCCGTTGCCGCTGCTGCGGCTGCTCGTGTGCCACCGGGCGCCGGACAGCTCCGGGGTGTCGTTCACTGCCATGACTGCGCCACCTCCCTGATCAGGTCGACCGACTGCCAGTGCGAGAGTGTCTCGCCGCGCACGTTCTCCCACGCGGCAAGTATCGCCGCGATCTCGGCCTGCTCGCTGACCACCTGCCCCTGCAACTGGTTGTCCAGGTATCCGGCGATGCGGTGATCGGGCGCGGTCGCCAGCACGAACGGGCCGTTCACCCCAGCGTATTCGCCCACTGTGGACGGCACCACATGTATCCGGATGTGCGGCCGGGTGGACGCCTCGGCGAGTGCCAGGAGTTGCTCGCGCATCACGGCCGGGCCGCCGACCGGCCGGCGCAGCACGGCCTCGTCAAGCACGGCGGTGAGCAGCGGCGGCTCCTCGCGGTGCAGGATCAACTGGCGGGACATCCGGTGGTCGACAAGCCGCGCCACCTCGCTACGCGGGATCAGGCCGCCGCCGGCGAGCACCGCGCGGGCGTACGCCTCGGTCTGGAGCAGGCCAGGTATCACCAGCGGCTGGTATGAACGCAGCGTGGTCGCCTCGCGCTCGATCTCCTGCCAGGGGCGGAACCAGACCAGCGCCCGACGTCTCGAAATGTCCGGCCAAATGTCCGAGACATTCTTCTGGAGTGCATCTGCCGCCGTGAGCCGGTGCCGGGCATGCGGGATCCGATCTTCGAGCAGCCACCGGCTGACCGTCTTCGGGTCGACGCCGACGCGTTCCGCGAGCGACTCGATCGTGTGCCCGGTGTCCCGCAGCGCCACCCGCAGCGCGTCGTTCATGGCCGCCTCCCATCGGACGTCTCGAATATCCGCCGACCATACCCACACGCCATGTAGTTGTCTCGTTACGTGCGGCAAGTTGGGGGGTGTCGATGGCGCGGCCGGTGGAGGTTCATCCCCCTTGACCCGGCGGTCGTGACATCGGGGGGCCGCCGCCGGGCGAGCAACCACGGCGGCCCCCATCCAGCACCGCTCGGCGGTGACGTCGGGGTGGGGCGGGCACGGACCTCGCGGCGTGGGCCGGTGCGGCCTCGCGGCGTCGCCGAGCCGGCGCGGGGGGTACCTGCACCTGCGCCGCCTGTCGAGCTGAGAGCGCAGACGACTCAGCCTGCTCCCGAGACGCGCGCCGGATGACCTGTGCAGGCAGTTCGACCGCCGGACGGAGCGAGGTGAGCAGTGCAGCATCGGTGCCGCCGTCCCGCGCCGGGTGAGTGCGTCGAGTCGATCACGCCGGGGGAGCTACTCCTGCTGACCCGCGCGGCATCCCCGCAGTTCGTCCGTCCGATCACGGTCCGGGTCATCCGGCACCGTACCGACCGGACCACCTATGACGGCTGGACCTGGATCGAGTGCTACCAACTCGACGCCCGGGGCGACGCGGTGGAGCGCCGCGAACTGTTCCTGATGCCGGCCGGCCTGATCCGGAGCGGCGACCGTGCTTCGCACCTGCGCGCCGGGCCGGGCCGACCGACCGAGGTGGGCCAATCGTCCGGGCCGGGCCAATCGTCCGAGCTGGGTCAGCCCTCCGAGGTGGGCCAACCGTCCGACGTGGGCCAACCGTCCGGGGCGGTGCGCCGATGAGGCGTCGTCGCCCGGAACACGTGCCGTCCCGCCCGACCTGGCGTTGCCGGAACTGCGGTGCCCGGTGGCCGTGCGGCGCGGCGAAACTCCGGCTCCTCCGCCAGTACCGGGGCGATCGGGTCGCGCTGCTGGTTCACCTCGTGACCCTGTACGCCCAAGCGGACGCGCAGCTCGGTGACACCTCGTCGGCGGTCGGGCTGTTCGACCGCTTCGTGTCCTGGGCGCGTGTGCGAGGTCAGGAGGCTGTCCGCGTACCGTCGCGGGAGCCGGACCGGGACGGGGCCGGCGCATGACCAGGGGCCGCTCCCGGTCGGAACGGCCCCTGCCCCCGTTGTCGCGCGTCAGCCCGGTACGACGCCGGGCTGTGGTGGTTGCTCGCCCGGACGGGCGGTGACGGTCGCCGCGACGGCGACCACGAGCCCGGCGACGGTGAGCGCGAGCACGAGCCACTGCGGGCCGAACGGGTAGTACTCGCCGGGCGTGAAGGCACTGTGCACGGTCAGCGGCGGGCCGCCTTCGACGCTGCCGTCCCGAAACACCCGCATGACGTTGCCGTAGAGGGCGACAGCCGGCAGGGCCAGCGCCGCCAGGGTCGCGCCCCAGAGCGCGGCGGCGGCGCGGCGTCGTCCGGGCGGCGCTGCCGCCATCCGGTACGCGACGGCCGCCGCGACCAGCCAACCGGTGAGCAGCCCGGCGGCGGTGCCGACGACGACCAGGGGCAGGAAAACGGCGGTACGCTGCGGCATCGCGAGGAGCGAGACGTCGCTGCGGATGTCGACGGAGCTGTTTCCTGCTGCCGGGTTCCAGCCCGTCACGTTGACCATCAGGCCGTCCGACTCGGCTGTGAAACGCGTGCCGTTCAACGGAATCTCCACGAGCGAGCCAGTGTCGTCGAGGGTGCCCACCATGCCGGTGACCGAGGTGAAGCCGGAAACAGACCAACCGTCGGCGGCGAGGCGCTGCCGGACCTGCTCGGCATCCCAGGTGCCGTGGACCCAGCTGAAAGAGCTGGCTGTGTCGGCGGTCCACGGTGACGACGAGTAGAGGGAGTGCAGAGTCTCGTCCCCACCGGCCTGCTGGGTGAGGCTGGCCATGGCGGCGTCGTCGGGCAGGTCGGCGAAGGTCTGGGCACCCAGCCAGGATCCGGCGGCAGCGCCGAAGCCGCCGATTATCAACGCGGTGAGCACCGCCGCGACCGCCACGAGAGGGCGACCGACGGGCAGCCGGAACCGCAGTCGCAGGCCGCTGCCGATTAGGTGCAGGGCCTCGGCGACCCGGGGTCGGCGCTGGCCCGGCTCCGCCATCTCCAGCAGCGTGGTCACCACCTCGGTGCCGTGCCGCCGCCGGTGCCGACGCGGGTAGGCGAGCAGCAGCGTGCGGTACCCACGCTCCAGCCGGTCATCGGCGGTCGGCCAGGCGGCGGTCATCCGGTCACCTCGCCTGCGGTCGGGGCGCTCATCAGGCCGAAGCTCAGCGCACCGCCCAGGCGTCTGCCCAACTGGACCTCGGCCGCGGCGGCGTGCCGGCGCAGCCGCTCGACCTGTGCCTGCAACGCGGTGGCTCCGGCGTCGCTGAGCCGGTAGTAGCGGCGCAATCGGCCCTCGACCGCCTCCTCCCGGTCGACGGTGACCAGGCCCTGCTCGGTCAGCCGGTCCAGCGCACCGTAGAGGGTGCCCGGTCGCAACTTGACCTCGCCCGCCGACAGCTCGTCGACCGCCCGGATGACCCCGTAACCGTGTAGCGGCTGCGCGGCCAGCGCGGTGAGGATCAGAAAGGTGGGTTCCTGCATTGGAGTGATGTTACGGTGACCGATATATAACGTCAACCGTTCATGGTGGCCCGGGTGCTCATGTCGTGCGTGCCGGGCACTGGGGGCAACGCATCACCGTCTGTCGCTCTATCGTTCTCGCCATGTCGGGGGCAGAAAGCAGCGAGCCGCCGCGTCGCGGACGGTTGGATCGCCACCGTGACCTGACGGGGTATGTCCTGACGCCGCTGTACACGCTCGTGGGGACCCCGTTGGTGGCCTGTCTCACGGCGTTGCTGGCCGAGGACGGTCAGCCGTACCCGTCCGTGTGCGACCCGGTCAGGGCCGCAAACGGATGCGAGGAACGCGTGCTCGGCATCGTGGCCGGGCATGTCCTGTCTTTCGCCGCGCTCTGGCTGTTGCTGTGGGTGCTGCCGTGGTGGCGAGGCCTGCGGCTGGCACGGATCCTGCTGGCCGTCATCGCCTCCGCAGTGGTCGTCGCCTTGGTGCTCCGGATCGACTGATGCCAGCCTGTCGGCCTCGTCGTCGAACCGACGAAGCAGTTCGCGTTGCGACAGGTGATGTCGACCGCGCCTGTCGAGACGACTCAGGGCCGGTCCCGTGGGGGCCGGCCCTGTCGTTTGTCCTGCTCAGGTGAGCGGAGGATACGAGATTCGAACTCGTGAGGGTGTTAACCCAACACGCTTTCCAAGCGTGCGCCCTAGGCCTCTAGGCGAATCCTCCGCGAGCCAGGATACAGGTCCGCGCCGAGCTTCCCACCCCACCACCCCCTGAGGATCCGTGGCCGGTCGGGTAGGCTGGGGGCACCTCCCGTGCGGCGGTATCTCGTGAACCTCCCCAGGGCCGGAAGGCAGCAAGGATAAGCGAGCTCTGCCGGGTGCACGGGGGGCCTTTCTGTCTCCGGCGCTCTCCGGCGCTCGCTGGCGTTCTCCAGTTGCGGCATCCTGGGGTTTCCCGGCCGCTGGAGGCCGCAAGATGCCGCAACCGGAGTGGATCACGCGTGGCGCGCACGCCGGGTGGGCCAGCCAGCGGCGCGGCCCGGGCGGACCGGCCGGGGCGACTCGGCGGGGTGGGTGGTCAGGCGGGCGAGGTCGGCGCAGAATGGCTCGGTCGAGAGGAGGCGGGACGCCGTGGCACTGGCGCTCTACCGCAAGTACCGGCCGCGTACCTTCGCCGAGGTCATCGGGCAGGAGCACGTCACCGAGCCGCTGTCGCAGGCGCTGCGTAGCGGGCGGCTCAACCACGCGTACCTCTTCTCCGGCCCGCGCGGCTGCGGAAAGACCTCGAGCGCCCGCATCCTGGCCCGCTCGCTCAACTGCGAGCACGGCCCCACCCCGGAGCCCTGCGGCACCTGCGACTCCTGTCGCTCGCTGGCCGGCGACGGGGCCGGCTCGATCGACGTCATCGAGATCGACGCGGCCAGCCACGGTGGTGTGGACGACGCCCGTGAGCTGCGGGAGAAGGCGTTCTTCGCGCCGGCCAACAGCCGTTTCAAGATCTATGTGATCGACGAGGCGCACATGGTCTCGTCGGCCGGCTTCAACGCGTTGCTGAAGCTGGTCGAGGAGCCGCCGGAGTACGTCAAGTTCATCTTCGCCACCACCGAGCCGGAGAAGGTCCTCGGCACCATCAAGTCGCGGACCCACCACTACCCGTTCCGGCTGATCCCGCCGAAGGTGCTCCGGCCTTACCTGGAGCAGCTCACGCAGGCCGAGGGCGTGGAGGTGGAACCGGCGGTGTTCCCGCTCGTGGTGCGCGCCGGTGGCGGCAGCGCCCGGGACAGCCTCTCCGTACTCGACCAGCTCATCGCCGGTGCCGGCCCCGACGGGGTGAGCTACGCCCGGGCCGCCGCGCTGCTCGGGGTGACCGACGCCGCGCTCATCGACGAGATGTGCGACGCCCTCGCCGCCGGGGACGGTGCCGCCGCGTACGCCACCGTCGACCGGGTCGCCGAGGCCGGGCACGACCCTCGCCGGTTCGCCGCCGACCTGCTGGAACGGCTGCGCGACCTGATCGTGCTCCAGCAGGTGCCCGACGCGGTGGCCAAGGGCCTCATCGACGGGCCGGACGACCAGATCGAGCGGATGGCCGCCCAGGCCCAGCAGCTCGGGCCGGGCACCCTGTCCCGCTGCGCCGACATCGTGCACGACGGCCTGGTCGAGATGCGCGGCACCACCGCGCCCCGGCTGCTGCTCGAACTGATCTGCGCCCGGATGCTGCTGCCGGGTGTCGACGACTCCACCGGCGGCCTGCTCCAACGCCTCGAACGGATGGAGCGCCGGCTCACCCTCGCCGGCACCGACGCGCCGCCGCCCGCCACCAACCCCCCGGCGGTACGCACCCAGCCTCCC
This sequence comes from Verrucosispora sp. WMMA2044, assembly GCF_027497155.1. Lineage (NCBI taxonomy): Bacteria > Bacillati > Actinomycetota > Actinomycetes > Micromonosporales > Micromonosporaceae > Micromonospora > Verrucosispora sp. WMMA2044. Next base: position 5,957,074 of record NZ_CP114913.1, read on the forward strand.
GCCGCGCCCGCGGCTGCCGCCGCGAACCGGGCCGGGACCGGCGCTGCCGCGCCGGCTACCGCCACCTCGCCAGCCGGCCAAGGCAGTGAGTCGTCGGCCGATGGTGGCGGTGCGATCCCGAGCGGTGGTCCTGACAGCGGTGTCGAGAACGCCGATCGTGCCGAAGCCACCTCGGCCGCCGGCCCGGGGGCGGGCGGTGCCGCAGCGCCTGGTCGGGCCGACGCAGGTCACCACGCCGGCACGAACGGGGCCGGCGCCGGCCCGGCCGGCGGACCCGGTGACGACGGTTCGGGACGGCCGGGTGCCTCCCAGGGCGATGCGACAAACGGTGCCGCCATGTCCCGGCGGGCTGTGCCGGCGTCGGCGATCATGCCTGATCCGGCGACCCCGGAACCCCCTCGTCCCGGTGCGGCGGCTCCCGGCGCACTGGACGCGGTCGCGGTGCGCCGGGTCTGGCCGGAGGTGGTCGGCAAGGTCAACCGGAGCAACAAGCGGATCGCCGCGCTGATGCGCGACGCGGTCGTCCGTGACCTCGACGGGGACACCCTCGTGCTGACTGTGAAGTCGGCGGTGCTGGCCCGGATGATGTCCGACCACGCGCAGGTGCTCACCGACGCGCTCTACGAGGAGTTGGGCGGGCGCTGGCAGATCCGCTGCGAGGTGGCCGGTGAACGGGGCGGGGCGTCGCCTGGTCCGCACCGCAGCCCGTCCGCTCCCGGCCCGGCCCCGGTCGACGCCAGTCCGCAGGTGCCCGCAGGGCGGGCCGATCAGGGCAGCTCCGGCGGTGCCGCCGGCGCCCGTCGGTCGGATACTCCGGCTGCCACCACGGCTGAGGACAGCGACGACGACTGGCCCGAGCCGGCCCGCCCAGGTGGCAGCGCCCCGTCCGCTGCCGACGACTGGCCGGAGGCGGCCCGTCCCGGCGGCGGGTCGGTCGACGCGGCGGCGGACCCGTCGGGCGACCCTCCGGCGGCTGGCTCGCACACCTCGGCGGACCCGGTTGCGCCGGGCGTCCCGTCGAGCCGTGGCGCGGGTGACGGCTCACCGGTCGCCGGCCCGGACGGCGCGGGGACGCACGCCGGTGGGCCGGACGGGGCGCGGACGTTCGTCGGATCGGCTGGAGCGGCTACGACCGCCGGGTCGGGTGGGGCTCGGGCGAACGGTGGGTCGGGCGGCCATGGGCCCGGTGCCGCACCGCGCCAGGCGGGAGCGCCCAACGGCAGTGGCAGCTCCGGTGGTGCCCCGGTGAGCAGCGCGATCGCGGCGGCTCGGGCGGCCGCGGCCGGGCGGGGGACGCGTACCGCCAAGGGGGTCCGGCAGACCGCGGACGCGGAGTTCGCCGGCGAACCGCCGTACGACCCGGATTTCGACGGCCCGTTGCGCGGTGGCGCGGGACGTCCCGGCGTTGCTCAACCGCCCGCCACTCCCGCCTACGAGGGCTTCGATCCGGGTGACGAGCCACTCGACGAGATCGTCGACGAGAAGACCGCCCGCGAGTCGAGCGAGGAACAGGCCGTACGCCTGCTCCGCGACGCCTTCGGCACCGTCGAAAAAATCAGCGACTAACCCACCCCACCCCACCCCACCCCTCAGCGTCGATCTTGCAGTTCTCGTCTCCGCGAATGCTGCCGAAGCCGGCATAAGGGCGACCAGAAGTGCAAGATCGGCGGGAAGAAAGGTGACCGGGGTGCGGTGCGCGGGGTAGGTCGGTGGGTGGCGTTAGGGTGGGCGGCGGCAGAAAAGGCGAGTCGAGGGAGTCATCGTGCGGCCTGGTGGACAGCCGAACATGCAGCAGATGCTGAAGCAGGCGCAGAAGATGCAGCAGCAGATCGCCAAGGCGCAGGCTGAGCTGGCCGAGGCCGAGGTGACCGGCACCGCCGGTGGCGGCCTGGTGACCGCTGTCGTCGCCGGCTCCGGCGAGATCAAGAGCATCAAGATCGACCCGAAGGCCGTCGACCCGGACGACGTGGAGACGCTGGAGGATCTCGTCGTCGCCGCACTGCACAACGCCACCGAGGCGGCCCGCGAGTTGACCGAGCAGAAGATGGGCCCGGTCGCGGGCGGGATGGGCGGCCTCGGCCTGCCCGGGTTCTGAGCCCGCAGATGTACGAGGGCGCCATCCAGGATCTGATCGACGAGCTGGGCCGGCTGCCCGGCGTGGGGCCCAAGAGTGCCCAGCGGATCGCCTTTCACGTGCTGTCCGCCGACCCGGCCGACGTCAACCGGCTGGCCGGCGCGCTGCGCAAGGTCAAGGAGCTGGTGCGGTTCTGCACCAGTTGCTACAACGTGGCCGAGTCCGACACGTGCCGGATCTGCCGCGACCCGCGCCGCACCGACGAGGTGATCTGCGTGGTCGAGGAACCGAAGGACGTGGTGGCGATCGAGCGGACCGGTGAGTTCCGCGGCCGGTACCACGTGCTCGGCGGGGCGATCAATCCGCTGGAGGGCATCGGGCCGGACAATCTGCGCATCCGCGAGTTGATGACCCGTCTCGGCGGCGGCGCTGTGCGGGAGCTGATCCTGGCCACCGACCCCAACACCGAGGGCGAGGCGACCGCCACCTATCTGGCGTTGATGGTGAAGCCGATGGGGATCGCGGTGACCCGGTTGGCCAGTGGGTTGCCGGTGGGCGGCGACCTGGAGTACGCCGACGAGATCACCCTGGGCCGGGCCTTCGAGGGTCGTCGGGCCGTGTGACGGACCCGCCGAGCGGCGGGTCGTGGGGTGGCGCGGGTCGGCGTGACGTGCCGGTGGCGCGGCGATGACCCGCTGATGATGACCTCTGTGAATCTGGGCCTCCGCGTGCGGATTCACGGAGGTCGTAGTGCGTCGTGCCCTTGTCTCGTTGCTGGCGTTGGTGGTCCTTGTTCCGCTGGCGCCGTCCGGCACCGCGGCGTCAGCCGCGCCGTCCACTCCAGATCCTGATCCCGGGCCGCCCCGCCCGCCGCAGGCGGCACCGCTCGCACCGGATCGGGTACTGGATCCGGACCGTCGGCTCGGGAAGTCCTGGCGGCGTTCGGCCGATCGCGTGATGACCACCTCGGCTGACGAGACCGGCCTGCACATTCTGGTGGCGGATGCCGATACGGCCTACCAGTGGCGGACCGTGACGACCCTGGCGGAGCCCGGCGTGGCGACGGACCAGTGGGTGGGTCAGGCGTGCCTCACCGGGTCCGGTCGCACGGCGGTGGCGGTCTACGCTCCCAGGCAGTTCACCAACCGGGAGACGCTGTCCAACGCGGGGGCGTTCGCGGCCGTGGTGCACCTGGAGACGGGCCGGGTCACCAAGCTGCCCGAACGTTACTCGCTCGCGTACCACAACCCGGGCTGCGGCAGCGGGGAGAGCGTGGTGCTGACTCGGCTGGAACTGCCGGCGACCCCAGCGGCGGGCACCGACGCGCGGACGGTACTCACCACGGTGGACACCCGCCGCACGGGCGGTGGTCGTCAGGTCGTCACGCCCGGCCAGGTCACCTCCGCCATCCCGGTGGGGCAGACGATCGTCGCCGCCAAGGGTGCCGAACTGGTCAGCATCGATCGGCAGGGCCGGCTCACCACCCGGGCCCGCACCGAGGGGACCCCCTTCCGCCTGCTGCCCGACGGGGCCGACGACGTCGCATTCCAGGTGGCTCGGGCCGACACCACCGACCTGGTCCGCTACGCGGGCGGCGAGCTGACGACGGTTGCCTCGGCACCGCTCGGCTCGGTCAAGCTGCGGCCCGGTGCGGACGGTCGGGTCTTCGTGGTGGGTGGTCGTAGTGGTGCCCGGCTCGCCGGCCGATCGTTGCCGACCCGGTGGCGGTCTGTGGACGCGCTGCCGGACAGTGCCGTGTCGCGGAGCGGTGACCTGGTGGTGACGCGGGTGCGTACCGGCACCGAGGCGGCCAGGCAGGGTGGCGGCGCTGGTGACGGCCGACCGGACCGGGTGGCGATCTCGGCTCAACTCGCCGACGGGTCGGATGTGGCGTTCAGCGTGGCGCCGACGCTGGACCGGCAGGGCCGGGCGCGGACAGTTGCGGCCGGCGGCTCCGATGACAGTTCCGGCGGCGGCACGGACGCCCGGACCTCGGCCGCCGATCCGGACCCGGCGACCGTGCCGTGGGATCCGGACCGGTCCTGCGCGGTGCCCCGCAACGACGAGAACATCCAGGTCTACCAGCCCAGCCGGGAGCAGATGGAGTGGGCCGCCAACCTCGCGGTACGCGGCCAGTTGACCTTCCAGCGCCCGGCCAACTGGGCCAACAACGGGCTGCCGGCGTATTCGCCGCAGGGGATGTTTCCCTCGCTGCCACTGTCGGGCGGTGGCTTCGTGCCGGCCCAGGTGTTCCTCGGCATTCTGGCGCAGGAGTCGAACCTGCTCCAGGCCAGCTGGCACGCCGTGGACGGGCTCGCCGGTAACCCCCTGACCAGTCTCGGGTTCTACGGGCTGAATCTGACGAACCCCGACGTCACAAAGATCGACTGGGGCCACACCGACTGTGGCTACGGCGTCGGTCAGGTGACCACCGGCATGAAGCGGTCCGACACCGACCAGTGGATCACCGGTGTCCAGTGGGACTACACCAAGCAGCGGGCGGTGGCGTTGGACTACGCCACGAACGCCGCTGCCGGGCTGCGCATCCTTCAGGACAAGTGGAACACCACCCGCGACGCCGGTCTGATCGCCAACAACGGCGACCCGCAGTACATCGAGAACTGGTGGTTCGCCATCTGGGCGTACAACACGGGCTTCTATCCACAGGCCGGGTCGCAGCCCTGGGGTGTGGGCTGGGCGAACAATCCGAGCAACCCGAATTACCCGCCGGATCGACAGATGTTCCTCACCGCACCGCTCGACGTGCCGGATGCCAATCCGCCGGTCGACGACGACATCGGGTACGACAACGCCAAGCACCCCAACCACTGGTCGTACCCGGAGCGGGTGATGGGCTTCGCCTACACCTCGCTGCGCCGCTACAACTACTCGACGGGCAACTACTCACCGACGTACTCCACCGCGCTGGAGCGCAACAAGTTCGTGGCACAACCGACCCGGTTCACCTTCTGCGTACCCGCGCGCAACGCCTGCGACCCGGCCACCTCCCAGGTGCCCGGCGGCCACCCGGGCGAACCGGCGGGTCCGTGCACCCGGGACGACCTGAAGTGCTGGTGGAACGGCCCGGTGACCTGGACGGACTGTGCCATCAACTGCGGGCTGGAGACCCGGCGGTACACAAGCGTCGAGCCGCGCCCGTACGCGACCGCCATCTACGACTCGCAGTGCGGCCGGGCCGGCCTGCCGGACAACGCCCTCGTCGTCGACGACATCGACAGCGCCAACCCGCTCGGCCCGCAGGGCTGTGCTCGCAACCACACCCGGGTCGGCAAGTTCTCCTTCACCTACCAGGGACGACCAGGGCCGAACGGGACGACCATCTACCCCGGCAAGGTGGACACCCACCAGATCGGCGGTGGTTTCGGTGGTCATTTCTGGTTCGCGCACAGTCAGGCGTCCGAGAGTTCCCCGCACAAGGTCACCGGGCGTTGGACGACGACCAACAGGTTGAACGGCTGGGCCACGGTGATGGTGCACGTGCCGGACCACGGGGCACACACCCAGCAGGCGAAGTACACGATCAACACCGGGCAGGGGGTGAAGACCCGATACATCCCGACCCGGACCGAGCAGCACCGGTGGGTGAAGCTGGGCACCTACCAGTTCTCCAACCAGGCGGCGCAGTACGTCGAGTTGACGAACATCACCGAGGACGGCAAGGGCGTGGAGGACGTGGCCTGGGACGCGGTGGCGTTCGTGCCGCTGGCCGCCAAGCCCCGGCACTTCGTGGTGGCGATGGGCGACTCGTACGGTTCGGGAGAGGGCGCCGGCGGCTACTACGGCGAGACGGACAACAACTACGGCAACGAGTCCTGGAACGCCTGCCGGCGGACCAACCGGTCGTGGCAGATGCTGACCCGGCTTCCCGGATCGTCCAGTTCGATCAAGGATCGGGTGGCGGCACACGACCCGAACGTCGACTTCCAGTTCGTCAGCTGCTCCGGAGCGACTGCCGCGAAGATGAGGGGTACGTCGACGCCGGGTCACTGGCAGAGCCCGCCGGACACGTTCGGTGCGTACCGGCTACGGGCCGAGGGGCAGTTCCGGGAGATGTCGCAGATCGAGTCGGGTGTGCTGGACGGTAACACCACCCTGGTGCTGCTCTCGGCCGGCGGCAACGACGCCGAATTCCCTCGCACGATGGAACACTGCGCGATGGAGTCCTGCGACACCCCGGGCTACGAGTCGACGGTGCAGCAACGGATCGACAGCTCGCATCACCAGGTACGTCAGTTGATCGAGGCGATCGCGGCCCGCGCACCCAACGCCACGATCATGCTTGTCGGTTATCCGCGCCTGTTCGCTGACTACCATCAGGATCAGTGCGTCTTCGGTCGGCTCACCAGCAGCGAGATGAGCATGCTGAACCGGCTCGCTCTGCACCTGCGCGACGGCCAACGAGCCATGGTCGACCAGGCCCGGTCGGCGGGGCTCAGGGTCCAGTTCACCGACATGGTCGAGGGGCTGCTCGACCACGGCACCTGCCGCAAGTACGACACCAACCACGACATCCTGGTGCCCGACGACATCAACGGGGTGGTGGCCGGGCCGGAGGGCGAGGGAGACTTCCGATTGGTCGAGGGTGATTCTGACGCCCCCTGCGTCGGCTGGATCACTGTCGGTCTGCAGGTCTGCATCAGCCGCGCCTCGTTCCATCCGAAGGACACCGGCAACGTGACGTACGCCAATGCGGTGACCGCCCGACTGCCCGCCGTCGGCTACAACTGAACTGCGTCGGGGTGGGGCCGGCCGGTAGCGGCCGGCCCCACCGGTTTCCTGCGGCCTGAGGGAGGTCGAGGTGCGGCAGCAACGGGACGACCGGCCCTGGGCGCCGTCGGTGCTGGCCGCACTGCTGATGCTTGCCGTGCTGGCCGGCTGGTGGTGTGTCGCGGGAAAGATGCGCCAGCACCGCGAGGCGAACGACCGCGGCGAGACGGCGGCTGCGGCGGAACTCGACCGACGGGCCGGCAGCTACGCCGAGGCGGTGGTCGCCGCCGGGGCCGGGACGTCCGAAGACCGGTTGCGCACGCTGGCCGACGAGCAGGGGGTGGAGGTCTGGCAGATCCGTCGGGAGCCGGAACTGTCGCTTGTCGTCGAGTCGACCGAGCCCTACGGCCCATGGCCGGACGGACTGTTGCAACTTTGCCATCGGCTCGATTTCCGGGCACTGGGCACCCCGGATGCCGACTTCGATCTGGCACGTCTGCCCTCGTGCCCGGCCCCGCCGACACCGTGACCGGTTTCCGACGACGGTATGACACACTGCTGGTGATCCGCTCAATCGATGTAACAGAATGGTATCGATTGTTTGGGGTTATTGGGGGTTTTTGTCCGCGAGCCCGCTGGTCCACGTCACCGGGGCCAGGCACTAAGGACACGATCCGGTACCAAGAGCTTCCCGCGCCGTTTCCCGCCGGTCCGAACGGGAGCTAAGGTCACGGCCATCGGTGACCCTGTCACCACGTTGTCCGTACCCCTAAGGACGAGGTGAAGCACCATGCGTGCATCCAGGCCGAAGGTCGCTATCGCGGCCGTGGCGGCCGCGGCCCTCGCGGTAGCAGGCTGTGCCGAGAGCGACCGCGAAGGTTCCAGCGGTAGTAGCAAGGACACCCTGGTCTTCGGCGTCGCCGGAGACCCGAAGGTGCTCGACCCCAGCTTCGCCAGTGACGGTGAGTCGCTGCGCGTGGCCCGCCAGGTGTTCGAGACGCTGGTCCGCCCGGAGGAGGGTGGCACCAAGGTCAGCCCCGGCCTCGCCGAGTCCTGGGAGCCGGACGCCGCGGGCACCACGTGGACGTTCAAGTTGCGCTCCGGCGTGAAGTTCCACGACGGCACCGACTTCAACGCCGAGGCCGTCTGCGTCAACTTCGACCGCTGGTACAACGCCAAGGGCCTGATGCAGAGCCCGGACGTGACCGCGTACTGGCAGGACGTCATGGGCGGCTTCGCCGCCAACGAGGACGACACCCTCGGTGAGAGCCTCTTCAAGTCCTGCTCCGCCACCGACCCCACCACGGTCGCGCTGACCTTCAGCCGGGTCTCCAGCAAGATCCCGGCCGCCCTGATGCTGCCGTCCTTCTCCATGCACAGCCCGAAGGCGCTCCAGGAGTACGACGCCAGCAACGTCTCGGGCAGCGCGGACGACATCAAGTACCCGGCCTACGCAACCGAGCACCCGACCGGTACCGGCCCGTTCAAGTTCAAGACCTGGGACATCGCGAACAAGACGCTGACCCTGGAGCGGAACGAGGACTACTGGGGCGACAAGGCCAAGCTCAAGAGCCTGATCTTCAAGACCATCTCGGACGAGAACGCCCGTAAGCAGGCGCTGCGCTCCGGCGACATCCAGGGCTACGACCTGGTCGGCCCGGCCGACGTCCAGCCGCTCAAGGACGAGGGCTTCAACCTCCTGACCCGCCCGGCCTTCAACATCCTCTACCTGGCCATCAACCAGAAGGGGAACCCGAAGCTGGCGGACCTGAAGGTCCGGCAGGCGCTCGCCCACGCCGTCAACCGGCAGGCCCTGGTCGACTCGAAGCTGCCCCCGGGTGCTCAGGTCGCGGTGAACTTCTTCCCCGACACGGTCGAGGGCTGGAACGGCGACGTCACCAAGTACGAGTACGACGTCGAGAAGGCGAAGTCGCTGCTGGCCGAGGCCGGTGCCTCGGACCTGACCCTGCGGTTCCACTACCCGACCGAGGTCACCCGGCCCTACATGCCGAACCCGAAGGACCTCTTCGAGTTGGTCTCGGCGGACCTCCAGGCGGCCGGCATCAAGATCGAGCCGATCCCGCTGAAGTGGAGCCCGGACTACCTCAACGCCACCACCTCCGGCAGCGAGCACGACCTGCACTTCCTGGGCTGGACCGGCGACTACGGCGACGGCTACAACTTCATCGGCACGTTCTTCGACCGGCAGAAGGACGAGTGGGGCTTCAACAACAAGGCCCTGTTCGACAAGTTCCGGCAGGCGGACACCACCGCGGACCAGGCGGCCAAGGTGGCGCTCTACAAGGAGCTGAACGCCGACATCATGAACTTCCTGCCCGGTGTGCCGATCTCGCACTCGCCGCCGGCAATCGTGTTCGGCAAGGACGTGACCGGGGTCAAGGCGAGCCCGCTCACCGACGAGCGGTTCGCCACCGCGGAGTTCAAGTCCTGATCTGAAGCACCGACCACGGGCGGGCGCTGTGACCCACAGCGCCCGCCCGTGATCCCTTGCCCCCTTTCGAGGCCGCCGTGTTCCGGTTCATCGTCAGACGCCTGCTTCAGTTGATACCCACGCTGTTCGGGCTCTCCATCCTGTTGTTCATCTGGCTCCGGCGACTGCCCGGAGGCCCCGAGACCGCCATTCTCGGCGAGCGGGGCACACCCGAGATGCGCGCCGCGATCCGCCGCAATCTCGGTCTCGACGAGCCGATCCTGATCCAGTACGGCCGGTTCGTCCGTCGGATGATCCGCCTCGACCTGGGTACGTCCATCTCGACGAAGCGCGAGGTGACGACGGAGTTCCTGCAACGATTCCCCGGCACCGTCGAGCTGACCATCACCGCGATGGTGATCGCGGTCGGCATCGGCATCCCGCTGGGCTACCTGGCCGCCCGTCGTCGTGGCCGCTTCCTCGATCACGCCTCCGTCGGCGGGTCGCTGATCGGCATCTGCATCCCGGTCTTCTTCCTGGCGTACATCCTCAAGGCGATCTTCTCGGAGAACCTCGGCTGGTTCCCCTCCAGCGGCCGGCAGGACCCGACCATCGGCGCCACCCGGATCACCAACTTCTTCGTCCTCGACGGACTGATGACCCGGGAATGGGACGCCGCCGCCGACGCGCTCATGCATCTCGTGCTGCCGGCGCTCGCCCTGGCCAGCATCCCCTTGGCGATCATCGTCCGGATCACCCGGGCCAGCGTGCTCGAGGTGCTCAACGAGGACTTCGTGCGTACCGCCGAGGCCAAGGGTCTGACCGAGAACGTCGTCCGCCGCCGGCACGTGCTGCGTAACGCCATGCTCCCGGTGGTGACCTCGATCGGTCTGCTCACCGGTGGCCTGCTCTCCGGCGCGGTGCTGACCGAGACGGTCTTCGCCTTCAGCGGGATCGGCGCCTTTCTCGCCGACTCCATCAACCAGCGCGACTATCCGGTGCTGATGGGCTTCATCATGATCATCGCCGTGGTCTACGTGCTGGTGAACCTGATAGTGGACCTCTCCTACAGCCTGATCGACCCGAGGGTGAGGGTCCGATGACGACAATCGGTGGCAAGAAGCGAGAGAAGATCGACCGACTCGCCGAACTGGCCGCCCGCGACGAGGAGCGCGGGGTGAGCCTCTGGCAGGACGCCTTCCGCCGGCTGCGGCGTAACCCGGCCGCCATCATCGGCGCGGTCATCCTCACCGTCTTCGTCCTGGTCGCGCTGATCGGCCCGTTCCTGGTGCCGTACGGGCCGACGGACACGATGGGCATCCGGGAGGGCGTCATCAAACCGGGGCTCATCCCCGGATCCTCCAGCGAGCACTGGTTCGGTTACGACCATCAGGGTCGGGACGTCTTCAGCCGCATGATCGTCGGGGCCCGGCAGACCCTGCTGGTCGGCGTGGTGGCGACCCTGATCGGTCTCGCCGTCGGCGTACTGATCGGCGGTGTCGCGGGTGCCGCCGCAGGACTCGGCGGACGCTGGGGCCGATGGGTCGACAGCACCCTGATGCGGTTCATCGACATGCTGCTGGCGCTGCCCAGCCTGCTGCTGGCGGTCAGCATCGCCGCGCTGCTCGGACCGAGCCTGACCACGGTCATGATCGCGGTCGGGATGGTCTCGGTGCCGGTCTTCGCCCGGCTGCTGCGTGGCTCGATGATCGCCCAGTCCAACAGCGATTACGTTTTGGCCGCCACCTCGCTCGGGGTACGCAAGTCGAAGATCGCCCTGGCCCACGTGCTGCCCAACTCGCTCGCCCCGGTAATCGTCCAGGCGACGCTGACCCTGGCCACCGCGATCATCGAAGCGGCGGCACTGTCCTTCCTCGGGCTCGGCAATCCCGACTCGGCAACCCCCGAGTGGGGCGTGATGCTCGCCGACGCGCAGCAGTACCTGGGCATCCGGCCCGAGCTGGCCATCTACCCGGCGGTCGCCATCATCATCACCGCACTGGGCTTCACCCTGCTCGGTGAGTCGATGCGTGAGGCCCTCGACCCGAAGCTGCGGAAGTAGGCGTGCCGAGCATGAGAAGCGCGCACGTGACCTCCGTGGCTGTGAACGAAAGGGCGGTGCGGCATGGCACTGCTTGATGTCGAAGATCTTTCGGTGACCTTCGCCCGGCGCGGTCAACGGACCGTACGGGCCGTCGACGGAGTCTCCTTCTCCGTGGACGCGGGCGAGGTGGTCGGCCTGGTCGGCGAGTCCGGCTGCGGCAAGTCGGTCACCTCACTGGCGATCATGGGTCTGCTGCCCAAGCAGCCCGGTCTCCAGGTGGCCGGCAAGGCCGTCTTCGACGGCACCGACCTGCTCCAGATCGACGAACGGTCGCGGCGGGACATCCGGGGTCGCGACGTCGCGATGATCTTCCAGGATCCGCTCTCGTCGCTGAATCCGGTCGTGCCGATCGGTCTTCAGGTGACCGAGGTGCTGACCCGGCACCGTGGCATGCGGGGCGAGGCGGCGTCGAAGGAAGCGGCGCAGCTGCTGGACCGGGTCGGCATCCCCGATCCGAAACGGCGGCTGAAGGAGTATCCCCACCAGCTCTCCGGCGGCATGCGCCAGCGCGCCCTGATCGCCATGGCGGTGGCCTGCCAGCCCCGGCTGCTCATCGCCGACGAGCCGACGACCGCCCTGGACGTCACCATCCAGGCGCAGATCCTGGAACTGCTGAAGGACCTGGTCCGGGACTCCGGCACCGCGCTGGTGATGATCACGCACGACCTGGGCGTGGTGGCCGGCATGTGCGACACGATCAACGTGCTCTACGGCGGTCGGGTGGTGGAGACCGCGCGGCGGCGACCGTTGTTCCGTCAGCCTCGGCACCCGTACACCGTGGGGCTGCTCGGCTCGGTGCCGCGCCTGGACGCGGGACGCGGTGAGCGGCTGAACCCGATTCCGGGCTCGGTGCGGGATCTGCTGCCCTGGCCGGACGGCTGCGCCTTCGCCCCGCGCTGCGACCGCCGGGTGGATGCCTGCCTCGGCGAGCCACCGGAACTGGTGCTGACCCACGACGGTCGCAGCTACCGGTGCGTCAACCCGGCCCCGCTGCCGGGTCTGACGTCCGGCGACGAGGTTCGGGCGGCGGTACCGGGGCAGGCGACCCCGGGCTCGGTGCCCGCGCAGGCGGTGCCGGACGAACCACCGGCCGTGCCGGGCCTGGCCGCCGCCCCCAGCGAGGAGGAGACGCCATGAGCGAGCGCAGCGAGCGAATCATTCGGCTCAGTGTGGTGGTGCCTCATGGCGGCACGCAGCGAAGCGGAGTGCCGTCATGACCGGAGAAAACACCCTGGTCGAGGTACGGGACCTGAAGGTGCACTTCCCGATCAAGCGGGGGGTGCTGTTCGACCGCACGGTCGGTCACGTCAAGGCGGTCGACGGCGTCGACCTGCGCATCACGCGCGGCAGGACCTACGGTCTGGTCGGCGAGTCGGGCTGCGGGAAGTCCACGCTCGGGCGGGCGCTGCTCCAGCTCACCCCGCCGACCTCGGGCGAGGTCAGCTTCGACGGGGTCGAGCTGACCACGCTGGCGCCGAACAAGCTACGCGCGATGCGTCGCCGGATGCAGATGATCTTCCAGGACCCGATGTCCAGTCTCGATCCCCGGCAGAACGTCGAGTCCATCCTCACCGAGGGGCTACAGGCGCACGGCATCGGTGGTGACCGGGACGGGCGTCGCAAGATCATCGCCGAGACGCTGGACCAGGTCGGGCTGCCTCGCTGGGCGCTCTCCCGCTATCCGCACGAGTTCTCCGGTGGCCAGCGGCAACGCATCGGCATCGCCCGGGCGCTGGTGCTGGGGCCGGAACTCATCGTCGCCGACGAGCCGGTCTCCGCCCTCGACGTGTCGATCCAGGCCCAGGTGGTCAACCTCCTCGACGAACTCCAGGACAACCTCGGCCTGACCTATCTGGTGATCGCGCACGACCTGGCGGTGGTCCGGCACATCTCCGACACCGTCGGGGTGATGTATCTGGGCGCCCTGGTCGAGGAGGCGCCGAGCGACCGGCTCTACACCGAACCGCTGCACCCGTACACCCGGGCGCTGATGTCGGCGGTGCCGGTGCCCGACCCGGACGTCGAGGATCGCCGGGAGCGGATCCTCATCGCCGGCGATCTGCCGTCACCGGCCAACCCGCCGTCGGGCTGCCGCTTCCACACCCGGTGCCCGTGGGCGCAGCCGACCCGCTGCGCCGACGAGCGGCCCCAACTGCGGGAGATCGGCGACAGCCGGGTGGCCTGCCACTGGGCCGAGCAGATCGCCAGCGGGGAACTGCGTCCGCACAAGGTCAGTGTGCAGATCACGCGGCCGGCGGGCGAGGGCGAGGAGCCCTCGGTCGTCTCCGCCCCCACCGAGCCCGGCTCCTTCGTGTAGTTGGTCGTGCCGGCGGGCCCCTGGTGACCGAGAGCGTCCGAAGAGGCCCGCCTGACACTGGTGTCGCCGGTCCGCCGAGCCGTCATCGTGCCGCGATCAGCCTTCGGGCCGGTGCAGCAGGCCGACGGCGATGTCGTGCACCGCGTCCAGGCCGGCGGCGTCGGGCAGCGGTGCGCTGCCGCCGGTGACCGCGTACCACTCGTCGGCGTCCTTGTACTGCACGTGCAGGCTGACCCGCCCGTCGGCGAAGTCGGTGCGCAGGGTCAGCTCGCCGGTCACCACACCGACCTCGTCGGTCATCACGCCGCCCGGTCCCGGCACGATGTCGGCGGTGCGGCTCCGCGGGCCGGTGGCACCGCCGGCGTCGGCGGTCATCCCGGCGCCCGGCACCTCCACCGCACCCGCGGGGGCGCCGTCCGCGGTCATGCCGGCCGTGGCCGGGCCGGGGCTGCCGGTCGCCGCCGCCGCGTCCTCGCCGCCCGGGTCCGGCGTACGCTCAGGCGCCGGTGCACCGTCGGCGCCGGTTACGGCTTGCTCTCCCATGTGCAGCCCTCCAACATGTCGGCCAGCTCGGCCTGCTCGGCGCTCGTCACCGTCAGCCGCCAGTGGTGCTTCACCGCCACCCAGTCCCCGGCATATTGGCACCAGTATGACCGGTTTGACGGCTTCCACTGGGACGGGTCCTGGTCACCCTTTGCCCGGTTCGACGATGCGGAAACCGCGAAGAGCTGCGGGCGGTCGAGGTCGTTGGCGAAGTCACCCCGCTTCGAGTCGTCCCACTCGTCGGCGCCGGAGCGCCAGGCGTTGGCGAGCGGCACCATGTGGTCGATGTCCACGTCGGAGGGGTCGGTGAAGGTGCGGCCGTCGTAGACGCTCTCCCACCTACCACCGACCACGTTGCAGCCCGAGTGCTCGATGGCCTTGCCGTCACGCTCCAGCACGGTGTCGCGGACGTCGCAGTTCTGGCCGGTCTTGCGCCAGTGCGGGAAGCGGTTGCGGCTGTACCCGCGCATCGAGCCCGCCTCGGCGACGGTCAGCTCCGCGAGCATCTGGTTGATGTTGCCGCCGCCGGTAGGCGGAGTGACCGGCTCCTGCTCAAGCGGGACGCAGCCGGCCGCGCCGAGGGTCAGCGCCGCGACGAGCGCGAGCGCCACCGGGGCGCGCGATCCTGATCTGGTACGCACAGACGACACCTTTCCAGCTTGCGGGCTTCCGGCGATCCCGCACAGTACCCGGCCAGGGTTTCGGCGTTTCGTGGTGTCTGGCGGATGGTGCACGGCAGATTGGTAGCCATGCCCGAACCGACGTCCGCCCTCCGCCTGCGCAGCAGTGCCGGTCGGGGCACCCTGGCCGCCGCCGTGCTGGCCTCCGGCATGGTCTTTCTGGACAGCACCGTGGTCAACGTGGCGCTGCCCCACCTCGGCGCCGATCTCGGCGCGTCGGTGTCCGGTCTTCAGTGGACCATCAACGGCTACCTGTTGACCCTCGCCGCGTTCGTCCTGCTCGGCGGGGCGCTGGGGGACCGCTTCGGGCGTCGTCGGGTGTTCCTGCTCGGCGTGGTCTGGTTCACCGTCGCCTCCGTACTCTGCGGGCTGGCGCTGCGCACCGACTGGCTGATCGCCGCGCGGTTCCTCCAGGGTGCGGGGGGTGCCCTGCTGACCCCGGGATCGCTGGCGCTGCTTCAGGCCAGCTTCCATCCCGACGACCGGGCGAAGGTGATCGGAGCGTGGTCGGGACTTTCCGGCGTCTCCACCGCGCTCGGGCCGTTCATCGGTGGTTGGCTCATCGACGCCCTCTCCTGGCGGTGGATCTTCTTCCTGAACGTGCCGCTGGCGGTGCTCGTGGTGCTGGCGACGCTGCGCTGGGTGCCCGAGAGCCGGGACGAGGACGCGTCCCGCAAGCGCGGAACCCGCCAGTTCGACGTGGCCGGCGCCCTGCTCGGCGCCCTCGCCCTGGCCGGTGTCACGTACGCCCTGGTCGATGCCCCCGACCAGGGCCTGGGCTCACCGGCAGTGGTGGCGGCGGCCCTGGCCGGGGTGGTGGCCGCGGTGGTGTTCGTGGTCCTGGAGCGGCGCCGGGGGGAGACGGCGATGCTGCCCACCGGCCTGTTCCGCAGTCGGTTGTTCTCGGTGCTGAACTTCTTCACTGTGCTGGTCTACGCCGCTCTCGGCGGGTTCACCTTCTTCATCGCCGTGTACCTGCAGAACGTGATCGGTTTCTCGGCCCTGCTCACCGGCCTCGCGTTGCTGCCGATGACGCTGCTGCTGCTGGTCGGTTCGCCGCTGACCGGTGCGTTGTCGACGCGGATCGGGCCCCGGTTGCCGCTGACGGTCGGGCCGGTGCTGGCCGCCGTCGGGCTGCTGATGCTGCGCGGGATCGAGCCGGGGGCGTCGTACTGGGGGCAGGTGCTGCCGGGGGTGGCGATCTTCGGAGTCGGGCTGACCCTGGTCGTGGCACCGCTCACCGCCTCGGTGCTGGCCGCGGTCGACGACCGCTTCGCGGGAGTGGCCAGCGGCTTCAACAACGCCGCCTCACGGGTCGGTGGGCTGCTCGCGGTGGCGGCCCTGCCGCTGCTGGTCGGGCTCACCGGCACCGGGTACGAACAACCCGCCGAACTCACCGCCGCGTACCGTGGCGCGCTGCTCTGGTGTGCCGGTCTGCTGCTGGCCGGGGCGCTCATCGCCGCCCTGCTGGTCCACCGACCGGCCCGTCGCCCGCCGCCGGCCCAGCCCTGTCACTCGATGCCGGTCTCCACGCCGCCGAGATGAGGCAGGGCCCCGCCGGTGCGGGGCCCTGCCTGACGGATCAGCCCCGGGCGCGGTTGACGGCGCTGGTGACCGCCTTCACGGAGGCGGTGACGATGTTGGCGTCCATGCCGACACCCCACACCGTCTGCCCCTGCACCTCGCACTCGACGTACGCGGCGGCCTGGGCATCCCCACCGGAGGAGAGCGCGTGCTCGTGGTAGTCGAGCACGCGTACGCTCACCCCGGCCGTGCCCAGCGCGTTGACGTACGCGTCGATCGGGCCGTTGCCGATCGCGGTGATCGAGCGCTCCTGCCCACCGGTGTGGATCTGGGCGGTGATCTCGACCTTCCCGTCGGCGGTGCCGATCGTGTACTCGGACAGCGCCACCGCGGGGTCGCGCTGGTGGTCGAGCAGGTACTGCCCGGCGAAGATCTGCCACATGGTGGCCGGGTCGACCTCACCGCCGTCGTGATCGGTCACCTGCTGCACCACGCCGGAGAACTCGATCTGGAGCCGGCGGGGCAGGTCGAGCTGGTGCTCGGTCTTCATGATGTACGCGACGCCGCCCTTGCCGGACTGCGAGTTGACCCGGATCACCGCCTCGTAGCTGCGGCCCAGGTCCTTCGGGTCGATTGGTAGGTACGGCACCGCCCAGGTGAACTCGTCGACCGGCACCCCGGCCGCCGCCGCGTCGGCCTCCAGCGCGGTGAACCCCTTGTTGATGGCGTCCTGGTGGGAGCCGGAGAAGGCGGTGTAGACCAGGTCGCCGGCGTACGGGTGACGTTCGTGCACGGGCAGCTGGTTGCAGTACTCGACGGCCCGCTTGATCTCGTCGATGTCGGAGAAGTCGATCATCGGGTCGATGCCCTGGGAGAACAGGTTCAGCCCCAGGGTCACCAGGTCGACGTTGCCGGTGCGCTCACCGTTGCCGAACAGGCAGCCCTCGATCCGGTCGGCGCCGGCCAGCAGGCCCAGCTCGGCGGCGGCCACCCCGGTGCCCCGGTCGTTGTGCGGGTGCAGGCTGAGCACCAGGCTGTCACGCCGCGGCAGGTGCCGGTGCATCCACTCGATCGAGTCGGCGTACACGTTCGGGGTGGCCATCTCGACGGTGGCCGGCAGGTTGAGGATCAGCTTGCGGTCCGGGGTGGGGTCGATCACGTCGATGACCTTCGCGCACACCTCCAGCGCGTACTCCAGCTCGGTGCCGGTGTAGGACTCGGGGGAGTACTCGTAGAAGATCTCGGTGTCCGGGGTGTGGATCTCGGCGTACTTCTGGCAGAGCCGGGCGCCGCTGGTGGCGATGTCGGTGATGCCGTCCCGATCCAGCCCGAACACCACCCGGCGTTGCAGGGTGGAGGTCGAGTTGTAGAAGTGCACGATCGCCCGGTGGGCCCCACGCAGCGAGGAGAAGGTGCGGTCGATCAGGTGCTCCCGGCACTGGGTCAGCACCTGGATGGTGACGTCTTCGGGGATCAGGTCCTGCTCGATCAGCTGCCGGACGAAGTCGTAGTCGGTCTGGCTGGCCGACGGGAAGCCGACCTCGATCTCCTTGTAGCCCATCTGCACCAGGAGCTGGAACATGCGGCGTTTGCGCTCCGGCGACATCGGGTCGATGAGCGCCTGGTTGCCGTCGCGCAGGTCGACCGCACACCAGCGGGGCGCGGTCTCGACGTGCCGGGTCGGCCAGGCCCGGTCCGGCAGGTCGATCCGGAACTGCTGCCGGTACGGCTGGTACCGGGCGTACGGCATCCGGCTCGGACGCTGCCGGGCGATCGGATCGGAGTCGATGTCGGTGGTGCCGGCTGGGTGAGCCATGGCGGAATTCTCCCGTGGTCATGTGACGTCAGCGATGGAGGTCGGCGGCGAGGCCGAGGAGGATCCGGGAAATGCTGGCGGCGCGGTTCGACTCCGCGACGAGGTGCCGGCCGTCAGGCCTCGTCGCGGCGACCAAGGAGAAGGTGCACCTGCCACATGACAGAGTGACACTACGTGGTGGACGTCAGGTCTGGGAAGGGGCGTCCGGGATGTGGGACGAGGCTCGCGGCGCGATCCTCAACGCGTGATGTCCGAGCGGGTCAGCACCAGTTCGGCAACTGGCCGGCGACGGCGTAGCGAGGTCTCGTGGACCAGCAGGTCGGCCGGAAGGCTGAACGGGTCGCCGAGCTGCCCGATCGCCGTCACGACGTACGGTTCCACATCGGCGGGCAGATCGAGGTCGGCGACCAGACCGCGTCGGTCGAGGTCGGTCACCTGACGAACGTGCAGCCCGAGCGCGGTGGCCTGCACGGTCAGGTGGGCCACGGCCTGCCCCAGGTCGTATGCCGCGAACGGGTTGGCGGTGGCGTGCCGCGCGGCGAGCAGCAGGAGGCTGGCCCGGCCGGCCCAGCGCTGTTCGCCCGGCGGCAGGTTGACGAGGATCCGCTTGAAGGTCTCGTCCTCGCGGTGCCCGACGGCGAACCGCCACGGTTGCCGGTTGCCGACCGAGGGTGCCCACCGCGCCGCCTCCAGCAGGGTCATCACCTCGGCCGAGGTCAACTCCGCGACCGGGTCGAAGGAGCGGGGGCTCCAGCGGAAGGCGAGCAGCGGAGTGAGATCGGTCATGGGCAGAGTGTCCCGTATGGGCGATTTAGCCAAACCGGCCAGGGTGGGCAAATGTGGGCAAAGACACCCGTAACGGGATAGGTCGTCAGGGCGTTCCCGCGTGCCCGTCGGTACCGGTCGGCTCCGGGCCGGCGGGTGTGGTCGGGTCCACCGGCGCGGCCATGCCCAGCGGCTCACCCTCGACCACCGGGCCGGGCAGTTGAACCGTGCCGGGGGCCGGTTCGGGTGGCGCGGCCAGCGTCAGCGTGCCGAACGCCGCCCGTACCGCCGTCGGTGTGCCGTCGGCGTCGAAACAGTAGATGCCGACATCCAGCGGTGGGTTGATCGACGCCGCGGTGGTCTCCACCGAGTAGCAACTGCCGGTCGCCTCGGGCAGTGCCATGGCCGGCGACACCGACAACGGGGCGCGGCGGTCGGTGAGCACGTCGAGCCAGTCGGTGAACGGGTGCTGCACCCGGGGATCCAGTCGGCGCGGCAACGTGTCGTCGGGCTCACCGAGGCGTACGCAGCTCGCCGGTTCAGGTCGGGCGGCCGACGGCAGCCCGCACTGGAACAGCCCGTCCGCGATGGCGGCCAGCGCGATGTCGGCGGTGCCGCCGAGCGCCCCGCCCGGTACGTCCATCCGCCAACTGCCGTCATTGGCGCTGGTGAAGACGATCAGCCGGTCAGCGGTCCCGTCCACCCGCCACGTGTACCGGGCGACCAGGTGCCGGTCCTGGGCGGCGGCCGCGAGGGCGGCCAACTCGTCCCGGGCCGCGTCCGGGCCGGCCGGGCGTGGTGGAACGGTCGGAGGCGGTGCGGGGTCGGTCGGCGGATCGGGCGAGCAGGCGGCGAGGAGTGCGGGCACGGCGAGCGCGAGCGCGGCGATCAGGTGGCGGTTCGGGTGATGGGCGGCGGGCACCCGGTCATTCTGGGTGTTCGGCCGGGCTCGGCACAGCCCCGGGATGGCCAGCGTTCCCAGCGTGTCGCAGGCCACTGCCGTCGTGCCTGCGGGCCGGATCGTGGGATCACCTGACCTGGCGGTCAGAGACGCCCGATACCCTGAGGTCGTCCGACCCGCGCCGCCGGCCCCGGTGCCGGCGGCGTCGGCACGCTCAGGGCAACCGGGAGGGAGTGCACCGTCGTGGCACTCGTGGTGCAGAAGTACGGCGGGTCCTCCGTCGCCAACGCCGAGCGGATCAAGCGGGTGGCCGAGCGCATCGTCGCGGCCCGCAAGGCCGGCGACGACGTGGTCGTGGTGGTCTCCGCGATGGGCGACACCACCGACGAACTGCTCGACCTGGCCAACCAGGTGAGCCCGCTGCCGCCCGGGCGGGAGCTGGACATGCTCCTCACCGCCGGTGAGCGGATCTCCATGGCGCTGCTCGCCATGGCGATTCACAACCTGGGGTACGAAGCCCGTTCGTTCACCGGCTCCCAGGCCGGCGTGATCACCACGTCGGTGCACGGCCGGGCGCGGATCATCGACGTCACCCCGGGGCGCCTGAAGGGCGCCCTGGACGAGGGCGCGGTGGTCATCGTCGCCGGCTTCCAGGGCGTCTCGCAGGACACCAAGGACGTCACCACCCTCGGGCGGGGCGGGTCCGACACCACCGCCGTGGCGCTGGCCGCGGCGCTGCGGGCGGACGTCTGCGAGATCTACACCGACGTCGACGGGGTGTTCACCGCCGATCCGCGGATCGTGCCCAACGCCCGGCACATCAGGCAGATCACCTACGAGGAGATGCTCGAGCTGGCCGCCTGCGGTGCCAAGGTGCTGCACCTGCGTAGCGTGGAGTACGCCCGGCGGGCCGAGCTGCCGATCCACGTCCGTTCGTCATACTCGACAAACACCGGCACCATGGTCACCGGATCGATGGAGGAGCTCTCTGTGGAGCAGGCACTGATCACCGGGGTCGCCCACGACCGCAGCGAGGCAAAGATCACTATCGTCGGGGTGCCCGACGAGCCCGGCGCCGCCGCGCGGATCTTCGACACCGTCGCGGGCGCTGAGATCAACATCGACATGATCGTGCAGAACGTCTCCACCGAGGGCACGGGTCGCACCGACATCTCGTTCACCCTGCCGAAGACCGACGGTCCGACCGCGATGGCCGCCCTGAGCAAGATCCAGGAAGTGCTGAACTTCAAGGGTCTGCTCTACGACGACCACGTCGGCAAGGTTTCCCTGATCGGCGCGGGGATGCGGTCGCACCCCGGGGTGGCCGCCGGCTTCTTCGCCGCGCTGGGCCAGGCCGGGGTGAACATCGAGATGATCTCCACCTCGGAGATCCGCGTCTCGGTGGTCTGCCGGGACACCGACCTCGACGCGGCGGTCCGGGCCATCCACGAGGCCTTCGACCTCGGCGGCGACACCGAAGCCGTGGTGTACGCGGGGACGGGGCGGTAGCCCGGGTGGCCAGGCTGCCCACCCTGGCCGTGGTCGGGGCGACGGGAGCCGTCGGCACCGTGATGTGTGAGCTGCTCACCGGGCGGCGCAACGTCTGGGGCGAGATCCGGTTGCTGGCCTCCGAACGCTCCGCCGGGCGCAGGGTCCGCTGCCGGGGCGAGGAGCTGACCGTCCAGGTGCTCACCGAGGAGGCGCTCGACGGCGTCGACGTGGCGATGTTCGACGTGCCGGACGAGGTCGCCGCCCACTGGGCGCCCATCGCGGTCAGTCGTGGGGCGGTCGTGGTGGACAACTCCGGCGCCTTCCGGATGGATCCCGACGTGCCGTTGGTGGTGCCCGAGATCAACCCGGAACAGTTGCGAAACCGCCCCCGGGGGATCGTCGCCAACGCCAACTGCACGACGCTCGCGATGATCGTCGCGGTCGCCCCGCTGCACCGCGAGTACGGTCTGCGGGAGCTGGTGCTCGCCTCGTACCAGGCGGTCTCCGGGGCCGGTCAGGCCGGTGCGGACGCGCTGCACGACCAGTTGGCGAAGGTGGCCGGTGATCGGCTGCTCGGCTCGCGCACCGGCGACGTGCGGCAGGCGGTCGGCGACGAACTCGGCCCGTTCCCCGCGCCGCTGGCGCTCAACGTGGTCCCCTGGGCGGGCTCGCTGGCCGACGGTGGCTGGTCGTCCGAGGAGATGAAGCTGCGCAACGAGTCGCGCAAGATCCTCGGACTGCGTGACCTCAAGGTCTCCGCCACCTGCGTACGGGTACCCGTGGTGACCGGCCACTCGGTCGCGGTGCACGCCGTCTTCGCCACCGAGATCGACGCCGAGGGCGCCCGGAGCGTGCTGCGCAACGCGCCCGGGGTGATCGTGGTCGACGATCCGGCGGCCGGCGAGTTCCCGATGCCGATCGACGCGGTGGGCACCGACCCGTCCTGGGTCGGTCGGATCCGCCGTGCCGTCGACGACCCACGCGCCCTGGACTTCTTCGTCACCGGCGACAACCTCCGCAAGGGCGCCGCCCTCAACACCGCCCAGATCGCCGAACTCCTCGCCAACGACCTGACCCACCCCTGACACCACCCCCCACCCCCACCCCACCGCGCTCTTTGGCGTTGATCAAGAAGTTTGCGTCATTTTCGATCTCCTCGAAGACCAAAACTTCTTGATCAACGAGGCAGGGCGGGGGTGGGTGGGGTGGGGTGGGGTGGTTAGGCGGCGGAGAGGTGGACGCCGTCGCGGCCCTGGCGTTTGACCGCGTAGAGGGCCTGGTCGGCGCGGCGCAGGGCCAGTTCAGGTGGTTCGCCGGGGCGGGGGAGGGCCACGCCGACGCTGATCGTGCGGCCCACCCGGCGGGCCGCCTCGGTCAGCCGTTCGGCGACGCGTACCGCCTCCTCGGGGCGACTCACCTCGATCACCGCGACGAACTCGTCCCCGCCGATCCGGTACAACTCGTCGCCCTGGCGCAGCGCATCCTCCAGCGCCCGGGCGAGCCCGATCAGCACCCGGTCACCCGCCTGGTGGCCGTACGTGTCGTTGACGGTCTTGAAGCCGTCCACGTCGATCGCCAGCAGTGCGGTGCGGCCCGGGGTCACGGTGGCGATCCGCTGCCCGAACGGACCGGTGTGCCGCAGCCCGGTCAGCGGGTCGGAGCTGGCCTGCTCACGCAGCCGCTCCAGGGTGCGTAGCCGGTCCAGCAGGCCCCATGCCTGCCCGGCCAGCAGCTCCAACAGGTTGACCGTGGTCGGGTCCGGCCGCAGTAGCCGCTCATCGGCGACCAGCAGCACCCCGCCGCGTTCCGGTGGCCCGAACGGCACCGCCACCAGGGTGCTGACGCCCGCCCGGACCAACGGCTGATGCTCGTCGGTCGGTGGGTGACCGGCCTCGCCGAGCGTGTAGCCGGCTCCGTAGCGGTGGGCCCGGTCGATGATGCGTCCGATCGCCGGGGCGTCCAGCCCGGCCAGCTCGGTGCGCATCCGGGTCTCCAACTCACCCGGAGCGACCGTCGGGGCACCGAGTCGCGGCCCACCCCGGCCACCGAGCAGCAGCACGGCGGCGGCGAGGGTCGACACGTCCCTGGCCGCCGCGATCGCGGCCGTCATCAGCTCCCACTCGGTGGTGGCGGCAGTCATCGCCGAGACGTGCCGGAGCAGCTTCTCGCTGCGGCTCTCCGCCGGTCCACCGAGCGCCGAGATCCGGGTGCCGAGGCGGGCGGCGACCTGTTCGGCGACCACCTGCCACGAGACGAGGTCGGCCGGCCCGGTCCACTGCAGGTCGAGTACGCCGATGGTCCGGCCCGCCGGGTTCAGCACCGGTACGCACACCTCGGCGGTGACGTCGGGGCGTACCGGGATGTGTGCGTCGTCGACGGCGACATCCGGGACGACGGCGGAGCGCCCAGCGGTGTAGACCCGGCCGACGATGCCGGCGTCCGGCGCGACGGCGGCGAAGACCTGCCAGGACCCGGTGGCGGCGACGCAGCGCAGCCGGCCGTGCACGTGCAGCAGGACGGCGATCGTGGCGGGGGTGTGCCGGGCGAGGGCGTCGACGGCCGCGTCGCAGACCTCGGCGACGGTCGACGCCATGGGCAGGCGGACCGTGACGTCACGGATGACTTTCTGGTGATCCACTCGCACGTCGTCCCAGGTCGGATCCGATCCCGGTGGCGCCGGGTCGCGGATCAAGCGTACTCACGCGGAGCTGGGAGCCGGCTGTGGTCGTACACATGTGCTATCCACAGGGTGTGGACACGGCCGGTGGGGCCACGCGCGGGGTGCGGCGGCGATAGCGTGGGGATCCCAGGTCGAGTGGAGGCCCGATGCTCATCGCCCACCTCAGCGATCCGCACCTGACCACCGGCGTCCTCGGTGCCGAGCCGGCCGCTGGCCTGCACCGGGCGCTCGGCCGGGTGCTGGCGCTGAACCCCCGGCCCGACTGCGTGGTCATCACCGGCGACCTGGCCGATCACGGTCGTCCCGACGAGTACGCCGTGCTGCGCGAGGTGCTCGGGCGATTCCCGCTGCCGGTGCACCTGGTCACCGGCAACCACGATGACCGGGAGTCGCTGCTCGACGCCTTCGGCGGCACACCCTGGCTGGGCGGCGGGTTCTCCGCGCACTACCAGGTCGATTACCCCGGGGCGACAGTGGTCGTGCTCGACTCCCTCGTCCCTGGCTCGGACGGAGGGCGGCTCGGCGAGGAGCAGCTCGCCTGGTTGGACGGGGTGCTGGGGGCACGCCCCGACGTGCCGGCCGTGGTCTGCCTGCACCATCCGCCGGTCGAGGTCGGCATCCCGGCCGCCGACGCGATCCGGCTCGCCGACGGCGCCGAACTCGCCGAGGTGCTGCTCCGGCACTCTCACGTGGTACGCGTCGCCGCAGGCCACCTGCACCGTCCGGTGACCGCGACCTTCGCCGGCACGGTGCTGTCGGTGGCTCCGAGCACCTGGCGACAGTGCACGCTGACCATGAGCGACGACGAGCGGATCGGGTGGGTCGCCGAGCCGACCGCGATGCTGCTGCACGTGGTGTCCCGGTCGGGCTGCGTCACGCACACCGTCCAGGTGAGCCACACCGCCGGGATGACCTGCGGCTTCTGACCATATTCGAGGCAGCACACACCTGCACAGCCCGGACTCGCCGCAGCCGGCCTACGGTCGCTGCCGGCACCAGATCCGGATCACTATCGTTGAGTGATGAGCGTCTTGGTGATCCCGAGCGGTCCGGCCGGGCCCTCGCGGCGGGACGGACGATCCTCGTGCTGAGGCGGATCGTTCCGGTGCTGGTGGCGAGCCTGCTGCTGAGTGCGCCGGTGGTGACTGCCACGCTGGTCGGTGACCTGACCGGTGATGCGGCGCGGCATTTGGCCGCTGAGGGAGAGCCGCTCGACTATGCGGTGGAGCCGGTGAGCCTGGGCGTGACCGGCGATCGGTTGGTCGCCGTACTCGCCGGTGTGCTGGTGATCGCGTCACTGGTCCTGCTGGTCCGCGCGACCGCCACCCGCACGCTGGATCCTCGTTGGTGGACGGTGCTGGTGCCGCTGGTGCTCGGGGGTGTGCTGATCGGTCTCTCCTGGC
Organism: Verrucosispora sp. WMMA2044; assembly: GCF_027497155.1. Classification (NCBI taxonomy): domain Bacteria; kingdom Bacillati; phylum Actinomycetota; class Actinomycetes; order Micromonosporales; family Micromonosporaceae; genus Micromonospora; species Verrucosispora sp. WMMA2044. Next base: position 5,982,531 of record NZ_CP114913.1, read on the forward strand.
GGATCGTGACCGCCGGGGTGATCGGAGCCAACATCGGTGCCGGTCTCGTCGTCCTCGCCGGTGGGCCGGTGCTGCTTGTTCTCCTGGTCGCCGCCATGGCGCAGGCATTCCGGGTGCGCCGGCGTCAGCGCATGATGGGTTGAGTGTCGACGGCGTCGCAACCTGCCAATACGGCCGCGCCGATGTGTCTCGACCGTGGACAAGGTGGTGAGTAAGGCGCACTTTGTCCGTTTGATGCATTCATGGGAGGATTTGCGGTTAAGGTCGGCTTGCCCTTCCCGAGGGTCGGGAGGGCTTGATCGATTAGAGGCCAGAACGTGACTGAAACCCGGCGAATTTCCGCCACCGCAGCGATGGCGATCGCCGTCGGTGCCGCAGTGCTGTCAAGTGCAACCCCGGCACTCGCCGCCCCCGGCGACGCGAGCGCCCGAGGCGTCGTGATCGACCTGTCCGCAGCCGTGGCTGGCGTACCGGTGATCACGGCCGACGCGGTCATCGGAAGTGTGACCGCACCGGCCGGCGGCGGCACGGACACCGACACCGCCCTGGCGATCACCATCCCGGGAGCCCTGGGCGTGACCGCCTCGGGCACCGTCGTCGAGGTGAGCGCCACCCGAGGCGAGACGGCCTCGTCGGCCAACGCCGAGATCGCCGACCTGGCGCTGGCCATCCTCGGGACCCCCGTCATCGACGCTGAGGCGATCACTGCGACGGTCAACTGCCCGCAGACCGGCGCGCAGACGGCCGACACCACCCTCACCGGGCTGGAACTTTTCGGCACGCCGGTCGACCTGCTGCCGAACACCCCCGGTGTCACCGCAAGCACCGCCGTCACGGTCGCAGGCCTGACCGACGCCGAGTTGGAGGCGACGCTGACCAGGGTCGAAACCGTCACCGACGACGGTGCCGTCGCCATCGCCGTGCAGGCGACCCTCCGGTTGAGCGGTACGATCATCGGCGGGCCCCTGCTGGACATCCCCGTCGGCACCGTCATCCTCGCCGAGGCGCGCTGCGAGCGCCCGCTCGGCCCCTCGCCGACCCCGACCCCGACACAGCCGACCGCGTCGCCCACGGTTGGGCCGACCCAACCCCCGACGGTCAGCCCTGTGCCCACCCTTCCGGTGACGGGCAGCGAACCGACGCAGCTGTGGTGGCTGTTCGGCGTCGGAGCCGCGATGGTGGCCCTCGGTGGTACCGCCACCCTGATCCTGCGTAGGCGCAGCATTCAGTGAAGCATGGGATTCGCATTCTGCAGTAGCACCGCGAGGGGTTTCCGGTCGGTCGGCCGGAAACCCCTCGCTGCTCCGGTGCGGTTCAGCACCGCCGCGTCAGCTGCGTCGTGCAGGCCGAGGCAGAGCCCTCAGCGCAGCGGAGACGGAAGCGGCACCTCTCCACTGAACGCCTTCGCCGCCAACTCGACGCGCTCCGGGTGGCAGGCGCGGTCTCCGAGCGGGTGACTGGCCACGTTGATGCAGCGTTGGCCGGGCAGGGCGTCGCAGATCGGGCATTGCAGGAACAGGCCGCCCGACGGCACCAGATCGACGCCCTGCGCCAGCGCGGCTCTGCCGATCTTGATTATTGCCTGGTAGAGGGCTTGATCCTGGTGGCGTGCGGCGGCGTTGGCGACATCCCGCATCCCTTCCCAGAACAGGTTGCGGGCGTCAGGCTCGTCCACATCGATGCGCATGACCGCGCATCCCCGTCGACCCATGGGCCAAACCTGACCTCCGAAACTCGCCGTGCTCGATACACGGGTCGGCGATGACGTTGTCACGCCCCAAAAAAGTGGGGCACATCCAGTGGCTGGATGTGCCCCTCACCTGGTCGGGGTGGCCGGATTCGAACCGACGACCTCTTCGTCCCGAACGAAGCGCGCTACCAAGCTGCGCCACACCCCGAGGCGTGCCGACAAATAGTAGCCCACCCGTCCCGGGGCTCAAACTCGGTACCCCGGTGCGGCGGTCAGCGCGGGATCAGCGTGAGCAGGCTGGCCTCCGGTGGGCAGGCGAACCGGACGGGGGCGGTCGGGTGGGTGCCGAGCCCGGCGGAGACGTGCAGCCAGGAGTCCGACCCAGGCCAGCGGTGCAGGCCCTTCGCCATCGACCGGGGCAGCCCGCAGTTGGTCACCAACGCTCCCACTCCCGGTACGCACACCTGACCGCCGTGGGTGTGCCCGGCGAGCAGCAGCCCGAAGCCGTCGGCGGCCATCTCGTCGAGCAGCGCCGGCTCGGGAGAGTGGGTGAGCGCGATGGACAGGTCGGCGGCGGGGGAGATCGGCCCGGCGACCGAGGCGTAGTCGTCCCGCTCGACGTGCGGGTCGTCCACGCCGGCCATGTCGATCGCCCGGCCGCCGGCCTTGACCGTGGTCCGCCGGTTGTTCAGGTCGACCCACCCGGCCCCGACGAGCACGTCACGCAGTTCCTCGGAGGGCAGCTCGACGCCCTCGGTGTACTCCCGATCGGGCAGGAAGTAGGTGAACGGGTTCTTCCAGACCGGCCCGGTGTAGTCGTTCGAGCCGAACACGAACGCCCCCGGGTAGTCGAGCAGGGGTTGCAGGGCCCGCAGCACGCCGGGCACCGCGCCCGGGTGCGCCATGTTGTCCCCGGTCACCATCACCAGGTCGGGGTCGACAGCGGCCAGCGAGGCAACCCACTGCTGCTTGCGTACCTGGTTGGGGGTCATGTGCAGGTCTGACAGGTGCAGCACGCGCAGCGGCTCGGTGCCGGTCGGCAGCACCGGCACGTCGAAGCGGCGGAGGGTGAACATGTTGCGCTCGACCAGGGAGGCGTACGCCAGAGCGGCGGCACCCGTCGCGACGGTCGCGGTCGCGAGCCGGAATAGTGTGCGCTTTCGCATGCCGATCAGGGTAGTTTGACCGTCCATGAGCACGCTGAAGGACCGCCTCACCGCCGACATGCGCGCCGCCCTGAAGGCCCGCGACGAGCTGACCACCTCCACCCTGCGGATGGCCTTGGCCGCCGTGGGCACCGCCGAGGTCTCCGGCAAGGCCAAGCGGGAGCTCAGCGACGACGAGGTGGTGGCCGTGCTGACCAAGGAGGCCAAGAAGCGCCGCGAGGCCGCCACCGCCTTCGCCGACGCGGGCCGCGCCGAGCAGGCCGCCAGGGAGAGCGCCGAGGGTGAGGTGTTGGACCGTTACCTGCCGAAGCAGCTCTCCGACGCCGAGCTGACCGCGCTTGTCACGCGGGCGCTCGCGGCGGGCGGCTTCACCGGCAAGGCCCAGATGGGCCCGGCGATGAAGGCGGCCCAGGCCGCGGTGGCCGGCCAGGCCGAGGGAGGCCGGGTGGCCGCCGAGGTACGCCGCCAACTGGGCCTCTGAGTCCTCCCAGCCGACAATCCGGCCCGCCCTGCTGACGGCGGCCCGGGACACCACACGAACGGGCGGGCACCCCGCGAGAGGATGCCCGCCCGTTCGAGCGCTGCTGGCTGGTCAGCCGCCGGGTCGGTCCGGCGGCCGGCCGGGATTGCTGGGCGGGCCGGAGGGCGAGCCGTTGCCGGGACGGTCGTTACCGCCGCCGTTGTTGTTACTGGGCTTACCGGCGCTCACCATGATGGTCACGATGCCGCCCTTGATGGTGCGACCGCTGGGGCTGGTGCCGGCGGCGGTGCCGGCGGGGCAGTCGGAGGTGACCCGGCTGCTGGAGACGATGGGTTCGAAGCCGGCACCGGAGAGGCGGGACTTGGCCTGGTCGAGGTCCAGGCATCCGACGCCCGGGATGGTGCGCTGGTCGCCCAGCGAGATCTTCTTACCGGGCGGCTCGAAGTCGATCCGCTTCTTGCCATCCATGGCGTCGCGCAGCGTCTCCCAGACCGGCGGGTTGATGCCGTCCGGCTGGTTGTGCTTCATCTTGGCGTTGGTCTGCGGCCAGTCCGGATCCGCCATGATGCCGGCCACCGCGTACTGCTTGGTCATCGCGACCAGGGCGGCGCTCTTCTCAGAGTCGGTGGTGCCCGACTTGCCGGCCACCGGAGCCTTGACGATGTACTTGGTCTGGGCCGCCGTCCGGCTGCCGCCGCACTTGCTGGTGGAGGAGTTGTCGCCGACCGGGCAGCGGGCCGCGTCCACCGCGGCCCGGGCCACCTCGGTGCTGATCCGCTTCTCGCAGCGTGGGTTGGCCACGTCCAGCTTGTTGCCGTCCAGGTCCCGGATCTCCTGCACCGGGATCGGCTCGCAGTACTTGCCGTCGGCGGCCAGGGTGGCGTACGCGTTGGCCAGATCCAGCGGAGTCACCTGCGAGACGCCCAGGGTGAACGCGCCCCACTGGTGCGCGGCCTCCTTGCTGTCGGCGAACTCCGCGTCCTTGCTCTGCCGGAACTGGATGCCCAGGCGCTTGGCCACGTCCACCACGTTCTCCGCGCCGACCTGCTGCTGCAACGGGACGAAGTACGTGTTGATCGAGGCGGAGAAGGCGCTCCACATGTTCTGCACGCCGCCGGCCTTCTTGCCGGAGTTCGTCGGGCAGTAGAGGTTCGTGCCCGGACAGGCGGCGGGACTGCTGCTGTCGATGATGTACTCGGACTTGAACTGCTGCGGCGCGTTGAAGGTGTAGCTGAGCGGGATGCCCTTCTCCAGCGCGGCCACGATGGTGAAGATCTTGAAGGTCGAGCCGCCCTGGTAGCCGGTGATGCCGTCGCCGCCGGTGAGCAGCGGGTTGACCGTGTTCGGATAGTTGCCCCGCTTGCCCTTCTCGCGCTGCTTCGGGTCGCTGTGCGGCTTGTTCTTGGGCTTGTCGGGGTTGTCGAGCTTGAAGTTCCGGTTCACCGACAGCGCCCGGACCCGACCGGTGCCGGGCTCGACCACCGCCACCATGGCGGCCTCCTTGGCGGTCACCGGCTTCGCCCTGCGTACCGCCTTGTCGGCGCCGGTCTGGGCCTGCTTGTCCAGGGTCGTGATGATGGTGTAGCCGCCGCTCTTGAGCCGCCGCTCCCGGTCGTACGAGGTCGACCCGAACGTCTCCTGCGACATCCACCAGCGGTAGAAGTAGTCGCAGAAGAAGCCCCAGGCGTTCTTGTTGGTGGCGACGCAGCCGTTGGGGGCCCGCTTGCCCTTGACCACCAGCTTGACGGCCTTGGCCTCGTCGGCCTGCTGCTGGGTGATCGCGCCGGTCTTGACCATGTTGTCGATCACGTAGTTGCGCCGGTCGACGGCGTGCGGGTAGCCGTCCTTGGTGGTCGGATCGAACGAGGTGGGGGCCTTCACCAGGCCGGCCAGCATGGCCGCCTCTTCGATCTTCAGGTTCTTCGGCGGCTTGTTGAAGTAGACCTGGCTGGCGGCGTAGACACCGTACGCGCCGTTGCCGAAGGCGGCGAGATTGAGGTAGCGCTCCAGGATCTCGTCCTTCGACATCTCCTTGTCGAGCTGGAGTGCGTACCGCATCTCGCGCAGCTTGCGGGCGCTGGTGTCCTCGGTCGCGGCGATCACGTCGGCCGGATGCGTGGCCGAGTACGCGATGCCCATCCGGACGTACTGCATGGTCAACGTCGAGGCGCCCTGGCGGTCGGCGCCGGCCTGGCTGTTGTTGACGAAGGCCCGGGCCACGCCGTTGAGGTCGACCCCGTTGTGCTTGTAGAAGTCGTGGTCCTCGGCGGCGATGATCGCGTTGCGCATGTTCTCCGAGATGTCGGCGAGCTTCACGTCGCGCCGGTTCTCGTCGTACATGGTGGCCAGCGGCGTCTTGCCGTCGGAGGCGAGAAGATAGCTGATCTGTGGGGCGCGGGCTACGGTGAGTTCCTTCGGCAGCGCGCCGAAGGTCTCCGCGCCGGCCTTGGCGGCCAGGCCCGACATCGCCACCGCGGGGAAGGCCGCAGCGGCGACCACCACGCCGGCCAACAACCCACAGATGAGTAGCGATGCGGCGTTGGTCAGGACGTTGTGGTCACGTTTCCGCATCCAGGTCACCTCGACAGGGTACGCGAACAGGTAACGAGGGGCGCCGGGGCGTCTTTTCCCCATTTCCTGCGCGCGCCGTCCTCGTTGTGCTAGACGCGTGGCACCGGGTGTCCGGTTGCGTGGATTCGAGCCGAGTCTCCTCCGTACGGAGGCGACCCGCAGCGTTTTTGCCGACCTCGGTGGGGTAAGCGGCTGTCCCAGGCCCGAGAGGCCGGGGTTGTCCGGAATGATGGATTTCGCCGACAACGTTGCGTAATCGGGCGACTACAGAGCATGATGTAGGCGGCGACAGTGCCACATGTCGTCTGTGCCGCCTTGGGGTAAGGCGTGCCGGACGACCCGGGGGATTGCCGGCTGGCCCGCGACGGCGTCGGTAGTACAGCAAGGGGGGACGTGTACAGATGGGCATGATCACTGACTGGCCGTCGTTGGCGGCGTGTCAGAACGGAGACCCGGACGCGTTGTTCGTACAGGGCGCCGAACAGAACGTGGCCAAGCGGATCTGCCGGAGCTGCCCAGTCCGGTACGAGTGCCTGGCCGACGCGCTGGACAACCGGATCGAGTTCGGCGTGTGGGGCGGCATGACCGAACGGGAACGCCGCGCACTGTTGCGTCGCCATCCCCAGGTCACCAGCTGGCGCAAGATGTTCGAGGCGGCGATGAAGAAGAACGCCAAGGACAAGGCCGGCAAGGACAAGATCCTGGCCGCGGCCGGCAACTGACCAACCGGCACGGTCGGCCCGCGGCTTCCGGCCGAACCGGCTGCGGGTCAGGGGTGGCCGATCGCCGCCGCGATCGTCCGTAGCCCGTCGACGTCATGCACGTCGGCGGGCTGCGCCGTCACCGACACGGTCGGCACCTCTGGGAACGCGTCGGTGAACCGTGCCGCCACCTGCTGCTCACGGACCGCCTGTTCGACCAGGGCGGCGTGGGCCCGCAACACCTCGACGGTGCCCTCGTGCCCACCGGACGTGGCCAGCCGGTCAGCGGCGGCGCGGCTCTCCGCCGCGCCCAGCTCGGCCACCGCCGGCTGGTGCACCCGGTTGAGCACCAGGCCGGCGAGCGGCATCTTCTCCGCGCGCAGCCGACCGGCGAAGTAGGCGGCCTCCCGGACCGCGTCCGGCTCCGGCGCCGCGACCAGCAGGAAGGCCGTCTCCCGGTCCTGGAGGATGCGGTACGTCTGCTCGGCACGCTGCCGGAACCCACCGAACATCGAGTCGAGCGCGGCGACGAAGCCGGACAGGTCGGTCAGCAGCTGAGTGCCGATCACCTTCTGCACCACCCGGGAGAACATCCCGAAGGAGGCGGTGACCAGGCTGAACATGCTGCGACCACCGGTTCGGGCCGGGGCGAGCAGCAGCCGTAGCATCCGCCCGTCGAGGAACCGCGACAACCGGGCCGGTGCGTCGAGGAAGTCCAGCGCCGAGCGCGACGGGGGAGTGTCCACCACGATCAGGTCCCACTCGCCCCGGGCGTGCAACTGGCCGAGCTTCTCCATCGCCATGTATTCCTGGGTGCCGGCGAAGGTGGAACTCATGGCCTGGTAGAAGGGGTTGGCGAAGATCTCGGCCGCCTTCGCCGGGTCGGTGTGCGCCAGCACCACGTCGTCGAAGGTGCGCTTCATGTCCAGCATCATGGCGTGCAGTTCGCCGCCGCTCTCCTCGACGTCGATCCCCTTGACCTGCCGCGGCGTGTTGTCCAGCTCGGTCAGGCCGAGGGACTGGGCCAGGCGCCGCGCCGGGTCGATGGTGAGCACCACCGTGCGGCGGCCGTGCTGTTCGGCGGCGCGCAGCGCCAGCGCGGCGGCCGTGGTCGTCTTGCCCACCCCGCCCGCACCGCAGCACACCACGATCCGGGCTCCCGGGTCAGCCAGGATCCGGTCGACGTCCAGCGGCGGCGCGGCGTTGTCGGAAGGCACCAATCGAGCGTATCGGGCTGACCGGCTCCGCGCGCCAGGCCGAGGCGAGGTGTGCGTCAATCACCGTGGACGAGCGCGGCGGCGAGCACCTCCAGGCCGGCCCGGTCCACCCCGTCGGGCAGCAGCGGCAGTTCGACCAGGGGCACGCCCAACTCCACCAGGTCGGTGCGGAGCGAATCCTCCAGCTCCCGGCGGATCATGAGGTCCCGCGCCTCGTCGTGCAGACCGGTGACGATGCTCTCGGCGGCCGGCAGTCCCGCCGCGCGCAGGCCCCGTGCCAACTCCGCCTCGGTGACCACCTGCGCGGTCGGCAGCGGTGCCCGGGTCCCGTTGACGATCACCCGCCCGACGTGGAAACCGAGCGAGGTCAGCTCGGCGATCGCGTCGACGGTCTCCTGTACAGGCATCTCCTCGAGCAGGGTCACCACGTGTACGGCGGTCATCGGTGAGCGCAGCAGCGCGGACACGCCCTCGCTCTGCGTCTTGATCGGTCCCACCTTGGCCAGCCGGGCGGTTTCGGCGGTGACGTTCAGGAAACGCCCGATCCGACCGGTGGGTGGCGCGTCCAGCACCACCGCGTCGTACACCCGCCGCTTGTCGACGGTGCGGGTGGTGGCCTCCTTGACCTTGCCGGTGAGCAGCACGTCGCGCAGACCCGGAGCGATGGTGGTGGCGAAGTCGATCGCCCCGAACTTGCGTAGCGCCCGGCCGGCCGCGCCGAGCTTGTAGAACATGTCGAGGTATTCGAGCAGCGCCTCCTCGGCGTCGACCGCGAGCGCCGACACCTCGCCACCGTCGGTGGCGTCGGCCAGGTGCCGTTCGGCGTACGGCAGCGGTTCGGTGCCGAAGAGCTGGGCGATGCCCTGCCGCCCCTCCACCTCCACCAGCAGAGTGCGCCGACCACCGGCGGCCAATCCCAGGGCGAGCGCGGCGGCCACGCTGGTCTTGCCCGTGCCGCCCTTGCCGGTCACCACGTGCAGACGGGCGGGCCAGTCGATGCCGGCCCGGTCGTTCGGTCGCTGCGCTGCTCCCACCCGTCGAGCCTATCCATCCGGCGTGCTCAGGCGACCTCGCAGACCCACCAGCCGGTCTTACGGATCACCGTGAAGCGCAGGTCCTGGTCGGCGATCTTCTCGTCGGCGGTGGTCACGGTCACCGTGGTGGTGACGGTTGCCCGGTCGCCGGTCTCGTTGTCCACCGTCGGGGTGTCCCAGCGGAACCGCGGGTTCTGGTAGGTCGCGACGTACTCCTCGACCTCGGCCACCTTCGCCCGGATCTTGTCCTGGTCGCGCGCGGCGGTGCAGACCAGATCCGCCGCCTTGGCGGCGTCCCGGTCCTGGTAGACGGCGGTCAGGAAGTCGTCGACGGCGACCGACGGATCCGGCGCCCCCTCGCCCGACTCGGTGTTGCGCAGGGTGAGGAACGCGGCCACGCCGCCGCCGGCGCAGAGCAGCAGCACCACCACCAGCGTGAGCGAGGCCAGCAGTGGGCCCCGCTTACGTGACGGTCCGGTCGGTGCGTGCTGCGGCCGGTACCCGCCCTCCGGCGGCCCGGGCGGCGCATCGTGGCCGGCGGCCGGCGGCGGGGACTGGGCCGGTGAACCGGCCGGCGGGAGGTCGGTGGGGCCGGTCGGGCCGCCGACGGGTGGCTGGGTCATCGGTCCCCCCGGGTGCGGCGCAGCACCGCGTACCGGCGGTGTGCGTGGGATCGGGTGGCCGGGCCGGGCGCCCGTCCAGACGGGAAGGGTAGCGGTCCGCGGTGCCGCTGCGGGGAGCCCGGTGTGTCGGGTACGCGGATCGCGATCAACTTTCCGCTGGTCGGGTGTCGCAAATGTGACCGAAGGCGATCGGGCACGCGCGTCCTGTTGATGGGACCGGGGTGGCGGTCCTACGGTCGCTCCGGCACGCTCCGGTCCGGACCGGGCGAACGGGTTCCGGACCGGTGGGCGGCGCCGTGACCAGGTACGACGCCCGGAGGCAGTCATGCGCGACACGGACAACACCCCCCGAGCCCAGTTCCCCGCCGGGCCGCGCCGGGGCAGCCGGACCGCTGGCGGAGACCCCTCCGGCCGGCTACCGGTCAACGAGCGGTCGTACCGGCGTCCCGCCGACCCGGTCGCCGGTGCCGAGCCGGCCGGTGGGCGGGAGGAGGACGGCCCCGGGTACGTCATCCATCTGCCCATCCGGGTGACCGACCTGGCCGCCGCCACCGCGTTGGCCGGTCGGCTGGCCACGTCGCTGAACTTCCTGCTCGAACTGGACGCCGGCGAGACCGAGGTGTCGACCGCCGACGACCAGAACAACCGGCACCGGGTCTTCTGTGACCTGTTGCTGCCGGACCGCACCCGCTGTCCCCAGCCCTACGACCATGCCGGGCCCTGCGGCGAACTGCCCACAGCGCCCGAGCAACGGACCGCACCCGAGCAGTGGCCCGACGCTGAGCAGCGTCCCGCGCCCCGACCGGCCGGTGGACCGTAGGCTGTGTCCCGAAGTGTCCGTGCCACCGAGGGAGCCCTCCACCGATGCAGAAGTGGGAATACGCCACCGTCCCGCTGCTGGTCCACGCGACCAAGCAGATCCTCGACAACTGGGGTGAGGACGGCTGGGAGCTCGTCTCCGTCGTCCCCGGGCCGAACCCGGAGCAACTGGTCGCCTACCTGAAGCGCCCGAAGGCATGAGTGTCGTGGCCAACGGACCACACGCCAGGCTGGCGGAGCTCGGACTGGAACTGCCGGAGGTGGTGCCGCCGGTGGCGAGCTACCTGCCGGCGGTGCAGTCCGGGCAGCACGTGTACGTCTCCGGGCAACTGCCGATGGTCGAGGGCAAGCTCCTGGCCACCGGCAAGGTGGGTGCCGGCGTCTCCGCAGAGCAGGCCAAGCAGTTGGCCCAGCGCTGCGCCCTCAACGCGCTCGCCGCGATCGACTCGCTCGTCGGTCTGGAGAACGTGGTGAAGGTCGTGAAGCTGACCGGCTTCGTCGCCAGCGCCTCCGGCTTCACCGGTCAGCCAGGTGTCATCAACGGCGCCTCGGACCTGTTCGGCACCGTCTTCGGTGAGGCCGGCCGCCACGCCCGCTCAGCCGTCGGCGTCGCGGAACTCCCGCTGGACGCGCCGGTGGAGGTCGAGGTCATCGTCGAGGTCTCCTGACCCTCCGCGATCTTGCAGTTTCCGCCCGGACGAAGACCCCTAACGAGGACGAATCGGGGACCGGAACTGCAAGATCGCGGAGGTGCGCTCGCGGAGTCGTACGATCGCAGCCATGGGAGGGCATGTGACGGGGGCGGTGACGGCCCTCGCCAGCGAACTGCCGGACTGGGTGACACTGCTGCGGGCACCGAATCCGGGGCCGATGACGCTCGACGGCACCAACACCTGGCTGCTGCGGGCCCGGCCCGGCGAACCGGCCGTGGTGGTCGACCCGGGGCCGGCGGACGAGGCGCACCTCGCGGCCATCGTCGCGCAGGGGCCGGTCGGGCTGGTGTTGATCACCCACGGCCATCCGGACCACACCGAAGGCTCGGCGCGCCTGCACGCCCTGCTCGACGGAGCCGACGTCCTGGCTGCCGACCCGGCGCACACGATCGGCGGTGTGCCGCTGACCGGCCCGGGACAGGACCTGGCCGGCTTCGGCCTGGACATCCGCCTGCTCGCCACCCCGGGGCACACCGCCGACTCGGTGTGCTTCCTGGCCGAGCGGGACGGCCAGCGGCTGATCCTCACCGGTGACACGATCCTCGGCCGGGGCACCACCGTCGTGGCGCACCCCGACGGGCACCTCGGCGACTACCTGACCAGTCTGGAACTGCTCTCGACGTACCGGGGGATGCCGGCGTTGCCAGGGCACGGCCCGGCGCTGGCCGACTGCGGTGCCGCCGCCGACTTCTACCTCGCCCACCGCCGTGCCCGCCTCGACCAGGTCCGGACGGCGCTGGACGCCGGCGCGCGAACCGCGGCCGAGGTGGTCGCCGTGGTCTACGCCGACGTGGACCGGTCGCTGTGGTGGGCGGCGGAATGGTCGGTACGCGCCCAGCTCGAATACCTCGGCCGGGAATCCGACGGCGGCGACGCGAGGTTGGATCCAGCGTGACCTGCCCGGTGTGCGGAACCGTCGCCGTGCCCGGCGCCCGGTTCTGCCACAACTGCGGCGCCGCGCTGCCGGCCGCCGCCACCCTGCCGGCCGCCGAGCGCCGCGTGGTGACCGTGCTCTTCGGCGACCTGTCCGACTTCACCTCCTGGTCGGAGGACCTCGACCCGGAACGTGTCGGCGCGGTCACCGACCGGGTCCTGGCCGCGCTGGCCGGGGCGGTCAAGACCTTCGGCGGGCACGTCGACAAGCTGACCGGTGACGGGATCATGGCGGTGTTCGGCGCTCCGGTGGCGCACGAGGACGACGCCGAGCGGGCCGTCCGAGCCGCCCTGTCCATGCAGCGGGCGGTGCGCCGGGTGCTCGACGACGAGCGGGGCGGCGGTGCGCCACTGGGACTGCGGGTCGGGCTCAACACGGGCGACGTGATCGCCGGCATCCAGGCCGCCATCGAGTACACCGTCATCGGCGACACGGTGAACACCGCCGCCCGGCTGGCCGACGCCGCCGCCGTCGGCGCGGTCTACGCCGGTGGCCGTACCGCCGCGGCGACCCGGCACGTCGCGAGTTGGCGGGCGCTGCGGCCACTGCGGCTCAAGGGCAAGCGCGAGCCGGTCGAGGCGTACGAGCTGCTCGGCCTGCTGGACGCGCCCGGTACCCGCTCCGGTCTTGGCGACGAGGCGCCGTTCGTGGGCCGGGAGACCGAGATCGGCCGGGTCGCCGGCCGGCTCGCCGAGGTGATCGACCGTACCGAGCCCCGGGTGTTGCTGATGACGGCCGAGGCGGGCATCGGCAAGTCCCGGTTCGCCGCCGAGGTGGAGCGCCTCGCCGCCGGCTACGACGTCGGTGCCGGCCGGTACGCCGCACACACCGGTGCCCGGGTGCTCTCGGTGCGCTGTGCGGCGTTCGGCGAGCGTCGCCGGCTGGCACCCCTCGCCGACCTGGTACGCGCCGCGACGGGGTTGCCCAACGACGCCGCGACCGCGGTCACCCGGGCAGCCGTGGAGGAACGGCTGCGTCGGCTCGGACAGCGGCTCAGCCGTACCCGCGCCGAGCCGGCCCCGGTCGCCACCGACCAACTGCTGGCCCTGCTCGGATACGCGGAACTGCCCGCCGGTGGCCCCACCGACCAGGGTGAGTGGAGCAGTGCCCAGCCGCCAGCCGACGTCGACGCGGTGCCCAACGCGGTGGCGGACCTGCTCAGCGCGCTCGCCGAGGAGGCGCCGCTGGTGGTGATCGTGGACGACCTGCACGACGCCACCGCGGAGACCATCGGCGCGTTGGAGATCACGCTGTCCCGGCTCGCCGGGCCGGTGCTGGTGCTGCTGCTCGGCCGGCCCGAACTGGTCCGTACCGCCGGTACCCTGGCCCGGGTCTCCGACGCCGAGGTGCAGCCCCTGCCGCCGCTGCGTGGTGCCGACGCGGCCCGGCTGCTGACCAGTTACCTCGGCGGCGGACGGTTGCCTCAGGCCGACGCCGACCGGTTGCTCGCCACCGCCCAGGGAAATCCCTTCTACCTGGCGGAACTGGTCACCCTGCTGATGGAGCGCGGCGCGCTCACCGCCGGGGCACGCAACACCTGGCGGCTGGCGCCCGGCTCACTGGGTAGTCGCCTGCTCTCCCGGGATCTCGCGGCGGTGCTCGCCGCCCGGATCGACGCCCTGCCCGCCGAAGCCCGCTCGGTGCTTCGGGACGCCGCGGTGGTCGGCGACACCGTGCCCGACGGTGCGCTGGAGGCGTTGCGGGAGCAGCGCACCGGCCGGGACGGCCGCCCGGCCGCCGTCGCCGCCGTCGAGCTGGAACGGGCCGTGGAGGAGCTGCTGCAACGCCGGATGCTGCACCGCACCCGAAACGGGTACGCCTTCGCCACTCCGTTGATGCGGGAGGCCGCGTACTCCGGGATCAGCAAGGCGGAGCTGGCGGAACGGCACGCCGCACTCGCCCGCTGGGCGGCTCCGGCGACCGAGACCGCCGGTCCGGGCGGCACCGGGGCCGGACCCGGCGGTTTCCCGGAGGGTGCCCGGGACGACTTCGTGGCCGAGCACGTCGAGCGGGCCACCGCGCTCGCCGACGCGGTCACGCTACGCCCGGACGCCCCGGCCCGGGCGGTCGCGCCGCTGGGCGTGGCGGCGCTGGGCCGGGCCACCCGACGGGCGTTGCACGCGGGGGAGCCGGCGCTCGCCGTCGAGTACGCCGAACGCGCCGCCGAGCTGGCTCGCGACGGAATACCCGCGGTCGACCGGGTGGCACACGCCCGGGCCCTGCTCCAGGTCGGCCGGGCGGCCGACGCCCTGGCCTCCGCCGAGAAGATCGCCGCGAACGCCGGAGAACCGGCGACGCGGGCCAGCGCCCTGCTGCTCGCCGGGCAGGCCCAGCAGGTGATGGGCGACCTACGGCGGGCCGAGTCCTGTTGGCGGGAGGCGCTTCAGGTGGCCGGCGACGCCGACCTGCCCACCCTGCGCGCCTCGGCGATGCGCCGGCTGGGCATGACCGACTTCCTGGTGGGCCGGCTGGGCCAGGCCAGCAGCCGACTGGCGGCGGCGTACCAGGTGAGCCTGGCCGCAGGGGACCGTCGGGGACAGGCGTGGTCGTTGCAGAACCTGGCCTGGGTGACCACCACCCGGGGCGACTTCGCCGGCGCGGATGCGGTGCTCGGTCGGGCCGCCCGCCTCTTCGCCGAGCTGAAGGACCCGTACGGACGGGCGTGGCTGCGCGGCACCACCGCCTTCGCCCGGCTGCTCGCCGGTCGGCTGCGGGAGGCGCGCCGCCTGGCCCGGGTCTTCCTGCCGTTCGGTGAACGGGTCGGTGAGGCGTGGGCGGTGGGCACCCTCCGGGCGGTCGACGCGTACGCCAACGCCGAGCTGGGGGAGCTGGTCGACGCCGACCGGGAGGCCCGTCGGGCGTACCGCGACTTCGCCGCCGCGTCGGACGACTGGGGTCAGGGCTTCGCGCTCGTCGTCCGGGGGGTGGTCGCCCGAGGGCTGGGCGAGCCGGAGCACGCCGCGGACCTGCTCACCGACGCGCTCGCGTACGGCCATCGGACCGCGCATCCGCTGCTGACCGGGATGGCCGGCACGCTGCGTGGCTTCGTCTCGTTGGAGATGGGTGACGTGGCCGCCGCCGAGCGGGACGCCCGCGCGGTGCTCACCACAGTGGAACCGCACAATCCGCAGGCACCGGCACAGGTCGCCCCCCGGGTGCTGCTGGCCACCGCCCGGTTGGCTGCCGGCGACTCCGCTACCGCGGTCGGCCTGCTCGCCCCGGTCGCGACGATGGCGGCCACCACGCCGTCCCTGCTCTTCTCCCGCCGGCAGTCGATGGCGCGTTACGCCTCGGCCCTGCTCGCCCATGGCCAGCGCGAACAGGCGTTGGACTGGGCCCGTCGGGCGGTGCGGGTGCAGGCCGAGGACGTCCGCAGTCAGGTGATCGCGGCGAGCGTACTGGCCGAGGCACTTGCCGCGTGCGGGCGGCCGGCGGAGGCCAAGGCCAGCGCCGAGGACGCGGTCCGGCTGGCGTACGCCACCGAGCAGCGCAGTGAGCGGGCCGCCGCGGAGGCGCTGCTGAACCGGCTGCGTACTCCCGGCTGACCGGCTCGGCCGCGACGTCGACGGGCTCCGCCCGGCGGCCCGGCCGGTGTGCCCACGCGGTGGGCGCGGGGTCGAGGACCGGGTCGGACCTCGATCCGATTCGTCCGGTCGATCGATGGCCGGTGCGGATCTGCCGGTTTCGGGGATGTGACCGGTCGGGGCCGGCGGCTAGCGTGGCGGGTGCACGCCACCGTCGATGTCGTCGGTCGTGCCGTCGAGGGGGGCGAAGATGAGGCTGCCGCGTTCGGTCGCCGGATGGACGATCGCGGTGTTCGGCGTGCTGGCGCTGGTGTTGGGGGCGGTCGGCCTGCTCTGGCCGGAGGCACTGCTGCGGATGCTCGGCTTCGAGATTCCACCGAGCCGCGCACCTGGCGACTACACGGGTGTCTTCGTGACGGCCTCCTCGATGGCCTCGTTCAACATGGGGGTCTACTACCTGCTCGCCACGGCCACCGAGTGGCGTGCCTTCTACCGCTTCACGGTGGTGTTCCGGCTGGTCACGTTCGCGGTTTTCACCCTCGCGGTGCTGGCCGACATCGCGCCGGGACGGTTCTTCGGGGTGGCGGCCTGGGAGGGCCTGGGCGCGTTGGCGACCGCCGGCGGCCTCTGGTGGGACGCACGCCGGTCCACCGGCGCGGGTACGACCGGTGTCCGGCGGATCATCGATCCGACGGTCGGGAGCGGATCGACTCCCGACGAAGCGGAGCGCGACGACGACCGGCGCGGTGCCGGAACATCGGCTGTGGGGCCGGCCACCGATGCGGTTCAGTGAGCGGCCGGCAGAGTTCGGTATTTTCGAGGTTGTGACCGACACCCCGCCCGGCGCCCTGCCGACGCCCATCGTGCCTGGTCTGACTGATTTGCAGGTATTCGCCCGAGGTGGCTACGCCACCGTCTACCGGGCGACGCAGATCTCGGTGGGTCGCGAGGTCGCCGTGAAGGTGGAGAACCGGACGCTGGTCAGCGACCGGGACCAGGCCCGCTTTCTGCGCGAGGCGCGAGCGGCCGGTCGGATGTCGTCCCACCCGCACGTGGTCGACCTGTTCGACGTCGGGGTCACCATCGACCAGCACCCATACCTGATCATGGAACTGTGCGACGGTTCGTACGCCGAGCGGATGCGCAACTCGCCGCTGGACGCCGTCGAGGCCCGCGATCTCGGTGTCAAGATCGCGGACGCCATCGCCCACTCGCACGCCGCCGGCGTGCTGCACCGTGACGTCAAGCCGGCGAACATCCTCCACTCGCATTTCAACCCGGCGGTACTCGCCGACTTCGGCCTCGCCGTGGTCGCCGAGATGCGGGACGCCTCGGTGGCGCTGGAGGTGCTCACGCCGGCGTACGCGCCGCCGGAGATGTTCAGCCACAGTCCACCGTCGCCGGCCGTCGACGTGTACGCGCTCTGCGCCACCCTCTACGCGGTCATGCACGGCCGGCCGCCGCGCTGGCAGAGCGAGCGCAACCCGAGCCTGGTCACCGTGCTGGAGATGTTCCACCAGCCGATCCCCGGCCTGCCCGGCGTCCCGAAGGCCCTGATCGACGTGCTGCGGGCCGGCATGGCCAACGATCCCGCGGACCGGCCGTCCGCCGCGGAACTGCGCGACCTGCTCACCAACCTCACATTGGACGGCTCAGGCGCAGCGGACGGCGGGGCGAGTCCCGGGGTGGCACCGATCGGCGGTGCTGCCACCGGTGGCCATGACGTCGGCCGCCCCGCACCGCCTGCCGGGGGCGGATCCACCACCGAGCGAAGCCGGCGCCGACGCTGGTTCCTCGGTGCGGCGGGGGTGGTCGCTCTCGCCGCCTCGGCGGGCGTCGGTGCCTGGGCGGCCGGTGGCGGGCCGTCGCCGCAGCCCAGCATCCCGGCCCGTCCGGCGGCAACCGGGATGCTCCGCCCGGGTTGCGCCACCCACCCCGAGGCGCTTCCCGCCGGTGCCCAGTGCGCGACGGAACTGGAGTGCTTCGGGCCGGTGCAGGTGCGTGGCCAGCGGGCCGAGGCCAGCCGGATGCCCTGCGACGCCCGGCACACCTGGGAGAGCTACGCCCAGGGGCGGTTGCCGGCCGCGCTGGCCGACGCCGGGCACGACGAGATCGTCGCCGACCCCCGAGTCCGGCAGGTCTGCAACGAGGAGACGTTCCGCCTGGTCAGTGGGCTGCGCCAGGCGGTTGGTTGGAATCTTGAGGTGCTGCCGCCGGCGGACGCGGACACCGACCTCACCTACCGCTGCCTGGCCGGGCGGGGCCTGAACGGGCTGGCTTCGCCCACGCTCACCAGCGGCTGATCCGTCCCTGACGGCCGGGGAGGGTCAGCGTGCCCGCCGATCGCGTCGATGTCGGTCCCGCATCGCGCGGACCGCCTCCCGGTCGCCCAGGGTCTCCAGTGTGTCGGCATCGATGCCGGACGGCTCGATCCCCGGCCCCACGGACGGCTGCCCGCGCTCGAGTCGAGCGTCGGCGTCACGCTGACGGGCAGCGGTGACGGCCACTCCCGCGACGGTGGCGAGCAGTACACAGAGCAGCGCGCCCGCCACCCCGAGCAGATCCTGCCGACGCCCTACCACCAGCACCGCGAGCAGCCAGAACGCCGCCAAGGCCGCGACCACCGCCACGGTCCGTGCGTCGGATCCTGAGAACCGTCTCACCCGTCCAGAATGTCGGAGATTGCCGATCTGTCAACAGCAGCCAGCTTCACCGCGCGGAACAGCTGACAAACAACAGCTGCCGGATGGCGGTGAGCTGCGACAGTGCCGGGCGAGTCGGAAATGCGCCCTTCTGGGCGACGACACTCGTCACCGGACGACCGACTGCCCGGTCGCCCGGTGCCGTCACCGGGGACCCCGCCGCGCCAACGGCCACGGGCGTGTGGTCACCGCCGGCCCGTCAGCGGGCACCGAGCCGTCGGGTGCCGGGCAGGTGGGTGATGCCCCAGGTGGCGATGCTGTCCAGCACCGGCGCGAGCTCCCGGCCGCGCTCGGTCAGGTGGTACTCGTACCGCCGGGGACGCTCGCTGTAGAGGTGGCGTGCGACGATTCCGCACTCCTCCAGCCGACGGAGCCGGTCTGCGAGCGTGTTGGTCGGCATCGCTTCGGCTGCGGCCGCCAGGTCGGCGAATCTGAGCTCACCGCGGAACAGCAGGTCACGCACGATGAGCAGGGACCATCGGTCGCCGACGAGATCCAGCGTGCCGGCGATCGCGCAGTCCGAGCGGGGGGCCGCGTTCCGGGTCGATGACATCCGCACCTCCGAGTCACTTGCGACATACAAGTTACCCCCCTAGAGTCACTTGCAAAACACAAGTCACTTGGAGGGGTCCGTGACCGTGCCCGCGCTTACCCGGTCTTCCTGGTTGTCGAGCCCACCCGCGATCGTCGCCGTCGGCTGGTTCTGCGCCGCGCTCGCGGCGAGCGCCCTGGGTGCCTTCCGTACCCCACCGGGCGACCCGCCGGTGGCGCTGGCCCTCGCCGCTGGCCTACCGCCGCTGACGGTGCTCGTCCTCGCCGGGTGCTCGTCACGATTCCGTGCCTGGGCCCGTAGTCTCGAGCTACGGTTCCTCACCCTGTTGCAGACCTGGCGGGTCGCGGGACTGGCGTTCCTGGCGCTCGCCGCCGTCGACGCGCTGCCGGCTGGCTTCGCCCTGCCGGCCGGTCTCGGCGACGTGGCCATCGGGTTGACCGCGCCGCTGATGGCGGCCTTCGTGGTCGACCGCGCCAACCGGATCTTCGTCGTCTGGACGGCCCTGGGCATCGCCGACCTGATTCTCGCCGTCACTCTCGGCGTCCTCTACTCGGCCAGTCCGGCCGGTCTGCTGCGCGCCGATCTCGACACCGGACTCATGTCCACCCTGCCGATGAGCCTCGTCCCCGCCTTCGGCGTCCCCATCACCCTGGTCGCCCACCTGCTGTCGCTGATCAGACTCTCCGGGCGCTGAGCGCCCGCCGGGACCAGCACGCCGGATGGTGGTACCTCGACACGGACGGCTACTTTCAGTGCCACAGGAGACACCGAACCGTAGCGAGGTTGCCAATGGGTGTAAGCCTCTCCAGCTCCCGGTGGCGCTCGGTGGCCACCACGGCGGCGGTCGCGCTGACCCTGCTGCTCGGTGCGGCGGCGGGCTGCGACAGTCGGAAGGAGCCGGATCTGCCGTCCGTGCAGGAAAAGCTCCGCGAGTCGCACATCTGGGGCCAGCCCGTCCTACGGATCGGGGTGGCCGACGACGAACCGCTGATGGGTGAGATCCGCGACGGGAACCACATCGGTTTCGACGTCGAGATCGCCCGGTACATCGCCGCCTCCCTCGGCTACGAGGGAGAGCATCGGCTGGAGTTCGTGGCGGTGTCCACGGAGGACCGGATCCCGGCTCTGCAGGGCGGGGTG
Organism: Verrucosispora sp. WMMA2044; assembly: GCF_027497155.1. Taxonomy (NCBI): domain Bacteria; kingdom Bacillati; phylum Actinomycetota; class Actinomycetes; order Micromonosporales; family Micromonosporaceae; genus Micromonospora; species Verrucosispora sp. WMMA2044. The sequence goes on from NZ_CP114913.1 coordinate 6,002,399, forward strand.
GTGGACCTGGTGGTCTCCAGCTTCTCGATCACGGAAGAACGCAAGAAGCTCGTCAGCTTCGCCGGGCCGTACTTCGTGACCACGCAGGAGGTGCTGGTGCCGACCCGGCACAAGGACACCATCCGCACCATCGAGGACCTACGGAACCCGACGTACCGGATCTGCACCAGCGGCGGCTCCACCACCGAGGCGGAGTTGGAGAAGAACCAGGTCCGCACGCTCGTGGTGAAGGACGTCTGGGACTGCGTCAAGGGCATCCGGGCCGGCAAGTACGACGCGGTCAGCTCCGACGAGACGATCCTCGCCGGCTTCCTGGCCCGGTACCCGACCGAGTTCGAGATCGTCGACATGCCGTTCGGCACCAGCGAACTACTCGGCGTCGGCGTGCCGATCGGTGACCCGGCGCTGCGCGACCTGGTCGCCTACTTCCTCGACAAGAGCTACCAGCAGGGACGCAGCGGAGAGGCCAGTCCGTGGCTGACCGCGTACAACCGCACGTTGGGGCCGTGGCTGCGGGGCGAGAAACGGCAGCCGCAACCACTCGACGTACCGAGGCTCGTGGACTTCGACGACAAGGCACCGCAACGATGAGTGCGGCACCCGCCACCGCCGCCGACGACCCGGGCACCGACGGTCCACCGCCGCCCGTGCTGCGGACAGCCGCGCCGCCGTCGGCGTTGCCAACGGGGTTGCCGATCCCGGCTGGGCGGGCCGAACCGGGCCCCGGCGCGCTGCGGACGGAGGCCGCTGGCGGTTGGGATCAGGTGGAGCGGCGGGCCCGCGCCAGCCAGTCGTTCTGGACGGCGGTGGTCGGCGTACCGGCGATCTTCTCGGTGTTGCGGCTCGGCATCGAGGCCGGCGGGGAGTTGCAGACCACCTTGCTGCTGGTGGCCAACGTGGGACCGGTCAACCTGCTCGCCGGCTTCCTCACCACGGCGGCCCGCCTGCTCTCCACCGTGCTGGTCGCGGTGTTCGCGCTCGGCGGGGTGCTCGCCGCCAGCGGTCATCCGCTGACCCGCCCGCCGCTGTTCGCCCGGTGGACGCAGATCACGCCGGGCTGGTTCGTCGCGGCGAGCTTCCTGATGGCGCTGGTGACCTGGCCGCTGCTGTACCTTCCACTGCTGCTGCCCACCTTCGCGGCGGCTTTCCAGCTCCGGCCGGAACGCCTGCACGAGCGCCCCGCCGTGCGTGCCCTGATCCTCGTCGCGGCGTACGCCGGCTACCTCTGGCTGCTCGTGCCGACGCTGCGGGACGCCTGGCGGCAGGGCGAGCCGCTGCCGATCGTGCTCCTCGTCGCACCACCGCTGCTGGCTCTCTTCGTCGCCGGACCACTGCCCAGCGTGGTCATCCGCCCGCTCGCCCCGGTGACCCAGCTCGCCGTGCTGGTGGTGCTGGTCTGGGCGGCGCTGCCGGTGATCAGTACCCCGGTGCTGCCGCTGACGGTGACCACGGTAGGCGAAGCGGGCGCCGCCTCTGTGGATGCCACCGAGGAGATCCGTGGACACGTGGTCACCACCGACGACGTCAACATGGTGATCCTGCAGGAACGCGGCGGCGTGCGGTACGTGCCGGTCGACCAGGTACGCGGACAGGTGCTCTGCCCCTCAGAGGAGGAACTGCCCCGGTACCGGCTGCGCATCCACGACTTCCACGTCGAGGACTCGCTGCTGGAAGGACTCGGCCGTCGGGTACGCCCGGTCCACCGGGTCGACGCAGCCTGCCGCTGAGCCTGGGGCGACAGCGCGTCCGCCGTCGCGGGTTGCGGCATGTTGCGCCTTCCACCGGAAATGATCGCGCGACCTGCCGCATCTCGTGATGATCGAGTCAGTAGGACTTGTCCTGGCCGAGAACGTGTTGGGCGACGAAGTTGAGGATCATCTCCCGGCTGACCGGGGCGATCCGGCCCGTCCGTACCGCCCCGAGCAGGGTGGCCACGCCGTACTCGGTGGTCATGCCGGCGCCGCCGAGCGCCTGCACGGCGGTGTCCACCGCCAGCGCCGCCGCGTCGCCGGCCGCGTACTTCGCCATGTTGGCGGAGACGGCCGCCTCCAGGTCCCGGCCGGCGTCGTAGAGCGCCGCCGCCTTCTGGATCATCAGCCGCGCCAGCTCCACCTGCACCGCCGCGTGCGCGAGGGGATGTGCCACTCCCTGGTGGGAGCCGATCGTCCGGCCGCCCCACACCTTCCGGGTCGCGGTGTACTCCGAGGCGCGTTCGATGGCGTACCGGCCGGTGCCGGCGCCCATCGCGGCGACCGTGATGCGCTCCGGGTTGAGCCCGGCGAAGAGCGCCGGGAGCCCGGCGTCGAGCGACCCGCCGACCAGCGCGTCGCCGGGCAACCGCACCTCGTCCAGGTAGAGCAGGAACTGGTTCTCCGGCGACACGATCTCCATGTCCAGCTTGGACCGGGTCAGCCCGGCCGCGTCGGTCGGCACGATGAACAACGCCGGCTTCAACTTCCCTGTCGAGGAATCCTCGGTCCGGGCCACCACCAGGACAAACTGGGCCTCGTCGACGCCGGAGATGTAGCACTTGCGGCCGGACAGCACCCAGTCGTCACCGTCGCGGCGGGCCACCGTGGCGAGGCGGTGGAAGTTCGAACCGGCCTCCGGCTCGGTGATCGCAAAGACGATCTTCTGAGAGCCGTCGGCCAGCCCTGGCAGGTGGCGTTTGCGCTGCTCCTCGGTGCCGTGTCGGTTGATGACGGTGGCCGCGATGGCGGGGGAGACCACGAGCAGCAGCAGCGGGCAACCGGCCGCGGCCAGCTCCTCGCAGACGATGGCCAGCTCGGTGATGCCACCGCCCCCGCCGCCGTACTCGGTGGGGATGTTGACGCCGAGATAACCGAGTTCGCCGGCCTCCTGCCACAGCTCGGTGGTGTGCTCGCCGGCCTTCGCCTTCTCCACGAAGTACCGGTGGCCGTACCGCCGGCCCAACGCCCGCACGGCGTCGCGGAGTTGGTCCTGCTCGGAGGTGAGGTCGAAGTTCATGACGGCGACTCCTCGTCGGGGGTGACCACGGCCAGCACGGCGGCGGTGTCGACCTGACCGCCGGCCGGCACCGGCAGCTCGGCGACCAGACCGTCGGTGGGGGCGAGCACGGGATGTTCCAGCTTCATCGCTTCCAGGGTCAGCAGCAGGTCACCGGCGGCCACCCGCTGACCGACCCGGACGTGCACCCGGGCCACCGTGCCGGGCAGCGGCGCGACCAGCGACCCGGCGGCCAGCTCCGCGGTGGGCAGCGGGAAACGCGGCAGCTCGGTGAGGCTCATCGCCCCCTCCGGGCCGTCCACGAAGACCTGCGATCCCACCCGGTGTACGCGGTAGGTCCGCCGCACCCCGTCGACATCGAGCACGACCCGCTCCGGGTACGCCTCGACCAGCGCGACGGCCGGCGTTGCCGGGCCGGTGCCGCCCTCCGGGGTCGCGGTGCCGGCGGAGTCGGCGGAGGACACCGACCACTCGGCGAGGCCGCCCGAGCGGTCCAGCCGGTAGCGGGTCTCGATTGCCTCGCCGTCCGGGCCGGCGAACCGGATGACCTGCGGGAAGGCGGGCACATTGCGCCAGCCCGACGGCAGGCCGGCCAGCACCGGAGCGGTAGCCCGGCGAGCGGCGGCCGACGCCAGCGCGGCGGCCAGTGCGACCAGGGGCACCTCGGCGGCGGGCAGGATCGGCTCGAAGACCTCGGGGTGCCGGTCCAGGAAGCCGGTATCGACGTCGACGGCGGCGAACTCCGGGCTACGCAGGACGCGGACCAGCAGATCCCGGTTGGTGGCCACACCGTGCAGTTCGGCGCGGGCCAGCGCGCGGGCCAGGGCCCGGGCCGCCTCCGCGCGGGTGGGCGCCCACGCGATCACCTTGGCGAGCATCGAGTCGTAGTGGATGCTCACCGCCGACCCGTCGACCACGCCGGAGTCCAGGCGCACGCCCGGTGTGGCCAGCGGCCCGAACTCGGCCGCCACGCCGGGTAGGGCGAACCGGTGCAGGGTGCCGGTCGCCGGTCGGTACCCGTGCGCGGGATCCTCGGCGCAGAGTCGTACCTCGATCGCGTGTCCGGTGGCCGGTGGCGTCGCGGCCAGCGGCAGCGCCCCGCCCTCGGCGACCAGCAGTTGCAGCCGCACCAGGTCCAGCCCGGTGGTCAGCTCGGTGACCGGGTGCTCCACCTGGAGGCGGGTGTTCATCTCCAGGAAGTGGATCTCCCCGTCTGGCGCGAGCAGGAACTCGACCGTGCCGGCACCGACATAGTCGACCGCCCGTCCGGCGGCCACCGCCGCCTCGTGCAGCCGCTCCCGCACCTCGCCGGCCAGGACGCCGGGCGCCTCCTCGACGATCTTCTGGTGCCGGCGCTGGATCGAGCAGTCCCGCGCGCCCAGGGCGACCACGGTGCCGAGGCTGTCGCCGAAGATCTGCACCTCGACGTGCCGGCCCCGTTCGACGTACCGCTCGATGAAGACCGTGTCGTCGCCGAACGCCGCGGCCGCCTCGCGGCGCGCGCCGGCCACGGCCTCGGTGAGCCCGGCGGCGTCGCGGACCACCCGCATGCCGCGCCCGCCGCCCCCGGCGGACGCCTTCACCAGCACCGGAAAGTCCGTCACCTGCCCCGGGTCGGTCCAGGTGGGCAGCATCGGTACGCCGGCCTCGGCGAGCAGCGCCTTGGCGGCCAGCTTGTCGCCCATCGCGGCGATCGCCTTCGCGGGCGGGCCGACCCAGGTCAGGCCCGCGTCGGCGACCGCCGTGGCGAACTCGGCGTTCTCGGCGAGGAAGCCGTAGCCGGGATGGACGGCGTCCGCACCGCACCGGCGGGCCGCATCCAGGACGAGATCGATGCGCAGGTACGTCTCGGCGGGCGCGTTACCGGGCAGCCGGACCGCCTGGTCGGCCTCGGCGACGAACGGCGCGTCGGCGTCCGCGTCGGAGTGCACGGCGACCGTCTCGATCCCGAGCGCCCGGCAGGTGGCGAAGACCCGACGGGCGATCTCCCCCCGGTTCGCGACCAGCAGCTTCCGAATCACCTGCTGTATCTCCTTTCGTTCGCGACTGCGGGACTCCGCTTCGCTGCGTTCCTCGCGCTCACATCCGGAAGACGCCGAAGCCGGCGGTGCCCTGCACCGGTCCGCTGTGGATGGACGAGAGACACAGGCCGAGGACGGTACGGGTGTCCCGGGGGTCGATCACCCCGTCGTCGTAGAGCCGACCGGAGAGGAACAGCGCGCCGGACTGGGACTCGATCTGCTGCTCGACCATCATCCGCATCGCCGCGTCGGAGTCCTCGTCGAACTCGCGACCCCGGGCGGCGGCGGCCTGCCGGGCCACGATGGACAGCACCCCGGCCAACTGCGCCGGCCCCATCACCGCCGACCTGGCGTTGGGCCAGGTGAACAGGAACCTCGGCTCGTACGCCCGGCCACACATGCCGTAGTTGCCCGCGCCGTACGAGGCGCCCAGGTTCACCGTCAGATGCGGCACCGTCGAGTTCGACACCGCATTGATCATCAGGGCGCCGTGCTTGATGATGCCGCGTTGTTCGTACTCGGTGCCGACCATGTAGCCGGTCGTGTTCTGTAGGAAGATCAGCGGGGTGTCGCTGGCGTTGGCGAGCTGGATGAACTGCGTCGCCTTCTGCGCCTCCTCGCTGAACAGCACCCCCCGGGCGTTGGCCAGCACGCCGACCGGGTACCCGTGCAGTTCACCCCAGCCGGTGACCAGCGCGGTGCCGTAGGCCGGCTTGAACTCGTCGAACTCGCTGCCGTCGAGCACCCGGGCGAGCACCTCGCGCGGATCGAACGGCACCTTGAGGTCGGCGCTGGCGATGCCGAGCAGCTCCTCCGGGTCGTACTTCGGTGGTCGCGGCATCGGGTTGCGCGGCGCCAGCCCCCGCTTGCGCCAGTTGAGCCGGCGTACGCACTGCCGGGCCAGCCGGATGCCGTCGCGCTCGTCGGCGGCGAGGAAGTCGGCCAGGCCGGATGTCGTGGCGTGCATGGCCGCGCCGCCCAACGACTCGTCGTCGGCGTCCTCACCGGTGGCCATCTTCACCAGCGGCGGCCCGGCCAGGTAGACCTGCGAACGGTCCCGGATCATGATCGTGTAGTCGGACATTCCGGGCACGTACGCGCCACCGGCGGTGGCGTTGCCGAAGACCACGCTGACCGTGGGGATCTTCTCGGCCGAGAGCCGGGTCAGGTCGCGGAACACCCGGCCACCCGGAATGAAGATCTCCGCCTGGGTGGGCAGGTCCGCGCCGGCCGACTCGACCAGGTTCACCATCGGCAGCCGGTTGGCCAGGGCGATCTCGCCGGCCCGCCGGGTCTTCGCCAACGACCACGGGTTCACCGCGCCACCGCGTACCGTCGGATCGTTCGCGACGACCAGACACTCCACGCCCTCGACCACACCGATCCCGGTCACCACGCTGGCACCGACCGGAAAATCGGTGCCGTACGCGGCGACCGGCGACAGTTCGAGGAACGGGCTGTCCTGGTCCAGCAGCAGCTCGATGCGCTCGCGGGGGAGCAGCTTGCCGCGCTTGTGGTGCCGGGCCACGTACTTCTCGCCGCCGCCGGCTCGGGCGGTGTCGAGCGCGGCGTCCAGCTCGGCGAGGCTGTCCAGCAGCGCGTCCCGGTTCGCGTGGAAGGCCGGCGAGGATGGGTCGATCGCGGTGTCGAGTGTGCTCAAAGGCCCATTCCCTTCGCGATGATCTCGTTCATGATCTCGGTGGTGCCGCCGCCGATGCCGAGGATCCGGGCGTCGCGGTAGTGCCGCTCCACCTCGGCGTCGCGCAGATAGCCGAAGCCGCCGTGCAGTTGCAGGGCCTGGTCGACGACCCGGTCGGCGGCCGAGACCGCCACGTTCTTCGCCATCGCCACCTCGGTCACCACCGGCTCGCCCGCGGCCACCCGGGCGGCCACCTGGTGCACGTACGCCCGCGCCGCCTCGGCCCGGGTGTGCATCTCGGCCAGCCGGTGCCGGACCAGCTGCCGGCTCGCCAACGGCCGGCCGAAGGTCGACCGGTCACGGCACCAGGTGACGGCCAGCTCGACACAGCGCTGCGCGATGGCGTACGCCTGGGTGGCCAGGGAGAGGCGCTCGGCCGCGAACTGCTGCATGATCGCGAGGAAGCCGGTGTCCTCCTCGCCGATCCGGTTCGCCACCGGCACGCGTACGTCGACGAAGGAGAGTTCGGCTGTGTCCGAGCAGTGCCAGCCGAGCTTCTCCAGCCGTCGGCCGACGGTGAAGCCGGGCGTTCCCTTGTCGATGACCAGCAGGCTCAGCGTCCCGCTGCCCGGCACGCCGGTGCGGACCGCGGTGGTCACGAAGTCCGCCCGGACTCCGCTGGTGATGTAGGTCTTCGCACCGTTGACCACGTAGTGGTCGCCGTCGAGGCGGGCGTGGGTGCGGATGCCCGCGACGTCCGAGCCGCCGTCTGGCTCGGTGATGGCCAGCGCGCCGATCATCGAACCGGCGAGCGTCGGCCGGACGTACCGGTCGATCAGGTCGTGCTCCCGGCCGGTCGGGTCGACGCTTCCGGGGGCGTCGGGTCGCCTGGGGAGTCTGCCGCCGGACCCGGCGCCGGCCGCGGCGACCATGTGCGGCAGCGCGATGCCGTGCGTGAACAGGGCGGCAACAAGCCCCGACGAGCCGCCCGAGCGGATGATCTCCTCGGTGACGATGATCGAGTCGAGCAGGTCACCGCCGCTGCCGCCGACCGCCTCGGGGAAGCCGATGCCGAGCAGGCCGATCTTCGCGGCGGTCGCGTGCAACTGGCGGGGCACCTCGCCGGCCCGCTCCCAGTCGGCCAGGTGCGGCAGCACCTCCCGGGTCACGAAGGCGCGGGTCAGCTCCCGCAGTTGACGCCGCTCGGGAGTGTCCACGATCGTCACGGCCGCACCCCCCGGTCGACCGGTGCGACGCTGGCCGCCGGTTCGACCGGCAGGTCGACGATCCGCGAGCGCAGCAACTCGCCGAGGGCCTTGGCCTGCGGGTCGAATCGGGTGGAGGCGGCCACCCCGGCACCGAGCAGCCCTCGGATCACGAAGTTGACGGCGCGCAGGTTCGGCAGTTCGTACCGTTCCACTGTCAACGGGGCGGTCTCCGGCAGCAGCTCCGCCAGCCGCGCCACCGTGAGCCAGCCGCGCAGCCAGGCCCAGGTCGAGTCGGTACGCGCCCAGACTCCCAGGTTCGCGTCGCCGCCCTTGTCACCCGACCGCGCACCGACCACCTCACCCAGCGGGCCCCGCCGGGTCGGACCCGTCGCCGCCGGTCCAGTCACCTCGGTCGCCGGCTCGCCGGCGACCGTCCCGGTCACCGGCGGCGGGTCGATCGGCATCCGGGTGCCGTCGGGGAGCACGGCGACGTGGTCGACCGCCCCCTGCGGCACGGCGTCGGCGGCGAACACGCCGTACGGGGTGGCGTCGCCGGGCAGGGTGGTGAGGGTGCAGCCCGGGTAGGAGGCCAGGGCCAACTCGACCGCCGCCGCCGAGAAGGCCCGTCCGGCCCGCGTCCGGTCACCGTCGCGCAGATGTACGTGCAGCAGCGCGCTGGCCGTTTCGGTGTCGGCGGCATCCGAGTGGTCGGTGCGGGCCAGGGTGAACTCCAACCCGTCCGGGCCGACCGTCTCGGTCAACTGCTCCCGGACCAGGTCCGCCTTGGCCGGGATGTCCAGCCCGCAGAGCACGAACGTCATGGAGTTGCGGAAACCACCGAGGTTGTTGACGCCCACCTTCAGCGTGTCCGGTGGCGGGGTGCCCCGGGTACCGCTGACGAGCACCCGGTCCGGACCGTCCTGAACCAGCCGGACCGAGTCGAGCCGGGTGACCACGTCCGGGCCCAGGTACGCCGGCCCGCCCACCTCGTACAACAACTGCGCGGTGACGGTCTCGACGGTGACCGCGCCGCCGGTGCCGGGCTGCTTCGTGATCACCGCCGAGCCGTTCGCGCGCAGCTCGGCGACCGGAAAACCCGGGTGGCGTCCGCCGTCGGGCAGCTCGGTGAAGAAGCTGAAGTTGCCGCCGGTGACCTGCGCCCCGCATTCGATCAGGTGTCCGGCGACGGTGGCGCCGGCCAGCGCGTCGAGGTCGCCGCGCCCCCAGCCGAACCGGCTGATGGCCGGGCCGACGACCAGCGAGGCGTCGGTGACCCGGCCGGTCACCACCACGTCCGCCCCGGCGTCGAGGCAGGCCGCGATGCCGAACGCACCGAGGTAGGCGTTCGCGGTCAGCGCGTCCGGCCGGGCCAGGGCGTCACCCTCGACGTGCCCGATCCGAACCGGCAGCCCGAGCCGGGCGGCAAGGGTGCGGATCGCGGCGGCCAGCCCGGCCGGGTTGAGTCCACCGGCGTTCGTGACAAGCGTGACCCGCCGGTCGATCGCGGTGCCGAGACAGCCCTCCAGTTGCCGGAGAAAGGTCTTCGCGTAGCCCAGGTCGGGGTCCCGCATCCGGTCCCGGCCCAGGATGAGCATGGTCAACTCGGCCAGGTAGTCACCGGTCAACACGTCCAGCGCGCCGCCGTCGAGCATCTCCTGCCAGGCGGAGAACCGGTCACCGTAGAAACCGGAGGCGTTGCCGACCCGCAGCACCCCGCTCATCGGCGGCACCTCCGGGCCGCCGCCGCGCGGCCACGCCGCGCGCTCACGGCTGCGCTCCCGACGCGGTCGTGCGGGGAGCGCGGCCGGTGCCGGGCGGGCCGGCGAAGGCCTGGGCGACGTCCAACCACCCGTCGGCGACCGGCCCGGTGGCGACCAGGGCGGTGTCGGCGCGGTGCCGGCGCCGGGTCACCAGCAGGCAGAAGTCGAGCGCCGGACCGGTCACCCGGTCGGCGGCGTCCGCCGGGCCGAAGGTCCAGTTCTCCCCGCCGGGTGCCGTCAGCTCCACCCGGACCGGTGCCGTGGGCACCGCCCGACCGTGGGCGGCGAAGCTGTGCCCGACGGTACGGAAGCCGAGGTACGCGATGTGCCGCAGCCGGTCGGTGGCGGGCCGGGTGACGCCGAGCGCCTCGGCCACGTCCTCGCCGTGCGCCCAGGTCTCCATGATCCGGGCCGTCGCCATCGAGGCCGGTGACATGCGGGTTCCGTACCAGGGCAGCTTCTCTCCGGCGGGGGCGGCGGCGAGGGCTGCCGCGAGCGCCGAGCGGCCCTCCCGCCACCGCGTGAGCAGGACGGCGGGCGGGGCGAGGAACGCCGCCGCGCCGTCGTCGACCAGCCGGCCAGGGTCCGGTGCGGCGGTCACCGAGGCGTAGAAGGCCTCGGTGTCGGTCGCGGCGAGCCGGGCCACGTGATCCGTCCAGGCCAGGTGGGCGATCTGGTGGGCGATCGTCCAGCCCGTCGCCGGAGTTGGTCGCTGCCAATCCTGCGGCGGCAGCGGCGCGACGAGCGCGTCGAGCTGCTCGGACTCGGTGGCCAGATCCGTGAGCAGGGCGGTCAGGTCGACCATGGTGCCTCCGGGCGGGTGGGGGCGGTCAGGGAGCGGTGTCCGTGGCGGCGAGCAGCGCGGTCAACTGGGTCTTCCAGGCTTGCAGCAGCGCGGTGCGGCGGGTCGAGTCGTCGCTGAGCAGGTTGGCCACGCCGAGCCCGCGCAGCAGGTCCAGCGTGGCCTGCACCGCCTCGCGTACGCCGGGGCGCCGCTCGTCCACCCCGAGCAGTTCGACGGTCAGCCGGTGCATCTCCCGACCGATCCGGGCTTCGAGCGGCAGCAGGGCGGTCCGCAGCTCGACGTCGGTGCGCGCGGCCACCCAGAGTTCGAGGGCGGCGACGAAGAGCGGCCCGGTGAAGGCGGCGGCGAGCAGGTCCACCACCCGGTCCAGCCGGTCGGCGTCGGCCGGCAGGGCGTCGGCCTCGGCCCGCAACTCGGCCGCCCGCCGCTCGGTGAGGTGCCCGACGGCCGCGGTTACCAGGGCGGTCCGGGTCGGGTAGTGGTGCAGTTGGGCACCCCGGGAGACGCCGGCCCGAGCGGCCACCACGGTGGTGGTGGTGCCGGACCAGCCGTGCTCCACCAGGCAGTCGACGGTCGCCTCCAACAACCGGGCCCGAGTGGCGCGACTGCGTTCCTGCTGCGGAACGCGAGTCGATGCGGCAGGCATGCGGACAGCCTGCCGCCCTAAAAACAAACAGTCAAGACTGACTTTTTCGGGAGCCGTCGATAGCGCAACTTCAGGGCTGCTGTTGCATCCGGCGCGCGGCAGGCAACAACAACCCTGAAGTTGCACACCCAGCTATGTGGGCTCAGGAAGGTCAGACGCGGGCGCGGCGGGCCAGGCGCTCCGGGTCGAGGATGATGATGCTCTTGCCGTCCAGGCGGAGCCAGCCGCGCGAGGCGAAATCGGCGAGAGCCTTGTTCACGGTCTCCCGGGAGGCGCCGACGAGCTGAGCGATCTCCTCCTGGGTCAGGTCGTGCGTCACCCGCAGCACGCCGCCGTCGCGGGTGCCGAAACGCCCGGCCATCTGGAGCAGGTTCTTGGCCACCCGGCCGGGCACGTCGGTGAAGATCAGATCCGCGAGGGCGTCGTTGGTCCGGCGCAGCCTGCGGGCCAGCACCCGCAGCAACTGCTCGGCGATCTCCGGTCGGTTGTTGAGCCACGGCCGCAGCGCCTGCTTACGCAACCGGGCCAGCCGGCTGTCGGTGACCGCGGTCGCGGTCGCCGTACGCGGACCCGGGTCGAACAGCGACAGCTCGCCGACCATGTCCGACGGACCCATCACGGCGATCAGGTTCTGCCGTCCGTCCGCTGCCCGGCGGCCGACCTTGATCTTTCCGGACAGCAGGATGTAGAGACTGTCGCCGGGCTCGCCCTCGTTGAAGACGACCTCGCCCTTGCGGACCTCGATCGTCTCCATCTCCTTGGCGAGCGCCTCGGCCGCCTCCGGGTCGACACCCTGGAAGATCCCGCTGCGGGCCAGTACCTCGTCCATCGCGCACCTCCGGTTGCGCGTGCCGTCTGCTCGGCCTGGGTCCGCCGTCCGCTGATCCCTCGCGCGCCGACCAGTCTAGGCGCACGTGAGCAGGAATCAGAGGCGCACCCCTGGAATCTTGATCGTTGGGCGTAACGTGCCCGTCGTGATCACCATCTAGAATCCCGCGCCTGGTCAGGCCGGGACCGGCGGGGTGGAGACCCGGACGTAGGGTCACCCCGTGCTGCCCGAGCCCCTGCTGACCACCCGGCGCGAGGACGAACGCGACATTCCGGTGCTCGTCTGGCGTGCCGGGCGACCGCTGCTGGCGGTCAGCTCCGCACCGCTGGGCGGTGGCATCGGCGTACGGCGGTGGGTGCTGAACGCGACGGTGCCCATGTCGTACGACCGGAACGACCCCGCCGACCACCTGGCCGAGCTGGCCCGGGAGTTCGACCTGGACGGGCCCGGAGTGGGCCTGATGACCGGGGTCGACGTGGCCGAGGTGGCGCGGCGGACCGACACCGGCGTGCAGGTCTGGGCCACCGTCGGGCTGGGTACTCCGGTGCCGGCGGCGGCGCCGACCGTGGCGGCACCGGCTCAGCCGGTCGGCACGGTGAACATCGTGGCGTGCGTTCCGGCGCGACTCGGCGACGCGGCGCTTGTCAACGTGGTCGCCACGGCCACCGAGGCCAAGGCGCAGGCGATCGCGGAGCTGGGGCTGAACGGCACCGGCACGCCGACGGACGCGGTCGCCGTGCTCTGCCCGCCGGACGGGCCGGCCCACGCCTACGGTGGCCCCCGCTCCACCTGGGGAGCACCGTTGGCCCGGGCGGTGCACGCCGCCGTGCTGGCGGTGGGCCGCGAGACCGTCGTCCCATGGTCGGATCGGCTCCGGGGCTGAAACTCCCCACCCGATCGGCGGTCGATTCCGTGATATCCGCCCGGTAGGGTCGCGCACGATGTACGCTGCCGCCCTCGCCACGCCCCGCCCCCGCCCCCGCCCCCGCCGCCGCACCCGCGCCGTGCTGGGGGTGCTGCTCGCCGCCCTGCTCCTCGCCGGCTGCGCCGGCACCGACGAGGGCCCGCTCTGGCAGCCCGGCACGGGCGGCGGCGAGGGGGCACCCGTCGAATCGGCCGCCCCCGAGGTCAAGAAGATCTCGCTCTCCGCCACCGGCGACATCGTGATGGCCATGGCACCCGACCGGCTGCCCCCGAACAACGGCAAGGGCTTCTTCAACTCGGTGAAGAAGGCGCTCGCCGCCGACCTGGTCATGGGCAACCTGGAAGAGCCGTTGACGGTGGACACCGGGACCGGCAAGTGCGGTGCCAACTCCACCCGCTGCTTCCAGTTCCGGGCTCCGCCGGAGTACGCCGCCCATCTCGCCGATGCCGGTTTCGACCTGCTCAACCAGGCCAACAACCACGGGTACGACTTCGGGCCGAAGGGCTACGAGAACACCCAGCAGGCGCTGGAGGAGCACGGGCTGGAGCACACCGGCGCGCCCGACCAGATCACCGTCGTCGAGGTGAAGGGCGTCAAGGTCGCCGTCGCCGGTTTCTCGTCGTACCAGTGGTCGAACAGTCTCACCGACATCCCGGCCGCGAAAAAGGTGATCAAGAAGGCCGCCGACCAGGCCGACATCGTCGTGGTGCAGGTGCACATGGGGGCCGAGGGGTCGGAGATGACGCGGGTGCGGCCCGGCACCGAGATGTTCCTCGGCGAGAACCGGGGCGACCCGATCAAGTTCTCCCGCGCCATGATCGACGCCGGTGCCGACCTGATCGTCGGCCACGGCCCGCACGTGCTACGCGGCATGGAGTTCTACAAGGGCCGGCTGATCGCGTACAGCCTGGGCAACTTCGCCGGCGGCGGCAACTCGCTGAGCAACAACGGCCGACTCGGTTGGGGCGGTGTGCTCAAGGTGTCCCTCGAAGCGGACGGTACCTGGGCCGGCGGGTCCTTCACCTCCACGTACATGGACGGCGCCCGCAAGCCCACCATCGACCCCGACGACCGTGGTCTGGGGCTGCTCCGAGACCTCACCGAGCTGGACTTCGCGAAGACCGGCGCTCGGTTCACCGACTCCGGAAAGATCAGTCCACCCGACGCGGACTGATCTCCGGCGGCACAGGCGTTCGAGCCGGTCGGACCGGCGACGTAGGCTGGCCGTCGTGACCAGAAGCGCTACCGAGACCGACCTGGGACGCACCCGTCGCGCGCGGCGGATCGGCCGTGAGCTGACCGAGACACACCCCGACGCGCACTGCGAACTCGACCACGGCAGCCCGCTGGAACTGGCCGTCGCGACCATCCTGTCGGCCCAGTGCACGGACAAGAAGGTCAACGAGGTCACTCCGAAACTCTTCGCCCGCTATCCGACCGCCGCCGACTACGCCGGGGCGGATCGCGGCGAGGTGGAGGAGATGATCAAGCCGACCGGCTTCTACCGCAACAAGACCACCTCGTTGATCCAGTTGGGCCAGGCCCTGGTCGAGCGCTACGACGGCCGGGTACCCAACCGGTTGGCGGACCTGGTCACCCTGCCCGGCATCGGCCGCAAGACCGCGAACGTCATCCTCGGCAACGCCTTCGACGTGCCCGGCATCACCGTCGACACGCACTTTCAGCGGCTGGTGCGGCGCTGGGGGCTGACCACCGAGACCGACCCGGTCAAGATCGAGCACGAGATCGGGGCGATGTTCCCGAAGCGCGACTGGACCATGCTGTCGCACCGGATCATCTTCCACGGCCGTCGGGTCTGTCACGCCCGCAAGCCCGCCTGCGGCGCCTGCACCCTGGCGAAGCTCTGCCCCTCGTACGGCACCGGACCGACCGAACCAGCCGCTGCCGCGAAGCTGCTCAAGGGCCCCCGCGCCCGTGACCTCGCGGCCGCCGCGGGCGTCGACCCCGAGCTGGTCCCGGCGCAGGCGGTGCGGGCGGAGGCACCGTGAACCGCCGGCTCGCGCTGCTGACCCTGCCGCTGCTGCTGGTGCTCGCCACCGCGTGCACCACCGACCCCGAGGCCCCCCGGCCGGCCGGGCAGGGCACGGTGGCCGCCCGTCCCTCCCCGTTCGAGGGCTGCGCCGACCTGACCGAAGGCCCGGCCGGTCCCGGCGACGACGAGGCGACCGGCGACCCGCTGCCCGAGCTGACCCTCACCTGCTTCACCGGTGGCACGCCGGTCGCCCTGCGGAACATCCGCGGGCCGGCCGTGGTCAACATCTGGGCCTCCTGGTGCCCGCCCTGCCGCAAGGAACTCCCCGCCTTCCAGCGACTCCACGAACGCGCCGACGGGCAGCTGCGGGTGATCGGGGTGAACAGCCGGGACAGTCGCGAGGGCGCCCAGTCCATCGGTGAGGACTTCGGCGTACGGTTCCCGATGCTTGTCGACCAGGGCGAGGCGGTGCAGCGGGCACTGCGTCGCAACGCCGTCCCGCTCACCGTTTTCGTCGACGCCCGGGGCGGCGTCCGGCACATCGACAGCTCCGGCGCGCTGGACGACGCCCGCCTCGCCGAACTCGTCGGACAACACCTCGGTCTGACGGTGCGGGCGTGAACATGCCCGATCCGGCGGACCGTCAGCCGCCGGGCTGGTTGAAACCGCTGCTCGGTCGGCTCGGCACCGCGCGTACCGAGGACTTCACCCAACTGCGTACGCCGGAGCAGGGTGGCCGGGAGAGCGCCGTGCTGGTGCTGCTCGGCGAGGACGCCGCCACCGGCCCGGACGTGCTGGTGCTGCAACGGGCCGCGACCCTGCGCAACCACGCCGGTCAACCGGCCTTTCCCGGCGGCGCGGCCGACCCGGAGGACGCCGACGCCGCCGCCACCGCGCTGCGCGAGGCGAACGAGGAGGTCGGGCTCGACCCGACCAGCGTCACCGTGCTGGCCCAACTGCCGAGGCTGTGGATACCGGTGAGCGACTTCGTGGTGACCCCGGTGCTCGCCTGGTGGCACGCCCCGCACCCGGTGGACTCCCGGGAGCCGGCCGAGGTGGCGCACGTCGCCCGGTTGCCGATCGCCGAGCTGGTCGACCCGGACAACCGGGTCCGGGTACGCCACTCCAGTGGCTGGGTCGGTCCCGCCTTCTCCGTACGCGGGATGCTGGTCTGGGGGTTCACGGCCGGGGTGCTGGCCGCGCTGCTGGACATGGGTGGCTGGAGCCGTCCGTGGCCGCGCGGTCGAGTGATCGATCTTCCGCCGATCGGTGCGTCACCCGCCCCGTCGGCCGGCACCGACGAGGTCGACGAGAGCGCCCTGCGCTGATCTGACCGTCACCTTCCGCAAGCGATCGTCTTCGCGCGAGCCCCCGCCCCGTACGCTTGAGCCGTGTCGGCCGTGGATCTCGTCCTGCTGTTGCTCATGCTCGTGTTCGCGATCAGCGGATACCGACAGGGGTTCGTCATCGGGGTGCTCTCGTTCTCCGGGTTCTTCCTGGGTGCCCTGATCGGCCTGCAGGTCGGCCCGATGTTCGCCCAGCAGTTCGTGGACAGCGGCACCCGGGTGCTGATCTCGCTCGTCGCCATCTTCGGTCTCGCCGTGGTTGGTCAGGCGCTGGCCGGCTGGCTCGGCTCGCACCTGCGTCGTACCATCGCCAGCGATGTGGGACGGCGCGTCGACGACATCGGTGGCGCGTTCGTCTCGCTCTTCGCGGTGCTGCTGGTGGCCTGGCTGGTCGCGGTGCCGCTCGGCTCCTCCTCGCTGCCCTGGCTCGCCGCCTCCGTGCGGAGCAGTGCACTGCTCAACGTGGTGGACCGGGTGCTGCCCGACCAGGCGCAGCAGCTCTCCACCGCGCTGCGCGACACCGTCGACACCAACGGCTTCCCGGACGTCTTCGACGGGTTGCGGCGTACCCAGGCCCGGCAGGTCGAGCCGCCCGACCCGGCACTGGCCGGCTCCGAGGTGGTGAGCAGCGGCCAGCGCTCGGTGGTGAAGGTGCTCGGGTCGGCACCGAGCTGCTCGCGTCGGATCGAGGGGTCCGGCTTCGTGTACGCCGACGACCGGGTGATGACCAACGCGCACGTGGTCGCCGGCACCC
The DNA here is from genome assembly GCF_027497155.1 of Verrucosispora sp. WMMA2044. Taxonomy (NCBI): domain Bacteria; kingdom Bacillati; phylum Actinomycetota; class Actinomycetes; order Micromonosporales; family Micromonosporaceae; genus Micromonospora; species Verrucosispora sp. WMMA2044. The sequence continues at coordinate 6,019,313 of NZ_CP114913.1, forward strand.
GCTCGGTCGCGGTGGAACTGGGCGGGGACCGGTACGAGGGCGAGGTTGTCGTCTACGACCCCGACCGGGACCTGGCCGTGCTCTACGTACCCGGACTGCCCGGCCCGTCGATGCGGTTCGCCGCCGGGAACGCCACCACCGGGGCGGACGCGATCGTGCTCGGCTTCCCGCTGGACGGCCCGTACAACGCCCAGTCGGCGCGGATCCGCGACGTCGACCGGATCACCGGGCCGGACATCTACTCGTCGGGGAACGTGAACCGGGAGATCTACACGATCCGGGCGCTTGTCCGCAGCGGCAACTCGGGCGGTCCCCTGGTCTCCTCGAACGGCCTGGTGCTCGGGGTGATCTTCGCGGCGGCGGCCGACGACCCGAACACCGGGTTCGCGGTCACCGCCGCCGAGGCCCGCCCGGTGGCGCTGGCCGGTGCCGAACGCACCCGGGGCACCGACACCGGCGACTGCACCTGACGAAAGGTCAGCCCGACCGGCGCCGGGACCAGACGGTGAACCCGGTGGCGGTGGCGACGACCACCGCCACACCGAGCAGCCACCCGGCCAGCACGTCGCTGCTCCAGTGGACGCCGAGCGCGACCCGGCTGAACCCGGTCACCAGGGCGATCGTCAGCGCACCGAGCCAGACCGCCACGCGGGTCGCGGAACGGGGCCGGGTCCGGGGCACGAACACCACGAGCAGGATCCCGGCGGCGAGCATCGCGTTCAGCGCGTGACCCGACGGGAAGGCCAGCCCGGGTGCCTGCGCCACCGGGTCGGGCAGATCCGGTCGCCGTCGTCCCACGAGCAGTTTCAGCAGGGGGCCGAGCAGACCACCGAACACCATGGTGGTGGTGGCCCAGACCGCGAGCCGCCGGGCGCCGTCGCGGGCCAGCCAGATCACCAGGACCAACGCCGCGGCCCGCAGGGGCATCGGTGCGAAGAGGTCGGTCCAGAAGCTCATCGCCCGGACCCAGACCGGGTGATCCAGGGCGTACCCGTGCAGCTGAGTCGTGATCGCCAGGTCGAGTCGGCGCAGCGGCGGCCAGTCACTCAGCACCAGCATGGCGAGCAGCGCGAACGGCGCGACCAGCAACACGCCGGAGACGGCGTGCGCCGACCGCGCGGCCGGCCGGTCGTCCCGTCCGGGATCGTCCGAGTCGGCGGGTGCGGCCGGATCGACTCGCTCGAAGGTGCCCACGGCGATGGTTGTACCCCGATGGCCGGGCTGATCCCCGGCAAAAGCGCGAAAAATGCCGCGCTGACGACAGCGACGGTCGGTCAGCGGTACGACCGCCGGAACCGGCGCAGCATCAGCACCGCACCGGTGAGCAGCGCTACGAGGATGGCCGAGCCGATCCAGAGCCGCTCCGAGCCGGCGTCGTCCGGCGAACCGGCGGCCCGGGCCCGCCACCGGGTCTCCTGCCCGGAGCCGGTCAGACCGAGTTGCTCGGCGTCGGGATCGCCCGTCGTCGCGGAGCCGGGCGCGGGACCGAAGCCGGTCACGCCCGGCGGGTCGTTGTCGTCCAGCGGGTTCGCGTACGACGACGGCACCTCGGCGGTCAACGCCGCGACCGGGTCCACCAGGCCGTACCCGAACCGCTCGTCCCGACCGGTGGGCCCGATGTCCCTGGCGGTGACCAGCAGTCGGTTGACCACGTCGCCGGCGGACATCTGCGGATAGCGGGATCGCACCAGGGCGGCGGTCGCGGCGACCAGCGGCGCCGCGAAGCTGGTGCCCTGCACCCGCCAGTAGCCGCCCGGAGGACGCGCCCCCACCAGCCCACTGGCGGGGGCGGTGAGGACCGTGGCCCGACCGGTGATCGCGCCGCTCCACAGGTTGTCGCTGTTGCGCTCCAGGCCGGAGACCGCGATGACGCCGGGCTCGCGGGCCGGGTACCACACCTTCGCCTCGGGCGAGGTGGCGAGATTCCCGGTGCAGGCGACCACCACGACGTCCCGGGCGAAGGCGTAGTCGATCGCCGCGGCCAGCGCCGCGCTGTCACCACTGCCGCCGAGCGACAGGTTGATCACCTTCGCGCCGTTGTCGACCGCCCATCGCACACCCTTGGCGACGATAAGCGCGTCGTCGTAGCGGTTCTCCGCGTCCAGCACCCGCACGGGCAGGATCCGGGCGTCCGGCGCGAGCCCCACCACGCCGCGGCGGTCGTCGTTGCGCCCCGCGATCAGGCCGGCCACCGTCGTGCCGTGCCCGACCGGATCCGCCTCGGCCGCCCCGCTCGGCGCGACCAGGTCGATCCCGGGTAGCACCTGGCCGGTCAGGTCCGGGTGCGAACCGTCCACCCCGGAATCGATCACGGCCACGACCACGCCCCGCCCGGTCGAGGTGCGCCAGGCGGTCCGCGCGCCCAGCTTGTCGAGCTGCCACTGCTCGTCGCGGACCTGGTCGGCGCGGCGTGCCGAGTCGGGGTTGTGCGCCACCGGCGTGCCGACCGGAGCCGTCCGGACCGGCACGGCGGACGCGGGCACGACCGCGATGGCGGCCGACAGCGCGGCGGCGGCCGTCGCGAGCAGCGCGCGGTTGGCGAACCGCCCGGCCCTCGCCGGGCCACGGTGCCGCAGCCTGGTCACATCCTCAGCCATTCGTCGCGGGACACATGACGTTCGGAGATTACCGGTTCCGACCCGCCTACAGGGACGTTCCGTGGAGTCGGCGTCACTGTGGCGGCAGGTGAGCCAGTTGGACCAGGCGTACGCCCTCGCGTCGGGTGAACAGCCGGCCGCGCCCGGGCGGCAACGGACCCGGACGGACCGGACCGACGAGCGCCCCCTCCTCCGGGCTGCCCGACAGCACCAGGCCCGAGGTGGACAGTTCCCGTAGCCGCTGCACCAGCGGCTCGTACTGGGCGCGGGCGGCACCGCCGGTGCGGCGCGCCAGCACCAGGTGCAGTCCGACGTCGCGGGCGTGCGGCAGGTGTTCCTCCAGCGCCCGCAGCGGGTTCGCCGGCCCACTCGCCACCAGGTCGTAGTCGTCGACCAACACGAACAGCTCCGGGCCGGACCACCACGACCGCTCCCGCAACTGCGTCGGGCTGACCTGCGGGCCTGGTGCGCGGTCCGCCAGGTAACCGGCGGCCGACTCGACCAGGTCGGCGCTGTGCGCCGCGGCGGTGCCGTAGCCGATCAGGTGTTCGGTGGAGATGACGCCGAGCAGGCTGCGTCGGTAGTCCACCAGGATCACCCGCGCCTGTTCCGGCGTGAACCGGGCGACGATCGAGGTGGCCAGGGCGCGCAGGAACGACGACTTGCCACTCTCGGCGTCGCCGTAGACCACGAGGTGCGGCTCGGTGCCGAAGTCGAGAACCACCGGACGTAGGTCCGCCTCGGCGACACCGACCGGGATCCGCAGCCCCGTCGTGGCGTCGAGGTCCAGGTCGCCGTAGGGCAGCACGGCCGGAAGCAGCCTGACCGGGGGCGCGGCCGGACCGGACCACGCGTCACCGACCTGCTTCACCAGCCCGGCGGTGTCCGTGCCGGTCGTCCGGGGCAGCGCGGTGAGGAAGTGCAGGCCCGCCGGGGTGATGCCCCGCCCCGGGGTCCGCTCCGGCACGTGCGCCGCCGCCCGCCGGGCCACCACCGAGTCGGACGGATCACCGAGGCGCAGCTCAAGCCGGGAGCCGAAGAGATCCCGGATGGCCGGTCGGAAGTCCAGCCAACGCACCGCGGTGGCCACCACGTGCACGCCGTAGGAAAGCCCCCGGGTCGCCAGGTCGGTGATCAGCGGCTCCAGATCCTCGTACTCGCTTCGCAGCGTCGTCCACCCGTCGACGACGAGGAACACGTCGCCGAAGACGTCGGCATCACCCGCGTCGGTGCCGCTGTCGCGTCGCTGTCGCCAGGCGGCCATCGACTCCACACCCAGCTCGGCGAAGCGGCGCTCCCGGTCGGCGAGCAGGGTGGACATCTCGCCGACGGTACGGCGCACCCCGGTGGGGTCGGCCCGACCGGTGACCCCACCGACGTGCGGCAGGCCACGCACCGAGGCGAGCCCTCCGCCACCGAAGTCGAGACAGTAGACCTGCACCTCGGTCGGGGTGTGCGTGAGGGCCAGCGCGCAGACCAGCGTACGCAGCGCGGTGGACTTGCCGCTCTGCGTACCGCCGACCACCGCGACGTGGCCGGCGGCGCCGTCCAGCGCCAACCACAGCAGGTCGCGGCGCTGCTCGAAGGGCCGGTCGACGACAGCCACCGGCACCTGGCGGGCGCCGTGCAGCTCGGGATTGTCGACGGTCAGCCCCCGGACCGGGTCGACCGTGAGCGGACCGACCAGCTCGTCCAGGGCCGGGGCGGCGTCCAGCGGCGGCAGCCACACCTGGTGCGCCGGCGCGCCCTGCCCGGCCAGCCGGTCGACAAGCAGACGCAGCAGCGTCCGGGGGTCGTCCGTCTCGTCCTCGGCAGCCGGCGGGGCCGGCGGCTGCGGCACCGGTGTGACGTGGGTGGAGAAGGCGAGCAGCCGGGGACGTTCGGTTCCGGCCGCGTCGGCCGCCAACGCCCGCCGCCGCAACGGGCCGGAGATGTACGCGGTCTTGAACCGCCGCAGCGGCTCGGTGCCGAAGCGCAGGAAACCGTGCCCCGGCGACGGGGGCAGTTCGTGCGCGTCGGGCACCCCGAGCACCGTTCGGGACTCCAGCGAGGAGAAGGTCCGCAGACCGATCCGGTAGGACAGGTGAGTGTCCAGCCCGCGCAGTCGTCCCTCCTCCAGCCGCTGGCTCGCCAGCAGCAGATGCACCCCGAGCGACCGGCCCAGCCGGCCGATCTGGAGGAACAGGTCGATGAAGTCGGGCTTGGCCGACAACAGCTCGGAGAACTCGTCGCAGATCAGCAGCAGCGACGGCAGCGGGGGCAGCGGGTTGCCGGTCGCCCGGGCGCGCTCGTAGTCGCGCAGGCTGGCGAAGCTGCCGGTGCGGCGCAACAACTCCTGCCGGCGGACCAGCTCGCCGTTGATCGCGTCGACCATCCGGTCGACGAGCGGCAACGCGTCGGCCAGATTTGTGATCACGGCGGCGGTGTGCGGCAGGCGGTCGAAGGGCGCGAAGGTGGCCCCACCCTTGAAGTCGACGAGTACGAAGTTGAGCTGCTCGGCGGAGTGGGTGGTGGCCAGCCCGAGCACCAGGGTACGAAGCAGCTCGGACTTGCCGGAGCCGGTGGCGCCGATCAGCAGTCCGTGCGGGCCCATGCCGCCCTGCGCCGACTCCTTCAGGTCCAACTCGACCGCGCCGCCGTCCGGGCCGACGCCGATCGGTACCCGCAGCCGGTCCCGCGGCGATCTCGGCACCCACCCCTGTTCGGCGGTGAAGTCCTCCGGCTCACCGATGCCGAGCAGCTCCGGTAGACCCGGCTCGACACCGGGCGCGGCGTCGGCGCCCCCGGTGGCGGCCAGCCGCAGGGGTGCCAGCCGGCGGGCCACCGCCTCGGCCTCGGCGACCTCGATCGTGTCGGCCGTGCCCACCTCGGCCGACCCGTCGGAGGAGTGGGAGTGCAGTCGACCGTTGCGCAGCTCCAGCAGCAGCGAGAACCGGTCGAGCAGACGCGGTGGCGGGGTGTCCAGGTCGATCAGGGTCACCGCGTCGATGCCGCCGTCCCCGACCAGTTCGGTGGCGCCGGTGACGTCGCCGCCGTCGAACACGATCACCAGATGCGGCCCGTCCGTGGCCGGTCCGATCGGGCTGAATCTCGACCGGCTGGCCAGCACCTGGTCGAGCAGCCGTTCCAGCTCCGCCACGGAACTGGCCACCAGCCGCACCGGACCCAGGGCGTCCGTGCGGGTGGGGTGCTGGGCGTGGGGCAACCACTTGACCCACTCCCAGCGGGCGCGTCGTTCCGGCCCGGCACAGACGGCGACCAGCAACTCGTCCGGGGCATGGAAGACCGCGAGCTGGGTGAGCACGGCCCGGGCCAGCGCCTGCGCGGCCGGCGAGCCGGTGGGGCCGACCGGCGCGGCCCGGACGAAGACCCGGGCGAAGCTGCGCAGCGAGAGAGCCACCGGCAGGTCCGGCACCACCGAGTACGCGTCCAGGAAGCGGCGCAGCGCGCCCGCCGTCATCGGCTCCAGTTCCTCCGGTGGGCGGGTGACCGGCGGCACCAACGGCGTGGCCAGGGTCTGCGGCCCGACGGCGACCCGGACGACCGCGAAGTCCGGGTCCGTCGGCCGCCGCTCCCAGAGCCGGTGGCTGTGCACCGTCGACCAGAGCAGTGACGGATCGGGGTGCCGGTAACAGAGGCCGGCGCGCTGCCGCTCCACGGTCTGCCGCACCTGCCGACGCAGGGTGGCCAGATGCCGCAGGTACTCCCGGCGGGCCGTCATCATCTCGGACTTCGTCGGGCTGCCGGAGGCGCTGCCCCAGGAGGTCGCCAGCATCGCCAGGGAGGAGAGGCCGAACATGCCGCCGACCAGGTACGCGTACGTCCCGCCGCCGCGGCCGAACATCATCGCCATCGCGACGGTGCCGCCGAGCATCGGCAGCACCATCAGCAGCTGGTGCCAGCGCGTGCCGGTGCCGGCCGGAATCTCCGGGGGCGCCGGCAGCGGCAGGTCACCCACGGGCATGTCGGGCGCCGGGCGTCGTGCCGGCCGCCGGACGACGACAGTGGACACTCGACCTCCCGACTGCGCACGGTGACCCGAGCCTGGCTCATGGTAGGTAAAGTCCTGTCGTCCGCGCAGCAGCAGGCCGCTCGGGATGGAGATGAGTCGATGGCAGTCGGGCTGGCCCGGGTCACCGTCAGCACGCCCCGGCGGCGGGTCGACGTGGCGCTACCGGAGCAGGTGCCCCTCGCCGAGCTGCTGCCCGAGGTGCTGCGCCACGCCGGTGAGGGGCTCGCCGACGACGGAGAACAGCACGGCGGCTGGCTGCTCCGGCGAGCCGACGGCACCGTGCTGGCCGGCGGGCAGGCGCTGGCCGCTCAGGGGGTCCGCGACGGTGCGGTGCTGCACCTGGTGCCGGCTCGCACCGAGTGGCCGGAGTTCGAGTACGACGACGTGGTGGAGGCCCTCGCCGACGCCGCCCGCCAGCGGGGCGGGGGCTGGTCATCCGGTGCCACCCGGACGGCGGCACTCGCCGGTGCCGGTGTTCCGCTCACCGTCGGCCTGCTCGCCCTGGCGGCCGCCGGGCCCGGCGACCCCGCCGGTTGGCCGGTCGCGACCCTGGTGGCGAGCCTGCTGGTGCTGGCCGGCACCGTGCTGTCCCGCGCACAGGGCGACGGGCCGGCCGGCGCCACCGTCGGCGGTCACGCGCTGCCCTACGCGGCGCTCGCCGGTGCCCTCGCCGTCAACTCGGGCGATCCGGTCGGGCCGCTCGGCCCGCTGCGCTGGGTGGGCGCACCGGAGTTGCTCGCCGGGTCGATGGGGCTGCTGCTGGCCTCGGTGCTGGGGCTGTTCGGGGTGGCCACCCGACTGCGGGTCTTCGTGGCCGGCGCGGTGGTGGGCGCGGGAGCCGGATCGGCCGCCCTCAGCGGCCTGGTGCTCGAGCCGGCCGGTGCGGCCGCTGTCCTGCTGTGTGCGTTGACCTTCGCGGTCGGGGCCGCTCCGCTGCTGGCCATCCGGCTGGGCAAGGTGCCGTTGCCGCCGGTGACCCTGCCCACCGATCCGCCGAACGACTCGGACCGGGCCCGTGAGCTGCCGGATCGCGGTCGGGTGCGGGCGGCGGTGGCCCGTACCGAGGAGATGCTCACCGGCATGTTGATCGGCCAGGCCGTGCTGACCGTCGGCGCGGTCGTGATCCTCGTCAGCACCGGTGGCGTCTCCGGTTGGCTGCTGGTCGGGGTGACCTCGACGGTGCTGCTGCTACGTGCCCGACTCTTCACGACGGTCCAGCACCGGATCGCGCCGGTGCTGGCCGGCCTGGCCGGGTACGCGGTCCTAGGCGGGGTACTGGCCGGGGCGGCCGACGCGACGGTCCGGCTGATCATGGTCGCCGGTGGGCTGCTGGTCGCGTTGCTGGTGGTGGCGGGCGGCACGACGTACGCCCGCCGGCCGGTCTCCCCGTACGTCGGACGGGTCACCGACCTGGCCGACACCCTGCTGGTGGTCTCGGTGGTGCCGGTCGCCTGTGCGGTGCTCGGCCTCTACGGACGGGCCCGGGGGCTGCTCGGCTGAGCGTTCCCCGGGCCTCGTCGGCGACGTCAGTGGGTGGACTCGCCGCGTTCCTCGGCTTCCCTGGCGCGCCGGTACGAAGCCTGGATCTCCGCCTCGGCCTCGGTCCGACCCACCCAGGTCGCGCCCTCCACGGACTTGCCCGGCTCAAGATCCTTGTACACCTCGAAGAAGTGCTGGATCTCCAGCCGATCGAACTCGCCGAGGTGGTGGATGTCGCGCAGGTGCTCCTGCCGCGGGTCCTCGTAGGGAACGCAGAGGACCTTGTCGTCGCCGCCCTTCTCGTCCGTCATCCGGAACATGCCGATCGTGCGGCACCGGATCAGGCAGCCTGGGAAGGTCGGCTCGGGCACCAGCACCAGGGCGTCCAGCGGGTCGCCGTCCTCGCCCAGGGTGCCCTCGATGAAGCCGTAGTCGGCCGGGTACTGCGTGGAGGTGAAGAGGGTGCGGTCCAGCCGGATCCGCCCGGTCACGTGGTCCACCTCGTACTTGTTGCGGTGACCCTTGGGGATCTCAACCGTCACGTCGAAATCCATCTGCACGCTCCCTCGTTGGCCCACGCTGGCTTGACGGAACCGGCGGCAGAGCCAGGGAGGCGATTGCCAACCCGCCGACTCCGGCCGCCGCATAGTCTTCGGACCGAAGTAGTGTCACCCAGGCCGGTTCCCGGTGGGGGAGGAGGGGGTCGTGGGGAGGGAAGATTCACACTACCGTCCAGGCGATGCCGCCGAGGGCGCTACGAACCGACCGCCGGCCAAGCCGGTCGCCGGGCGGGTCCCGGTGCCGGACGCGCAGATCCTCCGACCACAACCTCCGACGCCGCCCGTAACACCGACAGCGGTGAACCGGTCCGAGGCGAACCCGCCCCTGGACACCTCGTCGCCGACGACACCGCCTCGGGGTGCCGCCTCCGGACGGGCCGCCGCGCCCGGCGCGGTCACCCCGACGAGCCCGGCCGCGCCCGGCGCGGTCACCCCGACGAGCCCGGCCGCGCCCGGTGGTGCCGCCCCGACGAGCCCGGCCGCCGGTTCGGTCGCCGCCGTTCCCACGAGTCCGGCCGTTCCCACGAGTCCGGCCGAGCCACCGACCGGACCGGCATCCGTGCCGGTGAGCCCAGCGCCGGTCGGGCCGGCGGCGGGCCCTACCGGCCAACCACCGGCCGGCGTCGCGCCACCACCGGTCGGGCCGGCACCGCGCCGGCGGCTGCCGCTGGTCCTCGCCGCCGTGCTGGTGCTGGTGCTGGTCGCCGTGGGCCTGGTCGTGGTCCGACCCGGGCCGGTGGAGCGCTGGTTGGGCGACGCGCCCGCGACACCGACGGCCAGCGGTGCGGTCGAGCCCGCGCCGGTCCCGGTGCTGGCCGCCGCCGACAGTGGCGCCCCGCCACCCAGCACGGACGGGCTCCGCAGCGCGCTGGAACCGCTGATCGACGACGCCGCGCTGGGCGGCCGGGTGAACGTCGCGGTGGCCGACGCCCTCACCGGTGAGATGCTCTTCGACCGCGGTGGCCGGGAGGGGACCGTGCCGGCCTCGGTGACCAAGCTGTTGACCGCCGTGACGGTGTTGACCGCCCGCGGCCCCGGGCATCGGATCCCGACCCGGGCGGTGGCCGGTAAGCAGCCCGGCGAGGTGGTTCTGGTCGGTGGCGGGGACCCGACGTTGGCAGCCGACGCGAAGGGCTTCTACCCCGGGGCGGCCAGTCTCACCGAACTCGCCGAGCAGGTCCGTGCAGCGCTGGGCGGAGTCACCCCCACCAGAGTCGTCGTCGACTCCTCGCGCTACCCCGGTCCGGTCTACGGACCCGGCTGGGACGACGACATCCCCACCGGCGGCTACGGCGGGGCGATCACCGCGCTGATGCTCGACGGAGCCCGCAAGAGTCCGAAGGCCGGCCGGGGCTGGGCCGAACGCGTCGCCGAACCGGACCTGGTCGCCGGCCGGGCCTTCGCCGAACTGCTCGGAGTACCGGTCGACACCGTACGCAAGGGCACTGCCCCGGCGTCGACCGCGACGACCGGAGCCACCGACCCGGTCGGCGGCGCCGGACCCGGTGCCGAGCTCGGCGTGGTGTACTCGCCGCCGCTGATCCGGCTGGTCGACATCATGATCAGCGAGAGTGACAACATCGTCGCCGAGGCGCTGGCCCGCCAGGTCGCCCTGGCCCGGGACCGGCCGGCCTCCTTCGACGGTGCGGCGACGGCGATGGCCGAGGTGGTGTCCGAGCTGGGTCTGCCGACCGGCGCACTCGACCTGGCGGACGGCAGCGGACTGTCCCGCAAGAACCTGATCAGCCCGGTCCTGCTGACCGAGCTGTTGGCGCTCGCGGCGAGCCCGGACCGACCCGAGCTTGCCGGCATCTTCGGCGGGCTGCCGGTCGCGGGCTGGTCCGGCACTCTGCGCGACCGGTACGGTGCGGCACCCGGCACGGCCGCCGGTGCCGGTGTGGTCCGCGCCAAGACCGGCACGTTGACCCGGGTGCACGCCATCGCGGGAGTGGTGACCACCACCGAAGGTCGCCTGCTCACCTTCGCGGTGCTCACCGACGACGTGCCGCCGGACGGGATGGAGCCGGCCCGGGCTGCGCTGGACCGGATCGCCGCCGCGCTGGCCGGCTGCGGCTGCCGCTGAGCGGCTCGACGGCCACCGGTCCGGCGTTACGCCGCGGCGGAGCGGGTCGCGGCCCTGGCCCCGCGACGGCCCGTCGTCCCCCGACCGGCGGACCGGCACCGGGTCGGCCGGCGGGTGGGGTGTCGTGACGCGGGTACGGTGGGTCGCATGGCGCAGTTCGTGGACTGGGATCTGGCTACCGCGACGGCGGGGGCTCTGGGCAAGTCGGGCCCCCGGGTGACGTACGCCGAGGCCACCGAGGTGGTTTCCGAGCTGCGCCGGCTGACCGACGAGGCGGCCGGGCACGTCGCCGACTACACCGGGCTGACCTCGCAGGTCCCCCATCCGCCGGTACGGGTGGTCGATCGGCGGGACTGGGCGGCGACGAACATCGCCGGCCTCCGCGAGGTGATCACCCCGCTGGTCGGCCGGCTCACCGAGGACAAGCAACCCGGTGCCCTCACCGAGGCGATCGGTTCCCGGGTGACCGGGGTGCAGGCCGGCACCGTGCTGGCCTACCTCTCCGGCCGGGTCCTCGGGCAGTACGAGGTCTTCTCCGCCGACCCCGGACAACTGCTCCTGGTCGCGCCGAACATCGTCGAGGTGGAGCGCAAGCTCGGCGCGGATCCACGCGACTTCCGGCTCTGGGTCTGCCTGCACGAGGTGACCCACCGGACGCAGTTCACCGCCGTGCCCTGGATGCGGGCCTACTTCCTCGGTGAGGTGCAGGCGTTCGTCGACGCCGCCCAAGGCGGCGAGCACCTGCTGGAGCGGCTGCGTCGGGGGGTGAGCACCCTCGCTGACGCGGTCCGCGACCCGCAGAGCCGGTCCAGTGTGCTGGACATCGTGCAGACGCCGGGGCAGCGTGCCGTGCTGGACCGGCTGACCGCCCTGATGACGCTGCTGGAGGGGCACGCCGAGTTCGTGATGGACGGCGTCGGACCGCAGGTGATCCCGAGTGTGGAGCGGATTCGGGCCGGCTTCAACCGGCGGCGCGAGGCCGGCAACCCGGTGGAGAAGGCGATCCGGCGGTTGATCGGCATCGACGTCAAGATGCGGCAGTACGCCGAGGGCCGCAGGTTCGTGCACGCCGTGGTGGACCGGGTCGGCATGGCCGGCTTCAACCGGGTCTTCGAGTCGCCGCTGACCCTGCCCCGGCTGTCCGAGCTGAGCGAACCGGATGCCTGGGTGGCACGGGTGCACGGGCCGGTCGGCCCGGTGCCGACGGCCGGCTGAGCGCGTCGCCGCGCCGATGGCCCCGCTCGCCCCGCCGGTGGCCGCGATCCGGATCGCGGTCCGGCGTGCGTTGGTCGATCTGCCGACGGACGGTCCGGTGCTGGTCGCCTGCTCGGGCGGGGCCGACTCGCTGGCCCTGGCCGCGGCCACCGCGTTCGTGGCACCCCGGGCCGGCCGTACCGCTGGACTGGTCACCGTCGATCACGGCTTGCAGGTCGGGTCGCGGGGCCGGGCCGAGGCGGTGGCGCGCTGGGCGGAGGCTGCCGGTCTGTCGCCGGTGGAGATGGTCCGCGTCGAGGTCGCCGGTCGGCCGGGTGGCCCCGAGGCGGCGGCCCGCGACGCCCGCTACCAGGCGCTGGCGGAGATCGCCGAGAGGCACGGCGCCTCGGCCCTGCTGACCGGTCACACCCGGGACGACCAGGCGGAGACGGTGCTGCTCGCGCTGGCCCGGGGCGCCGGCCCGCGCGGACTCGCCGGCATGCCGGCCCGCCGGGATCTCGCCGGCACTCCCCTCGTACGGCCGCTGTTGGAGATCGGGCGGGCGGAGACCCGCGCGGCCTGCACGGCCCTCGGGCTGGTGCCCTGGGACGATCCGCACAACAGTGACCCGGCGTACGCCCGTTCCCGGGTCCGGTCCGACGTGTTGCCCGTGTTGGTCCGGGCCCTCGGCCCGGGTGTGCTGGACAACCTCGCCCGTACCGCCGCGCTGGTGGCGGCGGACAACGCGGTGCTGGACGAACTCGCCGCCGCGGCGCTGAGTGAGGCCCGGCACCCCGACGGTGGCCTGGCCACCCGGGACCTGGCGGCGCTGGCACCCGCGGTGCGCGCTCGGGTGCTGCGGGCCTGGGCTCACGAGTTGGGCGCGCCGCCGGCCGCACTGTCGCACCGCCACGTCGCCGCACTCGACGCCCTGGTCACCGCATGGCGGGGCCAGCGAGCCAGCTACCTGCCGGGTGGGTTGCGGGTGCTCCGCCGCGGCGATCGGCTGCTGTCTGCGTCACCCTCGGCTGCGTCGGCCGACCGAACGTCGACGCCTCGGGTGGCCGGGTCCGGCGAGGCGGTCGTCGAAGCATGATCCATCCCCGGCAACCGCTCTACGCGCCGCGCGGTGCCGTGGCCACCAGCCAGCCGCTGGCCGTGGCCGCCGGCCTGGCCGTGCTGCGCCGTGGTGGCAACGCCGTGGACGCGGCGCTGGCCACCGCCAGCACGCTCACCGTGGTGCAACCCCCCGCCAACGACATCGGTGGTGACCTCTTCGCCATCGTCTGGGACGGCGAGCGGCTGCACGGACTGAACGCCTCCGGCCGCTCACCCGTCGGGCTGACCCGGGGCCTGGTCCTCGCGGCGACCGGCGGTCGAGGCACCGAGCCGCCCGACGCGTTGGGCGGGGCACAGGCGGTCGGCCCGGCGATGCCGGCCCGGGGCTGGTTGCCGGTGACCGTACCGGGCGTGCCGGCGGGCTGGCGCGACCTGCACGAGCGATTCGGCTCGCTGCCGTTCGCGGAGCTGTTCGCCGACGCCATCGGCTACGCGGAGCGGGGACACCCCGTCTCCACCGCGACCGCGTCGGCCTGGTCCCGTGCGGTCGCCGGGCACGCCGGGCTGTCCGGTCCCGAGTACGCGGAGTTCGGGCGGGTCTTCGCGCCGGACGGGCGGGCTCCCCGCGCGGGTGAGCGGTGGCGCAACCCGGACGCGGCACTGACGCTGCGACTGATCGCCGACAGCCGGGCGGAGGAGTTCTACCGGGGACGGATCGCGGCGGCACTCACCGATCACGCCGCCCGTACCGGCGGGCTGCTCACGGCGGCAGACCTGGCACAGCACGCCAGCGTCTGGGTCGACCCGGTGTCCGTGCCCTACCGGGACCACGAGGTCTGGGAACTGCCGCCGAACGGGCAGGGACTGGCCGCCCTGCTCGCCCTGGGCATCCTTAACGGATTCGACCCGGCGGAGGGGTCGCGGTGGCCGCACCGGCAGATCGAGGCGGTCAAGTTGGGCTTCGCCGACGCGCACGCCCACGTCGCCGACCCCGACCATGCCCCGGTCCCGCCCGGGCTGCTCAGCCCGGACCAGCTGGCCCGGCGCCGCGCGAGGATCACCGAGGCGGCGGCCGAGCGGGTGACCGACGCACCGGAGCGCGGTGGGACGGTCTACCTCTGCACCGCCGACGAGAGCGGCATGATGGTCAGCCTGATCCAGTCCACCTACCTCGCCTTCGGCTCCCACGTGGTGTTGCCCGGATACGGTTTCGCGCTGCAGAATCGCGGTCTCGGCTTCCGGCTCGACGTGGGGCACCCCAACGTGGTTGGCCCGGCGAAGCGGCCGTATCACACGATCATTCCCGGCTTCCTGACCCGGCAGGGCGTGCCGGTGGGGCCGTTCGGGGTGATGGGTGGGCACATGCAGCCCCAGGGCCACGTCCAACTGGTCTCGGCGACCGTGGACGCGGGCCTCGACCCGCAGGCGGCGCTGGACGCGCCACGCTGGTACTGGCACGCGGGTCGCTCGCTGCTGGTCGAGGAGCAGCTGACCACCGGGCCCGGTGGCGCCGCACTCGTGGCCGACCTGCGGGATCGGGGCCACCAGGTGACCGTCGCGTCCGATCCCACCGTCTTCGGCTACGGGCAGGCGATCTGGCGACGCGCCGACGGCGGCTTCGTGGTCGGCTCCGAATCCCGGGTGGACGGCGCGGCCGCCGGATTCTGACCAGCACGATCGTCAGGGGGCCGGTCAACCGGTAGGAGCGCGATCCCGGAACGTGCTGCGGTAGGCCTGCGGCGTGGCACCGACCCGGCGGGTGAAGTGGTGCCGTAGGACGGCGGCGTCGCCGAACCCGGCCCGTTCGGCGACCCCTTCCACCGTGAGTGGGGTGTCCTCCAACAGCCGGCGGGCCAGCAGGACGCGTTGGTTGGTCAGCCAGTCGTGCGGGGTGGTGCCGGTCTCCGCGCGGAAGCGGCGGGCGAACGTCCGTGGGGCCATCCCGGCCCGCGCGGCCAACTCGTCGACCGTGGTCTGCCGGTCCAGATGGCCCATCAGCCACTCCAGCACCGGTTCCAGGGTGGGCGCCTCCGGTGCCTTCGGAATCGGTGCCTCGATGTACTGGGCCTGCCCGCCGTCGCGGTGCGGAGGCACCACCATCCGGCGGGCCAGTCGGGTGGCGGTGGCCGAGCCGTGCGCCTGGCGTACCAGGTGCAGGCAGGCGTCGATGCCGGCGGCGGTGCCCGCGCTGGTGAGCAGCCGGCCGTCCTGCACGTAGAGCGAGTTGCAGCGCACCCGGGCGCTCGGGTGGCGGCGCTGCAACTCGTCGACGTGTCGCCAGTGGGTGGTGCACTCCCGCCCGTCGAGCAGTCCCGCCTCGCCCAGCAGGTACGCGCCGGCACACACGCTGAACAGGTACGCGCCCCGATCGGCGGCCCGACGCAGCGCCTCGTGGACCTCGACCGGCGCGGTGGTGGTCGGATCGTGTGCGGGAACGGCCACCAGGTCCGCCTGCTCCAGCGGAGCCAGATCGGCGTTCGGCACCAGGTGGAAACCGGCGGAGGTGCGTACCGGGGCCTGTCGAGGGCCACATACGTCGAACCGGTAACCCGGCAGCCCGTCGTCGGTGCGGTCGGTACCGAACACCTCGGCGAGCACGCCGAGTTCGAACGGCGCTACGCCGTCCAGGACGAGTACGGCCACTGAACGAAGCATGTGACGAGGGTAACCGCATGGGTGGCAGAAAATCGAGCAGGAGTGGCATTCCTGCCACTGTCGGCAGGGAGGCACGACGCCCAAACTGGCAGATGTCCGGTGCGCACCGGCGGCGACACGACAACCGCAGACGTCAGAAAGCGAGCGCCGCCATGGGTTTCCTGCTCTTTCTACTGTTCTTTCTCTCCCTCGCCCTGCTGTCCGCCCTCGGGCTGACCGCCGACAGTCGTGACTCGGCGGACTGGAAGCCCTCCGACGGGGGGCACAGGTGGCGATCACGCCACTGCTGAGCTGAATGTTCCACTTATCCAGAAAATCCCTGGGCGGGGCCGCCCCGAAACGGGCGGCCCCGCCGACGGCGAACCCGGGGCGTACGGCAGGCTAGAGTCATGGCTGACGGCTCCTGGTACGACGCCGACATCGACCACGTGATCATCTCCGAGGCACAGATCCGCGAGAAGACCGCTGAGCTGGCCAAACAGGTCTCCGCAGACTACGCGCACGTCTCCGACGGGCTGCTGCTCGTCTGCGTACTCAAGGGCGCGGTCATGTTCATGGCCGACTTCGCCCGGGCGCTGGGTCGGCACGGCCCCCCGGCCGAGCTGGACTTCATGGCCATCTCCTCGTACGGGCAGGGCACCACCTCCTCGGGAGTGGTCCGGATTCTCAAGGACCTCGACCGGGACATCGCCGGTCGGCACGTCGTCGTCGTGGAGGACATCGTCGACTCCGGGCTGACCCTGTCCTGGTTGCTGCGCTACCTGGAATCGCGTTCGGCCGCGAGCGTCGAGGTGGTCGCGCTGTTCCGTAAGCCGGACGCGGTGAAGGTGACGGTGCCGGTCAGGTATGTGGGCTTCGACATCCCGACCGAGTTCGTCGTCGGGTACGGCCTCGACTTCGGTGAGCGCTACCGGGAGCTGCCGTACGTGGGGGTGCTCAAGCCGGAGGTCTACGCCCGCTCCTGACCAGGTGGGTACCGGCGCGTCGGCACCTCCCGCCCGGCGTACAGCCGCCTTTCAGCTGATCGGACTACCGTTGACGACGGTGCCCCGGAGATCCGACTTCGGGCCACGCCGGCTGACATCCGGTTCGCCGTACGCGTAAGTGCTGGGCTCGCCAGCTCATATCGGTCTCGCACGGTGTACCGTCGAATGACCGTGGCGCGGCAATCGCGCCCCGGGGTCGAGGCCGGCCCGCACGGCGGCTCCGGCAGCCGCCCAGGCGGCGACACCCACAGTCGGTCAGGACGTCGATCAGGAGGATGCGGGCGTCTCGGCGCTCGACAACAGCATGGAACGTACGCGTTTCTTCCGCCGACCGGTGTTCTGGGTCATCCTGGTCATCCTCGGCGCCGTCGTGCTCAGTCAGTTGTTCACCGGTGGACCCAGCTACCACCGGGTGGACACGTCCGTCGCGCTCGACCAGCTCAACAAGGGCGGCATCGAGAAGGTCGTCTTCCAGGACAAGGAACAGACGATCCAGCTCGAGCTGGCCGAGGAGACCGAGTTCGGCGACACCACCACGAAGCTGATCGAGGCTCAGTTCCCGTACGAGGTTGGCGACGAGGTCTGGAACGAGATTCTCGAGGCCAAGGCGAACAACCGGATCACCGGACCGGCCGATGTCGAGGTGTCGTCCGACAGCATCTGGGTCAGCCTGCTGGTCAACCTGCTTCCCATCGTGCTGCTCGTGCTGCTGCTGCTGTTCTTCATGTCGCAGATGCAGGGCGGCGGCTCCCGGGTGCTCAACTTCGGCAAGTCCAAGGCAAAGATGATCACCAAGGACACGCCGAAGACGACGTTCGCCGACGTGGCGGGCTCCGAGGAGGCCGTCGAGGAGCTGCACGAGATCAAGGACTTCCTGCAGAACCCGGCGAAGTACCAGGCACTCGGTGCGAAGATCCCGAAGGGCGTGCTGCTCTTCGGTCCGCCCGGTACCGGTAAGACGCTGCTCGCCCGAGCGGTGGCCGGCGAGGCCGGGGTGCCGTTCTACTCGATCTCCGGCTCGGACTTCGTGGAGATGTTCGTCGGTGTCGGCGCCAGCCGGGTCCGTGACCTGTTCGAGCAGGCCAAGGCGAACGCGCCCGCGATCGTCTTCGTCGACGAGATCGACGCGGTCGGCCGGCACCGTGGCGCCGGCATGGGCGGTGGCCACGACGAGCGCGAGCAGACGCTGAACCAGCTTCTGGTCGAGATGGACGGCTTCGACGTCAAGGGCGGCGTGATCCTGATCGCCGCCACCAACCGGCCGGACATCCTCGACCCGGCGCTGCTGCGGCCGGGCCGGTTCGACCGGCAGATCCCGGTCGACGCCCCCGACATGGAGGGCCGCAAGGCCATCCTGCGGGTGCACGCCAAGGGCAAGCCGTTCACGCCCGACGTCGACCTCGACTCGGTGGCCAAGCGGACGCCGGGCTTCAGCGGTGCCGACCTCGCCAACGTGATCAACGAGGCCGCCCTGCTGACCGCCCGGAAGGACCAGCGGGCCATCTCCAACGACTCGCTCGAGGAGTCGATCGACCGCGTGATCGCCGGTCCGCAGCGCCGTACCCGGGTGATGAGCGACCAGGAAAAGAAGATCACCGCGTACCACGAGGGTGGGCACGCGCTTGTCGCCTGGGCGCTGCCACACGCTGCACCGGTGCACAAGGTGACCATCCTGTCCCGAGGTCGTTCCCTGGGCCACACCCTGGTGCTGCCCACGGAGGACAAGTACACCCAGACCCGCGCCGAGATGGTCGACACCCTGGCGTACGCGCTGGGCGGCCGGGCCGCCGAGGAACTGGTCTTCCACGAGCCCACCACCGGTGCCGGCAACGACATCGAGAAGGCCACCCAGCTGGCCCGCGCGATGATCACCCAGTACGGGATGAGCTCCAAGCTCGGTGCGATCAAGTACGGCACCAGCGGCGACGAGCCGTTCCTCGGCCGCAACATGGGCCACGAGCGGGACTACTCCGACGCCGTCGCCGCCGAGATCGACGGCGAGATGCGGGCCCTGATCGAACTGGCCCACGACGAGGCCTGGGAGATCCTGGTCGAGTACCGGGACGTCCTGGACAACATCGTGCTCGAGCTGATGGAGAAGGAAACCCTCTCCACCGCCGACATGGCCCGGATCTGCGCCCGGGTGGTCAAGCGACCGCCGATGGCACCGTACAACGGCTTCGGCAAGCGGCAGCCCTCCACCGAACCGCCCGTACTCACCCCGGCCGAGAAGGACGCGCTGAAGGTGCAGGCCGAGGCCGACGGCGCGGAGGCGACGGTCGGTGGCGTCAGCTCGAACAACTCCTCGGACGGTTCGCACTGAGCACCGACGAGCCGGCGGCCAGTTCCCCACAGCGGGGACTGGCCGCCTCCGCCACCGAACCCGACACCGACCGCCTCGACTACATCGCCGCCCGGTTGATCAACGGCCGCCTGACCGGGCGTCCCGTCGAGGACACCATGGACCTCGGCCGGATCGAGAAGGCGGTCCGCGAGATCCTCATCGCGGTCGGGGAGGACCCGGACCGCGACGGCCTCCAGCAGACCCCGGCCCGGGTCGCCCGGGCGTACGCGGAACTCTTCGCCGGTCTGCGCGTCGACCCGGCCACGGTGCTCACCACCACCTTCGAGGCCAACCACGAGGAACTGGTGCTGGTCCGGGACATCGACGTGATGAGCCTCTGCGAGCATCACCTGCTGCCCTTCCGGGGCAGCGCCCACATCGGCTACATCCCCGGTCCCGACGGCCGGATCACCGGACTGTCCAAGCTGGCCCGGCTGGTCGAGGTCTTCGCCCGGCGTCCCCAGGTGCAGGAGCGGCTCACCTCGCAGATCGCGAACCTGCTGATGACGCGGCTGGAGCCGCGAGGCGTGATCGTCGTGCTCGAGTGCGAACACATGTGCATGGCGATGCGGGGCATCCAGAAGTCCGGTGCCAAGACGATCACGTCTGCGGTGCGTGGCACGCTGCAACACGACGCCAAGTCCCGGGCCGAGGCGATGGCTCTGATCATCCCGCGCTGACCGGCGGGCGGTCAGGACGACAGCATCCCCAGCACGATCCCCGCGTTGACCACCACGGCCGGGACCAGGCAGGCCAGCGCGCCGAACCGTGGCGTGCGGTCCACCCGCTCTCCCGGACCCGGCGGAAAGCAGCGGCCCACCGCGAGCCAGCCCAGGCCGAACGCGACCGCCGGTGCCGGCAGCGCCACCAGCACCGTGAACGCGGTCAGCGCGCCGGTACCCGCCAGCAGGTACACCACCACCAGCAGCACCGGAACGAACAGCCCCAGCGGCCCGTACACCAGCAGATTGCGCGCACGGGCCGGCCAGTGCGCCACCCGGGACAGGCCACGGGCGGCCAGCGTGTCGTCCGCGCCGACAGCCCACCGACGGGCGTCCCGCAGGGCGGTCAACACGGCCGCCGGACCACCGCTCATCGACCGGGTCGCCTCGGCCAGTTCGGGAGGGGTCGGCGCCAGCGAGATCGGTGGTACCTCCAGCTCACGCAGCCGACTCTCCTGCGACACCAGCCGGGTGCGTACCCCGGTCAGTTCCTCCCGGGCGGCCTGGACCGCGCGGGCCTGCTCGCCCGCGGCGGTCGCCGCGCCCCGACGTACCCCGTCGAGCTGCCGGGCCGCGGCCAGGTAGTCGGCCCACGCGGCTCGCACCGGGTCCCCCGGCGTACCGGCAGCCCGCTGCCGGACCGGCCCGGCGGCGGTGGCCGGCGAGTGGTCGAGAGTCATCCGGGTTCCCCCTGCTCGCTGCCGGGCACCTCGTACGGAACCAGCACCACACCGCGCTCCGCCGGCCCGTCCCAGAGCACCACCCGGTCGGGCCGAGGCCGCCACTCCACCGGACGACCGAAGACCGGAGTGAGTTGCGCCCCCGGCACACCCGCCACCGCCACAGCGGTCAGCTTGTCCACCGTCTCGTCCGGCTGCACGAGCGTCGCGAACGACGGCACCGTACGCCACCAGCCGAGCAGGTGCTGCCCGGCCGGAGGCCCGTCGCGCAGCAGAGCCCGCAGTCGAGCCGGCGGCAACTGCTCGGCCGGCGCCATGTCCAGCCCGAAGACGACCAGGTACGCCGGCTCGCCGGCGTCCGCCACGGCGACCAGCCCGGCGAGGTCCACCCGGTCAACCTGGTGACGCTCCGCCAACTCCGCGACCAGAGTGTCCGCCAACTGCGCTGCCTCGGCATCCGCCACGGCGACCACGAACCGCGCCGTACCGGCCGGATGGTGGGCCGCGGTGGTGTGGGCGGCCGTCGCCAGCAGGCGGCATGCGGCAGGTCGTGGACCGAGAACCGCGAGGTTGCGCCCCGCCGCCGGTCCGAACGACACCGTCGCGGTGCTGCGCGAGACATCCACCACCCGCCCGAGCAACGCGGCCGGTACCGTCGACTGCCCCGCAACGGCTGCCCGATAGCGGGGATCGTTGCCCAGCAGCGGACGTGCGTACCCGGCGAAGACGACGGGCGGCGTCGCGTTCGGCGGGCGGGCCGACCAGAGGCGATGGCGCAGCCCGGTGACCGCCTCCGGCTCGTCTGCCGGGTCGGGGAACCGGACCATCCGCTCATGACCTCGGATCGCCCCCCGAGGGCCGCCGAGCCCGCCCGCGGTGTTGACCACCGCGCTGCCCACCGGCAGACCGGCCGCGGCGTCGTTGGTGGGTGCCAGCACCGCACCGCCGCCAGGCAGCGCCACCCGCACCGGGAACTGGCCCGGCAGGGAGTCCCGCTGCCCGCCGTCGGAACGGGTGCCCAGGCCCAGGTCACCCTCGCCGGCCAGCACCAGGTGAACACCGTACGCCCGCCCGGTCCTCGCCAGTGCGTCCAGCCGGGCGGCCACCTCGGCGGAGAGCCGGTCCCGTTCGGTGAGCAGCACCTGCAGGTTCTCCACCACACAGACGACCCGAGGAAGTGGGCGATGTTTCCGCAACTCGGCGAAGCGCTGCCCACCCGCGCGGGCGGACGCCTCGGCGCGCCGCTGCACCTCCGCCGTCAACTGATCCAGCAGATCCAGCACGTACTCCCGGTCGGCGGCCATCGCGGCCGCCCGGACCTGCGGGATCCAGGACCTGTCCCGCTCGGTCTGCAGGAATTCCGCGAAGGACTCACCGGCACCGAGGTCCACCAGGTACAGCGACAGCTCGTCCGGGCCGTACCGCGCGACGAGTCCGAGCAGCGCCGTGGTCAGGAAGGTGGACCGGCAGGCCCGTGACCGGCCGCTCACCAACCAGTGCGGGGTCAGCTCGGTGAAGCCGAGCGAGACCGGGCGCCCGCCCGCGTCGCCGACGGTGCTGGTCAGCCCGTCCGTCCCGGCCGCCTGCCACAGCTCGTCCGCTGGCGGCAGCAGGTGCGACAGGGCGAGCCGGCTGCCGGCCTCGACCTGGGCGGCGATCCGCCGGCACACGGTCTCGACCAACTCGGTCGGCGGATCCGGGTCGACGAACACCGGTGAGTTCAGACCTCCGTCGGTGCCGGCGAACGCCGCACCCGGCGGATTGCCGAGCAGCGCATAGGCCGTCCGCATCGCCAGCGACGTAGCCCTGGGCAGCGCGGCTCGGCCGGCTACCGGCCACCCCGCCACCACCAGGTGCAATCCGGCCGCGGGTCCCTGCTCGGCGAGGGCCTCGATCCGCGCCAGGTCACCAGGTAGCTGCGGTTCGGGCAGCGCGGCCAGCACCAACAGCAGAGAACGGTCGTGCCGGCGAGGACCGGAGGCGTCCGGCGCCACCCACCGCTCCGCCTCCGCCAGCACGGTCCGCAGACCGTCGGTGTCCGTGGCCGGCGGGGCCAGCACCCCGGCGTCGCCGAGCGCCGCGAACGGTGCCAACGCGACGCCCGTCGCGTCCACCACCCGCACCAGCAGTGCCCCCGCCGGTGTCGCCGCCAGCAGGCGCAGCAGTACGGCCCGCAGCAACCCGGCGACCCGAGGGTCGCGCGCGTCGGCGTCCATCGCGAGGTGTCCACTGCCGAACATCGGCACCAGCGCCGGGAAACGTGCGTCGTCCAGCGGCGCGGCCGTGCCCACCCGGACGAACGGCGGTGAGCCCTCCCCGGCGGGGTGGGCCGGAGCGACCGCGTCCAACGCGGACCCGGCCCAACCCGGGGCGAGGATGCCGGCCGCGTCGCGCAGCCGCTCGGCCAGCGCGTACTGGCGGCGCTGGTCAGCCGGGACGGGACGGGTCTCGTCGAGGATCGTCGTCGCCGCCGCGACCGTCGCAGCGGCCCGGCGGTGCAGCGCGGCGGCGCGGAGCGTCCGTGCCTTCGGACCGCCCACCGTGTCCACCCCCTCCGCCCGAGGTCGGCACCCACTCGCCGGGCAGAAGTGACGGTATCCCAGCGAGGGCGTCACCTCCGGGATCCGGCGCGGCGCTGCGCCGTTGTTGTCAGGGATCTCACCGATCGGCAGCGTTCGGTCACGATCCGCCAAATCTCGGGCATTGGGTCCCGAGCCTTCAGCGGATAGCCTCAGGGGGTGGAATCAGTGCCGCCCTCCGCCGGTTCCCAGGTCTCCCGCGTACCGGCGCAGAGGACCCCGCCGGAGGAGTTGGCACCGCCTGCGGTCGCGCCGGCGCCGCGCCAGCCCCGGCGACGCCTGCGTACGGTGCTGATTGTGGTGGCGGGGGTGGTCGCGGCGCTCTGTCTGACCGGCGGGGTGGTCGGCTATTTCGTCTACGACCGAGCCACCACCCCCGACCGCAGCGCCCCAGATGTGGTGGTGGACAACTACCTGCGTGCGTTCCTAGTCGACCGCAATGACGTACGCGCCTCGATCTTCATCTGCGAGGGCAGCACGGATCTGGGTCAGCTACAAAGACTTAGGGACGACTTGGCAGACCGAGAGGTGCGATTCGGAACGACAATGTCCACCGTTTGGGGGGAACTTCAAGTGGATCGAGATGGCGACAACGCCGAGGTGCGCGTGAATCTGACCTTTGCGGCGCAGGTTGACGGGATCCGACAAAGTGACCGGCAGGCATGGACGTTCACCACGCGGCTGAACGAGGACTGGCGGGTCTGCTCAGCGACGGCCGGCTGACCTCACTCCACCCACAGCATGTGGACCGGTACCTCCAGGGTGGTCGGTGACTGGCCGCGCCAGGCCCAGCGGTACCACTCCATCTCGGGAGTCACCCGCACACAGATGTCGCCCTCGGCGCCCGAGTAGGTCTCGGTCACCGCACGCAGGTCACGGTGCTCGACGGCGCCGACCATGTGCACGACCCGTCGCCCGGTGACCGAGTCCGCCTCGAAGACCGGCGTCGGTGCTGGGTGGGCCGGGGCGTCCAACGAGACGAGCCGCAGGCGTCCGTCCGTCGTCGGCGTGGTCGCTGCGCCGACCGTCTCGACCCAGACCCGTTCGACCGGCACCAGCGGCGCGAACACCTCGACCTGGTCGGACTCGGCGCGGTACCACTCGTGTTCCGGGATGACCGGGACGTAGGTGCGGCTGTTCTGCACGACCCGTTCGTCGGCCCGCAGGTCGGCACGCCAGCCCAGACCGGGCAGACCGACAAGTACCCGTCGTCCGCGTAGTTCGACGCTTCCCGCGGCGGGGACGATCTCGATCGGACGGGGCGGTTGGGGAGCCCAGTCGGGCTGGTCGGCGAACGGGTCCGGAAGCGGTTCGGTCATGACGGCCCGTGGTTCACCCGACGCCCTTCAACGGCGCACCCTTCGACCGCATGAACGGGACCGGGTCGATGGCACCCCGGCTGCTGCGATCGCCGTCGACGTGCACCTCGAAGTGCAGGTGTGGTCCGGAGGAGTTGCCGCTGCTGCCGACATCGCCGATCACGTCACCGGCCTGCACCGTGTCGCCGACGGCGACCAGGGGACGACTCACCAGATGACAGTAGCGGGTGATGATGCCTTGGGCGTGCAGCACGTCGACGAACCAACCGCAGCCTCCCTTGCCAGGCCAGCCGTCCTCGTCGCAGCTGAGCCGTCCTCTCCGGTCGGGGTCGCAGCGGGAGACCAGTACCCGGCCGGTCGCCGCGACCCTGATATCGGTGCCCCTTATCGCGGAGATGTCCACACCGTTGTGTCCGGGCCGGCTGGCGGTCCGGAATCCGGAGCCGACCCCGCCCGGAATCGGTGCGGTCCAACCGGAGGCGGCGATCTCACCGCCCGCCGCGGCGTCACACACCTGCTGTCCGGCGATCAGCGCGGTTCGTGCCGCGCCACCGGCCAGCGCGTCCACGATCCGTGCGGCCAGTTCCTCGTGTTTGGCGTACGCGTCCGGGAAGGCGCTGATCTGCACCCGCTGTGCGGCCACGGTCAGTGGCAGTTTCTCCCAGTCGGGTAGGTCGACCAGCTTCTCGTAGAACTTGCGGGACGCGTACGCGGGATCCATCCGCTGGGCGACCGTGCCCCACGAGGCCCGTTGCTGGAAGAGACCGACGGAGTCGTGGTCGGCGCCGACTCCCTCGTTCGGGATGTCCCGCGACTCGCCGACCGTGCTGTTGGCCAGGTTGAGCAGCCGCGACTCCTGCATGGCGGTCGCCACCGCGATCACCCAGCCCCGTGGCGCCACCTTCATCTCCTGGCCGACCTTGATGATCACTGCCGCGTTCCGCAGCTGACGTTCCCCGTACTCGGCGAAGCGCGGCATCTTGCCGGTGACATTCACCTCGAAGTCGCCGGTGCACTCCATGCTGGCCGGGCTCAGCTGCTCGGCGGCGTCGCCACCCAGCTCGGTTAGGAAGAAGGCACCAGCGCCACCCGTACAGCAGAGCAGTGTCAGCGTCGCGGTGAGCGCGGCGGCGAGGGCGCCGATCCGGACCGGCCGACGGGGATGGCTCTGCTCACTCATCCCTGCTCCAGTCCACCGCATCCACCAGCCATCGCCCGTCGGGTGCCAGCAGTTCGAGCCGGAGTTGCCCGTCGTCGAGCGGGATCGTCGCCTCCACGAAGGTCTCACCGCGTGGGCGGAGTGTCACGTCGCCGGTGACCGCGCTGGCGGGCACTTCGGTCGGATCGGCGCCGGAAAGCTTCTCGACGAGACCGGTGGTCGAGAACGGGCGTAGCGCGTGGTGCCACTCCTCGGCGGTCTGGCCCGGACGGCCGAGCCAGGCGGCGGCGAAGCGGGCGGCCACCACTTCCGGGGCCGGCTGGCCGGGCCGGGTGACCGGGGACGGAGTGGTCGTCGTGGAGATCGCACCGTCGTCCCCGGTGGTCGGGTGCACAGTGGTGATCGGTTCGGGCGGGCGATTGCTCAGCCCGGCCGCCGGATCGGTCGGGCCGGCCACCAACCTGGCCGCCCCCACCACCCCGAGCACCAGTACGGCGATGCCGAGTGCGGCACCCAGTCGGGACCGTAGCAACCGTCGGAAGAGGAACTCGACCGCCCGCCGCACGATGGTCACCGGGCCTCGGAGCGGACCCGTGGTGCCGGCTTCTCGGGCGTCCGTTCGGCCGAACCGGGACGGTAGATGGCGTAGGAGGGGTTCTCGTCCGGCACGTCCGGCTCGGTCCAGGAGGCCGGCTGCCGACGACGCGGCCTGGGGGCCACCGGAGCGGCCTTGGTGCGCTGTTCCTGGGCGGAGCTGTCGGCACCGTCCGTTCTCGGATCGTCCGGCCGCTTCGCGGCCGCCGGTGCCCCCGCCGGCACCGGATCCGGCCGAGCCTCCGGACGCATCCTCGGCTGCTCGGGTGCGATCGCCCGACGCCGTCCCACGCTTGGCTCGGCGGTGCCGCCGGGCTCGGCGACGTCGAGCCGGGCCGCGGTACGCATGTCCCGGAAGAACCGGCGGTGCCAGGAGCCCGCCGAGCTGACCGCCTCGCTGTTGTCCTTCCCGCCGAGCTGGGTGATCCGGCGGTAGGGGCGCAGCAGCAGCCAGCCGACCACCCCGCAGAGCCAGACCAGCACCACCTGAAGCCAGCCGGGAAGGGTGGCCGTGCTCATGATGAGGTCGACCGCGAAGAGGTAGATGGCGGCACCGGTGCCGAAGATCGCGATGTTGAACAGCGCCGCCACCACCGCGTTACCCAGCCGTCGCAGACCGGCGCTGGCCGGTCGGAGCAGACCGATGGTGCCGAGGATCGGCGCCGCGATGACCGCCCATCGGAAGATCAGGAAGCCGAGCAGCACCAGCAGTGACGCGGTCAGGTCGAACATCGCGAAGAGCAGGGCGGCGAGCACCGCGATGAACCCGGCGCCCACCCGATCCATGTCCCGGACGCCCTTCAGGTACTCGTAGGCCTCCGGATCCTCCCGTTCGATCTGCGCGGCGACCGTCATCCACTGCTGCTTCTTAGCGTTGATGGTGGCCTCACGCGTCTGCGGATTGGCCCGGATCTTCTCCGTCTCCTCCCAGGACAGCGACTTGGCGTCGTAGAGCGCCGCTCCGTACTTCCTGGCGGTCTCGCTGTCGGCCGAGCCGAGCACCCCGCGCAGCCAGTTCCGGTAAAGCATCGCCTCCGCGGCGGTGTCGCTGGCCCGGACCGCTGGTGGCCGCTTGTCCGTGCAGGCGTCCGGATTGGGCATCGCACACCGGTCCGGCGGCACGTCCTTGGCGGCGGGGCCCACCGCGTCGTGCACGACGCCGAGCGTGGAGACGAGGGCACCGTCGGCGAGGTTCGCCGACTTGACCGGCCAGGCGGCCAGTGCGGTGACCGCCACCATCACCACCAACGCCCAGCCCGCCGTGGTCATCGCGCTGCTCATGTCGGACTGGCGCGAGCGCCAGAGCAGGTAGAGCCCGACCACGCAGAGCGTGACGATGCCGAAGACACTGAACACCTTCTGGTAGATGGCCTTGGTGGCCTGGTCCACCAGGGGATCCGCCCAGCCCCACATGGTGCCCGGCTCCCACGCGCGTTCGCGCAGCGCGTTCGAGGCGCCGATGATCGCCGTGGCCATCATGAACTCGCCGTTGGCGATGGTGTTGGTGAACTTGTAGTCCGGGTGCAGCAGCGTGGTCGCACAGCCGGAATCGATGTCGTAGGTGCTGTAGCTGTAGCCGGCGTATCCGTAGTCGCTGTAGTAACCCTTCGGGCCGGGCAGCTTGGAGGCCTCGGGACGGGAAGCGAACCACCCGGCGATGCCAGAATCCGGCGCAGTCGGCGTCGGGGGATTACGGCACGTCGCCTCCGACTCCGCCACCTGCTGCAGCTTGGTGACGCAGGCGCGGAAATCGACCTGCCACTCCTCGGTGGTGCAGAGTTCGGCCGCCGCGGCCTGGTACCCGGCCGGAGCCGCGTACGCCGGTGTGGCGGTGAGCCCGGGCCAGCTGATCGTGGCTGCGGCGAGGACGCCGAGTGCCAGGAGGAGCGCCGTGATCCGTGCCCGGGCCCTCGCCATTGTCACGCCTCCATGTCAGGCAGCACGGTCGGCAGCACCCCTGCGGCGGCGGCGATGGCGGCGGGGGTGGTGTCGAGGTGGTCCAGCAGTCCATCCACGTAGGAGACGTCGACCCGGACCTTCTGGACCCGGCCGTCGACGTCGCGCATCACGAACTCCCGGAAGCCGAGCCGGTTGGCCGAGGTCGCATCGGCGGTGGAGAGCGAGGCGAGGGTGGCCTCGTAGCCGTCGTCCACCGGTACGCGTAGCAGTCGCAGCGCCTCGGAGGCGATCTCGGCGTCTTCGGCGATCCGGCCGACGAACACGGTGGAGACGAGGTTCTGTACGTCGAGACCGAGGATGTCCCGGGGGTTCTGCGAGGCGACGAGCGCGGCCAGGTTCCACTTGCGGGAGTCACGGGCGAGCCGGACGAGGAAGGATCGGCCGGAGCGCCACCCCTCCATGAAGTGCGCCTCGTCCAGGCCGACCAGCTTCCGGGAGGCCATCGAGCCGCCGTAGCAGCGGCGGACCGCCAGCCGATGCGCGGTGTGCAGCATCGGCAGGGCGAGTGCCTCCTCGGCCGACCAGTACTCGCGTTCGATCTTGAGGTCGGGCAGCCGCAGGCCGGCCATGGTGATCACGGTGAGTGCGGCGTCCGGGCCGAGCAGGCCCTCCGGCGGGCGACCGAAGAAGAGCATCGCCAGTGGCATCTCGGCGGTGTCCAGCAGCAGGTTGGCCAGTTCCCGGCCGGCGTCGTCGTCGAGCTGGCCGAGGCAGGTGACCACGTCGTCCAGAGTGGAGGTTTCCTCGGCGGGCACCTGGCGCACGGCGTGCCGGAACAGGGTGGCGGTGGAGGCCTCCCGAGCCACCTGCGGTGGCACCAGCATCATGCAGATGTCCTGTACCAGCATCCGCCGCTCGGCCCGCGCATTGGAGACGGCGATCTCGAACTCCCGGTCGCCGGCGGCTCCGGCGGCGAACTCGCTGCGCAGCGGGGTCGGGATCAGTGAGTACGGTGCCAGCGTGCCGTGCTCGGAGCCGGTCAGGTTCAGCACCCGCGAGTAGGGACGAAGCTCCGGCATCGCGCAGAGCCGGGCCAGCGGGCCGGAGGGGTCGAGCAGGGTCACCTGTACGCCGCGGCGGGCGGCCAGGTAGCCCAACGCGCCGAGCAGCGTGGACTTGCCGCCGCCCGGTTCGGCCACGAAGACCGCCAGGCCGGAGCGCTCCCGCACCTCCATGGGAAAGTGCAGGTCGAGGAAGACCGGGCGGCGGCAGGTCCCGGCGGTACGGCCGATCAGGTCGCCACGTCGGTCACCCACCGTGGAGGCGGCCTGCGGCAGCGCCGCCGCGAGCAGGTTGACGGGCATCCTGCGTACGTAACCGGTGTTGGCGATCGGCTCACCCGGAATGAACTCGCGGGCCAGCCAGTCCTGGTTCTTCGGATGCTGCAGGGAGATACGCAGCTCGCGCGAGTAGAGCTGGATGAGCCGGCGGGCCCGTTCCAGGCACTCCTCCCGGGTCCGACCGCCGACCGCGATGCGGTGCCAGCCATGGGCGCGGGCCGAGTCGACCGGCAGCCCCGTGGTCATCTCGTCGCCGATGACCAGGGCGCGCTTGGCGAGTCGCTCCAGTTCGGGCGGCGCGTCGATGCCGTGTTCGGCGTAGTCCAACTGCTGTGACCGGATCATCCGGAGCCGGTGTTCGAGGTTGCGGAAGGAGTCGCCGGAACCGAGGATGTCGACCCGGGTGGAGAGCTCCATCGGCCAGGGCAGCCGCTCGTGGAAGTGCAACCAGGGTTCGTGTCGCTCGGGGATCTCCAGCGGCTCCATCCGACCGACGGCGAGCACCGCCACGTGTCGTTCCTCGCCGGTCATCCGGTGGACCAGCTTGACGGTGGAGCCGTACGGCGTGCGGTAGCGCTCGACCTGTTCGGTGAGGGCGAGCAGGTCGCCGCGTTCCCAACGACCGTCGGTGATGGGTGAGAGCGTGCCGGGGGGCGCCATGCAGAGTGCCACCGACCGGTAGAGCAGCCACTCCAGCTCGTGCGCGGTGACGCGCCGTCCCCGCATGCCGAAGGCGCCGAGCACCTCGTCGAACTGCTCGACGGTGCGGCCGAGCTTGCGCCGCTCGCCCTCGGCGACGCCGCGGCCGAAGGTGCGCAGCAGCCGTTCGGTGAGCGAGTCACCGAGGGAACGGCGGGCGAAGGTGACGCCGAGGTAGGTCTGACCCTCGGCGTGATTCACCGACAGCAGGTGGCGTTGCGCGGCGACCAGGTGCTCGCCCCATCCGGGTGTGCCGGGGACGTCGGGCAGCGGTGCGGCGGTGTTGGCGTCGATGGTGCGGGCCCATTCGTCGGCCGGGAAGGGCCGGGTGGTGCGGCGCAGGTGCAGCCGGAAGCCGGCCAGGCCGGCGTACTGCTCGGAGATCGCCGAGAGCAGCGCCTCGCGTTCCGCGTCCGGCCGGAAGGCCCAGCGCACCTCGGGCAGCCAGTACCAGGCGGTGACCGTGTTGGGGCTGAAGGTCAGGTGCCCGGCGATCTCGGTGATGGCCAACTCGACGGCCGGATCACGATCGCCGAACTTGATCCTCGGTGGTCGGACACGGACCGGCTTGACCGGCCGGTCGCGGTGGTCGACGGACCGTTGCCGGGGGGCCGGACGGTTGGCCGGCGACGCTGACCGACGTGGCGTCTTCCCGGGATCGTCGGTCGGCGCCGGGTCGTTGTCGCGGGCGCGGCGGTCCTCCCGGAGCGGGCGGTCGTCGCCGGTGGGCCGGTCGTCGGCGGGCGGCCGGGCGGTCGGCAACCGGTCCGCCGGGTTGGGTGCCATCCGGGGCGGAGCCGGCGGCGTGTTCGTGGCCGGCGCCGGGCCCTCGACCAAGCGGCCGGGTGGCGTGGCCGGTGCCGGGTCGGGCGGTCGCGGTGGCGCGGGCGGCGCCGGTGGCGGAGCCGCTCGACGGGCTGCCGGTGCGGGCCCGACGGCGGGCGGCGGTGCGGGATGCGGCTGCTGCGGCAAGGCTCGTGCGGGGTGCCCGTTGCCCCGCTGGGCGGCACCGGGCCGGGGGTACGCGCCACCGAAGAGGTCGAGGAACGGTGAGTCGATGTCCGCGCCGTCCCGGCTGGCCGGGGCCGAATCGGCCGGAGCCGCTCGGCGTTGCGGCGGGCGGGGTGCCTGGAACACACCGACGCTGCCGTGCGCCGGGGTGGTGGCGAGTGCCGGGTCCAGCGTGGTCTCGTCCAGCCCATCGGCTTCCGGGTAGTCGAATGAACGCGCACGGTTACCGTGTGGTGCGGCCGGACGTCCGGCCGGGGATCCCGGCGTGGCGGAGCGGCTCATGCGATCGCCCTGCCCGTGTCCTCGTTCGGCCCGTACGGCGTGCAGCCGGTCATGCCAGTTCCTCCCGGATCCTGATCCTGCTGCCGACCAGGCGCGGATCGCGCTGCTCGGCGGCCGGCTCCCGGGTTCGTCGCCAGTCGGTCAGCGCGGTACGGATCACCATGCGCGCCGGACGGTCCGGGTCGACGTACCGGAAGACGAACGAGGTGGTCACGATCGCGAGGGCGATCTCCCAGGCGGGGAAGAGTTCGACCCGCAGCGTGAACAGCCAGTGGATGAACATGTAGAGGGGGACGAGCAGCATGAACAGCCCGTACTGGGCGTACGGCAGGTGGACCGGAAGGGTGTAGCCGGGCGGCCCGAGATAGACCAGGCGAGCCCGGTAGATGTCGTCGTCGGTGCGCAGCCGCATCTCGTGCCCGCGTCTATTCGAAGATCAGGTTGATCAGGAAGTCGCCGATGAAGAAGAGGGTGGCGGCTCCGGCGATGAAGGCCAACCCGACGATCGCGATGGCCGAGCTGGTCAGCACCTTCGAGATCTCGCCCCGGCTGGCGCGGCCGATGAAGATGACGCCCAGCACGGCGAGCAGGATCGGCGCGATCTTGCTGGCGAAGAAGGTGACGACGCCCTCGGTGTCGATCCCCTTTGGTTCCTCCGCGGCGAGCGGAATCGACGACACCAGGGTGGAGAGCAGGTGGAGGGCGCTTGTGGACGCCGTTTCCATCAGCTCGATGGCGATCACTGAAACCTCCCCAAGTCGCGGCCGGCGGCGCCGCGGTGGTGCAGTAGGCAAGCCTTGCGGGATCGGTGCTCACTGTGCGCAGTGCTCGGAACCCTGCGTACGACAACCGCCACGAAGGGTGGCGATTTTTGGGTGGGTTGTCCCGCTTCGGCCCTCCCTCCAACCGTCGCCATCTCGATGCTGGACAATTCCACAGCGTACGGGCCGCCCCTCTTTGCGACAAGCCGCGAAGATGCTGCCCGAACCGACCCGGACGACCGATCGTACACCTGTTCCAATTGGCATGTCAGGATGCTCGACCGGGCCGTCTGCGAGGGGCGGCCGGGCCGGTACCGTCCTACTCGTGACCGATCTGGTACGGGCTCCGGCCCCGGTGGTGATGGGCGTCCTCAACGTCACGCCCGACTCGTTCTCCGACGGCGGACGCTACGTCGACGTCGACGCCGCCGTCGCACACGGCGTCCGGCTGCGTGCCGACGGCGCGGAGTTGGTGGATGTCGGTGGAGAGTCGACCCGGCCGGGTGCCGACCGGGTGGACGCGGAGACCGAGGCCGCCCGCGTGGTGCCGGTCATCCGCGAGCTGGCCGCGGCAGGCGTTCCGGTCAGCATCGACACCACCCGGGCCCGGGTCGCCGTCGCGGCGCTACAGGCCGGCGCGATCGTGGTCAACGACGTCTCGGGGGGTCTCGCGGATCCCGACATGGTCGGGGTGGTCCGGGACGCCGGCTGTCCCTGGGTGCTGATGCACTGGCGCGGCCACTCCCGCCGGATGAGCGAGTTGGCCAGCTACGGTGACGTGGTCGCCGACGTCCGTGCCGAACTCGGCCAGCGCGTGGACGCGGCCCTCGCCGCCGGGATCGGCCCGGATCAGATCATCATCGATCCGGGCCTCGGCTTCGCCAAGAACGCCGCCCACAACTGGCAGCTCAGCGCCCGGCTGCCCGAACTGGTCGAACTCGGCTACCCGCTGCTGTTCGGCGCGAGCCGCAAGTCGTACCTGGGTCAACTGCTGGCCGGCCCCGACGGCGTGACCCGGGCGACCGACGGCCGGACGGCGGCCACCGTCGCCACCAGCCTGCTCGCGGTGGCCGCCGGCGCCTGGGGGGTACGCGTGCACGACGTGCGTGCCACCGTCGACGCGCTCGCCGTCTGGCGGGCCACCGGCCGTCCCCGGTTGGCCGCTCCGTCGGCTGCCGACACCGCGTCCGCCGGGTCGGCGGCCGGTCGGGTCGTGCCGTCGGACGCCGCCGAGTGGTCCGCGGTCGACGGGCGGGGGCGGCGATGACCGACCGGATCGAGCTGACCGGCCTGCGGGCGCGCGGCCGGCACGGGGTGTACGACTTCGAACGCGCGAACGGCCAGGAGTTCGTGGTGGACGCGGTGCTCGAACTCGATCTGGGACCGGCCGCCCGGTCCGACGACGTGCGGGACACGGTGCACTACGGCGAGTTGGCCGAGCGGTTGGTCGAGGTGGTCACCGGCGAGCCGGTCAACCTGATCGAGACCCTCGCCGATCGACTGATCGAGGTCTGCCTGGTGGATCCGCGGGTGTCCGGCGTGACGGTCACGGTGCACAAGCCCGAGGCCCCGGTGCCGCACGCCTTCACCGACGTGGCCGTGACGATGCGCCGGACGCGTACCCGATGACCCGCGCCGTGCTCTCCCTGGGCAGCAACCTCGGTGACCGACTCGCCCACCTGCGCACCGCCCTGACCGTCCTCGGTGACAGTGTCCTGCTGGTCTCCGGGGTCTACGAGACGCCGCCGTGGGGTGACACCGAGCAGCCGACGTACCTGAACGCCGTGCTGCTGGCCGCGGACCCGAACGCCGATCCCTACGACTGGTTGGCGCGGGCCCGGGCGGCGGAGGACGCCGCCGGTCGGGTCCGGGACCCGGAACGGCGCTTCGGTCCCCGCACGCTCGACGTCGACGTCGTCGCGGTGTGGACCGACGACGACCGCCCGGTGTTCAGCGCCGATCCCGAGTTGACCCTGCCGCATCCCCGGGCACATCTGCGGGCCTTCGTGCTGCGGCCGTGGATCGACATCCAGCCCTACGGCCAACTGCCCGGGCACGGTTGGCTCACCGACCTGCTCACCACCGGGCCGGTCGCCGTCGAGGTGCCGGAACTGAGCCCCCGGCCCGATCTGACGTTAGAGTCGACGGCATGAGCGAGCGCAGTGGGCGGACCATCAGGCTCAGCGCGACCGGGTCTCATGGCGGGGCGGCGCGCGGCGGGGTACCGGCATGAGCGTGTCCCCGCCACCCGACGGGTCGCGGATGGGCCCCACCCGCATCTCGACCCTGGTGGTGACCGCCCTCGCCGCCGCCGCGGTGGCCTGGCTGCTGATCAGCGGCATCTACTACGAGCGGCTGCCGCCGCTGCCCTGGTTGCCGGTGGTGACCCTCGCCGGACTGGCGGTGCTGGAGGCGTACGCCGCGATCAACACCCGGGGTCGGATCGACCGCCGACCGGGCCGGGATCCGGTCAATCCGTTGATGGTGGCTCGGTTCGTCGTGCTGGCCAAGGCATCCGCGCTGGTCGGTGCC
Source organism: Verrucosispora sp. WMMA2044 (assembly GCF_027497155.1). Lineage (NCBI taxonomy): Bacteria > Bacillati > Actinomycetota > Actinomycetes > Micromonosporales > Micromonosporaceae > Micromonospora > Verrucosispora sp. WMMA2044. The sequence goes on from NZ_CP114913.1 coordinate 6,053,859, forward strand.
ATCTTCACCGGCGGGTACGCGGGGCTGACCGGTTGGTTGTTCGTGCAGCCGACGCGGGCTGCCACCGATGACCGCCCGGCGGCCATCGCCGGCCTGCTGGCCTCGGCCGCCCTGGTGGCCGCCGCACTCTGGTTGGAGCGGGCGTGCCGGGTCCCGGAGCGGCCCGACGACGAGCATGAGCCGGACGACTGGGAGAGCCACCCGGATCGTCGCTAGTGCGACCGCCCCGAGGCTCACCCCGGTGGCCTCGACGTGGCCGGACACCGGACACCGCCCGGGCCGCCGGCCCAGCCCCAGCAGGGGGTTCCGCCCGGCTCGGACGCGCGGGTACGGTGCCTCCGACCGAAAGGCAACGCCCGCCGCCGGTCCGCCCGTGCGTCGGTGGAGTCCGGGCGGCCGCTGGGAGGCAGGAATCATGGGGTACGACGAACCGGGCCGTGACGGACCGCCGGAGCCCGCCTCGGCCGGTCCCGCGACCGGGACGGAGGCCGTCCTCGACGATCCCGACGCCGAGTCGGGCCGGGACCGTTTCGGCGTCTACATCGTCTGGGAGACGTTCCTGCTGCTCGGCTTCGGCGCACTTGTCTACCTGGTGTGGCGTGAGGATTCGGCGGTGCTGCGCGGCAGCGGGTTGCGGGATCTCATCGTCGACGTGATCGGTCTGGGTCTGCTGGCCCTGGCCGTCGGGCTGACCCTGCGTACCGCCGCGGTCAACCTCGCTGTCGGACCGGTGGCGGTCGCGGCCGGGCTGCACTTCGCCGAACAGAGTGACCGCGGGGTGCTCGGCGCCGTCGGCACGGCCACCGCGGTGGCGGCGATCGGTGGGCTGGTGCTCGGCCTGGTGGTCGTGCTGCTGCACGTGCCCGGTTGGGCGGCGAGCCTCGGTGGTGCCGCCGGCGTCATCGTCTACATCGAGCAGCGCTCCGCGCCGGTGCTGGTGCAGGGCGATTACGACCCGCGGGGCACCGCCGGACAACTCTTCGTCGGCTTCGCCGCGATCGCGGTGTTCGGCGGGCTCCTCGGAGCGGTGAGCCCGATCCGTCGGCTGGTCGGCCGGTTCCGTCCGATCGGCGACCCGGCCCGTCGGCGGGGTACGGCTGCCGCTGTGGTGGCCACCACCGGGTACGTCTGCTCCACCGTGCTCGCGACCCTCGCCGGGGTGCTGATCGCCTCGATGGGCGGGACGGTGACCCCGGCGGCGGGACTGGACTGGACGGTGCTGGCGGTGGGCGCGACGCTGCTCGCCGGCACCAGTGCGTTCGGGCTGCGTGGCGGGGTCTTCGGCACGCTGCTGACGGCCGGTGCGATCGGGCTGTTCCTGGCGTACGCGCAGGCCCGTGGCTGGACGGTCAGCCGGTGGGCGGTCGGCGGCGCGGCGCTGGCCGGCGGGCTCGTCGTCACCCGCCTGGTGGAGACGTACGGACGTCCGGTGCCGGTGCTCGGGGCACCGCCCCCGCCGCCGCCGGAGCCGGCCGCCGAGAGCGGGTGGAGTGTGACGCAGCCGCAGCCGGTCGGTGACTGGCCGCCCGTGCTGCCGGCCCAACCCCCCGTCGGCGGCACGGACCCGTGGGGAGCCCGGCGCTGGGAGACCGGCTCGCGTACCTGGGAGGCCGACGACCGGTGACCGGTCGGCAGCTTGTCGGCGCGCCGAGCGTGATCTCGACGGTTAGGCTCGGCACATGACCGACACATCATCGATCTCCGGCGGCCGGTCGTTCGAGGAGTTGGACGTCCTCTCCACCGAGGAACTGCGGGAACGGGCGTTCACCCTCGCCCGGGAGCGCCGGGACGTACGGTTCTTCTGGTCGGTGCTGCGGCACCTGCCGAACGCGGACGAGGCCGCCGCGCTGGACGGCGCGCCGAACTCGGTGGGGCCGACGGTCGACGAGGCGGTGGCCCTCTGGCGCGAGATGACCGGGCACGGCTATGAGGAGTCCGCGCCGCTGCTGCGCGCCGCGTTCATCGACTACCTCATGAAGCACTAGCGGGCCAAACGCGCGTACCACCATAAATGACGCCTCGCGTTTGCCTGCGTCGATCCGCTGGGAAATAGCGGGGCCATGGCTCTCACCAATCGATACAAGTCCGCACCGGGCGCTGGTACGCTCGCCGCGCTCATTCTGGTCCTCGTCTTCGGTAGTCCCTGGTACGTCGACTGGGCCAGGGACAACACCGATCCCGACAGTGCCGGCGGGTGGTTCCTGAGACTGCTCGCCTGGCCGGCCTGGCGATTCGACTCCGACGACTCGATCCAGGAGATCTTCGCCGACGACCTGCGGGCGATCCTCGTGGTCGTCCTCACCTTCCTGTTCCTCTACCTGCTGCCGGGCTCCCAGCTCGCCCGTGCCCGCGGCACCATCAGTCAGTTCTTCGCCGGCTGGGCGGCGTTCGTCTTCGCCGGGGCCTTCGCGGCCCTGTTCACCACGCTGATCCGGACCAACCCGTCGCTGTTGGGCGCCTTCCAGGCGGCGGGGGACGGCGCGGAGTACGGCCTCTTCGTCGGCTGGATCATCGGCATCGCCACCCTGGGCGGCTACCGGGGCCGGCGCTGACCGTACGGCCGGGTCCGTCGTGCGCGACGGACCCGGCCGACCACTCGTGCCGGAGTCACCCGTGGCGTTCCGCCCGCCGACTCGGTCGGGCGACGCAGGCGGGGACACTCAGCCGGCCGACTCCGTGAGCGTCAGGAGGCGTTCCCGGCTGAGCGTCCCGACCGGCTGTCCGTCCTCGGTGACCACGGCCCGGCCACCGGCGGCGGTGAGCAGCACGGCCAGCGCGTCGTACGCCGACCCACCCAGCGGTAGCGACGGGAGGTCCGCGTCGCCGTCGACCGGCAGCGGATCGAGTACCTCCCGGGTCACCGGGGTGACGGCCAGCCGGCGGATGCCCCGATCGGCTCCGACGAACTCGCGGACGAACCCGGTGGCGGGAGCGCCGAGCAGCGTCGCCGGGGTGTCGTACTGCTCCAACCGGCCGCCCTCGGAGAGCACCGCGATCCGGTCACCGAGCCGGACGGCCTCGTCCAGGTCGTGGGTGACCAGGACGATGGTCTTGCGTACCTCCGCCTGCAACCGCAGGAACTCCTCCTGCAGCCGGGTACGCACGATCGGGTCGACGGCGGAGAAGGGCTCGTCCATCAGCAGCACCACCGGGTCGGCGGCGAGCGCCCGGGCCACCCCGACCCGCTGCCGCTGGCCGCCGGAGAGTTCGTGCGGGTACCGCCGGCCGAACTGCGCCGGGTCCAGGCCGACAAGTTCCAGCAGTTCCTCGACCCGACGCTTGACGGTGCCGGTTGCCCAGCCGAGCAGCCGGGGCACGGTGGCGACGTTGGCGGCCACCGTCTGGTGCGGGAAGAGTCCGACGTTCTGGATGACGTAGCCGATCTGGCGGCGCAGTTTGACCGGGTCGGCCCGGGTGACGTCGGAGTCGTTGAGCAGGATCCGACCGGCGGTCGGCTCGATCAGCCGGTTGATCATCCGCAGCACGGTCGACTTGCCGCAGCCGGACGGGCCGATGAGGACGACCAGTTCGCCCTCGTCGACGTGCAGGCTGAGCTCGCGGACCGCCTCGGTGCCGTCCGGGTAGCGCTTGCCGATGCCGTCGAGGGAGATCGACGCCGCGCGTCGATCACCGCCGGCCCCCGGGGTAACGTCCACGTATGTCCTTCCGCCTGAGCTACCGGGCTGATCCGGGTAACCCGTGGTTCTCCTGGCAGTACGTGCGGGACAACTCTGACACGGTGCTCGACGCCCTGCGTGAGCACGCCACGCTGACCCTCCGGGCGGTGCTCATCGCCGCGCTGATCGCCGTCCCGCTGGCCGTGCTGGCCTACTGGTTCCGGCCGCTCACCGGGCCGATTCTCGCACTGACCGGGGTGCTCTACACGGTCCCCTCCCTGGCCCTGTTCGCATTCGTCGCACCCTATCTGGGCATCGGCGTCGCGACCGTGTTGAGCGTGGTGGTGCTGTACGCGCTGCTGGTGATCGTCCGTAACACCGTCGCCGGGCTGAACCAGGTGCCGGCGGAGGTCCGGGAGGCCGCCGAGGGCATGGGTTACGGCCGCTGGGGGCGACTGGTGCGGATCGAGTTGCCGCTGGCCCTACCCGGCATCCTGACCGGCCTGCGGTTGGCCACGGTCTCCACGGTCGCCCTGGTCACCGTCGGTGTGGTGATCGGACGGGGCGGGCTCGGGCAGATCATCTTCGCCGGCTTCCAGAACAACCTCTACAAGGCTCAGATCATGACCGGGACGTTGCTCTGTGTCCTGCTGGCGCTGGTGCTCGACCTGCTGCTGGTGGGGGCCGGTCGGCTGCTCACCCCGTGGCTGCGCGGGAGGACCGGATGAGCGCCGCGACGAATCCGGTGTCCCAGGCGGTGGTCTGGCTCAACGATCCGCTGAACTGGACGAACCCGGGCGGCATCCTGGACCGCCTAGGCGAGCACGTCAGCATGTCGGCCGCCGCGGTGCTGCTGGGCTGCCTGGTGGCCTGGCCGCTGGGTCTCTGGCTGGGCCACACCGGCCGCGGCGGCGGGCTGGTGGTGCTGGTCTCGAACCTCACCCTGGCGGTGCCCACGCTCGCCCTGCTGACCATCCTCCCGTTGACCTTCCTCGGCTTCGGTCGGCCGGCGGTGGTGCTCGCGCTTGCGGTCTTCGCCGTGCCGCCGCTGCTGGCCAACGCGTACACCGGAGTGCGGCAGGTCGATCCGCAGACCCGGGAGGCGGCCCGTGGCATGGGCATGACCGGGGTGCAGGTGCTGCGCCGGGTGGAACTGCCGCTCGCGGTGCCCTATCTCGCGGCCGGTTTCCGGACCGCCGCCGTCCAGGTGGTCGCCACGGCGGCGCTGGCGACCTTCGTCAACGGTGGCGGCCTGGGGGAGATCATCCGGTTCGGTTTCGGCCTGAGCATCGCGGTCGGTGGTGGCCAGATCCTGGCCGGCGGGCTGCTGGTGGCCGGGCTGGCGGTAAGCGTCGAACTGCTCTTCGCACTCGTCGAACGGCTGGTCACCCCGCGTCCGCTGCGCCGCGCCCGGCGCCGTGCCGGGCGACGCGCGGCGGATGCCGTCGCCGGCTCCTGACAAGGGGACGACTCAGGACATCGAGCAACCCGGCGCGAGGGCTGGTCGTGCGATCCGCGTCACCGGTACGGCGTCAGTCGCATGCGACGACCCCGATGGGTGACGTTCCGGTGACGAATGCCTCCTCGGCTTGTCGGTGGGGCACGGCAGGATGTTGGGTGGACATCGCGGGCGGCAGGCGGGATCGCCCGTCGGACACGCGGCCGGCCCCTCCGGGCCGCGCCGGGACACGGAAGGCGGGCTCATGCGCGCAGGTAGAAGACTGTCCATCGCGGTCGTGGGGGCTGTCGCGGCGGCGACGGTCCTGGCGGGGTGCGGCGACGCCGGTTCCTCCGGCACTGAGGCACCCCAGCAGGGTGCCTCGGGCGAGGGTTGCGCGCCGGTGGCCGGTGAGCAGTTGATCGCACTCGAGGACGACAAGTCGCTGCAGAACGCCGACAACATCATCCCGGCGGTCAACAGCGAGGTGGCGAACCCGCAGTTGATCGCCGCGCTCGACAAGGTCTCCGCAGTGCTCGACACGCCGAAGCTGGTGCAGCTCAACAAGGCGGTCGACGTGGACCGCAAGAGCGCCCAGGCGGCGGCGCAGGAGTTCGCCGACGCCAACTCGCTGACCGACGGCGTGCAGCGCGGACCGGGCGGGCGGATCACGGTGGGGGCGGGCAACTTCACCGAGAGCGAGATCATCGCCGAGCTCTACAAGATCCAGCTGACCGCCGCCGGCTACCAGGTCTCCGTGCAGCAGATCGGCAACCGCGAGTTGTACGAGCCGGCGTTGGAGAAGGGCGAGATCCAGGTCGTCCCGGAGTACGCCGCCACCCTCGCCGAGTTCCTCAACGGCAAGGTGAACAGCGGTGGCCAGCCGGTCTCCTCGCCGGACGTCGACAAGACCGTCACCGCGCTGCGTGGCCTGGGTGAGCAGGTGGGTCTGACCTTCGGCGCGCCGGCGGCCGCGCAGACCCAGAACGCCTTCGCCGTGACCCAGGAGTTCGCCGACAAGTACGGCGTGCGGACCCTCTCCGAGCTCGCCGAGAAGTGCTCGGGTACGGCGACGGTGCTGGGTGGTCCGCCGGAGTGCCAGGAGCGCCCGTTCTGCAAGCCCGGTCTGGAGCAGACCTACGGGCTGTCGGTCGGCTCGTTCTCCTCGCTCGACGGCGGTGGCCCGTTGACCAAGACCGCGTTGCGCAACGGCACGATCAGCGTCGGCCTGGTCTTCTCGACCGACGCGGCGTACGCGCAGAACTGAGCAGCCGCGCCAACCACGTCGGCGCCCCGGTCGAGTCGGCCGGGGCGCCGTCGCGTCGCCAGCCCCGAAAGCGCCGCTGCGGAGCCCCTTCTACACTCGCGACGGACACCTGCCGTCGAGCCGTTCCCAGGTGACGCAACTCTCGGTAGGCTGCGGACCCATGCCCGCCCCGGTGCCCGCCGATCCCCGCAAGCTGCTCACCGTGCTCTTCTGGGGCGGTGTGGCCCTCGCTCCGGTCGCGGCGCTGATACTCCTGGTCGCTGACGGCAACGGGCCGCTGCGCTTTGCCGCGGTGCTGGCCATTCTGGCCGTGGTGCTGATCGGCCTGTCCATCGCACTGCGTAGCGACGGCGGTGGACAGCATGCCGAGGAACTCCGCGAGGAGGTCGACGAGCTGCGGCGGGAGCTGCGCGGTGAGATCGTGGCTGCCGCCCAGCGTGGCAACCAGGCGCTCGACGAGATCCAACGGGTCCAGCAGGCGCTGGCCGGGCTGCGTCAACGGGTCGACTCGGGTGGCGTCACCGCGGTCGCGAACGACGAGCCGCCCGGCCCGGGCCGGGCCCGGGTGTCGGCACCGGAGGCACCGCCGCGGCAGACCGAACGACCCGCCGCGTCGGCCGGGGTCTACGGCACCGCCCAGCCCGCCCCGGGCCGGACCGGCGGGTACGGCGCAGCGCGTTCCGGGCCCGGCAACGATCGTCCGGCCAGCGGCTCAGCAGGTGTCTACGGTTCGCCGGTCCCTCCCGAGCAGGACGATCGCCCGGGTGAGGCGGCAGGGCGGCCACTGGGGGTGGTCCGGCACACCGAGACGGTGCACGTGACCACCCGGCACACGATCGTCGGCGAGTCCGGTGGCCGGTACGGCGGCTACCCGGCGGCGTGGTCGGGATCGTCGCCCGGAGAGCGCCGGCGAGGGCACGGCATCGACGAGGACGACCACTCGTGGTCCGACGGCGATGATCGTTCCCGCCGGGACGACAGTCGTCGCTGGTCCGGTGCGGAGCGCCCGGACGAACGTTCCTGGTCCGGGACGGGCCAGGAGGAGGCGCGCGCGTGGTCCGGCCGTGACGAGGAACGTTCCTGGTCGGGGCGCTCCCACGAGGAGGACCGCCCGTGGTCGCCAGCGCCGGAGGAGAGCCGCTGGTCGACCGGGGACGACGACTGGTCCGCCGCCCGCGACGGCGGCTCGGGCTACCCGGGCGGGCCCGCCGGTGACCGCGACTGGGGCTCACGGGACGACCGGGGCTGGGACGCGGGTGGCCAGCAGTGGGAAACTCCCGCGGAGCCGACACCGGCGGCTCGGGGACATCGGGCGGACGACACCGGGGCGTACTGGGCGCAGCTGCGCGCCGGAGACCGGTGGGCGGCGGTACGTGACGACGATCGGGGCCGCGAGGTGCGCGTCGGCGAACGCCGAGCCGAACTGCACGCCGATCCGGTCGGCACCGAGTACCGGGTCGAGGACCGCTGGGCGAGCGTACGCCGCGACGAGCCACGCCGCGCTGCGGGCGACGACGCGTGGCGCGACGGCTGGGGCGAGCCGGAGGGTCGTCCGGCGTTACCCGCCGGTGGGGTGCCGGTGCCGCACGAGTGGCGCCCGCCCCGCGAGCGCGGCTACCAGCCGGAACCAGCGCGGGGCCACCAGCCGGAGCCGGCGTACGGGTACCAGTCCGAGTATCCGCGCGGCGAACGTCCCGGCGGGGAGTCGTACGGCCGCCGGCACCGCGTGGAGGAGCCCGGATACGGTCCGGCGGGGAGCGACGCCGGCGCTGGTCGCTGGCGCTGATCCGGCGACCGTGCGCCCTTCACGAGCCGCGCCGGATCGCGCCGTCACTTGTCGATGTCGCCCACCACGAAGAACATCGAGCCGAGGATGGCGATCAGGTCCGGCACCAGACAGCCGGGCAGCAGGGTGGCCAGGGCCTGCACGTTCGCGTACGAGGCGGTGCGCAACTTGAGCCGCCACGGCGTCTTCTCGCCGCGGGAGACCAGGTAGTACCCGTTGATGCCGAGCGGGTTCTCCGTCCAGGCGTACGTGTGTCCCTCCGGTGCCTTGAGCACCTTCGGCAACCGGGTGTTGATCGGACCGGTGAGCCGGTCGACCCGGTCCAGGCACTGCTCCGCCAGGTCGAGTGAGGTGTACACCTGGTCGAGCAGCACCTCGAAGCGGGCGTGACAGTCGCCGGCCGTCTTCGTCACCACCGGCACGTCGAGCTGGTCGTAGGCCAGGTACGGCTCGTCCCGGCGCAGGTCCAGATCGAGCCCGGACGCCCGGGCGACCGGGCCGGACGCACCGAACGCGGCCGCCTCGGCCGCCGACAGCACCCCCACGCCGACGGTACGGGCCAGGAAGATCTCGTTCCGGCGGATCAGGTTGTCCAGGTCCGGCATCCGGCGGCGTACCTCTCCGATGGCGGCCCGGGCCCGACCGGTCCAGCCGGCCGGCACCTCCTCCTTCAGACCGCCGACCCGGTTGAACATGTAGTGGATCCGTCCGCCGGAGACCTCCTCCAGCACCGCCTGGAGCGTCTCCCGTTCCCGGAAGGCGTAGAACATCGGGGTGATCGCCCCGATCTCCAGCGGATACGAACCAAGGAACATCAGGTGGTTGAGCACCCGGTTCAACTCGGCCAGCGCCATCCGTAGCCAGGTGGCCCGCTCGGGCACCTCCATGCCCATCAGCCGTTCCACCGCGAGCACCACGCCCAGTTCGTTGGCGAACGCCGACAGCCAGTCGTGCCGGTTGGCCAACACGATGATCTGCCGGTAGTCGCGCACCTCGAACAGCTTCTCGGCACCTCGGTGCATGTAACCGACGACCGGTTCGGCGGCGAGCACCCGCTCGCCGTCGAGCACCAGCTTGAGCCGCAGCACACCGTGCGTGGAGGGGTGCTGCGGTCCGATGTTCAGCACCATGTCCGCGCCGAGCTGCTCCCCGCCGGTGCCCGCCACCAGCCCGGCGCCGGTGCCGACGGTCAGCTCGCGCAGCTCGCCCGTGGTCATGCCCGCCATCGTGCCATGAACCGCCGGGCCTGGCGGTGATCGCCCGTCAGCCCTGCGGACCGTCAGCCCCGTCGGTGCGGGTCGCGAGGGGTGGCAGCCGGTCGGCCGGTAGTCCGACGGGCTGCCACAGCCACCAGTGGCCGCCGAGGCCGGCCGGGTCGGTCAGCTCGGCCGCCGCCGACGCGGTGGCCAGTGCCCGCAGGTAGCCGGCCGGGTCACTGGTGGCCAGACTCAGCGGCGGTCGGCCACCGTCGGCCCCGAGCGCTCGCAACGCCTCCCGCTGTGACGTCAGGACGTACGCACACTGGGCGACCCGCTCACCGGCGGCGGCGGCCGAGTCCATGGCCACGTGTGCGGTGACGTCGCAGGAGCCGTCCGGCACCGGCGGCACCTGCCGCCCAGCCCGGTACCCGGTGAGCGTCCCGTCGACCGGTCGCTCCGCGCGCAGGTGGCCGTAGTCCACGGCCAACGCCAGCCCCTGCTCGACGCACCCCACGGCGTGCGCCCACGCCTCGTCCCTGGTCCGCCCGATCTCCGCCCGCCCCATCGGCGGTATGCGCGTCGGGGTGCGGTCCGTGGGGGTGTGGTCCGTGGGGGTTTCCGGGCAGCCCGGCCGGCTCCGGGCGGTCAGGCTTGATCCCTGCGCCGGCCGGGCTGCCCGAAAACCCGACGTGGTCGGGCCCGACCCGTCCGTCGGGGTCTGCGGGGGGAGGTTCGGATCATCCGTGCGGGTCCGCGCCCCGGGGGGCTGGTGGGTCGGGGTGGGCCACCAGGTCGTCAGCCAGGTTGTGTCGTCTCGACTTACTGGTTCGCCTGTCGTCTCGGCTCCCGTGGTGGGGTCGACGAGCAGGTAGTGCCAGTTGTGGTCGGTGTGGACGGCGAGGTCGAGGGGGACGTTGTCGAGCCACTCGGTGGCCAGGAGCAGGCCGGTGATCTCGCCGGGGATCTGGTTTGTCCAGGTGATCTGGTCGGGAAGGTTCTCGGGGCGCGGGGCGAGTTCGACGGCGGTGAACCGTACCCGCCGAGCCAGCGGAACCGGCGTCGACGGCGACGAATCGACGGACCCGGACGAGACACCACCCGGGCCGGGGCGAACGGCGGCCGTGGTGGTCAGGGTTTCCGGGGAGCCCGCCCGCGCAGGGATCAAGCCTGACCGCCCGGAGCGGGCGGGCTCCCCGGAAACCCCCACGGCGAGTGAGTTGAGCAGTTCGCCACCCCCAGCCCCCACATCCACCACGTCGAACCGGTCGGGGAAGCCCAGGGCGGCGTCGAGGTGGTGGATCAGGCGGAGCAGCGCCGAGGTGAAGACCGGGGAGGCGTGCACGCTGGTCCGGAAATGGGCTGCGGGCCCGGCGCCGGAGACGAAGAAGCCCTCCGGCCCGTAGAGGGCATGCCGCATCGCCTCGCGCCAGCACATCGACATGGGGCCCTCCTCACACCGGTGAACGATTTCACACAACCTTGTTTCAGATCCGCTTCAGAGACGCATACTTGCCCCGACCGGTACCCCGTCTCGAGGACTGGATCGTGACATGAGCGCACGGCTGCGCACCCACTCGGCCGCCTACCGGCGGCCCGCGACCTTGGCGTCGGCCAAGGTCGGCACTCCTGCCCGGCTCACGGTCGGCGTCGTCGGCGCCGGACGGGTGGGCGCCACCCTGGGTGCCGCGCTGGCCGCCGCGGGTCATCGGGTGGTCGCCGCCAGCGGGACGTCCGGCGCTTCCCAGGCCCGACTGGCGCTGCTGCTGCCGACGGTTTCCCGCCGCCCGGCCATCGAGGTCGCCCGGGCCGCCACCGACCTGCTGCTGATCGCCGTACCGGACGACGCGCTGGCCGAGGTGGTGGCCGGTCTGGCCGCCGACGGCGCGTTGCGTCCCGGCCAGGTGGTCGCGCACACGTCGGGGGCACACGGCCTGGCCGTGCTGGCGCCGGCCAGCGCGGCCGGTGCCCGTCCACTGGCGTTGCATCCCGCGATGACCTTCGCCGGCACGCCCGACGACCTCGGCCGGCTGCCCGGCATCTCCTACGGGGTGACCGCGCCGGCCGACCTGCGCCCGCTCGCCGCCCGGCTGGTGGTCGACCTCGGTGGGGTGCCGGAGTGGATCGCCGAGGCCGACCGACCGCTGTACCACGCGGCGCTGGCGCACGGCGCGAACCACCTGGTGACCCTGGTCAACGAGGCGGCCGACCGGTTGCGCGACGCCGGGGTGGGCCAGCCCGAGAAGGTGCTCGCCCCGTTGCTGCGTGCCGCGCTGGAGAACGCGCTGCGCCTCGGCGACGACGCGCTTACCGGCCCGGTCTCCCGGGGCGACGCCGGCACGGTGCGGCGGCACCTGGCGCGGCTCGCCAGCACCGCACCCGAGGCGGTCGAGCCCTATCTCGTGCTGGCGCGGCGTACCGCCGATCGGGCCGTCGCGGCCGGCCGGCTGCGTCCGGCCGACGCGGCGGCACTGTTCGGCGTCCTGGACGACTACCGGAGCGGGGTGGTGGCGTGACCGTCGGCGGAGGACAGGTGTCGAGCGGGGTGGAGCACGTGACGGAGCTGGTGCACACGCGTGCCGACCTGGCCGAGGCACGAGCAGCCTGCACCGGGACGGTGGGGGTGGTGATGACCATGGGCGCGCTGCACGAGGGGCACGAGACGCTCCTGCGCGAGGCCCGGGCGCGTGCCGACCATGTGATCGTGACGATCTTCGTGAACCCGCTGCAGTTCGGGCCGAACGAGGACTTCGACCGCTACCCGCGTACCCTCGAAGCCGATCTCGACGTGTGCCGGCGAGCCGGGGCGGACCTGGTCTTCGCTCCCTCGGTGGGTGAGATGTACCCCGGCGGCGAGCCGGCGGTCCGGGTCAACCCGGGGCCGCTCGGCGAGGATCTGGAGGGGCTCAGCCGGCCGGGGTTCTTCCACGGCGTGCTCACCGTGGTGCTGAAGCTGCTTCAGCTCACCCGCGCGGACCTGACCTTCTTCGGTGAGAAGGACTACCAGCAGCTGACCCTGGTCCGGCGGATGTGTCGGGACCTGGACGTTCCGGTCGAGGTGGTCGGGGTGCCCACGGTCCGGGAACCGGACGGTCTGGCCCTCTCCAGCCGCAACCGTTACCTTTCGCCGGCCGAGCGCTCGATGGCGCTGAACCTGTCCCGGGCGTTGCGGGCCGGTGCCGAGGCCGCCTCGGCCGGTGGCGACGCCGCAGCGGTCCTGACGGCGGCACACGTCGCCTTCGGGGTCGGCGAATCCGGCGCGCGGCTCGACTACCTGGTGCTCACCGATTCGGATCTGGAGCCCGGGCCGGTCCGTGGCCCCGCCCGGCTGCTCGTGGCGGCCTGGGTGGGCAACACCCGGCTGATCGACAACACTCCGCTCCGGCTCGACCCGGCTTCCTGACCACACGTACCCCGCGAAAGGCGTCCCGATGTTCCGCACGATGCTCAAGTCCAAGATCCACCGGGCCACGGTGACCCAGGCGGACCTGCACTACGTTGGCTCGGTGACCGTCGACGAGGATCTGCTCGACGCCGCGGACCTGCTCCCCGGCGAACAGGTGGCGATCGTCGACATCACGAACGGCGCCCGCCTGGAGACGTACGTGATCCCGGGTCGGCGGGGCAGCGGTGTGATCGGCATCAACGGTGCCGCTGCCCGCCTGGTCCAGCCGGGCGACCTGGTCATCCTCATCTCGTACGGGCAGATGGACGATGCCGAGGCCCGCGCGTACCGCCCCCGGGTGGTGCACGTCGACGCGGACAACAAGGTCGTCGACCTCGGCGCCGACCCGTCGACCGCCGCGCCCGGCACGGCCGGTGCTCCGGTGCCCAACCCGCTGTCGGTGTAGCGGGACCGCCTGTTGGCCATGTCGCCGAGCGAGACGTACGAGTAGTTGGTGGATTCGCCGCTCAAGTGAACCTTTTGTGCCGGCCGTGAGCGTCGCGCCGCGATTCCGGTCTGTCACCGGAAGGTCATTTCTGGTTACCCTGGAGGCGCCGTCGGGGGACGGCCGCTGACTGGGGGAGGCGGCGCCATGCAGCGTGCGACGAGGACCCTGGTCACGGCCTTCATCGTGGCGGCGCTGCTGGCCGGCTGTGGGTCGACCGGCGGGCTGGACGGCGACCTGGTCGACGACTGGGCCGCGTTGCCGCCGCCCGGGCCCTTCATCCCGGCCGTCGGGGTCTGTCACGAGGCCGACTTCGCCGAGGTGGTGCCGCTCGGGGCGTACGCGCCGGTGGACTGCGCCGCACCGCACCGGGTGGAGACGGTGCACGTCGGCGCCTTCCCCGCCGCACGGAAGCAACCGCCGCCCACCGGTTCCGCCGAGCTGCGGACCGCCTTCGCCGAGTGTGACAACCGGGCCAACGGCCACGTCGGTGACAACTGGCGGGCCGGGCGGCTCCGGTTGGCGGTCGCGGTGCCGTCCGGGCCGGGCTGGGCCGCCGGGTCGCGCTGGTACCGCTGTGACCTGATGGAGGTCAGCACGGTGGAGGCCGGTGCCAAGGTCGTGTTGCGTACCGGCTCGCTGCGCGACGCGCTCCGTACGGCGTCGGCGCTGCGGCTCAGCTGCCAGCAGACGCGTACCGGCGGGGGCGGGGTGGTGCAGACCCTGGTGCCGGTGGCGTGCACCGACCGCCACGACGCCGAGTTCGCCGGGGTCTGGTCGGCTCCGGACCGCCCGTACCCGACCAGCAGTGTGCAGTGGGCACCCTTCTACGCCGGGTGCCGCTCGGTCCTCGCCCGCTTCGCCGGTGTGCCGGACGACGACGATCTGATCTTCCGTACCGACGTGGTGGTGCGGCCGCCCAGCGCCGGTCGGTGGCGGGTCGGCGACCGGGGGATCCGCTGCTATCTGTGGCTCAGCGACCGTCGGGTGACCGGAACGCTCAAGGACGCCGGCCCGGCGGCACTGCCGGTGCGGACGAAGTAGCCGGAACCACTCGTCCCGCCCCCGCCGCCCGAGGCGAAGGGCATTCGGGTTGACTGGGGGCATGGATCTACCGACCGTCGGCCTGCCGGCGTTGCCGACCCGACTGGCCGCCCCGGCGCCCGGCTGGGTGGAGACCACCGACGTGATCGTGGTCGGCTCCGGGGTGGCCGGGCTGACCGCCGCATTGCATCTGCGTGAGGCGGGACTACACGTCACTGTGGTCACCAAGGTCGACATCGACGAGGGATCGACCAGGTGGGCGCAGGGCGGCATCGCCGCGGTCCTCGACCCGACCGACACCCCGGCCATGCACGCCTCCGACACCGAGATCGCCGGCGTCGGTCTGTGCGACCCGGCCGCGGTCCGCGTACTCGTGGAGGAGGGGCCGACCCGGCTGCGGGAACTGATGCGTCTCGGTGCCGAGTTCGACCGCAACGCCGACGGGTCGTTGATGCTCACCCGCGAGGGCGGGCACCGGGCCGACCGCATCGTGCACGCGGGCGGCGACGCGACGGGCGCCGAGGTGCAGCGGGCGCTACACGCGGCGGTACGCCGCGACCCGTGGATCAGGCTCGTCGAGCACGCGTTGGTGCTGGATCTGCTCCGGGCCCCCGGCGACGGTCCGGGTGGGCTCGGTGCGGCGTGCGGGATCACCCTGCACGTGCTCGGCGAGGGCAGTGAGGACGGTGTCGGCGCGCTGCTGGCCCGCGCGGTGGTGCTGGCCACCGGCGGTATGGGGCAGATCTTCGCGGCCACCACGAACCCGGCGGTCTCCACCGGCGACGGGGTCGCCCTGGCCATGCGGGCCGGTGCGGCGGTCACCGACGTGGAGTTCGTGCAGTTCCACCCGACCGCGCTGATCGTGCCGGAGCACTCCCGGGTGCCCGGCGCCGGGCACGCCCAGCAGCCGCTGGTCTCCGAGGCGCTGCGGGGCGAGGGCGCGTACCTGGTGGACACCGACGGCAAACGCTTCATGCTCGGCCAGCACGAACTGGCCGAGCTGGCCCCCCGGGACGTGGTCGCCAAGGGGATCCACCGGGTGCTGCTGGCCACCGGTGCCGACCACGTCCACCTCGACGCCCGTCACCTCGGCGGTGAGTTCCTGGCCCGCCGGTTCCCCACAATCGTCGCGTCGTGCCTGGCCATCGGGGTCGACCCGGGAACCGACCTGATCCCGGTGGCGCCGGCCGCGCACTACGCCTCCGGCGGGGTGCGCACCGACCTGCGCGGCCGGACCTCGATCCCCGGTCTGTACGCCTGCGGCGAGGTCGCCTGCACGGGCGTGCACGGCGCGAACCGGCTGGCCAGCAACTCGCTGCTGGAGGGGCTGGTCTTCTCCCGGCGGATCGCCGACGACATCGCGTCCGGCCTGCCCGAGCAGGCCCGCCCGGCGGACACCGGGGCGTGGCGGGGTGCGGGCGGCTGGGTGCTGCCGGCCGAGACGACACCGGTGTTGCAACGGGCGATGACCAGGGGCGCCGGAGTCCTCCGCTCGGCCGCGACGCTCACCGCCACCGCCGCCGAACTGGTCGAGCTGGGCGTCGCTCGCGGCACCCCGCGCACCGCCGACTGGGAGGCGACGAACCTGCTCACGGTGGCCGCCACACTTGTCGCCGCGGCGTACGCCCGTCAGGAGACCCGGGGCTGCCACTGGCGGGAGGACTTCCCGGTGGCCGACGAGCGGTGGCACGGCCACCTGGTCGGTGCCGTCGGTGGAGCGGGACGGTTGACCACCCGGTGGGAGGAGACGCGATGACCAGCGAGACGGAGCGGATGCTGCGCGCGGCCGGGCTGGACCCGGACCAGGTACGCCGGATCATCGAGAACGCGCTGGTCGAGGACCTCGGCCCGGACGGGCTCGACGTGACAAGTACCGCCACCATCCCGGCGGCACAGACCGACACCGCCGACGTGGTGGCCCGCGCCGAGGGCGTGGTGGCCGGGCTGGCCGTCGCCGCCGCCGTGTTCGAGTCGGCCGCCGAGGCGATCGGGATCGGGCGTACCGTCGAGGTGTCGCTGGTGGCCCACGACGGCGAGCGGGTGGCCCGGGGGGACGTGCTGGCCACGGTGACCGGCCCGACCCGGGTGCTGCTCACCGCCGAACGGACCGCCCTCAACCTGCTCTGCCGGATGTCCGGGGTGGCCACCCACACCCGGGCCTGGGCGGACGCGTTGGCCGGCAGCAGGGCGATGGTGCTGGACACCCGCAAGACCACCCCGGGGTTGCGCGCCCTGGAGAAGTACGCGGTCCGGGCCGGTGGTGGCACGAACAAGCGGATGGGCCTGCACGACGTGGCCATGGTCAAGGACAACCACAAGTTCGCGGCGGGCGGTGTCGCCGCCGCGTACCGGCGGGTCCGGGAGGCGTTCCCGGACGTACCGGTGCAGGTGGAGGTGGACACCCTCGCCGAGGCTGTGGAGGCGGTCGAGGCCGGAGCCGACTTCCTGCTGCTGGACAACATGCCTCCGGCGGTGCTCGCCGAGGTGGTGGCCGCTGTGGGCGATCGGGCCGAGCTGGAGGCGACCGGCGGGCTGACCCTCGCCGACGCCGCGGCGGTGGGCGCCACCGGCGTCGACTACCTCTCCGTCGGCGCGCTCACCCACTCCTCACCGATCCTGGACATCGCCCTGGACCTGCGCACGGAGTGAACCCGTCTAGGCTGCGTGCGTGCTGCTCTGCATCGACATCGGGAACACCAACACCGTGCTGGCGACCTTCGACGGCGACAAGCTGGTGCACTCCTGGCGGATCAAGACCGACGCCCGTTCGACCGCCGACGAGCTGGGTCTGATGTTCCGGGGACTGCTCGCCGGCGACGCCGTCGAGATCACCGGCGTGGCCGCCTGCTCGACGGTCCCGGCCGCCCTGCGCTCGCTGCGGACCATGCTGACCCGCTATTACGGGGAACTGCCGAGCGTCATCGTCGAGCCCGGGGTGCGTACCGGGGTGCAGCTGGCCATCGACAACCCGAAGGAGGTCGGCGCGGACCGGGTGGTGAACACGCTGGCCGCGTACACCCTCTACGGTGGGCCGTCGATCGTCGTCGACTTCGGCACCACCACGAACTTCGACGTGATCAGTGGTCGGGGCGAGTTCCTCGGTGGCGCGTTCGCTCCGGGCATCGAGATCTCCTTCGACGCGCTCGCCGCCCGCGCCGCCCAGCTGCGCAAGGTCGAGGCGACGCGGCCCCGCTCGGTGATCGGCAAGAACACCGTCGAGTGCCTCCAGGCGGGCCTCTACTTCGGCTTCGCCGGTCAGGTGGACCGGATCGTCGAGCGGATGGCCGCCGAGCTGGGCGAGCTGAAGGCGGTGATCGCGACCGGTGGGCTGGCGTCGCTGGTGCTCAACGAGTGTCGGACGATCACGCATCACGAGCCCATGATCACGCTGATCGGGTTGCGCATGGTGTACGAGCGGAACGTCTGACGCTTCTGGTCTTGCGGTGGGGTTTCCGAGCAGCCCGACCGGCTCCTTCTTGCGGTGGGGTTTCCGGGCAGCCCGACCGGCTCCGGGCGGTCAGGCTTGATCCCTGCGCCGGTCGGGCTGCCCGGAAACCCTCGGTGGGGCAGCGTCATCCGTCCGTTGAGGGAGGGGTCTGGTGCGGAGTTGGGTCCGTGCGTCGGTGTTCAGGTTCTTCGGGCGCGGGCTACGAGGGTGGTGTACGGGAGGGTGATGGCCTGCTGGTCGGCCAGGTCGGGGTGGGTGTGTAGGAGGGTGCGGACCTGGTGGTCGACCTCGGCTCGGCGGGCGGGGGTGGCGGTGAGGTAGTGGGAGCGGGTGCGGACCAGGCCGAGCAGCTCGTCGGGGGTCAGCGTGGTGGCGTGGGTGAATTCGGCCCACTCGGGGGCGGTGAACAAGTCGCCGAAGTCGGTCACGCTCTGCCGTAGGTGTTCGACGGTGTCGCCGATCTCGGCGATCCGGCTCAGCTCGACCACCCAGCCGCACGAGTCGTCCCGCAGGTTCCACAGCGGCGCGAAGACCCCGCCGGGGCGCAGTACCCGGGCGATCTCCGCGTGTGCCCGTGGCCGGTCGAACCAGTGGTACGCCTGGCCGGTGAGGACGGCGTCGGCGAACCCGCCGGGCAGCGGCATCGCCTCGGCGCTACCGGCCAGCGCGCGCACGTCGGAGCCGACCGACGTCAGGTGGGTCCGCATGCCGGGGGCGGGCTCGACGGCGGTCACCCGGTGCCCCAGGGCGAGCAGTCCACGGGCCAGGATGCCGGTACCGGCAGCCAGATCGACAAGCCGCGCGGGGGCGTCGATGCCGTCGAGCGCCCACCGCAGCGCCGCCTGTGGATAGCGGGGACGGTAGCGGTCGTAGTCGGCGGCGGCGGTGCCGAAGGAGAGGGCCTGGGTGGGGTCGGTCATGACCGGCAGGCTATCCAGTAACGGTCGCCGGGGCGTTTGAGTACGCTCGGGCCTGACCCCGCCCGAATTCTCCCGCCGAGGAAGCGTGCCGTGACCCAACAGAGCCCCGTGCCAGTCGACCCCGCCGACGACCTTCCCGAGCAGATGAAGGTCCGCCGGGAGAAGCGGGACCGGATGCTCGCCGACGGTGTGCAGCCCTATCCGGTCGGCTACCCGCGTACCAGCACCCTGAGCCAACTGCGCGAGCGTTACCGGGAGCTGCCGACGGACACCGCCACCGGCGACCGGGTCTCGGTCACCGGCCGGGTGATCTTCGTGCGGAACACCGGCAAGCTCTGCTTCGCCACCCTGCGCGATGGTGACGGCACCGAACTGCAGGCGATGCTGTCGCTGGACCGGGTCGGCGCGGATCGGCTGGAAGCCTGGAAGCGCCTGGTGGACCTGGGCGACCACGTCGGGGTCACCGGTGAGGTGATCACCAGCCGCCGGGGTGAGTTGTCGGTGCTGGCCGAGGAGTGGGCGGTCACCGCCAAGGCGTTGCGCCCGCTGCCGGTGGCGCACAAGCCGCTCAGCGAGGAGGCCCGGGTCCGGCAGCGCTACGTCGACCTGGTCGTCCGTCCGCAGGCGCGGCAGATGGTCCGTACCCGGGCGACGGCGTTGCGGAGTCTGCGCGATTCGCTGCACGGCGAGGGTTACCTTGAGGTCGAGACCCCGATGTTGCAGTTGCTGCACGGGGGTGCGGCGGCCCGTCCTTTCGTGACCCACAGCAATGCGCTCAACACGGATCTGTATCTCCGAATCGCGCCGGAACTGTTTTTGAAGCGCGCTGTCGTCGGCGGCGTCGAGCGGGTCTTCGAGATCAACCGCAACTTCCGTAATGAGGGCATCGACTCTTCGCACTCGCCCGAGTTCGCCATGCTGGAGGCGTACGAGGCGTACGGCGACTACGACACGATGGCCGAGTTGACCCGTAATCTCGTCCAGCGGGCGGCGATCGCGGTCTCCGGATCGACGGTGGTCACCCACGCCGACGGTCGGGAGTTCGACCTCGGCGGTGAGTGGCGTTCGGTCACCCTCTTCGGTGTGCTTTCCGAGGCGCTGGGCGAGGAGGTCACGGTCCACACCGAGCAGGCGCGCCTGGTCGAGTACGCCGACAAGGTGGGCCTGGCCGTCGACCCGAAGTGGGGGCCGGGCAAACTGGCCGAGGAGCTGTTCGAGGAACTTGTCGTACCCGGCCTTGAGGCGCCGACCTTCGTGCGGGACTACCCGGAGGAGACGAGCCCGCTGACCCGGGCGCACCGCAGCGAGCCGGGCCTGGCCGAGAAGTGGGACCTGTACGTGCTCGGGTTCGAGCTGGGGACCGCGTACTCCGAGCTGGTCGACCCGGTGGTGCAGCGGGAACGGCTGGTGGCTCAGGCCCAACTGGCCGCCCGGGGCGACGACGAGGCGATGCGACTGGACGAGGACTTTCTCCGGGCGATGGAGTACGGAATGCCGCCGGCCGGTGGCATGGGAATGGGAATCGACCGGCTCCTGATGGCGCTGACCGGCCTGGGAATTCGGGAAACCATCCTCTTCCCGTTGGTCCGCCCTGAGTAGTCGTACGAGAACTTACCGCCTCGTTACCGCATCCTATTGACGCGACAAGCATCTGGCGGGTTATTGTGCTTGTGCAGTTGGCAGGAGCAACCCTGCTCGAAAGGAATGTGGCGTGGCCAAGCAGATCATTCACAAGCTGGTCGATGACCTGGACGGCGGGGACGCGGACGAGACCGTCAAGTTCGCGCTCGACGGTGTTCAGTACGAGATCGACCTGTCAGGTTCGAACGCAGAGAAATTGCGCGAGGTATTCGCCCCGTACATCGCCCACGGCACGAAGGTCGGTCGCGGCGGTGTGGTCGTCGGTGGTCGGGCCGCCCGTGGTCGCGGTGGTGCCACCGCCGACCGTGAGCAGAACAAGGCCATTCGGGCCTGGGCGCGCAAGGCCGGCAAGGACATCTCGGACCGGGGCCGGATCCCGCAGGAGATCGTCGACGAATACCACTCGAAGGCCGGTCACTGAGACCAGGCACCACGAGCGGCCATGACGCCGGTCCGGAGAAGCTCTCCGGGCCGGCGTCGGCGTCGGCGGGACTAATCGGGGCATGCCGCGCGTTGTCCACAGCCGGTGGATGTCTTGTCCACAACCTGTGGATGGTGCCGTCCCCGGTCGGGGCGCCCCCGTGCGGCGTTCCCGGCGGTCCCGGCGACCGGGCCGAATTTCGCTCTGCGCGTACACAGACCATGCCCGGAACACCCGTTGAGCGTGGATGGTTGTGCAAAACGACGCGTACCGGGCCTACGACGCAGACACACGAGGTCAGCCGAGTCGGCTCGCGGCGATAGAGTAATGAGGCGCGGACGCCCGTCCCGGGCGCTCGCGTATCCGGCCCCGCCGAGAGTCTTGACCACCAAGATCGAGTGCGCACGGCACGTGAGGAGCACGAGGGCATGTTCGAGCGGTTCACCGACCGAGCGCGACGGGTTGTCGTCCTGGCCCAGGAAGAGGCCCGGATGCTCAACCACAACTACATCGGTACGGAACACATCCTGTTGGGCCTGATCCACGAGGGTGAGGGCGTCGCGGCCAAGGCCCTGGAGAGCCTCGGGATCTCCCTGGAGGGCGTCCGCCAGCAGGTGGAGGAGATCATCGGCCAGGGCCAGCAGGCGCCGAGCGGGCACATCCCGTTCACGCCGCGGGCCAAGAAGGTGCTGGAGCTGTCGCTGCGCGAGGCGCTGCAGCTCGGCCACAACTACATCGGCACGGAGCACATCCTGCTCGGGCTGATCCGTGAGGGCGAGGGCGTCGCCGCCCAGGTGCTGGTCAAGCTCGGTGCCGACCTGAACCGGGTCCGCCAGCAGGTGATCCAGCTGCTCTCCGGCTACCAGGGCAAGGAGCCTGCCGCGGCGGGTACCGCGCCGGGCGAGGCCGCGCCGTCGACCAGCCTGGTGTTGGACCAGTTCGGCCGGAACCTGACCCAGGCGGCCCGGGAGGGCAAGCTCGACCCGGTCATCGGGCGGGAGAAGGAGATCGAGCGGGTGATGCAGGTGCTCTCCCGCCGGACGAAGAACAACCCGGTCCTGATCGGTGAGCCCGGTGTCGGTAAGACCGCCGTGGTGGAGGGCCTGTCCCAGAAGATCATCAAGGGCGAGGTGCCCGAGACGCTGAAGGACAAGCAGCTCTACACGCTCGACCTGGGTGCGCTGGTGGCCGGTTCCCGCTACCGCGGTGACTTCGAGGAGCGCCTGAAGAAGGTGCTCAAGGAGATCCGCACCCGGGGCGACATCATCCTGTTCATCGACGAGATCCACACCCTGGTCGGCGCGGGTGCCGCCGAGGGCGCGATAGACGCGGCGAGCATCCTCAAGCCGATGCTGGCCCGTGGCGAGCTGCAGACCATCGGCGCGACCACGCTCGACGAGTACCGCAAGCACCTGGAGAAGGACGCCGCGTTGGAGCGGCGCTTCCAGCCGATCCAGGTCGGTGAGCCGTCGCTGGCGCACACCATCGAGATCCTGAAGGGTCTGCGGGACCGGTACGAGGCGCACCACCGTGTGTCGATCACCGACGCGGCGCTGGTGGCCGCGGCGACGCTTGCCGACCGGTACATCTCCGACCGCTTCCTGCCGGACAAGGCGATCGACCTCATCGACGAGGCCGGTGCCCGGATGCGGATCCGTCGGATGACCGCGCCGCCGGACCTGCGTGACTTCGACGAGCGGATCGCGCAGGTGCGCCGCGACAAGGAGTCCGCGATCGACGCGCAGGACTTCGAGCGCGCCGCGCAGCTGCGGGACAAGGAGAAGCAGCTGCTGGGCCAGAAGGCGCAGCGGGAGAAGGAGTGGAAGGCCGGTGACCTGGACGTCGTCAGCGAGGTCGACGACGAGCAGATCGCCGAGGTGCTGGGCAACTGGACGGGCATCCCGGTCTACAAGCTGACCGAGGAGGAGACCTCTCGCCTGCTGCGCATGGAGGACGAGCTGCACAAGCGCGTCATCGGCCAGGAGGACGCGGTCAAGGCGGTCTCGAAGGCGATCCGGCGTACCCGGGCCGGCCTGAAGGACCCGAAGCGTCCGTCGGGCTCGTTCATCTTCGCCGGCCCGTCCGGCGTGGGTAAGACCGAGCTGTCCAAGGCACTCGCGGAGTTCCTGTTCGGCAGCGAGGACGCCCTGATCCAGCTGGACATGTCCGAGTTCCACGACCGGTACACGGTCTCCCGGCTGGTGGGTGCCCCGCCCGGCTACGTCGGCTACGACGAGGGTGGGCAGCTGACCGAGAAGGTGCGGCGTCGGCCGTTCAGCGTGGTGCTCTTCGACGAGATCGAGAAGGCCCACCCGGACGTGTTCAACACGCTCCTGCAGATCCTGGAGGACGGTCGGCTCACCGATGGTCAGGGTCGGATCGTTGACTTCAAGAACACGGTCATCATCCTGACCACCAACCTGGGCACCCGGGACGTCGCGAAGGCGGTCTCCCTGGGCTTCCAGGCGTCGGAGGACTCGGAGTCCAACTACGACCGGATGAAGCAGAAGGTCAACGACGAGCTCAAGCAGCACTTCCGGCCCGAGTTCCTGAACCGGATCGACGACACCATCGTCTTCCACCAGCTGCGTCAGACCGAGATCCTGTCGATCGTCGACATCATGATCTCCCGCATCGAGACCCAGTTGCGGAACAAGGACATGGGCCTGGAGTTGACCGACAACGCCAAGAAGTACCTCGCGGCGAAGGGCTTCGACCCGGTGCTGGGGGCACGTCCGCTGCGTCGCACCATCCAGCGCGACATCGAGGACAACCTGTCCGAGCGGATCCTGTTCAACGAGCTGACCCCGGGTCAGATCGTGTTGGTGGACTGCGAGGGCGACCCGAACGACATCGACAAGTCCAAGCTCGTCTTCAAGGGGTCCGACCGCCCGGTGGAGGTGCCGGACGCCGTACCGGCCGACCTCGGCGGCAGGACGGCCGCTGCGGGCGCGGACGAGTAGGTTCGTCAGCCGAAGCGACGGCGGCCCGGTGGCGGATGCCACCGGGCCGCCGTCGTCTGTGCGGGTGCGGAGGCATCCGCCCATCCGGTCCGTTCATCCGTTTTGTGGGTGTTTGTCGTGACGGCGGTCACGGTTTGCCGGGGCATGGACCGGTCCGCTAGGCGGTTGTACGCAGGAGTAACCGCGACGACCGGCTGGTAGGGCCGACCCGGAAATGCCGGGCCTGCCCAGGTCGTTGCGAATCCGGAGCAGGCGTGTGCCGCGCCGCCTCCAGCCGACGCGGTACTCGCAACCTCCCATCTCCTGGTGTCGTGTCGATCCCCCGAGACGGAAGGCAACGATCATGACTGGTCCGATCCGTAAGGCTGCCCTGACCGCCGCCGGTGCCGTCTGCGCCGGTGGGATGATCGCCGGTCCGGTGGGCGCGAACGCCGCTCCGCCGAGTTCCGACCCACTGGCCGCCGTGACCGAGCGGGGACACGGCAAGGGTGAGCGGCAGTTGAAGGTGCGTTACGAGGCCCAGCCGAACTTCTACTACTGCGGTCCGGCCGCGGTGCGTAACACCCTGAGCATCCTGAACAAGGACGTCTCCCAGGACGACCTGGCCCGCGAGATGGGCACCACCGAGCGGGGCACCGACTCGGCCTTCCTGATCACCGAGGCGCTCAACCGGAAGGCCGGCAAGGATGTCTACCGCACGGTGGAGATCCCCGGTCAGGCCGCTGGCCGGGCCGAGACCGACCGGCTGCGGGAGGACGTCGTCCGCGCCGTCGACAGCGGGCGGGGCGTCGTGGCGAACGTCGTGGGCACCGCCACCGACCTCGACGGGGGCAGCCACACCTTCGACGGCGGCCACTACATCGCGGTGACCGGCTACCGCGACGACGGCGACCAGATGAAGATCGCTGACTCGGCCGACGCCAGCCGGCCCGAGTACTGGATCAGCACCGACGTGCTGGCCGACTGGATCGCCAGCCGAGGCTATTCCGCCTGATCCACCGCCGACACCGAGGGCCGGCCCCGATGGGGTCGGCCCTCGGTACTCAGCCAGCCACCGGTGCTGGAGGGCCGTCGCCGACCAACCGGAACGACGTCGCACCGATCGGCTCGACCAGGCCATCGTCGACAAGTCCGGCCAGTGCCCGCGCCCGCTGTACGTCGTCGGCCCACACCTGGTCCAGGCGTTGGTGCGGCACCGGCCCGCTGGCCTCCCGGAGCACGCCGAGTAGCAGGCCGCGTACCTGGCGGTCGGTCCCGGCGTACCGCTGTGGTCGGCGGGTCGGACCGGCTGGAGCGGGGCGGCCCGCAGCCCGCCACGCGCAGGTCGACTCGACCGGGCACACCCCGCAGCGAGGCGACCGGGCGGTGCAGACGACCGCCCCCAACTCCATGAAGGCGGCGCTGGCCAGGGCGGCTGCGGCCGGTTCGGCGGGCAGCAGTTCCTCGGTGGCGACCAGATCGGCCGGGCGGGTGGTCGGGCCGGCATCCGGTTCACCGGCCACCGCCCGGCAAACCACCCGGCGTACGTTGGTGTCGACCACCGGGTGACGCTGGCCGTACGCGAAGGCGGCGACCGCCCGGGCGGTGTACGTACCGACGCCGGGCAGGGCGAGCAGCTGTTCCAGCCGGTCCGGCACCGCACCGCCGTGCCGCTCCACGATGGCCACCGCGCACTCGTGCAGCCGGACCGCGCGACGGGGATAACCGAGCCGTCCCCACATCCGGATCGCCTCGGCCGGGCTCGACCCGGCCAGGGCGGCCGGTGTCGGCCAGCGCTCCAGCCACGCCTGCCAGGCGGGCACCACCCGGGCGACCGGGGTCTGCTGAAGCATGACCTCGCTCACCAGGATCGCCCAGGGGTCCGCCTCGGGCCTGCGCCAGGGCAGGTCCCGCGCGTGCTGCTCGTACCACCGGCTCACCCGGCCGGCGAAGGTGGGTTCTGTCATCGCGTCGCCGATGATGTCACGCGTTACGGTCCCGCCGTTCGGACGGTCGGGCGGGCCGACCACGACGACGGGTGCCGATCGGGCAGAATGCCCGGATGAACGAGCTTGCGATCACCGTCATCGGCCGGGACCGGCCCGGCATCGTGGCTGACGTCGCCGAGGTGCTCGCCCGGCTCGGAGCCAACCTCACCGACAGCACCATGACCCGTCTGCGGGGACATTTCGCGATGACCCTGATCTGCGTCGGCCCGGCCGCCGCCGAGGTCGAGACCGCGCTGGCGGCGCTGGCCGCCGACGGCCAACTGCTGGCGACGGTACGCGAAGTGACGCCGGACGGTGAGACCGCGCCCGCCGGCGAACCGTACGTGATGGCGGTGCACGGTGCCGACCGGATGGGCATCGTGGCCGCGATGACCCGGACGCTGGCCGAGGCCGGTGGCAACGTCACCGATCTGAGCACCCGCCTGGCGGGGACGCTCTACGTGGTGGTGGCCGAGGTGGAACTGCCCCCCGGTGTGGCCGACGCGCTCACCGGCCGGCTGGCGGAGGTGGCCGCCGGTCTCGGGGTCGAGGTGACTCTCCGACCTGCCGAACCGGACGTCCTGTGAGCGGCACATCGGACGCGCCGAACCGGGAGGCGCAGCCCGACGCGTACGTGGGCCTGGGTGACTGGGTTCCCGAGGCGGTCGGCACCGGCCGCGTCATCCCGGTGCTCTGCGCACCGGACCCGGTGCTCAGCCGGCCCGGAGGCGAGGTCGACCCGACCGCCGGTGAGACGGTGCGACTCGCCGCCGATCTGATCGCGACCATGCGGGTGTCGCCGGGCTGTGTGGGCCTGGCCGCCCCGCAGGTCGGGGTGAGCGCGCAGATCTTCGCGGTGGACGTCACCGGGCATCCCAAGACGGTCACCGGGCATGGCGTCTTCGTGCTCTGCAACGCCCGGGTGGTCGAGGCCACCCGCTGGAAGGCGGGTCGGGAAGGGTGCATGTCGGTGCCGGACCTGACCGGTGACGTGAAACGGGCGAGCCGGCTGGTCGTGGAGGGTGCGCTGCCCGGCAGTGGTGAGACCGTACGCCTGGTGACGGACGGTTTCGAGGCCCGCGCACTGCAGCACGAGATCGATCATTGCGCCGGCCTGCTGTTCCTGGATCGGGTGGCCGGCGCGCACGCGATCTACCAGCGCAAGGTCTACCTCTGAGTCGGGTCGGACGGTCGCCCTGAGTGACTGCCGCCGGTGCGAACCGTCGTGAATGGAGGGTCGGATCCGATGGCACGGGTGAGCCTCGGCGCGTCGCTGCCGTCCGCCGCACCGGCCGCCGCTACGGTGGGGTCATCATGCGTCTGACGGTCGGCCCCCTGCCTCCCACCGTGTACTGGCGGCGTCGCGCCGTCGTGCTCGGTGCGGTGCTGCTTTTCCTGATTGTCCTGTTCTACTCGTGCAACGGGCCCACCGGGGGCAACGACGCGACCGGTGACGGCAAGCCCGAGCCGGGCGTGGCGACCGGCACGCCGGATCCGACCGGGTCGGTGCTGACCCCGCAGACCGGGTCGCCGCCGTCCGGTGACGCCGGGGCCGACCCCGCCGATCCAGCGGGCGAGACCGCCGACGCGGGGGACGAGCCGGAGAACGAACCGAGCCTCAGCAATGACCCGCCGGCGGTTGATCCCGTCGTGGACGAGGGCAACTGTGCGGACACCGAACTTTCGGTGACCGCCGTGGCGCAGCCGGCGGAGGCCGCCTCGGGGGCGTCCGTCGCACTGAGTTTGAAGATCCGTAACCGGTCCGACCGGACGTGCAGCCGGGACGTCGGCGCGACCGCCCAGGAGTTGTACATCAAGGCCGGTGCCGAGGTGATCTGGTCCTCGGACACCTGTGGCACGGCCACCGGGTCGGACGTGCAGTCCTTCACCCCGGGCTTCGAACGCTCCTACCAGGTCAACTGGAACGGCAGGGACAGCAGCCGGTGCGCCAACGGCGTGGCGAACGGGCCGGTGGCGCAAGCCGGACGGTACGAGGTCTTCGCCCGGGTGGGCACCAAGCTGAGCCAACCCGCGAAGCTCGTCGTCAGCTAGCCGGCACTCGGGTCGACCTGCCGGTCCACCGGCGCTGCCTCGACTCGTTCGGGTGAGACGTGGCTAGACGTAGCGTTCCAGGATGGACGCCTCGGCCAGCCGCGACAGCCCTTCGCGTACGCCGCGGGCTCGTGCGTCACCGACGCCGTCGACCGCCTGCAGGTCCTCCACTGTGGCGCCCAGCAACCGTTGCAGGCTGCCGAAGTGCAGCACCAGTCGGTCGACCACGGCCACCGGAAGCCGGGGGACCTTGGCCAGCAGCCGGAAGCCGCGCGGGCTGACCGCGGCGTCCAGCGCGTCCGAGGCCGCCGGATAGCCGATCGCCTTGGCGACCGAGACCAGGTCGATCAGCTCGGTGGCACTCAGCAGGTCCAGCTCGACGAGCGCCTCGTCGAGGGTCCGGGGCTTGCGACCGGTGGGCAGGTAGTCCCGGATGACGAGGGTGCGATCGGCATCCACGCCGGCCATCAACTCGTCAAGCTGGAGGGCCAGCAACCGCCCGTCGGTGCCCAACTCGACCACGTAACCGGCGATCTCGTCGGCGATTCGGCGGACCATCTCCAGCCGCTGCATCACCGCCACCGCGTCACGCACGGTGACCAGATCCTCGATCTCCAGGGCGGAGAGTGTGCCGGACACCTCGTCGAGGCGGAGCTTGTACCGCTCAAGCGTGGCGAGTGCCTGATTCGCCCGGGAGAGGATCGCCGCCGAGTCGTCGAGCACGTGACGTTGACCGTTGACGTAGAGGCTGATGATGCGCATGGACTGGCTGACCGAGATCACCGGGTAGCCGGTCTGCCGGGCGACCCGTTCGGCGGTGCGGTGCCGGGTGCCGGACTCCTCGGTCGGGATGGTGGGATCGGGCATGAGGTGCACGGCCGCCCGCACGATCCTTGTGCCGTCGCTGGAGAGCACGACCGCGCCGTCCATCTTGCAGAGCTCCCGGACCCGGGTCGCGGAGAACTCGACGTCCAGCGGAAAGCCGCCCGTGCAGAGCCCCTCGACCACCTTGTCGTAGCCGAGGACGATCAGCGCGCCCGTACGACCCCGCAGGATCCGCTCCAACCCGTCGCGCAGCGCGGTGCCGGGTGCCATCAGGGCCAGGTTCGCGCGCAGTGGATCGCCGGCGACGCCGCCCCCCGTCACGCTCACGCTGATGGGTCGGGCGGGCGAGCCCACCGCAGCGGTGCGGGCGTGGGGCGTCGCGCCGGCTGGCTTGGTGGTATCGCGGTCGATCGGCACGGGCACAGTCTACGGACTGCCCTGCGGTGGGTGCTCTCGCGGTTACTGTGATGTGTCACGATTCCGCCCGCCCTGCCCGACCCGCCCGGTGGCCGGCTCACTCCGCCGACGCCCGCGCCGCGGCTTGCAACGCCGAACGGACGTCGGTGACCTCGATCACGCGCATCTGCTCCGGTCCGGCACCGGTGCTGGTGGGTCCGCAGCCGGGCGGCACGAGGGCCAGCCGGAAACCGAGCCGGGCCGCCTCCGCCAGTCGGCGCGGTACCGCGCCCACCCGCCGCACCTCGCCGGTGAGGCCGACCTCACCGATCGCCACCAGGTGCGGTGCGATCGCCAGGTTGAGCCCGCCGGAGGCGACGGCGAGGGCGACCGCGAGGTCGGCGGCGGGTTCCACCACCCGGATGCCGCCCACGGTGGCCGCGAAGACCTCCCGGTCGTGCAGGGTGAGCCGTTCGGTACGGCGCTGGAGCACCGCGAGCACCATCGCCAGCCGGGCGGAGTCCAGCCCGGAGACGGTACGCCGGGGTGAGCCGGCCACCGTGGCCCCGATCAGCGCCTGCACCTCGGTGAGCAGTGCCCGCCGTCCCTCCATCGCCACCGTCACGCAGGTGCCCGGGACCGGCTCGGAGTAACGGGTCAGGAACAGCCCGGAGGGATCGGCGAGGCTGCTGATGCCGCCCTCGTGCATCTCGAAGCAGCCGACCTCGTCAGCGGCACCGAACCGGTTCTTGACGCCGCGCACCATCCGCAGTGAGGAGTGCTTGTCGCCTTCGAAGTGCAGCACCACGTCGACCAGGTGCTCCAGCACCCGGGGTCCGGCGACCTGGCCGTCCTTGGTGACGTGCCCGACCAGCACGGTGGCGACCCCGCGTTCCTTGGCGACCGCGACCAGGGCGGCGGTGACCGCCCGGACCTGGGTCACCCCGCCCGGTACGCCCTCGGTGCCGGTGGTGGAGATGGTCTGCACCGAGTCGAGGACGAGCAGGCCCGGCTTGACCGCGTCGAGATGACCGAGCACCGCCGCGAGGTCGCTCTCGGCCGCCAGGAAGAGCTGGTCGTGCAGGGTGCCCATCCGCTCCGCCCGCAGCCGTACCTGGCTGACCGACTCCTCACCGCTGACCACCAGCGAGGGGCTGCCCGCTCCGGCGGCCCACTGTTGGGCGACGTCGAGCAGCAGGGTGGACTTGCCCACCCCCGGCTCCCCGGCGAGCAGCACCACGGCACCGGGCACCAGACCACCACCGAGGACCCGATCCAGCTCGCCGACCCCGGTCGGTCGGGCCCGGGCCGGTGCCGCGCTGATGGTGGCGATGGGCCGGGCCGGCTCGGCGGGCATCCGGGAACTCACCACGCGGCCCGAGACGGTCGGGCCGGTGACCGTGCACTCGACCACGGAGCCCCACTCGCCGCACTCGGGACAGCGTCCCACCCATTTCGGTGGCTGATGTCCGCAGGCGTCGCACTCGTACGCGGGCCGGGGCTCGCGAGCGGCGGCGCGGCTTCGCGAGCCGGTGCCCGCCCGGGACGGGGTCGATCGGGAGATGCTCACCCGAGCGACGCTAACCCCCGGGTACGACGACGGCACCGTCGGCATGGCCGCACCACGCCGACGGTGCCGTCGGGACGTACCTGGATCAGCTCGGTCGGCGTGACCGGCCCGCCGTGCTCAGTGGCCGCCTTCGCCCTCGTACTCGGTGTGCCGCTCGATGACCGGCGACGGCTGCGGCAGCGGCGAGAGCGGCACGGCGATCGGCGCCGGGCTGGTGACCGTCTCGCCGCCGAAGTCGAAGGTCAGCGTGACGCTCTGGCCGGCGAGCAGGGTCTCGTTCAGCCCGAGCAGTTGAAGCACCTGCTCACCCTCGGTGTTGAGCTGCACGTAGCTCAGCGGAGGAATCTCGATCCGGGCGGGCCCGGACGTGGGTGACCCGGTCGGGCTCGGCGACGGGGAGTCGTCCGGTGCGGGAGAGTTGTCCGGCGAGGCGGAGTTGTCCGGCGAGGGGGATCCCTCGGGAGACTGCTCCGGCGAGGGGGAGGCCGTCGGCGACGGCGAGCCGGTGGGCGACGGGTTGGTCGCGGCGGCGACCGTGGTGAGCACCACCTCCCGGGCGTCCGGCGAGGTGACCGTGACCGTGACCGGATCCGGCGAGTCGTTGTAGAGGACGACGTTGAGCAGAGCGTCGTCGCCGGCCTGATAGCCCTCGACACCGGGGTAGGCCAGCGCGGCGGCGCGAACGGCGTACCGCCCGTCGCCGGCCTCGAGGTTGACGCCCTGGATCGACGGGACCTTGTTGGCCGTCTCGGAGATCTGGCCGGCGCCGCATCCGGACAGCAGCAGCCCGGCTGCCGCCGCGATCCCGGGCAGCAGCACGGCAGCCCGCCGGGAACCCCTGATCGAGCGCCTCACGTCGGTCCTCCTCGTCACGATCACACCGGCTCGCCGGCCGGAACCGCTGGCCATGCCCGCGCAGACCGGGCTCCAGGGTAGTTGGCGCTGATCGTGGGCCGCACGCCGACCCGGTGCGGCCAGCCGTCGAGGCCGACCTCAGACCAACCGACCGTTCGTGACCAGCAGTACGACGTCGATCAGGGCGACCAGCAGCACCGCGCGGAAGGCAGCCACCGGCCGGGCTCCGGCGTGCTCGCCGGTCCGGCCGGCGTACCAGGCCACGATGAAGATCACGACGGTGACGGCGACCGCCGCGAGACCCACGCCGGTCGGCGGTCCGGGTGGCCCGAGCACGAGCGTGACGGTCGCCGCGATCAGCAGCCCCACAGCGGCCGCCCGGCTGCCCGTCGCGCCGAGCCGGTGCGGCAGCCCACGAACTCCGGTCCGGGCGTCGTCGGCGAAGTCGGGCAGCACGTTCGCGAAGTGGGCACCCGCGCCGAGCAGGGCCGCCGCGACGACCAGCCAGGCTGGGGGTGGCGGAGCGTCGGGCAGGGCCAGCACCACGAAGGCGGGCAGCGCGCCGAAGGAGACCGCGTACGGCAGCACCGAGATCGGGGTGGACTTCAGCGGCCAGTCGTAGAGCAGCGCCGAGACCAGGGCGACGACGGCGCAGAGCGCCGCCGCCGGGTTCGTGGTCAGGGCCAGTGCCACGGTCGCGGTGGCGGCCACGGCGGCGGCGACCGCGACGGTACGCCGGCCGAGCGCGCCGGAGGCCAACGGTTTGTCGGCGCGCCCGACCATCGTGTCGCGGTCGGCGTCGAGCAGGTCGTTGGTCCATCCGACGGTGAACTGGCTGGCCGCCACGGTGAGCACCACCGCGACGACGCCGCCGGGTGGATGCCCGACACCGACGGCGAGCAGGCCGGCCACTGTGGTGACCGCTGCGGTCGGCTCCGGATGGCTTGCTCTGACCAGCCCTAACACCGTCGACGACATAACGGAAGTCTGGTCGTTACCGGGGAGTCGTGCCACGCTCGTTGCCATGCGTGACGCCGGCCTCGTGCTGCCCCGCAACGATCCGCGCCAGTACGACGACCTGGCGGACGAATGGTGGCGGCCGGACGGGGTGTTCGCCATGCTGCACTGGCTGGCCCGGGCGCGGGCCGCGCTGGTGCCCCCGGCGGCGCGACCCGGCGCGGTCCTGGTCGACCTCGGCTGCGGGGCCGGGCTGCTCGCCCCACACCTGGCCGGCAAGGGTTACCGGCATGTGGGGGTGGACCTGACCCGCTCGGCGCTGGCCCAGGCGGCGGCGCACGGCGTGACGGTGGTGAACGGCGACGCGACGGCGGTGCCGCTGGTGGACGGCTGCGCCGACGTGGTCGCCGCCGGAGAGCTGCTGGAGCACGTCCCGGACTGGCGTGCGGCGGTGGCCGAGGCGTGCCGACTGCTGCGCCCCGGTGGTCTGCTGGTGCTGGACACACTCAACGACACCGCGCTGGCCCGGCTGGTCGCCGTCCGCATCGCCGAGCGCCTGCCCACCGTGCCGCGCGGCATCCACGACCCTCGGTTGTTCGTCGACGACCGCGAGTTGGTCGCCGAGTGTGCCCGGCACGGCGTCGACCTGCGGGTCCGTGGTGTCCGGCCCGGGGTGCCGGGGCTGCTGCGGTGGCTGCTGAGGCAGGTGACGGGCGTGGCGACACCGACCGGTCAGGCACCACGCATCGTGCCGACCGGGTCGAGGGCGGTGCTCTACCAGGGTCACGGGCTGCGCGACGGATAGCTGATCCAGGTGAGGGTATGGCAATGTCCGAAGAGGGGGTTCCATCCATGACCGAGCGCAGTGGAGCGCCGGCGGCGGCCCGGCGGCTGGCGCCCCGGCTGGCGGCGCGGGCCGCCACACACGACCGGGACGGCTCGTTCCCGGTGGACGACTTCGCCGACCTGCGCGAGGCGGGGCTGTTCGGACTGATGGTCCCGGCCGAGCTGGGTGGCGCCGGTGCCACCTTCGCCGGGTACGCGGCGGTCGCCACCGAACTGGCCCGCGGCAACGGCGCCACCGCCCTGGTGTTCAACATGCACGCCTCGGTGACCGGTGCGCTCGGCGCGGTCACCGAGGAGCTGGCCGAGGCGCTCGGCGTACCGGCGGAGGCGCTGGCCGCCCGCGACCGGCTGCTACGCGCGGCGGCCGACGGGGCCTGGTACGCGGTCGCGATGAGCGAGCGGGGCGCCGGTGCCCGGCTGTCCCAGCTCGCCACGGTCTACGAACCGGTCGACGGCGGCTGGCGGATCAAGGGCAGCAAGACCTTCTGCTCCGGTGCCGGCCACGCCGATGGCTACCTGGTGGCGGCCCGGAGCGCCGCCGACCCGTCCGTGGTCTCGCAGTTTCTGGTTCCGGCCGGGGAAGGGCTCACCGTCGAGCCGACCTGGGACGCTCTCGGCATGCGCGCCACCGCCTCGCACGACCTGCACCTCGACGTGACCGTCGGGACCGACCGGCTGCTCGGCGGGGTCGAAGGGCTGGCCCTGGTGGTGGCCCAGCTCATGCCGCACTGGCTGGTGGCCAGCTATGCGGCCGTCTACGTGGGGGTGGCCCGGGCGTCGATCGACGCGGCGGCGGAACACCTGAACACCCGTAACCTCGCCGGCCTGCCGGCGGTACGCGCCCGGCTCGGTCGTGCCGACGCCGCAGTGGCGGCGGCGGAGCTGGTGGTCGCCGAGGCGGCCCGACGGGTCGACGACGCACCGGGTGACGAGGAAACCAACCGGTGGGTGTGGCGGGCCAAGCTGCTGGCCGGCACCACTGCGGCGGAGGTGGCCGCGTCCATGCTGGAGGCGGCCGGCACCTCCGCCACCCGACGGGGCCATCCACTGGAACGCCTGTACCGCGATGCTCGCTGCGGGTCGCTGCACCCGGCGACCTCCGACGTCTGTGCCGACTGGCTCGGCATTGCCGCGCTTGGCGGTGACCCGGACCGGGACGGATCGAGTCCTCGTTGGTGAGCGTGAGGGAATGAGCTTGTGGGCCTGGCGGTCGTGGACCGGCGCGTGGTCGGCAGGCGTGAGATGTGAGCTTGCGAGAGGAAGGTGGGACCGTGTCCGTACCGGTTATCGCGGGCCTGGGCACGGCCCATCCGCCCTCGGCCGACCAGCAGGAGTTGTGGGAGAAGTTCTTTTCCCAGCATTTCTCCGGCTCGACCCGGGCCCTGGCCGAGCGGATCTTCGCGCACTCCGGGGTGACCCGGCGGCAGGCGGCAGTCAACCCGTTGCTTGAGGACGTCTCCGACTGGCCGACCGAGCGACGGATGCTCCGTTACCAGGTCGAGGCGTTACCGCTGGGCAAGGAGGCGGTCGGCCGGGCGTTGACCGCCGCCGGACTGGACGCCCGTGACGTCGGCCTCTTCGTCGTGTGCTCGTGCACCGGGTACGCCACCCCTGGGCTGGACATCCTGCTCGCCCGGGATCTGGGCATGGCCGCGACGACCCAGCGGATGTTCGTCGGTCACATGGGCTGCTACGCGGCGCTGCCGGGGCTGGGTGCGGTGGGTGACTTCGTCACCGCCCGGGGCCGGCCCGCACTGCTGCTCTGCGCCGAGTTGACCAGCCTGCACCTGCAGCCCTCCTCGGCCCGGATGGACACCCAGCAGATCGTCTCCCACGCGCTCTTCTCCGACGCCGCGGTCGCCGCGGTGGTCGTTCCCGGTGGGCGGGGGTACGCCGTACGTGAGGTCGCCTCGGTGACCGACACCTCCACCGCCGACCACATGACCTGGGAGGTGACCGACACCGGTTTCCGGATGGGGTTGTCACCGAAGGTGCCGCAGGTGCTGTCGAGGCACGTCCGGGGGCTGGTCGACGAGGTGCTGGCCCGGCACGGCACCCACCGGTCGGAGGTGGACGGTTGGGCCGTGCACCCGGGCGGCCCGCGCATCCTCAACGTGGTGGAGCGTGAGCTGGGACTGGCACCGGCGGCGTTGGCGGCGTCCCGGGAGACGCTCGACGAGCACGGCAACTGTTCCTCGCCGACGGTGCTGTTGATCCTCGACCGCCTGTTCCGGTCGGCACCGGCACCGCGCCGCGTGGTGATGCTGGCCTTCGGGCCTGGCCTGACCCTCTACGCCGCCCTGCTGGAACGTCACGCCTGACCAGTCGACGGAGTTACTCTTCAAGGATGGACGTCGATGCCATCCCCCAGCTGCGCGGAGCACTGTTGGCCGCCGTCGGGGTGGGGGTGCTGACCCTCGGCGGCTGGTGGTGGCAGGCGCAGGCACCGCAGGCGCGAAGCGACACGGGTCTCGTGCCGGGCGGGTCGTCGTCCGTCACGTACTGGCGGGAGAACCCGGTCACCGGCGCCGTGGTGCCCGAGCCGGCGTCCTCGATGGTGATCGACCCGAGTACCGGAGCGGTGGTCGGCACGGACGGCCCACCGGTGGACGGCACCGTCACGAGTTCCGCCGTCGCGGACGGCTGGCGGGGCGCGAACGACCTGGTCTGGACCGAGTCGGCGCGGATCAGCTCCGGCGGCGCGGTGCTTCGGCAGACCCGGATGGAGCGCGGTGAGCGGCACCTGCTGTGGCTGCGCTGCACCGGCCCGGGTGAGCTGCTGGTGGCCGTCAGCGGGGCCCGGTCAGCGGCACCGATGACGATGGGCTGCGACGGTGGGCAGGTCCTGATGGAACTCACCGGCACCGGCGCAGCGGCCCGGTTGTCGTTCTCGCCGGCCGGGTCGCAGCCGGTCCAGATCGAGGCCCGGCTGGTCGTCCTCACCTGAGCAGTCCCGGCGGGGGCCTGGGCGCAGGGCGGGATCAATCGGCCAGTCGGGACAGTTCGGCGTGGTGGTCGGCGATCGAGGTGACCTCGGGTACCACCAGGGTGATCCGGCCGGTGCGGTCGGCGAGCACGGCCGTCACGCCGTGCTGACCGGCCGGCAGGTGCAGGAAGGCGCGTAGGCCGCCGGCCGGATCGGCGAGTGGTCGCACCGGTGTTCCCGGCGGTGCTGCCCGTGGCTGGGCAACCGCCACGGTGACCACGTTCACCCCCGGCGGCACCGCGGTCGCCGCTTCGGTCACCTGCTCCGGGCAGGCGCAACCGTCCACCAGCAGCACCACGACCGGCAGCAGTCCGCGTAGCGGCACCGGTGACTGCCCGCCGTCGACCAGGTCGAGCGCGGGCAGTTGGCGTCCGGTCAGCTGCGCTTGCGCCGGGTCGGGGGTGCCGGTGGCCGGTCCGGTCCGGCTGGCCCGGGGCCAGGTGACAGCGGCCAGGCCGGCGATGGTGGTCAGGACGGCGACGATCAGTACGAGCACCGGGCCGGCGGGCGGACGCCAGCGGCGGCGGTCCGCAGCCGCCCGCCGCAGCTCGCGACGGACCTGTTCGGCCTCGTCGGCCAGGGCGGCCAGATCGTCCGGGATGACCACCCGGCCCCACTCCGGCGGCAGGTCGGGCAGCCCGGGACCATCGGCGTCAGCCTTGCCCATTACGACCCCCTGGAACCTCGTGGGTGCGCGGACGCGGCACTCCTCAAGCGTCCCGCACCGGGCCGGGTACCGCTACCGCTGCCCGCGTCCGGCTGCGGCGGGATATCATGGAACGGGTGCGTAGCCCTTGATCTCCAGCGGGTGTGTCGCAGAGCCTCGGCGCTTGTTCTCCCGGATCTCCACCTCCACGACGGTGGTGTCCGGGGGTCATCCCAAAGTTACGCAACGTGTTCGAATCATCGTCTGGATGGTCTGTCAAGCCGAAGAAATACCTCTCACAGGGCCCCTGAGCTGCGCCAACGGTCAGGACAGCGGTGAGACATCGGTGCCTGAGCGTGTTACCCTAGACACAGCGAAAGGGGTTTCGAACCTATGGTTTTCAGTGTCGGCGAGACCGTTGTTTACCCCCACCACGGGGCCGCACTCATCGAGGCAATCGAGACTCGGGTCATCAAGGGCGAGCCTAAGCAGTACCTCGTCCTGAGGGTCGCGCAGGGTGACCTGACGGTCCGGGTACCGGCCGAGAACGCCGAGATCGTGGGTGTGCGCGAGGTGGTTGGCGAAGAGGGCCTCGGCAAGGTCTTCGACGTTCTCCGGGCTCCGCACACCGAGGAGCCGACCAACTGGTCGCGGCGTTACAAGGCGAATCTGGAGAAGCTGGCCTCCGGCAACCCGCTGAAGGTGGCCGAGGTCGTCCGCGACCTGTGGCGTCGCGAGCGGGAGCGAGGGCTGTCCGCGGGTGAGAAGCGCATGCTCGCCAAGGCCCGCGACATTCTGGTCGGCGAGGTCGCGCTGGCCGAGAAGAGCACCAAGGACGAGGCGGAGACGTTGCTCGACAAGGTGCTGACGGAGGCCTAGTCCGCACCGCATCGTCGTACCCGATTCGTAGCGAACAAACCGTCGAGGACCGCGACGTGACCGCGCAGCTCAACCCGTGCGGTGACGTCGCGGTCCTCGTGCCTGCGGCCGGTGCCGGCGTACGCCTCGGGCCCGGTCGACCGAAGGCACTTCGGCTGCTGGCCGGTGAGCCGCTGCTGGTGCACGCGGTCCGTCGGCTGGCCGAAGCCCCCTCGGTGCACAGCATCGTGGTGGCCGCGCCGGCGGCGGAGGTGGCGGCCGTGCGGGAACTGCTCGCACCGGTCGCTCCGGTGACCGTGGTGCCCGGTGGCGCGGAACGGCAGGCCTCGGTGGCTGCCGCGCTCGCCGCGGTACCCGCCGGTCCGGAGATCGTCCTGGTGCACGACGCGGCCCGAGCGCTCACCCCGCCCGCGCTGGTGGAGTCGGTGGCCGCGGCGGTCCGGGCAGGTCACCACGCCGTGATCCCGGTGCTGCCGGTCGTCGACACGATCAAGGAGGTCGACGCGGACGAGATGGTGCTGGGCACCGTCGACCGGGCCGCGTTACGCGCCGTGCAGACTCCCCAGGGATTCCGCCGGGCGGTGCTGACCGCCGCCCACGCCGCCGCCGGCGACGCCCTCACCGACGACGCGGGGCTGGTGGAGAAGCAGGGCTTGGCGGTGCACTGCGTGCCCGGTTCGGAGCACGCTCTGAAGATCACCAGACCGTTCGACCTGGCGCTGGCCGAGCACCTGCTGGCGACCGGGCGGTAGCGCGTACCCTCGGCTCATGATCGTTCCTCGGGTGGCCATCGGGACCGACGTGCACGCCTTCGAGGCCGGTCGGCCCTGCTGGGTGGCCGGTCTGCACTG
Source organism: Verrucosispora sp. WMMA2044 (assembly GCF_027497155.1). Classification (NCBI taxonomy): domain Bacteria; kingdom Bacillati; phylum Actinomycetota; class Actinomycetes; order Micromonosporales; family Micromonosporaceae; genus Micromonospora; species Verrucosispora sp. WMMA2044. The sequence continues at coordinate 6,092,320 of NZ_CP114913.1, forward strand.
GCCGGGGCAGGACGGCCTGGCCGGGCACTCGGACGCCGACGTCGCCGCCCACGCCGCCTGCAACGCCCTGCTCTCCGCCGCCGGCCTGGGCGATCTCGGCGCCAACTTCGGCGTCGGGCAGCCCGAGTGGGCCGGGGCCAGCGGGGTGGCCCTGCTCACCGAGACGGCCCGTCGGGTCCGCGCCGCCGGATTCGCCATCGGCAACGTGTCCGTGCAGGTGGTGGGGGTCCGTCCGAAGATCGGCCCACGCCGGGACGAGGCCCAGCGGGTGCTGTCGGAGGCGGTCGGCGCGCCGGTCACGGTCTCCGCCGCAACCACCGACGGCCTGGGCTTCACCGGGCGCGGTGAGGGACTCGCCGGGATCGCGGTCGCCCTGGTGTACGAGCAGCCGAGCGCCTAGGCTCGCCGCGATGTCCGCCGATCCGCCCGCCGCCGACGGCTACCTCGAACGTGCCACGCTCCTGGCCGAGCTGGGCCGCTACGACGAGGCCGCGGCCGAACTCGGCTTCGCGCTGGCGCTCGACCCGGCCGCCGCCGAGGTGTCGACCATGCTGGCCCGGGTGCACCTGGCCGCCGGTCGACCGACCGAGGCGCTTGCCGCCGCCGAGGCCGCGGTGGCTGCCGCGCCGGGTCAGGTGTCCCCGCTCGTCGCCCGTGGGCTGGCCCTCGGTGACCTCGAACGGTACGCCGAGGCCGCCCGCGCGGCAGACGAGATCCTGGCCCTGGGGCCGCAGGACGCGTACGCCCAGCGCAGCGCGGCGGCGATCCTGGCCGGCTCGCGCAACGGCCAGCCGGCGTTGAACGCGGCCTGGCGCGCGGTGGAACTGGCCCCCGAGGAACCGCAGGGCCACCTGGTGCTGGGCCTGGTCGCGGCCAACATGCGGATGTACGACCTGGCGGAGCGGGCCTACCGGGAGGCGCTCCGGCTGGACCCGCGCCTGGCGGAGACGGCCGACGACGTCGGGGTACTGCGGCTGGAACAGCGTCGGTGGAGCGCCGCACTGGAGCGACTTGCCGAAGCGGCGGTGGCGAACCTGCCGCCGACCGACCCGCGCCGCGCCGACGAGGTGCCGGACGAGTCGACCCGGCCGGACGCGGCCGACGACGATCCGGACCGGCCCGGACGCGACCCGGACGAGGCGGGGCGTTCGGCGGCCGGCGACGTCGACGCCAGCCGTCCCGCCGGACCGGAGGACCGTCCGGGCTGGCCGGTGCCGGGCGGAGATGAACCCACCGGCGGGCCGGTGACCGGCCCCACCGGAGAGCCGGAGCGGGGGCGTGGCGAAGCCTGGCCGTCCGGGCCGGACCACCTCGGCACCGGGCCGGTCGTGGCACGCCAGCCGGTGCCGGCGGCATTGCGGCAGTTCGTGCTCTGGGGAGCCGGCTGGTCGGCGGTGGCCGCCCTCGTGGTCGCCTGTTCGACCGCGACCGGCTCCGGATTCTCCCGGCTGCTGGCGGTGGTGGCGGCCGCTGGCGGTGGCATCGTGCTCTGGCAGCAGGCGTCCCGGCTGCCCGGACTGACCCGGACCGTGCTGCCTGTGCTGCGGCGTACCGACCGTCCGCTCGCCCTGGCCGTGTACGCCGCCGCAGCGGCACCGGCGCTGATCCTGCTCTACGCCCTGCTCGGCACCCCGTGGCCGCTGGTCCTGGCCATCGCGATCGCCACCGCCGCCCGGCTGGCGATCATCGGCCGGCCGGTGGCCTGACCGCCTCAGGGACGGCGGGCCCAGGTCCAGGCGTATCCGTCGTCCTCGCACTCCGTCGCGGCGTCGCAGAGGTCGAGCGGGCGGAAGGTGTCGACCATGACCGCCAGTTCGTCGAAGAAGTCCACGCCGATGGCGCGTTCCGCCGCGCCGGGCTGCGGTCCGTGGGTGAAGCCGGACGGGTGCAGCGAGATGGAGCCCTGCTCGATGCCGGAGCCGCGCCGCGCCTCGTAGTTGCCCCCGGTGTAGAAGAGCATCTCGTCGGAGTCGACGTTGTGGTGGTGGTACGGCACCGGGATGGCGTCCGGGTGGTAGTCGACCTTGCGGGGCACGAACGAGCAGATCACGAAGTTCGGGCCGGCAAAGGTCTGGTGCACCGGTGGCGGCTGGTGGATCCGGCCGGTGATCGGCTCGAAGTCGTGGATGGAGAACGCCCACGGGTAGAGGTGCCCGTCCCAACCGACCACGTCGAAGGGGTGGTTGGCGTAGACGTGCCGGGTCCATCCCCGACGATGGCGGACCAGCACCTCGACGTCGGTGCCGTCGACGAGCAGCGGGGTGTCCGGTCCCCGGACGTCGCGCTCGCAGTACGGCGAGTGTTCCAGGAACTGGCCGCGTACGGAGAGGTAGCGCTTGGGTGGGCCGATGTGCCCGGACGCCTCCACGGCGAGCAGTCGGGTCGGGGTGTCGCCGGTGGGCACCAGGCGGTGCACCGTAGAGGTCGGGATGATGACGTAATCGCCGGCCACCGCGTCGAGCACGCCGAACGTCGACTCGACCCGCAGGGTGCCCGCCTCGACGTAGAGGCAGTGGTCGCCGGTGGCGTCGCGGAACAGGGGCGAGGGGCGGTCGGCCAGGACGTAGGCGATCCGCACGTCGTCGTTGGCGAGCAGGTAACGCCGGCCGAGGACCGGGTCCGCGCCGGTTCCGTCGAGCTTGTGGGTACGCAGGTGCCGGGGCTTGAGCGGCAGATTCGGCATCCGCGTCACGGCCGGCGGGGTGAACTCCTCGGCGGCGACGATCGCGGTCGGGGCGTACCGGTGGTAGAGCAGGGACGAGTCGGAGGAGAAGCCCTCCTGCCCCATCAGCTCCTCGGTGTAGAGGCTGCCGTCCGGCTGCCGGAACTGGGTGTGGCGCTTGCGTGGCAGCTCGCCGACGCTGCGGTAGTACGGCATCTCGCCCTCCCGGTCCGCTGTCCGTCCGATAATCGGACGCTGTTGTCCGCTTCTTGAAGCGTCCCGTACATTCTTGTCTCGTGTCAACGCAGCTGCCCACTCTTGTCGCCGGCCTGGTCGACGACGCCGCCGTCTTCCCGCCGGGCAGCGCGCCGCTGCCCGACGCCGTGGCGGCCCACCGGCGGCACCGTGCCGCGTGGTACGCCGACCTGGTCGGCCCGCTGCTGCTGCCCGCCTCGGCGATCACGGCGGGCGAGCTGAGCGGTCTGGTCGACCCCGAGGAGAACTTCGCGATCGGGCTGATCGGTGACACCGGCGTCGACCGGCTGCCCGTCGCGCTGTCGATCCTGCCCCCACTCGGGGTGACCGCCCGACAGGTCGAGGTGCCCGTCGCGCGGCGGGGCGAGGACCCCCAACCTGGGCTGACCGAGCTGGTGAAGCTGGCCGACCGGCTGGACGGCGTCCCCGTCTACGCGGAGGTGCCGCTCACCTTCGGGTTGATGGGTGCCCTGGACGTGCTCGCCGACGCCCGTACCCGAGGGATGTCGGTCGCCGCCAAGTTCCGCACCGGCGGGCTGGCCGCCGAGCTGTTCCCGACGCCCGCCGAGCTGGCCGCGGTGATCTGCGCCTGCCGGGACCGGGAGCTGCCGTTCAAGCTGACCGCCGGGCTGCACCACGCGGTGCGGCACGTGGACCCGGAGACCGGGTTCACCCACCACGGCTTCGGCAACGTGCTCGCCGCGACCCTGGCCGCCGCCGAGGGCGCGACCGTCGCTGCCGTCGCCGAGCTGCTCACTGTGCGCGACGAGCGCCCGCTGGTGCAGGCGGTCGACGGCCGGCACGACGCGGCGCGCCCGCTGTGGGTGGGGTTCGGCTCGTGCAGCATCGTGGAACCACTTACCGATCTGATCCGGCTCGGGCTGGTGAACGGAGGCTTCGAGGCATGAGCGAGAGTCAGCCAGCGAGCTGGGTGCCGGGTGCGGCGGGTTCCGGGTACGGGGTGCACCACCTGCCGTACGGGGTGTTCCGGGTGGGCGACGACGAGCCGCGCATCGGCGTACGCGTCGGCGACCTCGTCCTGGACCTGGCCGGCGCGGAGGCCGCGGACCTGGTGCTGGCCGGTGGCGCGCTGTGCCGGCCGACGCTCAACGCGTTCCTGGCGCTCGGTCGTCCGCAGTGGACCGCGGTGCGGGATCGGATCACCGAGCTGCTGACCGACCCGACGCACCGGGCGGCGGTGGAACCGCTGCTGGTGCCGGTGGACGAGGTGCGGATGGAGCTGCCCTTCGAGGTGGCCGACTACGTCGACTTCTACTCCTCGGAACACCACGCGTCGAACGTCGGCCTGATCTTCCGTCCCGGCCAGCCGCCGCTGCTGCCGAACTGGAAGCACCTGCCGATCGGCTACCACGGCCGGGCTGGCACGGTCGTGGTCTCCGGCACCCCGGTGGTGCGTCCACAGGGGCAGCGACCCAGCTCTGACGGGCCGACGTTCGGCCCGTCCGCGCGGCTCGACATCGAGGCCGAGGTCGGGTTCGTGGTCGGGGTGCCGAGCCCGCTCGGCCGCCGGGTGGCCGCCGCCGACTTCGCCGATCACGTCTTCGGCGTGGTGCTCGTCAACGACTGGTCGGCACGGGACATCCAGGCGTGGGAGTACCAGCCGCTCGGGCCGTTCCTGGGGAAGTCGTTCGCCACCTCGGTCGCCGCCTGGGTCACCCCGCTGGACGCGCTGCGCGACGCGTTCGTCGCCGGCCCGGCGCAGGATCCGCCGGTGGCCGACTACCTGCGCGACGAACCGCACCAAGGGCTGGACCTGCGGCTGAAGGTGCTCTGGAACGGGGAGCCGGTCAGCGAGCCGCCCTTCGCCGACATGTACTGGACCCCCGCCCAGCAGTTGGCGCACCTGACCGTCAACGGCGCCTCGCTGCGCACCGGCGACCTCTACGCCTCCGGCACGGTCTCCGGCCCTCGACGCGACCAGGTCGGCTCGTTCCTGGAACTCAGTTGGGGCGGCACCGAACCGGTCTCCGTGGGCGGGACGGAGCGCACCTTCCTGGCCGACGGCGACACGGTGACGATCACCGCCACCGCACCGGGCCCGGACGGCACCACCCTCACGTTGGGCGAGGTCACGGGCACCGTCCTGCCAGCGAACTGACCTGAACCCGACAGCTGTCCTTGATCGCACAGCGGGTGCGATCAAGGACCGTCACCGTCTTCGTTGATCGCCTCGGAATTCCGTCGCCATGCCGCGCCGGGCCGGCCGGTGCCCCCCTTTTCCGGTCGGCCCGGTCCCGGGTGGCGCAACGTCGAGACTGAGGGAGATGACGACGATGCACGATCTCGTGGACGCGGTCTGGCGGACCAGCAGCCGCTCCAACGACCAGGGTCTCTGCGTGGAGGTGGCCGACAACCTGGCCGCCGTCCGCGGTGTGGTGGGCATCCGCGACTCGAAGGACCAGACCGGGCCGGTGCTCGTGGTGAGCCCGCCGGGCTGGACCGCGTTCGTCGACGCGATCCGGGACGGCCGGTTCGTCGGCTGATGCCAGCAGCAGGGGGTCTCCGGCGGAGGATTCTCCGTACGGGGACCCCGAGCCACGCTCACGCCGCGTACCGTCGGTGCCACGGGAGGTGGCATGTCGACCGTTGCGGTCAACGGCGTGGTCGCGGCATCCGCGGCCGATCTGTGGCGGGTGCTCACCGACCTGTCCCGCCCCAGGTGCGGTGATCGGCCCGTGCAACTGCTGACGCCGGGTACGTTCGGCCCGGGCACGTCCTGGCGGGAGATCCGCAGCCGACCGGGCGGCGGCACGATGGCCGAGGAGTTCGTCGTGCTGGCCGCCGAGCCGCCCCGGCGGCTGGTCCTCGGCTCGCCCGGTGACGGCGTCGACTACCGGATCACCTGGACGCTACGGGACATCCACCGTCGCGGACGCCGCTACGCCTCCGTGACGGTGACGGTGCGGGCTCAGCCGGCCGCGGTTGCCGGCCGCGCGCTGGCACTGTTGCTCGGCGGGTTGGCGGTGCGAGCCGCGGAGCGGGTGCTGCGGCAGGACATAGCCGCCCTGGCCGCCGCAGCCAGTGCCCGCCACGCCGACGTCGCCTGACCCAGCGCGCCGCACGCCTCCGTAACGCCCGGACCCGCGCGGGCGGGGCGGCTCGGGGGCGGGGGCGGGCCCGGAGGCGGCTGGGTAGGGTGCCGTGCGGAGGTGCGGCATGGGGTGGGCGGCGGGTCGGCGGCGGATCGTGGCGGCGGTGGCGGCGGTGGGTGTCGCCGCGGCGGCCGGGATCATCGCGTACCGGGTCCTGGCGCCGGCGGAGGTGAGCACCCCTGCTCGGGACGACTACCCGGCGCGGAGCATGCCTGACCCGGGGGTGACCGGTCGCCTGCCGGTCGCTCCGCTGATCGTCGACGGTCGGCTACGGGTGTACGCCGCCCCTCGGCAGGTGTACGCCGACCAACCGGTCGACAGCCGCAGCCGACGTACCCCGTACTGGTCCTTCCGGCGCTGGCCGGCGAGCCTGGACGCGGTGGTGGCGAGCGGGACGACGGTGGTGAGCCGGTGGTCGGACGGGCAACTCGTGGCGATCGACGCGCGTACCGGTCGGGTGGCCTGGCGGGCGGCCGGGCCGGAGCCGGCGGCGGAGCGGATGGCGCGACGCACCGGCACGGCGGTCGTCTGGCGGCCGAGCGGGCTCACGGTGAGCCGGACGGCCGACGGCCACCACGTGGTCGTCAGCTCCGGCGACGGCGCGGTCCAGGCGGTCGACCTGGCCGATGGCGGACGGCTGTGGCGGGCGGCGGTGCGCTCCGGCTGCCGGGAGCCGGTGGGTGCCGGCTCGGGTGGTCGGCTGCTGACCGTGGACGACTGCGACGGGCCGGCGGTGGTCGAGTTCCGGGACACCGCGACCGGTGTGGTGACGGCCAGGTGGCGACCGCCGGACGCCGGTGACGAGCTGACCGCCACGTTGCTCGGCTGCCGGCCGGACGGTGACGGCTGTGCCGCGCTGCGCACGTCCCGCCCCGGCGACGGGCCCGCCCAGGGTTGGTTGCTCGGCCCGGAGGCTCCGGTCCAGGTGCCGGCGCTGGACGGCCCGGGCACCGAACTGGTCGACGGGACGGCGGTGAGCCTGGTCGACGGGGTGCTCATCGGCGAGACCGTTCCCGGTGGCGAGGAGCGCTGGCGGGTCGAGGTCGGTCCGGGGCGGGTGATCGCGGTCCAGCCCGGTCGGGTGCACGCGCTCACCGAGGCGAACGAGCTCGTCACGGTGGACCCCGCCACCGGTACGCGACTGTCCGGCTTCGTTCTCGACATCGGCTCCGACGGCACCGGCTGGGTGCCGGGCGACGCGTACGCGGCCGCCGGGTTCGTGGTGGTGGAACGGCTGCGTCCACCGGTCGATCCCGATGCTGACGACCAGCGGTACTACCTGACCGCCGAATCGTTGATAGTCGCCGCTACGTGACAATCAGCGGTGCGGTCAGCTCGACAAAACGGACATAAGTTACTTATAGTCCCACTGTGCGTCTCTTGGCAGCCCTGCTGGGCGTGATCGTCATCCTTGTCGCCGCCGCTCCGGCGGAGGCCGCCGCCCCGACCGGGCGGACCGTCCGGTTGGCCGCAACGCCGGGGGTGGACATCACCGTGCCGGCCGCGGTCAACCTCGGCACCGCCTTCGTCGGCGGGGTGTTGACCGGGCCGCTGGGTCGGGTCGAGGTGACGGACGTCCGTGGCCCGATCAACCCGAACACCTGGGTGGCGACGGTCTCCGCCACGATCTTCACCACCGGCGGGGGTGGGGCGCAGCGGACCATCTCCAACGCCTCGGTCTTCTACTGGTCGGGGCCGGCGGTGCAGAGCACCGGCGGCGGCACCCTGGTGCCCGGGCAGCTCACCCAGGCGCAGGCGGTGGCGCTGAACGTGACCCGCGAGGCGTTCCGGAAGACCTCCGGCAACGGCAACAACCGGGTCGCCTGGAACCCGAGCCTGCGGATCGTCGTGCCGACCGGCATCGTCGCTGGCACCTACACGGGCACGATCACCCACTCTGTAGCCTGATAGGTGATTTGCCCATTAATGCCAAGTATAGCCGATTTCTCGGCTCGAGCGTGATCGGCATGAGGAAGCCACTTCTTACCCTGACCGCCGCCGCGGCGGCCGTGGTGGCCCTGGCGGCACCCGCCGCCGCCCCGTCCGGCGACACCATCGTGACCTTCACGGTCGCCACCGCGAACCTGGACATCTCAGTCCCGGCATCGGTGAACCTCGGCGCCGCGTTCGCCGGTAACTCCATCACCGGCGAACTGGGCAACGTCACCGTCACGGACAGCCGGGCCGCCCTGAACGCCACCTGGACGGCCACGGTGAGCAGCAGCTCGTTCACCACCGGCACTGGCACTCCCGAGGAGACGATCCTGCCAAACCTGGTCGAGTACTGGTCGGGAGGGGCGATCTCGACCACCGGTACCGGCACCTTCGTGCCCGGCCAGCCCACCCAGGCCGATGCGGTCACGCTGAACGTGCCACGGGTCGCCTTCTCGAAGACCTCCGGCGCCGGCAACAACTCCGCGACCTGGGCACCGGACATCCGGATCACCATCCCGGGGGGAGCGGTCGGTGGCTCGTACTCGGGGGTGATCACCCATTCGGTGTCATGACCGCGTCAGCGCCCTCGCCCTGGCCGTGACCCTTTTGGTCACGGCCGGGGCGCCGGCGTCGGCCGCAGCCGGGGCGGTGCCGGCGCCCCGGGCGGTGACCCGCGCCGAACCGGCACCACCCGATGTCGTCGACCTGCCGGCGGCCGACCGGCGAGACGGTCGATCCAAGCCGCCGCAGCCGACCGGCAGTGCCTCGCCGAGCCCCAGCGGTCCTGCCGTGTCGGTCGGGGTGCGCCTGCTCGACGCACCGGTGAACCGCCGTGACGACTCCCGGGCGCACAAGTACATCGTCGACCACGTGAAGCCCGGCACCACGATCAAACGACGCATCGTGGTCAAGAACTCCTCGGAGGTCCAGCGCAAGGTCGCGCTCTACGCCGCCGCGGCGACGGTGACGAAGAAGGGCTTCGTCATCGCGCCGGACCGGACCGAGAACGAGCTGAGCAGTTGGATCCGGGTGGAACCCGATGAGGAGGCGCTGGCCGCCGGTGAGGAGGTGGAGGCGCTGGTCACGATCCGGGTGCCGCTCGCCGCCGAAGCCGGCGAGCGGTACGCGGTGGTCTGGGCCGAGATCTCGGGCACGGACGGCCAGCAGATCCGCAACGTCGGTCGAGCCGGCATCCGGGTCTACCTGTCGGTGGGTCCGGGCGGGGAGCCGCCGTCCGGCTTCCAGATCGGGCCGCTGACCGGCCTGCGGGAGCCCGACGGTACGCCGGTCGTCACCGCCGACGTACGCAACACCGGCAAGCGGGCGCTCGACCTGGCCGGCGAACTCCGGCTCGCCGACGGGCCGGGTGGGCTGTCCACCGATCCGGTCCGGGTCGAGGCCGCGACGCTGCCCCTGAACGGCAGCACCACCGTCCGTATCGCGCTCGACTCCCGCCTGCCCGACGGGCCCTGGTCGGCAAAGCTCGACCTGGCCAGCGGCTGGACGAAGCGCAGCGCCAGCGGCAGGGTCAGCTTCGGCGGCGCGACCGTCCCGGCGGCGGCGAGCGCCGACCGGTCGAGCGGGGTGCTGGCCGGCGGACTTGTCGCCTCGGGGCTGGTGCTGGCGCTGCTGTTCGGCTTCGCCTACCGGCGGCGGTCGCAGCAGCGGGAGCCGGTGCCGCAGGGGTAGGAGACTCGGGCCGGTCCGCTGGGGGATGGCGGACCGGCCCGGTAACTCCTCGGTGCGTTCGGGGCGTCAGCTCAGGGCGGCCTCGGCCGCGGCCAGGAAGGCGTCGTTCTCGGTCGGGGTGCCGATGGTGACCCGCACTCCGTCGCCGGGGAACGGACGGACGATCACGCCCCGCGACTCGCACGCCTTGCCGAACTCCACCGCCCGGTCGCCCAGCGGAAGCCAGACGAAGTTCGCCTGGCTGGCCGGCACACCGGGGACGAGCTTGGTCAGCGCCTCACCGACGCGCTCGCGTTCGGCCACCACCAGCGCGCACCGCCGGCGTACCTCGTCGGCCTGGGCCAGCGCGGCCAACGCGCCCGCCTGGGCGGCCATGCTGGTGGAGAACGGCGTGACGACCTTGCGGACCGCCGCCGCCACCTGCGGCTGGGCGACCAGGAAGCCGATCCGCAGACCGGCCAGGCCCCACGCCTTGGACAGGGTGCGCAGCACCGCGACGTTCGGCCGGTCGGCGTAGTCCAGCCCGTCCGGCACCTCCGGGTCCGTGACGAACTCGCGGTACGCCTCGTCGATCACCACCAGCACGTCGTCGGGTACGGCGTCGAGGAAGCGGTCCAGCTCCGCTCGGCGTACCGCGGTGCCGGTCGGATTGTTCGGGTTGCAGACCAGGATCATCCGGGTGCGGTCGGTCACCGCCGCGGCCATCGCCGCCAGGTCATGCCCGTGCCCGGCGTCGTTGGGCACCTGCACGCTTGTCGCGCCGCTGGTCGCCGCGATGATCGGGTACGCCTCGAACGAGCGCCACGAGTAGACGAGCTCGTCGCCGGGCAGGCAGGTGGCGCGGACCAGGTGCTCGGCCAGCGCCACCGAACCGCAGCCCGTCGCCACCCGGTCGACGTCCACCCCGTACCGCTCGGCGAGCGCCTGGCGGAGCGCGACCACGCCCATGTCCGGGTAGCGGTGCACGCCGGCGACCGCCTCGGCCACCGCCTCCACCACGCCGGGCAGCGGGCCGTACGGCACCTCGTTGCTGGCCAGCTTGATCGCCTCGGGCAGGCCCAGCTCACGGGCCAGGTCGGCCGGACTGCGCCCGGGCACGTAGTTGGGCAGCGCGTCCAGGTCGGCGCGGGTCAGCCGCACCGCCGCCTGCTGTCGTCCGTCGGTCATGAGGTCTCTCCCGGTGGGTTGGCGCGGTCGTCGGGGGTACGGGGAAGCTGAACCACCACGGTCTGCGCCCGCTTGTCGTGCAGTGCCTGCCGCAGCGGATGGTCGAACAGCGGTGAGAGCGCGTCGATCAGTTGGAGCAGTAAGCCGAGGCCGCAGCAGTACCAGAGCAGCGTGGGCAGGCCGAGAGTGTTCCAGCGGCGCAGCGCCCGGCCGAAGCCCAGGGGCGCGTCCGCCTCGACCGGCACCGCCCGGACCCGCAGCAGCCGCTTGCCGAAGGTCTGCCCGCTGGCGGCCATCGACGGCACCTCGTACGCCAGCCAGAGCGCGGTGGCGATGAGCAGGATCGTCACCACCAGCGCGCCGGCCTGATCGCCGGCGGCGGGCAGCGGGTCGGTGGTGCGGTCCTGGGACTGCACCCGGCGCCAGAACTCGTCCAGCGGTGCGGAGAGTTCCTGGAGGTAGCGCCAGACGAACCAGCCGTTGACCAGGGCGTTGAGCAGGAAGACGATGCCGAAGTCGATAAGCCGGGCACCCAGCCGGGCGCCGAACGAGGCGAGCGGCATGCCGTGCGGCCGGGGTGCCGGCGGGCGTCCGGGCCAGGTCGGGTACGGCCAGCCGGGCGGCGGCCCCTGCGGCGTGTCACCTGTCGGCCAGGCCGGTCCACCCTGCGACGACGCTGGGCCGCCTGGCCAGCCGGGCGGCGGACCGTGTGGCGCTGCCCCACCACCGGGCCAGCCCGACGGCGAGCCCTGGGGAACGGTGGCCGACGGGGTACCGGCGGCGGGGACGTCGGGCGTGGCAGGTGTCGAGGTGGCTGCAGGCGAGGTCGGCTCCGGTGCCGGCTCGGGCTCGGGCGGGGGTGGGCCCTCGGGTGGCGTGGCGTCCACCGGGATGGGCGCGCCGATCCAGCCCTCACCGTCCCAGTACCTGCGGGTTTCCGGGTCGGCGGGGTCGACGTACCAACCGGGTGCCACGCTCACGGCGCGGCCTCGCTGCGCTCAGTCACCTCGACACCTTAACGACGACGGTCCCGGCGAACTTGTCGTGGAGGCACTGCTGCCAGGGCTTGTCCCACAACTGCCAGAGGCCGTCGACGTAACTGCCGGCGGGCACCAGCGACCCGCCCACGAACTCCACGAGGTATCGCTTCCCCGCCATCCGTCGATCGAGGGTGCCGGTCGGATCGAGCGGAACCACCTGGAGGCCCATCACCTTCTTGCCCAGAGTCTGGCCGGTCCGCTTGAGGTACTCGACGTGGTACAGCCAGTAGATGCCGAACATGATCACGATGGACGCGGCCTGGAGCAGCAGCATCGGCAGCAGGATCTCCACGACGAACAACCCGGGCTCCGCCACGGTGCCGTCCGGGTTGGTCTCCGGATTCACGTCCAGGATCCGGGCCATGAAGATCACGAAAAGCGGCACGAACACCACCAACAGGGCAGCGACGACGACTGCGGTGTCGATCAGGTAGGCCAGCAGCCGGTCACCGAAGCTGGCCAGCGGCCGCCCACCCGGCCCCAGCACCGGCGGTGGCGGCCCGGCAACCCACTGCGGTGGCGGCTGACCTGGGGGCCAGCCCGGCGGCGGCTGACCCGGCGGCCAGCCGGGCGGCGGGCCACCGGGGACGCCCGGTGGGGGTGGCGAGCCGGCCCAACCTGCGGGGGGTGGGGCGTACTGCGGCGGGAGGCCGGTGGGCGGCGGGGCGTCACCGGCGGCGGGTGGCGGCCCACCGATCGGTGGGCCGCCACCCGCCGGCGACGTGGGGTGGGGTGGGGGCTGGGTCACGCTCGACAGTGTTACAGGTTGCCGCGCTTCTCCTGCTCCCGCTCGATGGCCTCGAAGAGCGCCTTGAAGTTGCCCTTGCCGAAGCCGAGCGAGCCGTGCCGCTCGATCAGCTCGAAGAAGACGGTCGGCCGGTCCTGCACCGGCTTGGTGAAGATCTGCAGCAGGTAGCCGTCCTCGTCCCGGTCGACCAGGATCTTGCGGGACTTGAGTTCCTCGATGGGTACGCGTACCTCGCCGATGCGGGCGCGCAGCTCCGGGTCGTCGTAGTACGAGTCCGGGGTTTCCAGGAAGTCGACGCCGGCCGCCCGCATCGCGTCCACGCTGGCCAGGATGTCGTTGGTGGCCACGGCGATGTGCTGGGCACCGGGGCCCCGGTAGAACTCCAGGTACTCGTCGATCTGCGACTTCTTCTTGGCGATGGCCGGCTCGTTGAGCGGGAACTTCACCTTGCGGGTGCCGTTCGCGACGACCTTGCTCATCAGCGCCGAGTAGTCGGTGGCGATGTCGTCGCCGATGAACTCGGCCATGTTGGTGAAGCCCATGACGCGGCGGTAGAACTCGACCCACTCGTCCATCCGGCCCAGCTCGACGTTGCCGACCACGTGGTCGACGGCCTGGAAGAAGCGCTTCGGCTGGATGCCGGCGTCGATCATCGGCTGCCGGTCCACGATCGGGCCGCGGGCGACGAAGCCGGGCAGGAACGGACCGGTGTAGCGGGACCGGTCGACGAGCGTGTGCCGGGTGTCGCCGTACGCGTCGATGACCGCGAAGCGGACCGTGCCGTGCTCGTCGGTCAGGTCGGTCGGCTCGGTCCGGCCGTTGGCGCCCTGCTGGACGGCGTGCGAGTAGGCCGCGTCGACGTCCGGCACCTCCAGCGCGATGTCGATCACGCCGTCGCTGTGCTTCGTCACGTGTTCGGCGCCGGGTGCGTCGGGGCGTACCGCGCCGGTCAAGACGAAACGGGCGGAACCGCTGGTCAGCACGTACTCGGCGTAGTCACGGTAGCCCTGCTCCGGCCCCCGGTACGCCACGCAGGTCATGCCGAACGCCGTGGAGTAGTAGTGCGCCGCCTGCTTGGCGTTGCCCACCATGAAATGCACGTAGTCGAGGCCCTTGACCGGGAACGGGTCCTTGCTGGTGTCGTGGTCGACGGCGCCGACGAGAGCGTCGACGTCCACCTCCTCGGTCGGCTGGGGTCGGTCGATCGCCTGGGTCATGGTGGCCTCCCTCGCGTACCGGCCGGCCTGGTGGGCCGACGGGATCGTGTGCTGTGTGCCGAGCATCGCGGTGACCGGGCGCACTGGGCAACCCTCACGGCATACGCTGGTCAGGTTGCACAAACGGTATGGTCTTCACGCATGAACACTGGTCAGGTTGCCCAGCTCGACGAGCTGGACGTGCGACTCATCGAACTGCTCGCCGAGGAACCCCGGATCGGCGTGCTGGAGTGCTCGCGCCGGCTCCGGGTCGCCCGGGGGACCGTCCAGGCGCGGCTCGACAAGCTGGTCGGCCGGGGCGTCATCGCCGGCTTCGGGCCGGACCTCGGCCCGGCCGCGCTCGGCTTCACGGTGACCAGCTTCGTCACCCTGGAGATCAGCCAGCGGCACGGGCACGACCCGGTCACCCGGCACCTGGCGGCGATCCCCGAGGTGTTGGAGGCGCACACCATCACCGGCTCGGGCGACCTGCTCTGCCGGATCGTGGCCCGCTCGAACACCGACCTGCAGCGGGTGATCGACCAGATCGTGGCGTACGAGGGGATCACCCGCGCCTCCACCATCATCGCGCTCGCCGAGCAGATCCCCTACCGGGTCCTTCCACTGCTGCGCTCGGCGGTGCGGTGAGTCCGGTCAGTTCTCCGCAAGCGTGTCGCCGAGGGGAGTGCGGCGGTAGCGGACGGACCGGCCGGAGCGGACCCGGGTGATCAGGCCCGCGTCGCGCAGCACCGACAGGTGGTCGCCGACGCCGCCCAGGCTCATCCCGAGCTGCACGACGAGCTGGCTGGTCGTGGCGGGCAGGGCGAGCGCCCGCAGCACCGCCGCGCGGGACCGCCCGACCAGCCGGTCCAGGGCGTCCTCGGGACGGCCCGGGTCGGGCGGCCCGAGCAGCTCGGCCACCCCGGAGGCCCGGTAGACGATCGCGAACGGCCACGGCGGCTCGACATAGTTGATCATCACGCCGAAGACCGTGGGGATGAAGAGCAGGCCCCGGCCGTCCAACGAGTAGCTGCGGGGGTCGCGGTCGGCCACCTCGATCGCGCCGAGGCCGCCACCGGAGACCCAGCGCAGCCTCGGGTCCAAGTCCGCCACGGCGGCCCCCCAGCCGTACGCGAGCAGGCGGCCCGCGCGATGTACCAGGTCCCGTTCCAGCACGGCCCGCAGTCGCGGCCAGTCCGGCTGTACCAGGGCCGTCCAGGACGCCTCGATCGCGTCGGCCAGCCGGTGCACGACGTCCGGCGCGTCGTAGATGCGGCGGGCGTACGCCGGTGGGGTGGGCAGTCCGGCGAGATTGCGGGACAACTCGTCACGGGCCTGCCCGAGCGGCGTGGCCCGGACCACGGCCAGCTCGTCGGCGAAGGTGCGACCGGTGCCGGCGGGCGGCGGCTGGATGAAGTCGGCGTTGTAGCCGCCCCGGCGCAGCAGCGCCATCAGCGCGCCCACCGCCGGGAAGTCCCGGCGCAGCCGCTCGAACACCGGTCGGGTACGGGCCACCCAGGGCGCCAGCCCCGGCACGGCGTGCTGGCCGGCGTGCACGCGCAGCGCCCAGACCGCCTCGCCCAGCGGCGAGATGGCGTACCGGCTGGCTGCCACGTCCGCCGGGGTGACCTCGATCCGCATCCCCGACCTTTCGCTCTCCAGCGAAAGGATAGAGCGGCCCGGCGCGTGCCACCAGGCTGAGCGGCGTGGACGACACCAGCATGAAAGCGCCGAAGGTGGCCGACCGGCAGGCCACCTTCCGGGACGTCTTCGCCGTCGCCGAGTTCCGGGTGGTCTTCGCCAGCTACGGGATCTTCATGATCGGCGAGACGGTGAAGATGCTCGCCCTCTCCGTGCTGGTCTACGAGCGCACCGGCTCCGGCCTGCTGGCCGCGCTCGCGTACGTCACCGGATTCCTGCCGCACGCGCTGGGTGGGCTGTTCCTGCTGGCCCTGGCCGACCGATGGCCCGCCCGCGCCCTGATCGTCGGCTACGACCTGGCGCGGCTGGCCACGGTGGCGGTGCTCGCCACGGGTGTGCTCTCCCCGTCGGCGATGCTCGGCCTGGTCGCCGTCGTGGCCCTCTTCGGTCCGGTGAGCAGCGCGTCCCGTACCGCGTTGCTGCCCGAGATGCTGCACGGTGACCGGTACGTGCTGGGTCGTTCGCTGCTCACCGTGGCCGCCGGGGGTACGCAGGTGGCCGGTTTCGCCGTCGGTGGTCTGCTGCTCGGACTGGTCGGCCCGTACGGCGCGCTCTGGTTGACCGCGGCGACCTGTGGCCTCTCCGCCCTGCTGGTGCGGTTCGGGCTGACTCCTCGTCCCGCCCGCGTCGGTCGGACGGGCGGCGGCCCGAGAACCGGTGCGTTCCGGGAGACCCTGCGGGTCAACCGGCAACTACTGGCGGATCGCCGGATCCGTGGCCTGCTGCTCGCCCAGTGGCTGCCCGGCTCGCTGCTGGTCGGCGCCGAGGGAGTGGCGGTGCCGTACGCGGCCGACCTCGGCCCGGGTGCGAGCGCCGGCGTCCTGCTGATGGCCGGTGCGGGCGGCATGCTCGTCGGCGACCTGCTGGTGGGGCGGTTCGTCGCGCCGGCCCGGCGGGAACGTCTGACGCCGTGGCTCGCGCTGCTGCTGGGCGTACCCATGCTGGCGTTCCTGGCCCGGCCGGCGCTGCTGCCCGCGGCGGTCCTGTTCGCGGTGGCGACCGCGGGGTTCGCCTACCAGCTCGGGCTGGCCCGGCGGTTCCTCGACGCGGTACCCGAGGCGCGCCGGGGGCAGGCGTTCGGACTGGTCAACACCGGCATGATGGCGGCGCAGGGGTTGGCCGCCGCCGGGGCCGGCGCGCTGAGCGAGGTGCTTTCCCCGGGGGTGGTGATGGCCGGCGCGGGGGCCGCCTCGGCCATCGCGACGCTGCTCCTGTGGCCGGTCCTCGCGGTGCCGGCGGTGCGGCCTACGCGATCTTCCCGGCGCGACACGCGGGGTGGTGCGGGCGGTGGCGAGCGTGGCTGGCTACCGTGTCCCGGTGGCGAAGGGGAGCGGCCTCGGCGTACGTAGCTGGCTGCTGCTCGGCCTGATCACGGTGGTGGTGCTCGCCGCTACCGGAGTCTGGAATCCGTTCCCCACCATGTGGGACTGGGTCAACCGGCCCCAACCGATCTCCCAGCCGGACGTGGTCTGGCAGCAACGTATCGGTGGCACCCCGCGCAGCGTCACCATCGCCGGGCAGAGCGTCGTGATCGAGCAGCGCACCCGGGTGGAGGCCCGCAGCCTGGCCGCCGGCACGCAGCTGTGGGAGCGCAAGGCCGACTGGAGCGCGGTCACCGGCGCCGGGCAGGAAGCCGTCGTCGTCGTGGGCAAGCTGCTGGTCAAGGGGTACGAGGTGCTCGACCCCGGCACCGGAGTGACCCGCCGCCGCGACGACGACGCGGTGGCCGTCTGGACCTACCGCAACCTGCTGCTGGACGCCCGCTGTGTGGAGGCCACCGACTGCACGCTGAGTGCCTGGGACCCGCGCGGCACCACTCCGCTGTGGACCGCGTTCCTGCCCGGAGTCAGCACCGGACTGCTCGCCGACAACCCGAATCTGCTCGACACCCGGCGGCTCGGCGGCAACCGGATCGACGGCGAGGTGGCCGGCCCGGAGGCGGTGCCGCCGCTGCTCGGCTTCCCGGTCGACGGCCGGGTGCACGTGGTGGACACCGCCACCGGCCGGGTGCTCCAGAACGTCGAACCGGGTCGGGAGGAACGGCTCGCCGTGATCGGCGGGCGCCTGCTGCGGATCACCGCCCGGTCACAGGACGGCAGTTGCTACTACGGCATCTCCGGTCGGGACTCGGCCACCGGCCAGGAGGCGTGGCAGCAGTCGGGACTCAACCTCCGCACCGCCGACAGCGCCGGTTGCGTGCAGCGGGAGGACCCGTACGGTGCCCGCAACGTGCTGCTCGGCGTGTCGCCCGACGGCCGGGAGGCGGTCCTCGACGCGTACGACGGTCGGTTGTTGCTGGTCACCGCGAACGGCGAACGGGTGCTCGCCGTCGACGACCGGTACGCGCTGGTCCGCACCGCCGACGGTGGCGCCGTATCCGCCCGTGAACTCGGTGCCGAGCGCACCCGGTGGAAGCGGCCGGCGGGGAAGAAAGCGGATGCGGCCCTCACCCCGTACGCGGCGATCGTCGCCGACGAGAAGCCCAACCGGCTGGTCGCGCTCGATCCGCGTACCGGGCGGGAACTGGCCGTGCTGCGTACCTCCGCGAACGCCCTCGCCGTGGGCCCCGCCGGCATGGTGATCGGGGAGGGCCGGGAGATCGGGTACGTCCGCTTCGGCGCGACGGCCGGCGGCACGCCGGGCGAGGCCGACGGGGCGGACCCGGGGCCCGCCGGCAGCGGAGCGGTGCCGCAGCCGCAGGACAGTTGCGGTCCGAAGAACGAGCTGTGCGCCGCCCCTGACCCCGGTAAGTGACCGGGCCCCCCGGGGGTGGGACGGACCAGACTCTCTGCCCTAGGCTTTGCCGTCATGAGCGAGCGGCAGCGAGCGAATCATCAGCGCAGTGCGATGGTGCCTCACGGCGGCACGAAGCGAAGCGGAGTGTCGTCGTGAGCGGTGCCGATTTCGCGTACGCCCCGCTGCTGCCGACCGGTCCGGACCAGACGGACTACCGCCTGGTCACCGACGAGGGCGTCGATGTGGTCAACGGCCCGGGTGGTCGGCGGTTCCTGACCGTCGAACCGGCCGCCCTGACCGCGCTCACCGCCGAGGCGATGCACGACATCGCGCACTTCCTGCGTCCCGCCCACCTGGCCCAGCTACGGTCGATCATCGATGACCCGGCGGCCTCCCCTAACGACCGGTTCGTCGCGCTGGACCTGCTGCGTAACGCCAACATCGCCGCCGGTGGGGTACTGCCGATGTGCCAGGACACCGGCACCGCGATCGTGATGGGCAAGCGGGGCCGGCACGTGCTCACCGATGGGACCGACGCGGAAGCGATCTCGCGGGGCGTGTGGCAGGCGTACACCCGGTTGAACCTGCGCTACTCGCAGCTCGCTCCACTGACCATGTGGGAGGAGCGCAACACCGGCAGCAACCTGCCCGCGCAGGTCGAGCTGTACGCCGACGACCCGGACGGCCACCCGGACGCGTACAAGTTCCTCTTCATGGCCAAGGGCGGCGGCTCGGCCAACAAGTCGTACCTCTACCAGGAGACGAAGGCGCTGTTGAATCCGACGCGGATGATGCAGTTCCTGGAGGAGAAGCTGCGGCTGATCGGCACCTCCGCCTGCCCGCCGTACCACCTGGCGGTGGTGATCGGCGGCACCAGCGCCGAGTACGCACTCAAGACCGCCAAGTACGCCTCCGCGAAGTACCTCGACGCCCTGCCCACCGCCGGCTCGATGACCGCGCACGGCTTCCGGGATCTGGAGCTGGAGGCGGAGGTGCTGGAGTTGACCCGCAACTTCGGTATCGGCGCGCAGTTCGGCGGTCGCTACTTCTGCCACGACGTGCGGGTGGTGCGGCTGCCCCGGCACGGCGCGTCCTGCCCGGTGGCCATCGCCGTTTCCTGCTCGGCCGACCGGCAGGCGGTTGCCAAGATCACCCCGTCGGGCGTGTGGCTGGAGCGACTCGAAACCGACCCGGCCCGCTTCCTGCCCGAGGTCACCGAGGCGCAGTTGGACGCGACCGAGGTGGTCCGCGTCGACCTCAACCGGCCGATGGACGAGATCCGCGCCGAGTTGTCCAAGTACCCGGTGAAGACCCGGCTGTCGCTGACCGGCCCGCTGGTGGTGGCCCGGGACATCGCGCACGCGAAGATCGCCGAACGGCTGGACGCGGGCGAGCCGATGCCGCAGTACCTGCGCGACCACGCCGTCTACTACGCCGGCCCCGCCAAGACCCCGGAGGGCTACGCCTCCGGTTCGTTCGGCCCGACCACCGCCGGTCGAATGGACGCGTACGTGGCGAAGTTCCAGGCCGCCGGCGGCTCGATGGTGATGCTGGCCAAGGGCAACCGGTCGGCGCAGGTGACCCGCTCCTGCGAGCAGCACGGCGGGTTCTACCTCGGCTCGATCGGCGGCCCGGCGGCCCGACTCGCTCAGGACTGCATCAAGCACGTCGAGGTCCTGGAGTACGCGGAACTCGGCATGGAGGCGGTCTGGAAGATCGAGGTGGCGGACTTCCCCGCGTTCATCGTGGTCGACGACAAGGGCAACGATTTCTTCGCCGAGGTCACCAAACCGGTCCTCACCATCGGTAGGCGCTGAGCGTCACCGGCTCAGCCGATCATCTGCAGGTCGTCGCGGCGCGGGGCAGGATGGTACGCGTGACGACTCCAGAGAGCACCGGCTACCGGATCGAACGCGACTCGATGGGCGAGGTGGAGGTGCCCGCCGAGGCGCTGTGGCGGGCTCAGACCCAGCGGGCGGTGCAGAACTTTCCGATCTCCGGCCGTGGCATCGAGCCGGCCCAGATCAGGGCGCTGGCCCAGATCAAGGGCGCGGCGGCTGAGGTCAACGGCGACCTGGGCGTGATCGACGCGAATGTGGCGGCGGCGATCGCCGCGGCCGCCGCGCACGTGGCCGAGGGCGGGTACGACGACCAGTTCCCGGTGGACGTGTTCCAGACCGGCTCCGGCACCTCGTCCAACATGAACACCAACGAGGTGATCGCCACCCTGGCCGGGCGGGAGTTGGGCAGCAGTGTTCATCCCAACGACGATGTCAACGCGTCGCAGTCCAGCAACGACGTGTTCCCGTCCTCGATCCACCTGGCCGCCACCGAGGCCGTCGTACGGGATCTGCTCCCGGCGCTGACTCACCTGGCGGGTGCGTTGGAGGCGAAGGCCGAGGAGTTCGAGACCGTCGTCAAGGCTGGACGTACCCACCTGATGGACGCCACTCCGGTGACGCTCGGGCAGGAGTTCGGCGGCTACGCCGCCCAGGTCCGCTACGGCATCGAGCGGTTGGAGGGGGTACTGCCGCGCCTGGCGGAGCTGCCGCTGGGCGGCACGGCGGTCGGCACCGGCATCAACACTCCGCTCGGTTTCGCCGCCCGGGTGATCGAGAAGCTGAGGGCCTCGACCGGGCTGCCGCTGACCGAGGCGCGCAACCACTTCGAGGCGCAGGGTGCCCGGGACGCCCTGGTCGAGACGTCGGGGCAGTTGCGTACCGTCGCCGTCGGGCTTTACAAGATTGCCAACGACATCCGCTGGATGGGTTCCGGCCCGCGCGCCGGCCTGCGTGAGCTGCGCATCCCGGACCTCCAGCCGGGCTCGTCGATCATGCCCGGCAAGGTCAACCCGGTGGTCTGCGAGGCGGTCCGGCAGGTCTGCGCGCAGGTGGTCGGCAACGACGCGACGGTGGCCTTCGCCGGCTCGCAGGGCGACTTCGAACTGAACGTCATGCTGCCGGTGATGGGCCGCAACATCCTGGAGTCGATCCGGCTGATCGCCGCGTCGAGCCGCCTGCTCGCCGACCGGTGCGTGGTCGGCCTGGTCGCGGACTCCGAGGTCTGCCTGTCGTACGCCGAGGGCTCGCCGTCGATCGTCACCCCGCTCAACCGTCACCTCGGCTACGACGAGGCCGCCTCGATCGCCAAGGAGGCATTGGCGAAGCAGATCTCCATCAAGGAGGTGGTGATCTCGCGAGGTCACCTCGACTCCGGCAAGCTCTCCGAGACCCAGTTGGAGGAGGCGCTCGACCTGCTCCGCATGACCCACCCCTGAGCCGCCGTGCCCGGCCCGCTGGTCCGTTCGCCGAACCCACCGGCCCGTCCGCTGGTCCGGCCCGTTCATCCGAGCTGCCCGGCCTGACCGTCTCGCCCGATCAGGCCTGGCTTGATCGACTCCAGTTGCGGCATCTTGCGGTCATCAGCAGCCCGGATGGGCCGGGATGCCGCAACACGAGTCGATCATTCGTCGGCTGGGCGACGCCGGGGTGCCCAGGCGAGGAAGCGGGCGAACAGCGCCGCCGGATCCGGACCGTCCTGCGGGTTCAGGCGGTACAGGTCGGCGGCCGCCTCGTGCAGCACCGCGCAGAGGTAGACGCTGAGCGCGACCCGGTCGTCGGCGTACTCGGCGACGAGATCAAGCCGCGCGGCGGCGCACGGCCAGGGCGCCGCGCAGACCCGGCAGAGCCAGAGCGGCCGCAACGGCAGGTGTGCCCGGCGCGACGCGGTCGGGGCCGTCATCCTCGACCACCAGCGCCCGGACGAGCCGC
This sequence comes from Verrucosispora sp. WMMA2044, assembly GCF_027497155.1. Taxonomy (NCBI): domain Bacteria; kingdom Bacillati; phylum Actinomycetota; class Actinomycetes; order Micromonosporales; family Micromonosporaceae; genus Micromonospora; species Verrucosispora sp. WMMA2044. Next base: position 6,114,332 of record NZ_CP114913.1, read on the forward strand.
CCGGGACACGGTTCGAGGTTCGGCCCGGGACACGGTTCGAGGTTCGGCCCGAGAAGCGCTTCGGGTTCGGTCGGGGAAGCGTTCCGGGGCGCTTCGGGGTGCGGTCCGAGGGGTCACGGGCGTGGTCCGGGACATGGCGCGGCCTTCCTGTCGAGCTGAGTCGCTTGCGTCATCGCCCCGGCGGTGGGACCGCCCGGCCGGGGGAGCGGGCGGTCCCACCTCGACGCCGCGCTCGGGGGATGAGCGGCGGGCGTCGCGCTTCACAGTCTGCTGACAACACCACTACGGTCGGAAGTGTTCGTGCCTGCTGTCCGAGGCCCACTGCGGAAGGGCCGGGTCACCGGTGGCGTGGCGCTGGAGTCGATCGACCGGTTCCTGGAGGGCGGCTGGACATGGCGGGTGGGCAGACGACGGCGGCAGCGTTCCTGGTCGCGGAGCTGCGCCGGGCACGGGTCCGGCGGGGCTGGAGTCAGGAAGAGTTGGCCAAGGCCGTCAACTACTCGCCGTCGATGGTCAGTGCGGTGGAACTGGGCCAGCAGCCACCCACCCCGAAGTACCTGGAACAGTTCGACAAGGCCCTGGACACCAATGGCCTCTACGGCCGAATGCTCACCCACCTGGTAGCCCTCGACAAAGCCCAGGTCTGGCGACGAGGGGCGCAGGCGATCGTCCGGCAAGCGGCGAAACTCCGGTGGTATGAGCCGCTGTACGTGCCCGGTCTGCTACAGACGCAGGCGTATGCACGCGCCGTGTTTGAGGCCGGTGGGTTGCTGGACCCCGTGGAGGTGGAGCGGCGGCTCGCAGAGCGAATGGACAATCAGGCGGTGCTGTCCGGCGAACCCTCGCCCCACCTGGTGGCAATCATCGATGAGGCGGCCATCCGTCGATGCGTCGGGGACCGGAAGATCATTTTCGAGCAGGTGTCACACCTCGTGCAGGTCGCCAGCGAGCATCCGCGTGTGCGGCTACACGTCATTCCGCAGGCGGCGGCGGAGCACCCTGGCCTGGGTGGTCCGTTCCTTCTGGCCACGGCGAGGGACGGCACCGACATGGCTTTCCTCGGCAGCCACATCGGCGGACAGGAAGTGGACCGGCCAGCGGATCTCGATCTTCTCAGGCACGTGTGGGAGGTTTGCCTCGGCGAGGCGTACACGCCAACCCAGTCGATCGAGTTGATGAGGGAAGTGGCCGAGTCATGGAGCTGACTGGTGCCCGGTGGCGCAAGAGCAGTCGTAGTGCCCAGTCGAACGACTGTGTCGAGGTGGCGACGAACCTGCCTGGGGTGGTGGGAGTGCGGGACAGTAAGGACTCGGCGGGGGCGGTGCTGAGCTTTGACGCGTACGCCTGGCGGGTCTTTGTCGCGGCGCCGCCGCGCCGGACGTGACCGCCCTGCCCGGCGCGGAGGTGTTGGAGCGGCTGGCGCGGGAGCGGGTCGTCTGGATCTGCACGCTGCGGCCGGACGGCTCGCCGCATCTGACGCCGGTCTGGTTCCACTACGTCGAGGGTGAGTGGTGGATCGGCACCGGCGAGCGCAACCGGAAGGTACGCAACGTCGCCGCCGATCCTCGGGTGTCGCTGGCGCTGCCCGACGGTGATGCGCCGGTTGTCGCCGAGGGCGAGGCGAGCATCGTCCGCCGGCCGTTCCCACCCGAGGTGGTGGAGGCGCTTCGCCGCCGGTACGACGGCTGGGACGTCACGGTGGACGGCCCGGACGGCCGCTACGTGCTGCTCCGGGTCGTGGTGACCCGCTGGCTGATGGCCGGCCGCGCTCGCTGACCGGCGTCGGTCGTTCGAGACGAAGACGTGGGTACATCTGTTGTCGTTCCAGCGACAAGAAACGTACCCACAGTCGGTTGCGGCGAGGCAGGCGCTTCGCGCCCGCCTCGCCGCCGCACACCAGCGCTCAGCTGCGGGCGGCGGCCCGGCGGGCCCGGTAGGCGCTGACGGCGGCCCGGTTGCCGCAGCCGGCCTCGCAGAACCGGCGGGATCGGTTCTTGGACAGGTCGATTAGCACGTTGTCGCAGTCGGGGTGCTCGCAGATGCGCAGCCGGCGCAGCTCGCCACCGCGTACCACGTCCGCGATCGCCATCGCCGCCTCGACCGCGATCCGGGTGGCCAGCGGGGCGTCCCGGGGTACGGCGTGCAGATGGTACGGCTCTGTGTCGTGCGTGATGAGCTGGGGCAGCGCCCGGTGCTCGCGGAGCAGGGCGTTGACGATCGACACGATCTCGTTGACCTCGGCGTGCCAGATCCGGCGGAGGCGGGGGCGCAGCGCGCGTACCGCACGTAGTTCGGCCTCGGTGTGCTCGTGCCGGCCGCTGTACGAGTGGCTGGTGTAGAAGGCGTCCAGGGCGGCGACGTCCGGTAGCCCTTCGCCGTCGGAGCCGGCGGTGTTCACCAGCGCCGCGGCGGCGATGAGCGAACACTCGGTGTCATGGGCGAAAAGCAACTTGACTCCTGTCGTGGCCCCGTCTAGCGTCATCGGCATAATCTATTTTGCCCATGGCGGGCGGTCGTGCCAAGGAGAGCCCCATGCGTCAACCGCCCGCCGCGGGTGCCGGTCTCGCACTCGCGCTGCTCTCCGCGGTCACCTTCGCCACCTCAGGCACCTTCGCCCGATCCCTGATCGACGCCGGCTGGTCGGCCGAGGCGGTCGTCATCGCCCGGGTCGGTATCGCCGCCCTGATCCTGATGGTGCCGGCAATGCTCGTGCTGCGGGGACGATGGCCGGTGCTGCGCCGCAACCTCACCTCGATCGGCGTCTTCGGGCTACTCGGGGTTGCGGTCGCCCAGGCGTGCTTCTTCAACGCCGTGCGTTACCTGCCGGTCGGCGTCGCCCTGCTGCTGGAATACCTCGGCATCGTCCTCGTCGTCGGATGGTCCTGGCTGGTGCAGGGCCAGCGCCCCCGGCGGCTGACCGTCGCCGGCTCGGTGGCGGCCGTGGTCGGGCTGGCCTTCGTGCTGGACCTGACCGGGGCGGGTCGGCTCGACGTGGTCGGCGTCCTCTGGGGACTCGGCGCTGCGGTCGGGCTGGCCGGGTACTTCGTGCTCGCCGGCCGGGTCGACCCGGCCCTGCCGTCGATGATCATGGCCAGCGGCGGGATGGCCGCCGGCGCCGGAGTGCTGCTGCTGCTCGGCCTGACCGGCGCACTGCCACTGCGGGCCACCTTCGACACCGTGCAGTTCGCCGGCGCGCAGACCAGTTGGCTGGTGCCGATCGTCGGTCTGACGCTGGTGGCCGCGGTCGTCGCCTACCTGGCTGGGATCGCCGCGGTGCGGGTGCTCGGTTCCCGGCTGGCCTCGTTCGTCGGGCTGACCGAGGTGATGTTCGCGGTCCTGATCGCCTGGCTGGTCCTGGGCGAGCTGCCGACGATCGTGCAACTGCTCGGCGGGTTGCTGATCGTCGCGGGTGTGGCGCTGGTCCGCCTCGACGAGCTGCGCAAGCCCGTCCAGCCGGCTCGGGCGGAGGTTACCGAGCCGGCCCTGCGGTGACAGGCTGTCCGGCATGCTGACCACAGTGGTGTTCGATGTCGACGAGACCCTTGTCGATCTGCGGCCGGCCGTCACCGCCGGGCTGGAGGTCGTACTGGCGCAGATGCGGCGGCTCACCCCGGCGGCGGTCGAGGTCACTCTCGCGGACCTGGAATCGGACTGGGGTGCGGTCTTCGGTGACCTGGCCGCCGCGCCGGTGGCCGAGATCCGGCGGGCCGCTCTGGCCCGGTCGCTGGAGCGGGCCGGGCTCGGTGCCCACCTGGACGAGATCAGCGCGATGTTCTTCGCCCGCCGCTTCGCGCTGACCCGGCCGTTCGCCGACACGCTGCCGGCGCTGGCCGCCCTGCGCCAACGATGGACGCTGGGCCTTGCCACCAACGGCAACAGCCGCGCCGAACGCTGCGGCCTCGCCGGCGAGTTCGCCTTCGAGGTGTACGCGCACTGCGACGGAGTGCCGAAGAAGCCCGCCCCGGATTTCTACGCGGCGGTGTGTGCTGCCGCCGGAGCGGACCCGGCGCAGGTGGTACACGTCGGCGACAACCCGGCTCATGACGTGGTCGGTGCGCAGCGGGCCGGCCTGCGGGCCGTCTGGCTGAATCGCCGAGGCGAGCGGTTGCCGACGGATGTGCTGCCGGACGCCGTGGTCACCACGTTGACCGAGCTGCCCAGCGTGCTGGCCGATCTTTCCGGCGAAGCGGATCTTCCGCCGTTTATCCGGCGCTGCTCTGGCGAAACCTCACGCGTTGATGTCTGATGACGCCACGTCCCTCAACGAGAGGATCCGATGTGGTGAGCAAGCGCTTCACCGTCGGTGCCGTCGCGACCGCGGCGGCACTGACACTCACGGTCACAGGTCTGGGAGTGCCCGCCAGCGCCGAGCCGGCGGAACTGCGGACCTTCACCGTGGTCGCCGAGGACGGCGTCTCCACCGACGCGGCGCTGGCCGCGATCCGGTCGGCGGGCGGGACCGTGGTGTCCCGCAGCGACGAGGTCGGTGTCTACCAGGTGACGACCGACCGGGCCGACTTCGCGACGAAGGCGACCTCCGCCGCCGCCCTGATCGGCGCGGCCGAGGAGAAGGCCATCGGGCGCAAACCGCGCCTCGACCGGGTCGAGCAGGAACACCTGCTCGCCGCCGCGGCCGCCAAGGGCGCCGGTAAGCAGCGGGGCAAGAAGATGGACCCGCTGGACGACAAGCTCTGGGGTCTGGAGATGATCCGGGCCGACAAGGCACGCAAGGTGGAGCCCGGCGACCGCCGGGTGACCGTCGGCGTCCTCGACACCGGCGTCGACGCCGGTCACCCCGACATCGCCCCCAACTTCGACTGGACGCTGTCGCGGAACTTCGCCCCCGACATCCCGGAGATCGACGGTGAGTGCGAGGTAGCGAGCTGCCTCGACCCGGTCGGCACCGACGACGGCGGTCACGGCACCCACGTCGCCGGCACCATCGGCGCCGCGGCGAACGGGTTCGGCCTCTCTGGTGTCGCGCCGAAGGTCTCGCTAGTCGAGCTCAAGGGCGGCCAGGACTCCGGTTACTTCTTCCTGAACCCGGTCGTGAACGCCCTGCTGCACGCGGGCAAGTCGGGTCTGGACGTGGTCAACATGTCCTTCTACGTCGACCCGTGGCTCTACAACTGCACGGCCAACCCGGCTGACTCGCCGGAGGCGCAGGCGGCCCAGCGGGCCACCATCCGGGCGATGGGGCGGGCGCTGACCTTCGCCCACAACCGGGGCGTGACGCTCGTCGGCGCTCTGGGCAACAACCACGAGGACCTGGGCGACCCGCGTACCGACGTCTCCAGCCCCAACTACGGTGACGTCGCGCCGTACCCGCGCGAGATCGACAACGACAGCTGCTGGGACCTGCCCGCCGAAGGGCCGCACGTCATCAGCGTCTCCTCGGTCGGCCCGTCGGGCAAGAAGTCCGACTTCTCCAACTACGGGACCGAGCAGACCTCGGTGGCCGCGCCGGGTGGCTGGTACCGGGACGGCTTCGGCACGGACACGTTCCGCACCGACGCCAACATGATCCTCTCCACCTACCCGAAGAAGGTCCTCCAGGAGGAGGGTGCGGTCGACGAGGACGGCAACATCGTGCCCGGCGCCGAGACCTTCGTGTTCAAGGACTGCAAGCGCAACGGAGAGTGCGGTTACTACACCTACCTGCAGGGCACCTCGATGGCGGCACCGCACGCCTCCGGGGTCGCCGCGCTGATCGTGAGCCGCTACGGCAAGAAGCAGGGCCGTGACGGCTACGGTATGGCGCCGGACCAGGTCGAGCAGCAGCTCCTCCGGACCGCCGACGAGCGGGCCTGCCCGGAGCCGCGGCTGTTCAGCTACGCCAACGAGGGCCGGCCGGCCGAGTTCGACGCCTACTGCGCCGGCTCGCGCAACTTCAACGGCTTCTACGGGCACGGCATCGTCGACGCGTACGCGGCGGTGACGGTCAAGCCGCGCCGATAGCACGCCTCTGATCGACGGCAGGTGGCCGGGCTGGAACCTTCAGCCCGGCCACCTGCTGTCATCGGTGCCATCCCCGGTCACGTAGGGCGGCGCGGACCTCCCGGACGATCCCCGGGAAGTCCTGGTGGAGGCGGCGACTGGTGACGTGCAGGACCAGCCAGCCGGCACCGACGAGTCGGTTGAGTCGCTGTCGGTCACGATGCAACTGCTCGCGGTCCGAATGCCAGTGGCCGTCGTACTCCACCGCCACCCGGACGGCGGGCCAGGCGAGGTCCGGATGCAGGATCAGACCGCCGGACACCTGCACCGGATGCTGAACCACCGGTCGAGGCAGACCGGCCAGCACCAGGCGGATGCGCAGCTGTGACTCGGCCGGCGACTGAGCCGCCGGCTCAGCCAGATCGAAAAGCCAGCTTGCCCGGCGTATTCCGGGACGGCCTTCGTTTCGGGCCGCGAACTGGGCGAGGGCCGCTCGGGTGGTGAGTTGCCGGCCGAGCAGGGTGTCGATGATGGCGATCGCGCGGGTCGGCTCCAGCCAGACGGCACTCTCCCACGCCGCCCGGGTCGGGTCGGTGCGGGGCAGCATGCCCGCGCCGACGCCCTTGGTCGACGGTCCCTGGGACGTCGTGTGCACCTGCAGGCCAGGTTGGCTGCGCAACCCGGCTGGTGCCGGCACGAGCACGTGCACCTTGTCGGTGAAGTTCGCGGCATGCTCGACCCCGTGCAGGTACGCCGCCGACGGGCCGGCGAACGCTGCCGCGACCGGCAGTTGCAACGCCACGGCGCGGCAGGCCAACTCGTGATCGCGATCGAGCCGGGCATCGGCGTAGATGTCCCGCCGTAGTCGCGCCCAGGCGGAACTGCGTAGCTGATGCGAGGTGAGCAGGCTCTGGTCGACGGCGTCCGAGCCGCGGAACACCTGCCACGCCAGGGCTCCGGGTCGGTGTACTCGAACTGGCATGCAGAAAAGCCTGCGTGCCCTGGTCCCGCTACGGCAGCCCCTGTGGACAACCAAGGACAGCGCACCGCCCGTCCCCTGTGGACAACTGCCCCGATCATCGCCGAGTGTGCTATGGGGCCACGTCCGGACACGCGGAGCCGACCAGGACAGCAGGGCCTCCGCAGGGATGCCGCTGCGGCGGTGCGCTTGTGGCTCCATCTCGACTTGCGGCAAGTCGGGGTCTCAAGCCGGAGTTTGGCCGCGACTTGCCGCAAGTCGTGCCAGTCGGTGCGGCAAGCCGCGCCGGGCGGTGCGGGTTCGTGCCGGGCGGTGCGGGTTCGTGCCGGGCGGGCAGGGTGGCGAATCAGGTCAGGGCGGTGGCGATGGCGTTGGCTGCGGCCAGCACCTGTGCGCCGACGTCCTCAGCGTCCAGCGGGGCCAGGGCCACCACCCCGACGCTCGCCTCCAGGCCGGGTACCCCGAGCACCGGGGCGGCCACCCCGTACGCGCCCGGTTGCAGCTCACCTGCGGTGCTCACCGGCCCGGCGTCGCCTGACCGGCCGGCCAGGATCGCTCGTCCGGCGGCACCCCGCTCCAGCGGGTGGCGGGCCCCGGTCCGGTACGCGACATGGAACGACGTCCAACTCGGCTCGACCACCGCCAGCGCTACCCCCTCGCCACCCTCCACCACCGTGAGGTGGGCGGTGGCTCCGGCCTGTTCGGCCAGCCGCCGCAGCGCGGGCAACGCACCCTCGGCGAGCAGCGGTTGGGCCCGCCGGGCCAGGTGCAGCACCCCGGCACCGAGGCGCAGCCGGCCGGCGGCGTCACGACGCAGCATGCCGTGCCCGGCCAGCGGCCCGACCAGGCGGTAGACGGCGGCCCGACCGATGCCCAACCGGCTCGCGGCCTCCGTGACGGTCAACCCGCCCGGCGCGTCCGCAACCAGATGCAGCAGCCGTAGCCCTCGATCCAGCGTCTGCGACGCCTCGCCGCCTGGCGTCGACCCGCCTGGCGTCGACCCGCCTGGCGTCGACCCGCCTGGCGTCGACCCGCCTGGCGTCGACCCGCCTGGCGTCGACCCGCCTGCCGTCGATCGGCCTCGGACCGACCCGGCTGGCACCAGGCCGTCCGGCACTGCCGGCCGGGGGGCCGGGCCGGGTGTCGCTGGAGTGCTCACGGTCAGCAGCGTACGGCCAGCGGGGCGGCATCGGCAGGCGCGCAGCGGCCGGGCGCTATCAGGCTCGGGCCGAGCGGGCAACAGCGGACGGCTACCCTTGTACGGTGACGCTACGCCTGTATGACACCGCCAACCGATCGGTGCGGGACTTCGTCCCGCGGGAAGCCGGCAAGGTGGGGGTCTACCTGTGTGGTCTCACCCTCCAGGCACCGCCGCACATCGGCCACCTTCGCTCCGGCGTCAACTACGACGTGTTGCGTCGCTGGCTGGCGGCGGCCGGTTTCCAGGTCACCTTCATTCGCAACGTGACCGACATCGACGACAAGATCCTGGTCAAGGCGCAGGAGCAGGAGCGCCCCTTCTGGTCGATCGCGTACGCCAACGAGTTGAAGCTCGCCGAGGCGTACCGGGCGTTGAACGTGCTGCCACCCACCTACGAGCCACGCGCCACCGGTCACATCCCCGAGATGCACGAGTTGATCGCGCAGTTGATCGAGCGGGGGCACGCCTACCCGGCCACCGACGGCTCGGGCGACGTGTACTTCGACGTGTGCTCGTGGCCGTCGTACGGGGCGTTGTCCAACCAGCAGCCCGACGACATGCAGTCCGCCGGTGACGCGCCGGACCGGGGTAAGCGCGACCCGCGTGACTTCGCGCTCTGGAAGGGCGCCAAGCCGGATGAGCCGGCGGACGCCTACTGGCCGTCGCCCTGGGGGCAGGGCCGGCCCGGCTGGCACATCGAGTGCTCGGCGATGTGCTGGCGCTATCTGGGCGCGGAGTTCGACATCCACGGCGGCGGGCTCGACCTGACCTTCCCCCACCACGAGAACGAGTTGGCCCAGTCCCAGGCCGCCGGCCTGCCCTTCGCCAGGTACTGGGTGCATCACGGGCTGCTCAGCATCGGCGGGGCGAAGATGGGCAAGTCGCTGGGCAACGCCCTCGACCTCGACTACGTCGCCTCGCTCGGGGTGCGCCCGGTCGAGCTGCGCTACTACTACGTGGCCGCGCACTACCGTTCGCGGATCGACTACTCCGAGGAGGCGCTGCGCGAGGCTGCCGTCGCGTACCGGCGGATCGAGGGCTTCGTGACGCGGGCCGTGGAACGGGTCGGCGCGGGTGCGCCCGGCGAGCTGCCGGCGGCGTTCGTCGCCGCGATGGACGACGACCTGAACACCTCGGCCGCGCTGGCGGCGCTGCACGAGGTGCTGCGGGACGGCAACAACGCGCTGGCCGGTGGGGACGATGTGACCGTCCGCACGGCGCTCGCCAGCGTGCGCGCGATGCTGGATATCCTCGGGGTCGACCCCCTCGATCCGGCCTGGACCGGCGGAGCCCGGGCGAGCGACCTCCGTGGTGTGGTGGACTCCCTGATCGCCCTGGCACTGGAGCAGCGCGCGCAGGCCCGGATCCGCCGGGACTGGGCCGCCGCCGACGCGCTGCGGGATCAACTCAAGCGGGCCGGTGTGGTGGTCGAGGACACCCCACAGGGGCCGCGTTGGACTATTGGAGAGCAGGACTGATGGCCGGCAATTCGCAGCGCCGTGGTCGGCGGGTGGCGTCGAAGGCCAGTGCCCCGAAGGGGTCCGGTGGAAAGAACCGGGACTCCCTCGCCGGGCGCGGCCGGACGTTGCCGGCCGACGAGCGCCCCTGGCACAAGGCGTACTCGGGCACCGAGAAGCTGCCGCAGCGCACCGCCTGGAAGCAGGAGAAGGAGCGCCGGGCGGCGGCCGAGGAGGGGCGGGCCCCGAAGATCGGCCAGCCCGGCAGCAAGGACACCACCTGGGGCAAGGGTGGTGGCCGGGGCACGGCCAACGCCAAGCCGGCGCGCGGTAAGCAGCCCGCTGGGCGCAGCGGCCCCCGGGTCGCGCCGGGGCGCAAGTCCAACCCGGCGAAGGACTCCCCGGAACTGTTGGTGGGCCGCAACCCGGTGCTGGAGGCGCTGCGTACCCAGGTGCCGGCGACCGCGCTCTACACCGCGCTGGGCATCGACATCGACGACCGGGTCAAGGAGATCGTCCGGACCGCCGCCGACCGGGGCATCGCGATCCTTGAGATCAGCCGCGCCGAGTTGGACCGGATGACCGGCGGTGTGCTGCACCAGGGCGTCGGTCTCCAGGTGCCGCCGTTCGCGTACGAGCCGTTCGAGGATCTGGTCGCCGCCGCGCTGGAACAGCCGGCACCGCTGCTGGTGGCGCTGGACGGGGTGACCGATCCGCGTAACCTCGGCGCGGTCATCCGCTCCGCCGCCGCGTTCGGCGCGCAGGGCGTCTTCGTACCCGAGCGGCGGGCGGCCGGGATCACCGCGACCGCCTGGCGGACCAGCGCGGGCGCGGCGGCCCGGGTGCCGGTGGCCCAGGTGACCAACCTCACCCGGTCCCTGAAGGCCTGCCGGGACGCCGGGTTCGTGGTGGTCGGCCTGGACGCCGACGGGGAGACGGACCTGTACGACCTGGAGGCCGCCGTCGGCCCGCTGGTCGTGGTGGTCGGCTCGGAGGGACGGGGGCTGTCCCGCCTGGTCGGGCAGACCTGCGACCTCACCGTCAGCATCCCGATGATCTCCGAGGTGGAGTCGCTGAACGCCAGCGTCGCCGCCGCCGTCACGCTGGCCGAGGTGGCGCGCCGCCGGGCCGTCGAGGGCTGAGAACCGCAGAGCGTACGCGAAAAGGGGCGGCCCGCCATCGGCGGACCGCCCCTTTCGGTTGCTACCTCAGATGCGCTTCCCGGTGGCGGAGTGGAAGACGTGGCTCTGGCCGGCGCGCGGCTTCACGAAGATCGTGTCGCCGAGCTTCGGCATGGTCCGGCGGTCGGTGCGGACCACGAACCGCTCGGAGGCACCGTCGAGCGCGGCGTGACCGTAGACGTTGGCGTCGGAGCCAAGGTCCTCGACCAGCTCGACCACGACCGGCATGCCACCCTCGGTCGGGCTGACGATGTCGCAGTCCTCCGGACGGAAGCCCACGGTCACCTTGCCGTTGCCACCCTCGGCGTTGGCCGCCTCGACCTGCTCGCGGGTCAGCGGCACGGACATCTCCGCGAACGACGCGCCCTGCTCGCTGAACGGGACGGTCTTGATGTTCATGGCGGGCGAGCCGATGAAGCCGGCGACGAAGACGTTGGCCGGGGTGTCGTAGAGCGTCCGCGGGGTGTCGACCTGCTGGAGCACGCCGTCGAGCATGACCGCGACCCGGTGGCCCATGGTCATGGCCTCGACCTGGTCGTGGGTGACGTAGACGGTGGTGATGCCGAGCTTGGCCTGCAGCGACGCGATCTGCGTACGGGTCTGCACCCGCAGCTTGGCGTCGAGGTTCGACAGCGGCTCGTCCATCAGGAAGACCTGCGGCTCCCGGACGATGGCCCGGCCCATCGCGACCCGCTGGCGCTGACCACCGGAGAGCGCCTTCGGCTTACGGCTGAGGTACTCCTCCAGCTGGAGCAGCGCCGCCGCCTCCTTGACCCGCCGGTCGATCTCGGACTTGGAGGTCTTGCGCAGCTTGAGCGCGAACGCCATGTTCTCGTACACCGTCATGTGCGGGTAGAGGGCGTAGTTCTGGAAGACCATCGCGATGTCGCGGGCCTTCGGCGGCAGGTGGGTGACGTCCCGGTCGTCGATGTAGATCGCGCCGTCGTCGACGTCCTCCAGGCCCGCGAGCATGCGCAGGCTGGTGGACTTACCACAACCGGAGGGGCCGACGAGGACGAGGAACTCGCCGTCGCCGATCTGGAGGTCGAGCTGGTTGACCGCGGGGCGTTCGGTGCCCGGGTAGATCCGGGACGCCTTCGCGTAGGTGACCGTAGCCATGAGGGGGACGCTTCCTTTCACCGGCAGGAACGTGCCGGACGATCCGAGTGAAGGAGCGACCGGCACTGATGTCCGTACCGGCGCCACGGCAAGCGCGGGGCGAACCCGTGTCGGCCGTGTCACTGCACGGTAAACGGCTTTCGCCGCAATGCCAAGGTCCACGGTCGAGCGGTACTTCCGAAGCATTCGCATTCCGGTCAGTCGGGCACGGTCGGACACGAATCGACGGCCACGCGTCGGGATGTTGACGTTTCCCATGCTCGGGACCCCTGCCGAGCAGGAAAACCGGACGCCGGTCGCTATGCTGGCCACGACACAACGCCCCTGTAGCTCAGCTGGCCAGAGCACCCGCCTTGTAAGCGGGATGTCGCCGGTTCGATCCCGGCCGGGGGCTCCATCCGTATCACGCATGGCACACCGGGCGGACATCTCGGCGTGGCCGGGTGTTCAGACGGGCCCGTTAGGCTCCGCCTCCACCCGTCACGCCGTGATCCGTCACCACGACCAGGGGCGCCCGCCACCGTGCACCATGCCAACCACTACTACGGGCACTCCCACGTGCTGGCCCGCTACTGCGGGCTCGACGACCGGGACCCGCCGCGCATCCACGGCTACCTCCAGCACGGCTGGAACATCGGCGACGGCATGGCGTACGACCACGAGTTCGTGCCGGGCGTACCGCTGTTCCTGTGGTCGGAGCGGACGCGGCGGCGGGCCTGGTCCCTCGGCCGCCGACAGACGTACGTGGTGGGCGCCCCGTGGGCGTACCTGCTGGCGATGGAGCCGGACGGCCCGCAACGACGGGAGGGCACCATCTGGTACCCCTTCCACGGCTGGGAGGGGCAACGGGTCGTCGGTGACCACGACCGGCTGGTCGACGAGATCCGGGCCGTCGAACCGGGCCCCGTGACGGTCTGCCTCTACTGGCAGGAGTACCGGTCCACCCGGGTACGCCAGCACTATGAGCGGGCCGGCTTCCGGGTGATCTGCCACGGCTACCGGGGCGGCCGGTGGCGTGACCTCGACCCGGATTTCCCGCACCGGCAACTGGCCGAGCTGCGCCGGCATCGTCGGGTCGCCTCGAACCGGCTGTGCAGCGCGGTCTTCTACGGCATCCTGGCCGGCTGCGCGCCGGCCGTCTACGGCGATCCGATGCAGTTGGCCGGTGAGGCGCCGATCTGGGGTGGTCAGCCGCGGATCCGGCGCCAGTGGGCGAGCCTGCACGGCCCGCAGGTCGACCCGGACGGCGCCCGTGCCCTGGCCGTCGCCGAGTTGGGTGCCGACCGGCTGCTGCCCCCGGCCGAGCTGCGCCGGCTGTTCCGCTGGCCCGAGCCCACCGGTCGGCACCAGGCCCCCACGGTCCGATCCGCCGATGAGCAACACGGCACGGAGGTTGGCTGATGAGCGAGCGCAGCGAGCGAATCCTTCGGCGCAGTGGGGTGGCTCGTCGTGACGCCGAGCGCAGCGAGGTGGCGCGATGAGTGAGGTGCACCTGCTCGGTGGCGAGATGCTCGGCTGGTCGGATCTCGACGGCGCGCACGGCCCGGGCCCGGTACGCGGTCCGGGGCTGGCGGCCCTGTTGTCCGTCGCGTCGGGCCGCACACTGGTGGTGGGGCCACACGACCCCCAGCTGCTCGACGCGCTGCCCTCGGCCGACCTGACCGTGCTGGTACGGGGACTGCCCGACGCCGAGTCGCTGGCCGACCGTTACGCCGACCGCTCCGGGGTACGGGTGTGCTGCGGTGGCCCGGAGAAGCTCGCCGGCACCGCACCGTACGACACTGTGGTCGCCCTGGACGGCCTGGAGCGCCTCGACTCGGTCGAGGGGACGCAGCTGACCTGGGGCGAGGCGTTCGACCTGCTGGTGTCGGTGCTGCGGCCCGGCGGTCGGCTGCTGCTCGGGGCCGAGAACCCGCTCGGGCTGCACCGGTTGCTGGCGGCGCCGCCGCCGAGCACCGACTCCGACTGGGCGGCACTCGGCGAGTACGACGACACCCGCCCGGCCGGCCCCGCCCGGCTACGGGCCCGGCTGACCGCGTCGGGGCTGCGGATCGGCGGCGTCTGGGCGGTCTTTCCGTCTCCCATCGCGCCGGCCGCTCTGCTCGACACGGAACTGCTGGCCGACCCGGACCTGACCGGGTTTCTCCAGGCAGTGCTCGGCGACCCGGCCGTGCTCGGCAATCAGGCCGTCCCCGGCGACCGGGCCGTGCACGGCGACGGCGGCGGCAGGACGGGTGACCCCGGCACCGGACGTGATGGCCCGGTGCCGGCCGCACCGCTGCTGGCCGACCCGGCTCGGCTGGCCGGATCCGCCGTCCGGAACGGGATAGCCGGCGAGCTCGCGCCGGCCTGGGTGCTGCTCGGCGAGCGCCTGCCGGATCCGCTGACCCTGACGGACCAGACCGTCGCCGCGCGCGCCCACCTTGCGGACGACCGGACCGGGGCGGTGCCGCCTGCGGCACTGCTGATGCGGGACGGTCGGCTCCGGGAGGTGCGCCGGGATCCGGCGGGCGGCTGGCGGTTCGCCGACGGCGAGGCCGTTCCGTCGGGGCGTACCGTCGAGGACCTGGTGGTGGCCGCGGCGTTGCGCCGAGACCTGCCGGCGGTGCGGGCGCTGCTCACCACCTGGCAGTCCGGTGCGGTGGCGGGGATGCCGGCGGACGCCGTGGTCGTCACCCCTGCCGGCACCTGGCACGGACTGTCCGGTGCCACCGAGCCGATGTTTGTGTTGCGCCGGCTGGCGTCCCGGCTGATCGATGCCGGGCTTGCCGACCTCTGGCCGGCCGGTGAGCTGGCCGCCATGCTGACCACGACGGCCGGGCGGAAGCCGGGGTCGTCGGTCGACGACGTCAGCGGCGCCGCTGCCGGCGGGTGGCGGGAGCTGCTGGTGGACCGGGACCGGCTGACCCGCGAACTGTCCGAGGCGCGCGCGCTTCAGGACTGGTACGAACGGACGTTGACCGAGCGTGACGACGAGATGAAACGGCTACGCCGGATCGTCGCACTGCTGCACGGCACCCCCACCGCACGAGCCGGCCGGCTCCTGCTGGCCGGTGCCCGCACCGCCCGCCGCACCGCCCGTTCCGCCGTCCGCCGCCTCCGCCCCACCGACTGACTGCCCGCCCTGCCTCCGCGATCATGCAGTTGTGGCAGCGACAAATCAGGGCGGGCGTGGCGAAGAGACGACCACAACCGCATGATCGGCGGGGATCGGTCAGGGTGGGGGGAGGAGGGAGTCGTAGAGGGATTCGAGGCGGCGGGTCTGCTGGTGCAGGTCGAAGTCGGTCTCGGCGCGGTGGCGGGCGGCCTTGCCGAGCTGGTCGCGCAGCGGCGCGTCGGTGAGCAGGCGGCGGAGGTTGGCGGCGAGGGCCGGCCGGTCGCCCTCCGCGCAGAGCAGCCCGTTGGACTCGTGGGTGACCGCCTCGGGGATACCACTGTGGTAGGTCGAGACGACCGGCACACCGAGACTGAACGCCTCCAGGATGGTGGTGGGCAGGCCCTCGGTGTCGCCGTCCGACGCGGTGCGCGACGGCGCCGCGAGCAGCCGCGCCTCGGCGATGTGCCGCATCACCTCGGGCGGCGGCAGCGCGCCGGGAAACGTCGCGTCCACGCCCAACTGTGCGGCCCGCGCGCGTACCCGCTCGTGCAGCGGCCCGGTGCCGACCAGCAGCACCCGGGGGCGCAGTTCGGACAGCAAGCCCAGCGCCTCGACGAGATCCTCGATGCCTTTCTTCTCGACGAACCGGCCGACGAACACGACGTCCCACCGCTTCGGCCCGGCGGCCGGCTCCGGTGGCAACGGCACTCCGGTGTGATGGACGCGGATCTTCTCCGGATCCGCTCCCAGCGCCACCGCCCGGTCCCGGATCGCCCCGGAGACGGCCAGGATCAGCGCGGCCCGACCGAACATGGTCCGCAGGTTCCGCCGGTGCCGAGCGCCGCGCGGACCGGGTGCCGCCGCCTGCCGGGTGACGTCGAGACCGTGCAGGGTGACGACCAGCGGGATGCCCAGCTGTTCGGCGGCCCGGCTGACCAGCCAGCCGTCGCCGCCGAAGTGCGCGTGCACCACCCCGGGGCGTAGCCGGGCCAGCAGCCGCCGCAGCCGGGGCGACCCGCCGGTCAGCCGCAACCGCAGCCACTCGCGGCGGCCACGCGGCGTGTCCGGGCACAGCACCACGTCGCTGTCCCGGGACAACGGTGAGACCACCCGGACGGCACCCAGGTAGACCGGACGCCAGGTGGGCAGCGCGTCGCCCTGGTTGCGGACGAACGTCTCCGAGCCCGGTAGCAGGCAGCTGCGCCAGATCACGGCGACCCTATCGCCGGACATCGGCCCCGATCCCCGCCGTCCCGGCGGTGCCGGCCGTTCCCGTCGACGTGCCGGCGGCCGTCCCCGCCGGGTCGGTCGCCGCGCCACCTGGCGCTCGCCGGCCGGCATCGGCCTCCGTGCTCGCGGACCGCCCGGGCGAGGCCGGACCGCCGCGCCGGCCCCGGCCGAGGATCCGGTCGCGTACCCGGTGCCGCAGCTGCGGCGGAAGCAGCCAGATCTGCAGGAACGTCAGGTAGTCGACGAGACCGGGCCGCCCGTGCCGGCGCGCCTCGGCGAGCAGCAGCCGGAAGACCCGGAAGCTGCGGGTGGGCGCGGCCATGGAGCTGATGATGCTCATCGTGATCGCCGCGTACGCCCGTGGGGTGATCAGTGGTCGGATCCCGCGCAGCCACTCGAGCTGGGCCTCCCACGGCGAGCTGAGGCTGATCCGTGGCCGGTCCTCGTCCTGGTGCCAGAGCACCAGCGGCTCGGCGGCGATCAGCAGGTCGACGTCCGGGTGGCTCATCGCGCGTACGGTCCAGTCCAGTTCCTGCTGCCGGCGCAGCCCGACGGTGAACGGCACCCGGCGCAGCAGCTCGGTCGGCGCCATGATGGTCGAGGTCTGGATGAACCCGTCGCCGTGGAACAGTCCGCGCCGCAGGGTCAGGTACTCGCAGATCGGCTCGCCCGGCTCCGGCAGCCGCCGGGGCATCACGAACTCCGCCCGGGGCGTCTTGTTGATCAGCCGGCTGGCGATGATCGGGCTGCCGACCGTGGCGCTGCGGGCCAGCTCCAGCTGCGCGGCGAGCTTGGTGGGCAGCCACTCGTCGTCGTCGTCGAGCAGGGCGGTCCAGGGGGCACGCGCCTCGCGTACGCCGGTGTTGCGGGCGTTGGGCGCACCGCCCTTGCCGGGCAGCTCGACCACCCGCAGCCGGGGGTCGCCGATCTCGGCGAGGGCCTTGCCGGTGTCCTCGTCCGGACCGTCGACCACGACGATCACCTCGATGTCGGTGACGGTCTGCGCGAGCGCGCTGCGTACCGCACGGCTCACCAACGCCGGGCGGGCGAAGGTGGGGACGACCACGCTGACCTCGGGTGTGGATGGCATGACCACCTGCTCACTCGTGCTGGCTACGACGGGCGCGCACGGTGACGTTAGGTGGCGTGGGAGGACCCGAGGTGAATGCCGGGCTGCGCCCAGACGTACAGCGGTGGTCGTCGACCGGAGCGGCCCACCCGGCCCGGCGCGGAGCGGACGTCGCTAAGGTCGCCGCAGGTGACGTACGGCGTGGTGCGGCGAGGGGATGGTGGACGGTGGCGGACGCGGACCTGGTGGTCGAGGTCGCCGGTGCGGTGGCCACGGTGGTGATCCGCAATCCGGGCCGGCGTAACGCGATGACCCCCGCCATGTGGCGGCGGCTGCCCACGCTGCTCGACGGACTGGAGGCCGACCCGGCGGTCCGCGTCGTGGTGCTCACCGGCGCCGACGGAACCTTCTGCGCCGGTGCCGATCTTGGCGACCTGGACGAGCTGCTGGCCGCCGGCGACGGCAGCATCGCGGTCGTGGCCGAGGAACGGCTGGCCACCTTCGCCAAGCCGACGGTGGCCGCCGTCCACGGTGCCTGTGTCGGTGGCGGCTGCCAATTGGCGGTCGCCTGTGACCTGCGAATAGCCGCGGCCGACGCCCGTTTCGGCGTACCGCCGGCCCGGCTGGGGCTGGTCTACCCGACGCCCACCACCCACCGGCTGGCCCGGCTGGTCGGCCCGGCGGCGGCGAAGTACCTGCTGTTCACCGGCGAGTTGGTGGACGCCGACCGGGCGCTGCGGATCGGGCTGGTCGACGAGGTGCTGCCCGGCGCCGACCTGGCCGCCCGGGTCGACAGCCTCACCGGCGTGATCGCCGAGCGCTCGCAGCTCAGCGTCGCCGCCGCCAAGGAGATCGTCGACGGACGGGCGGACGAGGATCGGATGGCCTGGTGGCACGGGCAGGTGCGGGCCAGTGGCGAGGCCCGGGAGGGCGTGGCGGCCTTCCGCGAGCGCCGTGCACCGGAATTCGGTTGGACGCCGCCCGTCGCACATTGAGCCGTCAACCGGAGCCAGCCCGGATCGGTCGGCGACGCTCGGGCCAGCGGAGAGGGGCCGGCGGGCGCGGCGCCGATGTGCAACGCCGCCCCCTGTGCCCGCCGGCCGGCCTGGAACTGGCGGTATCCCGCAACGGCGGTTGACCTTGCGCGATCACGGTAGGTGTGGCCGAGGTGAGGCGGCAACGCATTTCGATGGCCGGGTCGGCGGTGAGCGCCGTCCCTGGAGGTCAGCGTCGGGCGAGCAGACCACGCGGCCGGATCGAGTGCAGCGGCTCGGCGGCACCGCCCTCGGCGCGCAGGATGTGGTTCGCCGCGAGGATGCCGGTGGCCGCCGCCCGTTCCATCAGGGCGCTGGGAAAGTCGGTGCCGATGCCGTCGCCGGCCAGGTAGAGGCCGGTGGCGTCGGTGCGGACCCCCGGACGCCAGGCGTGGCTGCCCGGCGTGAAGGCGGGCGCCTTCGCCTCGACCCGGGCCCGCAGTTCGCGTACCCGCAGGCGGGCCGTCTCCGGCCAGAGCACCGCCAGTTCGGCCCGCATCCTCTCGGCCAGCTCGGTGGCGGGCACGTCCGGCTCGCAGGCGTACGCGTGCAACTCGATCACCGAGCCACCGGCGCGTTCGGCCCAGTGGCGGGACTCGCGCTCCAGCCGGTGGTACAGCGTCACCGAGTCCAACGTGGCCTGTCGGGACACCCCGCTGAAGATCGCCCGATCGGGATCGACGTCTCCGTCGCACCAGTACCGGGCGACCGCGTACGGCGGGCCGGGCCGACCGTACGCGGGCATCGCCGCGGCCAGTGCCGGGGCCTGCTCGACAAGCGACGGCGAGCCCGCGACCAGGGCGGCGAGTGCGGGCGGGTCGACGGCGAGCACGACGTGCCCGGCCCGGTACGTGTCGTGCGTGCTGTGCACCTGCCAGCCGTCGGGATCGTGGTGCAGGCCGGTGACCGGCTCGCCGGTGCGGATCCGGCCGCCGTGCCGCTCGACGTGCCGGGTCAACGGCTTCCAGATCGACGTCGCGTAGTCCTCGTCGGGGCAGTCGAAGGCCAGTCCTTCCGGATTCCCGAGCAGGTAGAAGTGGAACTGCGCGATCATCTCGGCGGCCGACATCTCCGCCTCGTGATTGAAGAACGAGTGGGAGAAGACCTCGAAGAGCATCGCCCGGGCCCGGTCGGGCAGCCGCAGCGAGTCGAGCAGGTCGTCGGCGGTGGTGTGGTCGAACTCGGCGTAGGTGCGTACCGGGTCGTACGTCAGCAGGGGCAGGGCCGCGTCCCGATCCATACCGCGCAGATCGCGCAGGCGCAGGCTGGGGCTGCGGGCGAGCAGCGTGAGCAGGTTCGCCGGTGGCGCGGGGGGCAGCCGCCCGAACTCCTCGGTCGGCCACTGCGCGCTGAGCACCGGATAGCCGGGGACGGCCCGCAGGAACCGCAGGCTCGGGTCGACCCGGCGCAGGATGTTGCGCCAGTTGTAGTACTGCCGGAAGAAGGCGTGGAAGCCGTGCTCGTTGACCTGGTCGGTCCCGTCGGCGAGGGTTTCCGGCCAGGCACCGAGCCGGCCGCCCAGGGTTGGCGCGGCCTCCAGCACGGTCACCTCGACGCCGCGTTCGGCGAGCACCACCGCCGCGGACATGCCGGCGATGCCGCCGCCGACGACCGCCGCGGTGACCGGATGCGGCACGCGGGGGGCGCCACCCCC
The DNA here is from genome assembly GCF_027497155.1 of Verrucosispora sp. WMMA2044. Taxonomy (NCBI): domain Bacteria; kingdom Bacillati; phylum Actinomycetota; class Actinomycetes; order Micromonosporales; family Micromonosporaceae; genus Micromonospora; species Verrucosispora sp. WMMA2044. The sequence goes on from NZ_CP114913.1 coordinate 6,134,290, forward strand.
GCCGGGGTCGACCCGGTGCCGACGTACGCCGATGAACCGTCCGGCCAACTGCGACAGCGTCATCTGACCTCCCGGCCCAGTGTGCTCCTCCGGTCAGGGCAGGCAGCGGCGGGGGCGGTCGGAGGTCGGCCAGACGTACTCCACGTCGTCGGGAACGTCGTCGCCGAAGATGGGCCGGTAGTGCGCCGGATCCTTGCGCAGCAGCGACGAGCGGTGGCTCAGGTGCACCTCGGTTCGGCCGAGCCACGGCGGCAGTTCCCCGGCGACGGCGAGTTCCTGCTGGGTGCGGACCTGCTCGACGCCGCACGCGGCGGCCAGGTCGACGGTCAACGTGGTGGCGCAGGTGTCGGCCCGGCCGGCCGCGCACCAGACCGAGCAGATGTCCAGGCCGTACCGGGTCAGCGCCTCCTCGTACCCGGCCCACATCTTCACCGCCGGGTGGTTGCGCCAGCCGTACGTCGGCCAGGTCAGCCCGCGTAGCACCTGGATCGCCTCCACCCGCTGCTTGCCGAGCCGTCGTTGGTCCAGCGCGCGGGCGCTGGCCAGAAAGTCCGGGTACGGCAGGAAGGTCTGCATGCCGCTGCCCTACCCGTCGCCGGGCCGGACATGCCGCGTCGCGGCTGCCACGATCATGACGGGCTGCGCGGGCTGCGACCGGCTGACTACCATGCGGGGCATGGCGGAGCCGCTGCTCGATCGGGCCCTGCGGGCCAGCCGCCGGTTGCGGGTCAACGGGGAGTCCCGGGCGCACTACGTGATCTGTGGGCAGGATCCGCTCGCCTACTGGGTGGTGCGGACGTTGCTGGCCGGCGAGACACAGGCCGGCCGGGTACGGATCACCCTGATCGTGCCGGAGCGTCGGCGTTCTCCCGGGCCGGACGGCCGTGACCTGCCGGGCATCGAGGTGATCCGGGCCGACCGGCTGGACGAGGTCACCTTCCGCCGGGCCGGGCTGGCCGAGGCCGCGGGGCTGGCCCTGCTGCACCAGGACGACGTGGGAAACATGCACGCCGCGCTCTGCGCGCAGGAGGTGGAGTCCCGGCTGCGCCTGGTGGTGCGGATGTTCAACACCGGGCTGGCCAACGGCGTACGACAGATCTTCCCCGACTCGGCGGTGCTCTCCGACGCCTCGATGGCCGCACCGGCCTTCGTGGCCGCCGCGCTCGGCGAGGTCGCGCCGACGCACTTCCGGCACGGCGGACGCACCCTCTACGTCGCCCGCCGCGACGACGTACGCCCCAGCGAGATCGTCTGCGGGGTGGCCGACACCGGCGACGCCCAGCAGGATCTGGTGCTGCCGGCCGACGACCGGGACGCCGACGTGGTGCTCGCCGAGGCGGTGGGCCGGCCGGCCGGCACCGAGCTGGCCGCGCGGCGGCTGGTCCGGGCGCGGCGGCGGCGTCGGCCGGTGGCGGTGGTGCTGCGCGCGGTCCGCAGCTTCGCCACCCGGAAGATCGGGATAGCGGTGCTGGTGCTGCTCGCCATGGTGGCCGCCCTGGGCGGGCTCTACGCGAACGCGGCGCACGTCGGCTGGGGCGACGCGCTCTACCTGACGCTCGTTACCACCCTCACCGGGCAGGATCCGGACCCCGCCAAGTCGGCCGCCGAGCAGGTCATGCAGGTGGTGCTGAACCTCGCCGGGCTGGCGCTGATCCCGCTGATCACGGCGGTGGTGGTCGACGGGGTGGTGAACGCCCGACTGGCCCTGCACACCGGGCGGATCCTGCCCGAGCGCTCCGGGCACGTCGTGGTGGTCGGGCTCGGCAACATCGGCACCCGGGTGATGGCCCAGCTCAACGACTTCGGCGTCGAGGTGGTGGCGATCGACAAGAGTGCGGACGCGCGCGGCGCCGGGCTGGCCCGACGGCTCGGCGTACCGCTGGTGGTGGGCGACGCGGCGCAGGAGGAGACGCTGCGGGCCGCCTCGGTGGCGACCTGCCAGGCGTTGGTGGTGGTCTCCACGGATGACGGCGCCAACCTCCGCGCCGCGCTCAACGCCCGTGCCCTCGACGACCAGCTCCGGGTGGTGCTGCGGCTCTTCGACGGCGACTTCGCCGAACGGGTGCAGCGGGCGTTCGGCATCGGCACCTCGCGCAGCGTCTCCTACCTGGCGGCGCCGTCGTTCGCCGCCGCCCTGCTGGACCGGGCGGTGATCGCCACGATCCCGGTGGGCCGGCACGCGTTGCTGGTCACCGAGGTTCCGGTGGCCGCCGGCTCGGACCTGGACGGTCGGACGCTCGCCACCGTCGGCCGGGCCGGCAGCGTCCGCCTGCTCGCGCACGCCCGCGCCGGCCAGCGCCTGGACTGGTCGCCGGACCCGCGCATGGTGATCGTGGCGGGTGACCGGCTGACCGTGGTGGCCCGCCGGGCCGGCCTGAACGCGTTGCTCCGCGAGGTCGCGCCACCGGAGCCGGCACCGCCGTCCGGCGCGCCGGTACCGCGCGAAGCGACGGAGTGACCCGGTCAGCGGCGGGCTGACCGGAGGGCGTACCAGACGGCACCGAGGGCCAGCACGCCGAAACCGGCGAGCACGCTGGACAGCGGCAGGTTGACCGCGAGCAGCACGCAGCCGACAAGTCCCGCCACGGCGAGCGCCTGCACCGGCAGCTTCCGCTCCGGCTCCCGTCCCAGGGTCAGCGCGGCGGCGTTGGTGATGGCGTAGTAGACGAGCACCGTGCAGGCGGAGAAGCCGATCGCCCCGCGCACGTCGCCGAGCACCACGACCAGGATGACCACGGCGGCCACCGCCAGCTCGGCCCGGTGCGGCACCCGGTACCGGGGATGCACCGCGGCCAGCCCGGCCGGTAGATCCCGGTGGCGGGCCATCGCCAGCGTGGTGCGGCCCACCCCGGCCAGCAGCGAGAGCAGCACCCCGGTCACCGCGATCGTCGCGCCGGCCCGGACCACCCACTCCAGGCCGGGCAGTCCGGCCGCGCCCACCACGTCGGCCAGCGGCGCGGCGGAGGCGGCCAGCCGGTCCGCGCCGAGCACGCCGACGGCGACCACCCCCAGGACCAGGTAGATCACCAGCACCAGACCGAGCGCCAACGGCACCGCCCGGGGAATGGTGCGCTGCGGATCGCGTACCTCCTCGCCGAGGGTGGCGATCCGGGCGTACCCGGCGAAGGCGAAGAAGAGCAGCCCAGCGGCGGTGAGCACCCCCCGGCCGGTGCCGCCGGGCTGGTCGATCCGGTCGACGGAGACGCTCGTCGCGCCGGCCACCGCGACGAGCGCGAGCACGGCGAGCACCAGGACCACCAGGATCCGGGTGGCGGCGGCGGTCTTGCCGATGCCGCGCAGGTTCACCGCCGTGACCGCGACCACCGCCAGCACCGCGACGAGCCGGGCCTGCCCCGGCCAGAGGTACGCCCCGATGGTCAGTGCCATCGCCGCGCAGCTGGCCGTCTTGCCGATCACGAAACCCCAGCCGGCGAGAAACCCGGCGAACGGGTTCAACCGCTCCCGACCGTAGACGTAGGTGCCGCCGGACTCGGGATAGCGGGCGGCCAGCCGGGCGGAGCTTGTCGCGTTGCAGAACGCGATGAACCCGGCCAGGGCCAGGGCGACAAGCAGGCCGGTGCCACCGGCCGCCGCCGCGGCGGGAGCGAAGACCACGAAGATGCCCGCGCCGAGCATCGACCCGAGACCGATGACGACGGCGTCCGGTACGCCCAGCCGGCGCGTGAGTCGGTCCACGGCGGGACCCTACCGGTGCCGGATGAACGGCCCGTCCCACTGCCGGAGGCGACCGGGTAGCGGCAGGTCGTCCCAGGGCACCCGGTGCAGCAGCCGGTCCAGCAGCAGCCCCAGCAGCAGCCCGGCCACCGAGTCGGTCAGCCAGTGCCAGCCCAGATACGTGGTGGTGCACAGCACCACGGTCGGTGGCACGATCCGCACCACCAGCACCACCCGTTGGGGTACGGCCCGGCCAAGGCTGGCCAGCAGTGGGACGAGTAACAGTGCGAGCACGCCGTACCAGACGATCGCGTTGGCGACGTGTCCGGACGGATAGGACTGGGCGAATCGCACCGGCAGGTCGTCCTGGAAGAGCGGAAGCGTCTGCCCGGGCGGCAGGAACGGCTCCTTGACGCTGGCGCTCGGCGCGGGCCGGGCCGTCCAGACCTTCAGCGGGCCGATCGTCAGGTAGGTGAGAACGAAGGCCGCCACGGGGACGAACAGCGGGCGCACGGACCGCAGCCGGACCGCGAGCAGCACTCCCAGTCCAGCCGCGATCAGCGTCAGCGGGGTGCCCTGACCGAGGTAGTTGAACACGACCGCGATCCATCGGGCGGCTGTGGGTCGATGCGCGTCAGCCCAGTCCGCCACCGCGCGGTCGAGCCCGAAGAACCAGTGAGCGGCAAGGGCGGCGGTCAGCCCGGTGAGAGCGGCCAGCAGGACGGCGTCGAACCACCAGCCGGCCGGGCGTACCGGTGCCAGACGGATGCTCCGGCGTACCGGTGTCGTCTCCCGCACCCCGATCACGCTACCGGCCCGCGCGGTGCTCCCGAGGGCCGGCGACTGTGGGCCGAGCCACGTAGTGAGGCGTTCCGGCGGCGGAAACGTCAAACTTGACGCCGTGCGGATCACCTCGGCCCTCGTCGACCCGGCGTTGCTCGACCTTCCCTGGTCGACCCCGTTGGAGCAGTGGCCGGCCGAGCACCTGGTCGCGCTGCCGCAGGGCATCTCCCGGCACGTGGTGCGGTTCGTGCAGTTGGGCGGGCACGTCTACGCGGTCAAGGAGACCGGCGAGCGGGTGGCCGAGCGGGAGTACGACCTGTTGCGTGCCCTGGAACGGATCGACTTCCCGTCGGTCAAGGCGGTGGCGATCGTCGCCGACCGGGAGTCCGACGCCGGTGAGCCGCTGGACCCGGTGCTGATCACCCGTCATCTCCAGTTCTCCCTGCCGTACCGGGCGCTGTTCTCCCACACGCTGCGGCCACCGACGATGGGGCGACTGCTCGACGCGCTCGCCGCGCTGCTGGTCCGGATGCATCTGACCGGCTTCTTCTGGGGCGACTGCTCGCTGTCGAACACGCTGTTCCGGCGGGACGCGGGTGCCTTCGCCGCGTACCTGGTCGACGCCGAGACCGGCGCGCTGCGCAGCGTGCTCTCCAACGGTCAGCGTGGCGAGGACCTGGAGATCGCCCGGGTCAACATCTTCGGCGAGGCGCTCGACCTTCAGGCGGCCGGCCTGCTGCACGACTCGATCGACCCGGAGGTGGTCTGCGAGGAGGTGGTGCAGCGCTACGAGCGGCTCTGGCACGAGATCACCTACGAGCAGCAGGTCGAACGCGCGGCCCGGCACGACATCGAGGGACGCATCCGCCGGCTCAACGAGCTGGGTTTCGACGTGGCGGAGGTGGCCATGTCTAGCATCGACAACGGTCGCTACCTCATTCGGCCGAAGGTCGTCGATGCCGGGTACCACCACCGTCGGCTGCTCCGCCTCACCGGGCTGGACGCCGAGGAGAACCAGGCCCGCAAGCTGCTCAACGACCTCGACGCGTACCGGGCGGAGAGCGACCTGACCGACGAGCAGCAGGCCGCGCACCGCTGGTTGACCGAGGTCTTCGAGCCGGTGGTCCGGGCGGTACCGGCGCACCTGCGGCGCAAGCTGGAGCCGCAGGAGCTGTTCGCCCAGATCATCGAGCACAAGTGGCTGCTCTCCGAGCAGGCCGGTCGGGATGTGGGGATGCGCCACGCGGTGCAGTCGTTCCTATCGGACGTGCTGGTGCACCGCCCGGACGAGCAGGCCGTCCTCGGCGTGGAGATCTCGACGCGCTGACGTCGCGGCTGTCGGGTCACTCCACCCAGGTGCCGGCCCGCATCACCCGGACGATCTCCAGGTCGTCGTCGAGCACCACCAGGTCGGCGCGGAGCCCTGCCTGGAGGGTGCCCACCTGGTCGCCGAGGCCGAGGGCCAGGGCCGGCGTGGTGGACGCCATGCGTACCGCGTCGGGAACCGAGACCCCGGCGGCCACGGCGCTGCGTAGCGCCGCGTCCATGGTCAGCGTGCTTCCCGCGATCGCCCCGTCCCGGGCGAGCCGGGCCACCCCGTCGTCCACGGTCACTGCCTGGCCGCCCAGCTCGTACTCGCCGTCGGGCATGCCGGCGGCGGCCATCGCGTCGGTGACCAGCGCGCACCGTTCCGGTCCGGCGGTCGAGGTGGCGAAGGTGAGCGTTCCCTCGTGCAGGTGCACCCCGTCGGCGATCAGTTCGCAGATCACGTTCGGCGCGGTCAGCAGCGCCACCACGGGGCCGGGCTCACGGTGGTGCACCGGGCGCATCCCGTTGAAAAGGTGGGTGCCGACGGTGGCGCCCGCCGCCACGGCGGCGCGGGTCTGCTCGTACGTGCCGTCGGTGTGCCCGACGGCGACGACCACCCCGTGCCGGGTGAGCAGTTCCACGGCCTCCAGCGCACCCGGCCGCTCGGGGGCGAGGGTGACCATCCGGAGCGCGCCGTCACCGATCTTGATGAGCTCGGTCAGCTCGTCGGTGGCGGGATCCCGCAGGAACTCCGGGTTCTGTGCGCCGCACCGGGCGGCGGACAGGTACGGCCCCTCGAAGTGGATGCCGGCCAGCACGCCCTCGCGCACCAGCGGGGCGAAGGCGGCGGTGGCCGAGCGCATCAGCTCCAACGGTGAGCTGACCAGGCTGGCCACCAGGCTGGTGGTGCCGTGCCCCAGGTGGAACGCGGCCGCGGCCCGGGCCTGGCCGGCGTCGCCGGTGGTGAAGGTGTGCCCACCGCCGCCATGGCTGTGGATGTCCACGAAGCCGGGCACGATCCAGTGCCCGTCGCGCACCGACGGGTACTCCGCGACCGCACTGATCCGGTCGCCCCTGACCTCGACGCAGCCCTGCGAGATCACCCCGCCGGGGGTCACCACCTTGCCGTTCACCCGTACGGTCATGGCGTCTCCATCTGGTCGAGGGCGAGCAGGGCGGCACCGAGGCAGCCCGCCTCGTCGCCGAGGGCGGCCGGGACCAGTCGTGGCTCCCGGTGGAAGGTGAGCCGGTCCCGCAGCGCGGCACGCAGCGGGTCGAACAGCCCGGCGCCGGCCTGGGCGAGGCCGCCGCCCAGGACGATGGTCGCCACGTCGAACAGGGCCTGGGCGGTGGCGAGGCCGTCGGCCAGTGCCTCGACCGTTTCCCGCCAGACCTGGGCGGCCACCTCCTCGCCGGCGTCCGCCCGGGCGGCCACCTCGGCGGCGGTCACCATGGTCCGCCCCTGGCCCGGCCCGGCGGCGGACCCGTCGTCCGACGCGCTGCCGGTGCGCCGGCTCGTGGCCGTGCTGGTGTCGGCGGCCGTGCCGGTCCCGGTGAGTTCGGCGTAGCGGCGGGCGACGGCCGACGCGGAGGCGATGGCCTCCAGGCAGCCGGGTCGTCCGCAGCCGCAGGTCGGTCCGTCGGGACGGACCAGGATGTGACCGAGTTCCCCGGCGGCGCCGTGCGCACCGGTGACGGCCTTGCCGGCCACCACGTGCGCGGCGGCGATCCCGGTGCCGATGGCGACGAAGAGGACGTGCCCGGTGTCCCGGCCGGCACCCAACCGCGCCTCGGCGAGGCCACCGGCACGCACGTCGTGGCCGAGCGCCGTGGGCAGGCCGAGCCGCGCGGCCGCCAGGTCGCGCAGGGGTACGTCCCGGAAGCCGACGTTGGCTGACCAGACGGCCACGCCGCGTGCCTCGTCCACGACACCCGGCACCACGATGCCGAGCGCGGTCGGCGTAAGCCCGTCCGCGCACGCCTTGCCGGCGAGCCCCTCGGCCACCGTCAGGATCGTCTCGACCACGGCGTCGGGACCGCGCCCGGCGTCGGTGGGGTGTCGTTCGGCGTGCCGCACGACACCGTCCGCGCCGACCAGCGCGCACTTCATCCCGGTGCCGCCCACGTCGAGCGCGACGGCAACCTCTTCGATCACGTGAGTACCACGGAGCGACTCAGGTGCCGGGGCGCGTCGGGGTCGAGGCCGCGACTGGTGGCCAGCGCTACGGCGAAGCGCTGGGCCAGGATCAGGTCGGCCATCGGGTCGACCGGGGTACGCCCGGCGGCCCACCGGCCGAGCACGGTGCGGTAGCCGTGGGTGCGGCTGTGTGCGAAGGACGCGCCGGTGGCGGCGACATCCTCCGGCAGCCCGTCGGGCAACTCGCCGAAGGCCCAGACCAGCCGGCCGGGGGCGGCCACCGAGATGGGGCCGTGCCGGTAGTCCATCGCGGGGTACGCCTCGGCCCAGAAGGTGGCTGCCTCGCGGCACTTCAACGCGGCCTCCTGGGCCAGTCCGATGGTCCAGCCGCGACCGAGGAAGGTGACCTGTTCGATCAGGCTCGGATCGATCGGCAGCGGGGCCCGGACGGCGACCTCCGCGTCGGCGGCGAGGGCGTCCATGTTGTCGCCGAGGTGGGCGCGGAGCAGCGCCAGCGCGGTGGTGGCGAAGCGGGTCTGCACCACCGAGCGTTCGTCGGCGAACGGCATGGTGACGGCGGCGTCGGCGGTCTCCACCACCGGTGAGCCGGGGTCGCCCACCAGCACCGTGGTCGGGATCCGGCCGCGCAGCGCGGCGATCAGTTCCAGCACCTCGGTGGTGGTGCCGGAGCGGGTGATCGCCAACAGCCGGTCGTAGTGGCGGCCGACGGGGAACTCGCTGGCCTGGAAGGCGTCGGTCTCGCCCTGGCCGGCGGCTTCGCGGCGGGCCGCGTACGCCATGGCCATGAACCAGGACGTGCCGCAGCCGACGACGGCGACCCGCTCACCGGGGCGCGGGAGGCGGTCGAGCATCGCCGGGGCCAGTTCGCTCGCCTGGCGCCAGCAGTCCGGCTGGCTCGCGATCTCCGCGTGGACGTACGCCATGAGAACTCCTCGCAGGCCGGAGCCTTGCGCATTACGGCTCGCTAATCCCGTCTTTCGCGCGTCATTCTGCGTGAAACCCATCGGAAATGGCAACCGGGGACGCAATCGAGCAGAGCTGGTTTTTGCGTCTTCGTAGTTTCGAGCACTAGTGTGCACGCAACCAAGCACCGATCGTGCAGACACGGGAGGCCCGGGGTGGACCGCTACGCGAGATGGAACGCCCTGCTCGAAATGCTCACCGACTCGGGCCGGGTCACCGTGGAGGAGGCCGCCGAGCGGCTGGACGTCTCCCAGGCGACCATCCGCCGGGACTTCGACCAACTCGCGCAACAGCAGATGATCACGCGTACCCGGGGCGGGGCGGTCGCCAACGGCGTCTCGTACGACCTGCCGCTGCGCTACAAGACGGCCAAGCACTCGGCGGAGAAGCAGCGCATCGGCGCGGCGGCGGCGGCGCTGGTCTCGCCGGGCACGGTGGTCGGCCTCAACGGCGGCACCACGAGCACCGAGGTGGCCCGGGCGCTGGCGGTGCGCCCGGATCTCAACACCAACGCCGACGGTGCCCAGTTGACCGTGGTCACCAACGCGCTGAACATCGCCAACGAGTTGCTCGTCCGGTCCCGGATGAAGGTCGTGGTGGCCGGCGGCGTGGTGCGGCCGAAGTCCTTCGAACTGGTCGGCCCGCTCGGCGGGGCGCTGCTGCGTGAGGTCACGTTGGACGTGGCGCTGCTCGGGGTGGACGCCATCGACCCGCTCCTCGGTGCCGCCGCCCATCACGAGGGCGAGGCGGCGATGAACAACCTCATGGTGGCGCGGGCCAAGCGGGTGGTGATCATCGCGGACTCGTCCAAGCTCGGCGGTCACGCCTTCGCCCGGATCTGCCCGGTCGACCGGGTCGAGACGCTGGTCACCGACTCCGGGGCCGCTACCGAGGTGGTCGACGCCTTCCGCGCGGCCGGGGTGCACGTCATCTGCGCCTGAGCGTCCCTGGAGTACTGACGTCGCGTCGCGCCGTCGACGCTCACGGTATCGAAATTGCCCGTTTTCGGCGTGCCGCTGCATACCGGGTATTGCCTGTCGCTGCATACCGCGTATGGTGTCGTCGTCGCCCACACACCAACGGGGGAGGTGCAGCTTGCCAGCTGTCCTGGAAATCGAAGGTCTACGAAAGACGTACCGAAGTCGACGCCGTGGCACCCGCAACGCCCTGGACGGCTTCGACATGCGGGTCGAGGCGGGCCAGGTGCACGGCTTCCTCGGCCCCAACGGGTCGGGCAAGACCACCACGCTGCGTACACTGCTCGGCCTGATCCGGCCGGACGGCGGCCGGATGGCGATCCTCGGTCACGAGGTGCCCGACCGGCTGGACCAGGTCGCACCGCAGGTCGGCGCGATCGTGGAGAGCCCGCAGTTCTTCCCGCACTTCACCGCACGAGACACCCTGTCGCTGCTGGCCGGCGCCGGTGACCTGCCCGAGCAGCGGGTGGACGAGGTGCTGGAACTGGTCGGCCTACGCGACCGGGCCGGTGAACGGGTCAAGACGTACTCGCTCGGCATGAAGCAACGGCTGGCGGTCGCCTCGGCGCTGCTCAAGAACCCGCGACTGCTGATCCTGGACGAGCCGGCCAACGGCCTCGACCCGGGCGGCATCCGGGAGATGCGCACACTCATGCGCAACCTCTCCGAGGCCGGCATGACGGTGGTCCTGTCCAGCCACATCCTCGGTGAGATCCAGCTGATCTGCGACTCGGTCACCATCATCTCGTTGGGTCGGCGGGTCGCCTTCGGCCCGGTCGACGAGGTGCTGGCCCAGCACTCGTCCGGCGCGGTCCGGGTGCGGCTGGAGGCGGTCACCGACCTTCCGGTCGCCGCCACCGCACTGACCCGGGCCGGCGTACGGGTCACCGCCAATGACGATCATCTGATGCTCGCCGGGGTGGACAAGCCCGCCACGGTCACCCGAATCCTGGCCGAGCAGGGCCTCTACGTCAGCGAACTCGCACCGATCGCGGTCGACCTGGAGAGCGTCTTCCTCGAACTGACCGCCACCGCGCCGGTACCCGGCCAGCACCGGCAGGTCGACCAGTCCGTACGAGTCGACGGGACGGCACCGTCCGCACCCGCCGGAGGAGGTTGGGGCGCGTGAGTCTCTTCCGTACCGAGCTGCGCCGGCTGGCCAAGCGGCGCTTCGCCCGCTGGATGACCGCCGGTGGCCTGCTGGTCCTGGTCCTGGTGGCGGTGGGCATGTTCCTGAGCAACCAGAAGATCGGCCCGGATCAGCTCGCCGAGGCACGGCGGGCCGCCGACCAGCAGCATCAGGAGCAGGTCCGCTGGGCCGAACAGGAACGCGCGAACTGTGAGCGGGCCAAGGCGGCGGGTGAGAACGTCGACTACTACCCGGCCGACTGCGCCGAGATCACCCCACCGCCTCGGGAGTCGATCGAGGAACAGTGGTTCCTGCCCTCGACCTTCGACTTCCGGAAGAGCTTCGGCGAGATGCTGATCCCGCTCGCCGGGATCCTGGGAATGGTCGGGTTCGTGGTCGGCGCCTCCTTCGTGGGTGCCGAGTGGAACACCGGCGGGATGATGAACCTGTTGCTCTGGCGGCCGAAGCGGCTGACCGTCCTGCTGACCAAGTTGGGCGCGCTGCTCACCGGGCTGCTCGCGCTGGCGTTGCCCGCCACGGCGGCCTGGTTCGGCAGCATGTGGCTGGTCGCCAACCTGCGCGGCACCACCGAGGGGATGACCTCGGGGACCTGGCAGTCGTTCCTCATCGGTGGTTTGCGCGGCATCGTGCTGGCACTGGTCGCGGCGACGGTGGGCTTCGCCCTGGCCTCGCTCGGCCGGCACACCGCGATGGCGCTCGGCGGGGCGATCGCGGTGATGGTGGTCGGCCAGATCGGGCTCGGCATCCTGCTCTCCATGGCGCAGGTGCGTTTCCCCGAGGCGTGGCTGCTGCCCACCTACGCCATCGCCTGGATGACCAAGAAGGTCACGCTCCAGGACTGGCAGGCGTGCAACGCCACCTACACCGGTGAGTGCGAGCCGGCCACGCTGGACATCACCTGGCAGCACTCGTCGGTGCTGTTCACCGTCGGGATCGTGCTGTTCCTCGGCGCGGCGCTGTGGACGATGCGGCGGCGCGACATCACCTGAGTCGGCCGGTGGCGGACCGACCTTGCCAGGACGGTCCGCCACCGCCCCTCCTTGTCGCGACGGCCCGCCGGTCGGTGGGGTGCGGCAGGTGGTGGCCCTCGTTAGGCTGATGGGCCAGGTTGGCGTTGCCGTGCCGGCCGCCCCCGGATGAGGAGCACGATGCAGCCCGCCGACGCCACCCCGGCAGCGCAGACCGGTTCGGACGCCGTCACGGTGCCACCGCCGCGATCCGCCCCCGAGGTCGAGTCGACGTCACCGGACGCTGGGCAGTCACCTGCCGACGCAGGTGGGGAAACGGCCACGGCCGGCGGGCTCGACGAGCGGGAGCGGGAGATGCTCGCCTTCGAGCGGCAGTGGTGGCGGCATGCCGGTGCCAAGGAACAGGCCATCCGGGACCGGTTCGGGCTCTCGGCCACCCGCTACTACCAGCTGTTGAACGCGTTGCTGGACAATCCGGCGGCGCTGGCCGCCGACCCGGTGCTGGTGGGCCGGCTGGTGCGGTTGCGCGCCTCCCGGGCCCGCAACCGCCGCCGTTAGGCCTGCGATCTCGACGTGTCGTCCGGTGCTCGATGGGTAGGCGGGGGCGCGGGGGGTGGCGAATGAGCGGCGGGGGGCCCAGGCGGCCGGGACGAACGGCGCATCCGGAGACCGGCGTACCCGAAGCGGCCTCGGACGAGCGCCGCCGCGGTGCGGTGGTCGGCACCGCCCCCGACATGCGGGTACGCTCCGCCTCCGCCCCGCCACCCGGTCGGGCCGTCAACGAGGACCTGGTGTTCCGGTTCGGGCCGCTTGTCGGAGTGCTGGACGGCGCCACCGTGCCGGAGGGCTTCGACACCGGCTGCGTACACGGGCCGCAGTGGTACGTCCGGCACCTCGCCGCCCGACTCGGCCTGGCGGAGGCCGCCCGTCCGGCCGCCACGCTGGTGAGCAACCTGGCCGCGGCGATCCTCGCGGTCCGCGCCGACCACGGCGGGCAGTGCGACCTCGACCACCCCGGCACCCCGTCGAGCACGGTGTGCCTGCTCCGCGACGGCGGCGACCAGGTCGACTACCTGGTGCTCTGTGACAGCCCGCTGGTGCTCGACACCGGTGGGCGCGTCGACGTGGTGGTCGACGACCGCCTGGCCAGCTCGGTGACCGACCTACGGGAGACCGCCGACCTGCTGCCCGATTCGACCGACTGGGCCACCCGCTTCCGGCGTGCCGTCACCGCGCAGCGGGAGCGGATGAACCGCACCCACGGCTACTGGGTCGCCGCCGCCGACCCTGACGCCGCCTACCACGCGGTGGTCGGGACGGTGCCCCGGCACGGGCCCGCGGCGTTGCGTCGCGCCGTGCTGCTCTCCGACGGTGCCTCCGCCGTGGTCGAGGAATTCGGGCTCCTCGACTGGTCCAGCCTGTTGGACGTGGTGGCGGCGGAGGGCCCGGACGGGCTGATCGACCGGGTCCGCGCCGCCGAACGGGACCATCCCGACCGACGGCGTCGACACAAGGCGGCCGATGACGCCTCCGCCGTGTACTGCGAGTTCGCCCGGCCGGACGATCGCGGAGCGTGACCCGGGAGGTGATTCGACCCGACCGGTCGGTCCGCTCCGCCAGAGGGACCGGTCGTTTCCGAACCGGGTGGACGCGCGGCGCCGGGCGCGGAAGACTGCGGCACGTGACTGGTGCGGTCCGGTTGGAGCCGGTGGACGAGCGGAACCTCGAACCGTTGCTCTCGGTGGCGGTGGCCGAGGCGGAGCCGGCCGACGTGATGCCGCCGGTGGAGGCGCCGGCCGGCTGGTCGAACGCGCGACGGGAGGCGTTCCGGGAGTTCCACCGGGCCAGCTTCGGCGGGCTGGACGCGTCCACCCGCAGCGCGATGTACGCGATCGTGGCGGGTGGCGAGGTGGTCGGCATGATCCGGATGAGCCGACGGGACGAGCCCGGTGTCGCCGAGGTCGGCATGTGGCTCGGCCGGTCGGCCCGTGGCCAGGGCATCGGCGCGGCGGCGTTGCGGGAGCTGTTGCACCTGGCCGCGGCGGCCGGCATGCGGACCGTGGTGGCGGACACCGCGCCGGAGAACCGCGGCGCGCTGTCCGTGCTGGAGAAGTGCGGCGCGAAGCTGCGCGACGCCGACGACCGGGTGTACGCCGAGATCTCGCTGGACGACGTGGCCGCCTGCTGACCGGGCGTGCTCAGCCGCGCTGTTCGGCGTACGCGGCGAGCCAGGCGACCTGGGCCGGGTCCAGGGACGGGCGGACCCGCGACCGGGCCGCCGCGACGTGCTCGGCGGTGACCGTGGAGGCGGTCAGCGACTCACGCATCGCGGCCAGCGCGGCCTCCCGGACCAGTGCCGCACAGTCGGCGGCCGAGAACCCGTCCAACTCCGTGCCGAGGGCGGGCAGGTCGACGCCCTCGGCAAGCGGCACGTTGCGCGAGGCGGCCCGCAGGATCGCCGTCCGGGCCTCGGCGTCCGGTGGCGGCACGTACACCAGCCGTTCCAGCCGCCCCGGGCGCAGCAGCGCCGGGTCGACCAGGTCGGGACGGTTCGTCGCGCCGACCACCACGACGTTGCGCAGCGCCTCCACCCCGTCCAACTCGGTCAGCAGGGCGGCCACCACCCGGTCGGCGGTGCCGCCGTCGGTGGCCTGACCGCGTACCGGGGCGAGGGCGTCCACCTCGTCGAGGAAGACGAGCGTCGGGGCGGCCTCCCGAGCCCGACGGAACAGCTCCCGTACCGCGCGTTCGCTCTCCCCGACCCACTTGGACAGCAGCTCCGCGCCCTTGACCGACAGCACGTTCGCCCGGCCGGTCCCGGCCAGCGCGGTCACCAGATAGGTCTTGCCACAGCCCGGCGGACCGTAGAGCAGCACCCCACGTGGCGGTTGCACGCCGAGCCGGGCGAAGGTGTCCGGGTAGGTCAACGGCCACAGCACCGACTCGGTGAGCGTCTGCTTGACCTCCGCCAGATCACCGACGTCGTCCAGGGTGACCCGGGCAAGTTCGAGCGTGGCGGCGGCCATGCTGGTCGGCCGTACCACCTCCAGGGCGGCGGTGAAGTCCGCCATCAGCACCGTGGGGGTCTGCGCCGACTTCTGCCGCAGTGCCGCGCGTACGCCGGCCTCGCGGACCAGCGCGGCCAGGTCGGCGGCGACGAAACCGGGGGTACGCGCGGCGACCTCGTCCAGCCGTACGTCGTCGGCGAGCGGCACCGGGCGGGTCAGTACGGTCAGCTGCTCCCGGCGCAGGACGGCGTCCGGCAGCGGCACGTCGATCCGCAACGAGAGCAGGTCGGGCGAGCGCAGGGCCGGGTCGACCGCCTCCGGCCGGCTGGTGGTGCCGACCACCGCCGCGCCGGCCTGTACGAGCTGGGCCACGCACCGCCGGAACACGGTCGCCACCGGTCCGGGAGCCTCCGCCGGGGCCAGTGCCTCCACGTCGGTGACCAGCAGCACGGCCGGCCCGCCGGCCAGCGCCTCGGCCGTCAGCGCCCGCAGCCGGGCCGCCGCCGAGTCGTTTGTCAACGCCGCGACCTCCGGTGCCCAGAGCGGATGCACCCGGGCACCGACCTGGGCGGCCACCGCCCGGACCAGGGCCGCCTTGCCGGAGCCGGCCGGACCGCTCACCAGCACCCCCAACGACACGGTGGTGCCCAGCCGGCTGAGCACCTCCCGGTGGTGGAAACCGAGGTCGAGCAGCTCGGTCAGTTCCTCGGCCTGGGCGCGCAGGCCGGGCAGCTCGTCCACCGACGGCACGTCCAGTTCGTCCGTCCGGGCGGTCCCGGCCCGCCCGCTGCCGTCGGTCTGTCGTCCGGTGTCGCCGGCTCGCCCGGCGGTCCACGCACTGCTGCCGTCGGGACCGGCCGCGCTCCCGCCTCGACCGCCGGCCACCGTCCCGGCACCCGTCGGCCGGCCGCCGTCGGTCCCGGTGACCCCCGTCCCGCCGACGCCCCGCCCGTCTGGTCCGGTCGGACCGGCAGCGACCGAGCCGGTCCCGGCGCCACCGTGGGTCGCGGGGCCGTGCTCCCAGCCGACGAGGGTGTCCATGGTGACCAGCGCGCCCGGATCCGGTTCGGCGGCCAGCACCCGCAGCAGCGTGCTGGTCCAGGCGTAGCCGACCCGGGTGGCGAGACTGCGCCGGGCCGCCTCGACCAGGGTGCGGGTCGAGGCGTCCGGCAGCACGTCCTGAGGCAGCAGGGAGACGTCGTCGCCGGTGGTCACCACCTTGCCGAGCAGTGCCAGCCGCAGCATCTCCGGGGAGACCACCGCGACGACCTCGGCCGGCCCGGCGAGCAGCACCCGGCGGGCCGGGGCGACCGGAGCCGGGCTCAGTCGCACCTGCCCGCCGTCGCGTACGCCGAGGTTGCCCAGCATCAGGTCGTCGGCGAGCAGCAGCGCCGCGCTGGCCGTGCCGTCGGCCGCCGCGACCAGGCCGGCGGTCACCCGTCGCCCCGCCAGCCGGACCGGGTCACCCGGGCGCAGCGCGAGGGCGGTGAGCGCCTCCGGGTGCAGCCGGACGATGCCCCGCCGGGCGTCCAGTGCGGCCGGCCGCAGGCTCGCGATCAGGGTCAGCTCGGGTTCGCCCACCGCCCGACCCTAGCGCCTGCTCACCCCTCGTCCGGTCAGCCCGCCGGCTCCTCCCCGGTGAGCAGGGACGGATCCCGGCGGATCAGCTCGGCCAGCCGGGCCGCCGGGTCGTCGCTGAGCCCGTCCTGAGCGGCGGACCAGCCGGGTACGGTCTTCACCGACAACGGCCAGGACGGTGGCGGCGCGGCGGGCTGTCCGCTGACCGTGACCTCCTGGTCGACCCAGGCCACCCGCAGGTCGTACGCCTGCCCGTCGTGCTCGACCCGAGCGGCGACGGCCGCGCCCGGGTGCGCGGCGACGGCCGCGCGCAGCGCCTCGGCCACGTCCTCCACCGGGTGCCGTGGCGGTGCCTCGTGGGCCGGTTCGTGGACCCCGGCCCAGCCGGGTCCCGCGTTGCGGCTGTCGGTCCGACCCCAACCGGGGCCGGAACCGTGGCCCGGCTCCGGGCCGGGCTGTTCGTCGGCCGGCACGGTCGGATCCGCGGCCCGTCGGCGCAGCGCCTCCTCACGTCGACGCATCCGGGCCAGAGTCTCGTCCAGTCCGCCTCTCATCCGCCTCACCCCTTCCCACGAGGGGCCTGCGAGCCGCTCGGCTCAGGCCCGTTTCTCCCGGGTGGCCCGGTCCAGCGCGCGGTCCAGGACGACCAGCAGGGCGTCCCGGACCGAGAGCCGGTCCCGCGCGTCGAACTGCACCAGGGGTACATGTTCGCCGATCGCCAGGGCCCACCGGATCGCACTGAGGTCGTGCGCCAACCGCCCGTCGAAGGCGTTCACCCCGACCACGAACGGCAGTCCCGCCCGTTCGAAGAAGTCGACCGCCGGGTAGCAGTCGTCGAGCCGGGCACTGTCGACCACCACCAGCGCGCCGAGCGCACCCCGGGCCAGGTCGTCCCACATGAAACCGAAACGGGTCTGGCCCGGCGTACCGAACAGGTAGAGCTTCAGGCTTCGATCGATGGTGACACAACCGAAGTCCATCGCCACCGTGGTGGTGGTCTTCCCGGAGCGCTGACCAGGGTCGTCGACCCCGATCCCGGCGGTGGTCATCTCCGCCTCGGTGGTCAGCGGGGCGATCTCCGAGATCGATCCCACGGTGGTGGTCTTGCCGACGCCGAAACCACCGGCCACCAGGATCTTCACCGGGATCGGCGGGGTCGCCCGGTGAGTACCCGGTCCGGCGGGCGTCGCGGCGGGCGGCCGGTACGGCGGCGGTGCCGTGGCGGCGTGCGGCGGTGGCGGTGGCGCGGTGGCCCGGCCGATCGGCGGCGGGGTCGGTGCGGCACCGCCGTAGCGGGCCGCGGCGCTGTTGGCGGCGAGCGCGCCCGGTGGTGCGGCGGGCCAGTCAGGAGATTGCACGGAGTCCATCAATCACTCGCAGGATGACGTCGGGGTCGAGGGCGTCGTCGGCGTCGGTCACGTGTACGTCCAGGTGGCCGGCGGCGCGCAGATCGCCCACCAGCACCCGGGTCACGCCGAAGTGCAACCGGGTCTTGGCGGAGATCTCGGCCACCGAGATCGGTTCACCGCAGAGCGCCACGATCGCCTGGAGTTCCGGGCTGAGCCGGGCGGCCGTGACGCTCCATGATTCGGTTGTCGGTCGGGCGGTCACCTGGGTCTCCAGGCCGATCGTGGGGTCGGCGCCGGCCACCCGGCCGGCGGTCAGCACAAAGGGGCGGGGTCCACTCGGCCCGACCTCCTCCGTCTCCGGTCCGATCGCCGCCGGTGCGCCCGCCGGGCCGGCGGAGCCGGCCGGGGAGGACTCGCGCAGGTAGGGCCGGATGCGTATCACCGGCTCCTGTTCGGCACCGGCGGCGTCGGGATTCATTGCTGTACGGAGTTCTTGAGTTCGGCGATCAGACGCGGGGTGAGCGCCCCGCCGGCCCGACCGGCGAAGAGGGTCATCTCGTAGGCGACGGTGCCCAGGTTCGCCGACCGGTCGGCGACCACGCCGAGCACCGAGCCACTGCTGATCGCGCTGATCAGCAGGTAACCCTCGGCCATGTCCACCACGACCCGGTTCAGGCCGCCCAACGCGTACCAGCTGGCGGCACCGCCGGCCAGGCTGGTCATACCGGAGACGACCGCGGCGAGACGCTCCGCGTTGGACCGGTCCTTGATCGCGGACATGGCCATCAACAGGCCGTCCGACGACACGGCGATCGCCTCCAGCACCCCCGCCGTGCCGGAGGTGAAGGAATCCAGCAGCCAGTTGAAGGTGCGGGCCTCGGGGCTGAGGTCGCCGTGGCTCTGGTGGTCGAGGTTCTCGTGCACGTGCGGGCTGGTCAACGTGGCGTTCCTTCGTCGTCGCTGCGGTGGTTACGGACATCGCGCAGAGCCCGGGCGACGCCCGTCTCGAACGCGGTCATGCGATCGCGGACCTCGGCCGGATCGCCCGGGTCCTGAGTGAGCGGTTGCTGCGGCAGTTGCTCGATCAGGTTGGCGCCGGGCACCCTGCGGGACAGCTGGGACAGCCCGGGAGGAGTCGGCGGTGCGACCGGCTGTGGCAGGGCGTCGGTCTGACTCTGCTCGGCCCGGCGTACCCCCGACTCGAACGCCTCGACGGCCGCGCGGGCGGCGCTCGGATCGACGCCACCGGCGTCGACCGGGCCCACCCTCGGTGCCGTCCTCGGCAGGCTGGCGCCCGGTACCCGCTGCCGGACGCCGGGCATCGGGGTCGGCGGAGCCGCCGACACCGGTGCGACCTGCGGCACCGTCACGGTCTCCGGATCGGTCTCGGCCGGCTCCGCGCCGGCCTTGCCGGCGGGCTCCGGGCCGGTGGCGAACGCGTCCCAGGACTCGGACAGCTCCATGCTCTCGGACGCCCGGGTCAGCAACGTGGGGTTGAACCCGGGCGGGGCCACCGCCGGTTCCGTGGGGGAAACGACGGCCAGGTCCACCGCCGCCGGGGCGCCCTTCTGCGGTGGCACCGGTTCGAGCTGGTGTCGGGCCGGCAGCGCGGCCACCGGGGCGGCCCGGCCGACCGGCGGGACCGGAGGGCCGGCCGGCTCGGGCGTCCCGACGACAAGTGACGTACGCGGAATCTGGAGGGTGGCGGTGACACCGCCGCCCGGGGTGGCGGACAGACCGACCGCCCAGTGGTGCCGGCGGGCCAACCGACCCACCACGAACAGCCCGAGCACCTCGGTCGGAGCGAGGTCCAGCCGCTCCCGGCGGGTGAGGCGGGCGTTCTCGTCGGCCAGCCGCGCCTCGGTCATGCCGATGCCGTGGTCCACCACGGTGAGCTGTACGCCGTTCTCGGTGAGTTCGCCGCTGACCAGCACCCTGGTGTGCGGCGGCGAGAAGACCGTGGCGTTCTCCATCAGTTCGGCGAGCGCCAGCACCAGGTCGCCGACGATCGCCGGTGCCGCCGCGGCCTCGGTCGGCACCTGGACATCCACCCGGGTGTAGTCCTCGATCTCACCGAGGGCGAGGCGGGCCACGTTGGCCAGCGGAACCGGCGCGACGTGCGCGACGTCGCCCACCGCACCGGAGAGCACCACCAGGTTGCCCGCGTTGCGCCGCAGTCGGCTGGAGATGTGGTCGAGCCGGTACAGGTTCTCCAGCCGCCCCGGGTCGGTTTCCTGCTGCTCCAACCGGTCGATCAGGGCGATCTGCCGACCGACCAGGTTCTGGGTACGGCGGCCGACGTGACCGAACATCTGGGCGACGTTGCGCCGGCTCGCCGCCTGCCGTTCCACCAGCCTGGCGGCGGTGTTCTGCACCCGTTCGAAGGCGCGGGCCAGGTCGCCGACCTCGTCCCGGGCGTGGACGTCGACGGGATCGAGGCGGACGGGCTGGGCGTTGTCGGTCTCGTCGTCGGCCACCCGGACCAGTTCGGATTCGGCGACCCGGGCGACCCGGTCGGCGGAGCGGGTCAGCCGGGTCAGCGGCCCGGTCACCGTGCGGCCGATGGCCAGGGCGAGCAGCACCACGCCGACCAGGGTCACCGCGACCAGCGTGGTCACCCAGTACGCCCCGGCGAGCGCCGCCTGCCGTTGGGCGCGTACCTCGGCGGTCACGTCGGCGACCAGCTTCTTCTCGACGAACTGACCCAGCGTGATCAGCGAGGAGACCGTCGGGAAGAGGGCCTGGATGGGGATGTCCGCCACCGCCGCCACCGGGTCGAGGGCGCTCTGTTGCAGGAACTCCGGGCTGGTCCGGGCGTCCACCGCGGTCTGCTCGATGTTCACCAGCGCCTGCTGTTCCGGGGTGAGCAGGCCGAGCATCTTGTCGCTCTCCGACTGCAGCGTGGCCATGTTGGCCACGAACGCGGTGGCGAACCGTGGGTCCGGTGCGGCGGCGACCAGGACGATCAGGGCACCACCGCCGCTGAGTCCCTCGCTCTTGCGCAGGATGCTGTCCAGCGCCAGCGTCTGCCGTCCGGCCGAGGTCCGGGTGTCCACGTCGTACGGCAGCCGCAACGAGTCGATCAAGGCGAGGTGAACCGGCCCGTACGCGCCGATCACCTGTGGCGGTGCCGCCTCGCCGGCCAGTACGGCCGTGCGTATCTCGGCCAGTTGGGCAACGCCGTCGAGCGCCTGGCCCACCTCGACCGGAAGCTCGTCGTCGAAGTCGACCCGCAGGTCGACGATCCGGTCGTCGACCTCCGCGATCTCCTGCACCAGTGCGCTGCGCTCGACCTGCCCCAGCAGGAGGCCGATGGCGAGCATGCGTTCCCGCTGAAGATGCTGAAGCAGGGTGCCGACCCGGCCGGCGAGCTGGACGGTCTGGTCGATCTCGCCGGCCCGCTGGGCCACTCCGGCTCGTTCCAGGACCACCGGCAGGGTCAGCCCCAGCATGCAGAGCAGGGGAATGGTCACCAGCAGGGTCAGCTTGCCCCGGATCCGGAGCCTACCGAGCAGCATCGAAGGGCCTCCACCGATCCGGCTCGTGGACCTGTCCGACCGGCTGCAGCGCCGGTGGCGGTTCCATGGGACGGGCTCCGGCGTTGTCCCACCGGACACCGGGTGGCGGTGCCGGTGCGTCACCGGCCACCGGTGCGGCGAAAGTGTCTCGCGGACGGGACATCCAGGTGCTCACCGCGAGTCCGACCAGCAACAGTGCGGCGAGGCCGCCCGCGCCGAGAATCAGCAGACGGTCCCGGTCCAGCCCGTCGAGCCGCTCCGCCAGCAACCGGTCGATCTCGTCGAGCAGGACCGGTTGGAGCTGCTTCGCGGCCTGTTGGGCCTCGTTGCGGGCCGCGAGGAGCCGGGTCGTGTCCACCGTGCCGGCCTGGTCGACCGGCTGGGAGTGCAGGGCCATCGTCTCGACGGCCCGCTGGTACGCGTCGAAGGGGGTGAGCACGTTCGCGCCCAGGTCGGCGCTCTCCGTGTTCTCCACCACCGACCGCAGGTTGTTGGCCAGGTCGTTCGCGGGTTGCAGGGCGGCGGCCCGGAGGGTGGCCAGCTGGCTGAGCGACTGGAGCCGTTCGGCTTCGGACCGGCGGTTCATCAGCACGGCCAGGTCGGTGAGGCGGCCGGCGGCCACCATGGCCTCCGGCATCTCCTCCGCGACGCCGTCCTGAAGGAAGTACGCGTCGACGCCGGCGTCCCGGATCAGGCCGGAGGTCTCCCGGACCTTGTTGTGCAGGGCCAGCAGCAGGTCGGTCACCTCGCCGTACACGGTGAAGGCGGCCTCCCGGTCGGTCAGCGCACGTTCGGGGAGGGCCTCCAACTTCGCGCGGAGTCCGGCCCACCGCTCGCTGGTGCTCAACTCACCGCCGATGCGCGCGTCGACCGTGGCGGCTCGCTCGACCGCCTGGTCGAGGGTGTCCCGGCGCAGCGGCCGGCCGGTGACGGCGGCGCTCTGCGCGTCGACAAGCGCGTCGGTCACCGGCCCGAGGGCGCGGAGGTACTCGACGCCGAGTCGCTCCCGCGCGACCACGTCGCGGTCGGTGTCGACGAGTTGGTGTGCCTGTACGACGAGGAACGCCACCGGCAGCAGCAGCGCGGTGGTGAGTAGCAGCGGCAACAGCCGGCCCGGTGTCCGGGGCCGGCGACGGACCCGCGGAGCGGGAACGGTCATGGTTGTCTCCTCCGGCGTGGCGCAGGTTGTCCGACGGCGTCGACGAGCCGGTCCCGTGCGCCGGACCGGAAAACTAATCGAAGCCTGCTGACTTGGGCCCGGTCGGCGAGGGTCAGCTTTGCGTCACTTCGAGCGATGTGACTGACGGCGATCATTTCGCTCACGCTCGGTGTCACTCCTGCTGTAGATAGGCGTACTTGAGTATAGATTCGAGTGAAAGGCAGGAATTCCCGCGATGCGAAGTCGTCCCAAAGGTTCGCCGACTGGACGGTGTGCGGATGACCTTCGCCGGATGACGTTCGGGCTACCAGAACGGACGTACGGCGGATCTCAGCTAATACTCAGGTTTCGGGCCGTACCGTGTGCCCAATGAGATCGCCGTTCTCGGCCGCGCGGCTCCGACGTGCCCTGCCCACCGGCCGCCGGGCCGTCGCCGCCACGGCTGCTGTCATCCTGCTGGCGGCGGCCGTGCTGTGGGCGGTCTGGCCGGACCGGCCGGGCTTCCGTACCGAGTCCGCGATGCTCACCGTCCGGTCCGGACCGAACGGTGACGAGCCGGTCGACCTGGACACCACGTTGTACCTTCCGCGTGACGCCGCGGCCGGCCGCCCGGCGCCCGCGGTGCTGCTCGCCCACGGCTTCGGTGGCACCAAGGAGTCGGTCCGTACCGACGCCGAGGAGTTGGCCGACCGCGGCTACGCCGTACTGACCTGGACCGCGCGGGGCTTCGGGCGCAGCGGCGGGCAGATTCACCTGGACAGTCCCGACCACGAGGTGCGCGACGCCCAGCGGCTGCTGGACTGGCTCGCCGCCCGCCCCGAGATCCGTACCGACGCCGCCGGTGACCCCCGGGTGGGCGTGGTCGGCGGCTCCTACGGTGGGGCGCTGGCCCTGCTGCTCGCCGCCCAGGACCAGCGGGTCGACGCGATCGTTCCCATGATCACCTGGAATGACCTGTCCCGGGCCTTCCTGCCGGAGAGCACCGGTGGCGAGCCGACCGAGGGCGTGTTCAAGTCAGGCTGGGCCGGCATCTTCTTCGGCGGCGGCGGAAACGTCGGCTCCGGCCCGGCCGGGATCTCCGGCACCGGCGCCGAGACGCCGGAGGGCGCGCCGGGCGCCGGGCCACCCAGCCCCGCCCCGGGCCAGGGGCCTGGTACCGCACCCGGCGCACCGACCGCCGGCGCTCTGCCCGATCCCTCCTGCGGACGGTTCGCCGCCGACGTCTGTGCCGCGTACCTGCGCATCGCCGCCACCGGCCGGGCCGACCAGGCCGCCGTCGACCTGCTGCGGCGGTCCAGCCCGACCGGGGTGCTGGACCGCATCACGGCGCCCACCCTGCTGGTGCAGGGCGCGGCGGACACCCTCTTCCCACTGGCCGAGGCCGACGCCAACGCCCGGGGGATCGCCGCGAACGGGACCCCTGTTCGGGTCGCCTGGTTCACCGGCGGCCACGACGGCGGCGCGGGACCACAGACCGACTCCGACCGGGTCAAGTTCCTCACCGCGCAGTGGCTCGACCACTATGTCGCCGGCGACGGTGCGGCACCGGGCGACACCTTCACCTTCTCCCGGATCGCCGGCTTCGACGCGATGGACCGTGGGCTGGTCGCCACCGGCTACCGCACCGACGACTACCCCGGTCTCGGCGGTGGCTCCCGTGTCGAGGTGGCCGTGGCCGGCCCGGCCCAGCCGGTGGCCAACCCGCCCCGCGGCAACCCCGCCGCGATCTCCTCGGTGCCGTTCGCCGGCTCGTTGAGCTCGCTGCTCAGCGGGGTGGCCGGCGACATACCCGGGCAGCACGCCCGGTTCGAGTCCGAGCCGCTGACCGAGGCGGTCGACATCGTCGGCGCGCCGACCGTGTCGCTGCGCGCCGCGTCGAGCAGCGGCGAGGCCGTCCTGTTCGCCAAGCTCTACGTGGTCGACCCGGAAGGGGCAGCCACCCTGCCCAGCGGGCTGATCGCGCCGATCCGACTCAGCGGCCTGCCGGCGAGCATCGACGCCGCCACGCCGGTCACCGTGACCCTGCCCGCGATCGTGCACCGGGTGGCGGCCGGTCACCGGCTCCGGCTGGTGGTCGCCACCTCGGACCAGGCCTACACGACCCCGATCGAGCCGGCCGTCCACGTGGTAGCGCTCGGCGACACCCCCGTCAGCCTGCCGACGGTCGACGCCGACCCGATCCCCACCGAGGCGGCGCTCTGGCGCTGGATCCTGGTCGGGCTGCTCACCGCGATCGTGGTCGGGCTCGTCGTGCTCGTGGCCGTGCTACGCCGGCGGCACCGCCGCCAGGACACCTCGGTGCACCCGGAGTACGCGGACACACCGTTGGCGGTACGCCGGCTGCGCAAGGAGTACGCCGACGGCTTCGTCGCGGTCTCCGAGGTGGACTTCGAGGTGCACCCGGGTCAGGTGGTCGGCCTGCTCGGACCCAACGGTGCCGGCAAGACGACCACGCTGCGGGTGCTGATGGGGCTGACCCAGCCGACCGCGGGGGAGATCTACGTCTTCGGGCACCGGCTGGTGCCCGGCTCGCCCGTGCTGTCGCGGATCGGCGCACTTGTGGAAGGGCCAGGGTTCCTGCCGCACCTGTCCGGCCTGGAGAACCTGCGGGCGTACTGGCGGGCGACCGGCCGGCCGGAGACCGACGCCCACTTCGAGCAGGCCCTGGAGATCGCCGGCCTGGGCTCCTCGGTGCACCGGCGGGTGCGCAAGTACAGCCACGGCATGCGACAGCGCCTCGCCATCGCCCAGGCCATGCTCGGGCTGCCGGAACTGCTGGTGCTCGACGAACCGACCGACGGGCTGGACCCACCGCAGATCGCCGAGATGCGCCGGGTGCTCCAGCGCTACGCCACCGACGGTCGGGCGGTGCTGGTCTCCAGCCATCTGCTCGCCGAGGTGGAGCAGACCTGCACCCACGCGGTGGTGGTGAACAAGGGCCGGATCGTGGCCTCCGGACCGGTCGAGCAGATCGTCGGCGACTCGCCGAGCGTGCTGGTCGAGGTGAGTGACCCGAGTGCTGCCCGGACCGTGCTCGACGGCCTCGGTGGCGTACGGATCCTGGACGACACCGACGGGCAGTTGGTGGTCGACACCAACGGCATTGCTCGCAGCGAGGTGGTCGCGGAGCTGGTCCGGGCCGGGATCGCGGTGGACCGGGTGGTGCCCCGGCGTCGCCTGGAGGATGCCTTCCTCGCCCTGGTGGGCGAGAACTCTCGGGGAAGCGGGGACCGGTGATGGCGGGATCGACTGTCGAGCCGACGCGGGACACGACAACCGTTGCCGCCTCGGGTGCGGCGGCGGGTTACCGGCCCGCCCGGACGCTGCCGTTCGGCGCCGAGTTCCGCCGGCAGGCGTCGCGCCGGCGTACCCAGTTGGCGCTGGGCTTCATGGTGCTGCTGCCGCTGATCATCCTGATCGCGTTCCAGTTCGACTCCAACGACGACGACAACGGTGGCGGAGAGTTCGGCAGCCTGATCGATCTCGCCACCTCCGGCGGGCTGAACTTCACCCTCTTCACCATCTTCGTGTCGGCCTCGTTCCTGCTGGTCGTGGTGGTCGCGCTGTTCTGCGGCGACACGGTGGCGAGCGAGGCGAGTTGGGGCAGCCTGCGCTATCTGCTGGCGATTCCGGTGCCCCGGGCCCGACTGCTCACGGTGAAGCTGCTGGTCGCGCTCGCGTACTCGGCGCTGGCGTTGGTACTGCTCGCCGGCACGGCACTGGCCATCGGCACCCTGCGCTACGGCTGGTCGCCGCTGCGCAGCACGGTCGCGGCCCAACTGGAGCCGGGCGAGGGGCTGCTGCGGCTGCTCGCGGTGCTCGGCTACCTGGCGATCGTCCTGCTGGTGGTCGCGGGGCTGGCGTTCCTGCTGTCGGTGACCACCGACGCGGCGCTGGGTGCGGTCGGTGGTGCGGTGCTGCTGTGGATCCTCTCCAGCATCCTGGACCAGATCACCGCGCTCGGCGTCATCCGGTCGTTCCTGCCGACCCATTACAGCACCGCGTGGTTGGGGTTGCTCTCCACGCCCGTGCAGACCGACGACATCGTGCGGGGCACGGTCTCGGCGATCTGCTACGCCACCGTGTTCTGGGGCCTGGCCTACTGGCGCTTCACCCGCAAGGACATCACCAGCTGAGCCCGCTGTCCGACGTGTTCGGTCCGGTCAGAGCAGCGGGGCCGGTGTGGTGGGCGGCGGGTTGGGCACCGCCCGCGTCGGCTCCGGCGTGCTCGGCTCGCGTTTCTGCCAGGCGCTGACCCCGAGCCGGTCGGTGTTGCCCAGGTCGATCCGCCCTTGCATGACCACCTGTTGAGCGGGTCGGCCACGCAGCGGGGCGACCTCGAGGTGCTCGGCGTTCGTCGCCACCACGGTCGGGTTGTCGACCAGGTTGCGCCAGAGCAGGGCGGCGCCGGCCGCCTCACCGGGGGCCAGCACCAGCGACCGGGGCGGGTCGTCGAAGCCGGAGGTGATCCCTTTCGCGCCCCGGATCACCCTGACCGGGATGGCCCTGCCGTCCGCGTCCCGCAGGCTCGGCTCCGGATATCCACGCAGCCGGTAGGGGCGGTCGCCGCAGTTGACCAGTTCCAGGCCCATCGCCCGCAGCCCCATCGCGGCGCTGACTCCGCGGTAGGTGATCCGGACGCCGGAGTCGGGGCATTCGGACGTCGGGCCGTTACTCCCCCCAAGATCGCCGTCGCGGGAGGGCGGGCCGCCGAGACCGCCGTCGCTGGGCGGCGTGGTGCCGGAGCTATCGGCGCCCGGTCCACTGGAGGCCGGGACCGGGCCGGGTGGCGCCGCCACGATGTCGCCGGCCGGTGCGCACCCGGCAAGCAGGCCGAACGTTGCCGCGATCGAGATCGGCACGGTGCTGAGCCGACGGCCACCGGGGGCCGAGCTGCGGACCGTCGTGCGTGGCATCGGAGCATCGTCGCACCCGGCAGCGGTAGCCGGTGGTCCCGCCCCTCGCGTAAGCGGGCGGTAAGGAATTCCTCGTGGTACTGCTCGCCGGAAGTTTCGGCCGCTAGACTAATTTTGGGAGCGTTCCCACCAAGAGAGATTGCATCGATAACTATCTATCAAGTCCGCATGCTGGTACCACCACCCCATTCGTAGGAGGTACCAATGCGCACTGACCGGTTCGGCGGGCCGGCTCTGTCCCTGTTCCGCATTGTCATCGGGTTGTTGTTTCTCATTCACGGCATGTCGTCCGTCTTCGGCGTCTTCGGCGGCAACCGTGGTAGCGGCGAGGCGGTGCCGCTCGGCCAGTGGCCGGGCTGGTACGCCGCGGTGATCCAGCTGGTCTGCGGTGCCCTCGTGCTCCTCGGCCTGTTCACCCGGCCGGCGGCCCTGCTGGCATCGGGCTCGATGGCCTACGCGTACTTCGTGGTCCACCAGCCCGAGGCGCTGCTGCCGCTGCGGAACAACGGCGAACTGTCCGTCCTCTTCTGCTGGGCGTTCTTCCTGGTGGCGGTGCTCGGCCCGGGCACCTGGGCGGTGGACAACCTGTGGCGCCGGGAGGCGGCGACGGTCGCCCTGGACCAGGCTGAACCGCGGTCCGTGCCGGCCTGACGGCGAGGCTCAGCGGCGCCGGAGGGCGCGGCAACGGCGCCGCTGAGGTTTCGCTCACAGGCTGGGATTGACAGGCGACGGCCGCGTCCGGATTGCCTAGACTCGGCAACACAACTGCATACCTCATCCAGAGGGGCTGAGGGATACGGCCCGACGACGCCCCGGCAACCACCTCGCGCGCTCACCGATGAGCGTCCAGCGGGGCAGGTGCCAATTCCGTCCCCGCCGCAGGGTGCGATGCGGGGAAAGATGAGAGGACTTCGACATGACGTCGACGCTCGCCCCGTCCGGCATCGACACCGCCGCCAGCCCCGCTCGTGCCCTGGTCTGCCGGGCTTGTTCGGCCCGCTACCCGCTCGCCGCCCAGCATGCCTGTTACGAGTGTTTCGGGCCGCTGGAGGTCGACTACGATCCGGCCGTCCTCGCCACCGTCACCCGCGAGCAGATCGAGGCCGGCCCGCGCAACCTCTGGCGCTACGCCGCCCTGCTGCCCGCCGGCCAGGACCCGGCCACCAGGGTCACCCTCGACCCCGGGTTCACCCCGCTGGTGGCCGCCGACCGGCTCGCCGCCGAGTTGGGCGTCACCGCTCCGCTGTGGGTCAAGGACGACAGCGCCAATCCCACCCACTCCTTCAAGGACCGGGTGGTGTCGGTGGCGCTCACCGCCGCCCGCGCGCTCGGCTTCTCCCGGTTCGCCTGCGCCTCCACCGGCAACCTGGCCAACTCCGTCGCCGCGCACGCCGCCCGGGTGGGTACGCCGTCCGTGGTCTTCATCCCGGGCGACCTGGAGCAGGGCAAGGTCGTCACGACCGCCGTCTACGGCGGCGACCTGGTCGCCATCGACGGGTCGTACGACGACGTGAACCGGCTCTGCGGCGAACTGGTCGAGACCGACGCGTTCGAGGACACCGCCTTCGTCAACGTCAACGTGCGGCCGTACTACGCGGAGGGGTCCAAGACGCTCGGCTACGAGGTGGCCGAGCAACTCGGTTGGCGGATCCCCGCCCAGGTGGTCATCCCGATGGCCTCCGGTGAGCTGCTCACCAAGATCGACAAGGCGTTCAGTGAGCTGGTCGAGATCGGGCTGGTCGAGGCCCCGGCCGGCGGCTGGAAGGTCTTCGGCGCGCAGTCGGCCGGCTGCAACCCGATCGCCACCGCACTGCACGCGGGCACCGACACCATCACCCCGGTCAAGCCGACCGGGATCGCCAAGTCGCTGAACATCGGCGACCCGGCGGCCGGGCTGTACGCCCTGGAGGCGGTGCGCCGCACCGGTGGCTGGATGGACCACGCCGACGACGACGAGATCCGGGCGGCGGTGCGTCTGCTGGCGCGTACCACCGGGGTCTTCGCCGAGACGGCCGGCGGGGTGACCGTGGCGGTGCTGCGCAAGCTCGTCGAGTCGGGCCGGCTGGACCCGACCGCCGAGACGGTCGTGTTCAACACCGGCGAAGGGCTGAAGACCCTCGACGCGGTCGCCGGTGAGGTCGGTCCCACCCACCGCATCAAGCCTTCGTTGCGGGCCGCCCGGGACGCGGGCCTGCTGAGCTGACGAACGGATGAGTAAGCGGCATTTCGCAGCCAGTGAGCGAAACACGCCGCCAGGGACTTGACGCCCGCAAACGGACGGCGCAAGATGCTCCGTGCGGGAGGGCGCTTCGCCGTAGACTTTCAGTCTTTACGACCCAGCGCCGGAGGCGTTGTGCGATCGTCCCTCCCGACCAACGTCCGAGCGGGCCAGCGAAAATTCGCTGGCCCGCTCGTCTGTCGCTGGCTCAGGCTGCCGGCATGACCATCACCATCACCTCGGTCGAGGCCGCCGACGAGGCGGCCGTCGAGCAGGCGTACCAGATCAGTGCCGCACAGGTGGCCGCCGATGAGCCGGACTTCCCGGCCCCGTGCCGGCAACGATTCGCTGCTCTGCTCCGCCACCCGATGCCGGGCTACGAAACCATCATGCTGCTGGCGCGGATCGACGGCACGCCGGCCGGTTTCCTCCGGCTGGACCTGCCGCAGCTGGACAACACCGAGAACGCCTCCGCTGAGCTGATCGTTCATCCGGCGCAACGCCGCCGAGGCGTGGGCCGAACGTTGGCCGAACATGGGCTCGGCCTGCTGCGCGAGCGCGGGCGTAGACGGGTGAGTGCGATGAGCCGGGCGGAGCTTGCCGGCGAGACCGGCCGTCGGTCGCCGGGTAACGCGTTCGCGGCGGCCATCGGTGCGGTCGACGCCCTGACCGACGTCCGGCGGCGCCTGACCGTCGCCGACCTGGACCAGGCGCGGCTGGACGCGCTGCTGGCCGACGCCCGGAGGCGGGCGGTCGGTTACGAGGTGCTGCGCTGGCGGGGACGTACTCCCGACGACCTGGCGGCCGACGTGGCGTACCTCGACGGACGGTTGCTGGCCGACGCGCCAATGGGCGACCTGGCGTGGGAGCCGGAGCGGGTCGACGCCGAACGGCTGCGCGGCACGGAGCTGGCGCTGGATGCGCGGGGCCGGCGGCGCTACCACGTCGGCGTCCGCCACGAGGCGTCCGGTCGACTGGTCGCATGGACGCTGCTGGACGTCGGTGCGTCCGCGGACTGGCACTCGTTCCAGCAGATCACCATCGTCGACCCGGAGCACCGGGGCCATCGGCTGGGCCTGCTGTCCAAGATCGAAAACCTGCGACACCTGCTCGCTCACGAGCCCGCCGTGCGGGTCATCGACACGTTCAACGCGGCCAGCAACGACCACATGATCACCATCAACGAACAGCTCGGGTTCCGGGTGCGGGACCGGTGGAGCAACTGGCAGCTCGACGTGTGACCGGCGGGAAATCCGGTGGCGGTGCCCGCCGGTCGGCGGCAGGCTCGCGCCATGGCCGTCACCGTCACGCCGTACGACTCCACCGACGAGGCAGCGCTCGACGCGGCGCACCGCGTCGTCGCGGCGGCGCAGGCCGTCGACCTGCCCGACCTGCCGGTGGGGGACCGGGCCGAGTTCGGGCTCCTGATCGCCCATCCGCCGCACGGCAACGTGATCCACCAGGCGCTGGCCCGGCGGGACGGCGAGGTGGCCGGCCACCTGCGGATGCGGCTGCCGCAACTGGAGAACACCGGCATCGCCACCGTCGAGCTGACGGTGGACCCGGCGCAGCGGCGGCAGGGGGTGGGTCGGGCGCTGCTGGCGTACGCCCGGAAGGTGGCCGCCGAGCACGGCCGGCAGCGGTTGATCGGTGAGACCCCGGGGCCACTGCCCGACGGACCGGGGCGGGCGGCGCCCGGTGCGGCCTTCGCGGCGGCGGCCGGAGCGCAGGCCGCGCTGGCCGAGGTGCGGCGTCGGCTGGACACCACGCGGCTCGACCGGGCGGCCCTGACCGCCCTGCACGATGCCGCCCGCGCCCGCGCCGCCGGCTACCGGACGGTGGCCTGGCGGGGGCCGGTGGCCGAGGAGTACGTGGTCGACGTCGCGCGGCTGGAGAGCCGGCTGCTCGTCGACGCGCCGACGGGCGATCTGGTGATCGAGGCGGAGCGGGTGGACGCCGCGCGGTTCCGGGAGATCGAGCGGATCCAGCGGCTGCGGGGGCGACGGCGCTACCACGTCGGCGCGGTGCACCAGGCGACCGGCCGGATGGTCGCCTGGACAATGATCGACAGAGGTCCGTCCACGCCGTGGCACGCCTGGCAGGAGATCACCATCGTCGACCCCGCACACCGGGGACACCGCCTCGGCCTGCTCGTCAAGGTGGAGAACCTTCGGCACGCGCTTGTCCACGAGCCGGCCCTGGCCGCGATCGACACCTGGAACGCGGCGGTCAACGATCACATGATCAGCATCAACGAGCAGCTCGGGTTCCGCCCGGTCGACGCCTGGACCGACTGGCAGCTGACCATCTGAAGTTGTGACACACCCCTACTGATCTGAGGGCTTCGTGTTGCATGATGGCGGGCATGACGGAGACCCCGCACCCCCTCTACGCCAGGCACGCCGAGACCCTCAACCGCGCGCTGACCGCGATCGCGGAGCGGGGATACTGGTCCGCCTACCCGGAATCACCGAGCCCACGGGTGTACGGCGAGACCGCCGCGGCCGACGGCAAGGCCGCCTTCGAGGCGTACCTGGGCGCGGACTTCCCGCTCGACCAGCCGAGCGACGGCGACCGGGTCACCACCGAGCACAGCCCGTTCGGCGTTGCACTGAACGTGCGGTACCCGCACGCCGACGCCGACCAACTGGTCGCCGCCGCGTCCGCCGCGCTGCCGGCCTGGCGGGACGCCGGCCCGCGGGCCCGGGTGGGTGTCTGCCTGGAGATCCTCGACCGGCTGCACAAGAACGTCTTCGAGCTGGCCAACGCGGTGCAGTTCACCAGCGGTCAGGCGTTCGTGATGGCCTTCCAGGCCGGTGGCGCGCACGCCCTGGACCGCGCGCTTGAGGCGCTGGCCTACGCGTACGCGGAAATGACCCGGCACCCGGGCACCGCCGGTTGGGAGAAGGCCGCCGGCAAGGGCGACCCGCTGCGGATGTCCAAGACCTTTCACGTGGTACCCCGGGGCGTGGCCCTGGTCATCGGCTGCAACACCTTCCCGACCTGGAACTCGTACCCGGGTCTGTTCGCCTCGCTGGTCACCGGCAACCCGGTCGTGGTCAAGCCGCACCCGCGCGCCGTGCTGCCGCTGGCCATCACCGTCCGGTACGCCCGCCAGGTGCTTGCCGAGGCCGGCTTCGACCCGAACCTGATGATGCTGGCGCCCGAGGCCCCGGATGAGAAGCTCGCCTCGACGCTGGCCCTGCACCCGGCGGTCCGGATCGTCGACTTCACCGGCTCCACCGAGTACGGCGACTGGCTGGAGGCCAACGCCCGCCAGGCGGCGGTGTACACCGAGAAGGCGGGGCTCAACACGGTGGTGATCGACTCCACCGACGACTTCGCCGGGATGTGCCGCAACCTGGGCTTCACGCTGACGCTCTACAGCGGGCAGATGTGCACCACCTCGCAGAACATCCTCGTCCCCCGGGACGGCATCGACACCGACCAGGGCCACAAGAGCTTCGACGAGGTGGCCGGCGGCATCGCCGCGGCGGTCGGCAAACTCACCGGCGACCCGGCCCGGGGAGTGGAGCTGACCGGGGCGATCGTCAACGACGGGGTGCTGGAGCGGCTGGCCGAGGTCGCCAAGGTCGGTTCCCCGGTGTTGGAGTCGCGTACCGTCGAGCACCCGTCGTTCCCGGACGCCGTGGTGCGTACGCCGACGATCGTCAAGCTGGACGCGGGTGACACCGCGACCTACTCGCGGGAGTGGTTCGGGCCGATCTCCTTCGCCATCGCCACCGACTCCACCGCGCACAGCCTGGAGATCCTGCGCTCGACCGTGGGTGCGCAGGGTGCGCTCACCGCGGCGGTCTACTCCACCGACGACGCGGTGCTGGACGCCACCGAGGGGGCGGCGATCGAGGTCGGGGTGCACCTGTCGGCCAACCTGACCGGCGGCGTCTTCGTGAACCAGTCGGCGGCGTTCTCCGATTTCCACGGCAGCGGCGCGAACGCGGCGGCGAACTCGGCGTTGACCGACGGGGCGTACGTGGCGAACCGGTTCCGGATCGTGCAGAGCCGTCGGCACGTCTGAGGTGTGAGGAAGGGACGGTTCAGGCAGCCCGGCGCATTTGGAGTTCGCGCAGGGCGGGGATGTTCGGGTGCGGTACCCGGACACCGGTGTCGATGAATCCCAACCGCTGGTAGGCCCGGTAGGCGCGGTCGTTGCCGACCACCACCTCGAGCATCAGTTCGGTGCGTCCGCAGGCCCGGGACCAGCCCGCCACCCCGCTCACCAGTTCCGCGAGCAGGCCGGTGCGCCGCCAGCCCGGGGTGACGTAGACGGCGTAGAGCACGGTCACCCCGGGCTCGGTCGGGTGCGCCATCCCACCGGCGTGCCCGACCAGCCGGCCACCCGGATCCGCCACGAACTGCGCCGTGTCCGGGCCGGTGGAGACCCGGGCGACCCGGGCGGCGTACTCGGCGTGCGGTCGGGCCGCGGCCTCGGCGATCGTCTCCAGGAACGCCAGCGGCGCGTCCGCGAGCATCTCCAGGCGCAGCGCGCGCATCCGAGCCGCGTCGGCTGGTTCGACCCGGCGGATGACGGCCCGGCGCACCCCGGTTCCGTCGGTGACGTTCGTCATGCCCGCATGCTTATCACAATGACGTACGACGATACGGGAGACTGTAATACGCCCGATTTGTGGTCGTGCGCCGTCGTCACTCCTCGTGTAGCGTGCGATTTCGGTCACCCGTTTCAGCGGTCGTCGCGATTGCCGAAACCGGTGGTTTCCGGGTGCCGGTGCGCCGGCGACCCGAAGTAGTGGAACGCCGTGCAGAGTGAGGAAAACACCGTGGCACAAGGCACCGTGAAGTGGTTCAACGCCGAAAAGGGCTACGGCTTCATCGCCGTCGACGGCGGGCAGGACGTCTTCGTCCACTTCTCCGCGATCGAGATGGACGGCTACAAGGCGCTGGACGACGGTCAGCGAGTGGAGTTCGAGATCGCCCAGGGTCAGAAGGGCCCGCAGGCCGAGCGGGTACGCCTCATCGCCTGAGCGCGGACGACCCACCCCAGGCGACCGATCGTCGTCGAAGGTGGCGTGACCATCGCCGGAGGGGGCTGCGGTGCCGGTGCCCCACAAGGAAAGATCATGGGCCGAACCAGCCGTCGCTGAGGAGGTTCCATGTCCGACCAGCCGCCCCCGACAGGTCCGTCCTCCTCGCCCGCGGACCAACCGCCGCCGCCCGGGCCGCTCGATCCGCCGCCCGGTTCCGGACCGCCGCCGTACGACGCGCAACCGGGTCATCCCGCGCAGCCGCCGCACGTCGGCATGACGCCGTATCCCGGTCAACCGCTGTACCCGGGACAGCCGACCTATGGCTGGCACCACCCCGCAGGCTACGGTCTCGATCCCGCGGACGCCCTGGTCACCCCGCCCGGGGTCGGACTGGGCGGCTGGTTCGCGCGTTGTGTGGGCGCCGCCCGCCGGGGCTGGCGACAACTGCTGCCGATTCTCGTCCTCACCCAGGTGCTGCCGGCCGCGGTGCTGTCGGTACTCGCGCTGGCCGTGGACCCCTCGGCGCGCTGGGACAGTCAACTCACCAGCGACTCCGCCGCGCTGCCGGCGAACTTCTGGACGGATCTCGCCACGCTCCTGTTCGTGCTGGTCGGTGGCAGCCTGCTCCTCGGTCTGATGCAGTCGGTCGGCTGGGCCGCCGGCACCTGGTTGATCACCCGCCAGGCGGTCGGTGAGCAGGTCGGCTCCGCCGCCGCGCTGCGCTACGGAATGCGCCGTGCGCTCGGTCTGTGGGGCTGGACGCTGCTCGTCACCCTGATCGTCGTCTTCGGGTTCTGCCTGTGCTTCCTGCCCGGCGTGTACGCGGTGTTCGCGTTGGCCTTGGCCGGCCCGGTCTACCTGTTCGAGCGGCACGACCCGCTCAGCAGGTCGCATCGCATGCTGCGTGACCGGCCGGGCCTGCTGCTCGGTCGGGTGGCCCTGGTGGGCGCCGCGGTGGTAGGTCTCTCACTGGTGGCGAGCCTGATCGAGTCGCTGGCGATCCTGCCGTTCGGCGCCACTCCGCTGGACTCGCCGGGTACGACGGTGGGTGTGGTGCTGACCATCGCGGCGGTCGCGGTGCTGACCCTGCCGGCGTACCTCGCGCAGCAGGTCGGGCTCGTGGTCACCTACGCCGAGCAGCGGGCGCACGAGGGCCCGGTGAACGCCAACCAACTGGCGGCCGAACTCGGCTGACCCGGGCCATCGTGCTTGCACTCGGCAGGGCAGAGTGCTAAACAAGTCATTGGCACTCGCATGGCGTGAGTGCCAGCTGGTCGGGACGGTGGGGCTGCGGTCGCGCCCGTGACATAACCACGGGTGAGGCACGTGGCCGGTCGTCGCGGGCTATCCGGCCCGGCCGAGGAGACGTCGCCGTCGCCAGGTGGCGACGTCCCAAGGTGCGTACACCAGACGGCCCATCCGGGGCACACACTCGGGTGGCCCGTGAGTGTCCAGGAGGACAACGCCGTATGGCCAAGATGATCGCGTTCGACGAAGAGGCGCGCCGCGGCCTCGAGCGGGGCATGAACCAGCTCGCCGACGCCGTGAAGGTGACCCTCGGCCCCAAGGGCCGCAACGTCGTGCTCGAGAAGAAGTGGGGTGCCCCCACCATCACCAACGATGGTGTGAGCATCGCCAAGGAGATCGAGCTCGAGGACCCGTACGAGAAGATCGGCGCCGAGCTGGTCAAGGAGGTCGCCAAGAAGACCGACGACGTCGCCGGTGACGGCACGACGACGGCGACCGTCCTGGCCCAGGCACTCGTTCGCGAGGGCCTGCGCAACGTGGCCGCCGGTGCCAACCCGATGGCCCTGAAGCGGGGCATCGAGGCTGCGGTCGCCAACGTCTCGGAGGAGCTGCTGAAGCTCGCCAAGGACGTCGAGACCAAGGAGCAGATCGCCTCCACCGCCTCCATCTCCGCCGGTGACACCAGCGTCGGCGAGATCATCGCCGAGGCGATGGACAAGGTCGGCAAGGAAGGCGTCATCACCGTCGAGGAGAGCAACACCTTCGGGCTGGAGCTGGAGCTCACCGAGGGCATGCGCTTCGACAAGGGCTACATCTCGGCCTACTTCATGACCGACCCGGAGCGTATGGAGGCCGTCTTCGACGACCCGTACATCCTGATCGCGAACAGCAAGATCTCGTCGGTCAAGGACCTGCTCCCGATCCTGGAGAAGGTCATGCAGGGCGGCAAGCCGCTGCTGATCATCGCCGAGGACCTGGAGGGTGAGGCCCTGGCCACGCTCGTGGTCAACAAGGTCCGTGGCACCTTCAAGTCGGTCGCCGTCAAGGCGCCGGGCTTCGGTGACCGCCGCAAGGCCATGCTGACCGACATCGCCATCCTCACCGGTGGCCAGGTCATCAGCGAGGAGGTCGGCCTCAAGCTGGACGCCGTCAGCCTCGACATGCTGGGCCGCGCCCGCAAGGTCGTGGTGACCAAGGACGAGACCACGATCGTCGACGGTGCCGGCGACGCCGAGCAGATCCAGGGCCGGGTCAACCAGATCCGGGCCGAGATCGACAAGAGCGACTCCGACTACGACCGGGAGAAGCTGCAGGAGCGGCTGGCCAAGCTGGCCGGCGGCGTTGCGGTGATCAAGGTCGGCGCGGCCACCGAGGTCGAGCTCAAGGAGCGCAAGCACCGCATCGAGGACGCGGTCCGCAACGCCAAGGCCGCCGTCGAGGAGGGCATCGTCCCGGGTGGTGGTGTCGCGCTGGTGCAGGCCGGCAAGACCGCCTTCGACAAGCTCGACCTGGCCGGCGACGAGGCGACCGGCGCGCAGATCGTGAAGATCGCGCTGGACGCCCCGCTGCGGCAGATCGCCGTGAACGCCGGCCTCGAGGGCGGCGTCGTGGTGGAGCGGGTCCGCAACCTCGACTCGGGTCACGGCCTCAACGCCGCGACCGGCGAGTACGTCGACCTGCTGGCCGCGGGCATCATCGACCCGGCCAAGGTGACCCGTTCGGCGCTGCAGAACGCCTCGTCGATCGCCGCGCTGTTCCTCACCACCGAGGCCGTCGTGGCGGACAAGCCGGAGAAGACCCCGGCCGCACCGGCTGGCCCGGGCGGCGGGGACATGGACTTCTGAGTCCAGCTCCAACGCCGGAAGGGGCGGGCCGCGTCAGCGGTCCGCCCCTTCCGCTGTCTCGATGTCCTGGCCCTGGTCGGCGGTGGCCGCTCGTCGACTACGTCGGCAGCGGCCGCTGGTTTCGGCGCTTCCGCGCCCGGTCGTACGGCGGGCGGTGCTGAACCGGCTCGTCCACCAGGATGAGGGGCTCCTCGGGTGGCTCGTCCACTCCGGTCATCTCGGCCAGTTGTTCGGCGTCGCCGTGGTCGAGCCGGTCGATCGGCAGTTGGCCGGGGAGTCCGTCGACCGTGGCCCAGGTGGCCGGTGGGGCTTCCCGGGCCTGATCGTCGTCCATGCTCATGGCTGCCTCCTCTACCGAAAACGGTAGGGCGCGCCGGGCAGTGGGAAGGGCGAATGGCGTTATCGGGATCCATTTCATTTAATGCCGTTTTTGGCCGTTTTTGGCCCTGCGGGCACGCCAGCGACCCGCCCCGCCGTGAATGCGGCCCGGGTCAGGGCGGTCCGGTGACGCCACCGCGTTGGCCGAACGGGTCGTCGGTGGCGGACCTGGTGACCACGTGGACCACCCCGCAGCAGAGTGCCACGACGAGAGCCGGTACCCCCAGCAGGATCAGCAGGGCCATGCCCCGCCACCGGGCTGTCGACGATGTCCGGAGAGGAGCCGCCGACCCGGACGAATGACCGTGCATGAAGCCGCAAGATAGCAGGTCCGGAGGGGTCAGATAACCCCTCGGGTGAGTACCGCTCGCGTCGGGGTGTGATCGGTCGTGGGCGATCAACCACGCGCCGCCGAGACGGCCGCGTACGCGTCGACCAGGCCGGCGCCGACGAGGTTCGCCGGGCCGCCGCACTCGTCGGACCGGTTCCGGGGGGAGTCGCTGGTCTCGATCGGTTCGGCCGTCTCGCGCAGGATCCG
The DNA here is from genome assembly GCF_027497155.1 of Verrucosispora sp. WMMA2044. NCBI lineage: Bacteria > Bacillati > Actinomycetota > Actinomycetes > Micromonosporales > Micromonosporaceae > Micromonospora > Verrucosispora sp. WMMA2044. Next base: position 6,173,032 of record NZ_CP114913.1, read on the forward strand.
TCGCGTCCGATCCAGGTCGCCGACGAGTTCCGGATTGGCCGACCACATCAACGCGGCCACCCCCGCCACCTGCGGGGTGGCCATCGAGGTGCCGTCGAGCACGGCGTACCCGCCGCCGGGCATCGCGGAGATGACCTCCGCCCCCGGTGCCATCAGATCCGGTTTCGTCGTCCCGGTGGCCGTCGGACCACGGGACGAGAAGGCGGTGACCCGCCGCCGGTCGTCCACCGCACCGACGGTCAGCACATCCGGGTACGGCGCGGGCGGATCCTGCACGGAGCCGCAGAACGGGCCGGTGTTGCCGGCCGCCGCGACGACGAGAATCCCGGCGGCCTCCAGCGCCGCTGTGGCCGGCTGCAGCGCCCGAGGATCGCACCCCTCGATCGGTGGGCAGCCCCACGAGTTGGTCAGGATCTCCGGTGCCCGGGCGGGCCGGCCCTGCCGGAACGGGTCACCGCCCGGCGGGAAGGGCGCCAGCATGAACTGTAGGCAGTCGAGGTAGGCGGCGGGGTTCCCCAGGTTGCGGTCGAGGTTGACGCAGCCGACCCACTGGGCGCCGGGAGCCACGCCGATGCCGTCCCGCCCGACGGCGCTGCCCATCGTGTGGGTGCCGTGTCCGCCGCGGTCGGTCGGTGCCCCAGTGCCGTTCCACGGGTCGAACCATGAGTCGTCGCCGCCTCGGAAACCCTGGGCCAGGGCCGGGTGCCGTCCGTCCACCCCCGAGTCGGAACTACCCACGGTCACCCCGGCGCCGGTGACGCCGAGTTCGGACCAGACCCGGTCCGCGCCGATCATCGTGATGTGCCACGGCGGGCCGGACGGGGCCGGCGCGCTGCCGGTGGCGCTGTCGGCGGGCGCCGGCAACGGGCGCAGGCGTTGGCTGACCAGTACCCGGGCCACCTCGGGCCGGCTGGACAGCCAGGCCCGTACCGCCGGCCCGCCGGCCACCTCGATCGCGTTCACCAGGTAGTAGGGGGTGTGCGGCAGCCGGGCCCGGCGCAGGTCCCGCCGCAGGTCGGCCTGGGTCCGGTCGGCGGTGTCGACCAGCCGCCGGTAGACCTCCCCGGCGCGCGCGTCCCGGCCGGCCCGACCTGGCCCGCCGCTCACACCGCTCAAATCCGCCTGTTCCCGCAGCAGTACGAAGAGCCGCTCCCCGTGCAGCCCCGGCTGGCCGGCGACCGAGCCGACCAGGCCGACCGTGACGAGCAGCGTCAGCGCGCTCGCCGCGGCCAGCGCGCGGCTCGGCGTGCGGGCCGAGCGTCGCGCCAGCAGCAGGCCGTATCCGACCGCGAGCACCAGTCCGACGGCGAGTCCGGCACCGGTCGCGGCGGCGACCCAGAAGGGCACATCGCGGGTGCCGACCAGCAGCAGGCTGACCTCCTCCGGATCGGTGAAGGCCAGCGGGCCGAACACACCGAGCCCGACCAGCCAGGCCGCCGGTGCCCGGCCGCCCGCCCTGGCCGGATGGCGGGCCACGACATCTCCGGTTGCCGGCTGGTCCGGCACACCGGGCCAGGTGCCCGGGTGGGCGACGCCGCGTCCGGCCGCCGGCCGGCGGCTCATGGCCCGCAGCGCGGCCAGCGCGAACCCGGCCGGCGGCAGCGTCACCAGCAGCGGCAACTGCGCGCCGGAGTGGCCGGTGCCGGCACCCACCAGCAGCAGCACCACCCCGGCCACGAGCCCGCCCAGCAGCACCAGCCGGGCCGGTCGGGGCGGTTCGTCGGCGTCGAAGCGACCCCAGAACCGGGCGTCGAGCAGCGTCGCGGCCAGCGCGCCGACGGCCGCCGCGGCCAGCCCGGCGAGGACGGTCTCCAGCAGCCCGCCGAGCGCGCCCCACCAGACCCAGGGCAGCAGCAGGGCGAGCCCGGCGGCGATCGCAAGCAGGGCCGCCACCGAGGGACGTACGTCCAGTCGTGCCGGTCGCCCGACCGCCATCGCCTCCGGCCCGGTCCCGTGTCCCGGACCGCCGGATGGCAGCCGGTCCGGCTGATCCGGAAGGCCGACATGCTCTCCGGCCCCGCCGACGGGATGGTCGTGACGGCCCGGGACGGGGTCGGCCAGCCGTGCTTCGTCGGCCCGGCGGCCGGGGCCGAGGACGTGGGACGGCAGCCGGGCCGTCACCACCGCCAGCAGCACGGCCACGAACGCCAGCGCGGCGAGGTACGCCTCGTGGTGCACCGGGGGGATCGTCCGCAGCAGCCCGAGCAGGCCGAGCGCGAGCGCGCCGGCAAACCACACCCGGCCGGTGACGCGGACCGCCGCCGAGCGGGGAATGAGGGCCAACGGCAGCGCCGCCGCGGCGACCAACAGCACGGTGAGCAGGCAGACCACCGGCCAGAGCGGCACCAGCCGGTCCAGGCCGCCGATCAGGACCACCTGGTCGACGGCCCAGCCGCCGGTCTGCGCCAGGACCGTGACCGTGACCGTCCAACAGCCGGCGAACACCGCCGCGACGATCGCCCAGGGGCTACCGGTCGAGCCGGGTGTGGTGGGTTCCGCCCGCATCCGCACACAGTACGACGCAGCCGCCCGGTCGTCGGGACGGATCTGCCGGGCGACTGGTCGGGGTGCCCGGGTCGGCACGTGCCGGTGGCGGGTGGGGACGGTTAACGTGGACGGGTGCGTGATCCGAACGTTCTGCGGTCCGTTGCCGGGCAGCTCTCGCCCGCTCGCCGCGCCGCCGACCTGCGTCGGTTGCGCGCCGAGCGGTTCGACGTGCTGGTGATCGGGGGCGGGGTGACCGGTGCCGGAGCGGCTGTCGACGCCGCGTCCCGGGGCCTGAAGGTGGCCCTGGTGGAGGCCCGCGACTTCGCCGCCGGCACCTCCAGCCGGTCCAGCAAGCTGATCCACGGCGGCCTGCGCTACCTGGAGCAGTTGGAGTTCGGCCTGGTGCACGAGGCGCTGACCGAGCGCGGGCTGCTGGCCACCCGGCTGGCGCCGCACCTGGTACGGCCGGTGCCGTTCCTGGTGCCACTCCCCGCCGGTCAGGGCGTACGCGACCTGCCCGCCCGACTGCTGCGGCGGGCCTACTACGGCGCCGGGGTGGCCGCGTACGACGCCTTCGCCGGCCTCTTCGGTGGCGGCCGGGGCATGCCGTTGCACCGGCACCTGAGCCGGGAGGGCGCCCGCCGCGTCTTCCCGAGCCTGCGCTCCGACGGCCTGGCCGGCGCGATCCGCTACCACGACGGGCAGGTCGACGACGCCCGCCTGGTGATCACCCTGGCCCGCACCGCGGCCAGCCTGGGCGTGACCGTGGTCAGCAGCGCCCGGGCGGTCGGACTGATCCGACAGGCCCGGGAGGTCACCGGGGTCCGGGTTCGCGACCTGGAGGCGCCCTCCGGTGCGCCCGAGGCCGAGTTCGAGGTACGCGCCCGCACGGTCATCGCCGCCACCGGTGTCTGGACCGACGACATGTCCCGGATGCTCAACGACGTCGGCCTGCGGCCCGGTGTCCGGGTGCGGGCGTCCAAGGGCGTGCACCTGGTGGTGCCCCGCTCGGCGATCACCGGCGAGACCGGACTGATCCTGCGTACGGCCACGAGTGTCCTGTTCGTCATCCCGTGGGGCGGGCACTGGATCATCGGCACCACGGACACCGACTGGCGGCTGGACCGCTCCCACCCGGCGGCCTCGGCCAGCGACATCGACTACCTGCTCCGGCAGGTCAACACGGTGCTGGACCGCCCGCTGACCACGGCCGACATCGAAGGTGTCTACGCCGGACTGCGGCCGCTGCTGGCCGGTGAGGCGGACTCCACCTCGAAGCTCTCCCGGGAGCACGCCGTCATCGAGCCGATGCTCGGGCTGCTGCTGGTGGCCGGTGGCAAGTACACGACGTACCGGGTGATGGCCGCCGACGTGGTCGACCGGGCGGTCCGCCGACTCGGCGGTACCCGGGTCTCGCGTACCGCCGACCTGCCGCTGCTCGGTGCGGACGGGTACGCGGCCATGTGGCGGGACCGGGCGGATCTGGCCCGTCGCCACGGGTTGCCGGTGGGCGTGGTGGAGCACCTGCTGGAACGCTACGGCAGCCTGACCCTCGATCTGCTCGCCCTGATCGACGCCGATCCGCTGCTGTCCTCCCCGCTGGCCGGTGCGCCGGAGTACCTCGCCGCCGAGGTGACGTACGCGGCCCGCGCCGAGGGGGCGTTGCACCTGGAGGACGTGCTGACCCGGCGTACCCGGATCTCGATCGAGACCACCCACCGGGGTCTGGAGTCGGCCGAACACGCGGCCGAGCTGATGGGTGCGGTGCTGGGCTGGGACGCGGCTCGCCGGGCCCGGGAGGTGACCCACTACCGGGCCCGGGTGGAGGCCGAGCGACAGTCCCAGCTGATGCCGGACGACGCCACCGCGGACGCCGCTCGGCTCGGCGCTCCGGACGTACGCGGCTACCCGGCGGATCGGAGTGCCGACGACGGCGCGGCAGGCCTGGCCCGCTGACGGTTCCATTCTGGAGATCGCCGAGCATGGATATCCATTCAACGGGGTTACGCTCGCTACCTACGGTGGGGTAAGTTCCGCGAGTGATGGCGCTTTCCCGATCACGACTGGTCTTCCTGCCCGGCATCGTTGCGCTGGCGGTCGCTCTCGGCGGCTGCGCGCCGTTCGGCGACAACTCCGAACCACCCGCGGCGGCAAGCGCGCCGGCCGCCGGGCAACCCGGCGGCGCGGGGGCGACCACCGCCGGAAAAGGCCGGGTCAGCCTGCTGCAGAACGACGGGGCCGACGGTCCGCTGCGCACCCTGAACGTGGAGCCGGACGGGCGCTGGGAGTGCGTCGACTGTGCCGGTGACGGAGTCACCTCGACCGGTGAGTTGAGTGCCGAGCACCGGGAGCGTCTCCAGCAACTGCTGGCCGAGCCGGACCTGGCCCTGGAGACCGACGAGGCCCGGGGCTACCGGGTCAGCTGCGTCGGCGCGCTCACCTCCACCCTGCTGACCGCGGCCGGCCTGATCACCTCGCAGGACTGCCCGGGGGAGGAACGGCCGCCGGTGGCCGAGGAGATCCTGCTGCTGCTCACCCAGAACACGCCCGCCGAGATGGTGGGCTAGCGGCAGCGCCGATGCGGCGTCGTCAGAGCACCTTCCCGGGGTTGAGCAGGCCGGTCGGGTCGAGCGCCGCCTTGATCGCCTGGTGCACACGTACGCCCACCGGGCCGATCTCCCGGGCCAGCCAGTCCCGCTTGAGCAGGCCGACGCCGTGCTCGCCGGTGCACGTGCCGCCCAGGTCCAGCCCCAACCGCATGATCTCGTCGAAGGCCCGCCGGCCGCGTTCCAGGCTCGTCGGATCGGCCCGGTCGACCACGATGTTGGGGTGCATGTTGCCGTCGCCGGCGTGACCGACCACCCCGATCGGCACCTGACACTCCGCCGCGATCCGGGCCACCCCGTCGAGCAGCGCGGCGAGCGCACCCCGGGGCACCGCCAGGTCATCGATGATCAGGCCACCGTTGCCGTCCGGGTACGTGTCCACGGCGTACTTCTCCATCGCCGGGTGGGCCAGCCGGCGGGCCTGCAACAGCGCGGCGGCCTCGACGGCGTCACTTGCCGCGTACACCTCCTCGGCGCCGGCCGCCTCGCAGACCGCAGCCAACTCGGCCAGGTCCGCCGCCGCCCGGGGACCGGTGTCGGCCGCGGCCAGCAGCAGCGCCTCCGCATCGGTGCGCAACCCCATCGGCCGGTACGCCTCGATCGCCGTCAGGTGGGTGCGGTCGAGCAGTTCCAGCAGGCTGGGGGAGAGGCCCTGGGCGGCGATCCGGGCCACCGCCGCGCCGGCGTTCGCGGTGGAACCGAACACGGCCACCAGGGTCAGCGACTCCGCCGGCGCGGGCCGCAGCGCCACCGTCACCTCGGTGATCACTCCGAGGGTGCCCTCCGAGCCGACGAAGAGCCGGGTCAGGTCGTAGCCGGCCACCCCCTTGGCGGTCCGGCGGCCGGTGCGCAGCACCTCGCCGGAGGCGAGCACCACCTCCAGTCCGAGCACGTACTCGGTGGTCACGCCGTACTTGACGCAGCACATCCCACCCGCGTTGGTGGCGACGTTGCCGCCGATGGTGGACGACTCCCAGGAGCCCGGGTCGGGCGGGTACCACAGGCCGTGCTCACCCACCGCCGCGGTGAGCGCGGCGTTGACCACTCCCGGCTGCACGACCGCGATCCGGCTCACGGGATCGATCTCCAGGATGGCGTTCAGCGCGGTGGTGCTGATCACCACCGCGCCGTCGACGGCGTTCGCCGCGCCCGCCAACCCGGTGCGCGCACCCTGCGGCACCACCGGTACGCCGTGTCGCCCGGCCGCCCGGACCACCGCGACGACCTCCTCGGTGCTGCGCGGCCGGGTCACCACCAGCGGTGTGGCCGACGCACACAGGTCGGCCTCGTCCCGCTCGTGCCCACGCAGCAGGTCGGGATCGGTGAGCACCGCGTCCGGCCCGAGAGCGGCGCGGAGGTCGTCGAGGAGCGGGGAGGTGGCCATGCGGCCGAGGCTACGACCGGTCACTGGTGATCATCAACCTGCGCCGACGCCCGGTACCGTGGCCGCGTGATCTACCTGGACCGGCCGTCCTGGCCGGGGCGCGGCCGGCTCTGGTCGCACCTGATCAGCGACGTCTCCCTCGCCGAACTGCACGCCTTCGCGGAGATGCTGGGTGCTCCCCGGCGGGGCTTCGACCGGGACCACTACGACATCCCCGCGGACCGCTTCGCGATGGCCGTCTGGCTCGGCGCGCAGGTCGTGCCCAGCCGCGACATCGTCCGCCTCCTCCGCGCCGCCAACCTCCGCCGCCCCAAACACCTCGCTCGCCCCCGCCCGGACTCCCGCGATCTTGCACTTTCGGTCCCCCATCCGCGGCTTTGACGCCGTTATGTCCCGACGAAAAGTGCAAGATCGACGTCGGGTTAGGGGTGATGAGTCAGGTGGGACAGTTCGCGGGTGAGGTTGGTGTGGGCGGGGTGGGTCCAGCGGGCGGCCAACTCGGGAATGCGGTAGAGGGAGGGCAGGGCGAGCAGGGCGGCGAGCACCCTGGCCCGGCCGATGCGGTAGTCCGGCTCGGGCACGTGGGCGTACTCCTGGCGGATCGCGGCTGCGTACCTGTCGTACTCCGGTGGTGAGGCGGCCAGCACCGCCAGGTCGGCGTCGCAGAGCAGCGCGCCGTCGGCGTCCGTCGGCGCCACCACATGACCGGCGGTGAGCAGGACCAGCCGGATCACCTCGGTCACCTCGGCGGTGGGCAGTCCCAACCGGGTGAGCAGGGCGTCGGCGAGCGCCGCGCTGGCGCGCTCGTTCTGATCGCCGAGGGCGCGGGGGTCGTACACCGCGTCGTGGCACCACGCGGCGAGCCGGACCAGATCGGGTCGCGACGCGGTCGAGGCGTACCGGTCGACCACGTCGAGCACGGCGGTCAGGTGCGCGACCGTGTGGTAGTGCCGGTGCGGCTCCCGCCACCGTTCGAACAGATCCACCCCAGCCGCGTCGACCGACGCCGGGTCAGCCGCTCCGGCCGCCCGGGCGGTGGTACGCCACCGTGCCAGCAGCTCCGTCACCGGCCCGAGTCTGCCCGATGCGGCGACGTGTCGCCGGTCTGGGGCCATGTGCCGCTTCGGCGGGGAATGTCCGGGCGTCAGGCGGGTAGTCCCGGCCATGGCGGTGGCCCGGAGCGGACTTTCCCGGCTGCTGCGCCGTGACCGTGCAAGCGACGGCCGGTCCGACGTGGACACGGCTCGGATCGCCGGGACCATGGCGCAGCTGCACCACCGTGGCAAGGCGACCCTGCGCGACCGTCTGCACCGGGTGCGCCTGTCGCTCGGCCTGGCCGCCCAGGCGGGTCTGGCGGCCGGGCTGTCCTGGGTGGCGGCGCACGAGCTGCTGGGCAACCCGCAACCGGTCTTCGCCCCGATCTCCGCCGTCGGCACCCTGGCCGTCTCGGTCGGCCAGCGGTTCCGCCGGACCGTCGAGCTGATCCTCGGGGTGGGCGTCGGGGTGTTCGTCGGCGACCTGCTGATCTACTTCCTCGGCACCGGGCCGTGGCAACTCGGCCTGGTGGTCACCTCCGCCATCGTGCTCACCGTCTTCGCCGGGGGCAGCGTCGCGATCGTCATCCAGGCCGCGGCGACCGCGGTGCTGATCGTGACGCTCAGCCCGTCGGTGGAGGACCTGGAGCTACCCCGGTTCATCGACGCGATCGTCGGCGGCAGCATCGCGCTGCTGGTCACCGCGATCCTGCTGCCGCTCAACCCGCTACGGGTGCTCAACCGGGCGGCCCGGCCGGCGCTGGATCTGCTCGCCGCCCAGCTCGACGTCGCCGCCGACGGGTTGCGGGAGCGCGATCGGGAGAAGATCCAGAGCGCGCTGGACCGGCTGCGCGACAACAAGGACGAACTGGCCACCTTCTCCGAGGCGATCGAGGGTGCCAAGGAGACCGCGCTGCTCTCCCCGGCGCGGTGGCACCGGCGCAGCGAACTCACCCACTACGCGGAGGCCGCCGATCCGATCGACCGGGCGATGCGCAACAGCGGCACCCTGATCCGGCGCGCGGTGACCCTGGTGGAGGACGACGAGGCGGTCCCGGAGCCGATGCCGGACGCGGTCGGTCACCTGGCCGAGGCGGTACGAATGCTGCAGAAGGAGTTCGCCCAGGGTGAGGAGCCCGAGCAGGCCCGGGAGCGGTCGCTGCGCGCCGTCAGCGAGGCCGGTCGGGCGTACGGCGAGGGGGTGGGTTTCTCCGGCAGCGTGGTGGTGGCGCAGGTGCGTACCACCGCCAGTGACCTGCTGGTCGCCTCCGGCATCAGCCAGGAGGAGGCGAACCGGTTGGTCCGCCGCTCCTTCGGTGAGCTGGACCGACCGGGGGCGCCGGCCGGGCCGGAGCCGACCGTGCGGCGGCCCACCGCGCCTCCGGTCGGCTGAGTCCTCCGGGGGCGGCCATGCGCCCGGCCGGACGGCCGGGCATGACTACGCTGACCGCATGGCCGTCACCCCGTCCGGCGGATCTCTGCCGCCGTCGCCGTCCGTGCTCGTCGCGCCAGGCGCGGGTGGTGGCGTACCCGGAATGCCACGACGTCGCCTCAGTTGGCGGCGGGCGCTGGTGCTGGTCGGGGTGATCATCCTGATCGCGGCCTGTGCGATCTTCATGCTGTTCACGCTCGGCACCAGTCTCGGCCCGGAGGCGCTGCTGGTCGGTACCGCCGCGGCGGTACTGCCGGTACCGGTGCTGGTGGCCTGCTTCCTCTGGCTCGACCGCTACGAACCCGAGCCGCTCAAGTACCTGATCTTCTGCTTCGCCTGGGGCGCGTTCGTCTCCACCGCGGCGTCACTGACGGTGAACGAGACGGCCGCCGGCTGGTTCGAGGACCAGAACCTGCCCGTCGCCCTCACCGCCGTCCTGGTCGCACCCTTCATCGAGGAGCTGACGAAGACTCTCGGCCCGATCCTGCTGCTGATCTTCCGGCGACGGGAATGGTCGGGCATCACCGACGGCCTCGTCTACTGCGGGCTGTCCGCGATCGGCTTCGCGATGGTGGAGAACATCCTCTACCTGGGCGGGTACGGGTACGCCTCGGGCGTCGAGCAGTACGGGCCGGCGACCGGGGCGCAACAGGTGATCGCCATCTTCATCGTCCGGATCCTGCTGTTCGGGTTCGCCCATCCGTTGTTCACCTCGATGGCCGGTATCGGGCTCGGTATCGCCGCGCGATCGGCGGACCGCCGGGTGCGGTTCTTCGCTCCGGTCGCGGGGCTGCTGCTGGCGATGATGCTGCACGGGACGTGGAACCTGCTGCCGACGCTCACCCAGGCCACCGGTCAGGTGCTGATCTCGCTCTTCGGTTTCGTCGGCGTGATGGTGCCGATCTTCTTCGGCATGGTCGGCCTGGCCGTGTGGCTGCGGGCCTGGGAGGGGCGGCTGACCGAGCGGGTACTGCCGGACTATGTCCGGGCCGGTTGGCTCACGCCGCCGGAGGTGGCCGCGTTGAGCAGCCTCGGCCGGCGACACGCGGCCCGGGTGTGGGCCCGGCGGGTGGCCGGTGACGCCGGTCTACGGGCGATGCGCGGTTACCAGTTCGCGGCGACCCGGCTGGCGCTGCTGCGGGACGGTGCCACCCGGGGTCTGGACCGCCGGCCCGTCGACCGGGACCGGACGGCCCGGGAGGAACAGGAGCTGCTGCACTCCATCGCCGCGTACCGGTCGTACTTCGTGGGCCGGGATCCGCAGTCGCCGGTCGGTGTCTGGGACGGACACCGCTACCACCTGCGTTTTCCGGACGGTTCACAGCGGGCGGTGGAGGCTCCCGAGGAGCCGGTGGTGCCGATTCCGGTGGTGCTCACCCCACCGCCCCCGCCACCGCCGTTCCCCGTCGGCTACGGCGGGCCCGGCTGGTACGGTCCACGGCCGGCCGCCCCCTGGCCACCGGGGCATCGCTGACCACCGACGCCGGCCGGTCGCGAGCTGACCGGCCGGCGGGTGTGCTCAGGTCATCAGGCTGGTGAGGAAGTCTCCGAGCCCCTGGGCCATCATCATCAGCGCCGCACCGATGGCCTTGAACATCTGTGCGGCGCCCTCCGGCCGGAACGCCATGAAGTAGATCAGAAACGCGAGGCTTCCCCAGGCCAGCACCTTCTTCACGAATACCGGCATCGTCCCTCCCCAGGCCGGTGGTGCGGCTGGCTTCCCGCCGGGGAGCGCGGCAAACGACACGAGGCCGTCGAGGGACCGGAGGCCGGTCAGAGATACAGGCCGGTCGCGTTCTCCTCGACCCGCTCGGCGGCCACCGCGTGCACGTCGCGTTCCCGCAGCAGCACGTAGCCGCGGCCGTGCAACTCGACCTCGGAGCGGTCGTCGGGGTCGAAGAGCACCCGGTCGCCGGAGACGATGGAGCGTACGTTGGGGCCGACCCCGACCGCGGTCGCCCACGCCAGGCGTTTGCCGACCGCCGCGGTGGCCGGAATGACGATGCCGGCGCTGGAGCGCCGCTCACCGTCGCTGCCCTCCATCCGCACCAGCACGCGGTCGTGCAGCAGCCGGATGGGCAGGCCGGAGTCGAGGTTGTCGGCGGTCACGCCGCAGACGCTACCGTGTCGTCCCGCACCGGCCGGCCGGTGGTCACCGGGTTAGCGGACCGGTCGGACGGGGCACTGTGGGTGGCGAATCCGTCCTACCGTTGCCGGGTCGGGCGTATCCTGTCCGACCTGACGCAGTGCGCAGGCGAAGATCTGCCAGGAGGTGCGCTTGAGCCGCTTCGAGCGGATACGCGGACGGCTGCGTCGCGCGTACGAGTCGGGCCGGGAATCGGTTCGCGCGGGTCGCCAGACACCGTCCGACGTCCCGGAGTCGGCCACCGTGGCCTCGCCCTCCAGTCCCGGGCCGGCGGCACCGGCCGCGGCGACCGTGGTCGGTGCCGAACCGACCGCGCCGGTGCACAACTCCACCTCCAGTCGCGACGACGCCGACGTGCCGCACGCGCTGCGGATCGCCGCCGCCTGGTGCTGGCGGCTGATCGTCATCGGCATCGTCTTCTGGGCGCTGCTGAAGCTCGTCGGCACGATCAGCATCGTGATCATCCCCCTGGCGGTGGCGCTGTTGCTGTCGGCGTTGCTGGCACCCGCGGTCGGCTGGCTGCTGCGGGCCCGCCTGCCGCGGTCACTGGCGACGGCGGTGGTCCTGGTCACCGGGCTGGCCGCGGTGATCGGCACGCTCACCCTGGTGGTCAACGAGTTCATCAAGGGCGTGCCGGAGCTGACCGCGAAGTCGACCCAGGGTCTGCAACAGATCCAGGACTGGCTCAAGACCGGGCCCCTGCACCTGTCGGACAACGACCTCGACCGGTACATCGAGGAGACCCAGCGGTGGGTCGACAACAACACCGAGCGGTTCACCAGCGGCGCCCTCTCCACCGCGGCCACCCTGGCCGAGGTGTTGACCGGCACGGTGCTCGTCCTCTTCGCCACCTTCTTCTTCCTGCGTGACGGCAACATCATCTGGCGGTTCCTGGTCCGGCTGCTGCCCGTCGCCGCGCGCTGGAAGGTCGACGACGCCGGTCGGGCCGCCTGGGCGACGCTTGTCGCCTACGTGCGGGCGACGGTGCTGGTCGCCTTCATCGACGCCGTCGGCATCGGCATCTTCCTGGTCATCTTCGACATCCCGTTCGCCTTCCCCCTGGCCGCCCTGGTCTTCCTGGGCGCGTTCATCCCGATCGTCGGTGCGACCCTCTCCGGGGGCGTGGCGGTGCTCGTGGCGCTCGTCGACAGCGGCCCGGTGACCGCGTTGATCATTCTTGGTGTGGTGATCGGGGTGCAGCAGGTGGAAGGCCACATCCTCCAGCCGTTGATCATGGGAAGGGCGGTCGCCATCCACCCGCTCGCAGTGATCATCGGTCTGGCGGCCGGCGTGGTGCTCGCCGGGATCACCGGCGCGCTGGTCGCGGTGCCCATCATCGCGGTGCTCAACACGGCGGTACGTCGCCTCGCCGCCCGACGCGTCCCCGACACCCCACCCGACGCGGTCGTCGTCGCCTCCCGGGCGCCCTGACCGCCGTCCCACGCCTCAGCTGTGGTGGTGCGGCGCGGCGAACGCGGCGGCCGGCAGGCGGGTGGACGCCCTGCCCGCCCACCGGTAACGCCGCCCGGCTCAGCTCGCGGCGAGGCGGGCCAGGGCGCCCCGGGCCACCTCCGGACGGGTCGTGTACCAGAACGGGGGCAACGAGCGGCGCAGGAACGAGCCGTAGCCGCGGGCCGTCTCCAGTCGGGAGTCCAGCACCGCCACCACGCCTCGGTCACCGTTGGCCCGGATCAGCCGGCCCACGCCCTGAGCCAGCCGGACCGCCGCGATCGGGACGCTCACCGCGGCGAAGCCGGAGCCGCCCTGGGCGTCGACCGCCGCCGCCCGGGCCGCGGCGAGCGGTTCGTCCGGGCGCGGGAAGGGCAGCCGGTCGATCACCACGAGCTGGCACGAATCACCCGGAACGTCGACGCCCTGCCACAGCGACATCACCCCGAACAGGCAGCTCGCCCGCTCCTCGCGGAAGCGCCGGACCAGCAGCGGCAACGCCTCCTCGCCCTGGAGCAGCACCGGCAGGTCGGTCCGGGCGCGCAGCAGCTCCGCCGCCTGCTGCGCGGCCCGCCGCGAGGAGAAGAGGCCGAGCGTACGCCCGCCGAGCGCGATGACCAGCGCGAGCAGTTCCTCCCCGGCGGCCTCGGGCAGCCCGGACGCCCCCGGACGGGGCAGGTGGGCGGCCACGTAGAGGATGCCCTGCCGGGGATAGTCGAACGGCGAGCCGACGTCGAGCGAACGCCACCCGAGCCCGGAGTCGGTCGCCGTGCCCGCGTCCTCCGGTCGGGCTGGCGCGGTACCACCCGCCGCGTCGCCCCGCCCCGCCGGTCGCCGAGCGTCCTCGGTCAGGGCGGCGGGTCGTCGAGCGGCCTCGGCCAGGGCGGCGGCGGCCGGTGACGGTGGGCCGGGCGGGGGCGAGTCGAGACCCAGTGCCCGGGCGACCGTGTCGAACCGCCCGCCCAGCGCGAGCGTGGCCGAGGTGGCCACCACGGTCCGCTCGTCGTAGAGGTGGGTGGCCAGGGTGCCGGCGACCGACAGCGGCGCCACCACAAGTGCCCGGCGTCCGGTCACGTCGTTGCGCTCCACCCAGGCCACGTCGTGCTCGGCCTCCTCCAGCAACCGCTGGGCCGTGGTGGACAACTCGTCGAGGACGGCCTTGGCCTGTTGCTTGCGTACCGGGTCGGGGTCGTCGGCCTTGACGTCGCCGATGCTGTCCAGTGCGGAACGGGTGGCGGCGTCCAGCAGCGTGCAGGCCTCCCGCAGCGGGCCGGGCAGCCCGCTGGTGATGCGTCCGACCGGTGCCTCGGCCAGCCCGACCGCGAGGGCGTCACCCGACGCGGTCAACGCCTCGGCCGTCTCCGGGCGCAGCAGCGGACGGGCCCGCCGGGCGGAGCGGTCGATCAGCTCCGGGGTCAGCTCCGCCTGGGCCGCCGAGGAGACCCGGTCGGCCAGCTCGTGGGCCTCGTCGACGACCAACAGCCGGTGCGGCGGGACGATGTGCCGACCGGCGAGCATGTCGACCGCGAGCAGGCTGTGGTTGGTCACCACGATGTCCGCCTCCCGGGCCCGGGCCCGGGACGCCTCGGCGAAGCACTCCGCGCCGTACGGGCAGCGGGAGGCGCCCACACACTCGCGGGCGGGCATCGAGACCAGCCGCCACGTCTGGTCGTCGACGCCCGGATCCAGCTCGTCGCGGTCACCGGTGTCGGTCTCCAGGGCCCAGTCCCGCAGGCGTTGGATCTGCTTGCCCAGCCGGCCGGCCTCACCGAGCCAGCGCGTGCCGCCGGGACGCTCGGCCGGAGCGTCGAAGAGGGTGTCCTCCGGTTCGTCCGCCGTGGAGTTCTCCAGCCGGGCCAGACAGAGGTAGTGGTGGCGGCCCTTCAGCACGGCGAACGTGGGGCGGCGCCGGAGCAACGGCTCGACGGCGTCGGCCAACCGGGGCAGGTCGTGCTCCACCAGCTGGGACTGCAACGCCAGGGTGGCGGTGGAGACCACCACGGGCCCGTCCACCGTCAGCGCCGGCGCGAGGTACGCCAGGGACTTGCCGGTACCCGTGCCGGCCTGCACCAGCAGGTGGTCACCGCTGGCGACGCACTCCTCGATCGCCGCGGCCATCCGCTGCTGGCCCGGACGGGCCGTGCCGCCGGGCACCGCCCCGACCGCCGCGGACAACAGCTCGGCCCCGCCCGGCCGGTCGCCCCGGCGGCGGGCCTTGTCGCGGGTGGTGTTGGTGCCGGTGGCGGTGCGGGGCGGAGTCACCGTGGCACGGTACCCGCCGGGTCGGACGTGGTCGGTACCGAACAGCCGTGTGTTGCGGCCGCACATAGCGGAAACACCGCCCGGTCGTCCGGTAACTTCCCGACGGCGACGCGTGGGCGGAATCGGTTAGGGTGCGACTCATGCCGAGCGACGTGATCCGGGTGATCTACCGCAAGTTCGACGGCAGCGCCCACCGCGACTACCCGGCCCGTCGGTTGGCCGAGGACGACCTCGGCATCTGGCTCGGCGTGTCGGCCGGCACCAGCTCGGTCTACCACGGCCGGCCCTCGGTCGAGCAGATTCCCTTCGTGCTGCTGGTGCCCCACCACGCCTGGTGGACCGGCATGTTCAACCCGCCGCCCCGCACCAGTGAGGTCTACTGCGACATCGCCAGTCCGGCCCGCTGGGAGGGCGAGGACACCGTTCATCTGATCGACCTCGACCTGGACGTGGTCCGGCGCCGGGAGACCGGTCTGGTCGAGTTGCGCGACGAGGACGAGTTCGCCGAGCACCGGGTCCGCTTCGGGTACCCCGACGACCTGGTGGTGGCGGCCGAGGCGGCGGCACGTTGGCTGTTCGGCGCACTCGGCGACGGCACGGAGCCCTTCGCCACCTCGTACCGCAAGTGGTTGGCGCTGGTGGTCTGATCGCCGCGGCCACCTCCGTCGGCGGACCGGCGGCGAACGGGTGATGATGCTCCGATGGTGGACGACGGTGACTTTGACGTGGTGGCGCCGACCGGCGGCGCGGTACGCGACCTGCTCCGGGTGCGGCCCGGTGGCCCGGTGGATCTCGCCGAGATCGACCCCCGCTCGACCCCGGGGCTGCCCGGCCCCGAGGTGACCTGGCCGGACCGCAAGGCCTGGGCCCGCCGGCAGCTCGCCCGGCTGGGTGCGGAGCTGGCCGACCAGCAGGAGATGCTGTTCGCCGGTGCGAAGGCCGACCCGGGCGTCGGGCGGCGGGTGCTGCTGGTGCTCCAGGCGATGGACTGCGGTGGCAAGGACGGCACGGTCAAGCGGGTGGTCGGCGCGATGAACCCGCTCGGCGTGCACATCCGGGCGTTCGGCCCACCGACCGCGGAGGAACTGCGGCACCACTTCCTGTGGCGGATCCGCCGGGCCCTGCCGCCCCCGGGCAGCCTCGGGGTCTTCAACCGTTCGCACTACGAGGACGTGCTGGTGCCCCGGGTCCAGGAGCGGGCTCCGGAGGACCTCTGGCGGCCCCGGTACGCGGAGATCGACGAGTTCGAGCGGGAGTTGACCGACGCCGGGGTGGTCGTGGTCAAGGTCTTCCTGCACATCTCCAACGTCGAACAGGCTAGGCGGCTGCTGGCCCGGCTCGACGATCCGACGAAGCACTGGAAGTACCACCCGTCCGACGTCGACGCCCGGTCCCGGTGGGACGACTACCAGGCCGCGTACGCCGAGGTGCTCGCCCGGTGCGGCACCGAGGTCGCGCCGTGGTACGTGGTGCCGGCGGACCGCAAGTGGTACCGGGACTGGGCGGTGGCGCACCTGCTGCGTGAGACGTTCGACACTCTCGATCTGGGGTATCCGCCAGCCGACTTCGACATCGCACGGGAACGGGAGCGGCTGCTGGGAACCACGGGGCCGGTGAAGGTGAACGGAAGTTGAACGAGCGGTGAATGCGATCTGGCCAGGGGTGGGCCGAAAAATCGCCGGTCTGACGGTTCCCTAGCATTCCCTCAGCAGGGCGCCCGAGCGACGGCCGCCACCCCTTCCACCCGACACGACGAGGTCCGTGCTGTGAGGTTTTCCTTCCGCCCCAACGAGGGCGCTTTCTACGAGCTCTTCACCAGGGCCGCGCAGAATCTGGTCCGGGGTACCGAGCTGCTCAACGAGCTGGCCCTGCCCGATGTCGAGGTGCAGTCGGTGAGCGAGCGGCTCACCGAGGTGGAGCACGACAGCGACCAGATCACGCACGACCTGTACAAGAAGATCAACTCCACCTTCGTCACCCCCTTCGACCGGGAGGACATCTACCGGCTCGGCTCGCTGCTGGACGACGTGATGGATCACCTGGAGGCGGTGGGCAACCTGCTCTACCTCTACGGGCTGACCAAGCTGCCGTCGTTGCCCCGGGAGATGCACGAGCTGGTGCACGTGCTCGACCAGCAGGCGAAGCTGACCGCCGACGCGATGCCCCGACTGAAGTCGATGAAGGATCTCGAGGACTACTGGATCGAGATCAACCGGCTGGAGAACGACGGCGACCAGGCCTACCGGATGCTGCTGGTACGGCTGTTCTCCGGGGAGTACGACGCGTTGACCGTGCTGAAGATGAAGGAGGTCGCCGACGAGCTGGAGGCCGCCTGCGACGCCTTCGAGCACGTCGCCAACACGGTCGAGACCATCGCGGTCAAGGAGTCCTGATCCTGTGAGTCCCGAGCTCATCGCCGTGCTGGCGGTGATCGGGGTGGCCCTGGTGTTCGACTACACCAACGGCTTCCACGACGCCGCAAACGCGATCGCGACAAGCATCTCCACCCGGGCGCTGACACCCCGGGTCGCCCTGGCCATGGCGGCGGTCGGCAACTTCATCGGCGCCCACTTCGGCGCCGAGGTGGCCAAGACCGTCGGCAGCGGCCTGGTCGAGTTGCCCACCGGTGTCTCCAGCCTCGGCATCGTCTTCGCCGGGGTGATCGGCGCGATCACCTGGAACCTCATCACCTGGTACTTCGGCCTGCCCTCGTCGTCCTCGCACGCCCTGATCGGTGGCCTGGTCGGCTCGACCGTCGCCGCCTCCGGCACCGTGCTGTGGACCGGCATCGGCGAGAGCGTGATCATCCCAATGATCCTGTCGCCGATGGTCGGTTTCATCCTCGGTTACATCGTGATGGTCGCGGTTCAGTGGATCTTCCGGAACGGGCATCCGGGCAAGCTCAACCGCGGCTTCCGCTGGGCTCAGACCGCCTCGGCGGCGGCCATGTCGGTCGGCCACGGCATGCAGGACGCCGCCAAGACCATCGGCATCGTGGTGCTCGCCCTCTTCGTCGGCGGCTACCAGGAGGACGCCACCTACATCCCGGAGTGGGCGTTCTGGACCTCGGCGGCGGTGCTGGCGGCCGGCACCTACGCCGGTGGCTGGCGGATCATCCGGACCCTGGGCCGGAAGATCATCGACCTGCGCCCGCCGGAGGGCTTCGCGGCCGAGACCGTGGCCAGCGGCGTGCTCTACTTCAACGCCCTGGTGCTCGGTGCCCCGATCTCGACCACGCACACGATCACCTCGGCGATCATGGGCGTCGGCGCCACCAAGCGGCTCTCCGCGGTGCGCTGGGGCGTGGCCGGCAACATCATCGGCGCTTGGATCCTGACCTTTCCGGCGGCCGGCTCGATCGGTGCCCTGATGTACTTCCTGGTCCGTCCGGTCTTCAGCTGAGCTGTGTCGAAGGGCCCCTGGGACGGCCCAGGGGCCCTTCGACCGGCCGTCAGAGGTAGGAGACGCCGATCTGGGCGCGGATGTCGTCCAACAGGCCCATGATCTCCAGGGTGGCCGAGTGCGGTACCAACGGGCTCTCGGTCAGTCCCTCGGCCAGGCACCGCTGCACCTCGATGGCCTCGTGCTGGTAGCCCGAGCCGACCAGTTCCTCGGTGATCGTCTCCGGCTCCGCGTCGGCACGGTGCAGGGTGAACCCTGCGGGACGGAAGAACGGCTCGGGTAGGTCGATCCGCCCGGTGCTGCCGGTGATCGAGGCGGTGAGTCCGGTGGCGCCCACCATGCTGCAGCTCAACGTGGCCACGGCACCGGAGTCGTAGCCGAAGACCAGGCCGGTGTTCTCGTCCGTGCCCTCCGGACCCAGCTTCGCCCAGGACCGTACGTGCTGCGGCGGGCCCAGCAGCAGATGGGCCAGGCTGATCGGGTAGACACCGAGATCCAGCAGCGCGCCGCCGCCCAGCGCCCGGGCGCGCATCCGGTGTTCGGGTGGGAACGGCCCGGCGACGCCGAAGTCGGCCCGGACCCCGGTCAGGGTGCCGATTGCGCCGTCGGCGATCAGCTGGCAGACCCGCCGGATCAGCGGGTTGCACCGCATCCACATCGCCTCCATGAGGAAGACCCCGGCGGCGCGGGCGGTGTCGACGAGTTCGGTGCTGGTGGCCAGGTCGAGGGTGATCGGCTTCTCGACAAGCACCGGCTTGCCGGCGGTGAGGCAGGTCAGGGCCGCCTCGTGGTGGGCGGCGTGCGGGGTGGCGACGTAGATCACGTCGACGTCGGCGTCCGCGGCCAGTTCCGCCCAGGAGGCGTACGCCCGTGGTACGCCGTGCCGTTCCGCGAAGCGTTCCGCGGTCTCGGCGGTGCGTGAACCGACCGCGACGAGTTCGGCCCCCGGCACCAGCCGGAGATCCTCGGCGAAGCGGGCGGCGATGTGGCCGGTGGCCAGGATGCCCCAACGAGTCATGGCGCGACGCTACCGAAGATCAGCAGAGCGCTGTACTGGGCATCCACGGGTCGGGACTAGTCTCGGCGCATGACGATCGACCGTGGCTTCCCGGCGCCGCCCGCGCTCGTGGAGCACGCCCGCCGGTTCCGGGCCTCCGGTGCGGTGCCGGCGGTGCCCCGGGTGGCCGCCACCGTGCTGCTGCTCCGCCCGGCCGACGCCGGCTTCGAGGTCTACCTGATCCGTCGGGTCGCGGCGATGGCGTTCGGCGGCATGTACGCCTTCCCGGGCGGTGGGGTGGACCCCTCGGACTCCACGACCCACCTGGACTGGGCCGGCCCGACACCGGCGGACTGGGGCGGGCGCCTCGGGCTGGCCCCGAGCGCGGCCCAGGCGGTGGTCTGTGCGGCGGCCCGCGAGGTCTTCGAGGAGGCGGGGGTGCTGCTCGCCGGGCCGGACGCGACGCGGGTCGTCGGTGACGTCAGCGACGACGGCTGGGAGGCCGTCCGGGTGGACCTGGAGCAGCGGCGGACCGGCTTCGCCGACCTGCTCGCCAGGCGCGGGCTCACCATCCGGTCGGACCTGCTGCTGCCGTGGAGCCGGTGGGTGACCCCGGAATTCGAGCCGCGTCGCTTCGACACGTACTTCTTCGTGGCGCTGCTGCCCGAGGGGCAGCGCACCCGCGACGTCTCCGGCGAGGCCGACCACACGCTGTGGATCCGGCCCGCAGAGGCGGGGCGGCAGGTCGCCGCCGGTGAGCTGACAATGCTCCCGCCGACCCTGGTCACCCTCCGCGAGATCGCCGCCTGCACCGACCTCGACGCGGTGGCAGCGGCGGCGGCGGACCGCGACGCGGTCACCCCGATCACGCCCCGGCTGGATCTGTCCGACCCCGACCGGCCCCGGTTCCACCTGCCGTGACCCGGAGGGATCAGCCGAGCTGGTAGTTGACGTGGGCGGACCAGCGGGCAAAGCCGAGCCGCTCGTAGAGCGCCACCGCGCCGGTGTTCGACTCGTCGACGTAGAGCATCACCCGGTCAAGCCCGCGTCGGTCACGCAGGTACGCCAGTCCGGCCGTGGTCAGGGCCCGCCCCAGCCCGCCACCGTGCGCGGAGGGCTCCACCCCGAGCACGTACACCTCACCGATGCGGGCGGAGCCGGTGCGCTCGTGCACCTTGGTCCAGTGGAAGCCGAGCAGTCGGCCGGTCGCCGACTCGACGGCGAGCAGGAAGCCGGCCGGGTCGAACCACGGCTCGGCGAGGCGTACCCGCAGGTCCTGCGCGGTCCACCGACCCTGCTCCGGATGGTCGGCGAAGGCGCGCGCGTTGAGCGTCAACCAGGCCTCGTCGTCGCTGCCGGGGCGGAACGCGCGCAGCGTCACCCCGTCGGGCAGGTGCGGTTCGGACAGCGGGGCGGCGAGCGGTCGACGTAGCTGCCAGAGGACCCGGGCGCGGTGGAAGCCGAGGTCGACGGCGAGGGCGGCGGCCGAGGGGTGGTCGCCGTGCGCCCACGCCCGCAGCGGCCCGGTGGCGGCGGCCAGCACCCCCCGGGCCAGCGTCCGTCCGGTGCCCCGCCGCCGGTACGCCGGGTGCACCACCAGGTCCACGCCGACGCCGCTGCCCGGGTCGGTCGTGTCGAGGTGTGCGTACCCGGTGAGCGTGCCGTCGACGGAGCGGGCAACCAGGTGGATCGCCGCGGCGTGTTCGTCGCGTAGGCGCAGCAGTACGTGCTCGTCCATCGGGTCCGCGCCGTCGGCGTCGCCGGCGGCACCGGCCAACGCCAGCACGTCGGCGACCTCCGCGGGACCGAGCCGGTCGAGTCGGCTGACCTGGTCGACGTCCGACTGGGTGCTGCTCATCGCCTCACCGTAGTCGCACGGTGGGCCGGCCGCCCGGATGGACGGTGGGTACCCGCGTCACAGTCCGCGCGGTGGCAACGCCTGAACCTCGAACCTGCCGGCCAGTTCGGGCAGGATCCGGTACAGCGCGTTCACGGTGCCCTGACGGTCGCCGCCCGCGTCGTGCAGCAGGACGATCGAGCCGGGTCGTGCCTCGTTGATGACGGAGGCGGCGATCCGGCTCGCGCCCGGCGCCCGCCAGTCGGACGGGTCCAGCGTCCAGTGCAGCGGCGCCATCCCGAGGTCCCGGGAGACGGAGACGACCGAGTAGGTCCAGGCACCGCCGGGCTGTCGGTACCAGGCGATCGGCGCGTCGGGCACCGCGGCGCGGATCGCCTCGCTGGTCCGCATGAGGTCGGCGCGGATCCAGTCGGCGGACCGGGCGCCGAGGGCGACGTCGTGGTCCCAGCTGTGGTTGCAGAGCGTGTGTCCCTCGGCGACGATCTGCTCGACGAGCCACGGGTACGCCTGGGCGTTCTTGCCGACCACGCAGAAGGTGGCCGTGACGTGGTGGTCCCGCAGGATCGCGAGAACCTGGGGGGTGTAGTCGGGGTGCGGTCCGTCGTCGAAGGTGAGCGCGACACCGGCGGTGCCGGTGCTCACCCGGGTACCCATCGGGCCGATGGTCGGATCCTCCTCCTGCGGGTCGGCGGACTGCGACCGGTCCGGCTCGGCGTGCGGCGCACGGGTGTGCTCCGGATCGGCGTCGAGGGCGGACTGGTCCGCGTACTCGGGGTGCTCGGCGCCGGTCGCGGTGACGGCGGCGTCGGTCCGAGACGCGTCGGGTACCAGGCCCCGTCCGAGCAGGAACGCCGAGCCGAGCACCGCTGTCACCACGAGCGTGATGATGCCGACGGCCCGCGCCGCCCCCACCTGGTTAGCGCCCACCAATGCCCCCCGCTGGTCAACTGGCAGTCACCATATGACTCGCGAGTCGACCAAAAGGGGCATACAGGAAATTTTACCCTTCGATGGTGAGGGCCCGCATCGGCAGCGGCGTGTGTTCGGTGGTCTCCGGCAGGTTCCGCGACGACGGCACCACGAACTTGTAGCCCACCTGCCGGACGGTGCCGATCATCGACTCGTACTCGGAGCCGAGCTTGGCGCGCAGGCGACGCACGTGCACGTCGACCGTCCGGGTGCCGCCGAAGTAGTCGTAACCCCACACCTCGCGCAGCAGTTGGTCGCGGGTGAACACCCGACCCGGGTGCTGGGCGAGGAACTTCAGCAGCTCGAACTCCTTGTAGGTGAGGTCGAGCGGGCGACCCTTGAGCTTCGCCGCGTAGGTGTCCGGATCGATCATCAGCTCGCCGGCCCGGATGGAGCCGCCGGCGCCGGCGGTCGCGTTGCTCAGCCTGCCGACCGCGAGCCGCAGCCGGGCCTCCACCTCGGCCGGGCCGGCGGAGGCGAGGATGACGTCGTCGACGCCCCAGTCGGCGTTCAATGCGATCAGGCCGGCCTCGGTGACCACCGCGACCAGCGGCACGCCGAGCCCGGTGGCGTGCAGCATCCGGCAGGTGGCCCGGGCCTCGCTCAGTTCGGAGCGGGCGTCGACCAGCACGGCGTCCGGGCTCGGGCCGGCGACCAGGGTGCGGACGTCGCGGGGTGCGGTGCGAACCGAGTGCGGCAGCAGGTCCAGTGCCGGTAGCACTGCGGATGGTTCGCCTGCCCGTGCGGTCACCAACAGCAGGATCTCCACGATCACCTCCGTCCCGGCGGCCCGTTGCGGGCCGCGCGCGACCAGCGGCACTCCTGCGGGGTGTGGCGCTGGGAACTTCCGTGGGTCCCGGCGTCGCTGACGGGCGGGTTTCGCCGTTGAGCGTAACCGATTGCTCGCGTACGACCTCGGCGCGGTTTCCTCTTTGCCCTATCTGCCCCTGATCGCGGCGCATGTTTTAACGTCGTGGAAACGCTGGCACCCGCGATGTGAGGTTGGTCTGGCACGATCGGTGGGTGTTTCCCGCCAACTCGCCCGAGCCCGGCCGTGACCCGTGGGCCGAGGACCCCTCCGCCCCGGGAGGCTCGGTGCCGCGTACCGGTCCGGCGGTTGAGGTCGACGAACCGCGTTCGCGTGGCCCGCGCCGCCTGCGCCGCGGCGGTTCGGCTCGCCGCCCTGACGACGAGACCGACGCCGACGACGAGGAGGAGGCGGAACCACCGGTCGAGGTACGCCGGCAGATCTCGCTCGCCATCGGTGGTTTCGCCGCGCTGCTCGGCCTCGGCCTGGTGGTCGCGGCGCAGACCTCCAGTCCCGGGCACCGGCTGCCGTTCACCATCGTGGTGCTCGCCGTGCAGGTGTTGTTCCTGCTCGCCTGGACCATGGTCACCCGGCCACCGGCGCTGGCGGTCGTCCTCGGGGTGGGCGCGGTCACCGCGGTGGCGGCCGACGTGGTGGCCGTACGGTCGGCCGAGGCCCGGTTGGCGCCACTGCTCTACGTCGCGGTGGGCGGGGTGCTCGCGGCGGTGCTCGGGCAACTGGTCCGACGGGTGGACCGGGTCCGGGTGACCGACTCGCTACGGAGCACCGCCACCAGCGTTTTCGGAGTCGTCGCCTTCGCCACGCTCATCGTGCTCAGCCGGATCCCGGCCGGCACCCAGGCGATCACCGTCTGCCTGACCGCGGCCGGGGTGGCGCTCGTCGTCGCCCGGGTGACCGACGCCGTCGCTGCCTGGCCACGACTGGCGCCCCAGGTGCCCAGGGGAGCGGCGGGGGTGGTCGGCGGCGCGATGGTCGGCACGCTCATCAGCGCGCTGCTCGGTGGCTACCTGGTCACCCCGTTCACCCCCACCCGGGCCGCGATCATCGGCCTGGCGGCGGCCGTTGTCGCCGTGCTGGCCGATCTCGCCGTCAGCTATGCGGAGGCGGGGCGGCTGATGGCCGGCGAGATGCCGCCGACCTGGGCTGCACGGCACGTGCAGGGCCCACTCGGCGGTTTCGCGATGGCGGCGCCGGCCGCGTACCTGATGTGCCGGTTGCTGCTCTGACAGCCCGGGGCGGCGCGATCCGGCCCGGCGCGATTGAGAAATCCGGACCACGGGTACCACCGGTCCACCGCTGGCGGCATCGAGGTACGACGAAACAGGAGGCGGCGTGGAGCAGACGCAGGCGTACGAACGGCGACCGCGGCGACGTGGGCGCAAGGTGTTGATCGGGTTCGTCGTCCTGTTGATCGTGCTCGCCGGACTGATCGCCATCGCCGACCGGGTGGCGGCGTCCGTGGCCGAGCGCACCATCGCCGACGAGGTGCGCCAGCAGGTCGCCGAGCAGAACGCCCAGTCCTCGCCACCCGAGGTCGAGGTGGGTGGTTTCCCGTTCCTCACCCAGGTGCTCGACGGCCGCTACGAACGCATCTCGATCAAGCTGCGGGACGTGCGGGCCTCGGTGCAGGGCGACGCGGTCGCGCTGCCCAGTCTGGACGTGGACGCTCGAAACGTACGGGCCTCGCTGGACACCCTGCGCACCGGGCAGGGTGAGGTCGTGGCGGAGACGGTGAACGGCACCGGCACCATCAGCTACCAGAGCCTGTCCGCCCTGCTCGACCGGGAAGGGCTGACCCTCGGTGAACGGGACGGGCAGCTCGCCGTCACCGCCCCGGTGGACGTCCTCGGCCAACGACTGACCGTCACCGGCACCGCCGACATCATCGTCGGTGAGCAGGGGCAGGTGTCCCTGAAGTTCGACGACCTGGACGCCGAAGGGCTGCCGGACGTGCCGTTGGCCCGCGCCCTGGTGAGCAACTTCGCCCGCAGCATCTCGGTCGACGTGCCCCTGCCGGAGTTGCCGTTCCAGCTCACCGTCCGCGAGGTCCGACCGCAGCCGCAGGGGCTGACGGTGACCGCCGACGCACGGGACGTGCCGATCAACTCGGCCGGCTGACCAGCGGCCCGGCGTCCCGGATGCTGGTCGGTCCGATAGAGAATTCTGGGATCGCTGGTAGGCTCCCTGCTCATGGGGACGCTCCTCACCAAACGGCGCGCGGTCGACCTGTGCCGCGTGGCCACCTGCCTGTGTCGCCCCGTCATCTGACGGCGGGGCTGTCTCGGGCCGCCTAGCGGCCAAGGCACTCGGGGCATGCGTACCTAGTTCCCGGTGCACCCCACCGGACGCCCGGCAGCGGCGCCGTCGCACGAACCCGTGATCCGTTCCGAGCTATGGGTCCCGCGCGTGGTGCGACACCATCACATCCGACAACCTCCGCGCGCTGGCTCACCATCCATCCTCACCAGGGAGTGATTCGATGAGTCGCGACACCGCACTCGTCTCGGCCGAGTGGGCCGAGAAGAACCTCGACGCCCCGGGCGTCGTCTTCGTCGAGGTCGACGAGGACACCTCGGCCTACGACTCCGGCCACATCGCCGGCGCCATCAAGCTGGACTGGAAGACCGACCTCCAGGACCCGGTCCGCCGGGACTTCGTCAACAAGACCCAGTTCGAGGCGCTGCTGTCCGAGCGGGGCATCAGCAACGACGACGTGGTCGTGCTCTACGGCGGCAACAACAACTGGTTCGCCGCGTACGCCTACTGGTACTTCAAGCTCTACGGCCACCGCGACGTCAAGCTGCTCGACGGCGGTCGCAAGAAGTGGGAGCTGGACGCGCGTCCGCTGGTCACCGACACCGTGACCCGCCCGGCGACGCAGTACGTCGCCGGCGAGCCGGACACCAGCATCCGGGCCTTCCGGGACGAGGTCGTCGACGCGATCGGCACCAAGAACCTGGTCGACGTACGCAGCCCCGACGAGTACGCCGGCCGCCTGCTCGCCCCCGCTCACCTGCCGCAGGAGCAGGCGCAGCGCGGCGGCCACATCCCGACCGCGATCAGCGTGCCGTGGTCGAAGGCGGCCAACGAGGACGGCACCTTCAAGTCGGACGACGAGCTGCGCAGGATCTACGGCGAGGCCGGGCTGGACGACAGCAAGGAGACCATCGCCTACTGCCGCATCGGCGAGCGCTCCTCGCACACCTGGTTCGTGCTCCAGGAGCTGCTGGGCCACCGCAACGTGAAGAACTACGACGGATCGTGGACCGAGTACGGCTCGCTGGTCGGGGTGCCGGTGGCGCTCGGCGACGAGCCGGGGGAGGCCTGAGATGACCGCACCCACCGCAGCAAGCACCGCCGCCGGTTGCGCGGCCCCCGACCAGGCGGCCCCGCTGCCCGCCGGCCTCGACCTGGAGCGGGAGACCGTCATCACCGGTGTCGTCCGCTCCGGGGAGGGCGAGGCGGTGGCCGGCGCGTACGTCCGGCTGCTCGACTCGACCGGTGAGTTCACCGCCGAGGTGGTGACCTCGCCGGCCGGTCAGTTCCGGTTCTTCGCCGCGCCGGGCGCCTGGACCCTGCGCGCACTGTCCCGCCAGGGCAACGGAGACACCACCGTGACCGCTGGCCGCGGCATCAACGAGGTGACGGTAACCGTCACCGACTGACCCCCACTGCAGACGGCGGGTGGCCCGCATCCCTCCCAGGAGGAATGCGGGCCACCCGCCGCCTTCACCCGCGCCCTACGCATCGCCCCGCCGTGTTGGTCGGGTCAGATGCCGGTGGCTCTGGTGCAGGTGGAGGCGGGTTCCAGGGCGAAGTCGAGCGTGCCGACGATGCCCGCCTCGACGCGATGGCGCTGCACCTGCGGCACCCAGCCGTCCTTGGCCACGATCACCTCGTAGCGGCCCTTCGGCAGCCACCAGGCGTAGCGGCCGTCGGCGCCGGCCGTGAGGGTCGTTCCGGTACCGGCCGAGATCAGGTTCACCCGTACCGTCGCCGGGATACCGACCGTGACTCCGCCGCAGGTGGTGCCGGTGACGGTGCCCCGGATCTTGCCCCAGCTGGCCGGCGGCGACACGTTCATCTCCACCGCGACCGGGGTCACCGGGTACGGGCTGTCCGAGGCGATGGCGACCTCGCCCGCGTACCGGCCGGGTTGAGCGACGCCCGCCGCCTCGGTGGCGGTCAGGGTGACCGTCACCGTCCTCGACTCGCCCGGTGCGAGGGTGAACGTGGTCGGGGACGTTTCCAGCCAGGGCAGGTCCGCCTCGGCTGCGCAGAGTTCCAGGCCACCGAGCCGCTCACTGTCCGCGCTGCCCACGAAGGACGTGGGTGAACCACCGATCTTGTACGCGCCGCAGGCGGCGGCCCCTCGGTACCGGCTGAACCGGACGTTGGGCAGGTCCCGCCAGGCTCCGGCGACCGGGTCGAAGCCGACGGTGCGGTTGGTGACCGCCGTCGAGCCGTCGGTCACCCCGCCGGCCAGCACCAGCAGCCCGCCGGCGGCCGCGTACTGGGAACCCCACAGGTCCAGCGGCAGGTCCGGCAGCGGACTCCAACTGTCGGCAGCGGGGTCGTACCGGTAGGCGTCGGTGTACTCGGTGCTGCCCGTACCACCGGCGCAGTAGACCGAGGCGCCGATGCCGCCGCAGGCCAGCCACGACACCGGGTGCGGGTAGGCGGCACCGGTGCTGAACGAGCCCGCCGCCGGGTCGAACACCACGAGTCCGTCGCTGTCGGTGCAGGTGGCGTCGGCGCAGCCGCCCACCAGGTACACCTTCCCGCCGACCACGGCCGAGCCGGCCGCCGCGACCGGCGCCGGGTTGGTCACTCCCGGCAGGGTGCTCCACGTTCCGGCGGCCGGGTCGAAGACGTCGACCGTGGCCACGGTGGCGTCGTCCGCGCCCCAACCGCCGATCACGTAGAGCTTGCCGTCGACCGCCACCGCGGCGGGCTTGGAGCGCACCGTCGGCAGGTCGGGCAGCGCGGTCCAGGCACCGGACCCCGGGTCGTACACCCAGGCCTTGCGCTCGGTGCCGGTGCCACCGCCACCGCCGACCGAGTAGATCTTCCCCTCCAGCCAGGCGGCGGCGTTGTCGAAGATCGCCGCCGGCAGCTTGGCGATCTCGCTCCACGCCTCGTCCTCGGCGACAGCGGCCTGCGGTGCCGCCCCGCCGTACGCGGTGCCGGTGCGAGCCTTGCTGATCCCCTTCACCTTCTGCTCCCGCAGTGGCGCGCCGTCGCGCCGGAGCAGGTCGAACTGGCCGGCGCGCTCCAGCAGGTCCACGGTGGCCGGCGCGGTGCCGGTGTTGCTGACCGTCACCCGGGTGGTGCGGGTGCTGCCGTACGGCTGATGTGACTCGATCGACGTCGGGCTGACCGTCAGCCGGCCGGCGGCGAGGGCGAAGTTGGCCCGCTTCACCCGGTCGGCGGTGACCGTCACCTCCTTGGTGACCGGTGCGTACGGGGTGCGCTCGGCGGTGAACGGATGGGTGCCGGTGAGCCCGGAGAACAGCCAGTAGAAGCCGTCCGGCTCGGCCGGATCCTCGGGCGTGGCCGCCGAGACCGCCCGCTCCTCGGGACGGTGGTCGCTGGTCACCGTCACGCCGTTGAGCGGGTCACCGGTGTTGCGGTCGGTGGTGGTGCCGACCACCAGCCCACCGGGCACGGGCGAACACTCACGGTTGACCACCGCCACGTCGTCGACCTGCCACCACCAGGCGAAGGTGCCCTTGAAGCGGAAGCGGACAAGTGCGGAAGCGGCGTTCGCGGCCGGGTCGAGTGGTACCTCCTCGACCCGGGGACCACGGCGGCTGGCGGTCTGGTGCCAGACGTTGGTCCAGGTCTCGCCGCCGTCGGTGGAGACGTCGATGTCGGCGGTGTCGCTGATGCCGACGGCGCGCCAGTCGCTGCGGAACCGCAGCACCGGTGCGGCGGTCGTGGACAGGTCGATCGGTGGGGCGATCAGGTCGGTGTCCTGCGTGTTGCCGGAACCGAGGGCATCACTGTCGATGATGGCGAAGCCGCCGGTGCCACCGGTGAGGTTGCCCCGGGAACGGGGATCGTCGAAGACCCAGCCACCGGAGGCGGTGCGGTTCTCCACCCGCCAGCCGGGCGGGGCGCTCGTCGTGTCGAAGCTCTCGGTGAGCAGCGGCGTGCCGAACTGTGCCGTGTAGCCGGCGGCGGTGCAGGCGGCGTCCACGGGCACCGCCACGTTGACCTTGGTGGCGTCGTCGCCCACGGCCACCTCGCGGGTGACGGTGCGGTAGCCCGGGTACTGGGCGGTCACGGTGAACCGGTACGCGGTGTTGCCGGGCAGGGTGACGGAGTAGCGGCCGGTGACCGGGTCGGTGAAGACCGGATCGCCGGGCCGACCCGCCACCTCGATCTTGGCGTACAACGGCCAGCCGTGACCGGAACCGTCGGTGACCTTTCCGCTCACCGTCACAGCCGGCGTGGCCAGCAGGGCGAAGTCCTGGTCGACGGTGCCACCGTCGGGCACCGTCACGGTCGCCGACTGGTCGGCGTAGCCGTAGGCGCTTGCGGTGAGCGTGGTCTCGCCGGCGGGCAGGGTGAGCGCGTAGCGCCCGTCGGCGTCGGTGGTGGTGCTGCGGGTGCCGTCGGTCACCGTCGCGCCGGACAGCGGGTCGTCGTCGCCGGAGTCGGTGACCACGCCGGTGACCCGGCCCACCGGTCCGCGTGGTGCGTCCCGCACCGCCGCGTACGCGTCGAGCCGCCCCTCACCGAAGACGTTGTTGTCCGCCGGAGTGCCGCCGCAGGTGGTGGCATCGACGTCGCGGGCCGTACGGTCCAGCAACTCCTCGGTCGCGGCGAGGTCCCCGCGCAGGCCCGGTGCCGCCGCCCAGAGCAGTGCCACCGTCCCGGAGACGTGCGGCGCGGCCATCGACGTGCCGTTGAACGAGGCGTATCCGCCGTTGCGGACGCTGGATCGGACGTTGCTGCCGGGCGCGGCGATGTTCGGCTTCAGCGGGTCGGTGCCGGAGCCGCGCCCGGAGAACCCGGCGATGACGTTGTTCACGTCGTACGCGCCGACGGCGTACGCGTCGGTGTAGTCGCCGGGTGAGCCGGCGCTGCCGCAGGCCGGTCCGTCGTTGCCGGAGGAGAAGACGGGGAACATCCCGGCGGCCCGCCAGGCGGCCACGGTCTGCTGGTACCAGGGGTCGCCACCGTCGCCGCCCCAGGAGTTGTTGACGATGTCGGGCCGCAGATCGGGCCGGGGGTTCTGGCCGTTGGCGTCGGTGGGGGCGAGCACCCACTGACCGGCGGCCAGCAGCGAGGCGTCGGAGCAGTTGTTCGACTCGCAGCCCTTGGCGGCGATCCACTTCGCACCGGGTGCGACGCCGATCTGGTTGCCCGCACCGTCGTCGCCGACCATGGTGCCCATGGTGTGCGTGCCGTGATCGTTGTTGTCGCAGGGCGCGGTGCCGGTGCACACGCCGGCCGGGTCGAACCAGTTGTACGCGTGCTCGAAGCTGCCGCCGCCGAGGTTGCCCCGGTAGGAGGCGACGAGCGCGGCGTGGTCGTAGCGCACGCCACTGTCGATGTTGGCCACCACGATGCCCTCGCCGCGGGTACCGAACTCGTCCCACACCCGAGGTGCGCCGATGTTGGTGAGGCCCCATTCGACCGCGGCGGTGCGCGCCCGAGTGGCCTCGGTCTCGGTGGGCCGGATCAGGGGGTAGCTGCGACTCGGCTCGATCCGGGCTACCTCGGGC
This sequence comes from Verrucosispora sp. WMMA2044, assembly GCF_027497155.1. Taxonomy (NCBI): domain Bacteria; kingdom Bacillati; phylum Actinomycetota; class Actinomycetes; order Micromonosporales; family Micromonosporaceae; genus Micromonospora; species Verrucosispora sp. WMMA2044. Next base: position 6,203,623 of record NZ_CP114913.1, read on the forward strand.
CGGCGGGCGATCTCGTCGAGCAGTTCCTTGTCGCCCTCGACCCGCACCGCGTTGGCGATCCAGTACGCGGTGTGCGGCACCTTGCGCTCGTCGAGCAGCGTCCGCAGGTCGCGTTGGGTACGGCTGGCCGTGGTGGTGAGCAAGCGGTGCACCTCGCCGGCCCGGGCGTCGGGGTCAGGCAACCGGGCGGCCTGCGCCAACGGCGCGGTGTCGGCCAGATAGACCAGGAACGGTGCGGTCGACGTGGTGCCGAGCTGGTCGAGCAGCGCCGGGTCGACGGCGGCCCGGTGCGGCGCCGTCGGTTGGGCCGGCGCGGCGAGCGCCGGTTGACCGGTGACGCCCAGCACGGCGGCGGTCAGCACCGCCACCGCCCGCCAGCGTGGCGACCGGGTGGATGGTCGTGTGAACAAGGTTCCTCCCCACGTCGTCGGTCCCGATCCGTTCGGGCCCGCACACCCGCGCGCCGCGACGCGGCGGCGCGGAGCGGCCGGGGCGATGTGGGTGGCCGGTGGTGGTGCCTCCGCCCGCTGAAAGTCATGCTCTTGCCCCGACCGTCGGTGATCAATGAAAGGCGTCGGTCAGTACTCGGTCAGTGACGAGGCGCGATCCTGACCGTTAGGCTGAAACCAGGTGCCATCGGTGACCGTCACTGGCGATCGGTGGGATTCGCAGGTCTCGGGGTGCCCTGGGGGAGGCTTCGTGTCCGGTACAGAATTTCCGATCCTGGTCTGCGTCAGCTCCGATGCCACCGTGCGGCAGCGGGTGGTGCAGCGGCTGGAGGGTGTCGGGCCGGTGGTGATCTGTGCGGACCTCGCCCAACTGCGGGCGGTGTTCCCCACGCCACCGACGGAGTCCGGCGGGTCGGGCGACGAGCCTGCCGAGCGCCCCCCGGAACGGCCGGCGACCTGGGGAGACCTGGTGGTCGACCGGGCCGGGCACCTGGTCACCTGGCGCGGTGCGCCGCTGGGGCTGACCCGCACCGAGCGGGAACTGTTGGCCCGGCTGGTGAGCCCGCCGATCACGTTGTGGAGCTACGAACGGCTGTTCGCCTCCGTCTGGGGCGGCGCCTACCTCGGCGACACCGCGATTCTGCACTCAGCGGTGAAGCGGCTGCGCCGCAAGCTGCGGGCGCTGTCCGACGGGCCGCAGGTGCAGACCGTACGCGGCGTCGGCTACCGGTTGAGCATGCCGCCGGAGGCCGGCGACGGGCGTCCCAACGGACGGGCGTACCAGGCGTGACACGATGACCGGGTGAGCAGCGCCGTCCATGCCGAGTACCCTTCGCCGACCGGTCCCCGACCACCTGCCGCCGGCTCCCGGTTGCCGCGCTGGCTGATCGCGGCGACGGCGCTCTGGGCGGTGCTGCTGGCCGGCCTCACCTGGATGTCCTCGGCCGAGGATCCGCCGACCGTCCGTGAGCAGCGCACCCTGTCGCAGGCCGGGCCGGTGGTCGACGGCGCGATAGGTGAACTTGTCGCGGCGGCCGGCGGCGGTGTGCCGGCGCTGAGCCCACCCGAGGTCGACCGGGGCTGCCGGATCAGCCCGTTCGCGGACGGTGCGACGCTGATCCGCGCGGTCGACCTGGCCGCGCCGGTGGGCGAGGAGCGGGCCCTGCTGGAGCAGATCGCCGAGCGGCTGCCCGGGCGGTGGCGGGCCGGTGTCCGGCTCACCCCGGAGGGTCCGCGCCTACGCGGCGACGCGGGCGAGTTCGTCACTGTGACCGGGCGGCCGGCGACCGACGGCCGGATCAGGTTCACCGTCGACACCGGGTGCCGGCCGGTGGGTGACGACTACGACAGCGCGGGGTCCGCCCCGGCCGGCCCGGAGGCCGACGCACTGGCCGAGGCGGTGCGGGCGCTGAACGGCCGGGCCGGTGCCCCCGACTCGGTGACGAGCGCCCCGTGCCCCGGTGGCGCGACGGCCCGTACCGTCCGGACCGTCGTCGAGCCGGTGGCCGCGGCGCCCCAGGCCGCGCTCGCGCCGCTGGCCGGCGGCACGCCGGTGGTGGAAACCCCCGAGGTGTACGCCTACCGGCGCGACGGTGTCGCGGTGCTCGCCGATCTCCAGCCGGACCGGGTCGTGGTCTCCGCGACGACGGGTTGCGCCGGCTGAGCGGCGACCCGTCGCTGCCGGTCAGTAAGGTCGGGCCGGCCCCTGGTCGCGACTGCGGCCCAGCGCGTCGACCCGGCCCCATCGGCCGGGGATGTCCAGCAGTTCCACCCGGCCCATGCCGGCCGGCACGTACGGGTCGATGATGAGGTGCTCGCCCTGGGGTTCGAGGCCGAGCATCACCCGTAGCAGCATCAGCGGGGTGCCCGCCGACCAGGCCTGCGGGCTGCACGCGGTGGGGTACTCCACCGGGTAGTCGGTCAGGTCACGTTCGTAGCCGGCGAAGGCCTCCGGCAGCCGGCCGAAGAAGTAGCGGGACGCCGCGAACATCGACTCGCAGATCCGTCCCGCCTCCTCCCGGAGACCGTACTTCCACAGTCCCCAGGCGATGATCGAGTTGTCGAACGGCCAGACGGTGCCGACGTGGTAGCCGATCGGGTTGTATCGGCCCTGGTCGTCGGCGAGGGTACGGACGCCCCAGCCGGAGAAGAGCCGGGGACCGAGCAGGTGCTCGGCGACCCGCTGAGCCCGGGACTCGTCGACGATGCCGCTCCACAGCAGGTGCCCGATGTTGGACGTGAGCGCGTCGACCGGGCTGCCGTCGGAGTCCAGGGCCAGCGCGTAGTACTCCTTGTCGGGCAGCCAGAAGTCCCGGTTGAAGCGTTCCTTCAACTCGGCGGCCTCGCGTTCCAGCCGGTCGGCGTAGACCGGGTCGTTCCAGCACAGGCGGGCCAGCCGGGCACCGCGCAGCTTCGCGTCGTAGGCGTAGCCCTGCAACTCACAGGTCGCCCGCGGAAAGCTCGGTAGCCGACCGTCGGAGTAGCAGATCGCGTCCCAGGAGTCCTTCCAGCACTGGTTCTCGAGGCCGACCTGAGGGCTGCGGGTCTGGTACCAGACGTATCCGGTGCCGAGCAGGTCGCCGTAGGTGTCGATCCAGGTCAGCGCGGCTCGAACCGAGAACTCCAACCGTTTGACCAACTCGACGTCGCCGGTCCACCGCTCGTACTCGTCGAGCAGGATCACGAACAGGGCGGTCGAGTCGGCCGCGCCGTAGTAGGGCGAGTGCGGCTGCTCCTCGAAGCCGGCCGACTCGCCGTAGCGCAGCTCGTGCAGGATCTTGCCCGGCTCCTCGTCGCGGAAGTCGTCCACCCGGTGGCCCTGCAGCCCGGCCAGCATGGTCAACGTCGGTGGGATCAGCTCCGGCACGAACGGCAGCACCTGAAGCGAGGTGAAGATGCTGTCCCGGCCGAACAGCGTCATGAACCACGGCAGGCCGGCGGCCATCAGCCGGACGCCGAGCGCGATCGACTCGTACCGCAGCGCGGCCAGGTCGGTCAGGCTGCGCCGGTACGCCCCGGCCAGCCCTGCGCAGTCGCAGCCCAGCTTGGGTGCCCGAGCGACGAACTCTGCGTGCTCCACCTCGATCGCCGGCGTCGTCCGGCTGCCCGCGAAGGGCAGCAGGGAGCGGATGTCCTGACCGCGGGCGCCGTAGATGACGACGTTGACCGTCAACCGGGTGGTCCACTCGCCGTGCGGACCGATTCGGATCGGGAAGGTCATTCCCCGGCGATCGACCTGGGCGGCGGTGCTGCTCGTGATCGTCGTCTCGCGGTGGAACGCGTCCCGCTGGTAGGTCAGCCGCAGTGAGTTCTCGCCGGGTGCGGCGGTGTTGTGTCCCTTCTTGCGTTGGGTGTCCTTGATCTCGAAGATGTCCGCGAAGTCGGACGCCATCTCCATCCGGACGGTGAAGCTCATCTCCTGCCCGGAGTGGTTGAGCACGGTCAGTTCCTCGGAAAGGTCGCCGCTGATCGCCCGACTCCTGATCACCGAGACCTTCGCGTCCATGAAGTGGGTGGGCTCGCCGGGTACCAGGAAGTAGCGGGTCCGGTGGGACACGGCGTCGTCGATGGAGAGTGCGTGCAGCCGCTCGCCGTCGATCAGCAGCAGCCAGGTGGACAGGAACCGGGTGTCGAAGGCGAACAATCCGGTGGGAAAGTCCAGCGAGGGCTCGACGTCTCCACGGCGGTCGCTGACCATGAACGTGTTGCCGTCGAGGATGCTGACCAGCTCCTTCACCGGGTCCACCTGGCGTGTTCGCGGGCGACCTCGCGCGGGTCGCGGGTACCGGGTGCGGACGGGAAGAACAGGCGGAAGGCGAGGAACAGCACCACGTCGCCGCGAAAGGTGCTTTCATTACGAAGCACCGCGGAGATCGCCTGTGCGCGTCCGGTGACCAGCCGGTCGAAGAGATCGACCCCGCAGTACCAGGTCGCGTCGCCCGGCTCCGCCCCCTGGTCGACCTCTGCCGCGCCGGGCCGCATCCGGACCAGCCAGTGTTCGGTGCGGTGTCCCTCGGACAGGTCGATCCGCAGCGTTCCCACGACCGGAGTGCGGAGGACTTCCGGGGCGCGGGCCGGCAGGGTCGCGAAGAACTGCTGGGTGGCCTCGGTCACACCCGAATCGTAGGCATTCGCCCGCCTTGTCGGGCGGGTTCCGTCGCCTTCCCAGGCAGCATCCCGCGAGCCTGCCCGGGCGCTGACCGGCCGGTCAGTAAACGAGCGCCTGCGCGCCCTCGGCCATCGTCTCCTCGACGAAGACCGCCGCCCCGGCGATCCGTACCCCGGGGATCACGTCGCCGGAGTCGATGTCCCGGCGTGCGGCGCACTGGGTACAGGCCGTCACCGTGCCGGTGGCGAGGATCACGTGCAACAGCTCGGCCAGCGGGGCCGAGTGCGGCAGTTCGAAGCTCTGCGCCCGGCCGGGCAGCGCGAACCAGGTCGACTCCCCGGTCAGCCAGAGGGAGACGGGCACCCCGGCGGCGGCTGCGGTGGCCGCCACGGTGAACGCCTGGGCGCACCGTTCCGGTGCGTCGGCGCCGGCGGTGGCCTTGACGACGAGAGTGCGGGCCATGACCGCCAGCATAGGATGACCCGGATGGTCACCGAGATCGGGTTCGTCAGCCTGCTGGTCGCCGGCCTGGGCGCGCTCGCCGGTGGCCTGGTCTACCTGGCGGTACGGATATCGAGAGGCAAGTGGTGATCCGGTGAGTGACGACAATCCGTTGGCGCCGCCGCCCTGGCTGAACGCGCCACCGGTGGAGGCGTATCCCTTCGAGGAGAGTCACGATCTGCGGGTCGGCCCGAAGCTGCACCCCGCGCTCGACGGCCTGCTGCCGTACATCGGCGTGTGGCGGGGGCGGGGGCGGGGCGGCTTCCCCACCATCGAGGACTTCGACTTCGCCCAGGAGATCCGGATCAGCCACGACGGGCGGCCGTTTCTGCACTACGAGTCGCGGGCGTGGATCCTCGACGAGCAGAGCCGGCCGGTGCGGCCGGCTGGCCGGGAGGTCGGCTGGTGGCGTCCGGTGCTGGCCGGTGACCGGGCCACCGACGAGCTGGAGGCCCTGCTGACCACCCCGACCGGGGTGATGGAGCTGCACCTCGGCCGGCGCAAGGGCACCCAGGTGGAGTTCGTCACCGACGCGGTGGTGCGCACCTCCACCGCCAAGGAGGTCACCGCCGGGCACCGCCTCTTCGGCATCGTCGAGGGCGCCCTGCTCTACGCGCAGGACATGGCCGCCGTCGGTCAGCCGCTGTCTCCGCATCTGTCCGCCCGCCTCATCCGGGTCGCGGGCTGATCCGCCCGCTGGCGGAACGGGCCTGCCGGGGCCTCGGCTCGGCGCACCCGAGAACGCGGCCTCAGTGCAGCGGAAAGCCGAGCAGTTCCTGCAACGGGCGGGTCAGCGGGCTGAGCGGCAGCGGCTCGGCGTCGAGGGTGTGCACCGCGACCAGGCCGCGTACCGACGAGGTGAGCCATACCCCGTCGGACCCGCGCAGGTCCGCCGGGGTGACCATGCGTTCGGCGGCCCCGCAGCCGACGTCGGCGCAGCGGGCGAGCAGCCAGGCGACCGTGGTGCCGGGCAGGATGCCGGTGCGTCGGGCGGGCACCGTGCACAACGTCTCCCCGGCCAGCCAGACGAGGTTGGCGGTCGGGCCTTCCAGGGCGTACCCGTCGGAGGAGATCCAGAGCACGTCGTCCACGCCGGCCCGGGCGGCCCAGCGCCGGGCGGCGCTGCTCGCCCCGTACGACGTGGACTTGATGCCCGCCGGCAGCCAGTCCAGTTCCGGACGGGCCTCGGCGGGCACGCCCAGGGAGAGGGTGGCCACCCGCACGCCGTCGTGCCGGGCCTGCCGGGCTGTGGGGGGCACCTCCGAGAGGGTGGCGTACACCGTCGGTGGGCCGCCGCTCTCCGGCCCCCGGGTGCAGACCAGCCGAAGCGCGCCCTCCACCTCCGCGGGCCAACCGGCGGCCACCTGGTCGAGCAGCTCGACCAGGGCGTCGTCCGCCGGGAGGGTCAGTTCCACGGCCGCCGCGCCGGCCCGCAGCCGGGTCAGGTGCTCCTGGCGCAGCCAGGGCCGCCCGTCGCGGAGGTGCATGGTCTCGAAGAGTCCGTCACCGCGCAGCACGCCGAGATCGTCGCCGCGCAGTATCGGCTCCCCGACCGGCAGCCGCCCGCGACCCAGCACGCCGATCCGCGAGGTCACCACGGGGGCCGAGCATAGTGCGACGCCGGTCGCGCCGGGAGGTGCGCGCCGGCCCGAACTATGATCGGGGGGTGTCCGAATCCTCCCTCGCGGAACTGCTCCGCGCCCGTGGGCTGCGGCTGACGGCGCAGCGACAGCTGATCCTCCAAGCGGTGCTGGACCTGGGGCACGCCACCCCTGAGCAGGTGCACACCGCCGTACGCGAGGTCGCCGCCGGGGTCAACATCACCACCATCTACCGCACGCTGGAGCTGCTGGAGCGGCTCGGCCTGGTCACCCACACCCACCTCTCGCACGGGTCGCCGACCTACCACGCCGCCGGTGAGGACCAGCACGTGCACCTGGTCTGCCGCGAGTGCGGCGCGATCGACGAGATGGATCCGGAACTGATGCGTCCGCTCTCCGACCAACTGGCCGGGGAGCGGGGCTTCCGGGTGGACATCGGGCACGTCTCCTTCTTCGGCCTCTGCGCGCGGTGCGGAAACGGGGAGCAGACATGATCGACATCGCGGGCGCGGTGGCCGTGGAGAGCATCGACGAGGCCAGCCGGGACCAGCCGGAGCCGGTGCACGCCGCAGCCGGGGTGCGGGGCGTGGCGGCGCACTACGGCGACCCGATGCGCGAGCAGCGCCAACTGGACACCGAGGTGGGCCTGGTGGACCGATCGCACCGGGGAGTCGTCGCGGTGCCGGGTGCGGAGCGCATCTCCTGGCTGCACACCCTCACCACCCAGCACCTCGCCGAGCTGGGGCCGTGGCAGGGCACCGAACTGCTCGTACTCTCCCCGCACGGTCATGTCGAGCAGCACGCCATGGTGGCCGAGGACGGTGACACCACCTGGCTCGACACCGAGCCGGGGGCGACCGGCGGGCTGCTGACGTACCTGGAGAAGATGCGTTTCTTCAGCCAGGTCGACCCCCGGGACGCCACTGCCGAGCACGCACTGCTGTCGTTGGTCGGGCCGAAGGCCGTCGAGGCGGTGGCGCTGCTCGACGTGCCGCCGCTCGCCGAGCCGGACGTGGTGGGACTGCCCGGCCCGAAGTTCCGGTCCGGTGAGCTGCCACCCCGCCCGACCGCCCGCTACCACGTGCGGCCGCTGCCGCAGGGTGGCTGGGCCCGACGCGGCCCACTCGGCGTGGACCTGCTGGTTCCCCGGCCCGCGATGGACCAGGTGGTCGCGCGGCTGCGCGACAACGGGGTGCCCCCGGTGGGGCTGTGGGCGTACGAGGCGGTGCGGGTGGCCGCCCGGCGGGCCCGGGTCGGCGTCGACACCGACCACCGGACGATTCCCGCCGAGGTGGACCTGATCGCACCGGCCGTGCACCTGGACAAGGGCTGCTACCGAGGGCAGGAGACGGTCGCCCGGGTGCACAACATGGGCCGCCCACCGCGCCGGCTGGTGCTGCTGCACCTCGACGGGGTGGCCACCGACCAACTACCGGTGGCCGGCACCCCGGTGACCCTGGACGGCCGTCCGGTCGGCTTCGTCGGCACCGCGGTCCTTCATCACGAGCTGGGCCAGGTCGCGCTCGCGGTGGTCAAGCGCTCGGTGCCCGACGACGCTGCGCTCCGCGCCGGCGACAGCGCTGCCGCCATCGACCCCTCGTAGACGCCGACTCCGCTGGTGGCCGGGGGCGCTCTAGGATCGCCGGCATGACGACAGGGACGTTGATCACGGTTGCCCCCACCGGCGCGGAGTCGGCGAAGACCGAGGTGCCGGCGCTGCCGGTGACCCTCGACGAGTTGCTGCTCACCGCCAAGGAGTGCGAGGCGCTGGGTGCCGCCGTGATCCACGTGCACATCCGGGACGACGAGGCCCGGCCGACCCTGGACCTGGGCCGGCTCCGCGCGACCGTGGCGGCGCTGCGGGAGAGCACCGATCTCATCGTGCAGCTGTCCACCGGAGGCGCGGTCACCGACCCCGAGGCCGACCGGCTCGCGGTGCTGGAGGCCGCACCGGACATGGCCTCCTGCACCATGGGTACGGTCAACTTCGGTGACGAGGTCTTCCTCAACCGGTGGGAGTTCGTCGTCGAGCTGCACACCCGGATGCAGGAGCGGGGCATCGTGCCCGAGTACGAGATCTTCGACCTCGGTCACCTCGGTGCCCTGCAGCGCCTGTTGGGGAAGTACGGCCTGCCGCACGGCGGCCACGTCCACGTCGACTTCGTGATGGGGGTGCCGGGCGGCATGCCGGGCACCACGGCGACGCTCGTGGCGGCTCAGCAGATGCTCCGGGACCTGCCGGAGGGCACCACGTTCTCGGCGACCGGCATCGGCCGTACCAGTCTTCCGGTGCTGCTCGCCGCGCTCTCGGCCGGCGGTCACCTGCGGGTCGGGATGGAGGACACGGTCACGTACGCGAAGGGCCGCCCGGTGGAGTCGAACATGCAACTGGTGGCGCGGGCGGTCGGCTTCGCCCAGCTCGCGCAGCGTCCACCGCTGAACACCGCCGAGGCCCGGGTGCTGCTCGGCCTGTAAGGCGCGGGTCGCCCGGCGTTCTTCACCCCCGGAGGTGGAGTGCCAGCTCACCCCAGGGTGAGCGCGGCCGGACACCTCGGTACCGTCCACGTCGTGGGAAAGACGTACGAGGGCGGCGTGCCGCTCGCCGAGGTGGTCCGGTCCGGTTTCGTGGAGGGCGTGCACCGTGGCTCGGTGGTGGTGCTCGACAGCACCGGCGCACCGCTGGCCGCCGCGGGTGACGTCACCTCGCCGATCTTCCCGCGCTCGTCGAACAAGCCGATGCAGGCGGTCGGCATGCTCCGCGCCGGGCTGTCGCTTACCGAACCCGCCGACCTGGCCATCGTCGCGGCCAGCCACGCGGGGGAGGAGTTCCACCTGGCCCGGGTCGCCGGGCTGCTCGCGGGTGCCGGTCTCGACGGGGACGACCTGCACTGCCCGCCGGATCTGCCGGTCGGCGATCTCGCGCGGATGGCGGTGCTGCGGGCCGGCGGCGGCCCGAGCCGGATCCAGATGAACTGCTCCGGCAAGCACGCCGGGATGCTGCTGACCTGCCGGTCCGCCGGTTGGCCGATGGAGGGCTACTGGCGTGCCGACCACCCGCTGCAGCGCCGGCTGCGTGACACGGTGGAGGAGTTCACCGGCGAGGAGGCGGTGGCCGTCGGCGTCGACGGCTGCGGCGCTCCGGTGCTGTCCGCGTCGTTGACCGGACTGGCCACGGCGTTCCTGCGGATGGTCGCCGCCGAGGGCGACAGCGGAGCGGGTCTGATAGCCGACGCGATGCGGGCCCACCCCGAGGTGGTCGGCGGTACGCAGGCGGACGACACCCGACTGATGCGTGGCGTACCCGGACTGCTGGCGAAGATCGGCGCGGAGGGTGTCATCGCCGCGGCGCTGCCCGACGTCGGTGCCGTCGCGCTGAAGATCGACGACGGCGCCGGCCGCGCCCGGATGCCGGTCCTGGTCTCGGCCCTGCGCCGACTCGGCGTCGACGCCCCGGTCCTCACGGAGTTCGCCGAAGTACCGATCTTCGGTGGCGCCCTCCCCGTAGGCGCCACCCGCCCCCTCTGGTAACCACCCACCCCACCCCGGATCTCGTCGATCTTGCGCTTCCTGTCCCCGCAAAGCGCGCTAAAAGGCGCATGTGGGCGACCAAAAGTGCAAGATCGACGGGGTGGTCGGGGTGTGGGGTGGTTTAGGGGAGGAAGGTTAGGAGGGGGGTGTTGATCTGGGTGGGGCTTTCGAGGGGGAGTAGGTGGGCGGCGTTCGGTACGTCGGGTAGGCGCACCGCCTGTCGAGCCTCCGCCGCGATGCGATCGGCTAGGTGACGGATGTCAGGCACGTCCGCCGCCCCGGCCGCGACCAGTACGGGCATGGTCAGCTCGGCCAGTCGCCCGATGGCCGGCGGGTCGAGTTCGGCCACGTCCACGGCGCTGAGTGCCAGCTCGGCGGCGAGCGCCCGTTCGTCCATCTCGGTGGCGAAGGCGACCAACTCCGGGTCGACGTCAGCGGGTTCGCGGTCCGGACCGACCACCCAGAACCGCACCTCACCCGCGGCCGTCGCGGCGAAGTCCTCCGGGTCGACGTCGCCGACCAGGTTCTCCCACAGCTCGTTCGTCTGCTCCGACCATTCGTGACCGGACACCGCGGTGCCGAGCAGGGCGAGGGCGCTCACCCGGTGCGGGTGGGCGAGCGCGGTGTCGATCGCCACCGCCCCGCCGAAGGAGCAGCCGACCAGGGCCGCGCTGGCCAACCCGAGGGCGTCGAGCAGGCCGACCACGTCGTCGTGGTGGGCGAAGGCGCTCGGCGGCAACTCGGACTCCCCGTAACCGCGTAGGTCGACAGTGATCACCCGGTGCCGGGTCGCGAGCGGTGCGATCTGGTCCCGCCACATACGGCGGTCGGCGATACCAGCGTGCAGCAGGACGACAGGCGATCCGGTGCCGGCCTCGTCGTACGCCAGCAGGGCTCCATTTACCTGGATCTTGGTCACCGCAGGACGGTACGACCGGGCGTGCGGGGTTCGCAAGCGGGTGATGAGACGTTGCTAACTCCGGCTAGCACTTTGCTTGCAGCTGCTAGCAGGGCGGGCTAGCGTTGAATCATGGCCACTCCCAAGGACCTTCCCGACGTCGGCGGGTTCATTCGTGACCTGCGGCGGAATGCGAAGATTTCGCTTCGGCAACTGGCCGAGCAGGCGGGGGTCAGCAACCCCTACCTCAGCCAGATCGAACGAGGCCTGCGCCGGCCCAGCGCCGAGGTGCTCCAGCAGCTCGCCAGCGCGTTGCGGGTCTCCACTCCGGCGATGTACCTGCGGGCCGGTCTGCTCGACGACAAGGAGGGTCAGGGCGTGCTGGCCGCCATCGCCGTCGACCCGGACCTGACGATGGCCCAGAAACAGTCCCTGACCCAGATATATGAGACATTCCGCCGGGAGAACTCGCGGCTGGCCGAGGCAACCGCGACGATGACCGGCGCGAGCGGCGAGGGCGACGCGCCCACCACGGGCGACCGGGCCGGCGGCTCCGTCGCGAGCGGCGCGGCCGGCGTCTCCGACGCGGCTGACGTCACCGCCCCCGACGTGGCGAATCTGGCCGCGACCGGGCCCACCACCACGGCGGGCACCCCGACCGAGGCGGTGCTCGAATCGGTCGCCGTGACCGAGGCGGGTTCCGCGCCCGCTCCGAACAGCACCCCAGCCAGGAAGGCCGCCCGCAAGGTGGTCCGCAAGACCGCGACCGCGGTCCAGGAGGAGAAGTAGTCATGACCCAGCCGAAGACCAACCGCATCCCTGCCCCGATCTACGCCGCGGCCGGCGCCGGTGAACTGGCCCTGCAGCAGCTGCGCAGACTGCCCACCGTGGTCGGTGAGCTGCGTGACCGTGCCGTCGCCGACGGTGGCCGGGTCGTCAGCGAACTCGGCGGCAAGGCCGTCGTCACCGGTTTCGAGCTGCGCCAGAAGGCCAACGACACGCTGCGCAACGCCAACCGGACGGCCGAGTCGCTGCGGCAGAAGGCCGCGCCAGCGGCCGACCTGAACCGGCTGCGCGAGCACGCCGACCTGGCCAAGCTCCGCGAGGCGGCGGATCTGCACAAGCTGCGCGAGACGGCCGATCTGAACAAGCTGCGTGGGGCGGCCGATCTGGACCGGCTGCGCGAGCTGGCCACCCGTAACGCGGCCGCCGTCGTCGCCGGCGCCCAGGCCGCTCAGGAGCGGGCGCTGGCCGCGTACGGGGCGCTGGTGGCGCGGGGTGAGCGGGTCGTCGGCACCGGTGTGCTGGAGGTCGCCGACACGGTGAACACCGACATCGAGGCGACCGAGGCCAGCGTTGCCGCCGCGCCTGCCGCTCCCGCCGAGGAGACCGCACCGGCCGCCGTCAAGCAGGCCGACGCCGCGGCCGAGGTGCCGAGCCCGGCCGAGGTGGCCGAGATCGTGGAGGCCAAGCCGGCTGCCGCGAAGAAGACCACCCGGGCGAAGTCGACCACCCGGCAGATCGCCGCCAAGCGGACCGACAGCCCGTCGGCGAAGCTCCCCCGGGGCGCCAAGCGGAGCCAGTGAGTCAGCAGCCGGCGACCCCGGGACCGTCCTGTCGCCACGGACCCGGGGTCGCCGGCATAAGCTTGCCGTCATGGCCAACGCCGCGCCGATCTTCGTCTTCGACGTCCGCTACGTGATCGAGCTGATCCTGTTCGTCTTCGCGCTTGTCGTGCAGGGGGTGGCTCTCGTGCACGCCGTGACGCAACGTTCCGATGCGTTCCCGGCCATCGGGACCCTGCCGAAGGGCGGCTGGATCGCGATCCTGGCGGTCACTCTCCTGCTCACCCTGCTCACCCGCTCCACCCTCAGCATCTTCGGGCTGATCGGGGTGGCGGCGGCGCTGATCTACCTGCTCGACGTCCGGGTCGGGCTACGTGACCTGGGCGACAACAGAGGGTCCTGGTGAGAGCTTTCCGCTGGCCACCACCACCGGACGGTGGACCGCGCACCTGGGGGCCCGGCCCGGGTGCCCCGCGCAGCGGCCGGCCGCCGTTGCCCGACCCGGAGACCGAACTGGTCGCCACCCCGCACGGCGTACGACTGGAGCGGCTGGTCACCGGCGTCGGTGACCCGGTCACCGTCTTCGCGCACGGGCTGGCCAACGGCATCGCCACCACCCGACCCTTCGGCAGCGGCGTCACCGGTCGCCGGGTCTTCTTCCAGTTCCGTGGCCATGGCCGTTCCGACGCGCCCGACGGGCCGTGGAGCTATCTGGACCTGGCCCGCGACCTGCGGGCGATCGCCGACCTCAGCGGTGCCACCCGCGCCTTCGGGGCCAGCCTGGGTGGCGGTGCGCTGTGCCGGCTGCTCGCCGAGAGCCCGGAACGGTTCGAGCGGCTGGTCTTCTTCCTGCCCGCCGCGCTCGACCGGCCACGCGGACCGCTCGCCCGAGCCCGGCTGACCGAGCTGTTGTCGGCGGTGGAGAGTGGGGACGCCTCGGCGGCGGCGGAGGTCGTCTCCACCGAGCTGCCACCGGCCGTACGCAACACGCCGGCCGGCTGGGCCTACCTGCGGCAACGGCTGGACCACCTGCTGCGTGACGGCCTCGCCGCCGGGCTTGTCGAGCTGCCGGAGCAGGCCCCGCTGCCCGACGCCGGCGTGCTCGCCCGGGTGACCGCGCCGGCGCTTGTCATCGCCGCCGAGGGCGACGAGCTGCACCCGGTGGAGGTGGCCGAACAGCTCGCCGCCGTGCTGCCCCGGGCCACCCTGCACCGCTACGACCGTCCCGGGGTGCTCTGGACGGAACGCGCCGACCTGCGCCGCCGCATCGCCGACTTCCTCAACGGCTAGCCTGCCGCCTGCCCCCTGACGTGGGCGCCCGCCGCCCGCCGCCCGTGGGATGCGGCATGTCGCGGCATCCGGCGCGCGGGACGGCGCGACATGCGGCATGCCGTGACGTCCGGCGCGCGGGAAGGCCCGACATACCGCGTCGCGTGGGTCACAGCCGTAGTCGCGAATACCTGCCACCAGGTGGCAGGTATTGCTGGCAGCGTGAGACGCATGACGAAACCGCTCATCGAAACGGTCGCGCTCGTCGCCGGTGCCACCCGGGGCGCCGGCCGGCAGATCGCCGTGCAACTCGGCGCCGCGGGAGCCACCGTGTACGCGACCGGCCGCAGCAGCCGCGCGGGCCGCTCCGAACTGGACCGCCCGGAAACCATCGAGGAGACCGCCGAACTGGTCACCGCGGCCGGCGGCACCGGCATCCCGGTCCGGGTCGACCACCTGGTGCCCGACGAGGTGCGGGACCTGGTCGCCCGGATCGACGCCGAGCAGGGCCGGCTCGACGTGCTGGTCAACGACGTGTGGGGGGCCGATCCGCTGATCACCTGGGAGAAGCCGGTGTGGGAGCAGCCACTCGACGCCGGCTTCCGCACCCTGCGGCTGGCCGTCGACACGCACGTGATCACCAGTCACTTCGCGTTGCCGCTGCTGATCCGCCGCCCCGGTGGCCTGGTGGTCGAGATCGGTGACGGCACGAAGGCGTACAACGACGAGAACTACCGGCTCTCGGTCTTCTACGACCTGGCCAAGACCTCGGTCAACCGGCTCGCCTTCAGCTGGGCCCACGAAGTCAGGCCGCACGGCGGAACGGCGGTCGCGCTCACTCCGGGCTGGATCCGTTCCGAGGCGATGTTGGAGCACTTCGGCGTCACCGAGGCCAACTGGCGCGACGGCGCGGCCAAGGACCCGCACTTCCTCATCTCGGAGACCCCGGCGTTCGTCGGCCGGGCGGTCGCCGCGCTCGCCGCCGACCCGGACCGGGCGCGCTGGAGCGGCCGGTCCGTCTCCGCCGGGGAACTGGCCCAGGTGTACGGCTTCACCGACGTCGACGGCTCCCAGCCGGACGCCTTCCGCTACATCAGTGAGGTGGTCGACGCCGGCAGACCCGCCGACGTCACCGGCTACCGCTGATCCTCCCGCCCCCGGTGTCCGCCCGTCTGAGCGGACCGACCGGCACTCTCCCGCCCGGCCGTACTACGCCGGCCGGTCGGGAGACCGGTCCTCGGCGGAGTACAGCGTGGCGGCCCTGATGGCCGCCTCGGCCAGCCGCGCCCGTAACTCCGCTGGCTCGATCACCTCCACCTCCGGCCCCAGCGCGAGGAGTTGGGTGTAGGCCACGTCGACGGACTCGACGGGCAGGCGGGTCCGTACCCAGCCCTGCCCGTCGGGTTCGTCCGCGGCGGCGACCGCCGCCTCGTACCCGAACGGGAACTCGGCGAGGTGCCGGAGCCGGCGCAGGCCGGCGGGGCTCAGCCGGATCGTGACCTCGGCCCGCAGCATGCCGCGCAGGAACTCCTCAGCCCGCGCCCGCCAGTGGCCGGCCAGGTCGAATCCCGGATCCCGGTCGAAGCCCTCCTCGTGTGACTCGACCGCGGTGACCCGATCCACCCGGTAGGTGCGCACGTCCTCGCCGACCCGACCCACCAGATACCAGGTACCGCTCTTGAGGACCAGGCCGTACGGGCAGACCCGACGGACGACCTCGTGTTCCCCGCGCCGGTAGCGCAGGGTCACCACCCGGTCCCGCCAGACCGCGCCGGCCAGCTCGGCCAACCACCGCGGCGGTGCGGTCTCGCGGTACCAGCCCGGCACGTCCAGATGGAACCGCTGGCCGGTGCGTGCCGGGGCGTCGCGCAGGCTCGGCGGTAGTGCCGCGAGAACCTTCAGTTCCGCCGCCGCCACCGCGTCGGCCAACCCCATGTCACCGGCCGGGCCGGGCAGCCCGGCCAGGAACAGGGCCTCCGCCTCGTCCCGGGTCATGCCGGTCAGCCGGGTCCGGAAGCCGCCCAGCAGCCGGTAGCCGCCGGCCCGCCCCCGGTCGGCGTAGATCGGCACGCCGGCGGCGGAGAGCGCCAGCACGTCCCGGTAGACCGTCCGCTCGGACACCTCCAGCTCGCGGGCCAGCTCGGCCGCCGTCAACACCTCACGGGCCTGCAACAACAGCAGCAGGGAGAGCAACCGCGACGCCCGCACCGACGCTCACCGTCCACCGGGGGTCAACAACCCCCGGTCGTACGCGACCGCGACCGCGGCGGCCCGGTCGTTGACCCCGAGCTTGGCGTAGACGTGCAGCAGGTGGGTCTTCACCGTGGCCTCGCTGATGAACAGGCGCGCGGCGGCCTCGCGGTTGGACGAGCCCCGGGCCACCAGGGTGAGCACCTCCAACTCGCGTTGGCTCAGCGGTTCCTCTGCTGGCCGACGTGGCGTCCGCAGGCGACCCATCAGCCGGCCGGCCACGCTTGGCGAGAGCACCGACTCCCCTCGGGCGGCGGCGCGTACCGCCCGGACCAGTTCGTCGCGGGGCGCGTCCTTGAGCAGATAGCCGGTGGCACCGGCCTCGATTGCCGGGAGCACGTCCGCGTCGGTGTCGTACGTGGTCAGTACCAGCACCTTCGCCGGGCTGTCGGCCTCGACCAGGCGGCCGATCGCGGTCACCCCGTCCATCCCCGGCATCCGCAGGTCCATCAGCACCACGTCGGGGCGGCTGCGGGCGGCCATCGTCAGGGCCTCGGCGCCGTCCGCCGCCTCGCCGACCACCTCGAACCCGGGGTCACCGGCGAACATGCCGCGCAGCCCGTCGCGCACCACCGGGTGATCGTCGACGATGAGCAGGCGCACCGGATCGGTCATGCGGCGGCTCCGGGCAGGGCCGGTACGGAGGCCGAGACGGCGGTGCCGCCCCCCGGTTCGGACTCGACGGCCAACTGGCCACCGACCCGGTTGACCCGCTGCCGCATCGCGGTGAGGCCGTAGCTGCCGTTCTCGTTCGGGACTGCCGAGCGGCTGGTCAGGTCGAATCCCGTTCCGTCATCGCGGACGTCCAGGGTCACCACGTCCGACATGTACGACAGGGTGAGCCCGACCCGGGAAGCGGCAGCGTGTCGGGCCACGTTGCTCAATGCCTCCTGCGCCGCCCGCAGCAACGTCACCTCGATCTCCGGGTGCAGCGGGCGGGGCGTCCCGGTGGTGCTGACGCTGGCCGTCACCCCGTGCACGGCCGACCAGCGGTCACCGAGTTCGGCGAGCGCGTCGGGCAGCCGGGCCGTCTCCAGCGGCTCGGGGCGCAGCGCCCGGACCGATCGGCGGGCCTCGGTGAGGCTCTCCCGGGCCAGTGCCAACGCATTGTCCACGTGCCGCCGCCAGTCGGCGGAACGGTCGCGGGTCTGCTCGGCCGCCTCCAGTTGGGTGATGATGCCGGTCAGCCCCTGGGCCAGGGTGTCGTGGATCTCCCGCGCCATCCGCTGCCGCTCGTCCAGCACCCCCGCTTCGCGCGCCTGGGTGATGAGTTGGGCGTGCAGCCCCTCGTTCTCCTGGATCGTCTCGGCGAGTTGGCGGTTGGTGGCGGCGAGTTCCGCCACCAGCCGCTTGCGCCTGGCGTCCTCCCGTTCGCCGACAAGGTTGAACCAGCTCACCGCACCGGCCAGGGCCAGGTTGACAAGCACCAGCACCAGCCACAGCGGCCAGTTCGACCACGAGGACGGCAGGCCGCCGCCCTGCGCGGTGGCGACCAGCACGGCGGTCGCGGCCATCCCGACGAAGCGCCATCGTCCGTCGAGCACCAGGAAGGCGTGCAGGAAGCCGACCCAGGCGAAGAAGCCGTACCACGGGCTCGCGGTCACCAGGACGGCGGCGAAGGCCAGCAGCCCGACGTAGTAGAGCGTCATCGACCCCCGTCGTCCCGGCCACCGCGGAGACAGGATGACGAACCAGGTGACCCAGCAGGCGGTCAACCCGGCGACGACCAGGGTGGGCAGCATCGGCAGCCCGCGCGGTGCCGGTGCGAAGGCGGCCAGCAGCGAGCCGACGAGCAGTCCGCCGTAGGGCAGGAGGCGGTGCAGCCGCGCCTCCCGCGCCCGCCAGTTGGCCAGTCGGTGATCGTGGGTGGGCAGGGCGTCGTCGCGGCCAGCCGTCCGGTCCCCGCCGCCGCTCGTCCCGTCCCCGCCCATCATGCGCTCACTCCCAGCGGAACAGCTTCACCGCTGCGGCACCGGCCGCCACGGCGATCACGGCCATTATCCCCAGGTGCAGCGGGTGCGGTGCGGTGCCGGTCCAGGCGTCGAGCAGCGCCTGGATCCCGGGCGGCGTGTAGGCGCCGACGTCGGCCAGGAAGTCGGGCAGCAGGAACCGGGGCAGGTACACCCCACCGAGGAACATGACCAGGATGAACAGCGGTACGGCCAGCGCCTGGGCCGACTTGGCGGTGGGCGCGACCGCCGCCACCAGCAGCCCCACCGCGAGCAGTGCGGCCGTACCCAGGACGAGTGCCGCCGCGAACCCGAGCGGGTGCTGTGGCAACGGGGTGTCGAACGCCAGCCGGGCGACCACCGCGAGGAGCACCGCGCTGACCAGGATGCCCGTCAGGGCAAGCACGAGTTGGGCGGCCAGCAGTGCCAGTGGACTCGCCGGTGTGGTGGCCAGCCGACGCAGGATGCCGCGCTCCCGGTAGGTGGCCAGCACGGTGGGCAGGGCGTTGATGCCGACCATGGCCAGTGTGATCACCAACAGTGAGGGGGTGAAGTAGGTCACGAAGGACTGGTTGCCGAGGTCCGGACTGGGCTCGCGGAGCGAGGGAATCAGCCCGAGCACCACCAGGATCAAGGTCGGCAGGGCGATGGTGAGCACAAGCGTCGGGATGTCCCGCAGGTGCAGCTTCGCCTCGGTCCTGAGGATCTGGCGGAAGGCGTGCATCGGGTCCTCCTTCAGTCGACGAACCGGCGCCCGGTCAGCTCGACGAACGCGTCGTCGAGCGTGGCCTGCTCCAGCCGTAGGTCGGCGGCGACGATCTGGTGGCGGGCGAGCACCGAGGTGACCGCGTGCAGCACCTCGCCGGTGCCGGTCACCAGGATCTGGTTGCCGCTGCGTGTAACGGCCGTGACCTGCGGCAGGTCGGTCAGCAGCCGGTCGTCGAACGGTGCTGAGGGGCGGAACCGGATGCGCTGCTCGGGCGTGACGGTCGAGACCAGCCCGGCGGGGCTGTCCAGGGCCACCACCCGCCCCTTGTCGATCACGGCCAAGCGGTCGCAGAGCCGTTCGGCCTCCTCCATGAAGTGGGTGACCAGCAGGATGGTCACCCCGCGATCCCGGACCCGTTCGATCAGGCCCCAGGTGTCCCGGCGGGCCTGCGGATCCAGCCCGGTGGTCAGCTCGTCCAGGATGGCGATCCGCGGGTTGCCGACGAGCGCCAACGCGATGGAGAGCCGCTGCTTCTGGCCACCGGAGAGCTTCTCGTACGGGGTGTCCCGCTTCCCGTCGAGACCCAACTCGTCGAGCAACTGCGCCGGGTCGGCCGGCTCGCGGTAGAACGACGCGTAGAGCGTCAGCGCCTCAGCGACCCGGAGCCGGTCGGGCAGTCGGCTCTCCTGAAGTTGCACCCCGACCTGGTGGCGCAACCGGGTGGCGTCCCGGCGGGGGTCGAGCCCGAGGACCGACACCCCGCCCCCGTCTGGGACGCGCAAGCCGGCGACGCACTCCACCGTGGTGGTCTTACCGGCACCGTTCGGGCCGAGTACGCCGAAGATCTCGCCGGCCTCGACGTCGAACGACATGTCGCGCACCGCCACCGTCTCGCCGTAACGCTTGTGCAGGCTGGTCACCTCGATGACCGGCATGGCAACCGCCTCTCGCCGTCGCTTTCGGCTACCACTCAAGGGTGGCGAGGAGCGGCCGGCGACGAATCGACCGGCTGGAGGTGATCTTGATCGGCTCCGGTTGATTCCGGTGATCCGTCAACCGGTGGATGCGTCGGCGAGTGACTACGCTCCTGGGCGTGCACGCATCCGAGCTTCCCTCCACCGCCGTGGGCGCCGGTCGCCGCTTCCTCGGCGGGGCCACGCTCCTGCTGCGGGGCGTCCGCCTGTACGTACGCAGCCCAGGTCTGATGCTGCTCGGCGTCATTCCGGCGCTGATCTCCGGGGCGATCTTCCTGACCGCGTACGCTCTCCTGGTCTTCTTCGTCGACGACCTGGCCGCCGCGGCCACCCCGTTCGCCGACGACTGGGCGACGACGCCGCGCAGCGCGGTCCGGGTGGTCGCCGGGCTGGCCTTCCTCGGTCTCGGTGGCCTGCTCACCGTCCTCACCTTCACGGCGGTCACCCTGGTCATCGGCGATCCGTTCTACGAGAAGATCTCGGAGCGGGTGGAGCGACGCTACGGCGGTACGCCAGACGAGGTCGAGGTGCCGTTCTGGCCGTCGCTGCGGCGCAGCGCCGCCGACTCGCTCCGCCTGGTCGCCCTGGCGGCGCTGTTCGGTGTGCCGTTGTTCGCCGCCGGCTTCATTCCGCTCGTCGGCCAGACCGTGGTGCCGGTCATCGGCGCGGCGGTGGGCGGCTGGCTGCTCGCCGTGGAACTGACCGGCGCGCCCTTCTCCCGGCGCGGCAAGCGACTGCCGCACCGGCGCGCCGCGCTGAAGGCGGACCGCCCCACCGCACTCGGCTTCGGGGTCGCGGTCTTCGTCTGTTTCCTGATCCCGCTCGGCGCCGTACTGCTGATGCCGGCCGCGGTGGCCGGTGCCACCCTGTTGGCCCGCCGTTCGCTCGGCCAACCCATCACGGAGGGCTGACATGGACATCGCCCTGGTCGAGGGAGACATCACCAGCGAGCGGGTGGACGTGGTGGTCAACGCCGCGAACTCGTCGTTGCTGGGCGGCGGCGGAGTCGACGGTGCGATCCACCGCCGGGGTGGACCGGCGATCCTCGCGGAGTGCCGCGCGCTGCGCGCCGCCCGCTACGGGCGCGGCCTGCCGACCGGGCAGGCGGTGGCCACCACCGCCGGTGAGCTGCCGGCCCGCTGGGTGGTGCACACGGTCGGCCCGGTCTGGTCGGACACCGAGGACCGCACCGCACTGCTGCGTGGCTGCTACACCAACAGCCTCGCCGTCGCCGACGAACTGGGCGCGGCAAGCATCGCCTTCCCGCTGATCTCCGCCGGGGTCTACGGCTGGCCGGTCGAGGACGCCGTGCGTCAGGCCCTGTCGGTGCTGCGCTCGGCGACGCCGACGACAATCACCGAGGCCCGGCTGGTGCTGTTTGGCGCCGACACCCACGCCATCGCCGAGCGGGTGTACGCGGAGGGTTAGCCGCCGGGGCGCAGCTCGCGTACGCAGGACCACTGGCTGGCCACCCGTCGGTAGCCGAGCCGGTCGTTGACCGCCAGCATCGGCGCGTTCGCCGCGTCGTTCCCGGTGTACGCGACGGTGACGCCGCGCGCCGCCGCCCGGTGCAGCGCGGCCAGCTTCACCAGCCGGGCCAACCCGCGTCCCCGGTGCTGCGGCACGGTGCCGGTGTAGTCCGACCACATCCGCGCGCCGTCCCGCTTCACCAGGCTGATCGCGACCAGCTCGCCATCCACCTCGACGCCCATGCTGGCCTCCCGGTCCAGCCCGACGTTGTCCCAGGTGTCGGCGCACCAGGTGGCGTAGCTGATCGCGTCGGAGGCCACGTCGCCCGGCTCGTCGGCGCTGGCCAGCACCTCCACTTGGTGGACCTGGCGACTGTCGACCCCGGCCAGCGGGACCAGCCGGACGTCGTCCGGGGCCGCCGGCAGCGGCGGCAGCGCGCGCAGCTCCAGGGCCGAGAAGCGCTCCTGGCGACTCGGGATGAAGCCGTGCCGGCGGGCGAACGGCAACGACTCCGGCAGCGCCCGCCCACGTAGCCGGATCAGGTCGAGCGGCGCGAGGTGCTCCAGCGCCCGGCTCAGCAGTGCCCCGCCGATTCCGCGTCGCCGCTGGTCGGGATGTACGTGCAGCAGGGACACCTCGCCGACCGCAGCGCTCGTGTTGGTGTTGCGGGACGCCGACACCCAACCGACGACCTGCCCGTCGACCTCGGCGACGAAACCGCCCCAGTGCTGCTCCGCCGGTGGCGTCGAGATGAGCTGCCGGGTGGACGAGACCCCACGGATCAAGAAAGGAAACACGAGCGTACGCAACGCCACCACGGCTGGTGCGTCGTCAGGGTGTGTCGGACGGATCAGCGCGGACGGTGCAGACATGCGCGGCAGGTTAACCAAGCCCGACCGACCTCCGCGCCCGCTTTTCCGCCCCCATCTCCGCCGCGCGACACCGGGACGGTGGGTACGTTTCCTGTTGCCCCAGCGACAAGAAACGTACCCACGCTCAGCCTCGCCAGCCAGCGGCGGTCAGGGCGGCGCGGAGTTGGGCGGCGACATCGTCGGGGCGATGGCGGACGTCGAAGGCGGTGAACCGGAGGATGCGATCGCCGTCGATCCAGATCCGGTTCTGTCGGCGCAGGTCCGCCGCCCAGTGCCGGGCGTCCATGTGGTGCGCGCCGTCGACCTCCACGTGCAGCCGCCACTGTGGCCAGTAGGCATCCAGGTAGCGGATCCGTCCGTCGGCGTCGCGGCGTCGCTGCTGGGCGGTCGGTGCCGGCAGATGGTGGCGTCGGCAGAGCCGTACCAGGTCGATCTCGGAGAGCGCCTCCGCACCACCGGCGATGTCGTGCAGCGTCTGTCGGATCAGGACGCGCCGCCGGGCCTGGGGCAATCGGGCGAGGACCGCGCCGATCTCCGCCGGGGTCGCCCGCCGCTGCTGGCAGCCGGCCGCGAGGATCTGTTGCGCCTCGGCGTCGGTACGCACCCACTGCGCCGCGTCGACCAGGGACCGTGCCATCGACGTGCGGTCGGGCCGCCCACGCTGCCGGTCCTCGTCCGACAGTTGCCGAGCCCGGCGTACCCGGACCGCAGGCAGGCCGAGCGGCAACCGACGCAGTAGGTCTGCCCGACGTCGGTGATGCGGGACCAACACATCGACGGTCTCGTGGCGCCAGTTGCCGCGTAGCCCGCCCGCTGTCGCCGCCGCCAGCCCGGCCAGCACCGCACCCGGACCGGCCGCCAACACCGCCACCCACCAGTGCTGCTCTCGACGGTACGGCTCATCGGTCGAGGCGGCCCGCAGGATTCCCCGACACACCCTGGTCCACCGCCCTGTCGCCAGCAGGTGCCGGACCTTCGCCGGGGACAGTTCGGCGGTGGCCTGCGCCCAGCTGACGATCCCCGACTGCTCGAACAGCAACCACCGCAACGCGTCGGCGTCGTCTCCAGGTATCCGCATCTATCAATTGAACCCGAAGCTGGGTACGTTTCTTGTCGCCCCAGCGACAAGAAACGTACCCACGCACCCGCCGTACATCGCCGTCGGGCGGACTCAGGCGGAGTCGCGGATGATCAGCTCGGTGGGCAGGATGAGTGCCGGCTCGACCTGTTCGCCGGCGGCGAGGCGGAGCAGCAGCCGGGTGCCCTGCCGGCCCAGCTCCACGATCGGCTGCCGGACGGTGGTCAACGGCGGATCGGTGTACGCGGCGGTCTCGATGTCGTCGAAGCCGATCACCGCCACGTCCTCGGGCACCCGCCGTCCCGCCTCGCGCAGCGTACGCAGGGCGGCGTGTGCCATCAGGTCCGACGCGGCGAAGACGGCGTCCAGGTCGGGGTGGGTGGCGAGCAGCTCGCGCATCGCCGCCGCGCCGGACTCACGGGTGAAGTCGCCCACCGCCACCATCTCGGGCAGCCCGGCGGCGACCACGGTGTCCCGGTACCCGGCCAGCCGCTCGATGCCGGCGACCATGTCCTGCGGGCCGGCGATGGTGGCGATGCGACGTCGGCCGCTGTCGATCAGGTGCCGTACCGCGCGGGTGACCCCACCGACCTGGTCGACGTCGATGTACGGCACCTCCGCCCCGTCGAGCGGTCGGCCGCTGCACACCACCGGGATGCCCAGTGCGGCCAGCCGGGCGGGCAGCGGATCGGCCCCGTGCAGCGAGGCGAACAGCACCCCGTCGACGTGTCGACCGGTGGTGTACCGGGCGACCCGCTCGTGCCCGGCCGGCGACCCGGCCAGCATCAGCACCAGCTGCTTGTCGGCGGCCTCCAACTCCTGGGCGGCGCCGCGGATGATCCCCGGGAAGACCTGGTCGTCGGAGAAGACGCGGGTGGCCTCCTCCGGCATCACCAGGGCGATCGAGTCGGTCCGCTGGGTGACGAGGGTCCGTGCGGCCAGGTTCGGCACGTACCCAAGCTCGGCGACCGCCAGACGGACCGCCTCCTGGATCGGTTCGGCGACCGTGGTCGAGCCGTTGACCACCCGGGAGACGGTGGCCCGGGACACACCGGCCCGTCGTGCCACCGCTTCCAGAGTGGGCCGCTGCGCCCCCGTCATCGGAGAAATCACCACCTCGTCACAGCCCGTTCCGGGAGATCACCTCCTGGTACCACCGGGCGCTGGACTTCGGTGTACGCCGCTGAGTGAGGTAGTCGACGTGCACGATGCCGAAACGCTTACGGTACCCCTCGGCCCACTCGAAGTTGTCAAGCAATGACCATACGAGATAGCCGCGCAGGTCGACGCCCCGGGCGATGGCCTCGTGCGCGGCCCGCAGGTGACCGTCGAGGTAGGCGACCCGGTCCGAGTCCTGAAGCGGGGTCGTCGGGTCGGCGGTCTTGTCCGGGAACGCCGCGCCGTTCTCGGTGATCAGCAGCGGCACCGCCGGGTAGTCGGTGGCGATGCGCTCCAGCAGCCGGGTCAGACCGGCCGGCTCGATCATCCAACCCATGTCGGTGAGCGGTCCGACCGGTGCCAGGAACTGCACCTGCCCCTCGGTGCCGGGGTACGCCCCGCCACCGCCGGCACCGTCCGGCCGGCCGGCGACGTAGGTCGGCGCGTAGTAGTTGATCCCGAGCAGGTCGATCGGCGCCGCGATGATCTTCTCGTCCTCGTCCCGGACGAAGGTGGGTTCGACGAACCGTGCCACGTGCTCGCGAACGTCGTCCGGGTACCCGCCGACCAGCAGCGGATCGAAGAAGATCCGGTTGTGCAGCCCGTCGACCAGACGTACGGCCGCGGCGTCGGCGGCGCTGTTCGGGTCGGCGGGGCGTACGTCCGCGGGATTGAGCGTGACCCCGACGCGGCCGGCGCCGGCCGCGCGCAGCGCCTGTACGGCCAGGCCGTGCGCGAGCAGCAGGTGATGGACGGCGCTGAAGGCGGCACCCGGGTCCTGCACGCCGGGGGCGTGCACGCCGTTGCCGTACCCGAGGTACGCCGAGCACCACGGCTCGTTGAGCGTGGTCCAGGTGCCGACCCGGTCGCCCAGGCGGGCGTACACGGCGGAGGCGTAGGTGGCGAAGTGCTCGGCGGTGTCCCGGCTGGTCCAACCGCCCCGGTCCTGCAGCGTCTGCGGCAGGTCCCAGTGGTAGAGCGTGACGATCGGGTCGATGCCCCGGCCCAGCAGCGCGTCCGTCAGTCGGTCGTAGAAGTCCAGGCCACGAGGGTTGACCGGGCCACTGCCGTCGGGCTGGATGCGGGGCCAGGACACCGAGAACCGGTACGCCTGCAACCCCAGCTCCGCCATCAGCGCGACGTCGTCGGCGTACCGGTGGTAGTGGTCGCAGGCGACGTCACCGGTGTGGCCGGCGTGCACCTTGCCCGGGGTACGGCTGAAGGTGTCCCAGATCGACGGGCCGCGCCCGTCGTCGCGGGCCGCCCCCTCGATCTGGTACGCCGCGGTGGCCGCACCCCAGAGGAAGTTGTCCGGGAATCTCAACTCAGTCACGCCTTGACCGCACCTTCCATGATCCCGCCGATGATCTGGCGGCCGAACAGGACGAATACCAGCAGCAGGGGCAGCGTGGCGATGGCCGTGCCGGTGAAGACCTGGGACATGTCCTGGTAGTAGCCGTCGGACAGAGCCCGCAACGATAGCTGCACAGTGGGATTCTCCGGGTCGTTGAGCACCGCGTACGGCCAGAGGAAGTCGTTCCAGGTGGTCATGAAGGTGAGCAGA
Source organism: Verrucosispora sp. WMMA2044 (assembly GCF_027497155.1). Taxonomy (NCBI): domain Bacteria; kingdom Bacillati; phylum Actinomycetota; class Actinomycetes; order Micromonosporales; family Micromonosporaceae; genus Micromonospora; species Verrucosispora sp. WMMA2044. Next base: position 6,229,566 of record NZ_CP114913.1, read on the forward strand.
CCGAGTACGGCGGCGGCCGGCCGCAGTGCCGGCACCACCACGTTCCAGTAGATGCGGGCGGTGCCGCAACCGTCCACCCGGGCGGCCTCGATCAGCTCACTGCTGACCGCCTGCCCGGCGTACTGCCGCATCATGAACACCCCGAACCCGGTGACCAGGGCGGGCATGATCACGGCCGGCAGCCGGTCGTTCAGGTTCAGCTTCGTCATCAGGATGTACAACGGGATGACGCCCAGCTGGGTGGGCACCATCATGGTGGCAATGATGATCATCAGCAGTGCGCTGCTGCCCCGGAACCGCAACTTGGCGAAGGCGAACCCGGCGAGGGTCGAGAAGAACACCACGGAGACGGTGACCGTGATCGCGACGATCGCCGAATTGATCAGGCCGGTCAGGAAGTAGGCGTCGGTGTTGGCGAACAGCCGGGCGATGTTCGCACCCAGGTTGCCGCCGGGGGTCACCGGCGGTGGCAGTTGGCCCATCGCGTCGCTCGACCGGCTGGCCACCACGAACATCCAGTAGATCGGGAAGACCGACAGGACGCCGGCGGCGACGAGTGCGAAGTACGTCAGCGGGCTCGCCCGCCACAACCTGCTCATCGCGCCACCTCGCTGCGCTCGGCGTCGCGATGAGCCACCACGGCACTGCGCTGAATGATTCGCTCACTGCGCTCGCTCACCGGGAGCCTCCCTTCCGCTTGCCGGTGTCCGGCCGGGCGCCGGCACCCAGCCGGCGGATGATCAGTACGTTGATCGCCGCGACGATGGCGATCAGGGCGAAGAGCAGCCAGGCGACCGCGGACCCGTAGCCGAAGTTGTAGTACGGCGCGAAGGCGTTCTCGAACATGTACATGGTCATCGTCTGCGACTCGCGCATCGGCCCACCCCGGATCGCGTTGGTGCCGGAGTGGAACAGCCGGGGCTCGGTGAACAGTTGCAGCCCGCCGATCGTGGAGATGATGACGCAGAAGATGATCGTCGGTTTGAGCAGCGGCACGGTGATGGTCCAGAACTGCCGGGCCCGGTTCGCGCCGTCGATCGCCGCCGCCTCGTAGAGGTCGCGGGGAATGGCCTGCATGGCGGCCAGGAAGATCAACGCGTTGTAGCCGGTCCAGCGCCAGTCGACCATCGTCGAGATGGCCACCCAGGAGGCGAACCGGTTGGACTTCCACTCGATGCCGTCGACGCCGACCAGGTCGAGCAGCCAGTTGACCATGCCGAACTCGCGGCCGAACAGCACGCCGAACACGATCGCCACGGCGGCCGTGGACGTGACGTTGGGCACCAGCACCGCCATCCGCCAACCGGTACGCATCCGCAGCTGCCGGTTGAGCAGGTTCGCCAACCAGAGCGCGGCGAGCAGTTGCGGGACCGTGCTGAGGACGAAGATGCCGAGGGTGTTGACCACCGAGTGCCAGAAGTCGCTGTCCGCCAGCAGCCGGGTGTAGTTGTCCGCGCCGACAAAGGTGGGATTGCTGCCCAGCAGGTCCCAGTCGTGCAGCGAGACCCAGAAGGTGTACGCCAGCGGCCAGGCCCCGAAGATCGCGAAGATCACGAAGAACGGGGCGATGTAGAGGTAGGGCGAGTACTTCGCGTCGATCCGGCTGAGCCGGCCGGCCCGGGACGGGCGGGTGCCACGCGGCGCCGGTGTGGCCGGTGGTCGCGCGTCGAGCTGCAACGCCATGACCCGTTGACTCCTTTCCACGCCCCCGCCCCGCGCCGGTCCAGGGCGAGCCGCGGACGCGTGCGCATCACGGCGGAGCCTGGACCGACGGCGGGGATGGGGCCTCGGGCCGGTTACTTGGCGGCGGCCTTCTTGGCGTTGTCGACCGCGTCCTGCCAGCCCTGCTCGGGGGTGCGCTGGCCCAGCTCGACGGTGCGGACCGCGTTCTCCACCTCGGTGCGGACGGCCTGGTTCTTCGGCCCCATGTAGACCGGCTTCAGCGTCTTCGCGCCCTCGCCGAAGATCCTGCCGACGGGCGCGTCGGAGAAGTACGCGTTGGTGGCCTCGGTGATGGCCGGGTCGTCAAGCGCCTGCGGCGAGGACGGCAGCGGGCCCTTGGCCTTGAAGGCGCCGATGTGCCCCTCGGCGCTGGTCAGGAACTTGACCAGCTTGACCGCCTCGTCCTTGTGCTTGCTCTGCTGCGGTACGGCCAGGTGCGAGCCGCCCCAGTTGCCGCCGTTGCCCGGCACCCGGGCGATGTCCCACTTGCCCTTGGCCTCCGGCCCGGCGTTGCCCTCGATCACACCGGTCATCCAGGCGGGGCAGGCGATGGTGGCGAACTTGGCCTGCTTGAAGGCGGAGACCCACTCCTCCGACCAGGAGCCGTACTTGCCGGACAGACCCGCGTTGACGATGTTCATGGTGATGTCCCAGGCCTGCTTCACCGCCGGGTTGGTGTCCACCACCAGGTTGTCGCTGGTGTCGTAGTAGTGGTAGCCCTGCGCGTTGCCGGCGGTCTGGAGCACGATGGTGTTGAAGGTGTTGGTGGCCGCGTCCAGGAACGAGGCGCCGGTGTTGGCGGCCTTGAACTTCTCGCCGGTGGCGATGTAGTCCTCCCAGGTCGGCCAGAGCGCGGAGACCTGCTCCCGGTCGGTCGGCAGGCCGGCCTTGTCGAAGAGGTCGGTGCGGTAGCACATCGCCATGCCGCCCACGTCGGTGCCGAGCCCGATCAGCTTCTGGCCGTCGGCGGTGAGCCCCTGGTTCCACTTCCACTCCAGGAAGTTGCCCTTGAGGTCGGCGGCGCCGTGGTCGAGCAGGTTCACGAAGTTGTCCGGGTTGGCCTTGTACTCGACCATCAGACCCTCTTCGATGGCCACGACGTCGCCGGCGCCCTTGCCAGCGGCGAGCCACTGGGTCAGCTTCGGCGAGTACTCGTCGAGGTTGCCGCCGGTGCCCCGCTCGACGATCTTGATGTTCGGGTTGGCGTCCATGTACTGCTGGTAGAGCTGCTCGTAGCCGAACTGTCCGAAGACGTCGACGGTGAGCGTTATCGTGCCGTCGCCGGCGGCCTCGTCGCCGCCGCCGCAGCCGCCGGTGACGAGCAGGACGCCGGTGGCGGCCAGAGCGACCGCCGCGAGGCGGTGACGCGGGAATGTGCCCATTTTTGGTGACCCCTCTCAGGTCGGGTGGTGGTGGAAGGGCTCTGAGAGCGCTCTCACGTAGCCTGCGGTCCGCCCCGGACCGGTGTCAAGAGAGCGCTCTCTCGCGAGGGGTCACAGAATGGCCACGAGCGACCCTCGTCGCACCGGAGGGCCGCTCGTCAGGACGGACGTGCTGATCAGCCGGTGCGGACCCCGTCGAGCAGGGTGCGGTCGCCGGAGACGGTCAGGGTGTCGAAGCTGACCCGTCCCCAGAGCGCCAGCAGCAGATCGCTCGCGGTGCCGGTGACCTGCACCCGGGCGTGGTGGTCGTCATGATCGAGGATGGTGCCGGTGTCGAGCAGGGCGACCCCCTCGCCGCGCAGCCGCAGATACCACTCGTGGTCGGCGTCGGTGGCGGTCAACCGGACCACGCCCGCCCACGGGCCGCCCGACCTGCGCCGGCCCGCCGGCAACCAGGTGTCCAGCACCTCGCTCACCCCGTCGGCCGCGAGCTTGGCCTCGATCGGTTCACCCGCGGCGATGGCGAGTTGGGCGTCCCAGCGGTGCACCGCCGTCTCGTGGGCCATCCGGCGCGGCCAGAAGCCGGCCTTCTTCGGCTGGGGGGCCCAGTTCCATGCCGGCGCCTCCGGATCGAGGGTCTCGAAGAGCGCCATCAGGTCGTCGTACGCCTGCTGCCACTGCTGCACGGCGGTGACGCCCTCCGCCGGCTCGACCGGCTGTGCCCGGCCCTGCCGCGGCGCCGCCGGATCGCCCGAACCGGCCACCTCGTGCACCCACCGGTAGATGCCGGCGAGATGACGGGTCAGGTCGGTCACGGTCCAGCCGGGGCAGGACAGCACGGGTGTCTCGGGCGGTGCCTCGGCCACCGCGGCGGCGAACGCCGGGCCCTCCGCCCGCAGCGCACCGATCCAGAAATCCTTGCTGCCGTGCAATCTGCTCATTGCCATCCTCCCGGGGGTGACCGGGCCACCAGTGGGTGCCACGGCTACCCCTCAGCCTAGGGTGAGAGGCGTGTCTGACGTCTACGCCCAGCCGACAGCCGCCGCGCAACCCGCCAGCACGGACGATCTGGCGCAATACACGACATTGTGCGTGGGTGGGCCGGCCGGCCAGGTGGTCACCGCCACCAATGCCGACGAGATCGTCAGCCGGGTACGCGAGGCGGGCACCGACATCCTCCTGATCGCCGGCGGTAGCAACGTGGTGATCGGTGACGGTGGCTTTCCCGGCACGGTGGTTCTCGTCCGCTCCCGGGGGCTGCGGGTGCTCGCCGAGGACGAGCGGACCGTGACGGTCCGGGTCGAGGCCGGTGAGCCGTGGGACGAGCTGGTCGCCGCGACGGTACGCAACGGCTGGTCCGGGCTGGAGTGCCTGTCCGGCATTCCCGGCTCGACCGGTGCCACCCCGATCCAGAACGTCGGGGCGTACGGGCAGGAGGTCGCCGAGACCATCACCGCCGTGCAGGTCTACGACCGGACGGCCGGAGCCGTCGGGGAGGTCGCGGCGACGGACTGCGGTTTCGCCTACCGGTCCAGCGTCTTCAAGTACAACGACCGCTGGGTGGTGCTCTCGGTGGACTTCCGGCTGGCCCGTTCGCCGCTGTCCGGCCCGGTGCGCTACGCGGAGCTGGCCCGGGCACTCGGCGTCGAGGTCGGTGACCGGGTGCCACTGGCCCAGGCCCGGGCCACGGTGCTGCGACTACGCGCCGGCAAGGGCATGGTGCTCGACGCGGACGACCCGGACACCCGCTCCGTCGGCTCGTTCTTCACCAACCCGGTCCTCGACGCCGCGACGTACGAGCAGCTGCGGCAGCGGGCCGTCGGGCTGGGCGAGCCGCCGGCCTGGCCCGGTGCCGACGACCTGGTCAAGGTCAGCGCCGCATGGTTGATCGACAAGGCTGGTTTCGGCAAGGGACATCCCGGCCCCGAGGGCACCGCCATCTCCACCAAGCACACCCTGGCCCTGACCAACCCGACCGGCACCGCCAGCACCCGGGCCCTGCTCACCCTGGCCCGCGAGATCCGCGACGGCGTCCAGTCCCGCTTCGGCGTAACCCTCCACCCCGAACCCGTCCTCATCAACTGCACCCTCTAACAACCCACCCCCACCCCCCCACCCCCCCACCCCCTCGCCCCCACCCACCCCCACCCACCCTCCTGCCCCCGCCCGCTCGGGTCGATCATGAAGTTGTTGCACCGGGCAAGCGTTTTCCCGGACAACAACTTCATGATCAGCGCGGTGGGGGGTGGAACGGGGTGGGGGAGACTGCGGGCCAGGGGAGGGTGAGGCGGCCGTGGCGCCAGTGGCGAGGGCGGTCGAGGACGGGCCAGCCCTGGGCGCGGACGGCGGAGACGGTGTGCAGCCAGCGTTGGCGGGGGCCGAAGGGGACGTAGCCGGCGGCGGCGTGCCAGGCGTCGTCCAGGGCCCGGATCAGGTCGTGGATCCGCTCACCCGGCACGTTGCGGTGGATCAGCGCCTTCGGCAACCGCTCGGCCAACTCGGCCGGACTCGCCAGGGTCGCCAGCCGGGCGGCCAGGGTCAGCGAGCGTGGGCCGTCGGCATCGAGCAGCACCCAGCCGGCGAGGCGTCCCAACTCGTCACAGGTCCCCTCCACCAGCAGGCCGCCCGGGGCCAGGCCGGCGCACATCGTGGCCCACGCGCCAGCCACCTCGCTCTCGTCGTACTGGCGTAGCACGTTCAGCGCGCGGACCAGGGCGGGACGCAGACCGGCCAGTTCGAAGCCGCCCCGGGCGAAGGTGAGCCCGGGCGGGTCGGCGGCGGGCTGCGCGTCGGCGACGCGTACCGGATCGATCTCCAGCCCGACCACCCGCACGTCGGCGCGGACGCGTGCGGCGAGCCGGGCCCGCAGCTCCACCGCCGTCACCGGGGCCGCACCGTAGCCGAGGTCCACCACGAGGGGGTCCGGTGCGGCGCGCAGCGGGTCGGCGCAGGTCTCCACGATCCAGTTGTCCACCCGCCGCAGCCGGTTGGGCCCGGTGGTACCCCTGGTGACCACGCCGAGCGGCCGGGACGCCGGCACCACCATCAGCCCGTCCGGTGCACCTTGTGCTGGGCGGCCTGGGCCAGCGGCCGGACCACGAGCCGGTCCACGTTGACGTGGTGCGGGCGGGTGGCGCACCAGGCGATGCAGTCGGCGACATCCTCGGCGAGCAGCGGCTCGGCGACACCGGCGTAGACCGCCTCCGCCCGCTCGACGTCCCCGCCGAAGCGGGTCAACGAGAACTCGTCGGTCTTCACCATGCCCGGGTCGATCTCGATCACCCGCACCGGGCGCCCGCACAGCTCCAGCCGCAACGTGCCGGCGACCGCCGTCTGCGCGTGCTTCGCCGCGGTGTAGCCGCCCCCGCCCTCGTACACGGTGAAGCCGGCGGTCGACGAGACGACGACGATCGTGCCCGCCCCCGAGGCCTCCAGCATCGGCAGCAGCGCCTGGGTGACCCGCAGCGTGCCGAGCACGTTGACGTCGTACATCCACTGCCAGTCACCGACCGCGCCGGACTCCACCGGGTCCAGCCCGCGTGCGCCACCGGCGTTGTTCACCAGGACCGTCACCGGCCCGCCGGCCTGCTGCGCGGCCCGGGCGAGGCCGGCCACCGACTCGTCGGAGGTGACGTCACAGCTCACCGCGGTGGCGGAGCCGCCGGTGGCGGTGATCTCCTCGACCAGTTCGACAAGCCGGTCGGTACGCCGCGCCGCGGCGAGCACGTGGAAACCCTCGCCCGCGAGCCGCCGCGCGGTGGCGGCGCCGATCCCGCTGGACGCTCCGGTGACGATCGCGACACGACTCATCCGGCCATTCTCGCTCCCCGCCGTGCGACCGCCGGCGGCGCGGTCGCCATGAGGTCGGTCACGCCCAAGACCCTGCCCGACGTATTTCCCGCCGCCGATCGGGAAGATGACATCCGGCGTGGCGTGTTTACGCAGGAGCGCCGGTCGTGCGGGGACGGCATCAACCGTGGCAAAGGGAGCGGACGTGGCGGAAGAGCACACCGGTGTCGGGCGTCAGCGGGGTTCCCTGCCGTGGCCGCGACCCCGGCGGATCGCGACCCTGTCGGTGCACACCTCACCGCTGCACCAGCCGGGCACCGGGGACGCGGGCGGCATGAACGTCTACATCCTTGAGGTCTCGCGGCGGTTGGCCGAGGCGAACGTCGAGGTCGAGATCTTCACCCGGGCCACCTCGGGTGACCTGCCGCCGGTGGTGGAGGTGGCCCCAGGCGTGCACGTCCGGCACGTGATGGCCGGCCCGCTCGAAGGCCTGACCAAGGAGGAGCTGCCCGGCCAGCTGTGCGCGTTCACCGCGGGCGTGCTGCGCGCCGAGGCGGCCCGCCCGCCGGGCCACTACGACCTCATCCACTCCCACTACTGGCTCTCCGGCCAGGTGGGCTGGCTGGCCAAGGACCGTTGGGGGGTGCCGCTGGTGCACACCGCGCACACCCTGGCCAAGGTGAAGAACGCGCAGCTGGCCGCCGGTGACCGGCCGGAGCCCAAGGCGCGTGTGATCGGTGAGGAACAGGTGGTCGCGGAGGCCGACCGGCTGGTCGCGAACACCCGGGTCGAGGCGCGGGACCTGATCGGCCGGTACGACGCGGACCCGACGCGGGTCACCGTGGTCGAGCCCGGTGTGGACCTGGAACGGTTTCGTCCCCCAGCCGGCGACCGGGAGACCGCCAGGACCGCCGCCCGGATCCGGCTGGGCCTGCCGACCCGTGGCCACCTGGTCGCGTTCGTCGGCCGGATCCAGCCGCTGAAGGCACCCGACGTGCTCGTCCGGGCGATCGCCGCCCTGCGGGCCCGGGATCCCGAGCTGGCCCGTGAGGTCGCGGTGGTGATCTGCGGCGGCCCCAGCGGCACCGGGCTGGACCGGCCCACCGCGCTGATCGAGCTGGCCGCCTCGCTCGGTGTCACCGACCGGGTGCACTTCCTGCCCCCGCGTACCGGAGCGGAACTGCCCCTGCTCTACCAGGCGGCCGACCTGGTCGCGGTGCCGTCGTACAACGAATCCTTCGGCCTGGTCGCGCTGGAGGCCCAGGCGTGCGGTACGCCGGTGGTGGCCGCGGCCGTCGGCGGACTGGTCACCACGGTGCGCGACCAGGTCAGCGGGGTGCTGGTGCGCGGACACGACCCGGCGGACTGGGCGGCTGCGCTGGCCCGCCTGCTGCCCGACCGGGCCCGCCGGGCCGAGTTGTCCGTCGGCGCCGCCCGGCACGCCCGGGATTTCTCCTGGCACCGCACCGCCGCCGGCCTGCTCGCCGTCTACGGTGAGGCGGTCGCCGACCACCGGGCCGGCCTCACCGCCGAACTCACCGCCTCCCGCTGTTGACGCCGAGACGGGCCCGCTCGCGCCGGGCCACGTGCCACCGGACAGCGCCGGACCACAACGGTGCCCGGGCGGTGCGGTGCTGGTCGCCGTAGAGTTGGCCGGATGAGCGACCTCGGGGCACTTATCGAGTCCGTCTGCGCGGAGCGGGAACTCGCCTGCGAGTCCACCGGCCCCGGGTCGTACGCGGTGACCCTGCCCGGTACGCACAAGCTCAAGACGATCTGCAACCTGATCGTCGGCGAGCACGCGCTGCGGGTCGAGGCGTTCGTGATGCGCCAGCCGGACGAGCGGCGCGAGGAGCTGTGGGCCTGGTTGTTGCAGCGCAACGCCAAGATGTACGCCGTGTCGTTCTCCATCGACGCGGTCGGCGACGTCTACCTCACCGGTCGGGTGAACCCGGACGCGGTCGACGCCGACGAGCTGGACCGGCTGCTCGGCGCGGTACTGACCTACGCCGACGAGTCCTTCGACACGATGCTGGAGATCGGGTTCGGCAGCTCGATCCGCCGCGAGTGGGAGTGGCGGGTGAAGCGGGGTGAGTCGACCGCCAACCTGGCAGCCTTCGCGCACCTGTTCGAGCCCTCGGCGGGGGCCCGGTCGACTCCGCCGACCGCCGGAGGTTCGGACCGCTCCTGACGGGTAAGCCGCAGCGCGCGGTGCGGCGTTGGGACCCGCCGCGCCGAGACGGCGAGTGGCGAGGAGCGTGAGCGTCCATGGCTCAGCGAAGCAGCTCGGGTCGCGGCGGGACCGCGACCAGGACCAAACGGCAGGGTGGCAACCAGACCCCGAACACGCCGAGGATCTCCGAGTCGGAGATCGCCCGGATGCGGGTCGACGACATTCGGGGACAGCTGCGGCGGCACGGGGTCTCCGGCATCTCCGCCCTGCGGAAGCCGGAACTGGTGAAGACACTGACGAAGACGTTGCGGTCCAGTGGCGCCGGGCGCCGCAGCAGCGGTCCGGCCGGCCGGGCCGGCGCCACGAAGAGCTCCGGTGCGAAACAGGCGGCGTCGGGCCGTACCGCGTCGGGGCGGGCCAAGGCGGCGCCGGCGAAACGGGCCGCGCCGGGGCGGAAGGCGACCGGCGCGGCGGCCAAGTCGACCGCCGGCACGGCCCGCAAGACGACGAGTGCGGCACGCAGGTCCACGACGGGTACGGCGCGAAAGAGCACGGCGGGCGCGCGGAAGTCGACGCCGCGCGGGTCGGCCCCGAGCGGCACGACGGCCGGTGGGGCCACCCGCGCCCGCAAGGCGGCACCAACCCGCCGGCCGGCCGAGGCCCGGCCGGCCCGTGGTGGCGCGGTGCGTACCGGGCGCTCGACGTCCCGGTCGGTCCGGTCGTCGCAGGTGATCTCCTCCCTCCAGGACCGGCCGGAACGCCCCGGCCGCAGCCTGGTCACCACCAACCACGACGTCATCCGACGGTGGGCCCGGGAGCGGGGAGCCAAACCGGCGACGATCAGCGGTACCGAGCGCGAGGGCCGGGCCGGGGTGCTGACGTTCAACATTCCGGGTTACCGGGAGAGCAGCCGGATCCGCGAGATCACCTGGGACGAGTGGTTCCACACCTTCGACCTGCGTCGGCTGAATCTGATCTATCAGGAGCAGATGCGGGACGGCCGGCCGAGCAACTTTTTCCGCACCGAGTCACCCGATCGGGAGGACGGGTGAGAGGTTTGCGGGAATAGCGCTCGGGTACCCGCAGTTGGCCTTGACCGAGGGCCTAAGCGCCGTCTCGAAAGGGATCGCGCTGTGACGGGCGAGACAGTCGCTCAGGTTGAATCGCGAGGTCGGGCCCCACTAACTTTATTGCACCGTGCCACGCTCGGAACCGTTCGGGGGAGCGGCGGATCGATCAGATCTGGACAACCGGGCGAGGCGCGGGGGACGGGTGGACCGACACCGTTGGGGGACGGTGGCCCACCTGTTTGACCGGCGGCGCGAGCGGGCGTCGCTTACGGGGGTGAGTGTCGCCCGCCGCCGCCGGTCGTACGACGTGACATGCCCGGCACGGTCCGTGCCGGGCATGACGCGTCTTCACGCCTGCCCGGCCAGCGACGCCTCGGCCGGTTCCACCTGGCGCCGCAGGGTGGCCACGCGGCGTTCCCGTGACGGCCCGGCGAGCAGGTGCACACCGGCGGCCAGCAGACCCAGCGCGCCGACCAGCAGCCAGTGCCCGTCGCCCCACCGTTGCAGGCTGAAGCCGCCGAGCGTCGGCGCGAGGAACGACGCCGCCGGGAAGGCCAGGTAGAACACCGACTGGTAGCGGGCCCGCAGTGCCGGTGGTGCCAGGTCCGCGTTGATCTGTGCGTTGGGTGGCGCGGCCAGCATCGAGCCGACCGTCCAGACCACGCAGGCGCCCAGGTAGAACGCGAGGTGGTCGGCGATGGCGAGCGCGCCGAAGCCGACGGCGAGCAACGCCGTCGACAGGGCCAACACGTGAGCCTTCCGGTGACGGTCGATCAGCCGGGGTACGAAGAGCTGCCCGAGCACGATCAGGACGCCACCGAGAGCCACCACCGCGCCGTACGACGACGGCCCCAATCCGTCGGCACGCATGGCCAGCGGCATGATCGTCGACGCCTGCATGGTCAGGACGGCCAGCACGAAGGTCAGTCCGACGAAGACCAGGAAGTGCCGGTCGGTCAACGCGGTGTGCAGGCCGGGACGACGCGGACCTCGGGCGCCGACGACCGGATTCGCCCCCGGTTGCCGACGGGCCAGGGTTTCCGGGACCTTCCAGGCGATGAGCGCGGCGGTGGCCACCGTGGCGACGGCGTCGACCAGGAAGAGGGCCACGTAGCTGGCCTCCGCCAGCAGACCGGCCAGCATCGAGGCGACGGCCATGCCGAGGTTGAAGGCCCAGAACTGCAGGTTGAAGGCGCGGGACCGGCGATGCTCGGGCACCACGTCGACGATCGCGGCGACGAAGGCCGGGCTCGGCATGGAGTGCGTCACCCCGACCAACAGGGCGAGCGCCGCGATCACGCCGAGGTGCTGGCTGAGGGCCAGGGCGACCATCAGGGCGGCGGTGACCACGTGCGCCGCCACCAGGGTCGAGCGTCGGCCCCACCGGTCGGCCAGCACCCCACCGAGCAGCACCCCGGCCGCACCACCCGCGCCGTACGCGCCGACCACCACGCCGGCCAGCGACTCGCTGGCCCCCCGGGCGGCGGTCAGGTAGAGCGACAGGAAGAGCATCGCGAACGCGCCGGCCTTGTTGATCAGCAGGCCGGCCCAGAGAAACCAGAAGGTGGCGGGTAACCCACCCGCGGTGTCGGTCAGCCAGCGACGAAGCGCCCCGACCTGCGGCGGGTCGTGCCGCGCGACCTTCCCATTCTGTTCGGACACCTAACAGATCTTGCCCGGATCGCCGGACCGGAGCGGCGCCGGGTGGCGCGGCTCACCCCCGCGAGGTGGCCACCGGCTCGGCGGCCTGCGGTGCGGCGGGCTGCGGTGCGGTCGACTGCACCGTCACCACGGGGGCCGCACCGGCGGTACGCAGGGCGACGGCACGCCGCTCCCGCGCCGGTCCGGACAGCAGGTGGCCCACCGCCATCACCAGACCGATCACGGCGCAGCCGGCCCAGAGAGTCGCGTTGCCGGCCTGCTCCCGCACCAGCCCGCCGAGGATCGGCGCCGCCGCTCCGGCCAGTTGCCAGGAGAGCGAGAAGACGCCCTGGTAGCGACCGCGTAGTTCGGCGGGGGAGAGCTCGGCGATGAGGGTGGCGTTGGACGGCGAGTTGAGCATCTCGCCGAGGGTCCAGATCAGCACCGTGACGGCGTAGAACCAGGCGACCTCGGCGAACGCGGTCAACCCGAAGCCCACGCCCATCACCACCGCGGCCAGGGCGAGCACGTGTGACCGGCTGCGTCCCTTGATCAGCCGAGGCACGAAGAGTTGACCGGCCACGATCAGCACGCCGTTGAGTGCGATCACCGACCCGTACGTGGCGGGGCTCAGGCCGGAGTCGGCCATCGCGATCGGCAGCATCGAGATGTGCTGAAGGAAGACCAGCGCCCCGAGCAGGTTCAGGGCGACGAAGCCGAGGTACACCCGGTCGGTCAGGATGGTCCGCAGGGCTTTCGCCGGCACGCCGCCGCGTGGCATGCCGACGGTGATCGTCCGGGTCTCCTTGACCTTCACGAAGATGATCAGCGCGGTGACCACGGTGGTGGCCGCATTGACCACGAAGAGCAGCAGGTAACCGGCCTGCGCGGCGAACCCGGCCAGCACGGCGGCGCAGGCGAACCCGAGGTTGATCGCCCAGTAGTTGAGCGAGAAGGCCCGCAGCCGGTCCCGCTCCGGCACCACGTCGATCATCATGGCACCGAACGCCGGGCGGGCCGCCTCGGCGAAGAGGCCGAGCAGCAACGCGCCCGCCGCGACCGTCCACAGGTCACGCGCGAAGCCCAGGGCGAGCATCATCGTCGCGGCGCCGAGATGGGCGGTGAGCAGGGTCGGCCGGCGACCCCACCGGTCGGTCAGGGTGCCGCCGGCGGTGGTGCCGACCGCACCGCCGACGCCCCAGGCGCCGAGCACCAGACCGGCCTGCGAGGCGGAGAAGCCGCGTTCCTGGGTCAGGTAGATGGCGAGGAAGACCAGGACGAACGAGCCGAGTCGATTGATCAGCGTGCCCGTCCAGAGGTACCAGAAGGTCCTCGGTAGCCCACCCGTGGTGTCCCGGAACCAACCCCGTATCGCGCGCACGCCGGCGCCCCCGTTTCCGTAATGCCTGATGATCTATTGGATCCTTACCAACCTAGTGGTGTGCCGGAATCAAGGTCACCCGCATTTCCACGTGTTGGTCGTCACCACCCTTCGCGCGCGTGCCCCAGCGGGTTGCGGCAGGATGATCGGCATGACAGCTAGCGAGGGACCCACCGTCGGGACGCTGGTCCTGCTGCGCCACGGCGAGAGCGACTGGAACGCCAAGAACCTCTTCACCGGCTGGGTCGACGTCGACCTGACCGCGAAGGGGGAGGACGAGGCGCGTCGCGGCGGCGAGCTGCTGCGCGAGCACGGCCTGCTGCCGGACGTGGTGCACACCAGTGTGCTGCGCCGCGCCATCCGGACCGCCGAGTTGGCGTTGAACGCCGCCGACCGGCACTGGATCGCGGTGCGCCGGTCGTGGCGGCTCAACGAGCGCCACTACGGCGCGTTGCAGGGCAAGAACAAGAAGCAGACCCTGGATGAGTACGGCGAGGAGCAGTTCATGCTCTGGCGTCGCTCGTACGACACCCCGCCGCCGCCGATCGCGGACGACGACGAGTGGTCGCAGGTCGGCGACCCGCGGTACGCGTTGCTGCCGACCGAGCTGATGCCGCGTACCGAGTGTCTGAAGGACGTCGTCGAGCGGATGCTGCCGTACTGGTACGACTCGGTCGTGCCGGACATCCTGGCCGGCCGCACGGTGCTGGTGGCCGCGCACGGCAACTCGCTGCGGGCGCTGGTCAAGCACCTGGACCAGATCAGTGACGAGGCGATCGCGAAGCTCAACATCCCCACCGGGATTCCGCTCCGCTACGACCTGGACCCGCTGCTGCGTCCCCAGACGCTGGGCGGGACCTACCTCGACCCGGAGGCCGCCAAGGAGGCTGCCGCCGCCGTGGCCAACCAGGGCCGCTGAGCCGGCCGAGCCCGATTGTCGGAAGGGCCCCCTGCGTTGACCGGGGGCCCTTCCTCGCGCCTCAGGGGGAGGTGACCGGTTCGCCGGTGATCAGGTAGACCACGTGTTCGGCGCTGTTGACGGCGTGGTCGGCGAAGCGCTCGTAGAAACGACCCAGCAGGGTGGCGTCGATGGCGGTCTCCACGCCGTACGGCCAGTCCGCGCCGAGCAGCACCCCGAACAACCCCTTGTGCAGCTCGTCCATGGCGTCGTCGTCGCGGTCCAGCTCGGCGGCGAGATCGGCGTCGGGGTGGGCCAGCACCGAGGCGATCTTCTCGGCCATCCGGTCGGCGATGCCGGCCATGTCCGTGAAGACCGGACGCAACTCGGCCGGCACGGCCGGGGACGGGTGCCGGCGTAACGCGGTCTTGGCGACGTGGTCGGCCAGGTCACCCATCCGTTCCAGATCGGCGGCCACGTGCAGCGCGGTGATCATGGCGCGTAGGTCGGAGGCGACCGGTGCCTGGCGGGCCAGCAGGTCGCAGACCCGCTCCTCCACCTGACGGTACAGTCCGTCGATCTCCTCGTCCCGCTCGATGACGGACTCGGCCGCCCGGCGATCGGCGGTGAGCAGGGCCCGGGTCGCCTGTCGCAGCGCCGCCCGAACTCCCTCGGCCATCTCGACAAGCAGTTGGCTGACGGCCTCAAGTTCGGCCCGGAACTCGTCGCGCATTCTCACGTCCTGTCCATCGGGGCCGGCGATCCCGCCGGCGGGTGTTCGCGCAGGTACGCCCGCCAAGCTATGACTCCCGGGCGGACCGGAGGTGAACGCTGATGAACTGCGCCGGACGCGCGGGTGAACTTTCCCGGAAGTGAGAGTGCTTCGTCCTGTTCTGGGCGATAGCCAGGTTAACAATGACCCTACGATCGCCGAGTGACGTGGGCGGTGACGGTGGGTGTGGCGGCGGCCCTGGTGGTCGGGGTGGTCGCCGGCCTTTGGTTGTCCCGCATGGTCCCGTTCGGCAAGGGGAGGCTCGCGATCGTCGACGAAGTGCAGGTCGGGCTCGGCCGCCGCGCGATCGATTCGCTGCGCGCGGGAGTCGTGGTGCTCGACGCGGACGATGTGCCCGTACTTGTCAATCCGGCCGCGCGGGCGATGGGGCTGCTGCGGACCGGTGGCCGACCAGGTTCGATCATGGCGCATCCGCTGGTCCGTACCCTGGCGGGGCAGGTACGGCGCACCGGTGTGCGGCGCGAGATCGAGCTCGACCTGCCCCGGGGCCGCGACAACGCCGGAGAGAACCCGCTCGGCGTGCACCTGCGGGCGATGGGACTGGGCAACGGCTACATCGCGGTGGAAGCGGCCGACGTGACCGAGTCACACCGGTTGGCCCGGGTACGCCGCGACTTCGTGGCCAACGTCAGCCACGAACTGAAGACTCCGATCGGTGCGTTGCAGTTGCTCGCCGAGGCGCTGCTGGACGCCACCGAGCCGGCCGGTGAGGGTCGGCCGGATCTCTCCGAGGACCTGGTCGCCGCCCGGCGGTTCGCCGAGCGGATCCAGCACGAGTCGACCCGGTTGGGGCGGCTGGTGCAGGAGCTGCTGGAGTTGACCCGGCTTCAGGGCGCCGAACCGCAGCCGGCTCCCGAGCCGGTCGCGGTGGACTGGGTGATCTCCGAGGTGATCGACCGCACCCGGACCGCCGCCGCGGCCCGCCGGATCGAGGTGACCGTCGAGGCGGAGCGGGGCCTGACCGTTTACGGCAGCGACAACCAGCTCGCCACGGCGGTGGCGAATCTGGTGGAGAACGCCCTGAACTACTCCGGCGAGGACACCACGGTTCGGATCGCCGCCCGGACCGCCGGGGAGCAGGTGGAGATCGCCGTCACCGACCAGGGCATCGGCATCGCCCCCACCGACGTCGACCGCATCTTCGAACGGTTCTACCGGGCCGACCAGGCGCGGTCGCGAGCGACCGGCGGCACCGGCCTCGGGCTGGCGATCGTCAAGCACATCGCGAGCAACCATGGCGGCCGGGTGGAGGTGGCGAGCACTCTTGGTGGTGGGTCGACGTTCACTCTCCGGCTGCCCGCCCGTCCGCCGGACGACCTGCTGGCGACACTGCCACCTGCTGGGATCGAGGCCGGTCCGGCCGAGCTCCGGCAGGTCTGAACCGCACCTGGATCAGGCTGGGCGCCCGCCCGGTCCGACCGATGAAAGGAAACGCCGTTGAGTCGCGTTCTGGTGGTCGAGGACGAGGAGTCGTTCTCGGACGCACTGTCGTACATGCTCCGCAAGGAGGGGTTCGAGGTCTCCGTGGCCGCCACGGGGACGTCGGCCCTCACCGAGTTCGACCGGACCGGCGCCGACATCGTCCTGCTCGACCTGATGCTGCCGGAGATGTCCGGTACCGAGGTCTGCCGGCAGCTGCGCCAGCGCTCGCACGTGCCGATCATCATGGTCACCGCTCGGGACAGTGAGATCGACAAGGTGGTCGGCCTGGAGATCGGGGCCGACGACTACGTGACCAAGCCGTACTCGCCCCGGGAGCTGGTCGCCCGGATCCGCGCGGTGCTGCGCCGGCAGAGCCCGGAGGCGCCCGAGTCGGGCGCGCCGACGCTGGCCGCCGGTCCGGTCCGGATGGACATCGAGCGGCACGTGGTGACCGTCGACGGCGGTGCGGTGCAGTTGCCGCTCAAGGAGTTCGAGCTGCTCGAACTGTTGCTCCGCAACGCGGGTCGGGTGCTCACCCGGGGCCAGTTGATCGACCGCGTCTGGGGTGCCGACTACGTCGGTGACACGAAGACGCTCGACGTGCACGTGAAGCGGCTGCGCTCGAAGATCGAACCGGAGCCCTCCACCCCGCGCCACATCGTCACGGTGCGCGGTCTCGGCTACAAGTTCGAGCCCTGATCGGACCGGCCGTACCCGCTCCTGACCGCCGTCGTTGATGACGGCCTGTCACGACCTGGTGTAGTTGCGTTGCGTAACCGCACAGCCGCCTACCCAGTGCTCTGTTCCGCTCCTTTGCTCTGCTTACGTATACGCACAACTCGCTGACCAGGACTTATGTGGTCGCTTCGCGGCTGACGTGCGCAACGCCGACCACGCAGAGCTACCTGTGCGTATAGGTAAGCAGAGCAAAGGCGGCGAGGGGGTTGGTCGGGTCGGATGCGGATGGTTACCCGGTGTGAGAGCTTGTTTGCCTCGGCGCGTGGCCAGGCCGACCGGCGGGTGGACTCCGCGTGACGCCCGCGCGTCAGGCGCCGTCGGCCGGGTGCGGGGCGACGAGGCCCTGCCGGGTCCGCGCCGCGCACAGTTCGGCCAGTTTCGCGTACGCGGGCTCGCCGACGAGCGCGGTCAGCTCCGGGGCGTACGACAGGTACATCGGGTCGGCACCGACGTGCGCGTCGGTGGAGGAGGTGCACCACCAGTCGAGGTCGTGCCCGCCGGCACCCCAGCCGCGCCGGTCGAACTCGGCAAGCGTGGACACCAGCACCTTCGTGTTGTCCGGGCGCTTCACCCACTCCTGGTCCCGGCGGACCGGCAGCTGCCAGCACACATCCGGCTTGTACTCCAGCGGATGCGCCCCGTCGCGCAACGCCTGGGCGTGCAGTGCACAGCCGCCACCGCCCGGGAAGTCCGCGTCGTTGAGGAAGACGCAGGGCCCGTCGGCATCGCGGGTGGCGGTACGCCGGGCCGGTGTCTTGCCGTCGACGGTGTCGTTCGCCGTCCAGTTCTTGAACCCACGCCGATAGTGCTGCCAGGTCTGCGGGGTCAGCCGCTTCGCCGCGGCGCGTACCCGCGACTCGTCGTCCGAGTCGGTGAAGAACGCACCGTGCGAGCAGCAGCCGTCGGCCGCCCGGCCGGCGATGATGCCGTGGCAGCCCTTGCCGAAGATGCAGGTCCACCGGGACAGCAACCAGGTGAGGTCGGCCCGGATCAGGTGTCGTTCGTCCGCCGGGTCGACGAACTCGATCCACTCCCGGGGGAAGTCCAGCGGCACCTCCCGGCTGCGCGGGTCGGCCGGGTCGTCCACCAGCACACGGAGTTCGATCTGCCCTGTCACCCGGCCAGCGTACGCGTGGTGCGGCGGGCAGGTCGCCGAGTGGCGCGAACCGGGTGGGCCTAGGGTTCTCCCATGCGACTGGGTGTCCTCGACGTCGGTTCCAACACGGTGCACCTGCTGGTGGTCGACGCCCACCGTGGCGCGCACCCGTGGCCGGCGCACTCGGAGAAGGCGGTGCTGCGTCTCGCCGAGCAGATCGGACCGGACGGCGCCCTTCGCGAGGCCGGCGCCGACGCCCTGGTCACGGCGGTGGAGGCGGCGCGTACGTCAGCCGCCGGTCTGGAGGTCGACGACCTGATCGCCTTCGCCACCTCCGCGGTACGCGACGCCACGAACGCGGCGGAGGTGCTGACCCGGGTGCGGGACTCCACCGGCGTACGGCTGGAGGTGCTCTCCGGCGCCGACGAGGCGCGGATGACCTTCCTCGCGGTCCGGCGGTGGTTCGGTTGGTCCGCCGGGCGGCTGCTGGTGCTGGACATCGGTGGCGGCTCGCTGGAGATCGCGGCCGGTATCGACGAGGATCCGGACGTCGCGGTGTCGCTGCCGCTGGGTGCCGGTCGGCTGACCCGGGACCGGCTCGACGTGGATCCGGACAGCACCGCCCCGCCCGCGCCGGAGACGGTGGAGCAGTTGCGGGAGTACGTCGACGCCCACCTCGATCCGGTGGTCGAGCGGATGACCGAGGTGGGGTGGGAACGGTCGGTGGCGACCTCCAAGACGTTCCGTACGCTGGCCCGGCTCGCCGGTGCGGCACCCAGCGGGGCCGGGCTCTGGGCCCGCCGCCGGCTCACCCGGTCCGGGCTGCGACAGGTGCTCGGGTTCATCCGGCACATCCCGCCCGCGCAGCTTGTCGAGCTGGAGGGGGTCAGCGCGGGGCGCGCCCACCAACTGCTGGCCGGTGCCGTCGTCGCCGAGTCGGTGATGCGTCGACTCGGGATCGACGCGCTCGACGTCTGTCCGTGGGCGCTGCGGGAGGGTGTGATCCTCAGCCGACTGGATCGACTGACTCCGGTGTGATGCTGATCGTCCCGGCTGTCTGTTTTGCCGGTTCTCGTCATGATGCCCGACCGCATCCCGGCTACCCTCGATGGCGTGACTTCCCGCGTCCCGGTGCTCCTGTCCAGTTCCTCGGTCTTCCCTGAGCGGACCGCGGCGGCGTTTCAGCTGGCCGCCACGCACGGTTACGACGGCCTTGAGGTGATGGTGTGGACCGACGCGGTCAGCCAGGATGCGGGCGCACTGCGCGGGCTGTCCGATCACTACGGAGTGCCGGTACTCTCCGTGCATGCACCGTGTCTGCTTGTCACGCAGCGGGTGTGGAGCCCCGACCCGTGGGAGCGGCTGCGCCGGGCGGCGGTGCTGGCCGAGACGTTGGAGGCGCCGACCGTCGTGGTGCACCCGCCGTTCACCTGGCAGCGGGAGTACGCACGCGGCTTCGCCGAGGGGCTCGATCGGGTGGCCGGCGAGTTCGGCGGCCTCCGGTTCGCGGTGGAGAACATGTATCCGGTACGGATGGCCGGCCGCCAGTTCGTCCCGTACGTGCCTGGTTGGGATCCCACCGAAGCCGGCTACGCCTCGTACACCCTGGATCTGTCGCACTGCGCGGCCTCGCACAGCGACGCCTTGGCGATGGCCGACCGGATGGGCGACGGTCTGGCCCACGTGCATCTCGGCGACGGCACCGGCGAGGGACGCGACGAGCACCTGGTGCCGGGGCGCGGCAACCAGCCCTGCGCCGAGCTGCTGCGCTCGCTTGCCGGGCGGGGCTTCTCCGGTTCGGTGGCGGTGGAGGTGACCACCCGGGGCGCGAAGAGCCGGCAGGTCCGTGAGGCGGACCTGCGCGAGGCGCTGGCCTTCGCCCGGCAGCACCTCAGCACGCCGTCACCGGTCGACGCCTGAGAAACGGGCCGGGACGGCCCGTGATCGCAGGTCAGGGAACCGGCGCCAGCGGGTCCGGCTGGCTGGGCACGGCGGCCCGCTTGCGGGCCCGGTGCGCGGCCACGTGTGAGCGGGTGGCGCAGCGCTCCGAGCAGAACCGCCGGCAGCAGTTCGACGAGGTGTCCAGGTAGACGTTGCCGCAGCGGTCGTCGGCGCAGACGCCGAATCGGGCGCTGCCGTACTCGCACAGCCACACCGACAGGCCCCACACCGCGCCGGCCAGATATTCCGAACTGACCGAGGCACCCCGGCTGGTCACGTGCATGTGCCAGTCGCTGGAGTCGTGCCCCGAGATGCGCGGCTGCACCGGGAACGCCTCCAGCAGGGAGTTCAGCTCGCTCACCGCCTCGGCGTCGCGCCCCGAGGTGCCGTACTCGAAGACGTCACGCAGCCGCTTCTGCGCGCGCCGGAAGGTCGGCAGGTCCCGTTCCGCGACCTCGTCGCGCATCCACTCCTGGTCGTCGCAGAAGATGGCGCGCAGATCGTCGAGATCGTCCAGGCGCGCGTTGACGAGGTCAACCCCGGTCCGGGCGTACGCGTCGAAGTTCACGCCCCAACGGTAGACGACTCACTGCGGGCGTGGCGCGTCGATGTAGTGCGGCAGGAACCGCGCGTAGCCGTCGGTGATCAGGCTCGCGCTCTCCCGCAGCCCGGCACCCGCCGACTCCCCGTCGACTGTCCAACTGCCCAGCACCAGACGGCTCCCGGCGAATTCGGGCAGCGCCCGGAACTCCTGGTAGCAGTAGCCCTCGTCGCCGTAGTCGCCCGGATTGTTGATCTCGCCACCGGGGGTGACGATCCGCACCGCGGCGCCCTCCCGACCGAGCAGCGGCTTGGCGACGTACTCGGACATGCCGCGCGGCGAGTCGAGGTACGCCGGCAGCAGCAACTCGTGCCCCGGGTACAACTCCCACAGCACGGCCAGCAGCGCTTTGTTGGACAACAGCAGCTTCCAGGCCGGCTCGATCCAGGTGGTCGGGGTGCCCGGCCGCAGCGCCAGTGGGCCGTACGGCTCGGCGAGCATCCACTCCCACGGGTAGAGCTTGAAACAGGTGGTGACCGGGCGGTCGTCGGTGTCGATGAAACGCCGGCCGTCCCAGCCGAGATCCTGGATCGGCAGGAGTTCGACGTCCAGCCCCGCCTGGCGGGCGGTCTCGGCCAGGTAGCCGGCGGTCATGTGGTCCTCGCCGGTCTCCTCCTCGTTCGACCAGACCACGTGCACCCGCCGGTCGTACAGCTCGGCGCCGATCTTCGCCCAGCTGCCCACGAGCCGCTCGTGCAGGCTGTTCCACTGGTCCAGGTCCGGTCGGGTGTGCTCCAGCCAGTACCACTGGATGATGCTCGCCTCGACCAGGGCGGTCGGGGTGTCGGCGTTGTACTCCAGCAGCTTCGGCGGCCAGCTGCCGTCGTACCAGAGGTCGAAGCGGCCGTAGAGGGTCGGCGGCGTCTCCCGCAGCGAGCGGGCGACCGCCTCGGCCGCCCACGCCGGGATGCCGAAATCGGCGTACCGGTTACGCGCCACCACGTGTTCGGCGGCGGCCACCGACATGCGGTGCAGCTCCTCGGTGGCCTCCTCCAGCCGCAGCACCTCGTCCAGCTCGAAGGCGTACGTGGCGGTCTCGTCCCAGTACGACATCACCCCGCCGTCGGGCAGTTCCGTGTCGACGTAGACCAGGCCCTGCTCCCGGATGGTGGTGTCCCAGTCGGGGCGGGGTGTGGTCGTCTCGCGACGCACGCCTAGCCGCCGCAGGAGGCGAGGTGGGTGCCGAAGCCGCCGCGCTCGGGCACGGCCGCGCCGACCGGCTCGGGCGCGGCACGGCCGGCGCCGGTCTCGGCGGCGGGGGCCGGCACCCGCAGGGCCAGGGCCACCGTCTCCCCGCCGCCGGCCGGGCCGAGGGCGCAGTCGTCATCGTCGTCGTCGGAGGTCATGTTGCAGCCGGAGAGGGCGAGCGCCAGCGCGGTGATGGCGCCAAGCTGCACGGAGGCCGATCGGAGTCGGCGGCGAGGGCGTTGTTCCACGACATGGTTGTAACCGATGAACGCCATCCCGTCCGCCCCGGGCCGGGGGGTGACGGGGAAGGTACCTGGCGGTCGGGTGGGCGTTACGCTCGGCTCATGCTCCGTTCCGTCATCCTCGCCGCCTCCCGGTCAACCCGGGTCGAGCGGCTCGTCGCGACGGCCCCGTTCTCCCGGGACGTCGTCCGCCGGTTCGTCGCCGGCGCCAAGACCGACGACGCGTTGCGCGCGACCCGCGAACTCGTCGACGACGGTCTCGCGGTCACCCTCGACAATCTCGGCGAGGACACCGTCACCGGTGAACAGGCCAACGCCACCCGGGACGAGTACCTCACGTTGCTGCGGATGCTCGCCGAGGCGAAGCTGACGCCCGCCGCCGAGGTGAGTGTGAAGCTCTCCGCGCTGGGCCAGGCGTTCGACGAGCAGCTCGCGTACGACAACGCCCGGGCGATCTGCGCTGCCGCCGAGGCGGCGGGCACCACGGTCACCCTGGACATGGAGGACCACACCACCACCGACTCGACCCTGGACATCCTGACCAAGCTCCGCAAGGACCACCCGTCGACCGGCGCGGTGCTGCAGGCCTACCTGCGGCGCACCGAGTCCGACTGTCGCGAGCTGGCGTCGGCCGGGTCGCGGGTGCGGCTGTGCAAGGGCGCGTACCGGGAGCCGGAGTCGGTGGCGTACCAGTCCGCCCGCGAGGTCGACAAGTCCTACGTCCGGTGCCTCAACATTCTGATGTCCGGGGACGGCTATCCGATGCTGGCCACCCACGACCCACGCCTGATCGCGATCGGTGAGGACCGGGCACGCTGGTTCGACCGTGACCCCGACCGCTTCGAGTTCCAGATGCTGTACGGCATCCGCCCCGAGGAGCAGGCCCGCCTGGTCGGCGAGGGTTACACGGTGCGCACCTACGTGCCCTACGGCGACGACTGGTACGGCTATCTGATGCGCCGGCTCGCCGAGCGTCCCGCCAACCTGGCGTTCTTCGCCCGCGCGCTCAGCTCCAGGAAGTAGTCCTCGTCCGTGGCCGCACCGCCGGTCGACAGGGTCCGGCGGTGCGGGGCGCATCCTTGACGTTGTTGGCTAATGCCATTAGCCTTCTGGCTATGATAACTAGCTGGGTGGAGCGTGCCGCGGGCCGGATCGCGTACGAGGTGCACGGGCAGGGGCCGCTGGTGGTGCTCGCGCACGGCATGGGGGAGAACCGCGGCTCCTACCGGCATCTGATTCCGCTGCTGGTGGCATCGGGCTACCAGGTCGCCTCGGTCGACGTACGCGGGCACGGCGACTCCAGCGCCGACTGGCCCTCGTACGCGCCGGTGGAGGTGGGCGGCGACCTGCTCGCGGTGGTTCGTGAGCTGGGCGGCGGACCGGCCGTCCTGGTGGGCAACTCGTCGAGCGCCGCGGCCGTGGTCTTCGCCGCCGCCGACGCGCCGGACCTGGTCAACGGGATCGTGCTGGTCGGCGCGTTCGTCAACCAGCCGAGGCTCAACCCCTTCCTGCGGCTGGCGCAGACCGTGGTGCTGCGCAGTCCACGGCTGTTCGGCCTGTTCCACCGCACGCTCTTTCCCGTGCACCGGCCGACCGACGACGCGCAGTACCGCCGGCAGCTGGTGGCGGCGCTGCGCCGCCCCGGCCGGATGGCGCCCGTGCGCGGAGTGATCCATCCGGTGCGGCCGCACTGGACCACCCGCGCCCCGCAGGTGCGCCAGCCGGTGCTGGTGCTGATGGGCACGAAGGACCCCGACTTCCCGGACCCGGGCGCCGAGGCGCGGGCCGCCCGGCGGCTGTTCCCGGTCGCCGAGGCACGGATGATCACCGACGCCGGGCACTATCCGCACGCCGACCGTCCGGAGGCGATGGCGGCGGAACTGGTCGGCTTCCTGGCGGCGGCGAACCGTGCCTAGGGCCGGGCTCAACGCGCAGGTGGTGGTGCGCGAGGCGGCCCGGCTCGTCGACGAGGTCGGATACCACCGGCTCACCCTCGCCGCGTTGGCGAACCGGCTCGGCGTGGCGCTGCCGAGCCTCTACAAGCACATCAAGGGCGTCGAGGCGCTCACGCAGCAACTGTCCGCGCTGGCCACCGCCGAGATCGCCGACGAGATGACCACGGCCGCCGCCGGCCGTAGCGGCGAGGACGCGCTGCGGTCCGTCGCCGCTGCCTACCGCTCGTACGCCCGGCGGCACCCCGGCCGCTATCCGGCCACCCAGCGGGTACCGGATCCGGCCGACCCGGCGCACCTGGCCGCCGGGGAGCGGGCGGTCGGCGTGGTCTACGCCATTCTGCGGGGGTACGGCATCCACGGCGACGCCGCGGTGGACGGAGTCCGGATGTTCCGCGCGGCCGTGCACGGCTTCGTCGCACTGGAGGCGGCCGGTGGCTTCGGGTTGCCCCGGGAACTCGACCGTTCCTTCGACCAGATGATCGCCGCGTTGGGCGTGGCGTTCTCGTCCTGGCCCGAATCGAGGACGCCCGGTCCTGCCTGAACGTACCGACCGGGACGGCGTCGGTCGATCGCCCTTCCGTCGGCGCCACCGCAGGCCGTACCCTTCGCCGGTGGATCACGGGGGCCCTGTGGGCAGCGATCAGCCAGCGCCGACCGGTGCGACACCGGAAGGGGATACGGCGGAGCCGGCGTCTGCTCCGGCGGTGGAGGGGCCGCCCGCCGGTCCGGAGACCGAAAGCCGGCGACGTCGACGGTGGCCACTGTGGACCGCCATGGTCGCGGCGCTGCTGACCCTGAGTGTCGGCGTTCCGGTGGTGCTGCTGGCCGGCGGAGCGTCCGATGTCGAGGTCGGTGAGCCGGCGACCGCCGCCTCGCCGACGGAGAACCCGACCACGGCCGCCGCCCGACAGGTCGCCGAACGGATCACCGCGCAACTCGACAAGCAGGCCGCCGCCCTGCTCGGTGGTGACCGGTCAGCGTTCGCCGCGATCGCGGCCACGGCGGTACGCCCCGAGCTGCGTCGTCGGTTCGACGCGCTCAGGGCCCTACGGGTCACGCACTGGCAGGGGCGGCCGAGTGGCCTGCCCACCTCCGCGGGTCGGGCGGGCGAGTGGCGGGTGTCGATCGAGTTCCGGTACTGCTTCGTCGTACCGAACTGTCAACCGAGCCCGATGGTGGTCGAGACCCGGTGGCGCGACGGTGCGGAACCCCGGCTGCTCACCCTGCTCAAGTCGAAGTCCTCAGCAACCGTCAACGGCCGCTACAACGGCCAGCCCGGTGCTTTGCCCTGGGAGGTCAGCAAGCTGGCCGTTCTGGTCGGGAAGCGGGTGATGGTGGCCAGCACGCCGGCCCACCGCGACCGGTTGCCGGGCCTGCTGAAGCGGGCCGAGGCGGCGGCGAAGGTGGCGGACACCTACGTCGTGACCGGCACGGCACCCGACCTGTACCGCGTCTTCTACGCCGGGCGCAAGGAGTGGGAACGGTGGTACGGCGGTGACCAACCGGAATGGGGCGCGGGGTACGCAATCAACGTCGGCGGCGGGCACCACGAGGTGGTGCTGGCGCCCGAGACGCTCGACTACGGTCCCGGGCTCGACGAGCTGCTCCGCCACGAGCTGGCCCACACCGCCTCGCTGCCCGACAAGGACTACTGGGACAACTCGGCCTGGTGGCTGATCGAGGGGCTGGCGGAGCACGCCGGTGCCGACGGCCAGTCGGTCGCGCGGTACGAGGGGCTGGTGCCCACCCGACGGCTGGTGCAGGACGACTGGAACGGCAAGCTGGACAAGCTCATGCCCGCCGACGACGCACCCCACGAGCAGGTTGCGGGCAACTACGGGATCGCGTACCTCGCCTTCCGGCATCTGGTCGACCGCTTCGGCGAGGAGCGGGCCTTCGCCTTCTTCAAGGCGGTGGTGTACGACCTGCGGCCACCGGCGCAGACCACCGAGGAGATCTTCGGTCAGTCCTGGGCGAGCCTGCGCAAGGAGTGCGCCGCGTACGTCCGCAAGGCCGTGCGCTGACCTGGGGCCCTGGCAGGGCCGACATCGACAGCGACTCGTAGCATGTGTCGCGTGCGCCGCTCCGACTCGCCGCGGCTGCCAGCCATGCGGCTCCGTCTGCCCACCGTCCTGCTCGCCGTCACCGTGCTGACCGTCACCACCGCCGCCTCCTGCGGTGGCGACGAACCGTCGATCACCCTCGCCGCCGCTGGCCGAGCGGCCGTGGCGGAGGAGATCGACGCCCCCGCCACCGTCGTCGCGCGTGCGGCGGCCACCCTCACCGCCCCGGCGGACGGCACGCTGGCCCGACTCCGGGTCAAGCCGGGGCAGCAGGTCAAGCGGGGCCAGGTGCTCGCCGTGATCAGCTCACCGTCGGCGCGGGAACGGCTCCGCCAGGCGCGTGACGCGTTGAACGCCGCGAAGCGCGCCGGTGGTGGCGGTGGCGGCGGTGACCTCGTCGGTTCCCTGCGCGGCACCGACCGGGCCGCCGAGCAGACCCACGCCGCCGCCCGCGCCGCCGCGGCGAGGATCGACGACCCGGAGCTGCGTAAGGCGCTGCTCACCCAGGTCGAGGCGGCACAGCGGCGGTACGACGCGGCGGCCCGGGCCGCCGACCGGGCGGTACGGGAGGTGCAGCGCGGCGTGCGCAACCTGAACTCCGCCGTCAGCGCGCTCGCCACCGCCCAGCGACTCCAGGCTCAGCAGGCGTACGACCTGGCCAAGGCGACCGTCGACGCGTTGACCCTGCGCGCCCCGATCGCCGGGGTGGTGCAACCGGGCGGCGTCAGCAGCGGCGGCGGCTCGGCGGGGGCGCTCGCCGGGTTGCTGGAGTCCGGTGGGATGCCGGCGGGCGTCGGTGCGGAGGCCCTCGGCGCGCCGGCCGGCCCGCCGCCCGGGGTGGACACCGCGATACCGGTGGGTGGTCGGGTCACCGCCGGCACCGCGGTGCTGACCGTGGTCGACACCCGCGACCTGGGTCTGCTCGCCGAGGTCGACGAGACGGACGTGCTGCTGGTCCGGCCCGGGCTGACCGGCACCGTCGAACTGGACGCCGTCACCGGTGCCAGCTACCCGGCGACGGTCCGCTCGATCGACGTGCTGCCCAGCACCTCCGCCCGGGGCGGGGTGAGTTACCGGGTACGACTCGCGCTCGGCGCCGGCAGCTTCGGTGAGGCCGAGCCGGCGCCCACCCCGCGCCCCGGAATGAACGCGGTGCTGCGACTGCGGGTCCGGGAGGAGGCGGACGCGGTGACCGTGCCCGCGTCGGCGCTCTTCTCGGTCGACGGCAGGGACACCGTCTGGCTGGTCCGCGACGGCCGTGCCGACCAGGCGGTGGTCACCGTCGGCGTGCAGGGCCAGGACCTGGTGCAGATCGTCGACGGAGTGCAGGCCGGGGACCGGATCGTCGTCCGGGGTACCGACCAGGTCCGCGAGGGCCAGGAGATCGGGTGAGCCGGGGTCCGGCCATCGAGGCGTTCGACGTGTCCCGGACGTACGAGTTGGACGGGGTCTCGGTGCCCGCCCTGCGGGGTGTGTCGCTGACCGTCGGAGCCGGCGACTACGTGGCGCTGATCGGGCCCTCCGGGTCCGGCAAGTCCACGCTGATGCACCTGCTCGGCGGCCTGGACCGGCCCAGCGGCGGCCGGCTGGTGATCGGTGGCCGGGAGGTGGGCAGCCTGTCCGCTCCGGAGCTGGCCCGGCTGCGCAACGAGACGATCGGCTTCGTGTTCCAGGCGTTCCACCTGCTGCCGCGTACCTCGGCGGTGGACAACGTGGCGCTGCCGCTGGTGTACCGGGGGGTGGGCGCGCGCCAGCGGCGGGAGCGCGCCGCCGCGATGCTCGGCCGGGTCGGCCTGGGGCACCGGCTGCACCACCGGCCCAACCAACTCTCCGGCGGCGAGCAGCAGCGGGTGGCGATCGCCCGGGCCCTGGTCACCGACCCGACCGTGCTGCTGGCCGACGAGCCGACCGGGAACCTGGACAGCACCACCGGCGCGGCCGTGCTGGAACTGCTGGAACGACTCAACGTCGAGTCCGGGGTGGCGCTGGTGATGGTCACCCACGACGCGGAGGTGGCGGCCCGGGCCCGGCGGCGCATCGCGATGCGGGACGGTGTGGTCGTCGCCGACAGCGCGGCGGACGGCGGGGCCGGCACATGAGGCTGGCCGAGGCGTGGCGGGTGGCCTGGGACGCGCTGCGGGCGAACCGGATGCGCAGCGCGCTGACCATGCTCGGGGTGGTCATCGGGGTGGCCTCCGTGGTGCTGCTGGTGGCCATCGGCACCGGCACCAAGCAGCGGGTGGAACAGCAGGTGGAGGGGCTCGGCTCCAATCTGCTGCTGGTGGTTCCGGGACGGCTGGACGTGGGCAGCGCGCCGGCGCTGTCCCCACTCACCCTGCAGGACGTGGACGCGGTCGGGCGGGTGGTCGGTGATCCGAACCGGGTGGCCGTGACGGTCGCCTCGGGCGCGACCGTGCGGGCCGGGAACCGGGAGGATTTCACGACCGTCCAGGGGGTGCTGGAGACGACCCCGACGGTCTTCGCCCGGGAACTGGGCCGGGGCCGTTACCTGACCCGTGCCGATGTCGACACCGGCCGGCGGGTGGCGGTGCTCGGCGACGCGGTGGCCCGGTCCCTCTTCCCGGACCGGGAGGCGGTCGGCCAGCAGATCAACGTGGCGGGTGTCCGCTTCCGGGTGATCGGTGTCTTCACCCCGCTCGGGCAGAGCCTCGGGGTCGACCGGGACGACGAGGTGCACGTGCCGGTGACGGCGGCGCAGCGGCTCTACGGCACCCAGCGGGTCGACGCCATCGCGGTGAAGGCGCCGGACCGGGAACGGATCGACGAGTTGGGTGACCGGATTGTGGCCGAACTCAACGGCCGACACCCGGGTACGGAGTTCAGCGCCGTCACCCAGGAGCAGATCCTCGGTGTGCTGGGTGACATCCTCGGCATCCTGACCGGCGTGCTGGCCGCCATCGCGGGCATCTCGCTGCTGGTCGGCGGGGTCGGCGTCTCGAACATCATGCTCGTCTCGGTTCGTGAGCGGACCCGGGAGATCGGGCTCCGCAAGGCGGTCGGGGCCCGACCCCGGGACATCGGCGTGCAGTTCCTGCTGGAGGCGGTGCTGCTGACCTCCGTCGGTGGGCTCACCGGGATGGCCCTCGGGGTGGGCGGCGCGCTGCTGGTGGCCGCGCTCTCACCCATCCCGGCGGCGGTGACCTGGTGGTCGCTGGTCCTGGCCTTCGGCGTCTCGGCGGCGGTCGGCATCGTCTTCGGGGTGGTACCCGCCCAGCGGGCCGGTCGGCTCGATCCGGTGGTGGCCCTGCGCGCCGAGTGACCTCCCCGATACCCGCGGCCGAGGTTGATCGTCGCCAGAATCTTGAGGACGCTACCCGACCAGGGGTTTTTCGCCGCCGCACCGGCACGATCCATGATCAGTTGCAGGAAGGGATCGCGCCGGTCACAGCCGTCCCGCTACCGTACTGGTAACACGCGCGTCGCCGGCCGCGCGGGAGGACCCGTGTGGCGGCACGCGCCGGGCATGGGATGGGTCGGGTGAGCCATGGCCGGGTCGCAGTCCGACGGTCGGCTGTCGGAGGTCAAGTTCCTGACCGTCGCCGAGGTGGCAACGGTCATGCGGGTGTCGAAGATGACGGTCTACCGCCTGGTGCACAGCGGCGAGCTGACCGCGGTGCGGGTGGGCAGGTCGTTCCGGGTGCCGGAACACGCGGTCCACGAGTACCTGCGCGGCGCCTTCCAGGAGACCGCCTGACCCTGGTGCGGCCGGGTCACGCGGGCCCGGTGGAACGGGCATCGAGCGGGGGCGCGTTGGTCCTGCTGACGCAGTTTCGCTACGCTGGACTCCGATCGTGACCGCTGGTGCGCTCCGCCGCCCTTCCCGCCGGTCCGGTCCCTGTCCGCAAGCGGTCGCCGACGCCACGGGTTCGTGGTGTCCTCCCGGTCGCGCCGCACGTTGCATCGAAAGGCTGTCGTATGGGCTCGGTGGTCAAGAAGCGCCGCAAGCGCATGGCTAAGAAGAAGCACCGCAAGCTGCTGCGCAAGACCCGCGTCCAGCGTCGCCGTCTCGGCAAGTGACCGACGCCGGGCCTGGTCCCGGCGTCCGTCCCTTGCCAACTGTCGACCCTCGGAGGCTCAGGTGATCAGGCCGTGGCTGCCCCGGCTCGGTCCCACCTGCCGGGGTGGGTGCGAGACATGACCCCCGGTGGCTCCCAGAGCCCTCCGGGGGTCGTCGTCGTGACCGGGGTCAGTCGCTATCTCGGCGCGCACGTCGCCGCCCGGCTCGCCGCCGACCCGCGGATCGACCGGGTCATCGGCATCGACCAGTCGGAGCCCGGGCCCGAGGTCGACGCACTGCTCGACCAGGTGGAGCGGATCCGGGTCGACGCCGGCTCGGTCGGTGGCCTCCTCGCCGACCTCGACGTGGACACCGTGGTGCACCTGGCCCTGGTCAGCTCCCCTGATCCGCAACACGGTGGCCGGGCGGCGATGAAGGAGCAGAACGTCATCGGCACCATGCAGCTGCTCGCCGCGTGCCAACGGGCACCACGGCTACGCAAGATCGTGGTCCGCTCCTCCACCGCGGCGTACGGCGCCTCGTTCCGCGATCCGGCCGTCTTCACCGAGGAGACCGAGCCGCGTGAGGTGCCGCGGGGCGGCTTCGGCCGCGACATCCTCGACATCGAGGGGTACGTCCGAGGCTTTCGTCGTCGACGCGGTGACGTCACCGCCACCGTGCTGCGCTTCGCACCGTTCATCGGCTCGACGGCGGACACCACGCTCACCCGCTACTTCGCGCAGCCGGTGGTGCCGACCATCTTCGGCCGGGACGCCCGGTTGCAGTTCCTGCACTTCGACGACGCGCTGGAGGTGCTGCACCGGTCGGTCGTCGGTGATCATCCCGGCACCTTCAACGTCGCCGGGCCCGGCGTGCTCGCGCTGTCGCAGGCGATCCGTCGAGCCGGTCGGGTCGCCGTGCCGGTGCTGGAGCCGGGCCTGTCCGGTGCCGTCGCGCTGGCCCGGGTCATGGGCTTCGGTCGCTACGGCCTCGACCAGGTCGACCTCTTCGTGCACGGACGGGTGGTGGACATCTCCCGGCTGGAGCGGGAGTACGCCTTCACGCCCCGCTCGACCGCCGCCGCCTTCGACGATTTCATCCGGGCACATCACGGGCGCGCCGTGGTGACCCGGGACCAACTGGCCGCCGCCGAGCAGCTGGTGCTGGACCAGATCCGGCAGGTTCGGGCCGCCGTCCGGGAGCGGTCGTGACCGGGCCCGAGGAACGACACGACGAGGCACGCCTCGACGGCCGGTACGCCGTGCCGGCGCCGTTGGCTCTCGACCCGACGCGACGCAACGGGCACCGTCCGGCCGCTTCCGACCAGGCGGGCGATGTCTGGGACCGCCGGGTCGCCGCCGGGCTGGCCTTCCTGCGCCGCCGGCTGGCGGGCGACTACGAGGTGGACGAGTTCGGCTTCGACCGCGACCTGACCGGAGCGGTCTTCCATCCCCTGCTGCGCCGGCTCTACCGGGACTGGTTCCGTACCGAGGTCACCGGCCTGGAGAACGTACCCACGGACGGGGCAGGGCTGATCGTCGGCAACCACTCCGGCACCGTGGCACTGGACGCGTTGATCCTCTCCACCGCGCTGCACCACGAGCACCCGGACCACCGCTACCTGCGGCTGCTCGGTGCGGATCTGGTCTTCCGGATGCCGGTGGTCTCCGAGATCGCCCGCAAGACCGGCGGCACGATGGCCTGCAACCCGGACGCCGAGCGGCTGATGCGCCACGGCGAGCTGGTGGGTGTCTTCCCGGAGGGCTTCAAGGGCGTCGGCAAGCTGTACGCGCAACGCTACAAGCTGCAACGCTTCGGTCGGGGAGGCTTCGTCTCGGCGGCACTGCGCACCGGCACTCCGATCATCCCGGTGGCCATCGTCGGCGGCGAGGAGATCTATCCGATGCTCGCCGACATCAAACCACTGGCCCGACTGCTCAAGCTGCCGTACTTCCCGGTGACCCCGACCTTCCCCTGGCTCGGGCCGCTGGGCATGGTGCCGTTGCCGAGCAAGTGGCTCATCGAGTTCTGCCCGCCGATCCCGACGGAGCACCTGATGGACTCCGCGGACGATCCGCTTGTCGTGTTCAACCTCGCCGACCAGGTACGGGAGACTATCCAGCAGACCCTGCACCAGTTGCTGGAGCGTCGGCCTGACCCGTTCGGCCCTTAGACCTCAGGTGCAGGGAGAAGCTGCCCCGCACGGCCGTCACCGTCGCGTCGAACCGGGTGAGCGGTAGTTCCTCATAGACGTCGGCCGAATAGTCCTGCTGGGCCAGCCAGGACAGCAGAGCCGCCGGCTCCTCCGACCGTAGGGCGGGAGCGAGACAGGCGTCGACCACAGCCTTGAGGAACCGCTCGTTGATGTCCACTTTGCTGTCAGGGACCAGGCAGAACAGGGTGGCGACCGACTCGCCGTCGCCGGTTGGACTCTTGAGCACGCCGTAGCGGGTGCGGAGGCCGGTGCCGGGCATCGGCGCGGTGGTGTCGTAGCCACGGCTGGAAGCCTTCGGTGGGGTGTCCCAGCGTTTGCGCCATCCGGCTGCGACGGATTCCACAGTGGTGCCCGGGATGGGCGGCAGCGGCGCGGCGGACGGCGGGTCGCTCGCCTCGCCGCTGGGTGCCGGCTCCGGCACCTGCGGCGTATCGCCTGTCGGTGCGACGGGTGTGAGCCCCGCCGGCCCGGCGGTGCCGGCCGGTTCGCGCTCGTCGTTCCACATTGCCCCGCCGAGGCCGGCCGCGACCACGACCAACAGGGTCAGCCCTGCCAGCAGGATCCATCCGCGCCGGCCAAACCGCGGTGACGGGCGCGCTTCAGCTCCGTCCCGGTCCGTCATGCGTGTCCCCCGTCGTCGTGCACCGTGGCCACATCGGACCCCGTGCGACCGGGCCAAGCTAGCACTGCGTCTGGGTGGGGTCAACGTTGTGTCACGGAGTCAAAGCTGTAAGACTTTCGATGTCTTGTCGGTAGTCACCACACGGGGGAAACGTGAGCGACTTTCGCGCGCACTTATCCTATTTGTCCATTCTTGTCCTTGGGATGTTGTTCCTGCTACCGCCCGCTCCGGCAGCGGCCGCACCCGGCTGTGTCGGAGCCGGGTGCCGCGGCAAGATGGCGGCGGCCGAGGGCTGCCGGGACGGCGCCTTTGCCATCAACGGCTTCACTCTCGTCGATCCGGACGTGACCCAGCCAACGCGCGGCGACCTGTGGTACAGCCCGGCCTGCAAGGCCATGTGGGGTGAGCTGAACGCCCCCGAACTCATCAGCTTCCTGTACGCGCAGCTCTGGACGCAGAGCGAGTACGGCGGCGTCAACGAGGCAGCGGACTTCTTCCAGATGGGCAACGAGGGAAACTACACCACGCCGATGGTCGACTGGCAGCAGTCGGTCAAGTTCTGCGGCAGCCACAAGGGCGTCGACCCGGACATGGACTTTCCCTCCGGCGGCTACAACGCGTGCACCTCGTGGCGCTGACCCGCACCGGCCGTAAGAAGATGACCATCCACAGTGTAATGACGGGGGAATCGTGCGTTCACTGAAGAGGAAACTGCGGCGCCTGATCGCCGCCGCGACCGCTCTGGTCGTGATACCGGCCGCAGGAGTGCAGGTGTCGGCTCCGGCCGGCGCGGCCGAGCCGGAGCGGCAAGCTGCGCCGGCGGCCTTCACCGCACCGGACGAGGCGCTGGGCAAGGCCTGGCGGAAGTCCACCGACGTGCTGGTGACCGGGGCCGGTGACACCGACGGATACCACCTTTACGTGGCCCGGGAGTCCGATGCGTTCGGGTGGTCCACCCTGGCCATCCTGACGTCCAGCTCACTCGCCGTCGGTCCGTGGACGGGTGCCGTCTGCGTCACCGGGTCCGGTCGGTACGCCGTCGCCGTCTTCGCGCCCAAGAAGGCCGCCAACAAGCCGGAGTTGTCCCGCGCGGGTGCCCTCGCGGCGGTGGTGGAGATCGCCACCGGCAAGGCCACCCACGTGGCGACCGGCGTCGAGCTGGCCTACTTCAACCCGGCCTGCGGGCCAGGTGACCGGGCCCTGCTCACCCGATCCGTGGGTGACGACTTCGCGCTCACCACCGAACTGCTCACCGTCGACGCCGCCGAGGGCCGGGTGACCAAGACCCGTCGCGTCGACGGCCAACTCACCACGCCCACCCCGGCGCCTGACGGCGACTACGGCATCCTCGGCGGTCAGCTGGTGCGCGTCGAGGCCACCGGCAAGACCACCCGACTGGCCCGGCCGCAGGGCCAACCGTTCGCCGTGCAGGCCACCGCCGGCAGCGGCATCGACCTGGTGAGCGCGGACGGTGAACAGGCGGTCGCCCAGCGGTTCCGGAACGGCCGGCTGACCGTCACCGCGACCGGCCCCCGAGAGCGGCTCCAGCTCTTCGGGCAGCGCGGCGGTCGCAACGCCCTGGTCGGGCAGGTGAGCATGCGCGGCAGCCAGTCGGAGCTGAGCGTCCTCCCGGCGGTCCGCCAGGTGCGCGCACTCTCCGCCGAGGGGCACCTCCTCGCCGAGGAGGTGGTCACGCAGCAGAGCATGCGCGCGGTCGGCCAGCCGTTGCGGCCCGCGGACCCGGCCGACGCCGGCGACGTACGGGTGGCGGTGCGGGCCACGGTCAGCGGGCAGGGTGCCGTCCACACGCTGGACACCACCCTGGCACCGAAGCTCGACGTCGAACTGGGCGCCGGCACCGCGTCAGGCCGCGCCGCCGCGAGTGCGGCCGACGTCGGCAGCCCGACGTGCGCGATCCCGCGCAACGACCCCCGGGTGCAGCCCCTGCAACCCAGCCCGGACATGGTCGAGTGGGCTGTCAACCAGGCGGTACACGGACGGCTCAACGTCACCCGGCCGGCGAACTACCTGAAGGCCGGCCTGCCCGCGTACCAACCCCAGGGTCTGTTCCCGCTGCGCCAGCTCGTCGGCGGCGGTCGGGTGCCGGCTCAGATCATGCTCGCCGTCCTGGCCCAGGAGACGAACCTGTCCCAGGCGTCGTGGCGGGTCGTACCCGGTGACACCGGCAACCCGTTGATCGCCAGCTACTACGGCAACCATGACAATCTCGACGTCATCGACTACAGCAAGACCGACTGCGGGTACGGCATCGGTCAGGTCACCGACGGGATGCGGGTGGACAGCAACGTGTTCACCGACACGCAGCGCCGGGCGATCGCCGTTGACTACGCGGCAAACCTCGCCGCCGGGCTCAACATCCTGATCGAAAAGTGGAACCAGATGAACACCGAGCTCAACGCGTACAAGAGCTACATGAACAACAACGACCCGACCTGGGTCGAGAACTGGTTCCTCGCCGTCTGGGCGTACAACAGCGGCTACTACCCGTACGACCGTCGCAACACCGACCTCCAGAAGGGCTATTTCGGGATCGGGTGGTTCAACAACCCGGCCAACCCGAGGTACCCGGCCAACCGGGAGCCGTTCCTGCGCGCGACCATGGCCGACGCCGAGCGGCCCAACGACTGGGCGTACCCAGAGCGGATCATGGGCTGGGTGGAGACGCCGCAGATGAAGGGCTTCCCGATCATGACTGAGGCGTACTCGCATCCGGAGTACAGCTCCAACTCGCCCATCTACCCGGACCGCTTCACCAAGGTGCTGTCCATCCCGGACCGCTACGCGTTCTGCTCCGAGGTCAACAGCTGCTCGCCGGCCACCAACGGCTGC
This sequence comes from Verrucosispora sp. WMMA2044, assembly GCF_027497155.1. Lineage (NCBI taxonomy): Bacteria > Bacillati > Actinomycetota > Actinomycetes > Micromonosporales > Micromonosporaceae > Micromonospora > Verrucosispora sp. WMMA2044. The sequence continues at coordinate 6,265,366 of NZ_CP114913.1, forward strand.
CCGGCGGACTCCGAAGCCTGTTGGTGGCACGGCCACGCGACGTCGGGCAACTGCCTGATGGAGGAGTGCGCCCGGGAAAAACTCAGTTACGGGTCCGGCGCCGCCGAGCCGGGAGTGAAGCGCATCTACCCACGCAACTGCGAGACGTTCACCGGCGACAAGAACGGCAACCGCAACCGGAACAAGCGGATGTCGATGGTCTACTCGCTGAACGACACCGGGCAGTACAACCTCGGGTGCGACATCGGCGCGACTGACGGCAAGTTCACCATCCGCCGTGGGTTTCCGGCCGGCGGCGGCACGGCCCCGTACGCCGAGATCGACCTGCACCAGATCGGCGCGGGCTACAAGGGCCACATCTGGTTCACGTATGTCAACAGCAGCAACCCGAAGCGCCGTATCGTCGGCTCCTGGACGCCGAACCTGGATCTGGTACCCGGGGAACGCGCCCGCTACGACATCGTCGCCCACGTGCCCAGCCACGGCGCGGACTACCACAACGCCGAGTACCTGATCACCACGGGCACGATCGGCGAACAGCGAACCTGTGCGCTCGATCTCGCCGAGGAAGCCGGCTGGGCGCTGCCCGGCGGTATCCCGAACCCGAACCCCGCCAACCTCGGCGAGGACAAGTGGGTCTACCTGGGCTCGTACGAGTTGGGTCGGGGAGCGCAGGTGCAACTGAACAATGTCGGGACGGCACACACGCAGAACTTCGACGCGGTCGCGTTCGACACCATCGCGTTCGTGCCGATCGGCAGCAACGCCGGTCACTCCTGCGGCGACGACTACTGACGGCAGCCGGAAAAACCGCTCCGCCGTCTCTCCCGCCTCGGGCATCAGCTCTGGTGTCCGAGGCGGGACCGGTCGGTGGGGTGAGGTCGCCAGGCGAACAGCCGCACCGGTCCGGTGCCTGGCGGGCCATGAGCGCCTGACCGGTCAGGAGCAGGCGGCGGGGATCGGGCCGAGCGTGTCGCTGCTGACGGTGAACTCCCGGCCGCAGCCGATGGCGGCCCGTACGGCGTCAGCCCGCTCGGCGACGGATTCGAGCAGCGCCAGCGACTCGCCGGTGCGCGCCCGGTCGATCCGGGAGCCCCGACCCTCCAGCGCGCTCAGCGAACGCCGCTGGTCGGTGAGGAACGCGTCGACCGCGGCCAGCGCCGCGGGATCCGAGCGCTGCGCGGCCGCCCCGGTGAGCAGGCGTACGCCCTGCCGGGTGTCCGCGTCCATGTCGTCGAGCACCGCCCGGTATCCACCGGGGCTGCCTTTCACCGTGGCCGCCTCGGCCAATCGGGTGCGGGCGAAGTCGAGAAAGAGCTGACCCCGGCTGATGTCGGAGCTGGTGAGCGCGAGCTGCGCCCGTTCGGTGCCACGCTTCATGCCGTACAGCGCGTCACCGGGCACCGCGTCCTCGCTGGCGGCCGAGATGCCGGAAACGGCCACGGCACCGGCGGCGATGCCGATGAGAATCGCACCGCGAGCGCGGGCCCGACGGGCGGTCACCGGGGGCAGCAGCGACCCACGACCGGAAGACGCCTTCTCGGCCGGGCGGGCGGGGGCCGGCGCGCCGACACCCTCCCGAACGGCGGTGGCCAGCAACATCGCCCGCAGGCCGGTGCGGAATTCCGGGTCGACCCCGGCGTCCGGCGCGTTGGCACCGAGCTGCCGGCCGAGCGTGACGAGTGGTGCGAGCTGGTCGTCGTCCCTGGATCGCACGTGATGACGTCTGCCGCCGTTGGCTTCGTCGAGAAGCTGCGCGAAGCGCTCGGCGCGCCGACGGGAGAAGAGGGCGTTGTCCACCGTGGCACCTCCTCTCGCTGGTCACGGCCGGTCGGCCGCGTTTACCGCCAGCGACCGATGACCTCGTGACATCACGGCGGAGGGCCCTCGTCGGCACCGTCGCAGGTCATCCGGAGGCCCCCGAGGGCTCCCGGCCTGTCACCGGTCGCACCCGGAGAAACGCGCCGTGCCGGGGGCGGGTTACGGCCCGGCCGGTGCCGAAATTACGCAAAGTGATCGCTGTCAGGTCTGGGTGCCCAGCAGCCGACCAGGGCGGGCGACCCTCGTGACGGTGCCGGAAGGTCACGGCTGGAAGCCGTCCGGGAGCAGCCGTGCCAGGGCCCGGACCGCCCGGTACTGCAGCGCCTTGATCGCACCCTCGTTCTTGCCCATCGCCCGGGCGGTCTCGGCTACCGAGAAGCCCTGGAGAAAGCGGAGCACGATGCACTCCTGCTGTTCGGGGTTGAGGCGTTTCACCGCACTCAACAGGGCGACGTTCGTGATGTGCTCCACCACCGCCGCCTCCGGGCTGCCCTCCGGGCCTCGATCCTCCCGATCGGCGTCGAGGACGTCGCCGGTGGTGACCTCCAGCCGGTACCGGCCGGACTTGAAGTGGTCGGCGACCAGGTTGCGGGCGATGGTGACCAGCCAGGCGCCGAGGTCGCGCCCCTGCCACGTGAAGCTGCCGATCCGCTTGAGGGCGCGCAGGAAGGTGTCCGAGGTGAGGTCCTCGGCGAGTTGCCGGTTGCCGACCCGGAAGTAGACGAAGCGGAACACCGTGTCCACGTAGCGGTCGTAGATCAGCCCGAACGCCTCGGCCTCGCCGGCCTGGGCGCGTTCGACGAGGGCCCAGACCTCGGTGGCCGGATCGGAGGGATCCGGGCGGCTCGGGAACCCGGTCGAGGTGCCGGTCGTCGCGGGCACCGCGGGAAGGACCGCGGTCTCGGTGGTGGACACCTCGGTGACCGGTGCGTCCCCACTGCGCCGAGCCTGAGCCGGCATCGTCGGGCGGTTCGGGGAGGCGACCCGACCGCCGGCGGGTTTGGCGTTCCCACCGGGCACGGGTGGTCGATGTGGCGGCTCGTTCTGGTGGGGCCGACTGCCCACCCGTCGCGCGGCGCCGTCACCCCGGACGGCGAGATTGGCCGACGCGTCCGGTGCGCCGTGGGCACCGCCGCGTTCGTTGATCGGAGCGCGGGCGGCCGGTCCGGTCAGGCCGACCGGACGCTCGGCGAAGCCGAAGGTGGTCATCGCGCCGCCTCCGTTCCGCCGGTGGCCGCCGGGCTGGCGACGACCGGTCGACCGGTCGGCGCCGCGTCGGGCAGGGGGGCTCCGGGGCGTGCCGACGGGCGGCAGATCCCCTTGAGGTGCTGGTCCAATGCGCTCAACGGCACGGGGGCCTCCTCGGGCTGAGGGGTGTCGACTCACGGCAAATGGGGTGAGCCGACCCGAGTGATGATAGGGCCAACGTCACCCGCGCGTGGCAAGTCCGTTACACAGGGCCGAAGTATTTCCTGACGTGTCGTCGACCCGGCGGACCGGTTGTCCGTCGGGTGTGGTTGACAACAGACGACTCACATGATCCCCATTGGAACCGCTGTTCGTGCAGGTAGCGGGCGGGATCGATGTCGAGTGCCGGGGTCTGGTGGAGACCGGCGACAGCACCGGGCCGGGCACCCGCGGTGCGTCGCCGTCGCACCTGTACCGCACCGTCGGTGACGCGGTCCGGTTCCGTGGACGGGACTCGCGGGCGTGGCCGTGCGGGTCGGGCTGTGCCAGACTCAGCCACCGTGCAGGATCCTGACTCGGTCTCCGGTCCCAACCTCGCCGACCGTCTTCGCCGGGCGGCGGCGCGGTACCCGGGCAAGCCCGCCCTGCATTGGCAGGATCGGACGATCACCTGGTCCGAACTGGACGAGGCGGTGAGCGGTGCGGCCCGGGCACTGGTCGCCGTGCCGGGGGCCGACGCGACCCGGCCCGGGGCGCGGGTCGCCGTGGCGCTGCCGAACGTGCCGGATTTCGTGATCAGCCTGCTCGGCGCGCTGCGCGCCGGGCTGACCGCGGTACCGGTGAACCCCGGCCTGACCGCGCGCGAGTTGCGACACGTCCTGGCCGACTCGGGCGCGTCGGTGTTGATCGGCACCGAGCGGATCCGGGACCTGGCCGGGGAGTTGGACCTGCCCGCGCTGGTCGCGGTGCACACCAGCGCACCGACGGCGGAAGGCGACCGGACGTTTCCGGCCCAACGCGCCGACGACCTTGCGATGCTGCTCTACACCTCGGGCACCTCGGGCTGGCCGAAGGGAGCCATGCTCTCCCACGGTGCGTTGGCGGCCAACCACGAACAGATCGGCCGGATCGACCCGCCGGTGGTCGGCCCGGACGACACCGTGCTGCTGGCCCTGCCGCTGTTCCACGCCTACGGGCTGAACTCCGGGCTGGGTGCGGTGCTCCACCATGGTGCGACCGGGGTACTTGTCGACGACGCGGGCCCCGACGCGGCGCTCGCCGAGATCGCCCGGCACCGGGTGAGCGTCCTGGTGGGCGTACCGTCGATGGTGCAGGCCTGGGCCCGGGCGGGCACCGACACCCTCGCCGAGGCGATGGCCGCGGTGCGGATCGTGGTGTGCGGCGCGGCGCCGCTGGAGCCGGCCGACGCGGCGCGCTTCACCGAGGCCGCCGGGCGTCCGGTACACGTCGGGTACGGCCTGACCGAGACCGCCCCGGTGCTCACCTCGACCCTGGTCGGCGGCGAACCCCGGCCCGGCTCGATCGGCCGTCCCTTGCCCGGCGTGCAGGTGCGGCTGGTCGGTGCGGACGGTACGGAGCTGTGGCGCGACGGAGTCGCCGCGCTCGACGACGATCCGGACGAGATGGACCTCACCGACCCGGCCTCGGGCACCGATCCCGGACAGCTGGTGGTGCGTGGTCCGAACCTGTTCTCCGGTTACTGGCCGGACGGCGCGGGCGGACCGGACGCGGACGGCTGGTGGCCCACCGGCGACGTGGCGTACGCCGACGCCGACGGCGACCTCTTCCTGGTCGACCGGATCGGCGAGCTGATCCTGGTCAACGGCTTCAACGTGTATCCGCACGAGGTGGAGCTGGTGTTGTCGGCCCATCCGGCGGTGGCGGAGTCCGCCGTAGTGGGTGTGCCGCACCCGAGGACCGGGGAGACTGTGCGGGCGTACGTGGTGCCGAGGCCGCAGGCCGCGGTGGCACGTACCGAGCTGATCGCGCACTGCACACGTAACCTGGCCAGATTCAAGTGCCCGACCGAGGTCGAGTTCGTCGACGTGCTGCCGCGCTCGGTGATCGGGAAGGTACGCAAGACCCTGCTCGGTACGACGGAGGAGACCGATGCGTGAACCCCGCCTGACGCTGATCACCCGCCCCGGCTGTCACCTGTGTGAGGACGCCAAGGCGGCGCTCGACCGGGTGGTCGCGGTCACCGGCGACCGGTGGACCGAGCGGGACGTCAGCGGCGACGTGGAGCTGGAACGCGAGTACGGCGACCGGCTGCCGGTGGTGCTGCTCGACGGCAGGGAACACGGCTACTGGCGGGTCGAGGAGGAACGGCTGCTGCGCGACCTGACCACCCCGCAGCTCTGAGGCCGCCGCGCGGGGGTGCGGCCGGATAGGGTGCGGCGATGACCCCTGCGAGCGCTCATCTGGTGTGGGACTGGAACGGCACCCTGCTCAACGACCTCAGCCTCGTGGTGGCCTGCACCAACGCGGTGTTTACCAGCGAGGGCGGGCCGAGCGTCACCCCCGACGAGCACCGGGTGAGGTTCCGCCGACCGATCGCCGACTACTACGCGGAGATCCTCGGCCGAGCGGTGGACGACGACGCCTTCGGTCGGCTGGACAAGATCTTCCACGAGGCGTACCGGGTGGGTCTGACCAGTTGTGAGATGGCGCACGACGCCGTGGACGCGATGGCGGCCTGGTCAGGCAGCCAGTCCCTGTTGTCGATGTGGTTCCACGACGAGCTGATACCCACCGTCGAGACGTACGGCCTGACCGGCCGGTTCGCCCGGGTCGACGGGCTGCGGGCGCAGATCGGTGGCGACCGCAAGGCGGAGTCGCTGGCGCGGCATCTCGACGCGTTGGGTGTCGACGGCCGGTCGGTGGTGCTGATCGGCGACTCGCTCGACGACGCTGACGCGGCCCGGTCCGTCGGCGCCCGCGCCGTCCTCTACAGCGGCGGCTTCACCGATCGCGCCCGGTTGCTCGCCTCCGGCCACCCCGTCGCCGACTCGCTTACCGAGGCCGTGACCCTCGCCACCAGTTCCACCGACCCACTGCGCCGTTCATGACGTTGTCGCGCGGGAAATCCGGCGTGTCGGGGCGACAACTTCATGATCGGCGAATTGGAAGGGGAGTCGGGGCTACGTGTGATTGGTCAGAGAAGTCGGGATTGAGCGATAATCGCGCGGGCGCCGATGGCGAGGTGGTGATCGATCTTGTGGGATGGAGGGGCCGGTGGGGACGCGGGCCGTGCCAGCAAGATCGCGATTTGTGCACGTCTTCACAAGCGCCTACTCTGTAATTCCGACGCGCCCCGCTAGCACAGCCGGCACCATCGGTCGCCGGCGGGAGTCCCGAAACGGCCGACCGGTGGAGTTGGTCGAGGATCGCACCGCACGGAGTCTCATGAGTCAGCACCGTCACCCTGGCGCGCCCGGCCGCGCAGGTGCCGTACCGGCGCTCCCGGACCTGCCCGAGGCGACGGTGGCCCGGCTCCCCGAGTACCTCCGTGCCCTGCACAACCTCGCGGAAACCGGTCACGAGACGGTTTCCAGCGAAGGGCTGGCCAATGCCGCCGGGGTGAACTCGGCAAAGCTCCGTAAGGACCTGTCCCAGCTCGGCTCGTACGGCACCCGGGGCGTGGGCTACGACGTCGGGCTGCTGATCGATCAGATCGAGTACGTGCTCGGGCTCACCCAGCGCCGGGCGGTCGCCCTGGTGGGCGTGGGTAACCTCGGTCACGCCCTGGCCGGCTACGACGGCTTCGCCAGCCGTGGGTTCCGGATCGCCGCCCTCCTCGACGCCGATCAGGAGCGGGTCGGCGAAGAGATCAACGGGCTGGTCGTGCAGCACATCGACGAACTGCCCCGGGTGGCCGCCGAGGAATCCATCGCGATCGGTGTCATCGCCACCCCGGCCGCCGCCGCGCAACGGGTGGCGGACCAGCTGGTCGCCGTCGGCGTGACGAGCATCCTGAACTTCGCGCCGTGCGTACTCTCGGTCCCCGAAGGGGTCGACGTGCGCAAGGTCGACCTGGCCATCGAGTTGCAGATCCTGTCGTTCCACGAGCACCGCAAGGCATCCCTGACCGCGCTGCCCGCCGCCGGTGGGTCCGCCCTGACCGCCCTTCCCGGTGGTCTCGCGGTCACCGAGAGCCAGGAGGCGATCGGCACGTGAAACTCCTCGTCGTGGGCGCGTCCTACCGCACCGCACCGGTCGCCACCCTGGAACGACTCGCGGTGTCACCCAGCGGGCTCGACCGCACGCTGGGTCGGCTGATCGCGCAGCCGTACGTGAGCGAGGCCGTCCTCGTCTCCACCTGTAACCGGGTGGAGGTCTACGCGGCGGTCTCCGGCTTCCACGGCGGCCTCGGCGACATCTGTGCCGTGCTCGCCGAGCAGGCGGGTTGCCAGCCCGCCGCGCTGGCCAACCACCTCTACGTGCACTTCGACTCGGCTGCGGTGGATCACATCTTCCGGGTGGCCGCCGGTCTGGACTCGATGGTGATCGGCGAGGCGCAGATCCTCGGGCAGCTACGTGACGCCTACCACTGGGCCAGTGCGGCCGACACCGCCGGGCGGCTGCTGCACGAGCTGATGCAGCAGGCGCTGCGGGTGGGTAAGCGGGCCCACTCGGAGACCGGCATCGACCGCGCCGGTCAGAGCGTGGTGACCGCCGCGCTGGGACTCGCCGCCGGTCACCTCGACGACGACCTCACGGGTCGACCCGCGCTGATCGTCGGCGCCGGGGCGATGGGCTCGCTGGGCGTGGCGACGCTGTCCCGGCTCGGTGCCGGACCGCTGACCGTGACGAACCGGAGCACCGACCGCGCCGTCCGGCTGGCCGAGTCCTACGGAGCCGGCGCGCGACCGATGGCCGAGTTGGCCGACACACTTGCCACGGTGGACGTCGTGGTGGCCGCCACCGCCTCGCCCGAGCCGGTCCTCACCCGCGAGGTGGTCGCCGCCGCGACCGCCGACCGCGCCCCTGGGCGTGGCCCACTGGTCCTGCTCGACCTCGCGGTGCCGCGAGACGTCGGCCCCGGCGTCGCCGAGCTGCCCGGCGTCGAGGTGATCGACATCGACCGGATGGCGGCGCTGCTCGCCGACGGCCCGGTCGCCGCCGACGCCGCAGCCGTCGAGCGCATCGTGGCCGGCGAGGTCGAGTCCTTCCTCTGCTGGCTGCGCGGTGCCGACGTGGCGCCGACCGTCGCTGCGCTGCGCGGCCGGGCCGACGACGTGGTCACCGCCGAGCTGCGCCGGCTCGCGCAACGCCGTCCCGACCTAAGCGACGACCAGCGCGCCGAGGTGGCCCGTACGGTTCACCGGGTGGTCCAGCGGTTGCTGCACCAGCCGACCGTCCGGGTCCGTCAGCTCGCCGCCGAACCCGGCGGCGACCAGTACACGGCCCTGCTGCGGGAACTGTTCGACCTCCAGGTCCCGCAGACCTCGCCGGTGGACACCGTGCCCGACATCACCCCACCCACCGGAGGCGAGCGATGAACGAGGCCCCACTGCGCCTCGGTACCCGGGGCAGCAAGCTGGCGATGGCCCAGTCGGGGCAGGTCGCCGAGGCGTTGACGGCGCGTACCGGACGTCCCGTGGAACTGGTCGAGGTGGTGACCGCCGGCGACCGGTCCAACGCGCCGGTGCACCGCCTCGGGGTGGGCGTGTTCGTCTCCGCGCTACGTGACGCACTGGTCGCCGGGACGATCGACTTCGCGGTCCACTCCTACAAGGACCTGCCCACGGCGACCGCGGCGGGGCTGCACATCGCCGCGGTGCCGCCGCGCCAGGATCCGCGCGACGCGCTCGTCGCCCGCGACGGCAGGACGCTTGCCGAACTTCCGCCCGGCGCGGTCGTCGGCACCGGCGCGCTGCGCCGGATCGCCCAGCTGCACGCGCTGGGTATGCCACTGTCGGTCACCCCGATCCGGGGCAACATCGACACCCGGCTGGCCCGGGTGCTCGGCCCGGAGGCCGACCTGGACGCCGTCGTCCTGGCCCGGGCGGGCCTGACCCGCATCGACCGCGCCGACGCCGTCACCGAGACGCTCGACCCGATGCTGATGCTGCCGGCCCCGGCGCAGGGGGCCCTGGCGGTGGAGTGCCGGCTCGACGACACCGACCTGGTCGAGTTGCTCGCCCTGCTCGACCACGCACCGTCCCGCGCCGCGGTCACCGCGGAGCGGGCGATGTTGGCCACCCTGGAGGCCGGATGCTCCGCTCCGGTCGCCGCCTACGCCGAACTCGCCGAGGGCGAGCACGGTGATGAGATCTACCTGCGCGGGGCGGTGATCAGCCCGGACGGTACGCACGAGGTCCGGCTGTCCCGCACCGGTACGCCCGCCGACGCGGCGGAGATCGGTAAGGCACTCGCCGCCGAACTCCTCGACCTCGGCGCCGACTCGATCCTCGGCCCGCAAGGACACGACGGCCCGGGGACCCAGCAATTTGGGAGCACAGAATGACCCGCACCCGTAAGCCCGTAGGCCGTATCGCGTTCGTCGGGGCAGGACCCGGCGACCCGGGCCTGCTGACCCGCCGGGCGCACGACGCCCTGGTCGGCGCCGACCAGGTGGTGTACGACCGGGGAGTACCCGAGTCGCTGCTCGACGTCGTCCGGGCCGAGGCCAGCTCCGACGCCCAGTTCACCCCGGCCGAGGGCGCGCCGGGCGACGTGGCCAAGATCCTGATCTCGGCGGCCCGCTCCGGGCAGAACGCGGTGCACCTGGTGGCCGGCGATCCGTTCGGCCACGACTCGGTGGTCAAGGAGGTGCAGGCGGTGGCGCGTACCGCCGCGCACTTCGAGGTGGTTCCGGGAGTCGGCCAGGCCGAGGGGGTGGCCACCTACGCGGGCGTGCCGCTGCCGGGCGTACGCACCGCCGCCGACGTCGAGGACGTCAGCGTCCTGGACTTCGACGCGCTGGCGGCGGCCGTGCAACGCGGTTCGCTGGCGCTGGCGGTCGACGCCGGTGACCTGGCCGCGATCCGGGACGGGCTGCTGGCCGCCGGCGTGAACGGCGCCACCGACGTCGGAGTGACCGGGGACGGCACCGGGGAGACGCAGTACACCACCACGTCGACCGTGGACTCCTTCGTCGCGGCGGCACTCGGTTTCACCGGCCGGGTCGTGCTGACCGTCGGCGACGGTGTGGGTCAGCGGGACAAGCTCAGCTGGTGGGAGAACCGCCCGCTGTACGGCTGGAAGGTGCTGGTGCCCCGCACCAAGGAGCAGGCCGGCGCGATGAGTGCCCGGCTGCGTGCGTACGGAGCGATTCCCTGTGAGGTGCCGACCATCGCGGTGGAGCCGCCGCGTACCCCCGCCCAGATGGAGCGGGCGGTCAAGGGCCTGGTCGACGGCAGGTACGCCTGGGTGATCTTCACGTCGGTCAACGCGGTGCGGGCGGTCTGGGAGAAGTTCGCCGAGCACGGGCTGGACGCCCGGCACTTCGGCGGCGTCAAGATCGCCTGTATCGGCGACGCCACCGCCGACGCCGTCCGGGCCTTCGGCATCCAGCCGGAGCTGATTCCCTCCGGTGAGCAGTCCTCCGAGGGGCTGCTGGCCGAGTTCTCGCCGCATGACGAGGTGCTCGACCCGGTCGGCCGGGTGCTGCTGCCGCGTGCCGACATCGCCACCGAGACACTCGCCGCCGGGCTCACCGAGCGCGGCTGGGAGGTCGACGACGTGACCGCGTACCGGACGGTCCGGGCCGCTCCGCCGCCCGCCGAGATCCGGGACGCGATCAAGTCGGGCGGGTTCGACGCGGTGCTGTTCACCTCGTCCTCCACGGTCCGGAACCTGGTCGGCATCGCCGGCAAGCCGCACACGCGTACCGTTGTGGCTGTCATCGGGCCCAAGACGGCGGAGACCGCGACGGAGTTCGGCCTGCGGGTCGACGTCCAGCCGCCGCACGCGTCGGTGCCCGATCTGGTGGAGGCGCTCGCCGGCTACGCCGTCGAGCTGCGGGAGAAGCTCGCCGCGATGCCGGCGAAGCAGCGCCGCGGTTCGAAGGTCCAGGGGCCGACCGCGCTGAGGTTCCGGTAGCCGGTCCGGCTCCGGCTGGTCGTCAGGGAGGGTTCATGCCGTACCCAGAGATGCGGCCCCGTCGGCTGCGCCGCACCGCGGCGATGCGTCGGCTGGTCTCCGAGACCCGCGTCGACCCGGCCGAGCTGGTCGTGCCGATGTTCGTCAAGGAAGGGCTGACCGAGCCGCGCGCCATCGCCTCGCTGCCGGGGGTGCTCCAGCACTCGCGCGACTCGCTGCGTAAGGCGGCGGTGGAAGCGGTGCAGGCCGGCGTCGGCGGGATCATGCTGTTCGGCGTGCCCGCGTCGCGCGACGAACGTGGCTCCGGCGGCATCGACCCGAACGGCATCCTCAACGTCGCGATCCGGGACGTGGTCGCCGAGGTGGGCGACGCGACGGTGGTGATGAGTGACCTCTGCCTGGACGAGTTCACCTCGCACGGGCACTGCGGGCTGCTCACCCCGGCCGGCGAGGTCGACAACGACGCCACCCTCGCCGCGTACGCCGAGATGGCCGTGGCCCAGGCCGCCGCCGGGGTCGGGGTGGTCGGGCCGTCCGGCATGATGGACGGCCAGGTCGGGGCGGTACGCGCGGCACTCGACGCGGCCGGTCACACCGACGTGGCCGTCCTCGCGTACGCCGTGAAGTACGCATCGGCCTTCTTCGGCCCCTTCCGGGACGCGGTGGAGTCGGCGCTTGAGGGGGACCGACGGGCCTACCAGCAGGATCCGGCGAACCTGCGCGAGTCGCTGCGCGAGGTCGCGTTGGACGTCGCCGAGGGTGCCGACATGGTGATGGTCAAGCCGGCGTTGCCGTACCTCGACGTGGTGTCGGCGGTCCGCGCCGCCGTGGACGTGCCCGTGGCGGCCTACCAGGTCTCCGGCGAGTACGCGATGGTCGAGGCGGCCGCCGCGAACGGCTGGATCGACCGGGAGCGGGTGATGCTGGAAACCCTCACCTCGATCCGCCGCGCCGGTGCCCAGATCATCCTCACCTACTGGGCCGTCGAGGCCGCCCAACTGCTCCGCCAGCGTTACTGACCCTGCTTCGACCCCGAGCACCCGACAAGGCTGACGGCTGACGGCTGCGCTGTTGCGGCGGCCTGTTCACGCGCCAACCCGTCTGCACTGGTGCGACCATCGACCGAACCAGTGTCATCACCCTGAGTATTTTTCCTCCACCTCTGCCCATGTCCTCCCCCCGTCCTTTGCTCTGCTTCAACCCACGCACAGCTTGCGGAGGGTAGTTGCCGGCGTGCGATAGACCGCGATCTTGACTTCCTTCGCCGCTGGTCAGAGCCTGTTGCGCGGGTTGAAGCAGAGCAAAGGGCGCGGAGGTGTTGTGGGAAGGGTCGGAGGGAGATGACACGTCCGCCACTCACCGTGATTGTTGCTGAGGGTAGCGGACCGCTAGCCCTGCCAGGGTCGGGTCGGGTGGGCTGTGAGGGGGTGGGCGGTGCGGAGGGCTCGGGTTATCCACAGGTTTTTCCACAGGGGTTGCCGCGTCGGCTTGGGCAGCGGCAGGGTCGGGTGCATGTCCATCGTCTTCGAGCCGCCGGGCCTCGGCCCCACGGTCGGTCCCTTTCCCATCGCCGGTCTGGTGCGACGTGCCCGCCGGATCGTCGGGCTCAGCCAGCTGCGGATGGCCCGGTTCGCCAAGGTCGCCCCGTCGACCGTCGCGCGGGTCGAGGCGGGCAGCCTGACGCCGAGCCTGGCCGTGCTGGAGCGGCTGCTCGGTGCGGCCGGGCTCTATCTCGTGGTCGTCGACCAGGAGGGGCGGGTCGTGCTGCCGATGAAGGTCTGGGACGACACCCGGGACGGCGCGGACCGGCGCTACCCGGCGCATCTGAACACGATTCTCGACCCCGAACCAGGCGAATGGTGGGCGGACATCTACGGGCTGGCTCGACCGCCGGAGACCTACCACCGTTCCCGGGCCGACCGGGAGGCACGCCGGCGCCGCAGTCAGTGGGAGGTGCGGGTGGCCAAGTACCGTAACGTGCCGCCTCCGCCGGACCCGAGCACCTGGTACCGGAACTGACGGGCGGGCAGCCGACCGGTCAGCGTGTGGCGTCGAGGCGATGGACCAGCTCGGCGACGTCGACGCTGTATTCGCACCAGTCTCGGTCGGTGCGGTAGCCCAGCTCGGCGTTGACCTTGAGCATGGCCTCGTTGGCCTGCGCGTTCCAGGTCTGCACCTCGGTCAGTTGCGGCTCGGCCGAGCGCAGCTCCAACAGCATCCGAGCCTTTATCGCCCGGTCGATGCCGTAGCCCCGGTGATCCTGTACCACGATCGTGTCGTACTGGTCGGCACGGGTCGGATGCTGGGCCGGCACGACCACCTCGGTCAGGCCGGCCACCTCACCGGTCTGCTCGTGCAGGGCGAGCACGATGTACGGCTTCATGCCCCGCCGGTGCAGGCAGTCGAGGCTGTCCCGGAGCCGCTGCGGATCGTACGAGCTGGGTCGTAGCTCGCCGTCCTCGATGTCCCGGATCTCGGCCTTGGCCCGCGCGTACGCCTCGATCAGCTCGTCCGGCGGGCCGCCGGGGTGGAACTGGACGCGGTAACCGGCGCCGAGCCCGGTCGACATCTCCGCCAACTCGGCCCAGTCGACACCGGAGAGGTCGAGGACACTGCGGGTCTCCACGTACTCCCGAATGAAACCGAGTGATTCGTAGAAGGCGACGGCGGGAGTGTCGCCGACCACCTCCACCCCGATCGACTCAAAGCCCTCCTGATAGACCCGGCGGGCTGCGCGCAGGACGAGATCACGGCCCAGACCACTGCGCCGCGCGGACGGATGGACCAGGACCTCCAGCACACCGATGTTGCCGAGCAGCAGCACGTGCACCTGACCGAGGATGGCTCCCGGAGCGCCGTCGACATCTGGATCCTCCTGCGCGATCCAGGAGATCCGCCGTTCGCCCGGCATCACCTCGGCGAGGTATTCCCGCAGGGAACTCTCCCGCCACGGCGGATCCTGCGGAAGATCGGCCGCCAGGACCGCGTTCAGCGTGTCCAGCAGCGACGCGATCTCGGCGGACGACGCGGTCCTGGGGTCCCACTCGCGCACCATCACCCGTCTAGCTTGCCGTCATCCGCAGCCGGGGGGAAGTGTCCAGTTCTCCAATGTATGCGGACGATCACTTCACGTGCGACTGGCCTGTCCGTACCGGTTGGCGGCGTCGAAGACGTCCTGGGCGTACCTTCGGACATCGTTGTACGACAGGATCGCGTTCCACCAGTCGCCCGGAATGGTGAGGTTCCGGCCGCCCTTGCACAGGTACATCCCGGCCGCGAGCGCGGCGTCGTGGATGTTGTGCGGGTCCTTGCGGCCGTCGTTGTCCGCATCGGCGCCGATCTCCTCCCAGGTGGTCGGGATGAACTGCATCGGCCCGATCGCCCGGTCATAGGTGGTGTCGCGGTCCAGCTCGCCCCGGTCGGTGTCGGCGATCCGCATCCGGTTGCCCTGGCCGTCCAACGGCAGACCAATGATCTCCGGGACAGCCCGGCCGTCCGCGCCGAGCTGGGCGTTGTTGGCCTGTCCGTGGCGGGACTCGACCAGGCCGATCGCGGCCAACGTGGTCCAGCTCAGGCCGCAGGCGCGGTCGGTCTCGGCGAGCACCAGCTCGGCGTAGCCGTACGCCTGCATGGCGATCGGGTCGATGCCGACCTTGGCACCGGTGTCTCGGGCCCAGCCGGCCAGGGCGTCGGACGGGCGTCCACCGGCCGGCCCGGCGGTGCCCGGTGGGGTCACGCCGGGCGGGAGGGTCGCGGTGGGGGGCGGGAACTGCCCCGGTGGCGGCACCTGACCGGACGGCGGCAGGTCGCTGGGCAGCGGGTCGGCGGTGGCGTCGACCGCCACCGGACGCGGAGCGCCCAGGGTGGCGGGCACCAGCAGCGCACCGGCCGTGGCGGTCGCGGCGACCAGGACGAGCAGGAACACACCCGGCAGGGTCAGTCGGCCACTCGGCCGGCGCGACCAGGCGCGGGTCGCCCGGGCCGCGGCCCGAGGCCCCGGCAGGCGTACGGCGTGCCCGAAGCGCACCCGGCGGCGCCGGGCTGCCGGTGCGCCGGACTCCGGAGTGGACTCCTCGACAGTGGTCTTCGGCGTCGATTCCGCTGCGGTGGCATCCGTCCTGTCGGGAGTCGTAGCGTCGCTCGTGGTGCCGGCGGCGTTGTCGATGGCCTCCGCCGGAACCGGGTCGGTGGGGGGTGGGTCCGGTGCCGCGTCGTCGGCCGGCTTGCCCGAACTCAGCCAGGGGCGGCGGGGACGGGGCAGCCCGGTTGCCGGCCCGTCCGGGCCGCCGCCGGAGTCGGTGCGCGGCGTGGCCGGTCGCAGGGGCCGCAGGGTGGTGCGCTCTTCGCCGTCTGCCACTCGTCGAGTATCACCCATGTCTTCGCCGACGTCAGGTCCGGTCGTAGGCTGACGGCATGCCCCGGTACGAGTTCCGTTGTCGCGCCTGCGGCGCCACCTTCGAGGTCAACCGTCCGATGGCGCGAGCCGGTGAGCCGGCGCCCTGCCCGCAGGGGCACGCCGACACGGTGAAACTGCTATCCACGGTCGCGGTCACCGGCCGTGGTGGTGGCGGGTCCGGTGCCTCGTCCGCACCCGCCGGCGGCGGCTGCTGCGGTGGTGGCTGCGGCTGCTGACCACGCCGCGACGGTGGTCGAAGGGTGGTACGGGTGGCTGCCGGCCTTGCCCGGACGCAGGGTCCGATGGCACCTTGGGTCGGAGTCTCGGCCGACCGTTCTCACGATGCGTGATGATCCGGTCTCGGGAAGTATGGTGCCGAGACCAGGGGGGAGGTTCCACGCATGCCGCCACGGATCAACCTCCCGACCGGTTGGGTGACATTCGTCTTCACCGACATCGAGGGCTCCACCCGGTTGGCCCAGCTACTCGGGTCCGGCTACCGGCCGGTGCTCGCCGAGCACCGGCGGCTGCTGCGCCGGACGATCGCGGCGGCCGAGGGCGCGGAGCTGCTGACCGAGGGCGACTCGTTCTTCCTGGCCTTCGATGACGCGGGAGCGGCGTTGACCGCCTGTCTGACCGCGCAGCGGGCGCTCGGTGAGCACGAGTGGCCGACGCCCGAGGCGGCCCCCCGGGTCCGGATGGGACTGCACACCGGTTGGGCGGAGCCACGCGACGGCGAGTACGCCAGCCCCGAGGTGCACCGGGCCGCCCGGGTCGCCGCCGCCGCGCACGGCGGGCAGATCCTCTGCTCCGGTGCCACGGCGCGGCGGGCCCGGCCACTGCCGGCCGGTGCCTCCCTGCTCGACCTCGGGCTGCACCGGCTGCGTGGTTTCGACGACCGGGAACGGCTCTTCCAGCTCGTCGCACCCGGCCTGGAACGGCAGTTCCCGCGGCCGCGTACCGCCGACGTGGTGGCGCACAACCTACCGATCCAGGTCACCACGTTCGTCGGGCGGCAGACCGAACGCGCCGAGCTGGCGCGACTCGTGAATCGGCACCGGCTGGTCACCGTGCTCGGCGCGGGTGGCAGCGGCAAGACGCGGCTGGCCGTGGAGTTCGCCACCGACCTGGTGGACGAGTACCCGGACGGGGTGTGGTTCGTCGACATCGCCACGGTCACCGACCCCGGACTTGTCGCCTTCGCCGTCGCCGCGGTGCTCGGCCTGCGCCCGGAGCCGGGCCGCCCGATGGTCGACACGCTTGTGGAGTACGCCGCTCCCCGCCGGATGCTGATCGTGCTCGACACCTGCGACGCCCAGCCGGCGTCCTGCGCCGACGCGGTCTCCCGACTGCTGGCCGGCGGCGGAGGGGTGCGGGTGCTGGCCACGACCCGGGAACCACTGGGGCTGCCGGGTGAGGTGGTGTGGCGGATCCCGCCGTTGAGCGTCGATCCGGCGCCCGACGGCACCGAGAGCGACGCGGTGGCGCTGCTGTTGGATCGTACGGCGGCGGCGCGGGGCGGGCGCCAGCCCGACCCCTCCGAGTCGGCCGACGTACGGCGGGTGGTGCGGCGACTTGACGGTTTGCCGCTCGCCATCGAGCTGGCCGCGGCCCGACTGCGGGTGCTCTCGGTGGGGCAGCTCGCCGAGCGGCTCGACGACGTGCTCGGCACGCTCGACGCCGGCCGTGAGATTCCGTTGCCACCACCGACCGATCGGGGGAACACCGGTAACCAGCGGGACACCGTCGACCTGGCCGCGGCGGCCACCGGCGTGAGTTCCTCGACCCCGGCCACCCGAGCGGCGGCCCGCTCGGCGGTCGAACGGCACCTGACCATGCAGGCGACGGTGACCTGGTCCTACCGGACGCTCGGGCCGCGTGCCGCGCGACTGCTGCGTTGGCTGGCGGTCTTCGCCGGCCCGGTCGACCTGCCGACGGTGGAGTGGCTGCTCGACGACGACCCGCTCGATCCGCTGTCGGTGCTTGTCGACAAGTCGATGGTGCTGGCGGAACCGCACGTGACCGGCTGCACCTACCGGATGCTCGAC